>NZ_JBBLYW010000055.1:0-29960 GCF_037911235.1 Arthrobacter oryzae
GTCCCATCAGCGTCGTGCCGCGGCTGCAGCGGCACGGCATCGGCTCCGCCCTGATGCAGGAAACGGTCGTGCGGGCGAACGCCGCGGGGGAACGGGGCATCGCCCTGCTCGGTGGCCCGGAATACTACTCCCGTTTCGGGTTCGTGCCCTCGGTTTCCCTGGGTATCGAACCGCCGCAGGCCGAGTGGGGGGACCTCTTCCAACTGCTCCCGCTCGCTGTCTGGCCGGGAGGCATCCACGGCACGTTTCGGTACGCCGGGCCCTTCGAGCGGCTCTGACGGGATACCATTGACCGGGCGCCCCAGTAGCCCAATTGGCAGAGGCAGCGGACTTAAAATCCGCGTGTTGTGGGTTCGAGTCCCACCTGGGGTACTTTTCGCGCAGTCGTCCTCCGAAAACGCCTGGCCTTTAGCCGCCGCGCAGTACGTCAAGCTGCCCCTTCTCCGGCCGGCTCTTCCCGCGTGTCTCCGCCTTTCGCCGTGGTTTCCCATATGCAACGACTGTTATAAGGATGTGACCATAGTCACTTATGTTCGCCGGGAAATTGCACTAGCTTGAATCTAAATCAGGAACACCTGGTAATTCGCATCAAAGGCCGTTCGCACCTTTCGATCGAGGAGACTCTCAATGATTTCACTCCCCCAGGCGGCGCCGCGAGTCGCTAAGCTGACAGCGCTTAGCATCGGCGTCGCCCTACTGGCTACGGCTTGTGGCGGCTCGACCACCCCGAGTTCGACAGGCTCAACCACTCCCGCTGCATCCGGAATTGCCTGCCCGGCGCCGAGCGCCACGGGCAGTGCTACCACCGGAGCGGGCGCAGGCGGTACGGTTCCGGCCTCGACCACCACAACCGACACGCCGCTCAAGATTGGATCGCTCCTGCCGACAACGGGGTCGCTGGCGTTCCTCGGCCCGCCCGAAATTGCCGGTGTCAACCTTGGCATCAAGGAAGTCAATGACGCAGGCGGCGTACTCGGCAAGCCCGTTGAGGTGATCCATCGTGACTCCGGTGACACCAAGACGGACATCGCCACCCAGTCCACCACCGCACTGCTTGGCAGCGGCGTTAGCGCCATCATCGGCGCTGCTTCCTCCGGCGTTTCCAAAACAGTCATCAACCAGATCACCGGCGCCGGCGTCATCCAGTTCTCGCCTGCGAACACGTCTCCTGACTTCACTACTTGGGATGACAAGGGCCTGTACTGGCGTACGGCTCCTTCGGATGTGCTGCAGGGCAAGGTCCTCGGAAACTACATGGCTACCTGCGGCGCCCAGACCGTCGGCATGATCGTCCTGAATGACGCTTATGGCACGGGCCTGGCAAAGAACGTCAAGTCTGCGTTCGAGGCCGCCGGTGGCAAGGTGGTTGCCGAGGAGCTCTTCAACGAAGGCGACTCGCAGTTCAGCAGCCAGGTGGACAAGGTCATCGCGGCCAAGCCTGACGCCATTGCCCTGATCACCTTTGACCAGGCCAAGAGCATCGTCCCGCTGATGACCGGCAAGGGCATCAAGGCAACCCAGATGTTCCTGGTGGACGGCAACACGTCGGACTACAGCAAGGACTTCCAGGCGGGCACGCTGAAGGGCGCCCAGGGCACCATCCCGGGCACGTTCGCCAAGGACGACTTCAAGAAGAAGCTGCTGGCCATTGACCCGGCCCTGAAGGACTACAGCTACGCTGGCGAGTCCTACGATGCAGTCAACCTGGTTGCACTGGCAGCCGAGGCCGCGAAGAGCACCAAGGGCACGGACGTCGCCAAGCAGCTGAAGGCAGTATCCGAAGCCGGCGAGAAGTGCACGGACTTCCCGTCCTGCGTGACGCTGCTCCGCAACGGCAAGGACATCGACTACGACGGCCAGTCCGGTCCGGTGTCCTTCTCGGAGGCAGGCGACCCGACGGAAGCCTACATCGGCATCTACGAGTACCAGGATGACAACACCTACAAGCCGTCCAAGGAAGAATTCGGCAAGCTGTAAAGCCGCTTCACCTGGATAGCACGAAAGCCCCCGTCCGCCGGACGGGGGCTTTCTGTTGCCGCGCAGGCGCCGAGCAAGGCCCTGCGGAGGAGCCCGGAGGGACGGGACCCCCACCATGCAGAAGGGCCGCCACCGGACGGTGACGGCCCCTCTGCAGCTCGTAGCGGCGCTTAGACGTCGTCCGCCAGCGTGCCGAGGTACAGCTGGATCACCTTGGGGTCCTTCATCAGCTCGCGGCCGGTGCCTGTGTACGCATCCTTGCCCTGGTCGAGCACGTAGGCGCGGTCGCAGATTTGCAGGCAACGGCGGGCGTTCTGCTCCACCATGATCACTGAGACGCCGGCCCGGTTGATCTCGTGGACCCGCAGGAAGGTCTCATCCTGTTTGACGGGAGAGAGGCCTGCCGACGGCTCATCGAGCAGCAGGACGGCGGGCTCCATCATCAGGGCACGTCCCATCGCCACCATCTGGCGTTCCCCGCCGGACAGTGAACCGGCCCGCTGGGCGCGGCGCTTGCCGAGCTCAGGGAAGAGGCTCGTGACGAAGTCAAACCGTTTGGCGAAATCCTTGGGCCGCTGGAACATGCCCATCTGCATGTTCTCCTCAATGGTCAGCGTGGAGAACACGTTGTTGTTCTGCGGGACGAAGCCCACGCCCTTGGACACCAGCTTGTTGGCCTTGAGGCCGGTGATGTCCTGCCCTCGGACCACCACGGAGCCCGAATGCACTTTCACCAGGCCGAACATCGCCTTCAACAGCGTGGACTTGCCGGCGCCGTTGGGGCCGATGATACCGATCAGTTCGCCCTTGCGGGCTTCGATGCTGCAGCCGTTGAGGATGTTGACGCCGGGGATGTAGCCGGCCACCAGGTCGGTGACCTTGACCACTGATTGATCGGAAGCGGCTGGGGTGGCGGCCGCAGCCGCGCTGGTGGCGCTCATTCTGTGTCCTTCTTCCTGGTTTCAGGCGCGTTTGCGCCAGCAGCAGACCCGGAGTCAACGACGTCGACGGCGATGATGCCGGCGTTCTCGGTGCCCACGATGGACTCCTCGTCGGCCACGAGTTCGGCAGCCAGTTCCTTGATGCCTTCAGCGTCGCCCAGATCCACGTCGTGGTGGGCGCCCAGGTAGGCGTCAATCACGGCGGGGTTCTTCATGACTTCGACCGGCGGGCCTTCGGCGACGATCTTGCCTTCGGCCATCACCACAACCCAGTCGGCGATGTGGCGGACCATGTTCATGTCGTGCTCCACGAAGAGCACAGTCATGCCCTCCGCCTTGAGGTTCTTGATGTGGTCCAGGAGGGACTGTGTCAGTGCCGGGTTGACGCCGGCCATGGGTTCATCCAGCATCACGAGCTTGGGCCTGACCATCAGCGACCGCGCCATCTCAAGGAGCTTGCGCTGGCCGCCGGACAGCGACGCCGCGTAGTCGTCCTTCTTCGCGTCCAGTTTGAACTTCTCCAGGAGGATGTTTGCCTGGGCCGTAATCTCCTTTTCACGGCCGCCCCACATGCCCTTGAACAGCGCCTTGGAGAGCCGCTCGCCGGGCTGCTCCGACCCGCCCAGCCGCATGTTTTCCATGACGGTCAGTTTGCCCATCACCTTGGTCAGCTGGAACGTGCGGACCATGCCCATCCGTGCCACCTTGTAGGGGGAGACGCCGGCGAGGCTGTTGCCTTCAAACTGCCACTTGCCGGAGTTCGGGGTGTCGAAGCCGGTCAGCAGGTTGAACAGGGTGGTCTTGCCGGCACCGTTGGGTCCGATCAGCGCTGTGATCTTGTGCCGGGGGATCTCCAGGTACGCGACGTCGACGGCGTTGATGCCGCCGAAGCTGCGGGTTACGTTTTCGGCGACGACGATCGGGTCCCGCTTCTTGCAGCCGGGAGCTGTTTCGCCGGCTGCGATCGGCCGGGTGTCCGTCATGTAGTCGATATTTTCGGTATTCTGGGTGCCTTTTGATGTCGGCACATTGCGTTGTTCACTCATGCGAACGCCAACTCCTTCTTGTTACCGAAGACGCCCTGGGGCCGGAAGATCATGAGCAGCATCAGGGCCACACCCACGAGGATGTAGCGCAGCTGCCCTGCCTGGACCGTGTTCAGCCATGTCACGGCCCCGGATTCGATCAAACCGTAGAGAATGCCCTGGGTGAGCGAAAGCACCACCCAGAAGATCATGGCGCCCACGACCGGGCCGAGTACCGTCCCGAGACCGCCCAGGAGCAGGCACGTGTACAGGAAGAACGTCAGCTCGGTGCCGTAGTTGGCCGGCTGGACTGCACCGCGGGGAAGCGTGAAGATCATCCCGGCCAGGGCGCCGAGGACGCCGCCGATGACCAGTGCCTGCATCTTGTAGGCGTAAACGTTCTTGCCCAGCGAGCGGACGGCGTTCTCGTCCTCGCGGATGCCTTTGAGGACGCGTCCCCACGGGCTGCGCATCAGGAGCCACACGAGGGTGCAGCAGATGATGACGAGTCCCCAGCCCACAACACGGATGAAGAAGTCCCTGTTGTTCATGCCGAGATATGACCCCTCGGGGAACGGGTTCATGGAGTAGAACCCGCCTTCGAAGGCGGCCAGGCCGTTGGCCGAGCCCGTCACGGACGTCAGCTGGTTGGTGGTGACGATGTAGCGGACGATTTCCGCCGCAGCGATCGTCACGATGGCCAGGTAGTCGGCGCGCAGGCGCAGGGTGGGAATACCCAGCAGCAGCGCGAAGATCGCCGAGCAGATGACAGCGATGAGGAGGCCGACAAAGAACGGCACGCCGAAGGTCAGCGTGGAAATGGCGAAGCCGTAGGCGCCCACGGCCATGAAGCCCGCCTGCCCGAAGTTCAGCAGGCCGGAGTAGCCGAAGTGAACGGCGAGGCCGAGCGCGGCCAGCGCGTACGCCGCCGTCGTCGGGCTGAACAGTTCACCGGCAGCGCTGGAAAAAATGAATCCCAAGTCCATGGCTGTCTCCTAACCCACGCGCTCGCGACGGCCCAGGATGCCCTGCGGCCGGAACAAGAGGACAACAATCATGATGAACAGTGCTCCCACATATTTGAGGTCGGCGGCGAGGCCGAACACGGTGGTCAGCTCCACGAAGACGCCGACGATGATGGATCCGATCAGGGCACCGAATACCGTGCCCAGGCCGCCCAGGGTCACACCCGCGAAGATGAGCAGCAGGATCTGTGAACCCATGTCGAACGTGACTCCGGGCCGGTAGTAGGCCCAAAGGATGCCGCCGAGGGAGGCGAGCATGCCGCCCGCCACCCAGACAATGCGGATGACATTGTCGACGTCGATGCCGGAGGCGGCCGCGAGGGCGGGGTTGTCGGCCACTGCACGGGTCGCCTTGCCCAAACGGGTCTTCAGAAGGATGATGCCGATCAGTGCGATCACGATGGCACTGATGACGAGCGACCACAGGTTATTGGGCGAGATAGACACCGGCCCGATCTGGATTTCGGAGCTCTGGGCGTACGGCAGCTGCTGGGTGGATCCGCCGAAGTAGAACTGGATGACATAGCGGACAGCCAGGGCGAGGCCGATACTGACAATCATCATGGGGACCAGGCCCGTGCCGCGGCGGCGCAACGGCTTCCACAGGCCGGCATCCTGGACGTAACCGAAGAGGCCGCCGCCCAGCAGGGCAAGGACCACAGCCAGCCAGAACGGAAGGCTCATGGCATTGAAGGCGAAGACCAGCACCGCGCCGAACGTGACCATTTCGCCGTGGGCAAAGTTGGTGAGGCCCGTGGTTCCAAAGATCAGGGACAGTCCGACCGAGGCCAGGGCCAGCAGCAGGCCGAAGCTCAGGCCGGCCACGAGCCTGTTGAGCAGGTTCTGGCCGAAGTCCTGTTGCTGGACCACAATGCCTTTGCCGAAGGCGAAGATCACTGAGAGGTTGGACGTCTGGCTAAAGGTGACGGTGCGCGGATTTTCCTGACCGTCGGCGAGCTTGATGCCTTCGGGGAGGGTGGACTCGTCCAGCTCCACTTCATAGGTGCCCTGGACCGGGACTCCGATGGTCCATGAGCCGTTGGCGCCTGATTTTGCGGTCCCGGTGAAATCGCCGCTTTTGGCGGTGATCGTAACGTCAGCGATTGGTGCACGTGCATCGTCACGAAGGAAGCCGCTGATGCTGTTCTGGAACTGCTGGTTCGACGGGGATGGTGTCGGTGAGGGGGTAGTGGCCTGCGATGCCGGGGCAACGACGAGGAGAATTGCCACGACGGCGGCAAAGACAGCCCCCAACGCCTTAAGCAATCTGCCGCGTCGTCTGTGCGACAGGCCTCTCAGTGTGTTTCTCAAAATGAAAACCTCCACATGGGGGTGGACTGGGTTGCGCCTTTACAACCACTGCGAACGGTGCGGGGGACGTTGTCGTGGCGCCAGGTACGCGGCAATTAGCCGAATACTTTGTGATGTCAGTCACCCCGCTTGGGCTTATGTTACAGCCAGCCGGGGCCAAAGAAGCCTCGTGCAGGCACGCCTAAGATAGCGATCGGATAACGACCGTGAAGCTCAGCCTCAGGATTAATGCAGTTCTCCTAAAGAAAACTTTTGTTGATTCAACGTATTCCTAAACAGTCGCGGCGGGACCGGCGGCTGTGGCATCCGTCACGCCGGACGTCGGCCATGTCACGGTTGGGTTTCGGCTGGCTGCGGAAGGGAACTATCCCTGCCGCCCGTACGTGGAAATTGGTACCTTGAACTATAAGGATCACCACCCACCCCCTTTATTTGGAGGACACCCGCAATGGCACTTGGCGGAAACCCGATCTTCAACGGAAAGAATTTCCGTGGAGCCACCCAGGCACCGCCTGTTCCGCAGGCTCAGTACGGCCAGAACCCCTACGGCCAGCCGCAGTACGGGCAGAACCCGTACGGCCAGGCTCCGGGTCGCGCCCCCGGCCAGGTCATGGACGCACAGGGCGGCTGGATGGCCCAGCAGCAGAACATGACCCATGACCAGCTGCAGCAGATGTACAACCAGCCGGCAGCCGGCCCGGCCGAAACCGGGCGGATGACCTTTGACGACGTCATCATCAAGACCGCGGCCTGCCTCGGCGTGCTGATGGCCGGTGCTGCCGTCACGCTCTTCGTGAGCATGCCGCTGGCGTCCCTGCTGATGATCGTCGGCGCGCTGGGCGGCTTCGTGCTGGCCCTCGTCAACACGTTCAAGAAGCAGCCGTCGCCGGCCCTGATTCTTGCCTACGCGGGGTTGGAAGGACTCTTCCTGGGCGGCCTGACGCGCGTCCTCGACGGCCTTTACCCGGGTGTTGGCCTGCAGGCCGTGATCGGCACGCTGTCCGTCTTCGGTGTCACCCTGCTGCTCTTCAAGAGCGGCAAGGTCCGTGCCACACCCAAGGCCATGCGGTTCTTCATGATCGCGATTATCGGCTACGCGGTCTTCTCGCTGGTCAACATGGTGATGATGTTGACGGGTCTGCAGAACGAAATGTTCGGCCTGCGCAGCGTCGAGATCTTCGGCATCCCGCTCGGAGTCTTCATCGGCCTGCTGGCCATCGGCCTCGCTGCCTTCTCCCTGATCATGGACTTCACCAGCATCGAGGAAGGCGTCCGTAACGGAGCTCCGGAGCGGTTCTCCTGGACCGCCGCGTTCGGCCTCACCGTCACCCTGGTCTGGCTGTACGTGGAGATCATCCGCCTCCTGGCAATCCTCCGCGGCGACGACTAGCACCCAAGCCGGCGCCCGCCGTCGTGCTCCAACGCCGCGCCCCGGCTGAGAACGGGCCCCGCCACACGGCGGGGCCCGTTCTGTTAAGCCGGGCGGCTCGTCAGCTGAGCCGCTCGTAAACCACTGCCATGCCCTGGCCGCCGCCGACGCACAGGGTCGCGAGCCCCAGGGACCCGTCGAGCTCCCTCAGTCCGTTCAGCAGCGTGGTGGTCATCCGCGCCCCGGTCATGCCGAACGGATGCCCCAGGGCGATCGCCCCGCCGTGGACGTTGAGCCTTGCGGGGTCGATGCCGAGTTCGCGGGCACTGGCCACCACCTGCACGGCGAACGCCTCGTTGAGCTCCACGAGGTCGATGTCTCCTATGGCCAGGCCGGCCCGTGCCAACGCCCGGCGGGTCGCCTCGACCGGGCCCATGCCCATCAGTTCGGGGGAGAGCGCGCTGACACCCGTGGATACAATCCGCGCCAGCGGCTCCAGCCCGAGTTCACGGGCACGGTCTTCACTCATCACCACCACTGCGGCGGCGCCGTCGTTCAGCGGGCATGCGTTGCCGGCCGTCACCGTCCCCTCGCTGCGGAAGACGGGCTGGAGCGCAGCCACTCCTTCCAGGGTGACACCGGCACGCGGAGAGTCGTCCCGGTCCACCACGGTGCCGTCCCGGCGCGTGTAGGGCGTGATGTCCCGGGCAAAGAATCCCGAGGCCGTGGCTGCTTCAGCACGGTTCTGGCTGAGGACAGCCCACTCGTCCTGGTCGGCCCGGCTTATCCCGTAGGTGGTGGCCACGTTTTCCGCGGTCTGGCCCATGGCGATGTAGATGTCCGGCATCCGCCCGCCCAGCCGGGGGTCCGTCCAGGGTGTGTTGGACGCGGCCCGGGCCTCGGTCCGCCGCCCGGCCGCGTCGAACAGCGGATTGTGGGTGCCTGCATCGGTTTCCCCGGCACCGGTCCACTTGGGGTACCGCGACACGGACTCGACGCCGGCAGCCACGAACGCGTCCCCTTCGCCTGCCTTGATGGCGTGGAACGCCATGCGGATGGTCTGGAGGCTGGAGGCGCAGAACCTGTTGATGGTGGCGCCGGGTACGTTGTCCAGTCCGGCCAGGATGGTGACCACCCTGGCCATGTTGGAACCGGCTTCGCCGCTCGGTTCGGCGCACCCCAGGTAGAGGTCGTCCAGGCCCGGGCCGTGTTCTCCGCGGGGATCGAAGGAGGGGATCTTCCCGAGGGCGGCCGTGACCATCGCGGTGGCAAGGTCGTCCGGCCGTTCGTCCCTCAAGGACCCCTTGAAGGCGCGTCCGATCGGGCTTCTGGCAGTGGAAACAATGACAGCTTCTGGCATGCGCCCAGCCTACGCCCGAGCTATGCCAGCCGCATCGCCCCGGCCGCAGGGGTAACGGTGAAGATGTCCGGCTTCCGGTAGCCGGCGCGGGAGAAAGCCTGCTCGACGGCGGTGCGAACCTGCTGCTCGGCGGTTACCGGCGTCAGTGCGATCGCAGCGCCGCCAAAACCGCCGCCTGTCATGCGCGCGCCGATGGCTCCGCTGGCCCGGGAGGTGTCGACGGCCAGGTCCAGTTCGGGGCACGAAATCTCGAAGTCGTCACGCATGGAACGGTGGCTGGCATCGAGGAGGGGGCCGATGGCGCCCGGTCCGGCGGAGCCGAGGCGTTCCACGGTCTGCAGGACGCGGTCGTTCTCGGTGACAACGTGGCGGACCCGGCGGAACGTGACCTCGTCCAGGAGGCCGCTGGCTTCGTCCAGGTCCTCCACGCCTACGTCGCGGAGCGCCTTGACGCCGAGTACTTCGGCACCGAGCTCGCATGAGGCGCGGCGGGATGCATAGCCGCCGTCGGCGTGTGAGTGGGAAACTTTAGTGTCGATCACCAGCAGGACCAGGCCCGCCGGCTCTGTTTCGAAGGGGACGAGACGGACGCTCTGGTCCCGGCAGTCGAGGAAGACGGCGTGGCCCTTGGCGCCACGCAGGGAGGCTGACTGGTCCATGATACCGGTGGGAGCGCCCACGAAGTCGTTCTCGGCGCGCTGGGTGGCCAGGACCATCTCCTCCGCTTCCAGGCCCGCGCCGGTCAGCTCGTTCAGGGCGGAGATGACGGCGCACTCGATGGCATGGGACGAGGAGAGCCCCGCACCGAGTGGCACGTTGGAGTCCAGCAGCAGGTCAAGGCCTGGCACCGCAATGCCCCGCTCCTGCAGGGCCCAGATGACGCCGAGAGGGTATTTGGTCCAGCCCTTGGCCTGTGGACCGGATAGGGAGGAGGTGTCCGCCGTCGTCAGTCCCTGGTCGCCATATGTGGACAGCAGCCGGAGGGTCGAGTCCTGGCGGACCCGGACAGCCACGCGGGCCGTCCTGTCGATGGCGAACGGGAGCACGAAGCCGTCGTTGTAGTCGGTGTGCTCGCCGATCAGGTTCACGCGGCCGGGTGCCTGCCAGACGCCGTCCGGGGCGGAACCGAAGGCGTCCCGGAACCGTGCCTCAAGGTCACTGCTGCTCAGGTCGCCGTTGCTGAGTGGGGCGATCATGCGTGTGCGCCTTCCGGGATGGGCTTGAGGGATGATGCGGGAACCGTGACTGCGCGCAGCCGCTCCGCCACGAGTTCCGGGGTGGTGTCGTTGATGAAAGCACCCATGGCCGCTTCGGAACCGGCCAGGTACTTGAGCTTATCCTCCGCCCTGCGGGGGGAAGTCAGCTGGAGGTGGAGGTAGCCGGCGGGCCGCAGCAGATCATCGAGCGGGGCCTGGTGCCAGGCCGAAATGTAGGGGGTGGGCGTCGGATAGAGGGCGTCGAGCCTTTTGAGCAGGTCAAGGTACACGTGCGCGAGTTCGTCCTTCTCTGCGCCGGTGAGCGCCGCCAGGTCCGGCACCTGGCGGTGCGGGACCAGGTGCACTTCCAGTGGCCAGCGGGCCGCGAACGGCACGTAGGCGCTGAAGTTTTCGCCTTCAAGGACCATGCGGCTGCCGTCTTCGCGTTCCGACCGCAGCAAGGAGCCGGTCAGCGTCTGACGGCCGTCGCCGTCGTCGTAGAATTTCCGGGCGGCGGCCCCCATCACTGCCGCGCGGGGCGTCACGTACGGGTACGCGTAAATCTGGCCGTGCGGGTGGTGGAGCGTGACGCCGATGTCCGCCCCGCGGTTTTCGAACGGGAAGACCTGCCGGATGCCGGGCAGCGCGTTGAGGGCGCCTGTGCGGTGCGCCCAGGCCTCGACGACGGTGCGGGCCCGGGTTTCGCTCAGCCCGCTGAACGAGCCGGTGTGCTCGGGGGTGAAGGACACCACTTCGCACCGGCCATAGGCCGTGCCCGTTGTTCCCCAGCCGGCATTATCGGGAACCGGACCGAGCGCCGGTCCGAGCGACGGGAAACGGTTCTCGAACACGACGACGTCATAGTCGGGTGCCGGGATCTCGGAAGGGTTTGCGGGGGTCGTCGGGCAGATGGGGCACTGGTCCGCCGGAGGCAGGTGGGTGCGGCTCTGTCGGTGCGCAGCCACGGCCACCCATTCGCCTGTGAGGGCATCGAACCTCACCTCGCCCGGTTCGCTCCTTGCCGGCAGTTCTCGGAGATCGGGGGTGTCCTCGGGCCGGCGCGTGGTCCCTGCTGCCGGAGCGTGATCTGCCGGAGCGTGATCTGCCGGAGCGTGATCTGCCGGAGCGTCATCGAAGTAAAGCAGCTCCCGGCCATCGGCAAGGTTGGTGCTGGTGATGTGTGTCATGCGTCTTGTCCTTTACGAGCGGCCGCCATCGGAGCCCCGCCCTCGACAGGCGCGGCAGCAGGCATTTCAATTCTCCCACAAAACGATCAAAAAGAAATAGTTTCGAACAAAAGATAACAACACCCCGTTGCCCGGTCCTGTCCGGAGGAGGCGGCGGACCCGAACAGGTACGGTTGTGCCCATGACTCCGAGCGCACCTCATTCCGGCCGAGGCGATATCGCCGGCACAGGCGAAACCGCAGCCGACTCCGCAAGCGGCACCACTGGCGCTGGCGAAACCGCAAGCGCGCCCCGCCGCTACGCCTCCGGCCGGCAGTACGAACTCCGCCGCGGTGATGCCCTGGCCGTGGTCACGGAGTTGGCCGCGGGACTTCGGCTCTATTCCCGGGGCGGGGTCCAACTGACGGAAACATACGGAGACGGTGACATTCCCCCCGGTGCCACCGGAATCACGCTGGCGCCCTGGGCGAACCGGGTTGAAGACGGAGTCTGGCACCTGGACGGCAAGAAGCAGCAGCTGGACATCACCGAAGTTTCGCGAAACAACGCCAGCCACGGCCTGCTGCGGAACGCTTCCTACGAGCTGGTGGACGAATCCGAATTTTCGGTGACCCTGGAGGCGCCAATCTTCCCGCAGCACGGATACCCCTTCCTTTTGCGGCACCGCGTCCAGTACGTTCTGGCCGAGGATCTCGGGCTCGTGGTCCGCCAGACACTGCTCAACGATTCAGAGGCGTCCGCCCCCTTCGTCCTCGGGTCCCATCCCTACCTCAGGCTGGGCGACGTGCCCGCCTCGGATCTGGTCCTTACCGTGGGCGCCGCCCGCCGGCTGGTGGCCGATGACCGGCTCATACCCCGCAGTTCGGAGCCGGTCAGCGGCGGGACGGATCTACGGACGGGCCGGACCGTGGCGGAACTGGATATCGACGTCGCGTTTACGGACCTGGCGTTCGACGGCGGCGCGGCCCGCCAGACGCTGCAGGCGTCGGACGGCCGCAGCGTGAGCCTTTGGCAGGACGAAAGCTGCGCCTACGTCCACGTCTTCGTCACGGATCAGTACCCCGGCAGGGCAAAAGCCGTTGCCATCGAACCCATGACCGGCCCGGCCAATGCGTTCAACAGCGGTGACGGCCTGCGCTGGCTGCCGGCAGGGGAGTCGTTCACCATCACATGGGGTATCAGCGCTTCGCTGTAGTCTGCAGCGGTTTCCCATCGGGGCGCCGCTGGGGAAGTATTAGGCTATGACGCCAGCTGAGGACGCCGCACCAAACCAGAGCCCGGATGCCCGCAACGGTGCTGCCCTGCCCCACACGGCCGGGGCCCTGCCCAATTCCGTGCCCGGGTCCCTGCCGGATTCACTGCACGGGACGGCTGCCCCTGCGGCCCCGTTGCGGGTGGTGACTGACCGCGAACTGGACCAGGACATTCCCTACGGCGTGCGGATTGCTGCCTCGTGGGCTTGGCGGCTCGGGCTGATCCTGCTGGTCATTGCCGCGCTTGTCTGGCTGCTGAGCAAGATCAGCTTCCTGATCATCCCCGTCATGGTGGCAGCCTTGCTGGCGGGTCTGCTGAGCCCCATTACACGCTGGCTCAGGGCCCGGCGCGTGTCCAACGGCGGCGCGGTGGCCATCACCGTGCTGGGTTTCATCGGCCTCATCGGCGGCTCCCTGGCGCTCGTGGGCCGGCAGCTGGTTGCGGGCTTTAGTGAACTCTGGAGCGAGGCGCTGGCCGGAATCCAGAAGATCCAGGGCTGGCTGGCGGAAGGCCCGCTCCACCTCACAGCGGCCCAGATCGACCAGTACCTGAAGGAAGCTACGGATGCGCTGCAGAACAACAGCAGCAGCATCCTGAGCGGCGCCCTCTCCTTCGGAAGCACCGCGGGGCATTTCGCCGCAGGACTCATCCTCGCGTTGTTTGTGCTGATCTTCTTCCTCCTCGAAGGCGACCGGATCTGGGCGTTCCTGGTCCGGCTCCTGCCCAGGAACGCACGCGCTGCCACGTTCGGTGCCGGACGCAAGGGCTGGGCTTCCATGGTCAGCTACGCCCGCATCCAGATGTTCGTGGCCTTTGTGGACGCCGTGGGAATCGGCGTGGGCGCCGCCATCATCGGGGTTCCACTGGCGCTGCCCTTGGGTGTGCTGGTGTTCATCGGCTCCTTCATCCCCATTGTCGGCGCCCTGGTCACCGGCGCTGTGGCTGTGCTTCTGGCCCTCGTGGCCAACGGCTGGGTCAACGCGCTCATCATGCTGGGGATCGTTCTACTGGTCCAGCAACTGGAAAGCCACATCCTGCAGCCCCTCGTTATGGGCAAGGCGGTGGCCCTGCACCCGGTGGCCGTTATTTTGTCCGTGGCGGCCGGTTCCTACCTGGCCGGCATCCCCGGCGCACTCTTCTCGGTGCCCATCCTTGCCGTAGCAAACTCGGCGATTCGATATATTGCTGCCAGAACGTGGGAACATGAAGGAGTGCTGGCGGCGGCAACCCCGGGTGCAACCGGGGATTTCGGAGCCAGCCAAGACAACACCTTCAAGGATGTCTACCTTCCCGGTGCGACTCCGGGCCGCGGCAAGGGCGCCGCACAGTCAACGGGAACTCCCGCCGGACATGCCGGCCCGGACGCCCCAGCCGAATTTCCCAAAGGAGACTAGTTCGTGAAAACCCTCAATAGCCTGCCCGTCACGTTGGACAATGTCCTGGAGGCGCAGAAGCTGCTTGAAGGGATTATTACGCGGACCCCGGTGGAATCCTCCCGGGCATTGGGCAGCATGGTGGGCGGCGACGTCTACTTCAAGTGCGAAAACCTGCAGCGGGCCGGCTCATTCAAGGTACGCGGCGCCTACGTCCGCATGGCAAAGCTTTCCGCCGAGGAGAAAAAGCGCGGCGTGGTGGCAGCGTCAGCCGGAAACCACGCCCAGGGCGTCGCCGTCGCAGCCAAGAGCCTGGGCATCAAGGCCCGCATCTACATGCCGCTGGGCGTGGCCCTGCCGAAGCTGGCCGCCACACGCAGCCACGGCGCCGAAGTGGTCCTGCACGGGCACAACGTGGACGAAGCCCTTGCCGAAGCCCAGCGCTACGCTGATGAGACCGGCGCCGTTTTTGTCCACCCGTTCGACAACGTGGACGTCGTGGCCGGACAGGGCACGGTGGGGCTGGAAATCCTGGAACAGATCCCCAACGTGGACACCATCCTGATGGGAGTCGGCGGCGGAGGCCTGCTGGCCGGCGTGGCGGTGGCAGTGAAGGCGAGGGCCAGGGAGCTGGGCCGGGACATCCGGATCATCGGCGTCCAGGCCGAAAACGCCGCTGCCTACCCGCCGTCGCTCGCTGCGGATGCCCTGGTGCCGTTGAAGAAGGTCTCCACCATGGCCGACGGCATCGCCGTGGGCCGCCCCGGCCAACTGCCGTTCAGCATCATCCGCGAACTGGTGGACGACGTCGTGACGGTCAGCGAGGACTCGCTCGCCCGTGCGCTGATCTTCCTGCTGGAACGCGCCAAGATGGTGGTGGAGCCGGCGGGTGCCGTAGGTGTCGCCGCCCTGATGGACGGCAAGATCGAAAATCCCGGCACCACGGCCGTGATCCTCTCCGGCGGCAACATTGACCCGATGCTGATGCTCAAGGTGATCCAGCGCGGTCTTTCCGCCGCCGGCCGTTACATGACGGTCCGCATGATGCTGGACGACCGGCCCGGTTCGCTGGCCACGATCGCCCGGATCATCGCAGAGAACGATGCCAACGTCACAGGCCTGGACCACACCCGGGTGGGCGGCTCCATCAGCATGGGCGACGTCTCCATCACTGTCAACCTCGAGACCAAGGGCCACGAGCACTGCGAGCAGGTCCTCGGCGCGCTCCGTGCCGAGGGTTTCCAGCCGATCGTGGTGCACTAGGGGCCATGGTGCTGGATGCCCAGGGGGGCCGGCCGCGGACAAGGCATACGCCTGCCGCCCGCGCGCAGGGCGGGCTCCTCGTCACGGGGCTGTTCGTCGTCCTCCTGTTTGCGATCGAGTTCATCAATGCCGCCACGTTCCATGCACTGAACTGGACATTCGGCCTCCGCCCGCGCAGCGCCGACGGACTGCTGGACATCCTCTCGTTCCCGCTGTTTCATGCCAACCTCGGCCATGTGGTGTCCAACGCGTTGCCGCTGATCATCTTCGGCTTCCTCGTTTTCATGTCCGGGCTCAGGGTCTTCGTCACCGCAGTGGCCTTCAGCTGGATCGGCTCGGGCGTGCTGGTTTGGCTGATCGGCGGCTGGGGAATCACGGTGGGCGCTTCCGGCCTGGTCTTCGGACTCTTTGCCTTCCTACTGGTCCGCGGGTTCTTCAACCGCAGCTGGTGGCAGATAGCGCTGTCAATGGTCCTGTTCCTCAGCTACGGCGGCATCCTGTTCGGTATTCTTCCGGGCGTGGCGGGATTTGTTTCCTGGCAGGCGCACCTGGGCGGTGCGCTGGGCGGCGTCGCCGCCGCGGTGCTGCTGAGGCCGCGGCTTCAGCGGGGCTGAACTAACCACGGCACAACGCACGACGCCGGCCGTCCCCGCGGAGGGGAGGGCCGGCGTCGTGCGTTAAGGCTTTGCCGTGGTTGAGGAGCTGTGCTCCTAGCCTGCGTACGGCTTGGCGGAGAGGATCTCCACCGTGATGTCCTTGCCGTTCGGGGCGGTGTAGCTGAGCTTGTCGCCCTCCTTGTGGCCCACGATTGCAGCGCCGAGGGGGGACTTTTCGCTGAAGACGTCAAGGTCCGAGTCACCCGCAATCTCGCGGGAACCGAGGAGGAAGGTCTCCTCGTCGCCGGCGATCCGGGCGACGACGATCATTCCGGGCTCGACGATACCGTCGTCGGCCGGGGACTCGCCCACGTGGGCGTCGCGGAGCAGGACAGTCAGCTGGCGGATGCGGGCCTCGATCTTGCCCTGTTCCTCTTTGGCGGCGTGGTATCCGCCGTTTTCCTTGAGGTCGCCTTCCTGGCGGGCAGCTTCGATCTTCTGGACGATTTCCGCCCGGCCGGCGCCGGAGAGGTGGTCCAGCTCTGCCTTCAGGCGATCAAAAGCTTCCTGGGTAAGCCAAGCTGCAGTTGCGCTGTTGGTGGTAGACACGGACTACTCCTTTTTCGTGGTCAAACAAGTTTGTGGTCAAACAAGTAAAGACCCCGCCACGGTGGCCACTTGTGGAACTCAGTAACCAGCTCAGCGGGGTAGAAGGTATTGGTCCATTGTAGTCAATGCGCTGGACAAACCAAAGAAGGCCTGCGGTGTGGGTCACATGCCGGCTGCCGGAAGCAGGGGAAAATGCGGCCCGTTACTTGTCCTCGTCCGGGATCCAGCAGCTGTCCACGACCCCGGAAACCGAGAGTGATTCCGTGCGAACCACTGCCCGGTGGGCGGTGGTGCGGCCGCCGTCGGCCGTGGCGTCGGCAGGGTTCGGGCCGATATCAACCACTTTCCAGCCGACCACCGCGAACTTCTCATCGAGGGCCTTGACCGCGCATTTGGCGCCAGTGCCGGGCTCCTTGGTGACCTGGAAATCGATCTCCGCCTGGGTGGCGTCCGTGGTGCTGTAGCCGATGTCCTTGAAGGACACGGTCTCGGTGTTCAAGGAGGTGGAGATCCACGCCATGAAGCCGATTCCGGCGGCGAGTGCGGCGATTCCGATGTTGCGCTTGGCCTTGTGCGAGAGGGCACGCTTTTGGCCCCCGTAACGATTGGCTAGGGTGGTAGTTGCCGGCGCCGAAGTGGCTGGCTGATCCTCGGAAGTCACCGTTCCAGTTTAGTGTGGATCCGAACGGGATATTTCCGCGTCCCCGTAGCCCTGTACCGCACCCCCAACATTCGAAGAAAGTGAGCCGTTTCAGATGACAGCGTCCGCAAGCCAGTCACAACCGCTCCGCCTGCTGGCCGTCCACGCTCACCCTGACGACGAATCGAGCAAGGGCGCAGCCACTATGGCCATGTACGCCGCGGCCGGGGTTGACGTCATGGTGGCCACCTGCACGGACGGATCGCGGGGCGACATCCAGAATCCCGCCATGGAAAACGATCCGCATCCCAAGCGGGACATGGCCGGTGCGCGCCGCCTCGAAATGAACAACGCCGCCCGGGTTCTGGGAATCCGCCAGCGCTGGCTCGGGTTCGTGGACTCCGGACTGCCCGAAGGCGATCCCCTCCCGCCGCTGCCGCCGGGTTCCTTCGCCCTCCAGCCGCTGGAGGTGGCTGCGGCTCCGCTGGTGAGGCTGGTGCGTGATTTCAAGCCGCAGGTCATCCTGAGCTACGACGAAAACGGCGGTTATCCGCATCCGGACCACATCATGGCCCACCGCGTGGCAGTGGAGGCCTTCGAGGCCGCAGGCGATCCGGAAAAGTACCAGGGTATCGGGGAGCCGTGGGCACCCAGCAAGCTGTACTACGACCGCGCCTTCAGCCCTGAGCGGTTCCGCGCACTGCACTTTGCGCTCGAAGAGGCCGGCCTGCAATCGCCCTACGCCGAGCGCCTGGCAGCCTGGCTCGAGGCTGATGCCGAGGGCCACACGCCGCCCCCTCCGACGCACGCCACCACCACCCAGGTGGACTGCGGGGACTATTTCGAAGCCCGGGACGATGCGCTCCGCGCCCACCGCACCCAGGTGGATCCGCTGGGATTCTTCTTCGCGGTGTCTCCGGACATGCAGCGCCGGGCCTGGCCCTGGGAGGACTACTCCCTGATCCAGACGCGGGTGCCGTCGGAACTGCCGGAAAAGGATCTCTTCGCCGGGCTAAGATAGAGGCAGGCTCAGTTCTATGCTTTGTAGAAATCATGCCCTGTAGAAATCGGGGCCCGCAAAACGCTTCACAGAAGGTCTAACCGTGCATCACTTGCTCATCGCCCTCGCGACAACCCCGGCACCCAGCCCCACGCCGTCGTTGCGCCCGGGCCTCTCCGAAGACCAGGTGACTCCGGGCATGTGGGGCTTCATCATGACCGCGTTCTTCGTGCTGGCCACCACGCTGCTGATCGTTGACATGGTGCGCCGCATCCGCCGGGTCCGCTACCGCGCCCAGGTGGAGGAAGAGCGCCTGGCCGCACTGGCTGCCGGAGCGCAGGACATGGAGGTGCCCGGCAACGGCGGTCCGGGCTCTCAAGATGTAGGCACGCAGGCTCCGGGCACGAGCCAGCCGGGCACCCACAGCGGCCCGCAGGGCGGCGCCGATCTGCGGACAGAGCACGACGGTGATGAAGGCCGCGGACAGCGCTAACGGCGCAGCCGGCAACGGCGGGACAGGCGGAGCCTGGCCCGGTGCAGCCAATGCCCTGGCCGGTGAACCGTCCGCCTACCTGAGGCAGCATGCGGACAATCCGGTCCATTGGCGGCCCTTCGGCGATGAAGCCTTCGACTTCGCCGCGCAGCGGGACGTTCCCGTGTTCCTGTCCATCGGCTACGCCGCTTGCCACTGGTGCCACGTGATGGCCCATGAATCGTTCGAGGACCAGGCAACGGCGGACTTCCTGAACGCCAACTTCGTTGCAATCAAGGTGGACAGGGAAGAGCGCCCGGACGTGGACGCCGTCTACATGGCCGCAACACAGGCGATCAGCGGCGAAGGCGGCTGGCCCATGTCCGTCTTCCTGACCCCCGATGGACGCGCCTTCCACGCCGGAACCTACTTTCCGCCCCGGCCCATGCCCGGCCGGCCTTCCTTCCGCCAGGTTCTCGAAGCAGTCCGCGAGGCATGGCTGGAACGGCGCGAGGGTGTCGAACACAACGCCGATACCCTGGCCCGCGGGATGGCTGAAACGCAGCTGGCCGCCGCCGTTCAACTGACCGGCCCGCCTGACCCTGTGGATGCCGGACTGCTCGCCGACGCGGTCCGCGTCCTGGCCCGTTCAGAAGACCCGCACGACGGCGGATTCGGCACCGCGCCGAAATTCCCGCCGTCGCCCGTGCTGGAATTCCTCATCCGGCACGCCGCCGTGGCGTCGGACACTGCCGGGGCGGCCAGGGAGATGGCCGGCCGGACGCTGGCAGCGATGTCCCGGTCGGCGCTGTTCGACCAGCTGGACGGCGGCTTTGCCCGGTACTCGGTGACGCGTGACTGGTCCGTGCCGCACTTTGAAAAGATGCTCTACGACAATGCCCAGCTGTTGCGCGACTATGTCCACTGGGTCCGGCTCGGCGGCGATGCCGTGTATACGGCAGGGGAGGCCGCGGACGTCGCATCACGCACCGCGGACTGGATGATCGCGTCGCTGGGGCTGTCCGGCCCAGGGGACATGGCAGGACAGGCGGAGGCGTTCGCCTCGTCCTTGGATGCGGACACGGTGGTGGACGGCAAGCACCTCGAGGGCGCCAGCTACCTCTGGACGCCCGAAGAACTGCTGGACATCCTGGGACCGGATGACGGCCCTGTTGTGGCGCGGCTGATGAATGTCCGTGCGGCGGGCACCGTGACGCAGGCGGCGTCGCCGCTGCATCCGGGCCGCCTGCTCGACGACGCCGAGCGGCGCCTGTGGGACCGGGTCCGGCCGCGTCTGCGGGCTGCGCGCTCACGGCGCCCGCAGCCCGCCAGGGACGACAAAGTGGTGGCCGGCTGGAACGGGCTGGCGATCGCCGCGCTGGCGGAGGCAGGGGCCGTCCTGGACCGGCCGGACCTCGTCGCCGCGGCGGGGCGTGCGGCGGCCTACCTGGAGCGGGTCCACTGGCAGGCAGGCACGAGAGAACAACTCGCAGGGCAACGAGGCGCCGGGGAACACGGCGCGGGACCCGGCACCCTGGTGCGGGTGTCGCATGCCGGCCGGGCCAGGGGGATCGGCGGCCTGCTCGAAGACTACGCGTTCTGCGCGGACGGGCTCCTGGCCCTTTACGGCGCAACAGGCAGTGACCGCTGGTACCGGCTCGCGGAGGACATCCTGCGGGCCGCCTGCCTGCGGTTCGCAGCGGACGGAACCCTGGTGGATACCGCCGGTGAGTCATCCCAGGTGTTCAACGCCCAGGGGCAGCGGGCCGGCCTGGAACCTTTCGACAACGCCACGCCCAGCGGTGCGGCCGCGTTCGCCGGCGCCCTGCTGGGCTATGCGGCGCTGTCCGGTTCCGCCGACCACCGGATCATGGCCGGCAACGTTCTCTCGCTGCTGCCGCCGCTGGCTACGCGTGCGCCCCGGGCGGCAGGCTGGCTCCTGGCCACGGCGCAGGCTGCGCTGGCAGGCCCCGTGGAGGCCGCCGTCGTCGGGCCTGACGGTCCGGCACGGGCGGAACTCCACCACGCGCTGCTCCTGTCGGCCAGCCCGGGACTGGTCATCGCGGTGGCGTCCGACGCCGGTATGTCCGCCGGTATGTCCGCCGGTGTTGGCGCGGGTGCCGCGGCCGTGCCGCTGCTGGAAGGCAGGACGGCGGCGGCTGACGGCTCGCCACAGGTTTATCTGTGCCGCGGGATGGTGTGCGAGCGGCCGGTGGGTTCCGTGGCTGAACTGCTGGAGCGACTGGCTACGATGGCCGGATGACTTCCGTGCCGCACCCTGTGTCGGGGGCCCTCCGGGCCCCGCACGCCTTTGAGCTGGCCATCTTTGACTGTGACGGCGTCCTGGTCGATTCCGAGTCCATTGCCATCAGGGTTGACCAGCGGGTCCTCGCGGACCTTGGCTGGGAGCTTGGCCTTGAGGAGATCGTGGAAAGCTTCGTGGGTAAGTCCGAGGAGCACTTCGTTGCCGAGATTGAGCGGCACCTTGGCATCAGGCTGGATGCGGACTGGGAAGAGAAGTACCAGCATTGGTACCGCACGGCCTTCGAGCGGGACCTGGTGGCGGTTGACGGCATCGGGGAGGCCTTGGCGGGGCTGCAGCTCCCGCACTGCGTGGCGTCCAGCGGCACCCATGCCAAGATGCAGCGGACCCTCGGGCAAACGGGCCTGCTGCCGCGGTTTGAGGGGCGGATCTTCAGTGCGTCGGAGGTTGCCCGCGGCAAGCCTGCGCCCGACCTGTTCCTCCACGCTGCCGGGAGCCTGGGTATCAAACCGGCCGGCTGCGCAGTGGTGGAGGACAGTGTCTTCGGTGTTCAGGCGGCCCGCGCGGCCGGCATGCACGTCTTCGCCTATGGCGGGGGAGTGACGCCGGCGGACAGGCTCGCGGGCCCGGGCACAACGGTGTTCGGGCACATGAACGAACTCCCGGACCTCATCGCTGCGGGCCGGCCTTAAGCACTCCTGCTGAGGACCGCAATGGCTATTGCAATGAAGTGCGCGGCGAAGGCGAACACGGTGAAGGCATGGAAGAGTTCGTGGAAGCCGAAGTGGTTGTAGCTGAAATTCGGCTTCTTGAGCGCATAGAACACGGCACCGGCTATGTAGAGTGCGCCGCCCACGCAGATCAGGACGGCGGAGGCGACGCTGGCGGCGAAAAAGTCCGGCAGGTAGAACAGCGCGCCGCAGCCCAGGGCAATGTAGATAGGCACGTAGAGCCAGCGGGGCGCGTGCGTCCAGAGCAGCCGGAAGAGCACGCCCAGAATGGCGCCGGACCAGATGACCCACAGCAGCACCACTGCCTTGGGCCGTTCCAGCAGCGCCCACGCGAGCGGCGTGTAGCTCCCCGCGATCACCAGCATGATGTTGGTGTGGTCGAGTCGCTTGAGCACGATCTTGACGCCGGGAGACCAGTTCCCGCGGTGGTACACGGCACTGATCCCGAACAGCAGCACTCCCGTCACGGCGTAGACCGTGGAAGCGATCTTCAGGTCGGTGTTGGGGGCCAACAGGATCAGGACCAGCCCCGCGGCGAAAGCCAGCGGTGCGGTGACGGTGTGGATCCAGCCGCGCCACTTGGGCTTGATCGTCAGCAGCTCCGCAATGCGGACTGCCGCTTCGTCCATCGGGCCTGACTTCCGGCCGCGGCCTGCCCCCGCGCCCGGTTGGGGAGTTTTGCTTTCCATGGCTCAAGAATAAACTACGTTCCAGTAAGTTACTGATGGGTAACAAGCTCTTGCGGCCAATTGCGAAGCAGTTGTGCACAGTGTCACCGGTGCGGGCGGGTAGCCTAGGAATGCACTGCCGTCATACATCAAGGAAGTCAGGTGAGTCTCCGGATGGAGTTGCCCGGGATCCTCTATGGCTTCTATGAACGCAGGCTCCTGCGCTCGCTGGACAAGGACCGCATCCCCAAACACATCGGTGTGATGGTGGATGGCAACCGCCGCTGGGCCAAGCAGTTCAACGCTCCCACCAGCCAGGGCCACCAGGCCGGTGCCGACAAAATCCATGAGTTCCTCGGCTGGTGCCAGGAGCTCGGCATCAAGGTGGTCACGCTCTACATGCTGTCCACCGACAACATGAGCCGCTCCGGCGAAGAGCTGGACCTGCTGATGGGGATCATTGCCAACACGCTCGACCGGCTGGACGAGGACGAGGACGTCTCGGTCCACGCCATGGGGGCGCCGGAGCTGCTTCCCGATTACCTGGCGGACCGGCTCAACAAGCTCACGGCGCGGACGCCGGCCCACGAAAAACTCCACGTCAACGTCGCCGTGGGCTACGGAGGGCGCCGCGAAATCGTGGATGCCGTCCGCGAGCTCCTCCACGACGCCGTGGCCCGGGGCAAGGACATCAGCAAGCTCGCGGATGATCTCACGGTCGACGACATCTCAAGGTTCCTGTACACCCGCGGGCAACCGGACCCGGACCTGGTCATCCGCACTTCGGGTGAGCAGCGCCTGTCCGGCTTCCTGATGTGGCAGAGCGCCTACAGCGAGTTCTACTTCTGCGAGGCGCTCTGGCCCGCCTTCCGCAAAGTGGACTTCCTTCGCGCCTTGCGCGACTACGCAGGCAGGCAGCGGCGCTTCGGCTCCTGACGGCCGGTTCATGCAGAGTTCACGTGATCGCAACAAGAATCGCCGTGAAATAGTTTGGGAAACAAAGCCGCGAGGAATTACGTTGAGCTTATTAGCAGGCACACTGCCGGCTAATCGGGGAGGCCAGTACATGGAGCGGATGTTCGCACCGGATGTATGGGAGGCCGGAACCGGCCTCGTGGCCGATCCGCCTCACCTATAAAATATCCGGGCGTGCGCCCCGGGGCTGGAGTCGATGTGGCTATTTCTGAACAACTGCCCGACGTCATTTCCGACCAGGGAGAGAAAGCTACCTCTCGCGCCAAGCGAGCAACCTCACAGACCGGTGCAGCGAATTATGACGCTGCGGCCGGTCTTGCTGTATCCGGCCAAAATGCCGGGACGGACGACACCGTTTGGACCTTCGTCATCGACACCTCGGTTTTGCTCTCGGACCCCCGCGCGCTGCTGCGGTTCGCGGAGCACGAAGTCATTGTGCCGATCGTGGTCATCACGGAGCTGGAGGGCAAACGGCACGACCCCGAGCTGGGATACTTCGCCCGCAAGGCACTGCGGCTCTTGGATGACCTCAGGGTCCAGCACGGCGGACTCGACCGTCCCATTCCGCTGGGCGACGACGGCGGCATCCTCATGGTGGAGATGAACCACATTTCCGCTGAGGTGCTCCCGGCAGGATTCCGCGGAGGGGACAACGACAGCCGAATCCTCGCCGTCGCGAAGAACCTCGCCAACGAGGGCCGGAACATCACGGTGGTTTCCAAGGACCTGCCGATGCGCGTCAAGGCCTCCGCGATGGGGCTCCTCGCCGACGAGTACCGGAACGAACTGGTGAAGGACTCCGGCTGGACCGGGATGGCCGAGGTCGAAGCCAGCGAGGAGGACGTCTCCACCCTGTACGGCCACGAGCCCGTCTTCATCCCT
The DNA here is from genome assembly GCF_037911235.1 of Arthrobacter oryzae. Taxonomy (GTDB): domain Bacteria; phylum Actinomycetota; class Actinomycetes; order Actinomycetales; family Micrococcaceae; genus Arthrobacter; species Arthrobacter oryzae_E. Next base: position 24,118 of record NZ_JBBLYW010000055.1, read on the forward strand.
GCGGCGGCAGAGATGCCGGTCAACACCGGACTGGTGCTGCTCTCGAACCGGGGCTCCGCCCTGGGCAGGGTGGGCGCTGACAAACAGGTCCGGCTCGTCAAGGGTGACCGCGACGTCTTCGGTCTGCACGGCCGGTCCGCGGAGCAGCGGCTGGCCATCGACATGCTCATGGATCCGTCCGTGGGCATCGTCTCGATCGGCGGCCGCGCCGGTACCGGAAAGTCGGCGCTGGCACTCTGTGCAGGCCTGGAAGCCGTGCTGGAACGCCGCGAACACCGCAAGGTGATTGTTTTCCGGCCGCTCTACGCGGTGGGCGGGCAGGAGCTCGGCTACCTTCCCGGTTCCGAGTCGGAGAAAATGAACCCCTGGGCGCAGGCCGTCTTCGACACCCTCGGCGCCCTGGTCAGCCAGGAAGTCGTTGAGGAGGTCATGGACCGCGGCATGCTGGAAGTCATGCCATTGACCCACATCCGCGGCCGCTCGCTCCACGACGCGTTCGTGATCGTTGACGAGGCACAGTCCTTGGAGAAGAACGTCCTCCTCACGGTGATGAGCCGGATCGGCCAGAACTCCAAGATCGTCCTGACCCACGACGTCGCCCAGCGCGACAACCTGAGGGTCGGCCGGCACGACGGCGTGGCCGCCGTCGTCGAAACCCTCAAGGGACACCCGCTCTTCGGGCACATCACCCTTACCCGGTCCGAGCGCTCGCCGATCGCGGCACTCGTCACGGACCTGCTTGAGGGGGCAGAGATCTAGTACTGTCCTGCTGAAGGGCCGTGGCCGGTTTGCCCGGCCACGGCCCTTTGCTGTCGCCGCTAGAGCCCCAGATACGTTGCCGTGGGTTCGTGGCCTTCCACCTGCAGGGTCCAGTCGGGGCGTTTGAAGGTGGCCGGGGTGACGCGGACCTTCTGGACTTCCTGCATCTTGCCGCCCCAGGATGCCCGCGTGATGCCGTTCAATTCATAGCCGAGGGAACGTGAGACGCCGAGGGACTGCTCGTTCCAGGCAGCTGCCTCTGACTCCGCGACCTCCGCTTTCAGGTAGTCGAAGGCGTAACTGACGACGGCGGCCCGCATCTCCTTGCCGAAGCCTTGGCCCTGCGCGGACCTGGTCAGCCACGAACCGGTGCTGACCGTCCCCAGCGTCGCGAAATCCCTGGCCTCGACGTCCTGGCAACCGATGAACCCGCCGTCGTGCCAGATGCCCAGCAGGAGTGTCCAGGCTTCCGGCGTTACTTCTGCGCGGCACCGCCAGTACCACTGGGCCATCTTGGGGCCCAGCTGGTCCGCCGGGAACTCGGCCCAGGGCTGGCTGAAAGGGTTTCGACCGGGCTCGTGCACGCCACTCAGGGCCGCCTGCACCGCCGCCGGAATGTCCTCGTCCCGGATGGGCCGGAGGACCAGGCGGGGCGTGGTCAGCGAGAGGGCAAACGGGGGCCAGTAAGAGGCGGGCTCAGTCATCCGGGAAGCTTAGCGGGGTCACCCTTGCGCAGCCAGTCACACGCCCCGGGAGATGTCCCAGCTGATGTGGCGGCGGACATCGGTCAGGTTCATGGATTCGGCGAGGAACAGGTCATCGAGCATGTATTCGTCCACGGCCAGGATCCGGAGCCAGTGGCCAAGGTCCTTCCATTCGTTCTCCAGCGAGCGGCTTGAGACGCAGACTCCGGTGCCGACGTCGATCCTGATCAGGTTCCGTCCGGGCCGGCAAAGCGGCGCCCCGGGGTCCGAAGGCCGGTAGGCGGCATTGGGGATAGCGACGGTTTCCAGTGCGGGGCGGCCCTGATGGTCCACGGCGGTGACGGGGCCGAGTTCCACGGCATTGAGGTTCGGGAACTCGATGGGTACGGGTGCGTTGCCGGCCAGCTCCACCGGATCCAGCGCCGCTGCAAAGCGGCCGTTCCCGAAGCAGGGTTCGCCGTAGGCGGCCTCCGGGCGACGCCGGACCAGTCCGCCGTCGTCAAAGACGGGCGTGACCAACTGCGGTGGCAGGAGCCATGACTTCCGGGTGGAGCTGACGTAGAAGCCGTCCTTGGAGTCATTGATGCCCGTGGTGCTGTGCAGCACCACGCCCGCCGCGGACTCCAGCCGGAGGGCGCCAGGCCGGCGCAGCCAGGCACGCACAGTGTTGCCGGGGTCCGGGTTGTCTGTGCCTGTGTCGGCGGCTGTGCCTGCGGATCCCGGGTTCCCCGTGCCCGGCGCCGGCCGGTCCACGTATTCGAAACGGAGGCTCTGCCACTTCCAGGGCGAGGACCGGCACAGGTTCCGGAACTGTGCGGCCGCATCTGCCGGCTGGTTCCGCGGACCGGCTTCCCCCTGGCGCCTCGCGTCCCATGTCGACATATCCACAGTTTACGCGCGGGCTCAGCGGCGGGCCGGGAAAATCCAGTAGCATCCGAGGGTGATCCAACGACTGGGCGAACTTTGGGAATCCACCCCGCTGGCTTTCTGGCTGGTGCTGGCGGCCTGCGCCTACTTCGGCGTGATGGCCGTGCGGCTCACCGTCATAGACGTCAGGCACCACCTGCTGCCCGACAGGATTGTGTTCCCGTCCTACGCCGTAGGCGGCATACTCCTGCTGACGGCTGTTGCCGCCGTTTTGGTGGCCGGTGCGGACGCGGAGGCAGTGCCCGACGGCGCCGCCCGGCTTTTCGGGCTCCCGGGGGTCCGCATCCTGGCCGGGGGAGCAGCGTTGTGGCTCTTCTACTTCGTCCTGCGCATGATCTATCCGCCGGGGATGGGATTCGGCGACGTGAAACTGGCGGGAGTACTGGGCATGTACCTCGGCTACCTCGGCTGGGGACACGTGTTCGCCGGGACCTTCGCTGCCTTCCTCCTGGGCGGGCTCTGGAGCCTGGGCCTGCTGGCTGCCCGCCGCGGAACGCTCAAGTCCGACATCCCTTTCGGGCCCTTCATGCTTGCCGGCGCGGCTGCGGCCATGCTGCTCCTGCCAGCGGGCTGATGACGAGCGCTGGATAGTGGGCACGGCCCTTCGGCACGAAGGTGCTGCGTTTAGGCTGGAGGCATGGCTGCACCCGAATTCGTCCTCAAGCTCCGCGAAAAGATCGGTCACGACCCGTTGTGGATTCCCGCAGTGCGCGGGGTGGTCTTCAACGACGACGGCCACATCCTGCTGGGTCAGCGCTCTGACAACGGCCGTTGGGCGCTGATCTCGGGAATGCTGGAACCCGGCGAACATCCGGCCCCGGGGCTCGTACGGGAAATCTTCGAGGAGACGGCCGTCGTGGCGGAAACGGAGCGGATGGTTTCCGTGGGGGTGGTGGGGCCCGTCACCTTCCCGAACGGTGACGTGTGCGACTTCCTGGACATTGTGTTCCGCTGCCGGCATGTTTCCGGGGAGGCCCGCGTGAACGACGACGAATCCCTGGCCGTGGGCTGGTTTCCGCTCGACGGGCTGCCGGACATCAGGCCGGGGGACCGGGAGTGCATCCGCCGGGCGCTGCTGCCCGAGGATGCCGTGCACTACGAACCCTGAGGAACTCCCGGCCTCGGTGAAGCTACACCGACGCGGACTGGCGTTCGGCTTCCAGGCGCTCCGCCTCGTCGCCGCCCACGGCTTCGCCCCGGGCCACCATTCCGGCGGTATCGGAGAGCGGGATCTGCTTGAGCGTCAGCGCGAGGATCAACGCAATGCCCAGGAACGGCAGCAGGTACCAGAACACCGGCGCCAGCGAGTCTGCGTAGGCATTCACGATGGCGTCCCGCAGTTGATCAGGGAGCCGGCTCAGGGCCTGCGGGTCCAGGCTCTGGGTGGACTGCGCGGCCTGTTCGACCGACGCGCCTGCCCCGGTAAATGCGTTGGTCAAAGCCTCAGCCAGCCGGGACGTGAAGATGGATCCGCACACTGCCACGCCCAGGGACGCACCCACCTCGCGGAAGTAGTTGTTGGTGCTGGTGGCTGTGCCGATCTGTTCCGCGGGCACGGAGTTCTGCACCACCAGGACGATGACCTGCATGATGGAGCCCAGGCCGGCACCGAACACGAACAGCTGGACGCAGATGACCCAGATGGGGGTGTCCGCTGTCAGGGTGGTCAGCCAGAGCATGGCACCCATGGTGAGGGCCGCGCCCATGATGGGGAACATCCTGTACTTGCCGGTCTTGGAGATCCTGATGCCGGAGTAGATGGCCATGCCCATGAGGCCCGCCATCATGGGCAGCATCAGCAGACCGGATTCGGCGGCCGACGTCCCGGAGGACATCTGCAGGAACGTGGGGACGAACGCGATGGCAGCGAACATGCCCAGTCCCAGGGTGAAGCCGATGGCCGTGGAGTTCACGAAAATCCGGTTCTTGAACAGGCCCAGCGGGATGATGGGGTCCTCGGCCCGGCGTTCCACCACGACAAACGCGGCAGCGGCCACAACGAGCCCGGCGCCGAAGGCCCAGGTCAACGGTGAATCCCAGCCCTCGTCCTTCTTGCTGCCGAAGTCGGTGAAGAAGATCAGGCAGGTGGTGGCCACGGAGAGCAGCAGGACGCCCGGGATATCGATCCGCTTCTCGGCCTTTTTGTTCGGCAGGGTCAGGGTGAACCAGGCGATGGCGAAGGCTGCAATGCCGATGGGGATGTTGATGTAGAAGGCCCATTCCCAGGTCAGGTGGTCAACGAAGTAGCCGCCCAGAAGCGGCCCGGCGACGGCGGAGAGGCCGAAGATGGCGCCCAGCGGGCCCATGTACTTGCCGCGGTCCTTGGCGGGAACAATATCGGCAATGATGGCCTGCGAGAGGATCATGAGGCCGCCGCCGCCGAGGCCCTGGATGGCACGGAAGATGACGAATCCCCAGAAGTCGGTGGCAAAAGCGCAGCCCACCGAGGCGAGGGTGAACAGCGCGATGGCCACGAGGAACAGGTTGCGGCGGCCCAGGACGTCACCGAACTTGCCGTAGATGGGCATCACGATGGTGGTGGCCAGCAGGTAGGCGGTGGTGATCCAGGCCTGGTGTTCCACGCCGCCGAGCTTTCCCACGATGGTGGGCATGGCGGTGGAGACGATGGTCTGGTCCAGGCTGGAGAGCAGCATGCCGGCGATCAGGGCGGAGAAGATGATCCAGATGCGTTTCTGGGTCAGCAGCAGCGGCTCGGCTGCCTTGGGACTGACGGCGGTGCTCATGGGCGTCCTTTAAGGTCTGCAGGTTCGGGTTGGTCAAAGGGCTGGGAGAAGAGACGGCTGGCTGCGGAAATGTTCTCCAGCAGGAGCTCCCGGTAGGGGCGGGTGTTGCCGTCGGAGAAGTAAGCCATGCTGCTTTTCCGGGCGATGGTGCCCAGCAGCACAACCGCCATCTGGACTACAGGGTGGTCCGGCGAAACGCCTTCGCGGAGGGCAACATCCCGGGCGAACTGCGCTTCGCGTTGCTCGGTCACGCCGATGATCCGGAGGATCAGCTGCGGTTCTTTCTTGACGACGCCTATCAACTGGCGGGTTTCCTCCTCGGAGGCCGTCATGTGCTCGGAGAGTCTCAAGGAGAGCCGGACGAGGTCCCGGAACAAGGTGGGGGAGATTTCCCCGGGTGGGGACGACGCGCCTCCGGCGACGAATTCTTCCAGTACCTCCGCGGGGATTTCGTCGTCCACATGGCCGAGGATGGCGTCTTCCTTGGTGGGGAAATAGTTGAAGAACGTACGCCGCGAGATATCCGTCCGCTCGCAGACTTCTTCAACGGTATAGCCGTTGAGCCCGCGTTCGGCGGTCAGTTTCCGGGCGACGGCGGTGATGGCCGCACGCGTCGCGGCCCGCTTGCGCTCGCGGAGCCCGCCCTCTATAACTGCACTTTCATTCACAGAGTAAATAATTGCACTAAAACTGATTGAGTGCAATTTGC
>NZ_JBBLYW010000056.1:0-14739 GCF_037911235.1 Arthrobacter oryzae
GTGAGAGAGCGTCGCTGTTTAAGCTGCGAAAAGTGAGAGAGCGTCGGGGGAGCTAGAACGTGTGCCGGTTGGCCAGGACGGGGAGCTTTGCCCGGGCGTCCTTGACGACGGCGGGGTCCAGGTCGGCGAACAGCAGTCCAGTGCCGCCGTCGAGCTCCTCAATGACCTCGCCAAACGGGGAGACGACGGCGGAGTGCCCCACACCGGTGGGCGCGGAGCCCTTGGCTTCGATGCCTTCGGTGGCCGGATCGCCCTGGCCGCAGGCGAGCACATACGTCGTGGTGTCCACGGCACGGGCCCTTGCCAACAGACGCCATTGATCGACCTTCCCCGGCCCGGACCCCCAGGAAGCACACACAATGTTGGCTTCGGCGCCCAGGTCGGCGTTGGCTGTGAACAATGCCGGGAACCGGATGTCGTAGCAGGTGGCCAGCCCGAAACTGATGCCGCCCAGTTCAAACGTCACCGGTCGAGTTCCGGCCTCCACCGTGTCTGATTCGGCAAAACCAAAGGCATCGAAAAGGTGGATTTTGTCGTAGCTCGCCTCCACGCCCGGACCAGTGGCGAGGAGGGTATTGCGCACTTTCCTGCCGGCCAGCCCCGGGGTGAACATGCCCGCTACGATCACGATGCCCAGTTCGGTGGCGATCCCGCGTAGCCGCGCGGCCCAGGGGCCGTTCAGCGGTTCGGCTATGTCCAGGAGCGAATTGCCGAATGCGCGCATGGTGGCTTCGGGGAAGACCACCAATTCAGCGCCGCCCTCTTTCGCATTGCGGGCGAATTTCTCCACGATGTCCAGATTCCCGGAAAGGTCGCGGCCTGTAACTACCTGAGCAAGTGCAACTCGCACAATTACCTCCAACTTGGCGTATCAGTTCAGTATGCAACTCACGATGTAACTTTGGATGCAACGCTGAACAAGGCCAGCCCATTTCCCGACACATAACGCGGAATATCGGACATTTGTGTGGCACAGCTAATATTTAAGCAATGGTTATGCCTCTCCTAGACACAGCTTCAACGGTGGACGCCTCCCGGCCGTTTCCACTGGGTATCAGCGTGCCGCGCACTGGCTCTCCTGCCACGGACGATCCCCAGGGTGCCTGCGCCAACGTCGCGGTCTACGCTCCCGGCGTGGCGACGCTGGAAATCGCCTACTGCGCGCCGGGCGGTACGTGGCAACTGAAAACGCTGCCGAACATCACCAATGACGTCCACCACGGCATAGTGGACGGTTTTCCCGTGGGATCGCGTTACGGGCTCCGTTCGTCGCCTGAAGATGATGCACTGCCGGTGTCAGTGCCGACCGTGGCTTTCGAGGACGACGGCGAGCAGCCGCTGCTGCTGGACCCCTACGGCCGCGCCGTGGATCAGCGCGACGGGCTGCTCACGAATGTGCGCATGTCCAGCGGATTCGACTGGGGCGGGGACCGCAATCCGCACATTTCGTGGCGCAACACCATCATTTACGAAGCGCACGTCCGTGGCCAGAGCATGCTGCATCCGGACATTCCCGAAGAACTCCGCGGCACGTATGCCGGCATGGCGCACCCGGCGATGATTGAGCATCTCACAGGCTTGGGTATCACATCGGTCCAGTTGTTGCCCGTCCATTTCCATTTGGACGAGCCCCACCTCCAGAACCTGGGCATGACCAATTACTGGGGCTATAACACTGCGGCGTTCTTTGCTCCCCATCCGGCCTATGCCACCGAGGCCGCAAGGGCTGCCGGGCCGCAGGCCGTGCAGGATGAATTCAAGGGCATGGTCAAGCTTCTGCACGCGGCGGGCCTGGAAGTGATCCTGGACGTTGTGTACAACCACACGGCCGAAGGCGGTCCGGACGGCCAGACGCTCAGCTTCCGCGGGCTGGGGGAGATGCAGTACTACCGGAACGACGGCCACGGCCGGTACGTGGATACCACCGGTTGCGGCAACAGCCTTAACTTCGGCCACCCCCGCGTGGTCCAGCTGGTCCTTGACTCGCTCCGATACTGGGTGGACGAGTTCCACATTGACGGCTTCCGTTTCGACCTCGCGGTCACGCTGTGCCGAAACGCCGCGAACGACTTCGATCCGCACCACCCGTTCCTCGTGGCCATTGCCGCGGACCCGGTACTGTCCTCCGTCAAGCTGATCGCCGAGCCGTGGGACGTGGGCTACGGCGGCTGGCAGACCGGACGTTTCCCGCCGGGCTGGGTTGACTGGAATGACCATTACCGTGATGCCCTGCGGTCGTTCTGGCTCGCTGACCGGGCTGCGATCGACGCAGGCGGCCACGGGGGCTCGGTGGCGCGGCTGGCGGACTCCATCTCCGGCTCGGCCGGCCTATTTGCGGAATCGGGACGATCCCGCATGGCCTCGCTCAACTTCTTCACGTCGCACGACGGTTTCACACTGGCTGACCTCGTGTCCTACGACCGCAAACACAACGAGGCCAACGGCGAGCAGAACCGCGACGGCCACGGCGACAACCGCAGCTACAACCACGGCTTTGAGGGACCGACGGAAGACGAGGAGATCCTGGCCATCCGGGCGCAGACCCGCCGTAACCTGATGGCCACCCTGATGGTGTCCATGGGCATTCCCATGATCACTGCAGGTGACGAGATCGGCCGTACACAACAGGGCAACAACAATGCCTACTGCCAGGACAACCACATCACCTGGCTGGACTGGACCAGCACGCCCGAATCCCATGCCATGCTCCGCAGTACCAAGCGGGTCATCCGGCTGCGAAAGGAATTCCTGGCGGGCCAGCCGCACCACTATCCCTCCCGGGACAAGCAGGCCTATCTGCACTGGTTTGACGAGCACGGCAAACCCATGTCCATGGACCGCTGGAACGATCCGCAGCACCGCGTGGTCCAGCTCCTGCTGGGCGCGGACGACGGTCAGGTGGACGGACTCGTGGTGGTGAACGGGAGCGCACATGACATCAAGGTCACCCTGCCCGAAGTCAGCAACGACGACGGCATGGGCAAGCGGCTCTTCGAACTACGCTTGACCACGTCGGAACTCCATGACCGCCGTCAGGGCGTACGGGTGGCGGCCGGCGAACGTGACGTGGTGCAGTCCAACACCATCAGCATCTACCGCACGTAGGGTCCGGCACAGGGGGAATGCATGAAGGGCATCGCTAGGCTTCTGTCGCTGGCCGCGGTTTTGGTGCTGGTGGTCGGTCTCGGCATAGTGCTATCCGGCACGCCGGAGGCCCCTGTCAGTCCCGGAGTTTCGGCGAGCTCGACGGCGGCGACCGCCCCTGCGGCATCCTCCCCTCCGGTGAGTCCGACGACGGCGACCGGTTCCGTGGTTGCCGGATCAGGCCTTGAAGCGGTCGCTGCATCCAGCCTTCCACCGGAGGCACGGGAGACCCTGGCCCTGATTGCCCGCGGCGGACCGTACCCGTATTCGCGTGACGGCGCCGTCTTCAGCAACTTTGAGCGCCTGCTGCCCCGGAAACCCGGCGGCTACTACAAGGAATTCACGGTCCGGACCCCCGGGGAATCGGACCGGGGCGCCCGCCGGATCGTCGGGGGAGGGAGCGGCGAGAAGTACTATACGCCCGACCACTACGAATCGTTTTTGCTGATCCTGGAAGGCCAATAGAGGCACGAATGAAGATTTACTCCGCTGACACCTGGACCATCGATGAGCTTCGAGAGCAGGCGTCCGACGCCGGCCGCAGGGTTCTGGTAATCCCCGCCGCCGATACCAAGAAAGAGGTACTCCACACGTTCGGGGAAGTCCTGGATTTCCCCGAACACTACGGAGTGAATCTCGATGCCCTCAATGACTCGCTGCACGACTTCGCGGATACGGTCACGGACGACGGCAAGGAACCGCTGACGTTCATCTGGCAGGTGCCGGCCGTCTTTCGTTCGGACCGCTCCTTCGGCATCATCTGTGAGATCCTCCAGGACGCGGAGAGCTATGCGGGCAGGAACCTGTCCGTGATCACCGTCTGCCTCTAACGCCCTCTCACTTCCTGCCGCCGAAAGCCGGACGCTCTCTCATTTTGCACTTAAAAACTCAACGCTCCCCTCACCGGGTGGTGGGGGGAGTGTTGCGTTTTGACGGCGGGTCAGGCGTTGACGATGAGTCCAAGCTCCGCCCGCGAAGCGAGAGCCGAATGCTTCGGGAGAACGCGGACGGTGTAGCCGAAGGACCCGGAACGGTCGATCAGCAGTGAGCCGCTGAACAGGTAGCGTCCCTTGCCCAGGTCCTCCTTGGGCACCAGATCCGCGACTGTCACATCGGCCAGTTCGTCGCTTTCCTCGGCGCGGCCGAACGCCACCTCCACAGCGACGTCGTCCGGGTCGAGGTTGTGCAGTGCGATGTAGGCGTTCACCTGGAGGGTGTCGCCGATCTGGGGGTCCTCGGACACGCCCACCGAGTCGACGTGCTCCACTTGGATGTGGGGCCACGCTGCACGGATCTGTGACGTCCAGGCCGCCAGGGACCTGGACTGGGCGAAGTTGTCCGCAACGGCCCGCCGCCCGGCTAGCGCAGCGGGGCGGTAGAGGATGTTCACGTAGTCCTGCAGCATCCGGTCAGCCGAGACAGCCGGACCCAGGTGCGCCATGGTGTGCTTGATCATCGACACCCAGTGCGTGGGCACCTTCTGCGGGCCGGGCTTCGAGGGTCCCGCGGCGCCGGCACTGTCGGACACGGTGAGTCCGTAGAAGCGGGGCGCCACCTGCGTCTCGAGCAGCTCGTACAGGGCCGCGGCTTCGATGTCGTCCCGTTCCTCGGGCGAGGCGTTGTTGTTGGCCGTGGGGATGGCCCAGCCGTTTTCGCCGTCGTACATCTCATCCCACCAGCCGTCCAGCACCGAAAGGTTCAGCGAACCGTTGATGGCCGCCTTCATGCCGGACGTTCCGCAGGCTTCGAGCGGGCGCAGCGGGTTGTTCAGCCACACGTCGCATCCGGGGAAGAGGGTGCGTGCCATGGCGATGTCGTAGTTGGGCAGGAATGCGATCCGGTGCCGTACTTCGGGGTCGTCGGTGAACCGGACCAGGTCCTGGATCATCTTCTTGCCGGCATCGTCAGCAGGGTGGGACTTGCCTGCAATGACCAGCTGGATCGGGTGGGTTTCGTGCAGCAGCAGGGCCTTGAGCCGGGCGGGTTCCCGGAGCATCAGGGTCAGCCGCTTGTACGTGGGCACGCGCCGTGCAAAGCCGATGGTGAGGATGTCCGGGTCCAGCACGGAGTCGGTCCAGCCGAGCTCGGCATCGGCCGCCCCGCGCTTTTTCCAGGCCGCGCGCAGCCGCTTGCGGACGTCCTCCACCAGGGAGACGCGCATTTCGCGGCGGAGGGCCCAGACGTCCTCGTCACTGACGTTGTAGGCAAGGTCCCAGCGGCCCATGGCTTCGGCCTCGGTACCGAACTGCTCGCGGGCCAGCTTGGAGACGCGGCTGTCCACCCAGGTGGGAACGTGCACTCCGTTGGTCACTGAGGTGATGGGAACTTCGGAATGGTCGAAGCCCGGCCAGAGCGCCGAGAACATCCCGCGGGACACCACGCCATGGAGCTTGGCCACACCGTTGGCGCGCTGAGCCAGGCGCAACCCCATCACGGCCATGTTGAAGACCGAAGGGTTGCCGTCCGTAAAGTTCTCCCGGCCGAGGTCAAGGATCCGGGACACGGGAACGTCGGGAGCCAGCCCGGCCTCGAAGAAGTGCTGGATCTGGGACACTTCGAAACGGTCGATGCCCGCCGGTACCGGAGTGTGCGTGGTAAATACGGTGGAGGCACGCCCCGCCGCGAGGGCCTCTTCCCAGCTCAGCGGGCTGTCAGCCGACATGAGTTCCTGGATGCGCTCCACGCCGAGGAAACCAGCGTGGCCTTCGTTGGTGTGGAAGACCTCCGGCGCCGCGCACCCCGTGAGGCGCTGGTAAACGCGCAGTGCCTTCACGCCGCCCATCCCCAGCAGCAGCTCCTGCTGGAGGCGGTGGTCACCGCCGCCGCCGTACAGGCGGTCCGTGATGCCCCGGGCGGCGTCGTCATTCCCCGGAACGTTCGAGTCGAGCAGCAGCAGCGGGACACGCCCGACGTCGGCACGCCAGATGTGTGCCAGCAGCCGGCGCCCGTGGGGGAGCGGCAGCGAGATCTGGATCGGCTTGCCGTTGCCGTCGGGGGTTTCTTCGCGCAGGAGCGTCAGGGGAAGCCCGTCCGGGTCAAGAACCGGGTACGTCTCCTGCTGCCAGGCGTCCCTGGACAAGGACTGCTTGAAGTATCCGGCCTGGTAAAGCAGACCGACGCCGATGAGCGGCACGCCGAGGTCCGATGCTGCCTTGAGGTGGTCGCCGGCCAAAATTCCCAGGCCGCCGGAATACTGCGGCAAAACTTCGGTGATTCCGAATTCCGGTGAGAAGTAGGCAATGCAGGCCGGGGCGTCGTCGCCCAGGCTCTGGTACCAGCGGGGCTGTTCCAGGTAGCGGTCCAGGTCTTCGGCTGCGGCGTGCACGCGGCGGACGACGTCCTGGTCCGCGGCCAGCCGCTGGAGTTCCTCGCGGCTCACCAGGCCAAGGAAAGTGACGGGATCGTGTGCGCTCTCGTCCCAAATTCTGGGGTTGAGGCCCTCGAAAAGTTCCCTGGTGGGCCGGTGCCACGACCACCGCAGGTTGGTGGCCAGCCGGGCCAGCGGCCGGATGGATTCCGGGAGAACAGTTCGGACGGTAAATCTGCGGATAGCCTTCACCTGCGTCACACTAACGGACAAGATGGGCCGTCGGAACAGGTTTAGGTTTCTTTTAGGTAAATGACGGATTGCTGGGGAAAAAACGGAAGTCCCCTTAGCAAAATGGGGGATTTGTCGATAACGTCGAGTTCGTGACGACTAATACGCGACCCCGTGCCGGATCCAGCAAAAAGCCTAAGGCCCTGATCACGGAAGGCCTGCAATTTGGCCGGTTCCCGATCACTGCCGTGCAGCCCGTGGTGGACGGAGGTAGGTTTCCCGCGAAGGCGCTACCCGGTGAAGGGCTTGTAGTCGGCGCGACTGCATTCCGCGAAGGACACGACCAGCTCGGAGTCAGCGCGGTGCTGTTCGATCCCAAGGGCAAGGAACGCCAGCGCGTCCGGCTGGCGCCGCCCCGCGGCGACCGAGGGAAGGGCACCGACCGGTGGGAGGGTGTCGTTACGCCTACTGGCACCGGCAACTGGTCGTTTGCCATCGAAGCCTGGCATGACCGGTACGGGACGTGGCACCACAACGCCGAGGTCAAGGTCGAGGCGGGCATCGACGTCGAACTGATGCTTGCCGAAGGTGCGGCACTGCTGTCGCAGGCAGCCGAAGACCCGGCCCGTCCCTCCTCCGACCGGCGGACACTCCGCACTGCCGTTGTGGTGCTGTCCGACACGTCGCTGACCCCGGAGGAGCGGCTCGCCGCCGGGTTCGGACCCGAGGTGACCGACGTCGTCGAACGCCAGCCCATCCGGGAACTTGTCACCGTATCGGAGCGCTTCCCCCTGCTCGTAGAACGAGATCTGGCTGGCCGCGGTGCCTGGTATGAGTTCTTCCCCCGTTCCGAAGGCGCGGTCCGCAACCACACCACCGGCGAGTGGCAGTCAGGCACGTTCCAGACGGCAGCCAAGCGGCTCGACGCCGTCGCGGGAATGGGCTTCGACGTCATCTACATGCCGCCCATCCACCCGATCGGCATCCAGCACCGCAAGGGACCCAACAACACACTGATTGCCGGGCCGCACGATCCCGGTTCGCCGTGGGCCATCGGCGCCAAGGAGGGCGGACACGACGCCATCCATCCGGACCTTGGCACCTTCGAAGACTTCGACGCATTCGTGGCACGGGCCCGGGAACTGGGCCTCGAAGTCGCCCTCGACCTCGCGCTCCAGGCAGCTCCGGACCATCCCTGGGTAACGTCGAATCCGGAATGGTTCACCACTCGGGTGGACGGCAGCATCGCTTACGCCGAGAACCCGCCGAAGAAGTACCAGGACATCTTCCCGCTGAACTTCGACAACGACCCCGAGGGCCTGTCCAAGGAAATCCTCCGTATCGTCCTGCTCTGGGTGAGCCACGGCGTCAAGATCTTCCGGGTGGACAACCCGCACACCAAGCCTGTGTGGTTCTGGGAATGGCTGATCGCCAAGGTCAACAAGAAGCACCCCGAGGTGGTCTTCCTCGCGGAGGCCTTCACCCGGCCGGCCATGATGCATGCGCTGGGACGGGCCGGATTCCAGCAGTCGTATACGTACTTCACGTGGCGGAACACCAAGACCGAACTGGAAGAATACTTTACCGAGGTCAGCCAGAAGTCCCCGGCGTACTTCCGCCCGAACTTCTTTGTGAACACCCCGGACATCCTTACCGAGTACCTGCAGTTCGGCGGCCCTTCCGCGTTCAAGATCCGCGCCGCGCTCGCAGCAACGGCCAGCCCGCTGTGGGGCGTGTATGCCGGCTACGAACTCTACGAGCACGTGGCCCGGCCCGGCGCCGAAGAATACATCGATAACGAGAAGTTCGAATACAAGGCCCGGGACTGGGACGCCGCGGCCGAATCCGGCCGGACGCTCGCCCCGTACCTGACCAGGCTCAATGAAATCCGCCATAACCATCCGGCGCTGGGGGACCTCCAGAACCTGACGCTGCACCACAGCACCGATGACGCCACGATCGTCTATTCGAAGCACAAGACGCTTCCCGACGGGACCAAGGACACCCTCATCATCGTGGTAAACGTCGATCCGCACGGAACCCGGGAGAGCACCGTTTCCCTGGATCTGGCCGCACTTGAACTCGACCCGGCCGACCTCACGCACAACGGCGGTTTCAGGGTGGATGATTTGCTGACCGGCGAGAGCTGGGAATGGGGCGAGTACAACTACGTGCGGCTTGACGCCCACGTGGAGCCGGCACACATCCTGAACATCCGGAGGTAGCATACGTGAGTTTTAGTCCGCAGAACCCGAGCCAGCATTTCACCCCGAAGGGCACGTTCGAGCTCAACGCCCCTGGCCTGCAACACGATCCCCTGTGGTACCGCAAAGCAGTGTTCTACGAAGTCCTGGTCCGCGGCTTTGCCGACGGAAACGGTGACGGATCCGGTGACTTCCACGGACTCATCGACAAGCTGGACTACCTCCAGTGGCTGGGCGTCGACTGCCTCTGGCTGCCGCCGTTCTTCCAGTCACCGCTCCGTGACGGCGGCTACGACATCTCGGACTACAACTCCGTCCTTGACGAGTTCGGCACGATCAGCGACTTCAAGCGGCTTGTGGCAGAGGCCCACGCCCGCGGTGTCCGGGTGATCATCGACCTGCCGTTGAACCACACCTCGGATCAGCACCCGTGGTTCCAGGAGTCCCGCAAGGACCCCGACGGACCGTTCGGCGACTTCTACGTCTGGAGCGACACGGACGAGAAGTACCAGGACGCCCGCATCATCTTCGTGGACACCGAGGAATCCAACTGGACCTTCGACCCGATCCGGCGGCAGTTCTTCTGGCACCGCTTCTTCAGCCACCAGCCTGACCTGAACTTTGAGAACCCCAAGGTCATCGACGCTCTTTTTGACGTCGTCCGGTTCTGGCTGGACCAGGGCATCGACGGTTTCCGCGCCGACGCCATCCCCTACCTCTACGAGGAGGAAGGCACCAACTGCGAGAACCTGCCGGCCACCCACGATTTCCTGCGCAAGCTCCGGAAAATGGTGGACGACAACTACCCCGGCAGGGTCATCATCGCCGAGGCTAACCAGCCGCCGGTCGAGGTCGTGGAGTACTTCGGGACCGAAGAGGAACCTGAATGCCACATGGCCTTCCACTTTCCCATCATGCCGCGGCTCTATTACGCGCTGCGCGACCAGAAGGCGGCGCCCATCATCGAGACGATGAAGGACACGCCGGACATTCCGGAAGGCGCCCAGTGGGGTACCTTCCTGCGGAACCATGATGAACTCACCCTGGAAATGGTCACGGCGGATGAACGCGCGGCCATGCTCGGCTGGTACGCGCCGGACCCCCGCATGCGCGCCAATATCGGCATCCGCCGCAGGCTGGCTCCGCTGTTGGACAATTCCAGGTCCGAGATCGAACTCATCAACGCCCTGCTTCTTTCGCTGCCGGGGAGCCCCTTCCTGTACTACGGCGATGAAATCGGCATGGGCGACAACATCTGGCTCGAGGACCGCGACGCCGTCCGCACACCCATGCAGTGGAACCCGGACCGCAACGCGGGCTTCTCGCACGCCGATCCGGGCAAGCTCTACCTGCCGGTCATCCAGTCGCTGGTGTACAACTACGGCATGGCCAATGTGGAGGCCGAGGCAGCGCATTCAGGTTCACTGCTGCGGTGGACCCGGCAGATCCTCAGCGTGCGGAAGAACCACCCCGCCTTCGGGCTGGGTGCCTTCAAACACGTCGAGGCGGATCACGACGTCGTCCTTGCCTACCTGCGCGAACTGGGCCCTGACAATGCGGCGGGTGAAGACGCGGAATCGATCCTGTGCGCGTTCAACCTTTCGCAGCACCCGGTAGCCACCACCTTGCGGCTTCCGCAGTACGCCGGCCGCGGCCTCCGGGACGTTTTCGGCGGCCAGCCTTTCCCGGCCATCGGCGACGACGGCCGGCTCACGCTGACCCTCGGCAGCCACGATTTCTTCTGGCTCCGGATCCGTTCGGCTGCTTCCAACCCGGCCTCACCGTTCACCCAGGCCCTCCCGGTCCTGTCCATCGAAGGCTGAAATGACCCAATCCACACTCAACCCCGCCCTTTCCGAACTGCTCCGGGCCTGGCTCCCGCGCCAGCGCTGGTTCCCCGTCAAGACGGGCGACTTCACCTTGTCTGCCGTCGGCGGCGTGCGCCTTGACGACGGCAGCGGCGAGGTGGGCCTTGAGGTGTTCCTCGCGGCGGTCACGTACGCCACGGCCGACGGCGGCAACCGCACCGACGTGGTGCAGGTGCCGCTCAGCTATCGGATTGAGCCCTTGCAAGGCAAGGAGACGGCGTTGGTGGGCGAAGGCGGCGACTCAGCCCTGGGGCGGCGCTGGATCTACGACGCCGTCCACGACCCCGTGTTCGTGTCGGCCTGGCTTGAACTGATGCGAAGCGGCGGCACTTCCCCGGAAGGTAACGCCGTTGGCCACCTTGTGCCCTCCGACTACCGCCTGCCCAAGGCGACCGGAACCGTCAAGGTTCTCTCCGGTGAGCAGTCAAACAGTTCGGTGATAGTGGACGACGGCGACTCTGCGGCGATCGTCAAGTTCTTCCGCGTGCTGTCCGAAGGGCGGAACCCCGAGGTCGAGATCGGCGCTGCCCTCACGCAGGCCAGGACGTCCGAAGTGCCCGCCACGCTCGGCTGGGTCACGGGGGAGTGGCAGGCTCCGCTGGACGGCGCAGGGGACAAGCCGCTTACCGTTCAGGGTGAACTGGCCGTCGCCCACGAGTTCCTGGCCGGTGGCCGGGACGCGTGGCGGCTGGCCGTGGATGCCGCAAGTTCCGGCACGGATTTCACGGCCGAGGCCCACGCCCTGGGCGTGGCAACCGCAACAGTGCACCGGCGACTGGCCGAGGCTCTGGGCCTCGCTGCGGAATCGGCGCCGGGTAAGGACATCGCACCCGGGGTAGCCCAGCGCGTCCGGCAGTCCTGGACGGAAGCAGGTCCCGCCGTCGGTCAGTATGACGACGCCCTGGCAGGCTTGCTCAGCCAGCTGGAAGGCAGCAATGCCGGAGCGCTGCAGCGGATCCATGGCGACCTCCACCTGGGTCAGATCCTGCAGGTGCCGGGGTCCGCGGGGGAGCCCGGACGCTGGGCCATCCTGGACTTCGAAGGCGAACCGCTGCGGCCCATCGCGGAACGCAACTTTCCGGACGTGCCGCTTCGCGACGTCGTCGGCATGCTGCGGTCCTTTGACTATGCCGCCGGAGCAGCCGAGCGCGAGCGGACCGGCGTCCAGGTCCCCGATTCCTGGGTGGACGACTGCGCAGAGGCGTTCCTGGCGGGGTACGCCGAAATTACGCCCGGAACCATTGACCGCGGCTCGCCCTTGTTTGTGGCATTGTGGCTGGACAAGGCTTTGTATGAAGTTGTTTATGAGTTGCGGAACAGGCCCGGATGGCTGGACATTCCGGTGAATGCCTCACGACGTCTCCTCAGCAGTAAAGGTTCCGGCGCTTCAGCCGTAGCCGCAGCGGAAGGTAACAAAATGACAGGCTCAGCACGTACAGACCGCCCC
Source organism: Arthrobacter oryzae (assembly GCF_037911235.1). Classification (GTDB taxonomy): domain Bacteria; phylum Actinomycetota; class Actinomycetes; order Actinomycetales; family Micrococcaceae; genus Arthrobacter; species Arthrobacter oryzae_E. Next base: position 12,202 of record NZ_JBBLYW010000056.1, read on the forward strand.
GGGGCACCGCTTCAGGTGGACCCGGAGACACTTTCGAAGGTGGCGTCGGGCGAATACCATGCCCCGCACTCCGTCCTTGGCGCGCATCTTGATGACCACGGCCACGTCACCATCCGCACAGTCAAGCACCTTGCTTCCGCCGTGTCAGTGGTGACCGCGGCAGGTTCGGTACCCATGACGCATGAAGCCGACGGCGTCTGGGCGGCCGTGCTGGAACCCCTTCAGCCGGGCCATGTTCCCGACTACCGGCTGGAAGTGACTTACGAGGGCATGGCCCCGCAGGCCACGGACGATCCCTACCACTACCTGCCCACGGTCGGGGAAGTGGATCTGCACCTGATCGGCGAAGGCCGCCACGAGAAACTCTGGGAAGTGCTGGGCGCGCACGTTCAGCACTACAAGTCCTCCCTCGGCGACGTCGACGGCGTCTCGTTTTCAGTGTGGGCGCCGAACGCCCAGGCTGTCCGGGTCAAGGGCGACTTCAACGCCTGGGACGGCCGGGAGAACTCGATGCGTTCACTGGGCTCATCCGGCGTTTGGGAACTCTTCATCCCCGGTGTTTTAGCAGGGGCGTGCTACAAGTTTGAAATCAAGACAAAAGCCGGGTACTGGGTGGAAAAAGCCGATCCCCTGGCCTTCGGAACCGAAGTCCCGCCGCTCACTGCATCGCGGGTGGTTGAGTCGGCGTATGCCTTCAAGGACGACGAGTGGATGGCCGCCCGCGCTGCGCGGGACCCGCACAATTCGCCCATGAGCGTCTACGAGGTCCACCTTGGATCGTGGCGACTCGGACTGGGTTACCGCGAACTGGCCAAGGAACTGGTGGAGTACGTCAAGTGGCTCGGGTTCACCCACGTTGAATTCATGCCGGTGGCAGAACACCCCTTCGGCGGTTCCTGGGGCTACCAGGTGACGTCATATTTCGCACCCACGTCCAGGTTCGGTCACCCGGACGAATTCCGGTTCCTGGTTGATGCCCTGCACCAGGAAGGCATTGGGGTCCTGCTTGACTGGGTGCCGGCGCACTTCCCCAAGGATGGCTGGGCGCTGGCCCAGTTCGACGGAGAGGCACTGTACGAGCACGCCGACCCGAACCTTGGCGAGCACCCGGACTGGGGAACGCTGATCTTCGACTTCGGACGGACGGAAGTCCGCAACTTCCTGGTCTCCAACGCGCTCTACTGGCTGGACGAGTTCCATATCGACGGCCTTCGCGTGGATGCCGTGGCATCGATGCTGTACCTCGACTATTCACGTGAAGAAGGGCAATGGCAGCCCAACAGGTACGGCGGCCGCGAGAACCTTGAGGCCATTTCGTTCCTGCAGGAAGCCAACGCCACGGTGTACAAGACCCACCCGGGTGCGGTGATGATCGCGGAAGAGTCCACAGCCTTCCCCGGTGTGACCGCCCCGACCAGCGTCGGCGGCCTGGGCTTCGGCCTCAAGTGGAACATGGGCTGGATGCATGACTCGCTCAAGTACGCCTCCGAGGACCCCGTAAACCGCAAATGGCACCACGGAACGGTCACCTTCTCGATGGTGTACGCCTTTACCGAGAACTTCCTCCTTCCCATCAGCCACGACGAAGTTGTGCACGGCAAGGGTTCCATGCTCCGGAAAATGCCCGGGGACCGCTGGCAGCAGCTGGCCAACCTCCGCGCGTTCCTGGCGTACCAGTGGGCCCACCCCGGCAAGCAGCTGATCTTCATGGGTACTGAATTTGGTCAGGAAGCAGAATGGTCCGAACAGCACGGCCTGGACTGGTATCTGGCGGATATCCCCGCACACCGTGGCGTCCAGCTGCTCACCAAGGAACTGAACGAGCTGTATGCATCGACCCCCGCACTCTATGAGCGGGACAACGAGCCGGGCGGCTTCCAGTGGATCAACGGGGGCGACGCCGACCGCAACGTCCTGTCCTTCATCCGGTGGGATACCGAGGGCAACCCGCTGGTGTGCGCTATCAACTTCTCCGGCGGCCCTCACCAGGGCTACACGATGGGCGTGCCCGCAGCCGGCGCGTGGCAGGAGGTCCTCAACACGGACCATTCCAGCTACGGCGGGTCGGGAGTGCTGAACGAGGGTCCGCTCACTGCCACTGCCGAGGGGCAGGACGGACAGCCGGCCACGCTGACGGTCACGCTGCCTCCTCTGGGTGCGGCCTTCTTCAAGCCGGCGTCCTAACGCGGTAAGCGTACAAAAGCCCGGGATCCTTGTGATTCCGGGCTTTTGTACGTCCTGGAGGGGCCGCTTTGTATCCCCGCCGAAGTAGTGGTAGAGTTTATTTCCGCGCTGCTCCCCGGAGTTGGCCAGCAAAGACATCACAGATCGCCACAGGCACAGTGAGTCGGGATGGCCGATTTGACTCGGGTGAAGCAAGCGGGTAAGTTAGAAAAGTTGCTCCGGAGCGATCCACGGCTAAGGTTGTGGTGGTGCCGGGTGTGTCTGTTGTTTGAGAACTCAATAGTGTGCCAAGTTTGTTGATACCAATTATTTTATTGATTGGTTGTTTTGGCCAGGTTTGTCCACCCCGTGGAT
>NZ_JBBLYW010000057.1:0-7331 GCF_037911235.1 Arthrobacter oryzae
GTGGCAGCAGGTAGTTTTGAAACATGAGCACCAGGAACACCGGCACCACCAGTATCAGGACCACTACCAGTACCAGCACGTGGGACACCCGGCCGCGGGCGGCCTTCGACCTGGAAACCACCGGCCGCAACTCGCGCGCCGCCCGTATCGTTACTGCGTCGGTCACCGTGGTGGATGCCGATGGAAATGTCATCAAGGAGCATGAGTGGCTCGCGGACCCTGGTGTCGAAATCCCCGCCGAAGCCAGCGAAGTCCACGGCGTGACCACGGAACGTGCCCGGCAGGAGGGCCGACCGGCGGCGGAGGTAACGCGCGAACTGGCCTCGGTGTTGCAGGGATTGTTCGACGACGGTGTCCCTGTTATCGCGTTCAACGCCAGCTATGACTTCACGGTGCTGGCCGCAGAGTCAGCCCGCTACGGCATTCCCCAGCTGCACCGCTTCCCCGTTCTGGACCCCTACGTCATGAACAAGCAGGTGGACCGGTACCGCAAGGGCAAACGGACCCTGACCGCACTGTGCGAGGAATACGACGTCAACCTTGACAACGCGCACACCTCCGCGGCGGATGCCCTCGCAACGCTCCGGATGCTGGACGCCATGGCCGGCAAGTTCCCCAAACTTCGGATGGCTGCGGGCCAGCTCCATCAGCTGCAGGTCGGCTGGGCTGCCAGCCAGGCCGCGGACTTCCAGACCTATCTCCGCAAGACCAAGCCCGCCGCCGTGATTGAAGGCGAATGGCCCGTCCTCCCTCCTGAAGACGCCAGCAGGGGCGACTTCTAGCACGCGAGGCCATCGGGGCGCCGGAGCCGGCAACGGCCCCGGCACTGGGATGAGGATCACAGCGGCCTGGCGGTCCTGGGGCCGCGAGGTTGGACGGGGGCAATTTTGCAGGCCGAGGCAAGGCTGCACGAGCAACCGGGTAACAGCTCTGTGGGACAACTTTATGCAGGAAATTACCCGCACATCCGAACATCATGCGGAAGTGACTCACCGAGGCGTGCGCTGACATAATTAAGTTCACATGCGTGCTTGTGCTATGCCCTGCCCGAGGCCAACCTCCTGAGGATAAATGATCACAGTTACCGACCTTCGCAAGGTCTACCGCCAGGGGAAAAAGGAAGTGGTGGCCCTCGACGGCGTCACTCTTTCCGTTCCCAAAGGTTCCATTCACGGAATCATTGGCCATTCAGGCGCCGGAAAGTCGACCCTGGTGCGTTGCCTCACGCTGCTGGATCGTCCCACGTCCGGCTCTGTCAGCATTGACGGCACGGAACTGAGTTCCGTCAAAGAGTCCGAGATACGTGCGGCACGGCGCCGCATCGGCATGGTGTTCCAGCATGCCAACCTCATGGACTCGCGCACTGCCGCGGGTAACGTGGCGCACCCCTTGGAGCTCGTCAAGACGCCGAAGGACAAGATCCGCACCAGGGTCACGGAACTGCTGTCCCTCGTGGGGCTCGAAGGGTTCGAGAACGCTTACCCCTCCCAGCTCTCCGGTGGCCAGCGCCAGCGCGTGGGCATCGCCAGGGCACTTGCCGCGGACCCCGATGTCCTGTTGTGCGACGAGCCTACATCGGCCCTGGACCCAGCGACCACGGACGAAATCCTCGACCTGATCCAGGACCTCACCAGGCGGTTGCAGCTCACCGTGCTCATCATCACGCACGAAATGAACGTCGTGAAGCGGGTCTGCGATTCGGTATCCCTGCTGTCGAAGGGCCGCATCGTGGAACACGGCGCCCTCAAGGACGTAGCCGGTGACCTCGAGAGCAAACTGGCCAAGGCACTCCTGCCGCTGCCGGCATCCGAACCACTGAAGGGCGCACTCCAAGGCGGACCGGTCCTGGAAATCCTCTTTGCCGGCGACAACGCCAGAGAACCCGTAATCACCGGCGTTGCCCGGCACTTCGACATCGACTTGAATGTCCTGGCCGGCAGCGTCGAGACACTGGGCGGCCAGCAGTTCGGGCACCTCCGTGTGCAGCTCGCCGAGAACGCAGACTACGACGCCGTACTCGGCTACCTCCACCAGCGCGGAATAGGCGCAAAGCTGGCCGCCACCAATGCAGCAGCCAACGACGCTCTGGAACCCGGCGCCCTGGAACCGGACGCTGAATTGAACGACGCGACGGGAAGGAACTCATGAACGACATCTTCAGCAACCCCGTCCTTGCCAAGGCACTGCCCGAAGCAATCGTTGAAACCCTGCAGATGGTCGGAATATCGGCCTTCTTTACAGTGCTGGTCGGCCTGCCCCTGGGCGTCTTCCTGCACGTCACGGCGCCGGGCGGCCTGCGTCCGATGCCCGTCACGAACCGGATCATGAGCGACGTCATCGTCAACATCACCCGGTCCATCCCGTTCGCCATCCTGATGGTGGCGCTCATTCCCCTGGCTCGCCTGCTGACCGGCACGAGCCTTGGCCCCGTTGCGGCCTCGGTTTCGCTGTCCATCGGCACCATCCCCTTCTTTGCCCGCCTCGTGGAGACGTGCCTCCGGGACGTCCACCACGGCAAGATTGACGCCGCCCAGGTCATGGGCTCCACCAAAATGCAGGTCATCAACAAAGTGATGCTGCGCGAATCGCTCCCGGCCCTCGTAGCCGCCACAACCACCACCGTGGTCACGCTGGTGGGATACTCGGCCATGGCCGGCCTGGTGGGTGGCGGAGGACTTGGAAAGCTGGCCTACAACTACGGCTTCCAGCGGTTCGATGTCACGGTCATGATCGTCACCATCGTCCTGATCATCGTCCTCGTGCAGGTCATCCAGCTCGTCGGCGAACAGATCGCCCGCAGCCTCGACCATCGCTAAACCCCGGGCCCACCGCTAACCCCGGCTCAGCCACCACGTATCAGCCGTAGCCTCACGGCCACGGCATCTTCACAGCAGCAGGTAGCCGCCCGCTGCATCTGTGCCGGAGTCGGCGCCGGGCGGAAGCCCGCCGTCGAACTCCATGCAATTCGAAAGGAAACGCAGCCGATGCGTAAATCACTCTCCCTCCTGGCCACCGGCATTGTCACCGCCCTGGCACTGACTGCCTGCGGCGGTTCGTCCAGCCCCGGCGTAGAGGTCACGACCCTTGACCCCGCGAAGCCCGCCACCCTCACCGTCGGCGCCAGCCCGGTCCCGCAGGCGAAAATCCTCGAGTTCCTCAATGAGGACCTCGCTCCGAAGGCCGGCCTGAAGCTGGACATCAAGGAGATCGAGGACTACCAGACGCCGAACACCGCGCTGAGCGACGGCTCCCTGGACGCCAACTACTACCAGCACCTTCCGTGGTTCGAGGACCAGGTCAAGACCAAGGGCTACAAGTTCGGCCACGGCGAAGGCGTTCACATTGAGCCGTATGCCGCGTTCTCGGAGAAGGTCAAGGACATCAAGGACGTTCCGGAAGGCGCCAAGGTTGCCATCACGAACGATCCGTCCAACCAGGTGCGGGCCCTCAAGGTCCTCGAGGTGGCCGGCCTCGTCAAGGACATCAAGGACGACTCCTCCGTGCTGACGCTCACCGACGAGCAGAACCCGAAGAAGCTGAAGTTCTCCGAGAACCAGCCTGAACTCCTGATCAACGACCTCAAGGACCCCTCCGTGGACCTGGCCCTGATCAACGGCAACTTCATCCTCAAGGCCGGCCTGAGCACCCAGAACGCCCTGGCCGTTGAGTCCGTGGAGAACAACCCCTACGCGAACTTCCTGGCCTGGCGCGAGGACTCCAAGGATGACGTCCGGATCAAGAAGCTCGACGAGCTGCTGCACTCCCCCGAGGTGAAGGCCTTCATCGAAAAGGAATGGCCCAACGGTGACGTGACCGTGGCTTTCTAAGCCCTGCTGCTTAAAGCACTGATGGCACCCGCCCCGGCGGGTGCCATCAGTGCTTTAAGTGCCTTACAGGGCCGCAGGCACCGCTGCCGACGCCGCCGCCCGCGCCGCGGCGGGAAGCGCGTCGAAGATCCGGTTCATGGCGGCGTCGTCGTGGGCCGCGGACAGGAACCAGGCTTCGAAGACCGACGGGGGCAGGTAGACCCCGGAGTCCAGCATTGAATGGAAGAACGGCGCATACCGGAAGACTTCCTGTCCCTGGGCGTCGTCGTAGTTGTGGACGCCGCGGGCCGAGGTGCCGAAGGCCACCGAGAACAGGTTGCCGGCGCGCTGGATGGAGTGGTCCACACCGGCAGCGTCCAGTGCCGACGACAGTGCCGAAGAGAGCTCCAGCGAGCGTGCGTCGATGAACGAGTAGACCTCGGGGGTGGCATGGGTCAAGGTGGCGACGCCGGCAGCCATGGCCACCGGGTTTCCGGACAGCGTCCCGGCCTGGTAGACCGGCCCGAGGGGCGCAAGGTAGTCCATGATGTCCGCCCGGCCGCCGAGGGCCGCGGTCGGCATGCCCCCGCCGATCACCTTCCCGAAGGTCAGCAAGTCCGGGCTCCACGGTTCGGTGGCGTCGGCCGCCCCGCCCGTGAGCCCCCAGTACCCTGAGTAGCCCGTGCGGAAACCCGTCAGGACTTCGTCCACGATGAGCAGGGCGCCGTGTTCGCGGGTAATCCGTGAAAGTCCGGCGTTGAATCCCTCGCCCGGCGTGACCACACCCATGTTGGCCGGCGCAGCCTCCGTGATGACGGCGGCGATGTTGCTGCCGTGCGCGGCGAAGGCGGCCTCCACCGCAGCGAGGTCGTTGTAGGGCAGCACCAGGGTCTCGGCGGCGGTGGCCGCGGTCACGCCGGCGGAACCTGGCAGCGCCAGGGTGGCGACGCCGGATCCGGCGGCGGCCAGGAGTCCGTCGAGGTGGCCGTGGTAGCAGCCGGCAAACTTGATGACCAGGTCCCGGCCGGTGAAGCCGCGGGCCAGGCGGATGGCGGTCATGGTCGCTTCGGTGCCCGTGGAGACCATCCGGACGCGTTCCGCGGCGGGAACGCGTTCCCTGACGATTGCTGCCAGGTTGGCCTCGTCCGGTGTGGATGCACCGAAGGAGAGTCCGCGGTCCACGGCGGCGTGGACCGCTTCGAGCACGGCCGGGTGGGCGTGGCCCAGAAGCGCAGGCCCCCACGAGCACACCAGGTCCACGTACTCGGCGCCGTCGGCATCCGTCAGGTACGGGCCCTTGGCGGAAACCATGAACCGCGGTGTTCCGCCTACCGAACCGAATGCCCGGACGGGAGAGTTGACCCCGCCCGGCATGAGTTGGCGTGCACGGTCGAAGAGTTCCTCATTACGGGGAGAGCTGGAAGTCATGTTCCTATTCTTTCAGTTTTCGGGTGCGTGCCCGGACAGGAGCTCGGCCACCCGGGGTGCCACCACGGTGCCGAACAGTTCGATACACCGCATCATGGAGGCGTGCGGAAGCGTGCCATTGCCGTACTTGAGGTCGAAGCGGTCAACGCCCAGACTGCGTTTCAGCAGGACGATCTTCTGCGCCACCGTCTCGGGCGAACCCACGTACAGGGCTCCTTCCGGCCCGCACATGGCATCGAACTCCGGCCTGCTCGCCGGACCCCAGCCACGCTCGGCTCCGATCCGGTTGCGCTGCGCCAGCCAGTGCGGGAAGAGCTCCTCGCGGGCGGCTTCGTCCGTATCGGCGATGTGGCCCGGCGAATGCGTGGCAATCTGCTGCATCGGATGGCCGTACTTGGCCATTGCCTCGCGGTACAGGTTGACGAGCGGCGCAAAGGAGCGGGGCTGGCCGCCGATGATGGCGAAGATAATCGGGTAGCCGTACTCGGCACACCGCAGCACGGACTCCGGAGTGCCGCCAACCCCGATCCAGGCCGGCAGCAGATGGTGCTCCAACGGCGGAAAGACGCTCAGCCCGTTGATGGGCGGACGGGTCCGTCCTTCCCAGTGGACCGGCTTCTGGGCGCGGACCTTGTCGAAGAGCTCCAGTTTCTCCTCGAACAGCACCTCGTAGTCCGCGAGGTCCAGTCCAAACAGCGGAAACGATTCGATGAACGACCCGCGCCCCAGCATGACCTCCGCGCGGCCATCGGACACGGCATCAACGGTGGAGAATCGCTGGAAGACACGGACGGGGTCATCGGAGCTGAGCACCGTCACGGCGGATCCGAGCCTGATGTGCTTGGTCCTGGCCGCCGCGGCAGCCAGGAACACCTCGGGTGCCGAGACGGCGAAGTCCCGGCGGTGGTGCTCGCCCACGCCAAAAGCATGGAGTCCGACGTCGTCCGCCAGTTCCGCCTGCTCCAGCAGCTGACGCAGCACCTGCGCATGCGGCACCGGGTGCCCGTCGGGGTAGACCCCCACATCGCCGAAAGTGTTCAGCCCCAGCAGGACCTTCCCCGGGCCGACGGGGGCAGTGACTGGCGCGTCGCTCATCAGGACTCCTTCAGCCAGCCGGCGAGCTCGGAGGCCCAGTACGTCAGGACCATATTGGCCCCGGCCCGCTTGATGCCGAGGACGGACTCGGTGATGGCCGCACGGCGGTCGATCCAGCCGTTGGCGGCGGCCGCCTCGATCATGGAGTACTCCCCCGAGATCTGGTAAGCGGCCACGGGCACGGAGCTCATGGCCGCGACGTCGGCGAGGACGTCGAGGTAACTCATGGCGGGCTTAACCATCACCAGGTCGGCGCCTTCGGCCAGGTCCAGCTCCACCTCGAGGATGGCTTCGCGGCGGTTGGCGGCATCCATCTGGTAGGTGCGCCGGTCCCCCTTGAGCTGCGAATCCACTGCTTCCCGGAACGGGCCGTAGAAGGCGGAGGCGTACTTTGCGGCATAGGCCACCACGGCAGTATTGACATGGCCGGCATCTTCGAGCGCCTGCCGGATCACGCCGATCTGGCCGTCCATCATTCCCGACGGGCCCAGCATGTGCGCCCCGGCGTCAGCCTGTGCCACCGCCATCGCTGCGTAGATCTCCAGCGTGGCGTCGTTGTCCACATAGCCGTTGGCATCCAGCACGCCGCAGTGGCCGTGGTCGGTGAACTCGTCCAGGCAGACATCGCTCATGACCACCAGTTCATCGCCCACCTCGGCGCGGACGTCCCGGATGGCCTTGTTGAGGACACCGTCGGGATCGAGGGAGGCGGTGCCCTTGGCATCCCGCTCGGCCGGGATGCCGAAGAGCATGATCCCGCCCACGCCCAGTTCCACCGCCTCCGCAGCCGCGCGCTTGAGGGAATCGGTGGTGTGCTGCACCACTCCGGGCATGGAGGCGATCGGGTTGGGTTCCGTGAGTCCCTCGCGGATGAACGCCGGAAGGATCAGTTCCGGTGCCGCCAGGCGGTTTTCGGCTGTCATCCGGCGCATGGCCGGAGTGGTGCGGAGCCGGCGGGGGCGATGGGTCGGGAAGCTCATGTTCTGTCCTTCTCGTGGGTCT
>NZ_JBBLYW010000058.1:0-604 GCF_037911235.1 Arthrobacter oryzae
GTTTTTAAGAGCACACGGTGGATGCCTTGGCATTAGGAGCCGAAGAAGGACGTAGGAATCTGCGATAAGCCTGGGGGAGTCGATAACCGGACTGTGATCCCAGGGTGTCCGAATGGGGAAACCCCGCCAGGGGCTGCAAGGTTGCCTGGTGACCCGCATCTGAACACATAGGGTGCGTGGAGGGAACGCGGGGAAGTGAAACATCTCAGTACCCGCAGGAAGAGAAAACAATAGTGATTCCGTTAGTAGTGGCGAGCGAACGCGGATCAGGCTAAACCGTTCCATGTGTGATAGCCGGCGGGCGTTGCATGGTCGGGGTTGCGGGACTTCCCGTGTCAGTTCTGCCGGACTGGCGAGGTGTGATGTGCAGGCATAGGTGAACGGTCTTGAAAGGCCGGCCAGAGAGGGTGTGAGCCCCGTAACCGTAATGTTGTGTACCGCCTGGGAAGTATCCCAAGTAGCACGGGGCCCGAGAAATCCCGTGCGAATCTGTCAGGACCACCTGATAAGCCTAAATACTCCCTAATGACCGATAGCGGACCAGTACCGTGAGGGAAAGGTGAAAAGTACCCCGGGAGGGGAGTGAAACAGTACCTGAAACCGT
>NZ_JBBLYW010000059.1:0-5746 GCF_037911235.1 Arthrobacter oryzae
TAACGGGCAACGCTCTCTCACTGCCGCCCCTAGACTTACACTCCATGAGCCACACACCGTCCGGAAATCCGGCCAAGCCGGCCAAGCGGTCCACCATCCTCGACGTGGCCGCTGCCGCGGGGGTGTCGCGCCAAACTGTGACTCGGGCAATGAATGGCATGCCCGGGATTAAGGAATCCACACGCCAACGGGTGCGGCAGTTGGCCCAGGAACTTGGCTACACTCCGAGCCGTTTCGCGAAAGGCCTGGTCCAGGGAGCAAGGACTTCGGTGGGCCTGGCGATCCCCGATCTCACGAACCCGTATTTCCCGGCCTTTGCCTCAAGCGTCGTGGAACTGGCCACCCTCCGCGGTTGGCACGTTGTGGTCGACGACTACGGGCACGGCGGCCGCAGCGGCTTGGACGCCGTTGAGCATTTGGCGCCCCACGTGGATGCCGTTATTGGCTACCTCGGCGGTTACGCGCAGCAGGCGCAGGCAGCCCTTGGCCGTCGCCCCCTCATAGTCCTGGACGAGTCCCCTGACGATGCGGCAGGGAGCATCAACTTCGACTACGACCACGCTGCCAGGCTTGCCGTTGATCAGCTGGTGCACGCGAACCGGAGGAGCATCGCCTACCTGGAGGCAGGATCCGCAACCGGCGCAGCAAGCCAACTCCCGAGCACCGTCCGTGGGAAGGCCGTGGCCGGACGGCTGGAAGGCCTCGGGACGTCATGGTCCTTGCTTGTCGCCGAGGAAACGGCGGAGGCAGCCAAAGCGGCAGTGGCTGGCTTTCTCCGGGAACGTCCGGAGACGGACGGGATCCTTGTCTTCAACGATCTGATGGCCGCCGGCGTCCTCAAAGCACTCTCTGATGCAGGGCGCATGGTCCCCGAGGACTGCGCAGTGATCGGCATGGACGGTATCCCGCTGGGAGTGCTCTTAACTCCCCAGCTCACCACCATGGCACTGGACCTGCGGGAAATGGGCCGGGCCGCCGTCGAACTTCTTGACGGTTTGCTGACGGGAACCGTCAGTCCCGGATCAGAGGCGTCACGACTCACCCTAAAACATCGGCTGGTCCTCCGGGAAACAGCCTGATCCATCCGGGCTCCGTTACTCGTGAAGCCAATATGAGTCCAAGTGCCCTTTCGGCCGCACGACTGGGGCGCCAAGCTGGGACAGGACCGGTGCGCAGTCACTTGCGTGCCGCGGACCCGCGCTCGAGCCGCACATAGACGGCGCGGCGCCGATTAGTGGACGGGAGCAGGAATGGGACGGCTGGACGGCAAGGTAGGCCTCATCAGCGGCGGGTCGCGAGGAATTGGAGCAGCGATAGCCGAACGGATGCTTCAAGAAGGCGCCAAGGTGATAGTCGGCGATGTCCTGGACCAAGAAGGAGCTGAGCTGGCAGCCAGTCTGGGCAACGATGTCCGCTTCGTCCGCCTCGACGTGACGAGCCCCGCGGACTGGCAGCAGGCCGTCCATGCAGCTGTCACCGAATTCGGCAGTCTGAGCGTGCTGGTCAACAACGCCGGCATCGTCAACTTTGGCCGGATCGAGGAGTACCCCCATGAAGAGTGGGCCAGGATCATCGACGTCAACCTGACCGGCGTCTTCAACGGCATCAAGGCAGCAGCTTCTGCCCTGGCGCTTGCCGGATCCGCCTCGATCATCAACATCTCGTCCATTGCCGGCGTACGGGGCTACGAAAGCCTGTCCGGCTACACAGCATCCAAGTGGGGTGTGCGCGGATTGACGAAGAGCGCTGCCTTGGACCTCGGAATATCCGGAACACGCGTGAACTCGGTGCACCCGGGCGTTATTGAGACGCCCATGACGGCGGGCATGACGTTCGACGTCGGACACGTGCCGCTGCACCGGATCGGCCAGCCCCGGGAGGTTGCCGATCTCGTGGTGTACCTGGCGTCGGATGAATCCTCCTTCGTCACTGGTTCCGAATTCGTGATCGACGGCGGCGAAACCGCCGGGACTGTATCGCCGCCTCCCGGAGGTCCGGCCGGCTGAACGCCCTTTTCAAACACGGTGAGTCCGCGTACGATCGACTGGACCGTGAACGTTCACGCAATGGCGAACTCGCAGTTGCGGTGCGCATTCGGTACAGCAATCGACCCCAACCCGAGGAACGTCATGCCCGATGAGTCCACCGCCGTCAGCCCCGCCTCTGCAGCAGGTCCAGGTGACGCCGCCGACACCGCGGAGGCGCGCCGCACCGACGCCGCCGACGCTGTGACGGGCCAGACGGCGCCGGCTGCGGGGCGGACGCTCGACGTGTCCGCCACGCAGATCGCTGACCTCGCTTCGGTGGCACCGCCGAAGGGCACGATGCCTGCGCGGGCGTACCTTGACAGCAATGCTCCGCGGTTGTCGCTGAACGGCGTGTGGAAGTTCAGGCTTCATCCCGGCATCCGACACGCGCCGCAGGACGGCTGGCAGGCTGGTGGTGACCGCCCGGACTTCGGGGACCTGCCGGTGCCGTCCAGCTGGCCCATGCACGGCCACGGATCGCCCTGGTACACGAATGTCCAGTTCCCGTTCGCCGTGGAACCGCCGCACGCACCGGACGCCAACCCCGTCGGCGACCTCTTCGTCGAATTCGAGGCAGGCCCGGAGTTCTTAACCTCGTCCCTGCTTCGCTTCGACGGCATCGAGTCGGCAGGAACGGTGTGGCTGAACGGCACCTTGCTGGGGACCACGCGCGGCAGCCGCCTCGCGCACGAATTCGACGTGACGGGCGTGCTGGTGCAGGGGAGGAACGTGCTGGCAGTCCAGGTGGCACAGTTCTCGGCAGCCAGCTACGTCGAGGACCAGGACATGTGGTGGCTCCCCGGCATCTTCCGGGACGTGACGCTACAGGCGCGCCCGTCGGAGGGCATCGACGACGTCTTTGTCCATGCGGACTTCGATCATCACAGCGGCGAAGGCGTCCTGCGCGTCGAGGCGAGCCGGGCAGGCGAGCCGGTTGCCGCCGTCGTGCGCGTCCCGGAACTGGGGCTGGAACTGCCCGCCGGTAAGGCGCATCGCCTCCCGGATGCCTCGCCGTGGTCGGCAGAATTGCCGCGGCTGTATGAGGCAACGGTCAGCACCGCAGGCGAAACGGTCTCGGTGCAGTTCGGCTTCCGCACCATCAGCATCGAGGATGCCCAGTTCAAAGTGAACGGGCAGCGGATCCTGCTCCGCGGCGTCAACCGCCACGAACACCATCCCAAGCTGGGCCGCGTGGTGCCGAGGGAGGTCATGGAGAGCGAGCTGCGGCTCATGAAACAGCACAACATCAATGCCGTCCGGACCTCGCACTACCCGCCGCATCCGGACTTCCTGGCGCTGGCGGACCAGCTTGGCTTCTACGTTGTCCTTGAATGCGATCTGGAAACGCACGGTTTCGAAGAGGGCGGCTGGGAGCAGAATCCCAGCGCGGATCCGCAGTGGCAGCCGGCCCTCCTGGACCGGATGACCCGGACGGTGGAACGCGACAAGAACCACGCGTCGGTGATCATGTGGTCCCTGGGCAACGAGGCAGGGACGGGCGGGAACCTGGCGGCCATGTCCCGCTGGACCAAACTCCGCGACCCGTCCAGGCCCATCCACTACGAGGGCGACTGGAGCTCGGCTTACGTTGACGTCTACTCGCGGATGTACGCCAGCCAGGCGGAGACGGCACTCATAGGCCAGGGTGTGGAACCTGCCCTGGATGATGCCGACCTTGATGCGCGGCGGCGTGCCATGCCCTTCGTTCTGTGCGAGTACGTCCACGCCATGGGCAACGGGCCGGGGGGCATGTCCGAGTACCAGGATCTTTTCCACCGCTACCCGCGCCTGATGGGCGGCTTTGTGTGGGAGTGGCTGGAACACGGCATCACCCGAACGGGCCCTGACGGCCAGGAATTCTTTGTCTACGGCGGAGACTTCGGCGAGGAAGTCCACGACGGCAACTTCGTCACGGACGGGCTGGTGGATGCCAACCGTGTCCCCCGGCCGGGCCTCCTGGATTTCAAGAAGGTCATCGAGCCCATATCCATTGTGGTGGCAGCTGACTGGTCCGCGTTCACGCTCACCAACCGCTTCGATTTCGCTGACACTTCCGCGCTGGAGTTCCGGTACCGGGTGGAGGCCGACGGCGGGACGGTCGACGGCGGCCTGGTTGACGTTGCGCCCGTGGCGCCGCGGGAATCAGCCGACGTGCGGTTGCCGGCGGAGCTACTCAGGCGTGCGGGGCAGACGACGGCGGTACTGACGGTCAGTGCCGTCCTCAAGGAAGACTCCGCCTGGGCCGGCGCGGGCCACGAAGTTGCCTGGGGCCAGGAATCAGCAAGTGTGCGTGTGGTGCAGAGGCCCGCGGCCACTGCCGGCGTCGAGGTGGATGCTGACCACCTTCGTCTGGGGCCGGCCGTTTTCGATGGGACCACGGGTCAGCTCGTCCGGCTTGGCGGCACTGCCGTCGAGGGACTCCGGCTCCTGCTGTGGCGCGCACCCACGGATAACGACCTCGGCGCCGAATGGGGGAGCGCGGATCCCCGTCCCGCGGCTGCGCAGTGGCTGGACGCCGGGCTCAACCGGATGCACGCCCGGCTGCTCGGCATCGCCGCGCGCCCCACGGGAAACGGCGGGGAGGAGCTTGTGGTGCGGACACGGGTTGGCGCTGCCGGCAAGCAGTTTGGTGTGCTCACTGAATACATCTGGGCCAGCGACGGAAACAGCGTCAGCCTGCGGACAACGGTCAAGCCGGACGGTCCGTGGATCAACTCAGGCTGGCCAGTTTTGTGGGCGCGGATAGGCGTGGAACTCGTGCTGGGCTCACCAACTGAATCCGTGCAGTGGTTCGGCCAGGGGCCGCATCACAGTTATCCGGATACAGGCCAGGGCACACGGCTTGGCTGGCACGAACTGACCGTGAAGGAGATGGACGTGGAATACGTCCGGCCGCAGGAGTCCGGCGCCCGGTCCGGCGTGCATTCGGCAGCCTTGAAGCTCGACGCCGGCCGGCTCACCGTCAGCGGTGAACCGTTTGCACTTACCGTGCGCCCGTACAGCCTGGAGGTGCTGGACGCCGCGACCCATCAGCCCGACCTGGTTCCGGATGGCCGCAGCTACGTGTACCTCGATCACGCAGTGCATGGTGTCGGAACTGCGGCTTGCGGTCCGGGAGTCCTGGAGGGCTATCGGCTGGAACCGCGGGAGGCAGACTTCGCGTTCGTATTCGCTGTGACTCAGTCCACATAAGCGGGTTTGGCCTGCAGGGGCCTCGTCCGGCGGCGGGGAGGGCCTAAAAACATTGGAATTCCGGGGTTTTTGGGTCTTTCCTTGCTGTTTGGGGGTGGATTTGTGTGGGGTGCTGTGGGCGTGTAAAGTAATTCGAGTCGCCGCCGCTGATGCGGAAAGATAGCGACCGACCCCCTTCTGAATGGCCTGAAAAACGGCGCTTTTATGGCGTGCGGAAACCGGGCGGGGATCCTTCCTGTGGTGCTTGTGGTTGGCGGTAACGCCGGTTTGCAAAGCGGTCCGGGATCGGGTAAGTTTGGGAAGTTGCTCCGGAGCGAGCTGCGACTGGCTGGATGTTGGTTGTGGTGGTGCCGGGTGTGTCTGTTGTTTGAGAACTCAATAGTGTGCCAAGTTTGTTGATACCAATTTATTATTAATTGGTTGAATTGACTGGATTATGCCACCCCGTGGTGTGGTCTGGTTTTTACAGCTGGTTTCAAATTTGCTGTCTGGTTGCCGCGTTTTCCCGTGGTTTCCGGGTGGTTTTC
>NZ_JBBLYW010000060.1:0-913 GCF_037911235.1 Arthrobacter oryzae
TACCTGATCGGCGCCGACGGCGAAAAGAACAACAAGGACGTCGTCGAGCTCATCCTCGAGCACATGGGCCAGCCCCGGGACGCCTACGACCACGTCGTGGACCGGCCGGGCCATGACCTGCGCTACGCCATCGACTCCGCCAAGCTCCGCAACGAGCTCGGCTGGGAACCGAAATTCTCCAACTTCGACGCCGGCATCGAAGACACCATCGCCTGGTACCGCGAGAACGAAAACTGGTGGCGCCCGCAAAAGGCCCGGACCGAAGCCAAATACAAGGAACAGGGCCAGTAGACGATGTCGATCGAGTTCTCCAAGAAGCTGACCGCGCACGAAACGCCGATTCCCGGCGTCGTCCTTTATGACCTGCCGGTCCACGGTGACAACCGTGGCTGGTTCAAGGAAAACTGGCAGCGGGAGAAGATGGTGGCCCTCGGGCTGCCGGACTTCCGCCCGGTGCAGAACAACATCTCGTTCAACGAAAAAGCCGGCACCACCCGCGGCATCCACGCCGAGCCGTGGGACAAGTTCATCTCGGTGGCGACCGGACGGATTTTCGGCGCCTGGGTGGACCTGCGCGAGGGCCCGTCCTTCGGTGCCGTGTTCACCGCGGAACTGGACCCCAGCCAGGCAATTTTCATCCCCCGCGGCGTGGGCAACGCCTTCCAGACCCTGGAAGACAACACCGCCTACACCTACCTCGTCAACGACCACTGGTCCGCGGACGCCCAGGGCCAGTACACCTTCCTGAACCTCGCCGACGAGACCGCCGGCATTTCCTGGCCCGTCCCGCTGGACGAGGCTGAGCTCTCCGACAAGGACAAGGCCCACCCCCGCCTCGCGGACGTTGTGCCGATGCCGGCGAAGAAAATTCTTGTGGTCGGCGCCGACGGCCAGCTGGGCAAGGCCCTGCGGG
>NZ_JBBLYW010000061.1:0-63172 GCF_037911235.1 Arthrobacter oryzae
TACGACGGCGGGAGTCAGTTGTGGTTGAGCTCGTCGGAGATCGCCTGTGCTGCTTCGCGCAGGAGCGGGACGGCGCGTTCCGCGAAGGACTGGTCCACACGGGACACCGGCCCGGACACCGAGATGGCGGTGGGCGTCGGGGCGTTCGGGACGGCCATGGCAAAGCAGCGGACGCCGATCTCCTGCTCTTCCTCATCGATGGAGTAGCCGCGTTCACGGATCAGCTTCAGGTCCAGAAGGAGGGAGTCGATGTCGCCGATGCTCTTGGGCGTAGGCGTGGGCATGCCGCTCCGCTGGACGATCCCGCGGACGGTCTCGTCATCCAGCTGGGCCAGGATCGCCTTGCCGACGCCGGTGGCGTGGGTGTGCGCGCGGCGGCCCACCTCGGTAAACATGCGCATGGAATGCAAGGACGGAACCTGGGCCACGTAGATGACCATGTCCGAATCCAGCACGGCCATGTTGGACGTCTCCCCCAGCCGGTCCACAAGGGACTTGAGCTGCGGCCGGGCCAGTGCCCCGAGCTGCTTGTTGGCGCCTTCGCCAAGCCGGATGAGCCTCGGGCCGAGGGCGTACCGCCGGTTCGGGAGCTGGCGGATGTAGCCCAGCGTGACCAGGGTGCGCAGCAGGCGGTGGATGGTGGGGAGCGGCAAATCGGTGGAGGATGACAGCTCGCTGAGCGTGACGTCTCCGCCGGCATCAGTGATCAGTTCCAAAAGTTCGAAGACGCGCTCAACGGACTGCACGCCTCCCGGGGCTTTTTCAGCCATAACCGTGGTCTCCTGCGGTATTGATTCCGACAACTCTTATCCACATCGTGAAAAAAATTGCTTAGAAGACCCAAGATACAGCACGCATCGTTCCCCGTCGATGTACAGCCCGGGCTTGTGCTTCCACCAAGTAGATAATAATATCCATAATACGAAAACATTTGATTGAGCACTACGCCCTGATGCACCCAGCGTCCGGGCCCGACCTGGAGGAACATTCAATGGCGAACCCGAGCCCCGGAAATTCGATCACCCTGCGCGTGGAAGCGCCGTCCAGCTTCACCGCGACGAGCGAGTTGGCCGCCGCCGTCGGAGCTGCCGGAGCCGCCATCACCGCCCTCGACGTGACCGAATCCCACCACGAGACCCTGGTTGTGGACGTCACCTGCAACACCACCGACGACGAGCACGCCTCCCGCGTCAAGGACGCCCTGAACGCGCTCGACGGCGTCACGGTCCAGCACGTCTCCGACCGCACCTTCCTGATGCATCTCGGCGGCAAGCTCGAGGTGGTCCCCAAGGTCGCCCTGCGCAACCGCGACGATCTCTCCCGCGCCTACACCCCCGGCGTCGCCCGCGTCTGCCTGGCCATCGCGGAGGACCCGGCAGCGGCCCGCAACCTGACGGTCAAGCGGAACACCATCGCCGTCGTCACGGACGGCTCCGCCGTCCTGGGCCTGGGCAACATCGGCCCGGCCGCCGCCCTTCCGGTGATGGAAGGCAAGGCCGCCCTGTTTAAGCAGTTCGCCAACGTGGACGCCTGGCCGGTCTGCCTTGACACCCAGGACACCGAGGAAATCATCAAGATCGTCAAGGCCCTCGCCCCGGTGTACGGCGGAGTGAACCTTGAGGACATCGCCGCACCGCGCTGCTTCGAGATCGAAAACCGCCTCCGCGAGGAGCTGGACATCCCGGTCTTCCACGATGACCAGCACGGCACGGCGATCGTCACCCTGGCCGCTCTCGTCAACGCCCTGCGCGTGGTGGGCAAGAAGCTCTCCGAGGTCCGCATCGTGGTGTCCGGCGTCGGCGCCGCAGGCTCGGCCATCATCCAGCTCCTCAAGGCCCAGGGTGCGCAGCACATCATCGCCGCCGGCCGCTCCGGCGCCATCCACTCCGGCGAGGAATACGGCGACGAACACCGCAGCTGGATCGCGGCCAACACCAACGAGGAAGGCTTCTCCGGAACCCTGCACGAGGCACTCGTCGGGGCGGACGTCTTCATCGGCGTCAGCGCCCCGCACGTGATCGGCGAGGAGCAGGTGGCAGCAATGGCCCCGGATGCGATCGTTTTCGCCATGGCCAACCCCACGCCGGAAATCGACCCGGTGGTAGCGTCGAAACATGCGGCAGTGGTGGCTACGGGGCGCAGTGACTTCCCCAACCAGATCAACAACGTCCTGGCATTCCCAGGGTTCTTCCGCGGGCTGCTCGACGCCGGCGCCTCGGACATCACGCCGGACATGCTGGTGGCCGCAGCGGAAGCCATCGCCAACCGCGTGGCCGATGACGAACTCAACGCCAGCTACATCATCCCCAGCGTCTTCGACCCGCACGTTGCCGCGGACGTGGCCACTGCTGTTGCCAACGCAGCTCATGCCGCCGGAGCGGCGCGCGCTCCCAAAGCAGCCGCCGCAGCCAAGGCAAACCTAGAACCCGCCAACGCCTGATACGCAGCCTAGAAAGGACCCGGACAATGGCTCTCTCAGTCACAGACCCGCAGCCGATTGCACGAGCAGAGGAAATCCTCACGCCGAAGGCACTGGCCTTCGTGGAGGAGCTCCACAAGCGGTTTGCGGGCACCCGCGCCGAACTCCTCAAAGCCCGCGTGGCCAAGCGCGAGCAGGTAGCCCGGACCGGAAAGCTTGATTTCCTGCCGGAAACCAAGGATGTCCGCGAGGGCGACTGGAAGGTTGCGCCGGCCCCTGCCGCCCTGCAGGACCGCCGCGTGGAAATGACCGGCCCCGCCTCGCCGGCCAAGATGGCCATCAACGCCCTCAACTCCGGCGCCAAGGTGTGGCTGGCCGACCTCGAGGACGCCAGCACGCCCACCTGGGCGAACGTCGTAGACGCCATCCTGAACCTCCGCGACGCCGCCGCGGGAACCCTGAGCTACACCTCCCCGGAGGGCAAGGAATACCGGCTCCGCACCGATGCCCCGCTCGCCGTCGTCGTGGCACGCCCCCGCGGCTGGCACATGGACGAACGCCACCTCCTGCTCGACGGCGAACACACCGTCGGTGCGCTGGTGGACTTCGGCCTGCACTTCTTCCACACGGCCAAGCAGCTCCTCCTCAACGGCCACGGCCCGTACTACTACCTGCCCAAGATGGAGAGCCACCTCGAGGCGCGGCTCTGGAACGAGGTGTTCGTCTTCGCACAGGATTTCCTGGGCATTCCGCAGGGCACCATCAAGGCCACCGTGCTGATCGAGACCATCCCGGCAGCGTTCGAGATGGACGAGATCCTGTACGAGCTCCGCGACCACGCCGCCGGACTGAACGCCGGCCGCTGGGACTACCTGTTCAGCATCATCAAGTATTTCCGTGACGCCGGAGCGGATTTTGTGCTGCCGGACCGCGCCACGGTGGCCATGACTGCACCGTTCATGCGCGCCTACACTGAGCTGCTGGTCAAGACGTGCCACCACCGCGGCGCCTTTGCCATGGGCGGGATGGCTGCCGTCATCCCCAACCGCCGCGAACCCGAGGTCACCGCCCAGGCGTTCGAGAAGGTCCGCGCCGACAAGACGCGCGAGGCCAACGACGGTTTTGACGGCTCCTGGGTTGCGCATCCGGACCTGGTGCCGGTGTGCCAGGAAGTGTTCGATTCCGTCCTGGGCGAGCGGCCCAATCAGCTGGACAAGCAGCGTCCCGAGGTCAGCGTCACGGCGGACCAGCTGCTGGACATCGCCTCGGCCGACGGCAAGGTCACTGAGGCCGGGCTGCGCCTGAACCTCTATGTTGCGGTCGCCTACACGGCCGTGTGGATCTCGGGCAACGGTGCGGTGGCCATCCACAACCTGATGGAGGACGCCGCCACCGCCGAGATCTCGCGTTCGCAGGTCTGGCAGCAGATCCGCAACGCCGTGGTCCTGGCCGACACCGGCAACACAGTCACGCGTGAACTGGTCAGCACCATCCTGGCCGAGGAAACGGACAAGCTCCGCGGTGAAGTGGGCGAGGAAACCTTCGCGAAGTACTACCAGCCTGCGAGCGAACTGATCGCGGACATCTGCCTTTCCGAGGACTACACCGACTTCCTCACCACCCCGGCCTACGAACTGGTGGGCTGAGGCATGGCGGTACCCTCAGGTTCCCTGAGCGCTGCCGATCTGGCGCAGATCGACCGCCAGTTGGCTGACACCGACCGGCTGCTGGAGCGAAACTACCCGGGCGACGACGGCACCCGCCAGCCCGTACATACCGTGTATGTACCGGCGGACCGTTTCACGCCGTCGTTCTCCGCTGAGTGGGGCGCCCAGGCGCTGGCCGCGGCGGATGCCCACGGCGGCCTGACCCGGCTGGGCCACCTGCTGGGCCAGGACGCCGAGCTGGCCGGGGCCGTGGCGGCCCGGGTCCAGGCGAAACTGGAAAGCGAACCGATCGAGGACCTGCGCCTGGACTTCGAGGACGGCTTCGGGGACAGGGGCGACGACGCCGAGGACGCCGCCGCTGCTGCCGCGGCTTCCGCCGTGGCTGCCGCAGCCGCGGCAGGCACCGCTCCCCCGTTCATCGGCATCCGCTTCAAGTGCTTCGAGGCGGCCACCCGGGCCCGCGGCCTGCGCACGCTGGACCTGTTTGTCTCCGGCCTCGCCTCGGCGGGTGAACTCCCGCAGGGCCTGATCCTCACGCTGCCCAAAGTCACCACCGTGGCGCAGGTGCAGGCAATGGACTTTGCCGTCTCCCGGCTGGAGGAAGCGCACTCGCTGCCCGCCGGCCGGCTGCGGTTCGAGGTGCAGGTGGAAACGCCGCAGCTGATCCTCGGCCCGGAGGGAACGTCGCCCGTGGCCCAGCTGCCGCACGCCGTGCCCGGGCGGATCAGCGGCCTGCATTACGGCACCTACGACTACTCCGCCTCGCTGCAGATCTCGGCGGAGTACCAGTCCATGGAGCACCCGGTGGCGGACTTCGCCAAGGAAGTCATGCAGCTGGCAGTGGCGGGAACCGGCATCCGGCTTTCGGACGGCTCCACGAACATCATCCCGGTGGGCGACAACGTGGAAGACGCCTGGCGCCTGCACGGCCGGCTGGTGCGGCGTTCCCTGGAGCGCGGCTACTACCAGGGCTGGGACCTGCACCCGGCCCAGCTGCCCAGCCGGTTCGCCTCCACCTACGCGTTCTACCGCCAGGGGCTGCCCGCCGCTGCGGCCCGGCTTCGGAACTATGTGGAACGCACCGAGGGCGGTGTCATGGACGAGCCCGCCACGGCGCGCGCGCTGGCCGCTTTCGTGCTGCGCGGCGTCCAGTGCGGAGCCGTCGGCGCCGAAGACGTCCAGGCGCTTGCCGGCGTCGGAATCCCCCAACTGACCGGACTGGCCCACCCGCGGCTGGCCCACTCCACTTCGAAATAAGGATCCAATGATGGGAAAGTATTACTACCCCCAGGGCGGCCTGCCGCCGCAGACCCACCTCACCACGGAACGGGCCATCGTCACGGAGGCCTACACGGTCATCCCCAAGGGCGTCATGACCGACATCGTGACCAGCACCCTTCCGGGTTTCTCCAATACCCGCGCCTGGATCCTGGCCCGCCCGATTTCCGGGTTTGCCACCACGTTTTCGCAGCTGATCGTGGAGATAGGACCGGGCGGCGGCGCTCCCAGAGCCGAGTTTGAGCCCGGCGTCGAAGGCGTTGTCTTCGTCACCAAGGGCAAGGTCAACCTGACCCTCGACGGCGAACTGCACCAGCTTGAGGAGGGCGGCTACGCCTACCTGGCCGCCGGTGCCACCTGGGGACTGGAGAACGTCTCGGATGACATTGTCTCCTTCCAATGGATCCGCAAGGCCTACGAGCGGCTTGAGGGTTACGAGGCAAAGTCCTTCGTCACCAGTGATGCCGAGGTGGAACCCACCGCGATGCCGGATACCGACGGCGCCTGGAAGACCACCCGCTTCACGGATTCCAGCGACCTGGCCCACGACATGCAGGTGAACATCGTGACGTTCCAGCCGGGCGGGGTCATCCCGTTCCCGGAGACCCACGTCATGGAGCACGGCCTGTACGTCCTCGAGGGCAAGGCCATGTACCTGCTCAACAACGACTGGGTTGAGGTGGAGGCCGGCGACTTCATGTGGCTGCGCGCCTTCTGCCCGCAGGCCTGCTACGCCGGCGGCCCGGGCCAGTTCCGTTACTTGCTGTACAAGGACATGAACCGCCAGATACGGCTCACCTAGGCCTGACCTTCCCCACCCCAACTGACTGGCAGTTAACGTCGCCAAAACGCGGTTTCGCAACGTTAATTGCGAGTCAGTTGGGGGTTAACGGGACTTTGACCGGGTTCCGACGGCGGCATTCGCTAGCTATTGACGCGTCTGAACGTCCTGAGGAACATGAGTTCCGTGGCCATGGTTCGCAGATTGCCGTTCCGGACGGCAGCCGCGGCAACCGCAGCCGTGCTGGTCGCCGCACTGGGCGCCTGCACTGCGGCCCCGGAACCGCCGGAGGAGCCTTCGTCGATCGCCCGGCTGGCGGAAGCGCTGGAGGAGTTCGGCAACGTAATGCTCGACGACGGCGCCCCCGCCGTCCTGATCCAGGCCAAAGTGCGGGGTGAAGAATGGGCGCGCGCCTCCGGTGTCAGGAGCCTGGATGACCGGGAGCCGGTGGAGACCGACGATCAGGTCCACATTGCCGGCGTGACCGAATCCTTCGTGGCAGTATCCGTGCTCAAACTCGCCGCCGAAGGCAAACTGGGGCTCGTGGACCCCGTCAGCAAGCATCTCCCGGACTTCGAGGGCATCATGCACCCGCCCGGGCCGGTCACGGTCCGGCAGCTGCTGCAGCACCGGTCAGGGATGCCGGACTACGTCGTCCCGCTCCTTCAGCAGGGCAGCCTGCGCGATGTGCTGTCCACGGGCCGGAGCCACCGCGAACGCCTTGCCTTGGCAGCGACCCAGCGGTGGGAGCGCAGGCTGGCACAGGGTTTTGAATACTCCAATTCGAACTACATCGTGCTGGGCATGATCGTTGAACGGCTGCGCGGCCGTCCGATCGGCGAGGTGCTGCGGTCTGACATCATTGAGCCGCTCGGCCTCCAAGGCACCTCGATGACCGAGCCCGGTCCGGCCCCGCCCTCGCTGGTCCACGGCTACGTCACCAGCTTCGGTGAACGCCTGGACGTCAGCTACCCTGCGTTTCATGCAGGAGACCCTGCCGGCGGGCTGGTGTCCACCGTCGGCGATCTGAACATTTTCTTCGCGGCACTCCTTCAGGGCCGGCTGATCCCCCGGGCCTTGGTCACGGAAATGCAGGACCCGCCCTACGCGCAGTACGGTCTGGGCATCCGGCGATGGAACGATACCTGTACCAACAACTTCTACTACGGCCATGCCGGCCAGAACGCCGGGTACGGCACCATTTCAATGTCGAGCGCTGACGGAGCCCGGCAGGCATCGTTTGCCCTCGCCTATCCGCCGCAGCCCTTCAGCGCCACCGGCAACGGCATCGTGGACGACCTCACCGACGTCGTCGAGGAAGCCCTCAACGCAAGCTGCTAGGACCGCCGCCGGCCCATGCGGCGCGGTGCCCTTCTGGCCGCCGCACGGGCGACGTAAAGTAAAGCATGCCCACCACAGCCGGCGAACTCCTGACCAATTACCTGGCACAGCAGATCGCCGGGCTGAAGCAGCAGGAACCCCTGGTCCGGCAGGATGAGCCGGACTCGGTCCACCAGATGCGGATGTCCGCCCGCCGCCTGCGTTCGGTGCTTGCCACGGGGAAGAAACTCTTCGACGACGCCGCCGCCCCCGCCGCCGGAGCAAGCGTGCCGGAAGTGCGGGAAGAGCTGAAATGGCTCTCCGGAGCCCTGGGCTCGGCCCGGGACCCCGAGGTGATCCACCAGCGGCTCCGGGACCTCCTGGCCGAGGAACCTGACGCGCTGGTCTTTGGTCCCGCCGGGCTGGCCATCGACAGGGAACTGGAGGCCGCCTCCGCCGACGGCCGCAAAGCCGCGCTGGAGGCCCTCGACTCGGACCGCTATGCCCGACTCCTCTCTCATCTCCAGGAGCTCGTGACGGTGGCACCGCTGACCGAACGGGCCGCCCGCCCGCCCCGCAAAACCATGCGGAAGCTGGTGGCCAAGGACGCCGCAAGGGTGCGGCGCGCCGTCGCTGACCTGGAGGGGGCCACGGACGGCCCCAGGCACGGCAGCCCGGCCCGTGATGCAGGGCTGCATGAAGTCCGGAAGGCAGCCAAGCGCCTGCGCTATGCAGCGGAGGCAGCCGAGCCGGTGGCGGGAAAGAAAGCTGCAAAGACGGCCAAACGGGCCCACGAACTGCAACAGATCCTCGGACTCCACCAGGACAGCGTGGTGGCAAGGACGCTGCTGGCGGACCTGGGCGGCCGGACCGCGGGCACCGGCCGGCCCGCCAGCAGCAGCGGCGGAAGCAGTGACGCGAGCGGCTTCACGTACGGCCGTCTCCACGCCAGGGAGGAAGCCCTTGCCGCAAGCGCCGAAGCCGAGTTCTGGAAAGCCTGGAAGAAATTTTCCCGCCACCAGCCCGGCGGCTAAGGCTGCAGCACCACCTTGATGCAGCCATCCTCTTTCTTCTGGAATTTCTCGTACATCGCGGGGGCTTCATCCAGCCCAACCCGGTGCGTCACCAGGTCCATGACCCCCAGGGGATCCGCTTCGTCCTCCACCAGCGGCAGGAGCACGTCGGTCCAGTTCCGGACGTTGCACTGGCCCATCCGGAGCTGGATCTGCTTGTCGAACATCGACAGCAGCGGCATCGGACTCGCCTGGCCGCCGTAGACGCCGCTGAGCGAAACCGTGCCTCCCCGGCGGACGGCATCGAGGGACGTGTGGAGTGCCGCGAGCCGGTCCACGCCGGCGGTTTCCATGGCTTTTTGCGCCAGTTTGTCCGGCAGGAGTCCCAACGCCTGGTGCGCAAAGGCCGCGACCGGCGAACCGTGAGCCTCCATGCCGACGGCGTCAATCACCGAGTCGGGGCCGCGCCCCTGGGTCGCCTCCCGGAGTTCATCGGCAACGGCTTTGGCGTAGTCCATCGTTTCGACGCCGTGGCGTTCGGCCATCGCCCTCCGCTCGGGCACGGGATCAACCCCGATCACACGCAGGCCAAGGTGCTTTCCGATGCGTGTGGCGAACTGACCCACTGGTCCCAGACCGAACACTGCCAAGGTGCCGCCTTCCGGGGTATCCGCGTATTTCACGCCCTGCCAGGCAGTGGGCAGGATGTCCGAGAGGAACAGGTAGCGTTCGTCCGGCAGCTCCGTTCCCACCTTGACGGGGCCATAGTCGGCGTGCGGAACCCGGAGGTATTCCGCCTGGCCACCTGGAACAGACCCGTACAGCTCAGAGAACCCGAACAGCGACGCCCCGGAGCCCTTTTCCCTGACCTGGGTGGTTTCACATTGCGACTGCAGTCCCCGGGAGCACATGAAGCAGTGGCCGCAGGAGATGTTGAAAGGGATCACTACCCGGTCACCCTTGGAGAGGCTGGTTACCGAACTCCCCACTTCCTCCACGATGCCCATGGGCTCATGGCCCAGTACATCCCCTTTGTGCATGTAGGGGCCGAGGACCTCGTAGAGGTGCAGGTCCGATCCGCAGATTGCCGTCGAAGTGATGCGGATGATCGCGTCGGTAGGCTCCTGGATGGTGGGATCGGGGACGTTCTCCACGCTGACGGAGCGTTTGCCTTGCCACGTTAGTGCCTTCATGGTGCGCCTTTCAGTCAGATTGCTTAGGTGAAGGTCAGCAAGCTTACTACCTACCCGAACAAAAACTAAGCACACTGAGTAAATCTCTTGCGTGCCGGCGTCGGGGACCATAGCGTTGAACCATCCGAGCACCGAGGAAAGGCAACGACATGACGCTGTATCAACCAGAGCCGGTAGAAATCTCAACACGCATGCGTCCCGGAGAGTGGACGGAATCCAGCCTTGAAGAACTGGTCACGTCGTACCGCGCCAAACTGATGAAAATGGGAGCCGGGCCCACCGACGTCATCACCGAAGTTGAGCGGGACGACGACGGATCAGTTAGCGTCGCGGTCTCCTGGAACAAGGGCGCCATCGCGGACGCCTGAGGTTTCCCCGGTCACTAGGAGCTCCCGGCGAGCCTGCCGATCGCACTGTCCCGCAGGTTCGCCAGGAGCTCCCTGGGGCTTCCGTAGATTTCGACGGCGCCGGCCGCCAGCAGTTCAGCGGCGGAGGTGCCGCCGCATGTGAGCCCGATGGTGGGGATGCCAAGACCGCCGGCCGCGTAGACATCCCAGACAGCATCGCCTACGTAGACGACGTCTTCCGGACGCAGCCCGACAGCATCCAGTGCCGCCTGCAAGATGTCCGGCGCCGGTTTCCCCGCCTTGGCATCGTGGGCGCTGGTTGCGGCATGGATAAAGGCATCCGCCCGCAACGTTGAACGCAGCACGTCAAGGTCCTGCTTCCGGGCAGACGACGCCAGCGCTACGGCAAAGCCGCTCTCATAGCACTGGGCCAGCAGGTCCCTGGCTCCGTCGAGCGGACGGAGGGCGGGCCAGAAAGTGGCAAAAACCGCGCCGTGGGAGGACTTGATGGCGGCGTCGCCCGATTTGTCGCGGCCTGCCGGCAACAGGTGGTCCAGTAGCTCCGTGCCGCCCATGCCCACGGACCGATGGATGGCCGCCATGGGGACGTCCAGCCCCGCCTCCCGGAACGCCTGCCACCACGCGAGGGTATGCAGGTAGCAGGAATCAACCAGCGTCCCGTCGACGTCGAAGAGGACGCCGCGCTTCCGGCCGCCCGGCCCGTTAGGAGACATGGCAGGCCGGAGGGTTAGTAATGTGTGCGGGCACGCTTGAGCCCCGTGGCCCCTGTGGGGCGCCCGGACCCCAGAACGCCAATGTTCTTCGGCGCCTTGACGTGCTGCCTCACGGGCGGCTGCTTCAGGGGCTCCGAATCCTGGCTTTCACTGAGGTCCCGGATCAGCCCGGTTCCTGCGATTTCCCTGGCCTTGGTCACGCCGGCGGCCGCGGCACGCTTCGTGGGGAAAGTTACTGAGATGGCCATCAGGTTTCCGCTTCCGTCGATGAGCTTGACGCGGTATCCGCCGTCGGGCGCATCAACCAGCTCGAAGTGTCCAGCCACTGCTATACCTCCGCTTCAACCCCAATCTGAGGTATTAGTAAGTATACTTACCTGTGCGGGTTACGGAAGTCCTGGGGGCTTTTCAGGCACTGACCACCGAAAGCACGTTGCCGGCCGGGTCCTTGAACCAGGCGATGGCCATGCCGTTGTCCTTCATGATCCCCTTGGCATCGGTGGGCATCCCGGGGTCATCGTAGATCTTGGTCTGGACACCCATGCCGTTCAGCTCGTCCACGGTCCGCTCAACGTCCTCGGCGACAAAGTTGAGCACCGTGAATGTCGCCGCTTCATGGTCATCCTTGGGGTAGATCATGACCCGGGAACCTGATGGCACGGCCCAGAGTGCCACAAGCCGGAACCCTTTGCGAGGGGTTTCGGGTTGCTATGAGGCAGCCACCGTCCGGCGAAGAACCTGGCGCTGGCGGCCCAGTCCATCAGCCTCCAACTCCAGCACGTCGCCATCCCTCAGGTAGGGAAAGCGTCCCGAGAGGGCCACTCCCTCGGGAGTGCCTGTCAGGATGACATCGCCGGCCTCCAGCACCATGAACTGGCTCAGGTGATGAACCACGGCCGGGACGTCGAATATAAGGTCCGCCGTGGACGAGTCCTGGCGCAGTTCCCCGTTCACCCAGGTCCGCAGCCGCAGGGCCGAGGGATCCAGGTCGGCGGCCGGGACGAACCACGGACCCAGTGGCGTGGAGGCGGGGAGCGACTTTCCCTTGACCCACTGACCCGCCGCGCCTGGCAGCTGGTAATCCCGCTCCGACAGGTCGTTGGCCAGCACATAGCCGGCAACACAGTCCGCGGCTTCGTCCGCCGACGCCAGGTAGGAGGCGCGCCTTCCGATCACCACGGCCAGCTCAACTTCCCAGTCGTACTTGCCGGACGACGGCGGAATGGGAGCCTCGTCGAACGGGCCGGCCACCGTGGTGCTTGGCTTCAGGAACACCACCGGAACCTCCGGGATGGCTGCACCCGACTCGGCAGCATGGCCTGCGTAGTTCAGGCCGATTCCCACGACGGCGCCCGGACGGGCCAGGGGGGCACCCACGCGGAGCGCGCCGGCGTCGGGGATCTCGGCCAGGTTCCCTGCCGCAAGGGCATCGCGGACCCGGGCGATGCCGCCGCCTTCAAGGAAGGTTCCGTCAATGTCGGCCGCGATGCCGGCGAGGGAATACCACTTGCCGTTGGACTCAGGCCCGCCGGGCTGAACGGCCGGCTGTTCCCTGCCTGGATCTCCGAGACGCGCAAATTTCACCGGTCCACACTCCTTCGTGCCTGCTCCAATAGGTTCCGTGACCATGGAACCACGCGGCGGAGCCCGGTCCCCGCTGAACAAAATGTGACCGCCAGGCGCTGCTAGTGCCCGTGCACCGGGGCGTCGCTGCGCTGCACACTGTCCTCGTGGAGTTCCATGGCACTCATGACAAGCGCGAAGTGGCTGAATGCCTGCGGCGTGTTTCCCAGCTGCCGGCCCGCGTCCACGCCCCATTCCTCGCTCAGGAGGCCCACATCGTTGCGCAGCGTCAGCAACCTTTCAAAGAGCTCCTGGGCTTCCCTGCGCCGGCCCGCGCCGATGAGCGCTTCCACCAGCCAGAAGGAGCAGGCCACAAAGATGCCTTCGTCACCGGGCAGTCCGTCGTCGGCCTCCGCCGGGCGGTAGCGGAGCACGAACCCGTCGTGGGTCAGTTCGCGCTGCACGGCCTCAACGGTGCCCACCACCCGGGGGTCATCCGGCGGCAGGAAGCCCACACGGGGAATAAGCAGCAGGCTCGCGTCCAGCTCCGGCCGCCCGTAGGACTGGACGAAAGTGTTTCGGTCTGCGTCGAAGCCGTTGGCCATCACCTCGGCGTGGATCGTGTCGCGCAGGGCCTCCCAGCGGTCAGCCGGTCCCACCAGGCCGAAGTCACGCACGCCCTCGACCATCCGGTCCGCAGCGACCCAGGCCATCACCTTGGAGTGCGTGAAGTGGCGCTGCGGGCCGCGCATCTCCCACAGCCCGTTGTCCGGCCGCTGCCAGATACCTTCGAGGTGTTCCATCAGGGCAACCTGGACATCCCAGGCTTCGTCACTGTGCTCCAGCTGGGAATGCCGGGTCAGGGCCAGGCAGTCCAGCACTTCACCCCATACGTCCAGCTGGAGCTGGCCGGCGGCGCCGTTTCCGATCCGGACGGGTGCGGATTTTTCGTAGCCCTGCAGCCACGGCAGCTCCATCTCCGGCAGCCGGCGCTCCCCGTGGATGCCGTACATGATCTGCAGGTCCGCCGGGTCCCCGGCCACCGCCCGCAGGAGCCAATCGCGCCAGGAGGCGGCTTCCTCGGTGTAGCCGGCGGCCAGCAGTGCCTGCAGCGTGAGCGTGGCATCCCGCAGCCAGCAGTACCGGTAGTCCCAGTTTCGCGGCCCGCCCAGCTGTTCCGGCAGGGACGTGGTCACCGCGGCAACGATGCCTCCCGTGGGGGCATAGGTCAACGCCTTCAGCGTGATCAGCGAGCGCTGGATGGCGTCCCGATACGGGCCGGTGATTTTGCATCTGGCGGACCATTCGCGCCAAAACGCCTCCGTTGAAACCAGGACCGCCTCCGGATCAATGGACCGGGGGCGGGGTACGTGGCTCGGGGTCCAGGTCAGCACGAACGGGACCCGCTCGCCCGCGCGCACGGTGAAGTCGCTGACGGTCCGCAGGCGTTCGCCGCGCAGCGGGGCTTCCGTGACCAGATAGGCCGCGTCCGGTCCGGCGATGGCGTGGATGCCGTGGTCATCGTGACGCACCCACGGCACGATGTGGCCGTAATCGAACCGCAGCGCCAGTTCGCCGCGCATCCGGACGGAACCGCGGACGCCCACCACGATCCGCACAATGTCCGCTGCGCTGTCACGCGGGGGCATGAAGTCAATGACTCTCACCTTGCCGGTGGAGGTTTCCCATTCGGTTTCCAGGATGAGGGTCTGCTTGCGGTAATGGCGCCGTGTGCACTCCCCGGCACCGGCCGGTGCCAGCAGCCACCGCCCCGCCCTGGGGGTGTCCAGCAGCGCGTTGAAGCAGGCCGGGGAGTCAAACCGCGGCAGGCACAGCCAGTCGATGGAGCCCTCGGTGCTGATGAGTGCCGCCGTTTGCAGATCGCCTACCACGGCGTAGTCCTCTATGCGTGCCATGGACCTTACAGTGCCACAACCCGTCCGGGCCGACTACTATCCAAGGCATGCTGCAACGGAACTTCGGAGACTCTGCCCTGACCGTATCCGCCCTCGGATTCGGTGCTGGCCATATCGGCTACGACGACGTCAGCGAGCGGGAGGCGCACGGCCTACTGGACCGGGCACTGGATCTGGGCGTCACCTTCATCGACACAGCCCGGGGCTACGGACTCTCCGAGGAACGGATCGGCACCTGGCTGCCCGGCCTTGGTGGACATCGCGACGCCGTCGTGCTGTCCACCAAGGTGGGATACGACGTCGACGGCGCGGATGACTGGAGCGCCGCCGCGGTGACCGGCGGAGTGGATGAGGCCCTGCGCAAGCTGGGAACCGACGTGATCGACGTCGTGTTCCTGCACTCCTGCCCGCTCACCGTCCTGCGGCAGGGCGATGCGGTGGAGGCGCTGCTTCAGTGCGTGGACGCCGGAAAGGTCCGGGTGCCGGGCTACAGCGGCGAGAACGAAGCCCTCGCGTGGGCCGGGAACGCCGGCGTGTTCGGCGCCCTGCAGTCCTCCGTGAACATCGCGGACCAGCGCTCGCGGAGTGACGTCCTGCCCGCTGCCGGCCGGCAGGGGCTGGGAGTGGTGGCCAAGCGGCCGCTTGCCAACGCCCCCTGGCGCCATGTCGAACGTCCGGCGGGTGTGTACGGCGAAACCTACTGGGACCGGCTCCGCCGGATGGGCCTCGAGCCGGAAACCGACGACTGGCAGGGCACGGCACTGCGCTTCTCGGCATTCAGCCCGGGGGTGAGCACAGCGATCGTGGGTACTTCCAAGGTGAGCAACCTCGAGGCCGCGGCAGCCGCCGTCGGACGCGGCCCGCTGCCTGGCAGCGAGCGCAAGCGCTGGGAAGATGCGTTCGCGCCCTACGCGGCCGACTGGGCCGGCGAAGTCTGAGCCCGACGGCTGACTGGCGTCCAGGCACACTATGGGTATCCACATCGGCACTTCCGGCTGGAGCTATGACCACTGGGAGAACGTGCTTTATCCGCCGGGACTTCCGGCCCGCGACCGGCTGGCTTACTACGTGGCGCGCTTCGGCACGGTTGAGCTGAACGCAAGCTTCTACCGCTGGCCGCGGGAGTCGTCCTTCGCCAGCTGGCGCCGGCGCCTGCCCGAGGGATTCGTGATGTCCGTCAAAGCCCCGCGCGGCCTGACCCACGCGAAGAAGCTCTACGGCCCCGAAGTCTGGGTGGAGCGGATCATCAGGTGCTGGCATGAGCTGGGTGATAAGAGGGCGGTCCTGCTGGTCCAGCTCCCGCCGGGATTCGGCCGCGACGACGCCCGTCTTGGCTACTTCCTCGCCGCCCTGCCGTGGTGGGTGCGCGTGGCGGTGGAGTTCCGCCACCCCAGCTGGGACCACCCGGAGGTGTACGCCCTGCTGGAGCGCCACGGGGCCGCCTACTGCATCATGAGCGGCGCCAACCTGCCCTGCATCCTGCGGGCCACGGCGCCTTTCGTTTACGTCCGCCTGCACGGACCGGACCACGACTACCTTTACGGCGGCTCGTATTCGGAGGATGACCTTCGCTGGTGGGCTGACCGCATCCGCGAGTGGCAGGGGCAGGGAAAGGACGTGTTTGTGTATTTCAACAACGACGGCGGCGGCAACGCCGTACGGAACGCCGATACCCTGCGGTGGCTGCTCGGGGCCGGCTGAGTCCTTGTTACGGTGCGGCGCCTTAGTGGGACCGCACCGGTGCCGACGAGCGCCGTTGTGGCAGAGTGGAGGCATGAAATCGGCGCCGCAGGAATCATCGTTGTCCGGAAACCACGCGTTCCGGGCGGCACACAAAGTCTCGGACACGGTCAACAGCGTCCGCATCAAGCTGGCCCGGCGCTGGAACTTTGTTCCGCAGACCGTCGCCTACCAGGGGTATGGCTCCACATCGTGGGTGCGGGTCCTCGGCCGGGTCGTACTGACCACCAGGCCGACGCCGGGCAGCCACGCCGAGCGCGCCGCCAAGAACGGCAACCAGAACATCCGCGGCTGGCGGGCCTTCACCAGCGTGCCCCTGCAGTTCACCGACGTGGAAATCGACATCGAGGGTGTGACCACGCGCGTCAAGGCGGACCGCGGCGGGCTGATTGACACCGTGGTCAATGTTGAGCTCTCCCCCGGCTGGCACACAGCGACCCTGCGGGCTGAGGGAACCGAGGCCGTGAAGGCCAGCATTATTGTCATAGGCCCCGACACCAAGTTCGGCATCGTGTCGGATATCGATGACACTGTGATGGTCACGGCGCTGCCCAGGCCGTTCCTGGCCCTGTGGAACACGTTCGTGCTCAGTGAGCGGGCACGCATGGCCACGCCGGGCATGCCGGTGCTCATGGACCGGCTGGTGGTGGAACACCCCGATGCCCCGGTGATCTATCTGTCCACCGGTCCCTGGAATGCCGCACCCACGCTGGCACGGTTCCTGACCCGGAACATGTACCCGGCCGGCCCCCTCCTCCTGACGGACTGGGGCCTGACCCAGGACCGCTGGTTCCGTAGCGGCCAGGAGCACAAGAACGGAAACCTGGAGCGGCTTGCCAAGGAATTCCCGGACATGCGGTGGCTGTTGATCGGCGACAACGGCCAGCATGATGAACAGATCTACTCGAAGTTCGCCAGGGAACACGGCGACCGCGTGGCCGCCATCGCCATCCGCCAGCTCTCCGTGGGCGAGTCCGTGCTGGCCGGCGGCCACTCAGAGACCGGGGACCACACCGGCTCCAGGGTCCCGTGGATCTACTCCCCCGACGGCGCGGGCATCACCAAGGGCCTCGCCGACCTCAAAATCGTCTGAGTCAAGAACCAGGAAAGGCCGGCCCCTTCTGAACTGCTCCCCGAAAGTTGGACTGAAGATTCAGTTCTGACTTTCGGGGAGCAGTTTCATTGCACGACAGTGGAATAGTTGTGCTTTTTCCCGCTCGGGGCGGGACGGGCATTCGCCTGACAGCCGCCGCGGATCCGGTCAGACCAGCCAGCGCCACCAGCGTGACTGCTCCGGTTCCGGTTCCGGCGTCGGTTCCGGCTCCGGCTCCTCGCCCAAGGCCAGCGCGGCCTCGACGATGTCGTCCGCGGTGAGCGTCATGAGGGCCTCACGATCGAGTGCGTCGAGACTTTGTTCCTCGTCGAGCGACAGCCGCAGCGCCTGGCGGTTGAGCGCCTGCTCGAACAGCGTGCGGGCGAACCGTGCGTTGCCGGAGTCCTCGCCCGCGTGGAGCCCGGTGAGGATGCGGCGCAGCATCTGGTCAGCACCCGGCTCCAGCGTGTACTCATGCTGGGCCAGCATCTGGTGGAAGATCGTCTGGAGTGCGTCGACAGAGTAGTCGGGGAACGTGATCTCGCGGGCGAACCGGGAGCGCAGTCCGGGGTTCGAGAGCAAGAAGGACTCCATCAGCCGCGGGTACCCGGCGACGATCACGACCAGGCGGTGGCGGTGGTCCTCCATCCGCTTGAGCAGGACCTCGATCGCCTCGGGGCCGAAGTCCATCCGGCCGTCCTCCGGGGCCAGCGCGTAGGCCTCGTCGATGAACAGGACGCCGTCCAGCGCACGCCGGATCACCCGGTCCGTCTTGATGGCGGTCGCGCCGACGAACTGCCCCACCAGGCCCGAACGGTCGACCTCGACCAGGTGGCCTTTCTGCAGCAGACCGACCGCGCGGTACATCTCGGCCAGGAGCCGCGCCACGGTGGTCTTGCCCGTGCCCGGGTTTCCGAGGAACACCAGATGCTGTGATGTGGCCACCTCCGGCAGGCCGTGCGCCTTACGGCGGGCTTGGACCTGGAGCAGTGCGACGAGGGCCCGCACCTGTTCCTTCACGGTCTCCAGTCCCACCAGCGCGTCGAGCTCGGCCTGCACCTCGGACAGTGGCCGGGCCGGCCCGGGCCTCGCACCGATGAGATCGCCGACCAGGTCGTCAACGCGGTCCGAACCGTGCAGCTTTAGCTGATCGGCCAGATGGCCGATGGTTTCGCGCAGGTCGTCGAGCGGATTGCGGCTGGCAGCCATACATCCACTGTAGTACTCGATTCCCGACCGGGCTGCTCCGCGGCGTCTGGTGCGTCAGGCCACCGGCTCCGGTTCGCCGGCAGCAGTCGCATCCACGGCCGCCGCGGCCGCGTCCCTGCGGGCTTCCTGCAGCTCCTGAAGCCAGTAGTAGGACGCCTTGGGTGTCCTGGTGAGCGTCTCGAAGTCAACATGCAGCAGGCCGAAAGGCTGCTTATAGCCTGCGGACCATTCGAAGTTGTCGAGCAGCGACCAGACGTAGTAGCCGCGCAGGTCAATGGACTCCGCAGGCCCTCCGGGGCTGGTGGCCTGCACTGCGCTGGAGATGTGCTCGGCAAGATAGCGCAGGCGGCGCTCGTCCGGAATGATGATCCTGTCCCCGGCCTTGTCCCGGACCACCACGTCCTCGAAGCTCGCTCCGCCCTCGGTGATGAAGACCGGCGGCAGGTCGGGATAGCGTTCGGCCATCTCCGCCAAGGCAACCGGCATGTAGTCGGGCCTGATCGGCCAGCCGTACGCCGTTGTCTCGGCGTCGGGAAACTCGGTGATATGGAAGGGCGCACCGGGAGCGCTTCCACTGAGGTCATCCCCCATGGCCTCCGCCATCCCGGCGGGAACGGCGCCGTCGCCGGGGCCTGCCGCAACCCGCGTGGGCATGTAGTAGTTGAGCCCATAGAAGTCCAGCGGCTGGGAGATCAGCTGCATGTCCTCATCGGAGGGGCTGAACGAGCTGAAGAAGGTGGCGGCCCGGATGATGTCCGGATACTTTCCGAGGAGCACGGGATCCGCGAACAGCCTGTTCTGGAAAACGTCCATGAGTGACGTGCTCAACTTGTCCAGCGGGTTGATCGAGGCGGGAACCATGGGCGAATAGACATTGGTGATGCCGATTTCGCCGGGGACGTTGGCCGCACGGAGTGCTTGCATTGCCAGGCCGTGACCGAGGAGCTGGTGGTGCACCGTGGGCAGAGCCTTGAGCAACTGCGATTCGCCCGGCGCGTGGAGCCCCAGGGCGTAGCCATTGGTGGTCACGGTGGCCGGCTCATTCACTGTGACCCACCGGGCCACACGGTCGCCGAAGGCTGCGGCCGCAATCGAAGCAAACTCGCCGAGCCGGTATGCCGTGTCCCGGTTCAGCCAGCCGCCGGCCTCGTCGAGCGGCAGCGGGGTGTCCCAGTGGTAAAGGGTCATCATGGGCGAGATTCCGCTGGCCAGCAACTGGTCCAGCAGGCGGTCGTAGAAGTCCAGGCCCTTGGGATTGACCGGACCGCTGCCGCCGGGTTGGATGCGGGACCAGGACAGGGAGAACCGGTAGGAGTCGATTCCCAGTTCCTTCATCAGCGCAACGTCTTCGGGCATGCGGTGGTAGTGGTCGCAGGCGGTGACGGGGCTGTGGTCGTCCACTATTGCGCCGGGCTTCCGCGCGAAGATGTCCCAGCCGGACGGTCCGCGGCCGTCCTCGTCAAGGGCGCCCTCAATCTGGAAAGCGGCGGTGGCCACGCCCATGGTGAAGGACGGCGGGATCCTGGCAGCCAGGTCTTTGGCGGAGTGCTTCATCTGCTTGATCCCTTATGTAGTTTCGGGTGGTGGACTGATTTTAGTGCACCGTCGCGTCGGAGCCGAAGAGGAACTCCTTGGCATGCGCCAGGGCTTTTTTGAAGGCGTCGTTACGGAGGGTAATCAGGTGCTCCGTTTCATCCGCTGCGGGTTCAAGGTAGCCCGTGAAGCCCGGGCGCAGCACCCAGATATCGCCTCCCGGCGGCAGGTAAAAGACCCCAAAGGACCGGTGCTGGCTGTCATCCGGTGTCCAGACGGGGACCACGGCCAGTGCCGCGCCGGTCTCCGGGTGGATCCATTGTGCCCGCGGGAGGGGCTCCTCGTGCGCCTCCGGATCCAGGAACGGGGCTGTGCCCAGACCCCACCGTTTTTCAAAGCGTTCGTGGAACGCAGGAATCAGATGGGAATCGTAGCGGCGCCAGGCGCTCATGGAATGCTCCTTCTCTTGTTATCCAGTACCCGTACCGGCGCCCGGCCAGGGGCCGCGCTCCCAAAGCACGGGTGAGACCCGCAGCAGCGGGGGCTGCGGAGTTTTAACCCGGCGGACCGGCACCTCCCGGGGCCCTCCGCTGCTGATGTGGGGAACGGACAGGGCGCGGTCGTATGCCGCACGCGATTTCGCATCCCGAAGCACGGCAAAAGCTTCCATAATGCGCAACAGCCCCCTATCGCCGCCGCTGTCCGTACCGACGCCTGCCATGCTGCCCACTCCACCGGCACCTTCGTTGGACCCGGCGGTTTCGTTGGACCCGGCGGTGCCGCCCTCGAGATCGGGGTGGTGCTGGCGCATCAACGCGCGGTAGGCACGCGCAATTTCCTGCCTCGTGGCTGTCCGGGCCACGTTGAGGACGCCGTAGTAGTCAGGTAGCTGGTCGTTCATGGCCGTGTCACACTGTCCGGTGCGTGGCGGGGCGGCGGCCGGCAAGTGCCGGCTGCCGCCCCGGGTTCCGCGTGCGATTAGGTGCTGATCTCGTGCATCGTGTCGTTCTTGGTTTCGATCTCGATCTTGCGCGGCTTCGCCTGTTCGGCAACGGGGATACGGAGAGTCAGCACGCCTGCGTCGTACTTGGCCTTGACGTTGTCCGTATCCAGCGTGTCGCCGAGGATCAGCTGGCGGCTGAAGACGCCGCGTGGGCGTTCCGAAACGACCAGTTCCACGTTGGGCTGGGTTTGATCGCGCCGTTCAGCCCGCACAGTCAGCACGTTCCGCTCAATATTGAGGTCCACAGAGTCGACGTCGACTCCCGGCAGATCGAATGCGACGACGAACTCCCCGTCCTCCTGCCAGGCATCCATCGGCATGGCCGCAGGCCGGGCTGCGGTGCCAAACACCTGCTGGGTAAGCCTGTCCAGTTCACGGAACGGGTCCGTACGCATCAACATCATTTCCCACTCCTTCAGCTTGTGGTTGTTCCATTTTCTTTTGCGTGCCCGCCCTTGGGAATCTGTATTGGCGGGTATAGATTTTTTATAGCACCGGTGAGAAACTGTTGCAAGACGCTTTTCGGGAAAATTTTGGGAGGACCATGGCAGCGCGTAGTGCGGAGACAGGCCTGTACGCGATCTCCGTGGTGGCCCATCTGGTGGGTACCGGCCAACAGAACATCAGGCTTTACGAAAGGAAGGGCCTGCTCACCCCGGACCGCACTTCCGGAGGGACGCGGCAGTACAGCGATGCGGACCTCACCGTGCTGAAACGCATCGGCGAACTGCTGGATGAAGGGCTCAACCTGGCCGGAGTGGCCAAGGTGCTGGAACTCGAAGCGGCCAATGGCAAGCTCCGGATCGAACTGAACAAAGTCAGGATCGAACTGAAAAGGGCGCGCTCACGCCCGCAGGGCTGACGCGGGCTTCAGGGCCGGCCGCCGGCGATGAGGTACGACTCTTCAAGAAGTTCCGCCAGTTCCTCCACATCGATCCGGTCCAGGCGGACCAGGACCAACTGGGGCGAGCGCTCGTGGTGCGGAGTCCAGAAATACGTTTCGGGATCGGTTCCGGCCAGCGCTTCCCGTTCCAGCGTCTTAACCGTGAGGACGCCGTCCTCCCATAGCCTGGCCATGAGTGTCCGCGCGAACCACGCAGGCTTGTTCCAGCTGGGGCGCTCCGTGACGCCCGGCAGGGCCTGACAGATGCGGCGTACGTCTTCTTCGGAGGCCACCTGTCGCTAGCTTTCGATGGTGTCGGCCTTGGACAGTTCACCGGTGATCTGTTCTCCCGGAATGCGGGCCGTCCGCCACGTGTCGACCGCGATGACGGCCCCCAAGACCACGAAAGAGATAAACAGTGAGGCCAGCG
Source organism: Arthrobacter oryzae (assembly GCF_037911235.1). Classification (GTDB taxonomy): domain Bacteria; phylum Actinomycetota; class Actinomycetes; order Actinomycetales; family Micrococcaceae; genus Arthrobacter; species Arthrobacter oryzae_E. The sequence continues at coordinate 22,123 of NZ_JBBLYW010000061.1, forward strand.
CGTCGCTGACCCAGTGGTAGCCCAGGTAGAGCCGGCTGACGGAGGCAAGGACAATTCCGACGGCGGCTCCGGCAAAGCCAAACACAGCGGGCCAGGTGCTCTGGCGTCGTGAGAAGACCAGGAAAGCGGTGATCAGCAGGAAATCACAGGCGCCGAGGACGTGTCCGGACGGGAAGGAGAAGGTGACATCGGGACCAAACAGCATGAGGTCCAATGGCGGCCGCTGGCGACCTACTGACCGCCCTATGATCTGCGCCAGTGCAACCCCGGTGAGCATGGCCCCTGCCAGCAGCAGGGGGCGCCAGGCGTGCTTAGCGGCGACCCCCCAGACCACAGTTACCACCAGGATGATGATCGGCAGCGCCACGGGCCCGAAGACGATCGCCAGGAAGATCATGACGCCGGTGAGCGGCTCCGAGCGCTGGCTGACCAGCCAGGAGCGTGCGGGCTCATCCAGCCCGGTCAGCCCGTCCCTTCCCAGGACGTCCGTCAGGGTCAGCACGAAGAGGCCGGCACCGAGGATCATCAGGATCACGGCGATGCGGTAGAGGTTCTTTCGGGATGCAGCACTCATGTACCGCTCTTCAACCACGAACTTGTCGTGGAAGACCCGCCACCAGTGGGGCGATTTCCGGGTCCGATCTTCAGCCATGTGCCGCTTCCGCCTATGCAGTCTAAAAAAATTGTGTCCGCTGAGATTATCCCGGTTCCGCAATTTTGGCTCGCGTCGGCACGGGCAATGCGGGCCGCCGGGTCATCAAGGGAACCGACTCGGGACGCCGGCAGCGGTAGCCTGACTGCATGGGTGCCATGAACGAACTGATTGACCGAGCGGCCGTGAACAGGCTGGTGCGCGTACTCGCGGCGGCGGCCCCCGGCGTAGCCTGGACCAATGTCACGCAGGCCGGCACCTCGCTGGATGACCTGAGCCTCCGTGAACGCACCGACCACGTGAGCCGGGCGCTGCTCGCGGATTTCGCCGCTGCCGGCGAGCGGAATTATTCGACGGCGGCGCGTACCTTCCGAAGCGCCCTTCCGGACCCGGACTTCACCGGCTGGACCATTTGGCCGGTCACGGAAACGGCAGTGACGCTCGCCCTCGAATCATCCGGATCCACAGACTTTGAGGACTGCCTGCAGCTCCTCGCCGAACTGACTCCGCGGCTGACCGGGGAATTTGCCATCCGGCGGCTGCTGGCCGCCGACCTGGACCGGGCCCTCGCCGTCGTGCTGACCTGGACCGCCCACCCGGACGCGCACGTCCGCCGCCTCGCCAGCGAAGGGACCCGCCCCTACCTCCCCTGGGCTGTCCGGATTCCGGGCCTGATCCAGCGGCCCGAAGCCACGGTCCCCATCCTTGACGCCCTGTACCGGGACCCGGACGAGTATGTCCGGCGTTCAGTGGCGAACCACCTCAACGACCTGGCACGCCATTCCCCCGAGGCGGTGCTGGCCGCGGCCGGAGCATGGGCGGCCGCACCGGATGCCAACACCCCGTGGGTGGTCCGACACGGGCTGCGCACCCTGATCAAAAAAGCCCATCCGGGCGCCCTGGCCCTGCAAGGATTCGCTCCGGCATCCCTTGCAGTGACTCCGCCGAGGCTGGACCGGGACACCGTGACGCTTCCGGCAGACCTCGGCTTCGAATTCGAGATCTCCAACACTGGGGCCGGTCCGGCCAGGCTCGCTGTGGACTACATCGTGCACTATATGAAGGCGAACGGCTCGCAATCGGAAAAGGTCTTCAAACTTGCTGCCCTGACCCTGGACCCCGGCGAAACCCGGACCGTGTCCAAGCGCCACGCCTTCCGACAGATGACCACCCGGGTGCACCACCCGGGCAGCCACGCTCTGGAACTCCAGATCAACGGCGTCCGGTACGCTCCCACGCAGTTCCTCGTCGAGGTCTGACCTGCAGGCGGATTTCCGCGTGCTGGACTTCGTCACCACGGCAGGCCGCCCGTCAGCACCAAGGCTACCTTCGAGATCCACGACGGCGTTCCGGGCCTCGGCGCCCGGGCCTGACTTCCAGCCTGGCGCGCGCCGGTCGGCTTTCTCCGCCCGGCGCGCGCGGCGTCTGCGCACACCGCGCGCGCCCGAAAACACGCCGCAGGCTCAATGTGATTTGCTTCACAGTGCAGGCGCGGATAGCATTCCATAATTGTTAGCGATCACAGATAAGGACCCGGAATGACCGCCCCCGCCCCCGTTCCTGAAACAGCCCGCGACTGGCAGCAGCTGATTGGCAGCCGGGTTGAACTGCGGCTCGACGGCAGGGTTGTCCGCACCGGCGAGGTGGAGGACGCCACTCACGATTCCGCCGTGATGTGGCTCCGCTTCGACGGCAACCACGGCCGCCAACTCGTGTCCAAGGCCGACGGCTACGAGGTCCTCCCTGTCAGCTGAAGGCTCACACTTTGGCGCGGACCTTTGGTCCGGCGGCGGGAGTGCTGATCACTTTGAGTCCGCAGCCTTCCTCGGCAAACGACGTCAGGGTCTTGTAGCCGAAGGTCTTGTAGGTCACGTTGGGCCAGCGGTCCCTCAGGAGCTGGCCGAGGCGGGGTGCGTTCACCAGGCCTTGCACCCAGAGAGTGGGATCGTCCTTGAGGAACGCGTGGACACTCGCTTTGTAGAGTTCGAGCTCGGTGTGCGGCGCCTGGGTCTTCTTTTTCGCAGGTTTTGCAGGAGTCACCGTTGTTGGGGCCGGCGGCGTGGGGATGTCGATGACATGGAAATGGTCGGCAACGGACTGCAGTACCTTGTTGACGACGCCTGCCTTGGGCTGCGAGGTGGTGGCCACCAGCGAGCGCTTTCCCAGCGCATGCAGGCGGCGGAGGAGCGGGACGAAGTCACCGTCGCCGCTCACGATCACGAAGAGCTCAATCCACGGCATGTCCGCAGCCACTTCCAGCGCGTCCACCACCAGTTCAATGTCCGCGGCGTTCTTGCTGCTCTGGTCGAACGAATAAATCTGCACGGGCTTGATGTTGTGTGCCAGCAACTGGCTGCGGTAGGCGGCCATGTCAGCCCGGCCCCAGTTGGCATACGCCCGGGACAGGGCTGTCTGCCCGCCGAGGCCGGTGTCCCGGACGACCTTCTCGATGTCCCGGACCACCGTGGCGAGCGGCACGGACGTGACGTCGTTCTTATACCCGCCGAAGAGATTCTCCATGTCCAGGAAAATGGCCACGTTCCGTTGCTGCGACCCTGCCACGTAAACCGTCCTCCCCCAGCGAATAGTAAACAGATCCTACCGCCCGCAGGGCGCGGCGGAGCGCCTGCGGGACCAGAAAGGAGGCCGACGTCGGCAGGCAAGTGCCGCCGTCGGCCTCCTTTGTCAGGGACTCAGTCCGCGCCGGCTAGCGTCCGCCTTCAATCTTCCGGTTTCGCTGCTCCTGGGCCATTGGACCGTACGGGTACACGCCGACACGGGGCTGGCTGGCCTCGGTAAGCCGGCGGGTTTCCTCGCCGGTCAGCTCCAGGTCCGCGGCCGCAAGGTTGTCCGCCAGCTGCTCCCTGGTGCGGGCCCCGAGGATCACCGAAGTGACCGCCGGGCGGTCCGCCAGCCATGCCAGGGACACCTGCGAGGCACTTACGCCGTGGTCCGCGGCGATTTTCTCAACGGTTCCGATGACCTCCCAGGTGCGCTGATCGTCGTTGCGGGCCTGCCAGGCTTCCATGCCGCGCTTGGGGTTCTCGCCGAGCCGGGTGGCGCCGGCCGGTGCCTCGTCGCGCTTGTATTTGCCGGAGAGCCAGCCGCCGCCCAGGGGCGACCACGGCAGCAGGCCGATCCCGGCATCCAGCGACGCCGGAACAATCTCCGACTCGATCTCCCGGACCAGCAGGCTGTACTGCGGCTGCAGAGTCACCGGCGCGCTCCAGCCGTGCGCTGTGGCGAGGTGGACCGCCTTGGTCAGCTGCCAGCCCAGGAAGTTGGAGAAGCCGTAGTAGGCGATTTTGCCGCTGCTGACGGAGTCGTGCAGGAAGCGCAGTGTCTCCTCCAGCGGCGTGATGGGGTCCCACGCATGCATCTGGTACAGGTCGATCTGTTCGACGCCGAGCCGGCGCAGCGAGTCATCGAGGGCGCGGGTTAGGTGGCGGCGGGAGGTTCCCAGGTCGTTCGGGGCCTGGCCCATGGGGAAGCGGCCCTTGGTGGCCACGATGGCACGGTCCCTGACCTCGGGACGGGCGGCCAGCCAGCGGCCGATGATCTGTTCCGAGACGCCCTGGCTGTAGACGTCCGCCGTGTCGATGAAGTTGCCGCCCGCTGCGAAGTAATCGTCAAGGATGGCAAAGGACGTTTCCTCGGTGGCTTCGGCGCCGAAGGTCATGGTGCCCAGCGCGTAATTGGAAACGACGGCGCCGCTGTTGCCCAGTGTGCGGTATTGCATGGTTCTCCTAGTCCTCGGTGGGTGTGGTGCGGTTCGAGTGGTAGCTGCGCCAGGTGTGCTCCGGGGCGAACCCCAGCAGGCGCTTGGCTTTGTCGATGGAAAGCATGGTCTCGTGTTCGCCGAGCTCCTTGACCACCTTGACGCCGGGAAAGACTTCCGCCGCGAGGCTCGCGCTGGACCGGCTCATCACAGTGTCCTCGTTGGCTATGATGAACGCCTCGAAGCCGGGCTTGCCGTGCTCCAGGGCGCGGGCCACGGCCTGTGCGCCGTCCCGGCCGTCGATGTAGCCCCACAGGTTCCATTTCCGCAGCGTGGCGTCGGCGTCGAAGGAGGGAAAGTCCTCGTAGTCCTCAGGGTCCATCACGTTGGAGAACCGCAGGCCGGTGATGCTCAGCTCCGGGTCCCAGCGGGTCAGCTGGATGGCCATCTGCTCCTCCAGGTGCTTCACCAGCGAGTAGGTGCTTTCCGGCCGTGCCGGGTATTCCTCGTCCACCGGAATGTAGGGAGGGTCGACGTCGAACGGCAGTCCCAGCACCGTCTCGCTGGAGGCGTACACCACCTTCTTGATTCCGGCCCTGCGGGCCGCCTGGAAGACGTTGTACGTGGCGAGCATGTTGTTCTCGAAGGTGGCGGCATCGGGGGCGAGGCCCGGAGCCGGGATGGCCCCCAGGTGCACGATCGCGTCAAAGCCCGCGTGGCGGTCATCCAGGCCAAGGATGGCGTCCAGGACCTGCCCGTAATTGCGCAGGTCCACCTCGGTAAAACCGCGGCCTCTGGCGCCGGTGCGGTCCAGGTTCAGGACATCGTGGCCGTCCTCGGTTAGCCTGCGGACCACGCTCCTGCCCAGCTTTCCGCTTCCTCCGGTTACAGCAACTCTCATCAGGAACTCCTCTGGGTAGTTGGCGGCATGCCGTCTTCCGCGACTGCCGGCCGCCGCCGTCGTCATTCCACCCTAGGGGCGCGACGGCATGAACGCAGCCCTTCAGGCTGGCCCTCTGAGTCCTAGGAAGGAGCGCCCCCGCCTTCCGGCGGCCCTCAGCCGATCCGGAGCAGCAGCGGAAGGGTGTTCGTGATGATGGTGAAGGCGGCCGCCACGATGCCGATGACCGCCCTGCATGGTGAGTAGCCCTGCGCCGATGACCATGCCGGCCACGAACGCGACGGGAATGGCAGCAACAGCAATCCAGGCCAGGCGGAGGAGCCTACGGGCCCGCACGGGACCTTCGGCGTCCGGGGCGGCGCCCGGCACCCGGCTACGTGAGGTCATCGAGGCTGGGCCCTAGATATGCTGCGATTGGCCCGGCAAACCCATGCTCGGACGCCCGAAGCGAAGCCTGCTCGGACTGATGCCCAGGGATGCGTAGTAACCGCCGGCCACCATCACGGCAAACCCGGCGACGCCCAGATACACAACGTGCAGGGCCGCGCCCGCGATCACGGTGAGGAACCCGCAGACCACGCACAAGGCGCCGAGTACCACCCGACGCATCAGTGACCAGGACTGGCCTTCCATACGCGCGGCGAATTGCGGATCGTCCTCGTGAAGCGACTGCTCCATCTGCCTGAGGACGTCCTTTTCATGTTCAGAAAGCGGCATCATTGACCTCCGAACCGGATTGATATTAAGGATGGTCCCTACGGCGGCAAAGTCAATAGAGCCGAAAGACATGGGGAACCCCGGTGACTTTGGACCCTAGGCAGGCGGATCCGGGCGGTGCACGCTGGAATCCATGAACACTGAAGAGCGCATCGTGGTGGGCGTGGACGGTTCCGAGTTCTCCACTGCCGCACTGCAGCTCGCCGGACGAATGGCCGGCAGCCTCAATGCCCCGCTGGAGATCATCACGTGCCTGGGAACCTCTGATTTCTACCTCGCGTCCCACATGCCCGCCGGGCGCGTCCCCAGCATGGAGGAACTCGAGGAGACGGCCAAGCGCCTGGTTGACCAGGCGGTGGAGAGGGCCTTTGGGGCATCGCCTCCGGAAAGGCTTTCCCGCACCGTGAAATTCGGTCCGGCGGCAAAGACGCTGGTCGATGAAAGCCGAGATGCCCAATTGCTGGTGGTGGGCCGCCGGGGGGAAGGCGGCTTCCTCTCCCAGGTCATGGGATCCGTGAGCGGGGCCTGCGCTGCGCACGCCCACTGCCCCGTCCTGGTGGTGGGCCAGGACTCCAAGGTGGCCGAGCCGGCAGCCGGTCCAACGTCCGGGTGAGAGCCGGCACTTCCCCTGCGAGCCCGGGCATTCAGTGACTTTGTCCCCTGATCCCGGTTTGCATCCAATACCTAACCTGAATGCACTAGCGCGGCAGGCACCGCGCACCCAAGTTCCGGGAGCGTCGTCATGAAAGCAGCAACGGCGAGCATCATCGCAGGCGCAGTCCTCCTGCTTGCCGGCGTCCTGCTACTGCTGGACGCCCTGCGTGTCCTCGATACGGCGCTACTGGTGTGGCCGTTCATCTTCGGCACCGCCGGCGCAGTTTTCCTGGCGGTGTTTTCCAGGAGCCGCGACTACTGGTGGGCGGCCATTCCGGGGTTTGTCCTCCTGGGGCTGGCCGCGGTGTCCGCCACCACGCAACTGTGGCCCGAATCAGCCGGGGACTGGCCGGGCTCGTTGTTCTTCCTGTTCATCTGCGCAGGATTTGCAGCGGTATACATACGGGTGCGGGCCAACTGGTGGGCCCTGATTCCGTGCGGGGTGATGCTTACCCTCGCCCTGGTGGTGGCGTTGCCCCCGGCGCTGGACGGTTCGCCCGCGGCGGCCGTGCTGTTCCTGGGTCTTGCCGCAACCTTTGCCTCGCTGACCGTCACGCCCGAGCGGATGAAGTGGCCGTTGATTCCGGCGGCGGGCCTGGCCGTTCTGGGGCTGTCCTTTGCCATTCAGTCCGCCGTAAGTTTCCGCGCCATGGAATACCTCACCGCCGTGGTGCCTTTAGTGGCCGGTCTGGGCCTCTTGTACTACGCCTTCCTAAGCCGCCGAGGCGGCAGCCGGCACACGGGCCATGCTGTCGCCGACCCGATGAAGCCAGGACTGGGTGAGGCTCACGGTGGCCGCTGACCCAGCAATCCGGAACAACGGTGTTGGGGGGACGCGCGTATTTATCCTGGACAGCCATGCCCTGGTCCGGGTGGGCATCCGCGAGCTGCTGGAAGAGGCGCACTTCCAGGTGGTTGGCGAAAGCGGCTCGGCTTCCGAGGCGAGCCGCGTGATCCCGGGGGTGAGCCCCGACCTGGTGGTGATCGGAGCCCACCTGCCGGATGGCACCGGCATCGAAGTGTGCCGGGAAATTCTTTCCGACAACCCGGGCCTCCGGTGCCTGCTCCTGAGCAGTTACGACGACGACCATGCCCTCAGCGGCGCGGTACTGGCCGGGGCGGCCGGCTATGTCCTCCGGCAGTTGCCCGGGACCGCACTCCTGGAGGGAATCCGCCGGGTGGCCACCGGCGAATCATTACTGGAGCCCGGCGTCGAGCGCCAAGTCATGGAGCGGCTGTACCGGGCGCAGGTCAGCCGCGCCCACAACGGCCTGAGTTCGCAGGAGCTGAGGGTCCTTGCCCTGATGGGGCAGGGGCTGACCAACCGCCAGATCAGCGAGGAAACGCGCTTTGCCCGGACGGCCGTTAAAGTCCAGGTGGCCGGAATACTCACGAAACTGGGCTTCGAGCTGCGGGGCTAGGCGTACTGCCCGGACGGGGTCACTGCGCCAGACTCAGTGCGCCCAACTCACTGCGCCAGACTCAGTGAGAAGGGGCAGTCCACGTCAGCCGGGTTCCGTGTCCGGGACGGCTCTTGATGGTGCATTCGCCACCCAGGGCCGTGGCCCGATGCTTCATGTTGGCGATGCCGCTGACCCGCGTGGGGTTTTCGAACCCACGGCCGTTGTCCACGATATTGAGCTCCACGCAGTCCGGCAGCGCGGTGAGCGAAATGTTGATTTCATCGGCACCGGAGTGCCGGACGGCGTTGCTCAGTCCCTCGGACAGCACCGGCAGCAACTGCTCGACGACGGCGTCGGGAACAGTCTCGTCCACCGGTCCCGTCAGCTGGACTTTGGGTGAGAACTCGGAATTGCGGATCCCCTCGTGAATGGTCCGCATGATGAGGCCGGTGAGCGGTTCCTTCTGGCCGTGGCCGGTCCGCATCGAGTAGATGGTGTCCCTGAGCTCGTGGATGGTCCCGTCCAGTTCGGCGGTCACCGCGGAAATGCGTTCCTGGGCCACCGGGTCCGGGATGTACCGGCGGAGGCTCTGCATGCTGAGGCCTGCCCCGAAGAGACGCTGGATCACCAGATCGTGCAGGTCGCGTGCGATCCTGTCCCGGTCCGTGGACAGCAGCTGTTCCTCCCGCCGTTGCCGCGCCCGGACCAGCCCGAGTGCCAGCCCTACACGGGAACCGAAAACTGCGCTGGATTGCAGGTCGGACTGGATGTAGACGGGACCGCCGGCGGGGCGTGCAAGGATGATCAGGCCTCGTTCGCTGCTCTTGCGGCCCAGGGCGGCCACCAGCAGCGGCCCCATTTTTTCATCCGTTCCCGCTCCGAAGACCTCGTTGGGGTCCCGCACCAGGGCCGACGCGCCTGTCTCGAGGACTTCGGCGATGACCTTTGATGGCGGCAGCTCCTGGCCGGCGGGAAGGGACTGGACGCCCACCATGGTCCGGCACCGCTGCGTGCCGTCGGAATCGGGGTAGGCAATCACGGCCAGGATCGAGTCCGAGACACTCAGTGCCCGCTCGGCAACGAGGTCCAGGTTGTCGGTTTCACCGGGGAACAGCGCCGAACTCAGCTGGTCACTGACCTCCAGTCCTGCCTCAAGCCAGCGCTGGCGCCGGCGGGTGTCCTCGTACAGCCGGGCGTTCTCGATAGCTACGCCGGCGGCCGCCGCCAGAGCCGAAGCGAGTTCCTGGTCCTCCTCGGTAAACGGCCCGCCGTCGATCTTCTCCGTCAGGTACAGGTTTCCGAAGACGGACCCCCTGACCCTGACGGGCACCCCCAGGAACGTCTTCATGTCAGGGTGGTTCGCCGGGAAGCCGCTGGCCATTTCATGGGAGCCCAGGTCGTCCAGCCGGAGTGCCTCGGGCTTGCGGATCAGGTGCCCCAGCACCCCGCGGCCCGTGGGGAGGTCGCCGATCAGCCGGATGCCGTCGTCGTCGATTCCCACCGTGATGAAGTGCCCCAGCTCGTGATCGGCGTCGATCACACCGAGCGCGCCATAGCGCGCGCCAACCAGCTCGCACGCCGACTGCACCACCCGGTCCAGGACGGCCTCGAGGCTGAGGTCTTCGGTAAGGGAAACCACTGCGCCCAGCAGGCCCTGCATTTGGTCCTGGGCGCGTACAAGTTCATCTGCCCGGGCCACGAAGTCGCGCAACAGGTCTTCGGTGCGCCTTCGGATGGGTTCACGCCACATGGCTCAACCGGGCGTTGGGCTTACAGGAATTGGTTGACCGATACATTTTCACTACCGGAAGGTCCGGGATCATGCGACTCCCCACAGCAACGAGACACCCACGGCGGACTGCTTCACCGAGTACGTATGCATCAACCCCAGACTGATATCAACACAGTACCAAGACCGACACAGCGGCTCAAGGAAAAGCGGATCGGGGACTAAAGACACTGGGAAAGCAGCTGCGTGGGTGGCATCCTGAGCTCGCGGAAGAACGCTTCATCCCCGGGTGCGAGGAGATGATCCAACGTGCGTATCGGACTGATCGCGCCGCCTTGGCTGCAAGTGCCTCCGCCCCGTTACGGCGGCACCGAAGTGGTGGTGGACGGGCTGGCCCGCGGACTCGTGGCCGCCGGTCACGACGTCCTGCTGGCGGCGCCGGAGGGAAGCACCTGCCCCGTCCCGCTGGTGCCCGGCATGCTGGCGCCCAGAGCCGGTTCGGCCGCCACCTGGTCCGCCACGGCAGAGCTGTACCACGTGGCCCGGGCCTATGCGGCCCTCAGCGGGGTGGACCTCGTTCACGACCACACAGTGGCCGGACCTTTCTTCCGCTACCGCCCGGCCGCGCTCCCCGTGGTCACCACCAACCACGGCCCGTTCACCTCACTCCTCGGTGATCTCTACCGGCTGATGGGACCGGACGTGGCCATGGTGGCCATCTCGCATCGGCAGGCCGCGGACGCTGCCGGCGTGCAGATCGCGCGCGTGATCCACCACGGCATCGACGTCGAGGCCGTGCCGGTGGGGGACGGCGCCGGCGGATACGCGGCATTCCTCGGGCGGATGAGCCCGGACAAGGGGCCCCGGGAGGCCATCCTGATCGCACGGCGGGCCGGATACAGGCTTCTGATGTCTGCCCGTATCCAGGGCAGGGAGGAAAAGGACTACTTCGACAGCCAGGTTGCCCCGCTCCTGGGGCCGGAGGTGGAGTTCCTCGGCGAACTTTCCGCACCGGAAAAGTACCAGCTCATGGGCGGCGCCGTGGCGTTCCTCAACCCGATCCAGTGGCCCGAACCGTTCGGCCTGGTGATGATCGAAGCCCTCGCGACAGGCACTCCAGTGGTGGGCACCGGTTCCGGGGCAGCCCCCGAAATAGTGGACGACGGCGTGACGGGCTACCTCCGGAACGGCATTGGCGAACTGGCCGACGCCCTCTCGCTGGCCCCCGGACTGGACCGGCATGCGTGCCGCCGGGCCGCCGAGCTGCGCTTCAGCACCGCCCGGATGGTGGCCGACCACATCTCCCTGTATGAGGAGATACTGAGGGACAGCCGGCTGGCTCAGTCCCCGGAACCGCCTCCGGGCTGGTCCCCGCCAGGCTCGAGGTAGCGGAGGAACCAGTCCCTCGCGAGCGCCGCGGCTTCAGGCAACGTCCCCGGCTCCTCGAAAAGGTGCGTGGCCCCCGGAACAACGGACAGCTGGCTGGGACAGCGCAGCAAGGCCTGGGCCCAGCGGTTGAGCTCCAGCACTTCGCGGTCCGCTCCGCCCACGATCAGGAGCGTGGGGGCACGGACCGCCGAGAGCCTCTCACCGGCGAGATCCGGACGGCCGCCCCGCGACACCACGGCATCGATGCGGGCACCGGGTTCCGCCGCGGCCCACAACGCGGCACCGGCCCCGGTGCTTGCGCCGAAATACCCGACGCGGCTCCGGGCGGTGTCCGGCCGGTCACCGAGCCAGGTAGTTGCCCCCGTCAGCCGGCCGGCGAGCAGCCCGATGTCGAACACATTGGCGCGGTTGAGTTCCTCGGCCGGAGTGAGCAGGTCCAGCAACAGGGTTCCGAGCCCGGCCCGCTGGAGGAATGACGCCACAAACCGGTTGCGGGGGCTGTGCCTGCTGCTGCCGCTTCCGTGGGCGAACACCACGACGGGGGCGCCCGCCGCCGGCAAGTGGAGGTGCCCCTGCAGCTTCGTCCGGCCCGCCTGGATCTGGACGTCCTCATCGACGGCGGTTCCGTTGGCTACTGTCTGGGCACTGTGCAGCCGCTTCGCTGCCGCATCCAGCAGCAGCACCACTTCGTCGTCGCCGGTGGGCGAGAAGTCCCGGTAGTGGTAGCCGACGGCGGTGAACTGGCGTGGCGTGGCGAGGCAGACAACCTCGTCCGGTTCCGTGAGGTCCGCGAGGGTGTCCGCGGGCGCCACCGGCACTGCAAGGATCACCTTGGCGGCTCCCTGCTCCCGGGCGATCCGGCACGCAACGCGGGCCGTGGATCCGGTGGCGATGCCGTCGTCGACGATTACGGCGGTGCGTCCCCGCAGGTCCGCACGGGTCCGCCCCTTCCTGAACCGCGCCACCCGCGACTCGAGCAGGGCGCGCTCCCGGTCTTCAACAGCGTCAAGTTCGGCCTGCGACACGCGCACGCGGGAAATGATGTGCTTGTCCAGCACCCGCGCGCCGCCTTCGCCGATTGCCCCCATGGCCAGCTCGGGTTGGAACGGGACGCCCAGTTTCCGCACCACGATCACGTCCAGGGGCGCGTCCAGTGCCGCGGCCACCTCGAACGCCACCGGAACACCGCCCCGGGGCAGCCCAAGGATCACGATATTCTGGCCGCGGAGGTATTCGAGGCGCTGCCCCAGGCGCCGTCCTGCTTCAACTCTGTCCTCGAAAATGCTCATGGCCGGCCGTTCCGCCTCGTAACTCAAGGCCGCCTTGCGGTCCGTGCACGTCATCGGGCGTGCAGCCCGGCACGCGGGGACGGGGACATCGGCGGCCACTGTTCTCCAACTATCCGGCAGGCGGTGGCGGGTTGCGAGGGACTTTCGGCCCGGATTGGCCGTGCGCCGGGAGCTCGGCCGCCATACCGGACCGGCCCAGCCGCGTGCCGTGTCACACTCGACCGAAGGCCGTCGGCTGATGTATATAATTTCCCGGTACGGTTTAGCAGAGAGCCGTTGGATAGTTCTACGATCCGGCTTCTCTGCCTGTTGCCCCGCGTTGCGAACGCCAGGGTGAAACACGGCGTTGCCGGTTCGTTTTGACCTGAACGAAATGGCAGCAAGAACATCGTGGCCAGCGAGTCGACCGCAAACACCGCACCATCCATCAGCGAGCACCTCCACGAGATGGTGCTGAATAGTTCGGATGTAGGGCAATTTCTTCACGAACTCGCACGCGTATCCGCGCGCAGCCTGTCCGAACCGGAGGACGCCGTCCTCTGCGGAATTACGCTTCTCCGGCACCGGAAAGCCGCGACCGTGGCGAGCAGCAGCCCCGAAGCGCAGGCGATGGACGAAATCCAGTATGCCTATGGCGACGGCCCGTGCATGACCGCGTCCCGCGACCAGGTGACCGTTCACATCAGGGACCTTGCGTCCCATGAGCGCTGGCCCAAGTACTCGGATACGGTGCTGGGGCACGGCGTCCGCTCCATCCTCGCGGTGCCGTTCCAGCTCGACGGCGACACCCGCGCAGCGCTGAACCTCTACTCCCACCGGCCCGGACGGTTCGATGGCAAGGTCCTGGAGCTCGCCGAGGATTTTGTCAGCCAGACGTCCATGGCCCTCCGGCTGGCCGTGCGTTTCGCGCACTTCAGCGAGACGGCGGACAACCTCAAGGCGACTCTCGAGACCCGCACCGCCATCGACGTTGCCATCGGCATCATCATGGCCCAGAACCGGTGCAGCCAGGAGGAGGCCTTCGAGCTGCTGAAGGCGGCCTCAAGCGCGCGGAACGTCAAACTGCACGGTGTGGCAGCGGCCATTGTGGACTCCTTGGGCCAGGGCCCGACGAGGACGCACTTCGAGCTGTAAATCCTCAGAACATCGGCAGCAGGAAGCCGGCGACGAAGGCCGCCGCTCCGATACCGCTCAGGATCCAGCCAAGGACGCCGGCCGCTTCCCCGCGGACCTCGGGCGCACTGGTCCGCCAGCGTGTGGGCGTCTTCACCGCATAGTGGATGGTGACGGCGTCCCCCGGGGCCATGTGCCGGATGTCATGCGGCGACATGGGCGCGTTGTGGACCTGGTAGTGGTGGTCGTACCAGCGGAAGCCCACTCCGCTTTCGTCGGAGTAGACCACGCCCTCCGACTGGGTCCACTGATCTTCGAACCGCCGCATCGTCCCCACGGCCACAAGGAGTATCAGGCCGGCGGGCAGGCAAATCCAGGTCAGCACTTCCAGGATGGGACCTGCAATGTCGATAACTCCGGGCATGGTCATGATGGTACCGTTCCGGCGCGTATTAGGCGGGGCCGAGGACTTAAATGGGCATGGAACGCCGGATGGAAAAAAGCGATGCCGGTTGCGCCTAGGGTGGAGGGGCAACGGCTGGCATCCGCCCGCCTGCGACTGATCAACTGATTGAGGAAACAAACATGGGTTTGGGCGACAAGATCAAGAACGCTGCCGAGAAAGCAATCGGTGAGGCCAAGGAAGCACTGGGCAAGCTGACCAACAACAGCAAGCTCGAGACCGAGGGCAAGATTGATCAGGGCACGGCCGACGCGAAGCACGCAGCCGAGGACGTCAAGGACACCATCAACGACAAGTAGTCGTTACCCGAAGCCGGGGCGCGGAGACTTCCGCGCCCCGGCTTTTTGTATGCCGCGCCGGCTGGCCAGGGGACCTTCGCCCCTTCCGTTTGAGGGACACTCCGGTCAGTCTGTTCACATGGCAGCCTGCCTCGGGGGGAACCGACGTTGGCGGGCAATGATTCGGTACAGGCGGCGACGGCCATGGACGAACCAGTGGTGCATATCAGCGGTTTCCGGATGGACTTCGCGGACACCACCGTGATCCGCGACCTCTCCTTCGACGTCCGCGCCGGCGAGACCTTCGGGTTCCTCGGCAGCAACGGCTCTGGCAAGACCACCACCATCCGCGCGCTCCTGGGCCTCTACGAACCCACTGCCGGGGTCCTGCACATCAACGGCCGGCCATTCAAACCCGAGCACGGCGGCCGGCTTGGCTATCTCCCGGAAGAACGCGGGCTCTATAAGAAGGAAAAGGTCATGGACGTCATGACCTACTTCGGCCGGCTCAAGGGAATGGACCGGCAGGCGGCGCGGCACTGGTCGCTGGCATACCTGGACCGCGTGGACCTGGCCGGCAAAGCCGCCACCCAGGTGGACAAGCTCTCCAGCGGCGAGCAGCAGAAAGTCCAGCTCGGCGTCACCATCATGAACCGCCCGGAACTCCTCATCCTGGACGAACCCACAAAGGGCTTCGACCCGGTGAACCGGCGGCTGCTGATGGACATCATCGCGGAACAGAAGAACGACGGCGCCACCGTGGTCATGGTGACCCACCAGATGGAGGAGGTGGAGCGGCTTTGCGACCGCATCATCCTCCTCAAGGACGGCACGTCGGAGGCCTACGGCACCATCGACGAGGTCCAGAACAGGTACGGCGGAAGGATCGTCCGCCTCCGGCACGCAGGACGCATTCCGGCGTCGCCCCACTATGAGGTGACGCTCGAAGAAACCAACTATGCCGAGCTCTCCATCACGGACGACACCGACGAGGCAACCGTCCTGCGGGAACTCATGGATGCGGGCCTGATCGTCCGGAGTTTCACCACCACCAAAATCTCGATGGAGGACATCTTCATCCGCGTGTACGGGGAGCGCAGCCAGCAGCCGTCGCCCGTGCCCGTCCGTGGCCGCGTCGCCGCGAGGCCAGGTGCCTAGCGATGGCGCAGCACAACCTTGGAACGGTCATCAGCTTCGAATTCGTGCGCACCGTGACCAAGCCCCGGTTCTGGATCGGCACCCTGTCCGTGCCCGTCATCATGGCCGTGGTGTTCGGGATGATCTTCCTCAGCAACACCAGCACCAGTTCCGCCGCCGAGGCGCAGAAGAACGCCCAGTTCAGCATCTCCTACCGGGACGCCTCCGGCCTGATCACCCCCGCCGACGCAGCCGCATTCGGCGCCGTTCCCGCGGACTCGTCCGACGCCGGTATCCGGGACGTCCAGTCCGGCGCCGTCGATGCCTACTTCGAGTTCCCCGCACATCCCGAGACCACGGCGGTGAAGGTGTACGGCACGGACAAGGGCTTGTTCGAGAACGGAAAATACGCCGCCGTCGCGCAGGCCATGCTGGCACGCGCAGTGGCCGTGCGAATCGGCTCGCCCCAGCTGTCCAGCCTCGCGTCAGGGTCGGCGCAGGTGGAAACCGTCACCTACCAGGGGTCCGAGGTGGCGGGAGGCATGAACTCCGTGATTCCGCCGATGGCATTTCTGGTGGTCTTTTACGGGCTGGTGGTGCTCCTCGCGGGGCAGATGCTGAATTCCACGCTGGAGGAGAAGGAGAACCGGGTCACCGAAATGATCCTGACCACCCTCAAGCCCACCACCCTGATCACCGGCAAGGTGCTGGCCCTGTTCATGGTGGGCCTCGTCCAGGTGGCGGTGTTCGCTTCCCCCGTCCTGGTCGGGGCGCTCTTCTACCGGGATGCCCTGAGCATCCCCGAGTTCGAGGCGTCGCAGCTGATCTTCGACCCCCTGCGTATGACCGTCGGTTTCCTGATCCTCGTGGGCGGCTTCGCCCTCTTCACCACCACGCTGGTGGCCATCGGCGCCGTGATGCCCACAGCCAAGGAAGCCGGAAACTTCATGGGCGTGATGATCGCCCTGATTTTCATCCCCTTCTATTCGGTCAGCCTGGTGGTTTCCGAGCCGCATTCCCCGATCGTCCAGGTCTTCACGTACTTTCCGTTCTCTGCGCCGGTCACAGCGCTGCTGCGGAACGCCTTCGGCTCCCTCGGCGTCATGGAAGCCGCTCTGGTGATCGCCATCCTCTACGCCGGTGCCGCCGTGATGCTCCGTGTGGCGGTGCGGCTGTTCCAGTACGGGTCCATCTCCTACACCTCGAAGGTCAGCATCAGGACCGCCCTCAAAGCAGGGTCGCGGCATGCGGTGGCCGCCCCGTCGGAGAAGTAGCCGCATGCGGCTGGCATTCGTGGGCGATGTGATGCTGGGCCGGCTGGTGAACCAGCGGCTCAAGTCCGTCCCGCCTGACTTCCCCTGGGGCGATACGCTGCCAGTCCTGGCCCGGGCGGACATCCGCTTCGCCAACCTCGAGTGCGTACTGGCCGACGGCGGGGCGCCGGAGCCGGGCAAGGTGTTCCACTTCCGCTCGGACGTCCGCAACGCGGCCGTCCTGAGCGCGGCAGCCATCGACGCCGTCTCACTCGCCAACAACCATGTCCTCGATTACGGGCTGGACGCTTTCGGGGAGACCTTGCCTGCGCTGGACCGCTGCGGAATCCTGCACGCCGGAGCGGGGCCGGACCTGGAGGCCGCGCTGCGGCCGGCGATCAGGCGGGCGGGTCCGACCGCCGTCGGACTCATTGCCTTCACGGACAACCAGCCGGACTGGGAGGCGGGGCCGCAGCGGCCCGGCGTGTATTACGTTCCGGTGGAGGAACGGCAGCGGGGCGACGCCAGGGTCCGGGACCTGCTTGCCCTGGTCCGCCGCACCAGGGCGCGCGCGGACCTGCTGGTGGTTTCCGCCCACTGGGGCGGCAACTGGGGAGCCGAGGTGCCGTCCTCCCACCGGGAGCTGGGGCGGGCGCTGGTGGATGCCGGGGCCGACGTCGTGTTCGGGCATTCGGCCCACATTTTCCGCGGCATCGAGCTTTACCGCGGCCGTCCCCTCATCTACAGCGCCGGGGACTTCATTGACGACTATGCCGTGGACCCCGGGGAGCGCAACGACCAGTCCTTCATCTTCCTCCTGGAAACTTCGGGCAGCGTCCCGGTCCGGCTGCAGCTCCACCCGACCGAAATCACCGGATTCCAGGCGCGGTTGGCCGGGAAGAGCTCACAACAGATCGCGGCACGGATGCAGGAGCTCAGTTTTCAGCTGGGAACGCGTAGTAGCTGGTCCGACGACACGAACGTGCTGGAGATTCCGGTGGAGGGCTAGTCCCGCTTGTCCCGTTCGCTGAATTCTTCGTCGAGGTCGTAGTGCCGGAATTCGGTCTCCGGATTCGGCTCGCCCTCGGCCACGTATTCGTAATCGAGCTGGCGCTGGATCTGGCTGTCGAGAACTTGAAGATCTTTGTCCTCAACTTTAGAAAGATCCTCCGGAAACTCGTCTTCCGGGCTGAGATGCAGCTTTTCTGACATGTCGTGCCTCTCTTGGCCAGGAACTGGGGTGCTGTACGGGCAGCATCCTGGCAAGTCCCAGATTATCCGCGCCCGCCAGCCTGCGGAAGAGCAGCCTGCGGAAGACTAGACGCCCGAGGACGAGGAGCCCTTCCCCCGCCAGGCAGTGACGAGGAGCCAGCCGGTCCACCCGAAGACCAGCACGATGCCGGCCAGGGTGGGCACGGCATTGGATGCTGAGAACCCTTCCACACCGATGACCCAGCCCTGTGCCAGGTAGGCCGCTCCGGACAGCGCCATCAGGTATCCGATGAACCTGGAGATCCTGCGCGTGGCGGTGATGGCGATGCCGAACAGGATGAGCGCCGACCCCAACACAAAACTCTGGTAGCTCCGGACTCCCCATTCCAGCCAGCGGATGTCCTCCGCGGCCGCGAAGCGCAGCGCCTTCTCCCCCTCGGCTGCGCCTGCCCAGGCATCCGCGGCGTGCTTCAGCGCCACGCCGTCAACTCCCTGCAGGACAGCGTAGAGGGCCAGCGCCGCGATGGCCGCCGCAGCACCGAGGCGCACTGCCCAGGCCACAGCACCGTGCCGTAGGTTGAGGGCGAAAGCCAGGATAATCAGTCCGCTGCTGAGAAGCGCCATGCCGAGGAACTGCCCGAGGTGGACGGCGATCCAGGCGTCACTGGCGGCATAGGCCGTGAAGGAAGCGGTGTGGTCGTTGGCGTCCGCCGCGTCCGGGTGCTGGAGCGCGGCCAGCAGCGAGATGAGGACGCCGCCGAACAGCAGCGTGGCGGACAGTCGCAGCTCAGGCCTGCGGAGCCCGCCGTCGCCCGTGGGATGTTCCATGACCCCTGCCCCCGTTCCCTTCCTTCGCCCCGGCTGGGAGTTTTTGTCCAGATAATTGGCGCTAAGCGGCCCCTAAGTCGCGATATCTGGACAAAAACTCCTTGCGCATGGCGGACCTGGACCTGAACGCGAGGTACCCGGCGACAGCCGCCGCCAGCACCGCCACCGCCGGAATGAACTGCCACCAGTCCACAGCGTCCATGCTTTGGGATGCATTCATGGACCCGTGCAGGAGTCCCAGTATGAGGATGCTTCCGCCGGTTCCGACGAAGACCATACCCAGTAGGTAACGGGCCAGGAAGGCGAACCCGAAGAGGACGCCCCAGGAGAGGGCAACGTCAGTCCAGGGCGTGGCGGCGAAGCCGCGCTCGGCGAAAGCCTGGGGCAGGTGGATCAGCGCGAACGGAACGGCCGTCAGGAGTGAGCCCGCGAGCATGCCCTTACGGTCCATCAGCCGCCGCTGGACCACTCCGGCCCAGGCCAGTTCCTCCCAGACGTTGCCCAGCAGGGCGCCGATGACCACGGCTTTCAGCAGGTACAGTCCCGCGGTGGCCGCCCAGCCGCTGCCGGGCTCACGCAGGGTACCGGTCACGACGGCGGTCAGCAGGGTCAGGAGCGGCAGCGCCAGCAGCGCCATGACGTACCAGCCGGCGCCCACCCGCCAGCGGACCGCGCCGCTGAACAGCCGCCGGACGCCGGCACGGCCTTCAGCCGCCGCCGTCACGAGGACCGCGGCTCCCAGCAGGACCAGGAGTTCCACCAGGAGCCCGGGAGTCACGTCCTGCAGCAGCAGTATGGCCAGGCACTGCGCGAGCCAGGCCAGCGGAATGGCGAGGATCAGGAACGCAGCCACGGGGTGCGCGGCGATCCGGGAGCGGATGCTTCCGCCGGCCTCCGGTGCACGGGATTCAACAGTCATGATGCGCCTCGGTTCGGGCGTCAAGCCATTTTAGGACAGCCGCCACACGTAGGCGTAGGGCTGCGGGAACTGCGTGATCCGGAAAGCCCTGACCACGATCCTGGCCTGGCCCGGCGGCATGCCCGTCCAGTGGACCTGTTCCACATTGTTCCGGCGGTCGAAGCCGGCAGTGGTTCCTGAGTTTCCGTGCCGCTCGCTGCCGTCGGCCGCAAGCACAATGAGGTCGAGGTCGTTCTGCAGCTGCGCGCCGGGCGGATCGGACCACACGAGGGTGATCTTCAACGTCACCCCGGCTGCGGCGGGTTCCGGGTCCCCGGCCGGGCCACGGCGCCGCCTCGCCTTGGCAACAACCTTGGGAACAGGGACTTCTTCGGGAATGTCGATGATGAAGGTGTCCTCCTCCCCCTGCTCGAGCGGGCCGCCTTCGCCCAGGCCGGAGTTGCCGGGCTGCCCGGGGAAGACCACGGAACGCGCCAGGTTGACCCTGCCCCAGCCGGAGCTCCCGTTCGGTGATTCACCGGCTTCGCTTGGGTTGTACTGTCCCGGCAGCACGTCGGCGCCGTTGATCAGGAGGGCTTTGACCAGGGCGGCGCTGGGCGTGCTGAGCCCGTTTTTCACCAGGGTCTCGCGCAGCACCGCGGCGCAGCCGGCAACCAGCGGGGTTGCCATCGAGGTGCCGGAGTCGAAGAAGAACAGCGGGTCTGTGGAGGTGCCGAACGTGTTGCCCATCGGCGCGTTCCGCGAAAGCGCGGACAGGATGCTGGTCCCCGGCGCCACGACGTCGGGCTTAATGCGGCCCTCTTTGGTGGGCCCGCGGCTGGAGAAGGCCACCATCCCGTCCGGGTTGTTGGCCTGTTTGTCCCGCTTGACGGGATTCGCGGGGAAGTCTCCAGGCCAGTACGTGCCGTAGGAGGGCGCGAATTCCTTGCGGAGGCTTTCGCTGGCGCCCACCGTGATGCAGTTCTTCGCCGCGGACTGCGATCCGATGGAGTTGGAGTCCACCGTGCCGTCGCTGTTGCCGTCCACGCCGTCGTTCCCGGCCGCAAAGCAGATCACCTGGTCAGGGTGGTTCCACACGAACTCGTCGATCTCCCGGGAGCTCGCATCGTAGGGAAGGTTGAGTCCGGGCACGCCCCAGGAGTTCGTGTGGACGCGGGCGCCGTCGTCGTACGTCCTTTGGAAGAGGTCGTTGAGGTTGACCGGAATGCCGCCCAGCCCGCCGTTGGCGTCGAGGAGGCTCTGCAGGATCAGCAGGGCCTCGGGCGCCGTGCCCTCAATGTCACCGCCCATGCTGGCCGAGTTTCCCCGGCCCAGCACGGAGCCGGCAACGTGGGTGCCGTGGCCGTGCGGATCGTCCGCCTTGTCCGGCGCGGTGCGGCCCAGCGGGTAAAGGGTCTGGACCCTTCCGGTGAATGCCGGATGCGGGTTGGCGGCGTCGCCGGTGTCGAACCCGGTGTCCGCCACGGCCACCACTTCGCCTTGGCCCCGGTACGTGGTCCCGTTGAGCTGCACCCCGGCATTCAGGATTTCCCGGGCAACGTTGTTGAAGAGCTGGCGATCGCGCACCGGATGGATCTCGCGGATCTCGTCAATTGTGGCCAGTTCCGGGAGCTGGCCCACGGAGGTGGTGATGCGCAGCTTGCCCGGGGTCACCGCCACGGCGTCGGGCTCCACCCGGGCGGCCACGGCAACCCGGGCAATCAGGTCGGGGCTGGCTTCCACGCCGGGGTGCAGGAGCAGGTCCACCCGTTCCAGCCGGCGGTCCGGATGCGGGTCGTGGTCCGCCAGGGACCGGACATTGGCCGTGTCCGCGCTGCGCGGCAGCAGGGGCG
This sequence comes from Arthrobacter oryzae, assembly GCF_037911235.1. Classification (GTDB taxonomy): domain Bacteria; phylum Actinomycetota; class Actinomycetes; order Actinomycetales; family Micrococcaceae; genus Arthrobacter; species Arthrobacter oryzae_E. The sequence goes on from NZ_JBBLYW010000061.1 coordinate 43,610, forward strand.
GCGGGATTTTGAAGACACGGGAGTAGACGTCCGCCCAGCTCACGAACGGCAGGGCGCGGACGCGGTCCAGGTCTGCCGGCGGGAATGCTGCCAGGTACGTGTTGTCCGAGACGTATTCCTGCATCTCGACGTCGATGCCCGCAAGTTCCGCACGCTGTTCCGCCGTCAGCGGCTCCGCGGTCTGGATGAGGATGTGGTCCGATTCCGAGGAGTCCTCGGCAACCAGCCCGGCGTCGCGCAGGGCACGGTTCTGTTTGATCGGATCAATGGTGATGCCGTTGATGGTGATTTCAGACATGAAGTTGTGCCCCCTGGGCAGCCGCCGGAAACAGCCTAGGCACCCGGCGGCCGCATGTGTTCTAGAAGGAGACCCGGGCCTCCGCCGAGCGGGGGCCCCGGAAGGTGAGCGTCAGCATACGCTCGGCACCCTAGGCGGTCAATGGCGTGCGAAGCGCCGCCCCCTCCTCCGGCCTCGCCTGCGGCAGGTTACCGTCATCCTCGTACGCCCCGGCACCCGCGAGGTCCCGGCCGGCGATGTAGCCGAAGGTGAGGGCCGGGCCCAGGTTGATGCCGCCGGCGGGGTAATGGCCGCCCATCACGTTGGCCTGGTCATTGCCAGCAACGTAGAGCCCGTCGATCGGCCTGCCGTGGTTGTCCAGGACCCGGCTGCGGCCGTCCGCCTCCAGCCCGGCGAAGGTGCCGAAGCTGCCGGGAACCACGCGGACAGCGTAGAAGGGTCCCTTCCCTATCGGGCCGAGCGAGGGGTTGGGCCGGTTCCGGGCGTCGCCGCCATACCGGTTGAAGGCCGTCTCGCCGCGCCCGAAGTCCGGGTCCACGCCGTCGCGGGCGTTGCGGTTGAACTCTTCAACGGTGGCTTTGAGGCCTGCGGGATCGATCCCGCACTTCGCGGCGAGTTCCTCGATGGTCCGTCCCTTCTTGAGGTAGCCGGAGCGGAGGTACGGGAACAGCGGCACCGGCAGCGGCTTTGCCATGCCCAGCGGGAACTTCCGGACGAACCGGCTGTCCGCGATCTGCCATGATTCCGCGGTGCCGCCTTCGGGGGTGGCTTCCATCAGCGCGGCAACGTAGTCGTAGTAGCCGTTGGCCTCGTTGACGAACCGCTTGCCGTTCGCCAGGACGCCGATGCTGCCCGGCTTGGCGCGGTCCATGATGTGCGGGAAGGTGCCGGTGCGGCCGTTGCGGTACGGCACCAGCGATACCGGGCACCATGCCGCCGCGGACTTCACGTCGGTCTTGAACCGGGCGCCCACGGTCTGGGCCAGGCTGATGCCGTCACCGCTGGTTTCCCGGGGCGCCAGCGTCCAGTGTTCCCGGCCGGTGGGAGTGTGCGGGAAGAGCTCCTTGCGGCGCTGGATGTCGTGGGGGAAGCCGCCTGCGGCGAGGACGACGCCGCGTGCTGCGTTGATCTGCAGCTCACCGTCCGGGGAACCGACGACGGCGCCGGTCACCCTGCCGTTCGCATCGGTGAGCAGGCGCTGCGCGGGCGTGGAAACGCGGATGTCGACTCCCAGGTCGTCAGCGGACTTCAGCAGGCGTCCGGTCAGGGCGGTGCCGTTGACCAGCTGCATGTTGCGGCGGTGGACCAGCAGGTCCAGGAGGTGGCGGCCCAGGCGCCAGCCGGCGTGGACGATGCCCTTGGGGTTGCCCTGCGAAGCGGAGAGGAACTTGGTGAGGTCCGGCCCGGCCATGATGCCCATCCCCAGGAAGGAGGTTTCGTAAAGCTGGTGGCGCATCTTGGCCCGGAGTTCCGGACGGATGCGCCGGGCGTTGATGGGTTTGGGGCCCACTGACCGGTTGCCGGTGCCGGCGCCCGGTACCTTGCCGTAGATGTCGTTGATCCTGGTGCCGGGGACGAACTGCAGGGACGTCTTGTCCTGGAAGAATCCCACCATGTGCGGCACGGCCTCGAGGAAGGCGTCCACCTTGTCCGCCTGGTACTCCTCGCCCAGGGTGTGGCGCAGGTAGGTGCGGAAGGTGTCCTTGTCCTCGTTCACGCCGGCAGCCTTCGCCAGCGGGTTGCCGGGGGTCCAGGCCCAGCCGCCGGACCAGGACGTGGCACCGCCGCAGACCTCCGCCTTTTCCACCACGATGACCTTGAGGCCGTGGTAGGCCGCTGTGACGGCTGCGGACAGCCCGCCTGCACCGGACCCGACCACCAGGACGTCGCAGTCCAAGGCGGGAAGCCGGCGGTCCTGTTCCGAAGTAGGGGCTGGTGTTGTCGAGTCCGGCGTTGCCGAGTCGGTGCTCGCGTTCATGGGGTTCTCCATTGTGGTTCTCTCGGTGTTCTCTGGTGTCCGGAATTCTTAGTGTCCGAAGGTGTCTGAATCGAGGCGCGGCGGGCCGCCGGTTTCCAAGGCGTTGATGGCTGCCAGCTGCTCCTGTGTCAGCTCAAAGCCAAAGACGTCCAGGTTCTGCCGCTGCCGGGCGTCGCTGGCGGATTTCGGCGTGGCGATGCGGCCCTGCTGGACATGCCAGCGGAGGACGATCTGCCCGGGCGTCCTGCCCAGTTCCCGGGCCGGTCCGGTGATGGCCGGGCTGGCCATGAAGTCCCCGTTGCGGCCCAGCGGACTGTACGCCCCCGTGGTGATGCCGTGCTGGCGGTGGAAGGCCAGCTGGTCCGGCTGGCCGCGGGCGGGATCCACCTGCACCTGGTTGACCGGCACGGTGAGCCCGGCGTCCAGGACGTGGCGCAGGTGGGCGGGCTTGAAATTGGACACGCCCCAGGCGCGGATAGCGCCGTCGTCCGCCAGTTGCCGGAGACCTTCGCAGGCCTCCACGAACCGTCCCTGCGCCGGGTTGGGCCAGTGGACCAGGAACAGGTCCAGATAGTCCACCCCCAGCCTGTGCGCCGAACGTTCAAAGGCTGTGAGGACGCCCTCCCGGCTGTGCCAGTCCCGGTTGAACTTGGTGGTGATGAAGATGTCCTGCCTAGCAATGCCGCTGCGGCGGATGCCCTCCCCCACGTCTTCTTCGTTGCCGTAGTTTTCGGCCGTATCGATGTGCCGGTAGCCATTCGCGATGGCGCGGCTTACCGCAGCCGCGGCTTCCTCGCCCGCCATCGGCCAGGTGCCCAGCCCGATCAGTGGAACCCGGACACCGGGGGTGAGCTCCGTCGTCGTGCTTTCCAGTACTTCGCTCACTTGGCCCCTGCCTTCTGGAGGTTCGCCGTTGCCGCGAGCACGGTGTCGGCAGCGGCTTTGAGCTTCCGGGCCCAGCCCGGCTCGCCGAGCCGGGCAACCCGCCGGTCCGACGGCGTTTCCACGCTCACCGGCGTTCCGGCAGGGAGGGCAGCCACCAGCCCGGCAAGATCGAACTCGCCTTCGCCGGGGATGCCGCGCTCGGAGCGCGATTCGGCAACGAGGTCCTCGCGGCTGGCGGGCCGCTGCGCCGGGCCGTCGCACAGCTGCAGCAGCGGGACGAGGTCCGCACCGGCTGCCAGCTGTTCCATCGTGCCGCCGAAGCGGTTGAAGTGCAGGGCGTCCACCACGATCTTGCAGCCGGCCGCCCGGGCCAGCTCCGCCGCCGCGGGGATGGAATGTACCGCCTGGTAGGAGATCGGTTCCAGCGTGGGCACGATGCCGAACCCCCGGCCGTCCTCCGTCATCCGGGCCAGGGTGTCGGCCAGCCGGGCGGTGTCCGGATCGGCGCCGGCAACAGTCAGCGAGCCGGCGCCCAGCGCCTGTCCTGCTTCCATCATCCCCAGCCAGGCCTCGCGCTGATCGCTGCCGTCCAGGAGCAGGAACTCGATGTCCTTCACGGTCACGCCGGTGTCGCGCATCCGGGCCAGGGTTTCCTTGAGCATGGGCGAGCCCGGCTGCAGGTCGTAGGCGCGTTCGGTGGCGGTGACCGGACGAACGCGGGCGCCGATGAAGTCGAAGCCCGCCGCGGCGGCGAGGCTCACGAGGTCCGGTGGTGCGGTCCCCACGAGGGACAACTGGGCCAAGCCCACCTGGCGGCGTGGCTGGGTGCTCATGATGCTGCTCCGTTCAGGGTAAGTTCGCGATTCGCGCCGGCCGGCGCTCCATCAGCCGGGCCGGCGGCCAGTGCAGCGGCCACGCGCTGGGCGGCGTCGTAGCCGCTTTTCACGGCGTTGGAGGCGATGGCCGGGGTCTGGTCCACCACCGTGCCGGCAAGGGTCACGGGAACCCCGGCCACGAAACTGAGCGCCGCGTCGCGTTCCCTGGCCGGCATGGAGCCGTCCAGCGGGGCCACCGAGCGGGAGACCAGCAGCGGCCCTGGAGCGTCCAGCCACTCGCCGCTGCCCAGCCGCACCCGGGTGCCGTCGTATTCCTCGATGGTGGCGCCCAGCCGGATCCGGACCCGCGGATTCTGCTCCAGCCTGGGCACGGCCAGGATCTTGGCGCGACGGCCGGATTCCGGCGCGATGACCTCCTGCGGCCCCACCAGCAGCACGGCGGTGCCGCGGTCCGCCAGGGTGTCCGCCACGCTCATGGCCACGGAGTCGGCGCCCCAGATGGTCACGGCCGCGGGGTAGTCCGTACCGTCCAACACGCCGGGCTGGGCGGCGAGCCATTCGCGCACGTCCCGGACGTTCGGCGACTCCGTACCCCTGAACCCGGCGGCCGGACGCAAGCCGCCCGTGGCCAGCACGACGGCGTCGGCACCGGTTTCGCGGGCCAGTGCGGCAACGTCGCTGGTGTCCGCGCGTGTTCCAAGCCGGACGTCGATGCCGAGCCGGGTGTTCTCCGCCGCGGACCATTCGGCGAAGCGGTGGAAGTCCGGGGTGGACTTCATCCCTTCCGCCAGGGCGAACTGCCCGCCGGGACGTGCGCCGTCGTCGAGCACGGTCACCTGCGCACCGGCTTCGGCGAGTTCACGGGCGGCGGTGAGGCCTGCGGGGCCGGCGCCCACCACCACAACGCGGGAGCCCTCCCGGACGGCGGGGGTGGGCACGGGGACGCGGGAGCGTCCCACGGCCGGGTTTACCGTGCAGGTCACCTGGCCGAGGCCCAGGTTGTCGATGCAGACGTTGCATGCGATGCACGGGCGGTACCGCCCGCCGTGCAGGACGCCGCCCACAAAGGCAGGGTCGGCATGGATGGCGCGGGCCAGGCTGACAAAATCGCAGGTGCCTTCACCGAGGACCTCTTCGATGATGGCCGCGGAGTTCAGCCGGCCGGCCATGCCCAGCGGAAGGCCGAACCGGCGGTAGGCCCTGGCGTAATCGGAGAGGACTCCGGGCTTCCATTCTCCGGACTGGACGATCCATTCACCGGCCTCGTAGCTGCCGGCGGAGATGTCCAGGAAGTCGAGGTGTTCGAGGTGGGCCTTGCCGATGATGGCCAGCTGCTGCTCCGCCGTGATGCCATCCGCCGGGCCCTCCACCACGGAGACGCGCATGCCGATGATGGCATCGGGGGCGGCCTGCCGGACTTCGTCGATCACCAGGTTCATGAAGCGTTCGGGGGCGGCGAATTCGTCAGTGCGGTGGTTGGAGATGGGGGACATGAACTGGTGGATCAGGTAGCCGTGCGCGCCGTGGATGTTGATGACGTCGAAGCCGGCTTCCACCGCGCGGCGGGCAGCCTGGCCGTACGCCTCGGCGAGGTCGTGGCACTCCCCGGTGGTGAGCTCCCGCGGCACCTCGCCGCCGGCCACCTCACATGGCACCGGCGACGGCGCCAGGTTCTTGAACCCGGACACTGCGGCCTGCGCGGTGCGGCCGCCGTGGTTGAGTTCCACGGCGGCGAGCGCACCTGCGGCGTGCAGTGCGTCCGTGAGTTTGCGCAGGCCCGGGATCATGGCATCGCTGTGCAGTCCCAGCTGGTGGGTGCGGCCCTTGCCGTCGGCGCGGACGTAGGTTGCCTCGGTGGTCACCAGGGCCAGTCCTGCCTTGGCCCGGGTGACCAGGTAGTCGATGTACTGCTCGGTGATGCGGCCGTCCGTGGTGCCGTAGTTGCGTTCCATGGGGGCGGACGCCAGCCGGTTGCGGAGCGTGCGCGGGGTGCGTCCGTTGCGTCCGAGGGTGAGCGGGCGGGCTGCGTAGCGTTCGGGGGTCATGGGATGTTCCTACCTTGAGACCGGGGTGCGGGTGGTCAGTTCAGCTGCCGGGGCTTCCGGCGGGGAGGGCTGGCCGGTGATGTCCATCTGGTCCACCGCGGCGAAGCGGACCGGCAAGCCCGTGCGGGAGGATTCGTAGACGGCCAGCAGGATGCGCAGGGCCTTGGTGGCGTCCTCGCCGGTGATGGCCGGTTCGGTGCCGTTCTCCAGTGCGGCCACGAAATCGCGGACCTGGCTGGTGTGGTGCGGGATGAGCTGGCCGTTGATGGTGGCCAGGTCCACATTGGGCCGGACGCCCGCCGGGTGGACTGCTTCGGTGGTGATGGTGCCGCCGACGGCCCACAGGTCCACCCGGCCGTCGCTGCCCTCCGGGAACTCGGTGAGGGAGGCCGAGGCGCCGGTCTCGCCGGTGATCCGGATCTGCACGCCCAGGCTGGGTGAGACCGCCGTCGAGGCCTCCAGCGTTGCCATCGCTCCGGACGTGAAGGTCAGGACTGCCGTGGCGGAGTCCTCCACCTCGATGTTGGTGCCGTGCTTGTAGCTGTTGATCTTCCCGTAGACCTCGGCGATGTCCCCCATGAAGCACTGCAGCAGGTCGATGTAGTGGATGGCCTGCGTCATGAGCACGCCGCCGCCGTCGTTGGCCCAGGTTCCCCGCCAGGCGTCCTTGGAGTAGTACTCCGGTTCGCGGTGCAGCATCACCGAGCACTGGCCCATCACCGGGCGGCCCAGCGTTCCGTCGTCGATCGCTGCCCGGATCCGCTGGGCGCCCGGCCAGAAGCGGCGCTGGAAGAGGACGCCGAGCTTTACCCCGGCGCCGGCGCAGGCCGCCGCCATCCGTTCGGCGGAGGGCAGGTCCGTGGAGATGGGCTTCTCGCAGAGGACGTGGACGCCCGCCGCGGCCGACTGCAGCACCACGTCCTCATGGGTGGGGTGCGGCGTGCAGACCGAGATGATGTCCACCCCGAGGCCCAGCAGTTCGGCCACCGTGTTCACGGCGTGCGGCACATCCCAGGACTCGGCCGTGGCACGGGCCCGGTCCAGGTCGATGTCGCAGACCCCGACGATCCGGACGTTGTCCAGGGCGCCGAAGGCCTCAAGGTGGTTGCGGGAGATGGCCCCGCAGCCGACGATGCCGACGCGGAAGGTACGGGCGGGTGCGGATGCTGATGATGTCACTGGAGGATCAACTTTCTGGTGCGTGGGCGGGCTGGCCGGTGGGGCGCTGGGCGGCGGTGCGCTGGCTGGCGGTGCGCTAGGCGGAAACGCGGCGCTTGCGGGGCAGGCCTAGCTCTTCGAGCGGGGTCTTGTGGGTTTCCTTCGCCGTTGAGATGGCGATCGCGGAGACCGTCAGGCAGACCACCGTGAAGCTGGCCACCGGAATCCAGCCGCCCGGGCCGGGCTGGGCGAGCATGGTGGCGATGACGGGGGCGAATCCGGTGAGGATCAGGCCCACCTGGCTGCCGATGGCCATTCCCGAGTAGCGGACCGGGGCGGGGAACATCTCGGGGAAGAAGACCGTCCAGACGCCGTTCCAGCAGGAGTAGAACACGCTCATGTTCAGGAACCCGAAGACGAAGATCAGCGGGACGTTGTGCTCGCTGATGGCCCAGAAGTAGCCGAATGAGGTGATGGCGCAACCGAGCGCGCCCACCAGGAGCACCTTCTTGCGGCCGAACTTGTCCGAGATGATGCCGGCCAGCGGGATGGTGAACATGGACAGGCCGATGGTGATGGCGTTGACGCTGAGCATCAGGGTCCGGTCCAGGCCGATGGAGGGTCCGGTGGCGTAGGCCAGGGCGTAAACCGTGAAGGTGGTCTGCATGACGGAGAACAGCATGACCAGGGCGATGCGCAGGACGTCGCGCCACTGGGTCTTGAGTACCTCGGCCGCCGGAATGCCCTTGGGCTTCGTCGGGTCCACGGCCTCTTCAAAGACCGGCGGTTCCTCCAGGCGCGTGCGGATCCAGTAGGCGACGCCCAGGACCACCACGGACATCCAGAAGGGTACGCGCCAGCCCCAGCTGAGCAGCTGGTCTTCGGGCAGGGCGGCCAGCGGAATGAAGACCACGGTGGAGAGCACCATGCCGGAGGCGTAGCCGGTCATCACGAAGCTGGTGAAGAAGCCGCGGCGGCCTTCCGGGGAGTGCTCCATGGTGAGCGTTGATGCTCCGGCGGCTTCGGCGCCGGCGGAGAAGCCCTGCGCCAGGCGGCCGACGAGCAGCAGCGCGGTGGCCCAGTAGCCGATCTGGCCGTACGTGGGCAGGAAGCCGATGCCGATGGAGGCGACGCCCATGATGACCAGCGTGATCATGAGGGCCTGCTTGCGGCCCACCTTGTCACCGAAGTGGCTCATCACGATGCCGCCCAGCGGCCGGGCCAGGTAGCCCACGCCGAAGGTGGCCATCGCTCCGAGCAGCGCCACCACGGGGTCGCCGCCGGGGAAGAAGATCTTGGGGAAGACCAGCGCCGCGGCGGTGCCGTAAATGAAGAAGTCGTAGTACTCCAGGGTGGATCCCAGGAAGGATGCGAGCGCAGCCTTCTTTGGCATCTTGGCCGGGCGGGTTGCCGCAGGCGCCAGGGCCTCAGTTGCCAGGGCATCTATTGCCGGGGGTTGCTGAACAGGTCCCATAGTGTCTCCTCGTCGAGTGTCACGGGTTAGGGGTGGTGGAGGGCCGCCGCCACGTTGCGGTGGCACGTTCCGTAAGCGTTTTTGGGGGCCAGGACCGTCCGCCGGATGGCGGGCGGTGGCGTGGTTCCCTGAAGAAAAACTGTATGAGCGGCATCACAGAACTCAGCGGCAGATCCCATTCAACGGGACGGCATCGATAGGGCGGGCGCAGCCTAGATCTTCGCGCCCCGGCCGCCGGCAGCCTGGCGGCCCGGCTCCAGCCAAGGCCGGGTGCCGTACGGCCGGCGCTCCGCGCCCATGGTCCGGGAGAGGCCGCGGCCGGCAGCCACCAGCACCGGCAGGATCAGTTGTGGCTTCTCCTCCGCGGTGGGAACGACGACGGCGATCGCACCGATCACGCTGTTGCCCTCGCCGAACACGGGCACGGAGTAGGCGGTGTTTTCCGGGACCAGGACGCCGGACAGCCGGACATAGCCCCGCTCCCGGATCAACGCCAGGTGCGCCCGGATCTTCACGGGGTCCGTCTCCGTATTGGGCGTGGTCTTCTCCAGCGGGCCCGCCAGGAAACGCTCCTGGACGTGGCGCGGCATGTGGGCCATCATGGCGAGGCCCGAGGACGTGTTGTGGATGTCCAGCCGGCCGGCGACGTCGGCAAGGTTCAGCACGGTGCCGTGCCGGTCCAGGCGCTCAAGGTAGAGGACGCTGCCAGATTCGACGTCGGGGACGGACAGGGAGACGTTCTCGCGGACGGCTGCGTGGACACCTTCCAGGAAGGGAAGCCCGCGGCGCCGGAACTCTTCCAAGGGGTTGCTGCGCGAGGCAAGTTCCCACATTTTGACGCCTACGCCGTAGTCCCCGGCGTCGCCGCGGTTGAGCAGCCCGCTGTCCACGAGGTCGTTGGCCAGGCGGTGGGCAGTGCTGCTGGACATCCCGGTGATGCGCACCAGTTCAGCGAGGGTGAGCCGGGGATGCCCCTTGGAGAAGGCATCCAGGATCTTCACCACGCGCTGGATGACGGACTCCCCCGATGCGGAGTTCGCCATTGTTCCTCCCGGTTGCGCCTGTGTCTTTCCTGCCAATATAGCCTTGGCGTGACAACACCTGAGCAAGGAACCAGCGGGAGGAACCACGTGGAGCTGCGGCAGATCGAGGCTTTCCTGGCGGTGGCCGAGGAACTGCATTTTGGCCGCGCCGCCCACCGGCTTCGCATGGCGCAGTCCCCGCTGAGCCAGACCATCAAGAAGCTGGAAAAGAACCTCGGCACCGATCTTTTTGAACGGAACACCAGGGCGGTCTCGCTGACCACGGCCGGCTTTGCCTTCCTGCCGCACGCGCGGAAAATACTGGAGGAGCTGGACCTGGCACGCCGGGCGGCCACCGCGGACAGCGGCGAAGTCTACGGCCGGCTCAGCATCGGATTCTCCGGAGCCCTCAACCACCGGACCCTCCCCCCGCTCACGCGGGCGTTGCGCAACAGCTACCCGCACCTGGACCTCACCCTCAGCGGAGGCCTGCTCACGCAGGACGCCCTCGACCAGCTGCGTAACGGGTCCCTGGACCTGTCCTTCATCGGGCTGCCGGTGGATGCGCCTTCCCTGGCCACGCGGCGCATCGCCGTGGAGCCGCTGGGTGCTGCTGTTCCCGTGGACCATCCGCTGGCCGGCCGGCCCTCCATCGCCCTGGCCGACTTGGCAGCCGATGGCTTCGTCACCATGCCCGCAGCGCAGGGTTCCACGCTGCGGGAGGTCGTCTTCTCGGCGTGCACTGCCGCGGGCTTCCGTCCGCGCGTGGTGCAGGAGGTGACCGATCCCTACACGGCCCTTTCACTGGTGGCCGGTGGCGTGGGCGTCAGCCTGATGCCCGACTCCATGGCAAGCATCATGCCGGGCGGAACGGTGTTCATCCCCCTCTCCGGCGAGGTCCCGCTGCTGGACTCCGGAATCGCATGGAATCCGGCCCTGATGTCGCCCGCCCTCAGGCTGGCCCTTGAGCTGGCCGATTCCGTCCTCCCCACGCCGCCCGGATAACCCGCAGAACTGGTGCAGCCCGCCGGCTATGTGTTTTCCGCACATAGTCAATGACCAAGTAAGTATTGGACACGTCTCAATCGCGCACCCACCATTGAGTGACATCGCACCCGCGCTCAATGAAGAGGACACCGCACCATGGCAACTTTCGCCGTCACTTATGCCTACTCCGACGCCACCGCCGAACGCCGCGATGAGCACCGCCCCCGCCACGTTGAATTCCTGCAGACGCAGTTCGACGGCGGCCGGCTGGTCACCAGCGGCCCCTTCGGCTCCGATGAAGCCCCCGGCGCGCTGCTGATCCTCAGGGGCGGGTCCAAAGCCGACGTCGAAGCGCTGATGAACCAGGACCCGTTCTTCAGCAACAACCTGATCGAGGAACGGACCATCCGGCAATGGAACATCTTCTTCGGCGCCGAACGTGTGGACGCGTCATGCTGACCGCACGCACTATCGCCAAGGAAACCATCAGCTACGAGGAAGTGGCTGAACCCGTCCTTGAGCCCGGCCATGCCTTGGTCCGGGTCCACCACGTCACCCTTTGCGGCACTGACCTCCATATCTGGGAGGACGACTACCCCACCGAACTGCCGCTCGTCCAGGGCCACGAGTTCTCCGGCGTCGTCGAGGCAATTGGCGATAACGTCGACAACCCTGCCGGCATCAGCGTGGGCGACAGGGTTGCCGTCAGCCCCATGACCTACTGCGGAACATGCCGGCCGTGCCTTCAGGGCCGGTTCAATGTCTGCCGGAACATCAGTTGCATCGGCTGCTATTCGGACGGCGCGCTGGTGGAAGTGCTCAGCGTGCCGGTGGAAAAACTGTGCCCGGTTCCCGAGGGCCTCGCACTGGATCTCGCCGCCATGGCCGAACCTGCATCCATCGCCATGCAGGCCGTCAACCGCGGCCGTCCCGCGGCAGGCGAAACCGCCCTCGTCCTGGGCAGCGGCCCCATCGGACTGCTTGCCACCCTGTACCTGACCGACCTGGGCGTGGACGTTGTCTGCGCGGACACGGAGGCGGACCGCCTGGAGCTGGCACGCCTCTTCGGCGCCGCGGACACCCTGCTGGTCGACCCCGCCGCCGGCTTCCCCGACACTGAGCAGGCAGCGCGCCTGGGCCGCCGGACCGACGGCTATGGCCCCGGCCTGGTCCTCGAGGCCACCGGCGCACCCTCTTCCTTGGAGAACGCCATACGCCTGGTGGCCAGCGCCGGCCGCATCGTGCAGGTGGGAATCTCAGCACGCACGGCCACCGTCTCCATGAAAGACATTCCCTTCAAGGAACTGGACCTGCTGGGCAGCCGTAACAGCCTCAACCTGATCCCGGACGGACTGGACCTCCTGGCACGCCATCCTGACCAGGCCCAAGCCCTGATGACGCACCGCTTCGGCTTCGCGGACCTGCAGCAGGCGTACGAGGTGATGCGCAACCGCACCGAGAGGGTGGGCAAGATCGTCATCGGGATGCCGGCAGCCGGAAGTCCAGCCGCCCGGGCCGGCGCCCGCCAGGGATCGATCACCGGATCAACCAACGGATCAGCAGCAGCAGCACTCGCACCGGCGGGAGCCCGGGCGTGACCACGGACATAAGCACAGGCACTACCCGCAACGTGCTGACGCCGGCCGAGGAGCTGGAAGCCGTGTACGACGTCGTGGTCGCGGGCAGCGGCGCAGCCGGCCTGGTGGCCGCAGTCCGCGCGGCGGACGCCGGGCTGAGCGTGCTGGTGGCCGAGAAGGCATCCCTGCTGGGCGGCACCACGGCCGCCGGCGGCGGGGTGATGTGGGCGCCGAACAACCACTTGGCAACCGGGGCCGGTTTCAGCGACAGCCACGACCGTGCCGTCGCCTACCTCACGGAAGCTGCCGGGCATGTCCTCTCAGCGGAGGAAATCGACTGGTACGTCCGCACCGCGCCCCGCGCCGTCGAATACCTGACCAGCAACACCCGGGTGTCCCTGACCCCGATCGCCCGCCCCGATTACCACCTGGAATGGAACGGAGCCGCCCACGGCGGACGCGGCCTGGACAACAACGCCTTCGATCCGTCGGGCTACCCGGGCCTGGCGGCGGCCATCCGGCCGTCGTCGTACTTTCCGCTCCTGACCATGACCGAACGGGACGAGCTCAACGGCCGCGCCGCGGACCCTGCCCTGCTCGCGAAGCGGGCAGCTACCGGGGTGCGCACCATGGGCGGGGCGCTGGTGGGCCGGCTGCTCGCGAGCGCCCTGGACCGGGGTGTCCAGATCGTTGCCGATACACCGGTGGAGGACCTGGTCCCCGCCGGAAGCGGCTGGAGAATCACGCTCGGCACCGGAGCGGGCACGAGTGGCACCGGCAGCACGACCGTGGCGGCTGCCGCCGTCGTGCTGGCCACCGGCGGGTTCGAATGGAATCCGCGGCTGCGCCAGGCGTTCCTGCCCTTCCCGGTGACGCCCATCAGTGCGCCGTCCAACGAGGGCGACGGGCTGGAACTGGGCCTCAAAGCCGGGGCCGCAGTGGCTGACATGACCGCCATCTGGGGCGTCCCCGTGATCTCCGCACCGGCGCATCAGTACGACGGCCGCCAGTCCGGCCGGATGGGCAATGTGGAGATGACCCTGCCGGGTTCCATCACGGTGAACGCCGCGGGCAGGCGCTTTGTCAACGAAGCGCTGAACTACCACGACGCCTGCCGCGTGTTTGCCTCGGTGGACCCGCACACCGGGCGCCAGCAGAACAATCCGGCATGGCTGGTGTTCGACTCCGCGTACCTGGCCAAGTACCCCGTGGCCGGCTCAACGCCCGGGCAGCCGGCCATATGGATGACGTCCGCCGGGACCGTGGAGGAACTGGCCCGAAAGCTGGGGATCGATCCCGCCGGGCTCAGTGCAACCGTGGCCCGGTTCAATGCCGACGCTGCGGCCGGAGCCGATACCGAGTTCCACCGCGGCGCCACACCCCAGGACCGTTTCCTGGGCGATGCCGGCAACGCCCCCAACCCTTGCCTTGCGCCGCTGGCCACCGGCCCGTTCCACGCGGTGCCGATAGCTGCCGGGGTACTGGGCACCTCCGGCGGCCTGGACACCGACTTCGACGGGCGGGTGCTGGACCGCCGCGGGCAGCCCATCCCCGGGCTGTACGCCGCCGGGAATGTCGCTGCCGGCGTGTTCCGGAACAACTACCCCGGCGGCGGTGCCACGCTGGGGTCCGCCATCACGCGGGCCTTCGCTGTGGGCGAGCACCTGGCGCTGCGTTCAGGGCACTAAGGACCAGGCAAAGGGCAAGGGGCCGACGGCGGGAGTTACCGCCGCCGGCCCCTTGCCTTTTGCGTGTGATGCAGGACACAGAAGAAATTCCACCGAAGTGATTGCCTTGCGGCTGGTCGGTCGGCCACACTTAGGGTGGATCCGCAGGAACGGCAAGACGTTCCCGATCCTCCCGCCGGACACATCGGGCCGGCCCCCGCCCCATCTCAGAATGCCGGGCCTTTTCGAACCACCTTCAGCTCGAATCACTTTCAGCCTTACCGGCACCCCCTTCTGCCCTCCCCGGATTCTGCCTCCCCGATTCCTGCCCGCCCGGATTCCACCACCGCGAAAGAGAGCACCCCATGATCAAGCACCACTCAGACATCCTGCTGGAAATCGTTGCCCACGATCCCGCCACCATCGAACACGACCTCAACAGTGCCGTGGACATCGCCCTCCGGCACGCCATGCAGGAACAGCACCATGGAGTACTGGTCACCCAGACGGGATTCTCCACTTACACCGTGGCCGTGAGCCGCGATGTTCCCTACGGCGAAACCCGGGAGCTGCGGCAGTGGGCTTCGACGGCTTAGCCCCGCGCCGATCCTGTACGCACTCCCGCCCCGCCTGTAGCGTGGGACCACACCGCGAGATCAGGAGCAGTCCATGAGCACCGAACACAAGCCCGAAGACATTGTGAGCGACGGCGTCGAGGACCAGTCAAGCCCGGTGCCCCGGGACAAGCCGGCAGCCCAGGCATCCGGCCGCCACGCCGGGCCCGGCCCTGTCGATGCCCGGCCGGCCGGAGTTGAAGGCACCAAACCGCCGGGACCGGCGGAAGAACAGAACAGCAAAACCGCGGACGACCGGGGACTCACCACGGAGCCCAGCTCCAGCGACTGACCCTGGTCACTGACGACGACCAACGGAAGACCCCACAAAAGGAGAGGGGCCCGACGGCGGCACTTGCCGCCGTCGGGCCCCTCTCCTTTTCGGCGTTACGGGCTCAGCGCCCGCCGCCGGTCACGCAGTCTGGCCGGCGTGCTCGCCCTCTTCGATCTCTTCAAGCAGTTTGTCGTTGAAGGCCTTGAGGTCCCCGGGATGCCTGCTGGTCACGAAGCCCTGGTCCACCACCACTTCCTGATCACTCCAGTCCGCGCCGGCGTTCTTCAGGTCGGTCTGCAGCGTGTGGTACGAGGTCAGCTTGCGCCCGCGGACCACGCCGGCGTCGATGAGCAGCCAGGGCCCGTGGCAGATGGAGGCCACCGGCTTGTGCTGCTCAAAGAAGCTGCGGGCGAAGGCCTGGGCGTCCTTGTCCACACGAAGGTGGTCGGCGTTGACCACTCCGCCGGGGATCACCAGCGCATGGAAATCGGAAGCATTGGCCTCGGCCACCGTGATGTCGACGTCGAACTTTTCGCCCTTTTCGGTGCCGTCGTAGCCCTGCAGCTTTCCGGTCTTGGGCGCCACCAGCGTGGGTTCACCGCCGGCTTCCTTCACGGCGTTCCAGGGGCTGGTCAGCTCCACCTGTTCCACGCCGTCGGTCAGCAGGAACGCAACCTTCTTGCCTGCAATATTGTGCGCTGACATGTGTCCTCCTCTTTGCCGGATTCCTTACGGCTTTAACACTAGGAACGCCGGAAATAATAAGCAAGCTGACAATCCTTCCACCCCGGGCAAACCGTGCTAGCACGGAAGTCAGCGACACCGCTCCGCGCGCACCATGGAAACACGGCCTCAGGAAAGGATTCCTGGCCGAAACCACCATCACCGCAACAGGAGCAAGAAAAATGTCCATGACCGCCGGAACAAAGACGTCCCGTCCCTCCCGCGCCAAGATCGCGCTCGTTTCAGCAATGACGCTGGGACTTGCCGCGGGCGGCGTTGCCCTCGCCGCCCCCGCCCAGGCCGCCACCACCAACTATGCCTGCACCGTCATCCCGCAGAAGCCCGCTTTTGCGGGCTTCAACTCCTCAGGCACCAAGCTGGTGGACTACCAGATCAACGTCTACTGCGCATCCAACCGTTCCGTCTACATCGAGCAGCAGCGCTGGGAAAGCGACGACTGGCCCAACGGTGATGACCATCTGGGCAACTCGGCCTTCAGCCGCTATCTCGGCCCCACCAACGGCTGGCACATCATCCACAATGTCCGCACCCTGACCAACACCGAGATCGGCAATGAGGAGGTGTACCACAAGGTCCGCCACCAGGAAGGGACCGGCGGCGTCTGGTCGCCGTTCACCGGCTGGAAGAGCAGCTCGACCACGTCCATGTCGAATTAGCGCAGGTCCAACTAGCGCGACCCATCCTCCGTCCGAACAACCAGCAAACCGGCGGCCGTCCCCACGGGGCGGCCGCCGGTTTGCTACTGCTGGCGAAGGTAGGTGAGCACGGCGAGGACCCGGCGGTGGTCCTCGGGTTCGGGGCGCAGGCCGAGCTTCAGGAAGATACTCCGGATGTGCGCCTCCACGGTCCGCTCCCCCAGGAACAGGGTCCTGCCGATCGCCTGGTTGGTCCGCCCCTCGGCCATCAGCTCCAGCACATCCCGCTCCCGGCTGCTGAGCTCGTCCTCCCGGTGGTGGCCGTTGTGCGGCCGGGCCACCATCCGGGCTACCAGTTCAGGGTCGACGGCGGTCCCGCCGGCCGCCACCCGGTGCAGCGCGTCGATGAAGTCGTCGATGTCCGAGACCCGTTCCTTCAGGAGGTATCCGAGCCCCTTTGCCCCGTTGCCGAACAGAGACATCGCGTTCTCCGTCTCCACATATTGGGACAACAGGAGGACCCCCGTGCCGGGCTGGTCGCGCCGGATGGCTGTGGCGGCCTGGATGCCCTCGGTGGTGAAGGTGGGCGGCATGCGGATATCGACGACGGCAACGTCGGGCTGCAGGGCTGCAACACATCCCAGGAGTTCCCGGGCGTCCACCGCCTCGCAGACCACCTCCAGTCCCTCGGAACTGAGCAGCGCGGCAAGGCCGCGGCGGAGCAGCGCCGAGTCGTCCGCGATGGCTACGCGCAGGGTCATGGCATGTCCTCCATTGGATCGGCCGAGAAGGGCAGGGTTGCCGCCACCGTTGTTCCGCGGCCCTCGGGGCTGGTGACTGTCAGTGAGCCGCCCAGGGCGGCGGCCCGGTCGGCCAGCCCCAGCAGGCCGCCGTCGGCTCCGGGGCTCGCCCCGCCGATCCCGTCATCCGTGACGTTCAGGCTGAGTCCGGTGTCCGTGCCTTTGACGCCGATCTGAAGGTTCGAGGCCCGGGCATGCTTGGCCGCATTGGTCACGGCCTCGGCGCAGATGAAGTACGCGGCGAGTTCCACCGGCGGCGGGGGCCTGTGCGGCAGGTCGACGTCCAGCTCAATGGGCAGCGCAGAGCGCTCCGCGAGCGCCGTGAGGGAGCCGCCGAGTCCCCTTTCCTGCAACGACGGCGGGTAGACGCCCCTGGCCAGCTCCCGCAGTTCCGCCAGTGCAACGGCAAGCTCGTCGCTGGCCTGCTCCACAAGTTCCTTCATCTCGGCGGGACCCGCGGCACGGCGGGCCCTGGCCAGGCCCATGGATACGGCAACCAGGCGCTGCTGTGCACCGTCATGGAGGTCCCGTTCAAGCTCACGACGCCGTGCGTCCCCGGCGGTGACAATGCGTTCCCGGGAGCGGCGCACCTCGACCAGCTGGTCCCGCAGCTGCTGCTCCATGCTCTGGTTGTCCAGGGCCAGGGACGTGGCGCTCCGGACGGCGGCGAGCAGCTGGGGCTGGTCCCGGAGTGCTTCGTCGAAGACCAGCGCCCCGACGGGAACGCCGTTGCGTTCGAGCACCATGGCCGCCCTCCCGGACCCGTCCTCCGGGACAGCGCGGGCCACACCGTCGTCGTCAACGAATCCGGACAGCGCAGGCGACCACCGCCACAGGCTGAGGGTGGGGTCCCGGACTGACCTGCGCAGGGCACGGACCAGCCGGTCGCTGACCGGCGCCGTGCCGATCTCCACCATCAGGTCGCTCAGGGCGCCGCGGGCAAACCTGTAGCGCCACAACCCCAGCAACACTGCAAGGGGGACGATCGCCGTCGCCGGATACTGCCAAAGCAGGGCCTCGTTGGAGAGGGAGCCGGTCAATTGCACCACGGCGAGGGACACCCAGACGGTGGATGCGGTCTTGATGATCACTGCCAGCCACAGCGGCAGGAACGCCGCACGGTACGCTGGCGAGCCGGCCCGCCAGCGGGAGACGAGCACTGCCATGATGGCCAGGCCGATGCCCACCTGCACAATCCGGGCGGCGTCTCCGATGGCGTTGGTGAGCTGCGGGCTGTCCCGCAGCAGGAGCAGGTTGTGGGATGTGGACTCCCCTGCAGCGATATGCAGCCGCGGATCAAAGAACGCCCAGCTGGCCATCGCGATGACCGCCCAGGCGGCAAAAAAGAAGACCACCGCCGCCCGTTCCGCCCGCGAGCGCAGGACTCCCGACGGAAAGCTCAGGGCGAGTTGCAGCAGCGGCGGCTGGTACATGAGCGTCAGTGCCACTCCCGCCGTAAACAGGACGGGATCGCTGGACCGCCGTACCCCGGCAGCCAGCCACAGCAGGCCGGCGACCACCAGCAGCAGCCCGGGGTTCCTGTTCGGCCGCGTCTGCCACGCTGTCACGCCGGCCAGGATGAAGGCTAGCCCCACGGCAATGAACAGGGAAAGCTCGGTCACGGAAAACGGTGCCCGCGACGGGTTCTCGCCCCAGCGGATGACACCCTGGGCGTTAAGGACTCCGAGGGTCCGGGCGGGATCCTGCAGGGCCGCCGGCCGCCAGTCGATCGAGATCAGCACCAGGGCCAGGACGCCCACGGTGGCAGCCACTACCAGTACCAGTTGCTTGGGAGTCACGGTGCTTCCCTCCGCCAAGCTTAAGAATCCCACGCGGCCGGGCGGCGGGCCAGACCCTCAGCACTATCCCAGCAGCCGCCGTTCGTAGGCAAAGGCAACGAGCTGGAGCCGGGTGCGGAGCCCCAGCTTGTCCAGCACGCTGCGCAGGTGCGTCTTGATGGTGGCCTCGGAGACGAACAGGCTGTCCGCCATTTCGGCGTTGGCCAGCCCCTTGGCCGCCAGCAGGAAGACATCGCGTTCACGCGCGGACAGCACCTCGAGGACGGAGAGGTCCGGCCCCGCTGAGGGCAGCGTGCGGGCCGCATGCTGGAAGAGCTCATGGACGGAGCCGGGCGCAATCACCGAGTAGCCGGAATGGACAGTGCGGATCGCAGCCAGGAGGAACTCGGGTTCCGCGCTCTTGAGGAGGTATCCGCTGGCGCCGGCCTGGACGGCCTCCACCACCGCCTGGTCGCGGTTGAAGGTGGTCAGGGCGATGATTTTTGGCTTGCTCCATCCCTCGCAATCCGCCTGCTGCAGGATCCGCTGTGTGGCGGTGACGCCGTCGAGCACCGGCATTCGCAGGTCCATCAGCATCACGTCAGGGGTCCGATCCGAGGCGAGCGCCACTGCCTGTTCGCCGTCGCCTGCCTCCCCCGAAAGTTCCATGTCCGGCTGGCTCTCGATGAGCATGCGGATTCCGGCACGGAAGAGTGGCTGGTCATCCACGAGCGCCACCGAGATGCGCCCTGCGGCATCAACCACGGACGGCCGCTTCCGGGCGGGCTTCC
>NZ_JBBLYW010000062.1:0-2553 GCF_037911235.1 Arthrobacter oryzae
TAGAGCGGTGGCGGGCCGCCAGGGAAGCTGCCCTGCGGGGAGCTTGTACCTGAACCGGTGCCTGAGCCGATCCCGGAACCGGAACCCTCCTGGCCTGAGGCGGTGCCGTCGTCGGAACTGCGGTCAGCTGGCGTGGCGGAACCGGAACCGGAATCGGGACGGCCGGACGGCAGCGGATCTTCGTCTGGGTATGCATTGTGCGAGTTCATACTTCGATCCTGCCGTCCGCACCGGCCGTGCTCTATTGGGGAACACCCTGAGCTGCCCCTGAGTGACCCCCGGTTCCTTGTGAAATCAAGGGTGCGGAACCCTGATCCATGTTTGGATTGACACATGACAACGGCCCCCACCCGCCCCCCGCTGGTCCGCAGCGGCGACCGCGTTATCGCCGGTGTCTGCGCGGGCCTGGCCGCCCACCTGGGATGGCCGGTGCGGATGGTCCGGATCGGCATGGTGGTAGCCGCGCTCGCCGGTGGAGCAGGGCTGGCGTTCTACGCGTGGCTCTGGATCATGGTGCCGACTGCGGACGAGAACGCGAAGCGGAACGCGCGGCGCCCGGCGTCGCCCATAGCTCCGGCCGTCAGTGACCCGGGGCCGATGCTGGTGCCGGGGCCCCTGCTGCTGCCGGGACCGCTGGAAGTGCCGCCGGACTTCGGAACCGGTCCGGTGCCTGCAGCAGCTGCCTTCCCGGGCGGAGGCGCCCTACCCGGGTCTCCGGGCCTGCCTCCCGCAGCCGTTCCGGGTGCCACCGGACAAACCGTGGCCGGCACGGCCGCCAACGCGCCGTGGTTCCGCGCCCGGACCATGCCGTACGGCAAGGAAATCCTGCTGGGCGCAGGCCTGTTGCTGGCGGGTGCCATCCTGATCGCACGCATGCTGGGCGTGGACGTTCCGCTGGGGACGTTGATCCCGGCGGCCGCTATCCTTGGCGGGGCAGCTATTGCGTGGATTCAGCTGGACGAAACCCGCCGGGCCGGGCTCCTTGACAAGACCAAGGCCGACCAGGCCGGCGGCTGGGCCAGGCTCGCCGCGGGGCTCGCCCTGGTGGTCGCCGGCGTGCTGGTGATGGTGTCCGGCTCCGGTTCTTGGGAGCAGACCTGGCTGGCGCTCCTGTCCTCCGTGGCAGTCCTCGGCGGCGTGGCACTGGTGCTGCTCCCGTGGGGCCTGAAGTTCTGGCGGGACCTTGAAGCGGAGCGCTCCGGCCGGGTCCGGGCCACGGAACGGGCGGAGATTGCCGCCCACCTGCACGATTCCGTACTGCAGACGCTCGCGCTGATCCAGCGGCGGGCAGGTAACGAGAACGACGTCGTACGGCTGGCACGCGCGCAGGAACGTGAGCTGCGGGGCTGGCTGTACCGTGACCCCGGCAAGGAAGCGGGCCAGCTCTCGGAGCGCATCAAGGCGGCGGCCGCGGAGGTCGAGGACTCCCTGGGCAATGCCGTGGATGTGGTCAGCGTGGGGGATACCGCCATGACCGCGCGGCACGAGGCGCTGGTGCAGGCCAGCCGGGAGGCCATGGTCAACGCGTCCCGTCACGGCGGCGGTGCGGTGTCGGTGTACCTTGAGGTGGCCGACGGCGACGCGGAAGTTTACGTGAAGGACCGCGGCCCCGGTTTTGACCCGGAGTCGGTTCCGGGCGACCGCATGGGCGTCCGTGAATCGATTGTCGGGCGGATGAACCGTCACGGCGGGACCGCCGTCATCAGCAGCAGCCCGGACGGCACGGAAGTGCGGCTCAGGCTGCCGTCCGACGCCGCAGACAACGGAGAGGGAAAGTCGTGAACAACGTCGAAGCAGGGAGTGCCCAGGCAGGAGGCGCCCACGCGGTCCGCGTCGTGATCGTGGACGATCACGCCATTTTCCGGTCCGGGCTCAAGGCGGACCTGGACGCCCGGGTCACTGTGGTGGGCGAGGCCGGAACAGTCGAACAGGCCATCGCCGTGATCGCACAGGCCCGGCCCGAGGTGGTGCTGCTGGATGTGCACCTGCCGGGCGGGCTGGGCGGCGGCGGACGCGAGGTGATCGCCGGTTCGGCAGCCCTGCTGGGTAGCACCCGGTTCCTCGCACTGAGCGTCTCGGACGCCGCCGAAGACGTGGTTTCGGTCATCCGCGCCGGCGCCCGGGGATATGTGACCAAGAGCATCTCCGGCACGGAAATCACCGATGCCGTCCTTCGTGTGGCCGGTGGCGATGCCGTCTTTTCGCCGCGGCTGGCCGGGTTCGTGCTGGATGCGTTCGGCACGGCGCCGGCTGATATCGCCGACGACGAGCTGGACCGCCTCTCCGCCCGTGAGCTGGAGGTCATGCGGCTCATTGCGCGGGGCTACAGCTACAAGGAAGTGGCCAAGGAGCTCTTCATCTCCATCAAGACCGTGGAAACCCATGTCTCCGCCGTGCTGCGCAAACTTCAGCTCTCCAGCCGCCACGAGCTGACAAAGTGGGCCGCCGAGCGCAGACTCCTCTAGCCCACCCCGGACGCTCTCTCACTTCCTGCCGCCAAAACACGGACGCTCTCTCAGTCCCTGCCGCCAAAACACGGACGCTCTCTCACTT
>NZ_JBBLYW010000063.1:0-110026 GCF_037911235.1 Arthrobacter oryzae
TCCCAAAGGCCTCCGGGCATTCCTGACAACCGGGCTCCGCTGGGACCTGCCTGCATCACTGGTGGTCTTCCTCGTGGCCGTCCCGCTGTCGCTGGGCATTGCGGCCGCCTCCGGCGCCCCGGTTATGGCCGGCCTGATTGCAGCTGCCGTGGGCGGAATCGTCGCCGGCAGCCTGGGCGGTTCACCGTTGCAGGTCAGCGGACCCGCAGCCGGGCTGACGGTCATTGTCGCCGGCCTGATTGAACAGTTCGGCTGGCCGGCAACGTGTGCCATCACGGCGGCCGCCGGCGTTCTCCAGGCGCTGCTGGGCCTGGCACGGGTGGGCCGCGTTGCGCTGGCTATTGCACCGGTGGTGGTCCATGCCATGCTCGCCGGCATCGGTATCACCATCGTGCTGCAGCAGTTGCACGTGATGCTCGGCGCCGAGTCCGCCAGCGAGGCCTGGGAGAACATCATGGCCATGCCGGGCAGCTTTTTCGCGGCCGACATCGCCGCAGCGGTCCTTGGTGCGGTGGTGATCGTCCTGCTGCTCGCCTGGAAGCACCTTCCCGCGGCAGTGCGCCGCGTTCCCGGCCCGCTGGTCGCAGTGATCGCAGCAACCGCCCTGTCCCTGCCCTTCAACGTGGACCGGATCACCTTTGACGGTTCCCTCCTGGCCGCACTGTCCCTTCCCGAGATGCCGGGCGGGAACTGGACCGCCGTGGTTATTGGCGTGATGACCGTGGCGCTGATTGGCAGCGTTGAATCCCTGCTCTCCGCCGTGGCCGTGGACAAGATGCACCACGGACCGCGGACGGACTTCAACCGCGAACTCCTGGGGCAGGGAGCCGCCAATGTGACCTCCGGAATGCTGGGCGGCCTGCCCGTCACCGGAGTCATCGTCCGCAGCGCCACCAACCTCGAGGCCGGCGCCCGGACGCGCAAGTCGGCAATACTGCACGGCGTCTGGGTCCTGGTCTTCTCACTGCTGCTGGCGGGACTCATCCAGCTGATTCCCCAGGCTGTCCTCGCCGGCCTGTTGATTGTGATCGGCTCCCGCCTGGTCCGGGCGGCCGACATCCGGACAGCACGGCGGACCGGTGACCTCACGGTCTACGGCGTGACCCTGTTCTTTGTGGTGTTCGTCAACCTGCTCGCGGGCGTGCTGACCGGCCTGGTCCTGGCCGTCGCCCTGGTTCTCTGGCGAGTGGCCCGTGCCAGCATCCACGCGGAACCGATCGGCAGCGGCGACGGGAACCGCTGGCGCGTTGTGATTGACGGGTCCTGCAGTTTCCTCTCGCTCCCCCGGCTGAGCGCAGTTTTGGCCTCGGTTCCGGCCGGCGGCCACGTGACGGTGGAGCTGGAAGTGGACTTCCTGGACCATCCCGTCCACGACACCCTTGATGCCTGGCGCAACCGGCATGTGGGCAACGGCGGCACAGTGGTCATTGAGGAAAGCGGCACTGCCTCGCTCCACGATGCACAGGCCGGCCCGCCGAGCCGCGGCAGTTCGCGCTCCGCCCTGCGAAGCGGGTTTGCTCCCTGGCGCAGCTGGCAGCGGCGGCTCCTCTCCGGGCAGGCAGCCCACGGGACCGAAGGCGCAGGGCGGCCGGAAATTCCGGGGCCCCTGCGGTCGGTGCTGACCGGCGTCGACAACTACCACCGCCGCAACGCCCACCTGGTGCGTCCGCACGTGGAGGAACTGTCCACGTTCCAGGATCCAGGCACGCTCTTTGTTGCCTGCGCGGACTCCCGCGTCGTTCCGAACCTCATCACCAGCAGCGGCCCCGGCGACCTCTTCACGGTCCGGAACGTGGGCAACGTGGTGGGCGACGACGGCCGGGACGCCTCCATCGAGGCAGCCCTCGACTTTGCCCTCAACGAGCTCTCCGTGGAGTCCATCGTGGTCTGCGGGCATTCCGCCTGTGGCGCCATGACTGCCCTGTGGGCGGACACGGACGACTCCGGCGGGCGCGGCGCCATCGACATCTGGCTTGACCACGCACGGCCAAGCCTTGTGGCCTTCCGCGAAGGGCATCCTGTCCAGGCGGCCGCGGCGCAGGCCGGGTACGGCGCCGTCGACCAGCTGGCCATGGTGAACGTTGCGGTCCAGCTGGACAGGCTGCAGCGGCACCCCGGTCTGCGGGAACCGCTCGAGTCAGGACGCGTCCACGTCGCGGGGCTGTTCTATGACATCTCCACGGCACGGGTCCTGCAGGTCACGCCTGACGGCATCAGCCACCTCGACCCCGCCGCAAGCAGCCGCTGATCGGGCGGGGGCCTCAGGCGTTGGAGAACCACACAACGTGCGGTTCACGCCGGGACGGGCGTGGAGCGGCGACCCGGGCCTTGTCGACCCTGGCGGGTTCAGGCCTGGCGGGTTCAGGCCTGAGCGCTTCAGGCCTGAGCGCTTCAGGCCTGAGGGTTTCGGGCCTGACGGTTTCGGCTGCGACGGCCTTTTCGGCCCTGACGATCTCGAGCGCTTCCACGTCCAGCAGCTTGCGCGCGCCCGTCCGCGAGTCCACGATCCAGAACAGGTCCGTCGTGGGAATCGTTTCAGCCACCCGTCCCCGGTGGAACAACCGGCCCTTGTGCCAGGCCTCGATTTCCTCCCCGACCGACAACTCCGAACTTGTCCTGACGATCGTATTGCCGCCTGTATCCACGATGAGCCCCTCCCCTGGTGCTGCTCCTGGGAACAGCATCCCCCGGCAAGATTGCAGCAACGTTTCCGGAGGATGATTTTCCTGTGTCACTTGCGCCCCAGCCGGCGCATGAGGTTAAGGCAGCACCAGCGCACCGTCCACCCTGCGCGGGATGCCCAAGGGGTTGTCTTCCCGCAGGGCGGGATGCAGCGCTGCCTCCGGAGCGTCCTGGTAGGCCACGGGGCGCTGGAAGCGCCGTACCGCCGTCGCCCCCACCGAGGTGAACAGCGAGGTGGTGGCGGGGTAGGGGCCGCCGTGCTGCTGGGCCCAGTTCACCGCGACGCCGGTGGGCCAGCCGTCGAACAGCACCCGGCCGGCGAGGCCGGACAGCTGCTCCACCAGCCCGGTGACATCCTCGCCCGGCTGTGCGTGGACGGTGGCGGTCAGGCTGCCGGGCACCAGGGCGAGGGCTTCGGTCAACTCGTCCTGGCCCGAATACTCGATCAGCAGCGTGGTGGGGCCGAAGCACTCCTCCAGCAGTTCCGCCGGGCGCTCCAGCACGCTGGCGGCGGTGGTCCTGAAAATGACCGGGGCCGCGCCGTTCGCTGTTGCGTCCTGGTCAACCGAACCGCTGACCACCTGCACGGCGGGCCGGCCCGACGCATCCGTCAGTGCGGCCACCGCCCGGAGTCCGTCCGGGTAGGCGTCGGCGATGCGCCCGGTCAGCATGGGGGCAGCGCCCTTGTCCCTGGCGGCTTCCGCCAGCAGCGCCGGGAAGTCGGTTCCGGCCGGGATGAACACGAGCCCCGGCTTGGTGCAGAACTGCCCGGCGCCGAGGGTGAAGGAACCCGCCAAGCCTGCCGCCAGCTCACCGCCACGGGCCTTCAGTGCCTCGGCCGTGATCACCACGGGGTTGAGGCTGCCGAGTTCGCCGTAGAACGGAATGGGTTCGGTCCGGGAGACCGCGAGGTCGAACAACGCCCGGCCGCCGGGAATGGATCCGGTGAAGCCCACGGCTTTGATGGCCGGATCCTGCACCAGTGCAGTACCGGCCTCCCGCCCGCTGACCAGCGCAAACAGACCGTCGGGAGCGCCGGCAGCAGCCAGCGCATCCGTGACGATTTCCGCTGTCCGTTCGGAGAGCCTGAGGTGGCCGGAGTGCGCCTTCACAACGACTGAACAGCCGACGGCGAGCGCCGACGCCGTGTCGCCGCCCGCCACCGAGAACGCGAACGGGAAGTTCGACGCCGAAAAGACAGCCACCGGGCCGAGCGGCTTCAGCAACCGCCGCAGGTCAGGCTTGGGCGGAGTGGACGACGGGTCGGCGTGGTCGATGACGGCCTCAAGGTAGGAGCCTTCGGTGATCACCGTAGCGAAAAGCCGCAGCTGCCCGGAGGTGCGGGCCACCTCGCCGGTGAGCCGCGCGGTGCCCAACCGGGTCTCCTCGTCGGCGAGGGCCACCAGTTCCGTCACATTGGCGTCCAGCGCATCGGCGACGGCGTTCAGCCAGGCGGCCCGTTCGACGTCGGACGCTGCTGCCGCGGCTTTGGCCGCCCGGGTGGCGGCGGCCGTCAGGGCGGTGAGTTCGAGCGTTGCAGTTGTCACAGTGAGTTCCTGTTCTGGTGATCAGCGGATGGTCCGGAGAAGGCGAACCCCAGCCCCGGCCTGCCCGCGAGGGTGAGCCGGCTGTCACGGACCTGCACGGGCGACGGCGAGTCCAGCACGCCGAGTTGTTCGAAGGAGGCGTCTTCGACGTCCTCCACCAGCGTGGGTTCGGCCATGGTCAGGGCGAGCTGACCGGAAAGTTCCGGCAGCAGGTGCGGCATGACCCTGATGCTGTGGGTGCGGGCCAATTCCACGATCCGGCGGAACGGGGTGATGCCGCCCACCCGGATGATGTTGGGCTGGATGATGTCCACCGCCTCCGCCTCGATGAAATCGCGGAAGCGGTAGATGGTGTGCAGGTTTTCGCCGAGCGCGATGGGCACGGGTGAGTGTTTGCGCAGCCTCCGGTACGCCCAGAGATCGTCCGCGCGGAGGGGTTCTTCGAGCCATTCGAGGCCGAACTCCGCCAGCACGTCCAGGGCACGGAACGTGGTGGGGAGGTCCCAGCGCTGGTTGGCGTCAATCATGAGCTTCCGGTCCGGCCCGAGGACTTTGCGGACAGCGGCCACGCGTTCCGCGTCTTCCCGGATGTCCGGTTTACCCACCTTGATCTTGACGGCGTTGTGCCCGGCTGCAACCCAGCGTTCCGTCTGCGCCACGAGCTCCCCGAGGGAGTAATGCAGGTTCACGCCGGAACCGTACACTTCCACGGAGTCCTGGCGCTGGCCGAGCAGCCCGGTCACCGAGGTGTTGGCGCGGCGGGCCTGGAGGTCCCACAAGGCAAGGTCCGCTCCGGCCATGGCGATGGTGGTCAGCCCGCCGCCGCCGGCTTCGTGCAGCCTCTTCCACAGCTGGTCCCACACTCCCTCGGGGTTCGCTTCGAGTCCCGTGATGAAGGGCGCGACGTCGAAGTCCAGGAGCGCTTTGACCGCCTGCGGGCCGATGGTGGGGGTCCAGGAGAAACCGTGCCCTGTGCCGCCGTCGTCCGTCCGGATTTTGGTGACGATCACGTGGTTTTCCGGTGCCTCCGCTCCCCAGCTCCGCAGGAGCGGCACCGTGAGGAGGCGGCTCGAGAGTCCGGTGATCCGGGGCAGCGTCCGCACTGCTGCGTCCACGGCGGCAACCATTAGCGGCCGGCCAGCTCGTAGCCCTTGGCCAGGATGGATTTGAGCTGGACCAGCTGATCCTCGGTGGGGTCAACCAGCGGAGCCCGGACCGAACCGACCGGCAGGCCGCCCAGGCGCAGCCCGGCCTTGATCAGGGAGACGCCGAACCCCGGTGTCTGGTCGCGGAGCCGGACCAGCGGCGCGTAGAAGCCGTCCAGCAGGGCGTGCCTGCGGTCCTCGTCGCCGGAGGTGTAGGCGTCGTAGTAGGCCTTGGCGATTTCCGGAGCCATGGCGAACGCGGCCGAGGAATAGAGCGGGATGCCCAGGCCGCGGTAGGCGCCCTGGGTCAGTTCAGCGGTGAGCAGGCCGTTGAAGAGCAGGAAGTCCTGGCGTCCGCTGGCGTTGACGGCGCTGACGATCTCCTGGGCCAGGCCAACATCGCCCAGCCCGTCCTTGAAGCCGATCACCTTGGGGTTGGCCGCGAGCCGGGCCACGGAGGCTGCCGTGTACTTCGCGTTGCCGCGGTGGTAAACGATCACCGGCAGGCTGCTGGCCGCGGCCACCGCCTCGATGTACGCCACCAGGCCGTCGGCGGGTCCGGTCACGAGGTACGGCGGAAGGACCAGCAGCGCGTCGGCACCGGCTTCCTCGGCCACGCGGGCGCATGCCAGCGCATGGCCCAGCGGCCCGCCGGCGCCCGCAACAACCGGCACGTGGCCAGCGACGGCTTCGACGGCGGCCGCCACCACGGTGCGCACCTCGTCAATGCCCAGCGCGTGGAACTCGCCGGTGCCGCAGGCCGGGAACACGCCGCCCGGGCCGTGGGGCAGGCGGGACGTGATGTGCTCCTTAAGGATGTCCACATCCACGGTCCCTTCCGGTGTGAAGGGTGTGACCGGGAAGAACAGTACGCCGTCGAATTTCATGGGGTCTCCTTTGATCCTGTGCCGGCCGCGACCAGCACGGCGGGGGTCTCGTCGTTGAGGGTGGTTTCAGTCTTCAGTTCGGTCCGCCAGCTGCGTTTCGGTTCCCAGCCGAGCAGCTCGCGGGCCTTCGTGATCGAAAAGGCCGGGCTGGTGCCCGTGAGTCCGGCGGAAAGCTCCGAGCTGCCGGGCAGGAACTGCGGCATCAGTTCGGCAAGCGGTGCGGTGGCCAGCGCGTCGGCGGCTCCCACGAAGAAGGTCTGGCCGTTGGGGATGGTGTCCATTTTGGCCAGCAGCAGGTCCAGGAAGTCCGCCACGTCACGTGCATCCACATAGTTGAAGAGGGCCGGCGCGGACAGGGCGGGATCGGCCAGCCGTTCGCGGACGGTATGGCCCTGCTGGGTGGGCGCGCCCGCCCACTCCTCCGGGGAGATCACGTAGCAGGGCCGGAACGCCGCGTAGCGGATGGCATCCCCCTGCGCGGCGGCGAACATCTGTACGGTCTGTTCGGCAATGAGTTTGGACAGCGCATAGGCGTTCCAGGGTTTTGGCGTGGTGCGCTCGTCCACCGGGAAGCCTTCCGGCAGCCAGCCCGCGGGCGAACCGTAACCTAGTACCGTGGGGCTGCTTGCCGTGACGATCTTGCCGATGCGCAGTTCGGTGGCCGCGCTGATGACGGCGTACGCCAGCCTCGTGTTGGTGCTGAAAATGACGTCTTCCGGGGCGCTGAACGGCACGGCGATCGCGGCAAGGTGGACCACGGCGTCGGGCGCTGTTTCGCGCAGGAGGCGTTCCGCCTCCCCCGGCGCCAGGAGGTCGGCAGTGCGCTGCTCGACGCCGTCGGGCAGCTGCCCGGCGGGAACGGCGTCGCGGTCCACGGAGATGACCTGGTGGCCGGCAATGGCGAGGCCGGCAACAACGCTGCGCCCCAGCCGGCCGGAGCCGCCGGTGACAAAAATCCTGCTCATGGTGATTCCTTTAGGTTGTTGGACGCTGGCTAGGCGCCGCGGCGGAGGTCGGCGCCGAGGTCCAGGTCCGCGGTGCGGACCGGGAGCCCGGATTCCAAGGAGGCGTTGCCGGCGATGCCCACGGACACGGAGCGGAGTCCGTCCAGGTAGCCGGAGGGCCGTCCCAGGGGGTCCTCGCCGGGGCCGTTGAAGAGATCGGACAGGAGCAGCGCGTCGCCGCCGCCGTGGCCGCCCTCGCCGTTGACGATCGGCACCTCATAGGCGGCCTCCCAGTGGCGCTGGACCACCAGGCGTTCGCCGTTGCGGCGGACGGCATCCTCCTCATCGACCGGCGTCGCCGAGGGATCCACCACGGTCTTCTTGTCGGTGCTGTGCAGGACAGCCGCACGCTCCACCACTTCGAGTTCCGCCCGGCCCTCGGTGCCGTTGACCGCCACGCGGTAGCCTTCCCACGGACTGTGGGCGTTGAGCGAGTAGCTCAGGCGCGGACCGCCCTGGTACTCCACCACGAGGGCCAGGTTGTCCTCGATGGTGATTCCGGCCGTGAAGACATCCTGGTCGCGGCGGTAGCCGTCGAAGTGCTCGTTGTCCAGGAAGAGCGCCTTGAGCCGCTCGTCTTCGCGGAGGTCCAGGGCGAAGGGATCCTTCTCGGCCGTACCTGTTCCGGCGTCGGGCGTTCCGGCGGCAGTTCCGGCGTCGGGCGTGCCCCGTTCCGGACGGGGGCCCAGGCCGCGCTCGGCGGCGTTCCTGTCCCCGTAGAACTTCAGGCCGCCGGAAGCGAAGACCCGCTCCGGAACGTCGTCGATCCACCAGTTGACCAGGTCGAAGTGGTGGGATGCCTTGTGGACCAGCAGGCCGCCGGAGTTCTTCTTTTCGCGGTGCCAGCGGCGGAAGTAGTCCGCGCCGTGCACCGTGTCCAGGACCCAGCTGAAATCGATGGACGTCACCTTGCCGATCACGCCGCTCTGGATGATTTCCTTCAGGGCGCTGTTGCGGGGCGAGTAGCGGTAATTGAAGGTGACCACCACGTTGCGGCCCGTTTCTTCGACGGCCTTGGTGATCCGGCGGCATCCCTCGGCATCGATGGTCAGCGGCTTTTCGACGACGACGTCGGCGCCGGCCTCCAGCCCTTCCACGATGTAGTCGGCGTGGGTGTAGTCCGGCGTGGTCACCACTACGCGGTCAATGTCGTTGTCCCGGATGAAGGCGGTCAGATCGGCGGGATCAAAGACAGCCACGGGGCCGGGTGCACCAAGTTCCTGGATGAGCTTCTGATAGAACTCGACACGGCCGGGGTTGACGTCGGAGAACGCCACCAGCTCGGCGGTGTCCGAGTGCTTGCCGAAGATGGCACGGATGTACATTTCCGACCGGCCGCCCGTGCCGATCAGGACGAACCGGGCCTTGCGGACAGGGTTGGCGGAGCGGACAGAGCTGGCGGCTGCGTCGGCAGTTGTGCCGTCGGTTGTGCCGGCGGCTGTGACGGCGCTGCCCGGATTGACGGTGTTGGCTATGTTGCCCATTGCGGTAGGACCCTTTCGGAAGGCAGGAACGCTGGCCGCTTGACGGCCGGTAATGGTGCGGTGAGAATTGTGAGAAAGCGTTTTCTCGGAACGTTATAAGCTTTGTATCAAGACTCTGGCGGTCACGTCAACCATCCCCCTCCCCGTTCCGGGGAGGCCCGTAAGGGGGAACCCCGAACGGGACGACAAAAACGGGGAGGAGTCGGAGAAGCCCGGAAAGGGGCCACATGGGCAGGAGAGCCACCACCCGGCGAATCGGCATTGCCGACGTCGCCCTCAAGGCCGGTGTTTCGCATGCGACCGTCTCGCGCGTCATGAACGGCAACTTCACGGTTGACCCCACCATCGCCGCCCGGGTCCGGGCGGCGGCCACCGAGCTGAACTACCAGCCGAACCCGGTGGGCCGCAGCCTGGCGCTGGGCAAGACGGACACCATCGGGATTGTGGTGCCGGACCTCTCCAACCCGACATTCCAGGCCATCCTCCGCGGCCTCAGCATGGCGGCCGCCCAGGACGGCTACCGCGTCCTGATCGCCGATTCCTCCGAAGTGTCCAGCGAGGAAGCCATCCTTGCCGGCGAGGCGCGTCGCCGCTGCGACGGCCTGGTGCTGTGCGCGCCGCGCATGGCCGACGCCGAGCTGGAAGAGCTGGCGCCGTCGCTCCAGCCCATGGTGCTGATCAACCGCACCACCGTGGACACCCATACGCCCAGCCTCATGGTGGACTACGGCCGGGGCATCCAGGAACTGGCGGAGCACCTCGTGGGCCTGGGCCACACCCGGATCGCGTTCCTGGCCGGGCCCGCCCGGAGTGCGTCGAACGGCCTGCGCGTCGCCGGGCTGGAAAAGTTCACGGCGGCCCACCCGGGGATTGAGCTCCAAATGCTCGACGGCGGCTCCACCTTCGAGGCAGGGCACCAGTCAGTGGATGCGGTCCTTGCCAGCGGTGCCACCGGCATTCTGGCCTTCAACGACCTCGTGGCCATGGGACTGCTGAGCGGGCTCCACGAGCGCGGGGTCAGGGTCCCGGAGGACATGTCCGTCACTGGCTTCGACGACATTCCCTTTGCCCGCTACACCACCCCCACGCTCACCACTGCCGCGGTTCCCATCACCGAACTGGGCCAGCAGGCGTGGCACCGGATGCGGGACCTGATCCGCAACGTCCCCACCGACGCAATCGCCGAAGGACCCACGGTGTTCCAGCCGCGGCTCGAGGTCCGCGGCAGCACCGGAGTCGCCAACCCCTAGCCAGGGCCGCCCGCTGCGGGCGGAGCGAGCAGGACATCGACGAGCTGCGTCAGGCCGTCGGCCATGTCCACGCTCTTGTCGTAGAGCCACTGCAGCTGCAGGCCGTCGAAGGCAGCCACCACCAGCCGCGCCAGCATCGTGGCGGACATGTCCGTGCGCACTTCCCCGGCGTCCTGGCGGCGGGCAATGTCCTCGGCCAGATCCTCCACGAGCATGGCGTAGCGCTCTTGGAAGTACGGATGGGAATCGTGCCCCGGATCATTAGCCGTGGCTGAAGCCACCGCGTAGAGCGTGGTGAGCCCGGGTTCTTTCCGGTTGCGTTCAGCAACGGGCTTCAGCAGCCGCAGGCCCACTTCGGCCGGGTCGCTTGCAGCCAGGCTGCGCCGGTCCCGCTCGGCAAGGACCGCCGTCAGCAGTTCCTGCTTGCCCCGGAAGTAGTGGAACAGGGTGGCTTCCTTGACACCCACCAGCTCGGCCACGCGCTTGAGCGCCGTCCCTTCGAATCCTTCCGTGGCAAAAACATCCGTGGCCGTCTGGATGATCTGTTCGCGGCGTTCCGCTCCCTTTGCATACTGGCCCCGTGGCTTCGATGTTGGCATTGAGTCAGTGTATTTCACTTCTTTCCACAAAAATCTAGTCAGACTCGGTTTTTACCGCTACCATCGTTGTCAGGACCCAACGGAGGGTCACTTTTCGTCAGGAGGCAATGTGGCCGTCAAGACCATTTCCCAGGATTCCGAGGCTTCTCCGGCCGACGGGACACTTAACAGCAGCACTTCAACCAGCGCCACCAGTCCCAGCGCGGCGCCCGTCAAGGCCCCGCGCGCCTACGTCATCGGCATGCCTATTGCCAGTGCGGGCCTCTGGATGGCTGTTTTGGCACCGGCCCTGGTGGTCCTGGCCATCAAGGTTTCCGAAATCACCACGCCGGACACCCGGGCCGGGGCACTGAGCCTCGTGGCAGGTGTCGGCGCCCTGGTTGCCCTGCTCGCCAACCCGTTCTTCGGCAGGCTGAGCGACCGCACCACGTCACGGTTCGGGATGCGCAAGCCCTGGATCGTGGGCGGTTCCCTCGTGGGGCTGGCGTCCCTGTTCCTGCTGGGTTCAGCAACGGGAGTTGCCGGTGTGCTCGTTGCCTGGGTCATCGCCCAGCTCGGTTTCAACGCCGCCCTCGCGGCGCTCGTAGCAACGCTTCCGGACCAGGCCGCCCCGGCTGAGCGCGGGCGCCTCTCCGGCCTGATCGGCATGACCCTGTCCGTGGGCCTTGTCGCCGCCGCGTTCGTCGTACAGCTCTTCGACAACGCGCTGCAGATGGCCGTGGTGCCCGGCATCGTGGGAACCGCACTGGCGGTTGCCTTTGCCTTCACCTTCAAGGACCGGGTCCTGACCGAAAAGCCGGCCCCCCTGAACCTCAAGGAGATCCTGGGTTCGTTCTACTTCAACCCCCGCACCTGCCCCGGACTGGGCTGGGCCTGGCTCACCAAGTTCATGGTCTACATCGGCTACTGCGCCGGCCTCCTCTACCTGCCGTACTTCTTCACGGACCACCTGCACGTGGCTGAATCCGAGGTCACCAGCCTGGTCTTCCAGGCCACCCTGGTCAGCTCGGCCGGCACAGTTGCCACCAGCCTCCTGGGCGGCTGGATCAGTGACCGGATCGGCAAGCGCAAGAGCATGGTCATCGCCTCCGCCCTGATCATGATGGTGGGCCTCATCGTCATTGCCACGAGCAGCACCACGGACCAGGTCCTGGTGGGCCAGGCAATCGCCGGCCTGGGGCTTGGCTGCTTCGGCGCCGTGGACGTCGCACTCATCGCCGACCTCCTGCCCGGCAACCAGAGCGAGAACGCCAAGACCTTCGGCGTCTTCAACATCGCCCAGGCACTCCCCCAGTCCTTGGTTCCCGCCGTCGCCTTCCCGGTCATCGCCTTCGGCGGTTACCCCGCACTCTTCCTCGGCGGTGCCGCCGTCGGCATCATCGGCGCCATCCTCGTCACCCGCATCAAAGGAGTCAAGTAAATGAACCCCGCAGCAACTTCGGCCGCACTATCACCCGCAGTCCTGGCCCCGGCGTCGGCTTCTCCGGATGCCGAGGCACGGATCCGCGAACTCGCAGAAAGCCTCACCCTTGAGCAGCAGGTCCAGCTCCTGACCGGCGCGGACGTCTGGGCAACTCACGCCATCCCGGAAATCGGGCTGAGCCGCGTGGTGATGTCGGACGGCCCGTCCGGCGTCCGCGGCGAAGACTTCGATGAGCGCCACGACTCCGTCTCCCTGCCGTCGTCGTCCGCCCTGTCCGCCACCTGGAGCGTGGAAACGGCGCGCCGCTACGGCCAGGTGCTGGGCCAGGAGGCGCGGCGCAAGGGCGTGCACGCCGTCCTCGGCCCCACGATCAACCTGCACCGTTCCCCGCTGGGCGGCCGCCACTTCGAATGCATGAGCGAGGATCCGCGGCTCACTGCAACCATGGCCGCCGGGTACGTTGCCGGCGTGCAGTCCATGGGCGTCGGCGCCACCCCCAAGCACTACCTGGCCAACGAGGCCGAAACGGACCGGTTCACGGCGGACTCGGTGGTGGACGAACGTCCGCTGCGCGAGCTCTACCTGGCCGCCTTCGAGGACGCCATCACGGAGGCCCGCGCCTGGCTGGTGATGAGCTCCTACAACTCCATCAACGGCACCACAGCGAGCGAAAACAAGCTCCTCGAAACCCCGCTGTCCACGGAATGGGGCTTCGACGGCGTCGTGGTCTCTGACTGGACCGGCGTCCGGTCCGTGGATGCGGCCAACGCGCACCAGGACCTGGAAATGCCCGGACCGGTGGGCCACTGGGGACCCAAGCTGCTGGCCGCCGTCGAGGACGGGCGGGTCAGCCGGGCCGCCATCCTGGAAAAGGTGACCCGCATCCTGCGGCTGGCCGCCCGCGTCGGCTCGCTCGAGGGGTTCACGCCCGCCGTAACGGAGCTTCCCGCCCAGCTGAACGGTGCCGCCGTCGCCCGTGAAGTGGCTGTGCGCGGCGCAGTGCTGGTCCGCAACGAAGGCGGCATCCTGCCGCTGGACGCCGCGAAGCTCGGCAACGTGGCGGTGATCGGCCACAACGCCGAGGAGGCACGCACCCAGGGCGGCGGCAGCGCCACGGTGATGCCCAAGTACACCGTCTCGCCGCTGCAGGGACTCCGGAGGGCACTGCCCGACGACGTCAAGGTCACCTATGTCCGGGGCGCCAAGGTGGCCGAGGGCCTGCAGGCGTTCCCCCGCGCGTCCCTGCGCAACCCCGTGTCCGGCGTCCCCGGAATCCGCGTCACGTTCCTTGCCGCGGACGGCTCGGAAATCTCCGGCGAAGACCGCCTTGCCTCGCACCTGATCTGGTTCGGCATCGGAATTCCCGACGGCGCTGCCTCCATCCGCATGGAAGCGGACTGGACCGCCGAAACGGCAGGTGTCCACCACCTCGGTGTCGGGACGGTGGGACAGATCAGGCTCACCCTCGACGGCGACGAGGTGTTCAACAGCGAGATCGAGGACGATACTGACGTCCTTGGTGCTGCCCTGTTCGATCCGCCCAAGACCGTGCACGCCATCGAGACCGCGGCCGGCCAGAGCGTGCGGATCGAGGCCGAGTACCAGCTGCCGAAGGAGCAGGTCATCCCGTTCACCGCCATCCTGCTCGGTGAGGAAACCGTGGTGGCCGATCCGCAGGCGGAGATCGACGCCGCCGTGGAAGCAGCCCGGGCAGCCGACGTGGCAGTCGTGGTGGTGGGCACCAACGCAGCCATCGAGTCCGAAGGCTTCGACCGCAAGAACCTGGACCTTCCCGGCCGGCAGAACCAGCTGGTGGAGGCCGTGGCCGCGGTGAACCCGCGTACGGTGGTGGTGGTGAACTCCGGTTCCCCGGTGCTCATGCCATGGCTGGACAAGGTGGGCGCCGTCCTGCTCGGGTGGTTCGGCGGCCAGGAGTTCGGCACCGCCATCGCTGATATCCTGCTGGGCGCGGAGGAGCCGGGCGGACGCCTGCCCACGACCTGGCCGGCGGGGCTGGAGGATGTCCCCGTCCTCAACACCACCCCGGTGGACGGCAAGGTGGTCTACTCCGAGGGAATCCACGTGGGCTACCGGGCATGGCTCAGGCAGCAGGCTGCGGGCGGAGCCGCCCCGGCGCTGCCCTTCGGCTTCGGGCTGGGCTACACCACGTTCGAACTGGGCACGGCCCACGCACCCCAGTCGGTTCCGGCCGGGCAGGACGTTGTGGTGCACGTCCCGGTCCGGAACACCGGCACGCGCACGGGCCGCGAAGTGGTCCAGGTGTACCTCGACCGTGCCGACAGCGCCGTCGAGCGTCCGGTCCGCTGGCTTGCCGGCTACGCGGGAACGCATCTGGCGCCGGGCGGAACGGACAGCGTCGAGGTGCGCATTCCGGCGAAGGCGTTCGGGCATTACGACGGCGGCTGGCAGTTTGAGCAGGGCACGTTCCGCCTGCTGGTGGGCCGGCACGCGGCCGACGCATTCCAGGCGCTGGAGATCGAACTGCGCTGATTGACCCCTCCCTGCCGAGTTTTTGTCCAGATAACGTGAGATAAATGGGCCTTTGGGCCCGTTATCTGGACAAAAACTCCAGGGCTAAGGCCGGGCTGGATCCGAATTGTTCGGGTCAAGCCCGGCTTCTTTGTAGTACCCCTCGATATGGGCTGCCACGAGCTCGGCCGCCCTGCCGCCGTCGTGCTTGTTGATGGCCGCGAGGATGTCGCGGTGTTCGGCGCGGAGCCGGGCGGCGGTGGCAGCCCAGTCCGGAAGGTTCGCCGTGAGCTTGCCGGCGTAGCTTTGGATCGCTTCGCGCAGGGAGCCCATCATGGCGCTGACCACTGCGTTTCCGGCGGCTTCGGCGAGGGCCAGATGGAAGCGGACGTCGAGTGCCAGGAATTCATCGGCATCCGGGCACGCCTCCATCTTTTCCAAAAGCGCGGCCGCCTCGGCCAGGGCAGGTGAGCCGGTGCGGGCACGGGCCACCGCCCACGATTCCAGCAGGACGCGGGTCTGCACGATGTCAGCGACGGGCAGGTGCGAGGTGGCCACATGGAGCCTCAGCGCGGAGCCGAGCGCCGCCGTCGGGTCCGCGATAACCACGGTGCCTGCCTCGGGACCGGAACCCACCCCCGCACGGACAACGCCCATGGCCTCCAGGACCCGGATCGCTTCACGGACCGAGGTGCGGGAGACCTGCAACTGTTCGGCCAGCGTCCGCTCCGCCGGCAGCCGGCCGCCTAGGGCCAGCTCGCCGCTGGAGAGCTGGTCCTCGATCCACCGCAGGACCAATTGATGGGTACGCATGGGCCAATGGTACTTGATGTGGTCGGACCACATCCTCTAGAGTGTGGTTAGACCACACCCCGGGGCAGTCAGCCAGACTGTCCGGAGCCACTCCAGACCTACGCCGCGGAGGCCGCAATGACGCACACCATCCAGCCAAGCAACCCCGAGGCCACCCCGGCCCCCGGAACAACGGACGTCCCGGCGACTGCCGGCAACACTGCCGGCACTTCTTTGACCGGCGCCGTGAACCGTGCCGCATCCGCGGTCCCGGCCGCACTCAAGCGCCGTGTGCCGAAATACTCGGACCTCGCTCCGCTGATGCAGTTCAAGAAGCCGGAGTTCAGCCGCGCCGCGAAGCTGCAGCGCGCCAGCACTATCTGGGAACTGCGGGACATGGCCAAGCGGCGCACCCCGCAGGCGCCGTTCGACTACACCGACGGAGCCGCCGAAGCCGAAATCACCCTGCGCCGGGCCCGCGAGGCCTTCCTCGACATCGAATTCCGGCCGGGCATCCTCCGCAACGTCTCCAGCATCGACCTGAGCACCGACATCCTGGGCAAGCCGTCCCGCCTGCCCGTCGGCATCGCACCCACCGGCTTCACCCGGATGATGCAGTCCGAAGGCGAGTACGCCGGGTCCCAGGCCGCCGAGGCCGCCGGCATTCCCTACACGCTCTCCACCATGGGCACCGCGTCCATCGAGGACGTTGCCGAGGCCGCACCCAACGGCCGGAACTGGTTCCAGCTGTACCTGTGGACGGACCGCGACCGCTCCCTGGAACTCATCGAGCGCGCCGCCAAGGCAGGAAACGACACCCTGATGGTCACGGTGGACACCGCCGTCGCCGGCGCCCGCCTCCGCGACGTCCGCAACGGCATGACCATCCCGCCGGCACTCACGCTGAAGACGGTGCTGGACGCGTCCTACCGCCCGGCCTGGTGGTTCAACTTCCTCACCCACGAGCCGCTGACGTTCGCGTCGCTCTCGCGCTACACCGGAACCGTGGCGGACCTGATCAACTCCATGTTCGACCCCACGCTGACCTTTGAGGACCTGGACTGGCTGCGCGAAACCTGGAAGGGCAAGCTGGTGGTCAAGGGAATCCAGACCGTCGACGACGCCCGCAAGGTGGTAGACCACGGCGCCGACGGCGTGGTGCTCTCCAACCACGGCGGACGCCAGCTGGACCGTGCCCCCATCCCGTTCCACCTGCTGCCCGGCGTCAAGGAAGCCTTCACCAAGGACAACTCCGACGCGGCCATCATGCTGGACACCGGCATCATGAGCGGCGCGGACATCATTGCCGCGCTGGCACTGGGCGCCGACTTCACCTTGATCGGCCGCGCGTACCTGTACGGCCTTATGGCCGGCGGCCGCGCCGGGGTGGACCGTGCCATCCAGATCCTGGAAAAGGACATGACCCGCACCATGGCGCTGCTGGGCGTCAGCAAGCTCTCCGAGCTGGCCCCTGACCACGTGCGGATCCTCGGCAAGTAGGGCAGGTCCGGCTGAGGAACGCCCGCCCAACTGACTCGCAGTTAACGCTCCCAAAACGGGTTTTGACGACGTTACCTGCCAGTCAGTTGGGTGCGGGGGCTACTTCTTGCGGCCGAACTTCGGCAGGTTCGCGATGAGGTCGGCGGCTTTCGTGGCGGCGCGGCCAACTGTGCGGCCGATCTGCTGCGGGACGGAGTCATCCCCGGCCGTGGCCACTGGAATCGCAACGGCGGGGCTCAGCTGGCCGCCCTCGGACAGCCCCGGCACCCCGGCGGCAGCCGGACGGGACGTGCCCGCAGCGGCGGGCACCGGCGACGGTGCGGTGCCCGCGGCTTCCGCGGCCGGCTCGGTTTTTTCCTCCAGGATCTGGGCGGAAGGTGAGCTGACGACGGCGGCCCGCGGCCCCACGTCGAACGTCTCCAGCCAGCTGGCGACGCCGGCAAGCGGTTTGGGGTTCAGCGCGTAATAGCGTTTCTGGCCCTGGGCGCGCATGCTGACGAGGTCGGCCTCGCGCAGCACCTTCAAATGTTTGGAAATGGTGGGCTGGCTGGCGTCCAGTTCCTCAACCAGCTCCCCCACTGCTTTGTCCCCCGAGCGGAGGGATACCAGAATGTCACGCCGGGTTGCCTCAGCAATGACGGCAAATACGTCGTCTGTCACCATGTGATCCACCCTAGCGACATATACGCCGGATGGCATCCACTATTTCGCCCCGCTCCCGCAGGCCATTGCTCCGTGAAGGCCCCGGTGCTACAACGGACTCACGGTTGCCCCGGGATGTCCGGCTGCGGCCGCTCAGACATGAGGGGTGGGTGGCCATGGATTTCCTGCGCCAGCAGCTGTTCAACATCATCGCTTTTGTGTTTTTAGGCTTGTTCGTTGCGGTCTGGGGCTCCGTGCTGCTGCGCGTCGGGTTCTGGGTGCCGGACGGCCGGACGGTCGCACCTCCGCTGAACGGAGCGCTGGTCACCGCGGCAGGAGTGCTGGCCACGTCATTGAGCTCGCTGACGGCATCGGCCCTCGGATTCACCATTGCCGAGGTCCGCCGCGACGAGGAAGCCCGCCGCGACCTCGCTCCCGGCGACGCCACCGCCGGCTTCAACCCGGCCGAGGTCACTGCCCGCCTGTCCGGCCGGATCGTGGCCGCAGTAGTGGTGTACCTGGCGGTGGGGCTGCTGGTCCTGCTGCTCTGGCTGGTGAAAGGAACAGCGTCCACGGACCTGATCGGCGCTTTCGCGCTGTCCCTGCTGGGCTGGCTGATCGGCGCCGCCGGGGTGGTGTTCCAGACGGAAAAGCCGCTCACCTAGCAGAACCCGGCGCCGGTCGAACCAGCCGCTAGTCGAACCAGGGATCCAGGCCGTACAGCGGAAAGACTTCCTTGCGCGTGGCCATGACGGTGCGGTCCACCTCGTCGTTGGGGTCGAAGCCGACCTCCCACGAGCGCCACCAGAGATCCACGTCGTCGCCCATGAGTTCGGGTGCGGACACACCGTACTTGGCACCGTATTTCTCCTCGACGTACTGCCGCCAGTCCGCCGGGACAGGGGTGCGGAGCGGCACGGGCCGGCCGGCGGCGACGGCAATCAGGTGGCTCCAGGACCGCGGCACCACGGTGATCACGTTGTACCCCCCGCCGCCGGTGGAAATCCACCGGTTGCCGCAGTAGCGCGCGGCAAGATTTCCGACGGCGGTGGCCGCTTCGCGCTGGCCGTCCACGCTGATGTTGAGGTGCGTCAGGGGATCCAGGCGGTGGGAGTCGCAGCCGTGCTGGCTCACAATCACCTCGGGCTCGAAGGCACCGATCAGTTGCGGCACCACGGCGTGGAATGCCCGGAGCCAGCCGGCGTCGCCCGTCCCGGCCGGAAGGGCTACATTGACGGCGCTGCCTTGGGCGTTGGGACCGCCGATCTCGTTGGCGAAGCCGGTCCCGGGGAACAGTGTCAGCCCGGTCTCGTGCAGGGAAATGGTGAGGACCCGGGGATCGTCCCAGAAAATACTTTGCGTCCCGTCGCCATGGTGGGCGTCAACGTCGATATATGCCACCCGCTGCACGCCGCCGTCGAGCAGTTTCTGGATGGCCAGGGCGGCATCGTTGTAGATGCAAAAGCCGCTGGCGCGCTCCTTGGCAGCGTGGTGCATGCCGCCCCCGAAATTGACGGCCCGGACGGCGCTGCCGTCCAGGATCGCGCTGGCTGCCATGAGTGAACCTCCGGCAAGCCGCGCGCTGGCCTCATGCATGCCGGCGAAAGCGGGGTCGTCCTCCGTGCCCAGGCCGCGCTCAAGGTCGGGGACGTCCGGGTTTAGGCTGACGCGCCGGACCGCCGCAACGAATTCGGGGCTGTGGACAGTGGACAGTTCCTTATCGCTGGCCACATCCGGGGCGACCACAGTGACGTGCCCCAGGTCCAGCAGGCCAAGGCTGCGGGCCAGGCGGGCGGTGAGCTCCATGCGTTCCGGTGCCATCGGATGCCCGTGGCCGAAGTTGTATGCGGTCATGGCCATGTCCCACACCACCATCGTTGGCAGTGCGGGCTGAGCGAGTCCGGGCAGGAATGTCATCAAGGACAGGCTACCTGAGCCGGGCAGCCCCATTTCCACGTCACCGCGCGGAATATAGTGGTTTACTACTGAAGGAAGCAGTTTCAACCGAGGATAAGCCGCACATGACGCAAAGCCAGCCGAGGTCCAAGAGCCCGGCTAACTGGCACCCCGGCATGCCGGAGCGTGAGGGCCTGTGGATTTTCACGGGCATCCGCGACTTCATCGACAACATTGCCAACACGTCGCCGGCCCGGCTGGCACTGACCGCGTTCGGCGTCGTCATCATTGTGTTCACGCTGCTCCTTTCCCTGCCGGCCTCCTCTGCCACCGGCGATTTCACGCCCCTGCACCAGGCCCTGTTCACTGCGGTGTCCGCCGTCTGCGTGACCGGACTGACCGTGGTGTCCACCGCCGTGCATTGGTCCTTCTTTGGCCAGCTGGTCATCCTGGTCGGCATTTTCGTCGGCGGCCTGGGCACGCTGACCCTCGCCTCGCTGCTGGCGCTGATGGTCAGCAAGAAGCTCGGCGTGCGCGGCAAGCTCATTGCCCAGGAAGCCATGAACAACGCCGGTCGCCTCGGCGAAGTGGGCACCCTGCTGCGGATCGTCATCACCACCTCCGTGGTCATCGAAGGCATCCTGGCACTGGCCCTCATCCCCCGCTTCCTGACGCTGGGCGAGAGCTTCGGCCAGTCGGTGTGGCACGGCGTCTTCTATTCAATCTCGTCCTTCAACAACGCCGGTTTCACACCGCACTCGGACGGCATCGTCCCCTACGAGACGGATCTGTGGATCCTGGTCCCGCTGATGCTCGGCGTCTTCCTGGGCAGCCTGGGGTTTCCCGTAGTGATGGTGCTGCAGCAGAACGGGCTGAACTGGAAGAAGTGGAACCTGCACACCAAGCTGACCATCCAGGTGTCCTTCATCCTCCTGGCGGCCGGAACCGTGCTGTGGGGCCTGATGGAGTGGGAAAACATGCGGACCATCGGTTCCATGGACATCGGCGACAAAATCACGCACTCCCTCTTCGCCTCCGTGATGACCCGGTCCGGCGGCTTCAACCTCGTGGACCAGAACCACATGGAATCCACCACCATGCTGCTTACTGACGCCCTGATGTTCGCCGGCGGCGGCTCGGCCTCCACGGCCGGCGGCATCAAAGTGACCACCATCGCCGTCATGTTCCTGGCCATCGCGGCGGAGGCCCGCGGCGACGCCGATGTGAAGGTCTACGGACGCACCATTCCGCAGGGAACCATGCGGGTGGCCATCTCGGTGATCGTCGCCGGCGCAACCCTGGTCTCCGTTTCGGCCTTCATGCTCCTGCACATCAGCGGCGCCTCCCTGGACCGTGTGCTGTTCGAGACCATTTCAGCCTTCGCCACCGTGGGCCTCAGCACCAATCTCAGTGCCGAGCTGCCGCCGTCCGGCGTTTATGTCCTGTCCGCGCTCATGT
The DNA here is from genome assembly GCF_037911235.1 of Arthrobacter oryzae. Lineage (GTDB taxonomy): Bacteria > Actinomycetota > Actinomycetes > Actinomycetales > Micrococcaceae > Arthrobacter > Arthrobacter oryzae_E. Next base: position 20,800 of record NZ_JBBLYW010000063.1, read on the forward strand.
TCGCCGGCCGCGTGGGCACCGTGACCCTCGCCGCTGCGCTGGCGTTGCGCCAGCGGAGCCAGTTGTACCACTACCCGGAAGAGAGGCCCATCATTGGCTGATTCCTCAGGCGCCGTAAATCGCCCCGCCCACAACGCCCCCGTGCTGGTGATCGGGCTGGGCCGCTTTGGCTCATCCACCGCCGAACAGCTGGTCAAGCAGGGGCGCGAGGTTCTGGCGATCGAACGCGACCGCAACCTGGTGCAGAAATGGGCCCCGGTGCTCACGCACGTCGTCGAGGCCGACGCCACGAACATCGACGCCCTGCGGCAGCTCGGCGCGCAGGAGTTCAGCTCCGCCGTGGTGGGGGTGGGCACATCCATCGAGTCCTCTGTGCTGATCACCGTGAACCTTGTGGACCTCGGGATCCAGCACCTCTGGGTCAAGGCGATCACGCCGTCACACGGCAAGATCCTGACCCGGATCGGTGCCAACCACGTGATCTACCCGGAGGCCGACGCGGGTGTCCGTGCCGCGCACTTGGTATCCGGACGGATGCTGGACTTCATCGAGTTCGACGACGACTACGCGATCGTGAAGATGTATCCGCCCCGCGAAACGGTGGGCTTCACCCTGGACGAGTCCAAGGTCCGCTCCAAGTACGGCGTAACCATCGTCGGCGTGAAGTCACCCGGCGAAGACTTCACCTACGCCCGGCCGGAAACCAAGGTGTCCTCCCGGGACATGCTGATCGTGTCCGGCCACGTTGACCTGCTGGAACGGTTCGCTGCCCGGCCGTAGCCCCTGCGGCGTTAAAACTAGGCGAGTTGCTTGGTGATTTCGGCGGCGCGGGCTGCCGCGGCGCGGGCACCCTCGGCAATGATCGCCGGCAGTCCGCGGTCGTCGAACGTGGCAATGGCGCGTTCGGTGGTGCCGTTCGGGCTGGTCACGGCCTTGCGAAGGGCAGCGGGGTCCGCGCCCGGTTCGGTCAGCATCAGGCCGGCTCCGGCCACGGTTTCCCGTGCAAGCAGCAGCGACAAGTCAGGATCCAGGCCGAGCTCGACGCCGGCAGCCGCCATCGCCTCGGCCAGGTAGAACGCGTAGGCCGGACCCGAACCGCTGATGGCGGAGAGCGCATCCACCTGTTCCTCGGGCACCTCCACCACAGTTCCGGCGCCTTTGAGGATGTCTTTGGCCAGCTGCAGCTGTTCTGCCGAGCAGTTCGTTCCCGGGGAGACGGACACGACGCCGCGCCCCAGCTTGGCGGGGGTGTTCGGCATGGAGCGGATCACCGGCTGGCCGGCCGGCAGTGCGGCTTCCAGCTGGGCGATGGACACGGCGGCGGCCACGCTGATCACGATGGTTTCCGGGGAAAGGGAGCCGCTGATCTCCCGTGCGAGGTCGGCGATGCCTACCGGCTTGACGCCGAGAATCACGACGTCGGAGCCGGTGGCAGCCTGCCTGTTGTTCTCCGGCTCCTCTTCACCGGCGATGGCCGTAATGCCGGGGTGGCGCTGGGCAAGTTCGGCAGCACGCTCCGCGCGCCGGACCGTGGCCACCACGTCCGCCGGGTCCGTTCCGGCCTCCAGCATGCCGGTCATGACTGCCTCGTTCATGGATCCACAGCCAAGGAATGCGATTCGGTTGCTCATTGGTCCATCATTGCAGTTCGGCGCGCGTTGTCGCATCCGGGGGCTGTGGTCCGGAACCGCGGCTGCAGGCGGCGACGGGCGCGGCGGGCTTCATTCACAGCTGGTTCACATGTTCGCCGCAGCTTCTTCACAAAGTGGACCCATAACGTAGTTATTACCTCATTGAGGGTGCGAGTGATGAGGCAAGCATGGGGATGTTTGCCCGGCACCGGTGGTCTGACGCAGGTTTCCCCCATTTTCCTGCCAGGGCCGCCGGTGCTTTCTCATTTGCCGGTGCTTTCTCATTTAAGGTCCCCTGCACCCAGCGAGGGTCCGCCCCGCACCCAACGCCCAGCACCCAAACGCCGATTGCCAGCCAACGCACAGGGAAAACTCGCGGAACACCCAAAGTGCGTCTGTAACTTGGAAAGTGCCTCACAGGTGCGAGTGATGACAGCCGGTTCCTCGGAACCGGCGCGGCGCCGGGCGGCTGCGGAAGGGTTCCCCCAATTCCTTCGGCAGGACCGCCCGGCGCTCTTCTCTGTTAACCGGCGATTTCTTAACCGGCTCTTTCTGCTGAACTGCGGCGCTCTTCGAACGGTTGGCTGCTCAGGCGTCCCTGGCGCCGACCAGCGGACGGCTCAGGTGCTGGCGCGCGAATCCCAGGGTTTCGTTGAGCCACTGTTCGCGCTCCCCCGCAAACCTCGCCCGTCGAGTGGAAATTTCCGCCACCACCACGCCGTCGAATCCGCTGCCTGCCAGGTGCTGCAGCGCTTCCGCGCAGCCTTGGTTGCCGCGGCCTGGAATCAGGTGCTCGTCCCTGCCGGAGCCCGACCCGTCCGTAAGGTGGATGTGCCTGAGTTTGCTGCCGAGGGCCTTGATCGCCTCAACGCTGTTGGCCCCCGCAGTGGCGGCGTGCGAGAAGTCCCACGTGACGTCGTCGTAATCCTGGCCCAAAGGGTCCCAGTGCGGCAGGTAGGCCACAGTCTCCCGGCCCCGCACACGCCACGGATACATGTTTTCGACGGCGATCCGTACCTGGTACATGTCGGCGAGCTGGCGAATGCCGGCGGGGAAATTCTCCGCGTAGTTGTTCTGCCAGCGGAACGGCGGATGGACCACCACGGTGCCGCAGCCCACCTCGCGGGCCATCCGGCAGGACATTTCGATCTTGTTCCAGGCCGATCCCCACACCTTCTGCGTCAGCAGCAGCGTGGGGGCGTGGATGGAGACGATCGGCTGCCGGTAACGGTGGCTGAGCTCAAGGAGGGAGTGCGGGCTCTGGCTGGTGGTGTTGTTGGTGACCATCACCTCCACGCCGTCAAAACCAAGGTCCTGCGCCACGGCGAAAGCATCATGGACGCTCAGCGGGTACACGGACGCACTGGACAGCGCCACCGGGATCACCCGGTTTTCTTCAGGGGAACGTTCGACGTCGGCGCTCATCTCAGTCGGCCCTCCCGCCGGACGCGGTGGCTGAGGCCTCAACCGGCGGCAGCACGACGTGGTGCGCCGGTTCCAGCGGCCCCTCAAAGATCAGCTGGTCCAGCCTGCGGAGGATCAGACCTTCGCGCAGCGCCCAGGGGCAGATCTTGACCTTCTTGAATTCAAAGAGTTCCAGGGCCGCCTCGGCCACGAGCGCTCCGGCGAGGAGCTGGTTCGCTCGGGCCTCGGAGACGCCGGGGAGGTGCAGCCGGTCCTCGGTCTTCATGGCGGATATCCGCTGCGCCCAGATGCCAAGGTCTGTGGCGCCGAGTTCGCGCTTGACGTACGGTCCGGCCCCGCTCGGGGCTGCTCCGGCGATCCGGGCCAGTGAACGGAAGGTCTTGGACGTCCCGGCCACCACGTTTGCCCTGCCCAGCTCGTTGAAGCTTCGGACGGCAGGTTTGAGGGTCGCCCGGATGTAGCGCCGGAGTTCCTTGACGCTCTTGGCCGTGGGCGGGTCCTCATGCAGCCAGTCGCGGGTGAGGCGGCTCGCTCCCAGCGGCACGGACGTGGCCAGCTCGGGCAGCTCGTCCTGGCCCAAAGCCATTTCGAAGGAACCGCCGCCGATGTCGAGATTCAGGATGGGTCCGGCACCCCAGCCATACCAGCGGCGAACGGCAAAGAACGTCATGGACGCTTCTTCGCTGCCGGTGAGTTCCTGGAGGGTCACAGTGGTTTCGTGCTTGACCCGGGCCAGCACTGCAGGGCCGTTGGTGGCTTCCCGGATAGCTGAGGTGCAAAAAGCCAGCAGGTCCTGGGCTTTGTGTTTGGCGGCGAATTCCCAGGCTTCAAGGACAAATTCAATGAGCTCGTGCTGGCCGGCGTCGTTGATGTTTCCCTCGGCGTCGAGGAACTGCACCAGCGAGAGCGGGCGTTTATGCGAGGCAAAAGGCACCGGCCGCGCGCCGGGATGCGCATCAACCAGGAGCAGGTGGACAGTGTTTGAACCGATGTCGAGGACGCCTAGACGCATTCTGCCATTATTCACCGACAGCAAGCCGCCGGCGCAACTGCGTCGGCGGCTTGCCGGTTCGAGTCGGGATCATGCCCGCAATTATGTGGCTTACTCGGCCGAGGCTGCGCCGGAATCTTCCGAGGGCTGGTCCGCGCGCTTGAAGTCACGGCGGATGTTGGCCACGCCTTCGGGATCGATTTCGAAGCCGAAGGCGCTGCCGGGGTTGATCACCATGCCCAGCTCATCACCAAGGTTGCCGATAATCGCGGCCCCCTGGGTGCCCAGGACGTTAGGGGCTGCGTCGAGGAACTGCTGGTCCACGCGGCTCGGGTGCGAGAACACGGCCAGTACCGGCTTGCCTTCGGCGTTGGAGAGCACCAAGGGCTCCACCTGTGCGTCTTCACCCTCAAGCGCATCGGAGCTGATGATGTAGACCTCGTTGTTGAGGAAGGACAGGATGACGTCCACCGGGTTGGCATCCGGCTGGTCACCAGTGGCGAGCTTCTCTTCGAGGTCGTTCAGGGGCTCTATTTCCGCGGGTGCAGGCTGTTCAGTCATGTATCTACTCGATCACGTTGCCGGGCGGGGCGCAAACCCCGTTGCCAGGCTTCGACTTCGTGGGTTCGGCCGGGGCGGGCGTGACGCCACGACGTTGCCGGGCCAAAGCCGCGATTTGGAGCCACCCCCGGCGGCTGGAAGCCGAAGTATTTCTGCCTGCCATCCGTGCCGCGGCCGCCCCGCGGCTCCGGTGCAGCGGGCCCTACTTCTTGGCGACGGCCTTCTTCTTCGCGGGGGCCTTGCGCGCTGCGGGACGCTTGGCCGGTCCCTTGGCACGCTTTTCCGCCAGGAGTTCCACGGCCTGTTCCCTGGTCAGTTCCTCCAGCGAGGTGGAGCGCGGAACAGTGATGTTGGTGATGCCGTCGGTGATGTACGGACCGAACCGGCCTTCCTTCACCACGATGTTCTTCTCCGACACCGGGTCCGGGCCGAACTCGGCGAGCGGCGGGACGGCGGCGCGGGCACCGCGCTGCTTGGGCTGGGAGTAGATCTCCAGTGCCTGCTCCAGCGTGATCGTGAAGATTTCCTCTTCGGAGCCGATGGAGCGCGAGTCCGTGCCCTTCTTCAGGTACGGGCCGAAGCGGCCGTTCTGCACAGTGATGACGTTGCCTTCGGCATCCTCGCCGAGCACGCGCGGCAGGCTCATCAGCTGCATTGCCTCGTCCAGGGTCACCGAATCCACGCTCATCGAGGCGAACAGCGAACCGGTGCGCGGTTTGGCCTTGACGGGCTTCTTCGCCGGCTTCGGCTTGCCGTTCTTGTAGTACTCCACGGGCTGGTTGGCCAGCTGCTCGTCGGTCATCTCCGGAATGATTTCCGTAACGTAAGCGCCGTAGCGGCCGTTCTTGGCCACGACCGTGTGGCCCGTGTGCGGGTCCTCGCCGAGCACGCGTTCCTCGGGCGCAGCCGTTTCCATGAGCTCCATGGCCTTGGCCGGTGTCAGCTCGTCCGGCGCCAAGTCCTCGGGAACGTTGGCCCGGGCCGACTCAACAACTTCACCGGTCTTCGGGTCAACCGTGGGGACCGAGCTCTCCAGGTACGGGCCGAACTTGCCGACCCGCAGGGTGATGCCCTCGGCGATCGGCACGGAGTTGATTTCCTTGGCGTCGATTTCGCCAAGGTTGTTGACGATGCTCAGCAGACCGGGATCGGCGTCTTCGCCGTAATAGAAGTGCTTGAGCCAGGCGGCGCCTACGGCCTGGCCGTTCGCGATCTTGTCTAGGTCGCCTTCCATGTCAGCCGTGAACTCGTAGTCCACGTAGTCATGGAAGTGCTGTTCCAGAAGCCGGATCACCGAGAAGGCGATCCAGCTGGGAACGAGCGCGGAGCCCTGCTTACGCACGTAGCCGCGGTCCTGGATGGTGGAGATGGTGGAGGCATAGGTGGACGGGCGTCCGATGCCCCTCTTTTCCAGCTCGGCCGTCAGCGAGGCTTCGGTGTAGCGCGGCGGCGGGGAGGTCTCGTGGCCGACGGCGACGATGTCCGAGGCAGTGAGGGAATCGTCCTTGGCCACGTTGGGCAGTCGGCGGGCCTCCTCGGAGTCGTCGTCCCCGCGGCTTTCGTCCTTGCCTTCCTCGTAGGCGGCAAGGAAGCCGGGGAAGGTGATGACGGTGCCGGAGGCCGAGAACTCGGCATCCCTGCCGTCTACAGCCAGGGCGCCGAGGCGGATAGTGGCCGTGGAGCCCTTGGCATCCGCCATCTGGGAGGCGACAGTGCGCTTCCAGATGAGCTCGTAGAGCCGGAATTCGTCGCCGGAGAGCTGCTTGGCCACCTGCGCCGGGGTGCGGAATGAGTCACCGGCGGGCCGGATGGCCTCGTGGGCTTCCTGCGCGTTCGCGGCCTTGCCGGTGTAAACGCGGGGCGACTGCGGCACGTACTCCGGGCCGTAAAGTTCGGAGGCCTGGCGCCGGGCAGCCGTGAGGGCCTCGTCACTCAGCGCGGACGAGTCCGTACGCATATAAGTGATGTAGCCGTTTTCGTAGAGGCGCTGGGCCACCTGCATGGTGCTCTTGGACGAGAAGCGCAGCTTGCGGCCGGCTTCCTGCTGCAGCGTCGAAGTAGTGAACGGAGCGGCCGGGCGGCGGGTGTACGGCTTGGTGTCGACGGAGCGGACCCGGAATTCCGCGGTCTGCAGTCCCGCAGCCAGGGACGTGGCGAGTTCCTCGTTCAGGTGCGTGACGTTGCGCGAGGTGAGTTCGCCGTCGTCGTTGAAGTCGCGGCCGCTGGCCACTTTGGCGCCGTCCACGGAGGCTAATTTGGCTTTGAAAGAAGCAGCGCCGGACCCGGCGCCGAACTGGCCGGTGAGGTCCCAGTAGGACGCGGCCTTGAACGCCATGCGTTCCCGTTCACGGTCCACCACCATGCGGGTGACCACTGACTGGACACGCCCGGCGGACAGTCCGCGGGCCACTTTGCGCCACAGGACCGGGGAAATTTCGTAGCCGTACAGGCGGTCCAGTACACGGCGGGTTTCCTGCGCATCGACAAGGTCCTGGTCAACGTCGCGCAGGTTGCCCATGGCGCGCTGGATGGCTTCCTTGGTGATTTCGCCGAAGGTCATCCGGTACACCGGCACCTTGGGCTTGAGCACTTCCAGCAGGTGCCACGCGATGGCCTCGCCTTCGCGGTCCCCATCGGTTGCGAGATAGAGTTCGTCGGCGTCCTTGAGCGCAGCTTTGAGCTCGGTCACCTTCTTCTTCTTGTCCGCGGACACCACGTAGTACGGCTTGAAGTCGTGTTCGATGTCGACGGCGAACTTGCCGATGGAGGTTTTCTTGAGTTCGGCAGGGAGCTCGGACGGCTGCGGCAGATCACGGATGTGACCGATGGAGGCCTCAACGATGAAGCCCTCGCCCAGGTACTTGGCGATGGTCTTGCTCTTGGCCGGAGACTCCACAATCACGAGTTTCTTGCCGGTTTTGGCCTTGCTTGGCACGGTGCTCCTACAGAAAAAGGTTGGCTCGGGCAGATGAGCCCATACTCGCCTAGTTCACCATATTTTGCAGAATGATGCGCATTCATGTGGAAAACGGGTGCGGGGCATCACTTACGATCGTCCGGAATGAGGGACCACATTGTGGCCATGCGCTCGGCGCCCCCGGGGACCTTGTCCGGATCGTCAAGCTCGTATTCCTTGAGCAAGCCCAGCACCTTCGCGGTCAACTCCGAGCGCTGCGCGGGAGTCAGGTACAGCAGGTGGCTGGAGAGCATCACCACACCGGCCGCCTCGGTGGATTCGTCGTTTTGCCGGCGCTCGTCCCGGACCCTGGCGTAGGCATTGACCCGCCGCCGAAAGGCGTCGAGTTCCAGGTCGAGGACTGCGAACTCGGGACTGGCCACTCCCCCGCCTGAATTGATGGTGAACTCTGTTCCGGCGGCCCGCCAGCGGCGTTCCCGCGCATCGCCGGAAGTGGCGGCAGGTTCCACGATGCCCCACTTCTCCAATGCACGCAGGTGGTAGCTCATGGCGCTGGGCGTCAGGCCGGTCTGAGCGGCAAGCTCCGTGGCAGTCCGGCTGACCTGCGTGGAATACAGTTCGGAGATTACTTCGAGGCGTGCCGCATGGGCAAGCGCGCGGATGGCCTTGGGATCGGTGATCTCCACCTTCTTCTCCGGCCGTACCCTGCGTTTGGCGCCCTCTTCCGCGGCCGGCTCAGGCTCCGGCTCCGGAGTTTCTGCATTCACCCCTCTATTCTACCGGCCGTCCGGCAACTCTGAAAGAAACGCTTGACATCCGCGGGCCCCGGGAGTAGTTTCGCGGACATGGGGGACATGGCCGGGCGATCGCCTGCCTTACTACGACGAGATTCAGCCCTCTGGCGAAACCGGGACTTCCTGCTGGCAAGCAGTGCACGCTTTATGGCTGCCGCCGGCATGGGTGCTGTTGCCGTCAGTGTGATGTTGCATCTCCAAGCGGCTACCGAAGCAGGCACGGTTGCCTTGGCGGGCTCCTGGCTGGTGGCCCTCTACTTGCTGTGCTCCGCCCTGCCGCTGGTGGTCCTCGCCCCCTGGGCAGGCAGGCTGGCGGACACCAGGGATTCCCGAACACTCGCGACGACGGCTTCCGCAGGCAGTGCCGCCGCCGTCGCCGGCATGGGTCTGAGCATGCACTACCTGGAGAACTACATCCCCGCGCTCTTCGTGCTGACTCTCGTGCTGAACGCGTTCCAGGCTGTGGCCGGCCCCACCTTTCAGGCGCTGTTACCCCGGATCGTTGGTGAAGAGCGAACACCCCGCGCTGTAGGCACTATGCAGGCGACCATCATGATCGCGGGTATGGCCGGACCGGCTGCGGGTGGGCTGCTGAGTGGCTGGGGCGGCCCGTTATTGGCGTTTTCCGTCGCGAGCGCCTGTTACGTCCTGATGGGAGCCGGCGCCTTCCTGATCCGGACCCGCCGTGGCACTGCCGCCGAACGAGCAGGCCGCGGGCAGCCCGCTCTAATGGACGGGCTTCGGCTTATCAGGCGGGACAGCCTGGTGTGGGCGCTGGTGCTCGGCGCCCTGTTCTTCATTGCCGTGGGGGAAGCCACGAACGTCCTTGAAGTGTTCCTGGTCCGGGGTGAGATGGGCGCCTCCGAAGCGCAGTACGGCCTCCTTATTGCCTCTTTTGCGCTGGGAATGGCCGCCGGGGCCGCCCTCGCCGGGCTGATCAAGACATCCCCGGTCCGGCTCCGCGTCCTGCTGGGGTCCATGGCACTAACGTCCGCGGTGCTCGCATTTATCGGGCTGGTGCCGACCGTGGACATCATGTTCGTCGCCTATACCGGGATGGGAGTCTTCTGCGGTGTCCTCAACGCCTGCTTCGGGGCGATCGTGATCCTCCGGATGCCCGAGGAAGGCCGCGGCCAGGCGATGTCCATGATCGGTGGCCTCACCCGTGCCATCACCATTGCAGCGCTGGCGTTGGGCGGGCTCCTGGGGGCCCTGTTGCCTGTTCGCTCCGCTTTCCTGCTGATCGGCGGGATTGGTGCGGTGGTGTCCCTGGCCATCGCCGTCACCGTGCTGCGGCGCTTCGGTTCAAATGATGTTCCGCCTGCGGTGCCGGGCGGTGCCGGCCCCGCCGCCCCGGCCCATGAAGACACGGACGACGCCGGCCCGGTCAGCACTGTTGGTCCCGCACCCACCGTTCCCGGTTCAGGCGGGCAGGAGGAACCCGTCGCGGACCAGGTTCCCGACTTCGGCGAGGAGCCCGTCCCGGAACGCTTCGCCGTCGAACCCGTCACCCCCGCCCAGCAGCGCTTCAAGGGCACCGATGATCTGCCCGACGGACAGATCGCCGTCGCACGCTGACACGAAACCGGCGAGTTCGGTGCTCAACAGGTTGGTGCGCCGAAGCCCGGCGCCCTGGCGCAACAGGATCACGCCGGGATGCTCCGCGCCCGGGCGCTGGTGCCGCTCCTCCGTGACGTCCTCCGCCACGAGCAAATGGGTGGCGGCAAGGTCGTTGGCCGCCAGCCAGTCTGCCCGCTCCACTGCTGCCCCCAGGTGCGGGCCAACGGGCTGTTCAATGGGATAGGTGATCTCCTCGAAGCGGCTGATGACCGGCCGGGCGCCGGCGGCAGGGCGGCGCAGGAAGATCATGCCGAACCCGATCCCCGCCACGTTTCGTGAGGCGAAGTCGTCCAGGTAGGCGGCGTAGGCGTCCTGGTAGTGCTGGCGGTCGCGCGATTCGGAGGCGTCCTGCAGCCAGGTTTCGGCGTACTGTTCCGGCCCCACCAGCTCCCGCTGGATGAACCAGGCGTCCACGTCCGGTCCGGCCCAGCGTTGCGGCCTTTCCCGCCACTCCGTCCCTGCCACGACTTCCCAGTTGCCCAAGAGCTGGGCTGTTCCGTCCGGGGCAAGAACGGACGGCAGTTCCCTGACCAGTGACGCGACAATGTCGTCGCCGGGCAGGCCGCCGTCCCGGTAGGTGAACTGGTCCCCGGCGGCCTCCCCCGGGCTCCGGGGCGTGATGACGAACGGCGGGTTGGACACCACCAGGTCGAAGGTTTCTCCCGCCACCGGTTCCAGCAGCGAACCCAGCCGCAGGCTCACCCGCTCCTCCGGCCGGGCCGGATCGATGCGGAGGGCTTCGGCGTTGAGCAGCAGGTTGAACCGCGTAAAGGCCAGCGCACGGGCAGAAATGTCGGTGGCTGTCACGTGGTCCGCATGGTTCAACAGGTGGAAGGACTGGATGCCGCAGCCGGTACCCAGGTCCAGGGCCCTCGCCACCTCCCGGCGGATGGTGGTCTGCACCAGGGTGGTGGAGGCCTGCCCGATTCCCAGCACATGGTCGTGGCGGAGGACGCCGGGCTGCTGGTGCGCCGCAAGGTCGCTGGCCACCCAGAGGTCGGCGCTGCCGCTGCCCGTGCCCGTGGCCCTGGCCGCATTGCCGCCCCAGCCGTAGGGCCGCAGGTCTGCCTTCGCCCGGACGATTCCTGCCGCGGGATCTGACTGCGGCGGCTCCGGTTCAACGAGCCCCAGCCTGAGGAGACCCTCCGTGCGGATCCCCGGCAGGGCGGCGTCGAGCACGTCTGTGCGCTGAGGCACCGCCAACAGCCACAGGCGTACGACGGCGGCAAGCGCCGCCGCGTCCGGGTCCCCATCCGCGGCGGCTTCGGTGGCGATCAACGCCGGGATGAGCTGATCTCGGCTGAGGGCGGCGTAGGCGGACTCCCCGAGCAGCCCAGCCACTCCGTCCACGGTGTATCCGATGCCGCGCAGGTCCGTGGCGAGCGCGGAGAGAAGCTCCGGGAGGTCGCTGCGGGGGGCGTCGGAAGTGTTGCCGGCAGTGAAGTGCATCGCTGTTTCAGTCACTGTGCAAGTCTATGGTTCGGGCTGCGCCGGCCAGGCTGCGATCAACGGGCTCGCCCCGCGTACGGCGGGATTGTCAGCAGCACCACCTATGCTTCAGAGCATGAGCCGCAAAAGTGTGATCTTCGTTGACGCAGGTTTCCTCCTGGCCACTGGCGGGCTGCGGGTCACCGGAAATTCGCTGCGTTCTGCGTTTTCCGTCCAGTACAAGAGCCTGGCGGACGGCATCCAGGCCTTTGTCAGCGAGCGCGACAGCCGGGATCTGCTGAGGATGTACTGGTATGACGCCGCCAAGGATGGCGTGTTCAGCGACGAACACAAGCGGATCGGCCTGCTGCCAGGCGTCAAGGTGCGGCTGGGGCGGATGTCCTACAACGGCGAGCAGAAGGGTGTGGACCTCAAGCTCGGCCTGGACCTCGTGGGGGTCGCGCGGAACCGTTCGGCCGACGTCGCCTACCTTCTGTCCGGCGACGACGACCTCGCCGAGGCGGTGGAGGCCGCCCAGGACCTCGGCATGAAGGTGGTGCTGCTGGGGATAGAAAACCAGGGCCACCGGCTGGGAGTCACCGCGGTGGCGGAGCATCTGGCCCTGCAGGTGGACGATATCGCCACCCTGCCGCAATCGCTCCTGGACCGTTGCTTTGCGAAGTCCGCGCCGGTGGTTGCTGCCTATCCGGCTGCGTCGTCTGAAACCGGGGCTGAGGTCAGCGTGTCCAGCAACGGCTCAGGCCGCGCACCCGGCATGCGGCCTCTCCCCGGGCCGGGCGTTGTTCCCGCCCTGGGTGCTGCCGCGGCGGAAGAGGCAGCGGCAGCGGCCGCGGAGGAAGACGCTGCGGCCGGTGCCGGCACCGAGGCCGCCGGATCCCCCGCGGCCGTAGGGCCCGCCGCTGCTTCCGTTGCCGCCGGGCCCACGGGTCCGTCCGGGAGGCCGGTGCCCACACCGGGCCCCAGGCGCGTGCTGCAGGATGTGCGGCCGGCGCCGGCTGCCGGTGCCGTGCGGCGGGAACCCCTGTATTCCACCGCAACCGGCGCACCTGCTGCTCAAAGCCCCTGGTTCGACCTCGTGGAGAGTGCCGAAGCGGTGGCTGTCAGCCTCGCGGACAACTGGCACGGCAGCGTCAGCCAACGGGAACTCAGCGAGCTCCTCGCCGAACGCCCGCTGCTCCCGCCGACGATTGACCGGGTCCTGATCAAGGACTGTGCCGCGAAGATCGGTGAGGCGAAGACCGATCTCCAGGACATCCGCAAGGCCATCCGTGCGGCATTCTGGCGCCGCCTCGATGAGCTCGTGTAGCGGCGCAATGGCAACGCCCTGCAGCGGTGGGCCGCGCCGCAGCTGGTTGCGGTTCAGGTGCGTTCCGGGGCACGATGGTCCTATGCATCGGCAGCAACGATTTATCAGCCCTCGGCCGCTTCCCGGCCGCACGGGCTTCTTGTTGCGCGCTTAATCGCAGCCGCCGGGGTCCGTCCGGCGCAGCGGCTGAGGGTGATTCCTCCCTTCCCAAAGCTGCCCTAAGGATCCCCCATGAAGAACTATCTTTCCCTGACAGAACTCAATTCCGCACTCGCCCTGCGCGACCTGACGGACCCCGCCGCAGGAGCCCACGCCATGCAGCGGCTGCTGGCGGACGTCGTCGCCGCGCTGGAACGGCGCTGGGACATCCGGTCAGAAACCCACCGGCTCAACCCGCTGGTGGCCACCGCGGACAATTACGACCGGCTGGGCTACTCGCCAGGGGATGTCACCCGGGACTCGCGGTATTCGCGCCATATCAGTCCCACGGTGATGTTGCGGAGCCACACCTCCGCAGGCATCCCCGCACTCCTCGACTCCCTCCGCAGCGAGCAGGGCCGCTACGACAGGCTGCATGTCCTGCCCGGGCTGGTCTACCGCAGGGACGCCGTTGACCGCACGCATGTGGGGGCGCCCCACCAGGTGGATTTGTGGCGCATCAAGGCGCGCGGCCTGCTGGGGCCCGCGGACCTGGAGTCCATGATGGCGGCGGTAGTGGAAGCCGTGCTGCCGGCCGCGGACCATCCCGGTGTGCAGTGGCGGGCCACACCGTCCGCCCACAGCTACACCGCCGCGGGCCGGCAACTGGACGTGCTTGTCACCCTGCCGGACGGCCGGACAGAATGGCTGGAACTTGCCGAGTGCGGCCTGGTGGCCGCGCCGGTCCTGCGCAGCTCCGGGCTGGATCCGCGGAGGTGGGCCGGCCTGGCCCTCGGCATGGGGCTGGACAGGGCACTCATGCTGCGCAAGGGCATGGACGACATCCGGCTGCTCCGTTCGGAGAACCCGGAGATCCAGGCTCAGTTGCTGGACCTGGCGCCCTACCGGCCGGTTTCACTCATGCCGGCCGTCCGCCGGGATCTCTCGCTGGTGCTCACGGATCCTGCTGAGGCCGACGTCGAACTGCTGGGTGACCTGGCGCGGTCCGCCCTCGGCAGGGAGGCCGATGTCCTGGCGGCGTTGGAGATCAGAGCGGTGACGCCGACGGCGGAGCTGCCGCCTGCCGCCGTCGACCGCCTCCGCATGGCCCCGGGAGACGTCAACGTTCTGCTCCGGCTGGTGCTCCAGCCACTCGACCGGACCTTGACCGATGAGCAGGCGAACCAGCTGCGGGACCGGGTGTACGTTGCGCTCCACAAGGGAAGGGTGCAGGAGCTGATCGCCGGCTAGGCCTTCCCTGGCGCGGGTCATGGCCATGGCAGGGGCCGGACCAGCCCGCTTCAACAGGTAAGTTGGAGGTATGTTTTCACGTTCAACCGGGCCCCGGCGGCTGACCCCGCTGAGGCGCGTCGTCGGCATGGCGGCTCTCGGCGCCTGCCTCGTGGTGGCCGCCTCGGCCTGCTCCTCAGCCGTGTCCATCGAGAATGCGGACGTCCCGGCGTGGAAGTCCACGGCCCTGCCAACCGCCAGCGGAATTGTGCTGGAGGATGCCGGCAAGATCCTTAGCCGCCAGCCTCTGGTCAAGGACGCAGCCGACGTTCCGGCCGGCGTCTACACGCTGACCATAACGTGCGACGGCGGGGGCAAGGCCTTCTTCACGGTCACCTCCGGAGGAACGAAACTCGCGGAAGCCGGAGCCGCCTGCAACGGCAGCCGCGAGCGCGCCAAAGTCACTCTCCCGGCCACCGGGCCCCTGCAGATCAGCGCCTCCAGCGTGGACGCTCCGCTCATCTACGCCTACCATCTGGCGGCGGCGGGCTAGCTGTGACTTGCACCGTCGGTGATGGTGCGTATGCTCAGGGACATGTCAGCTCTTTGGGGGAAGCGGATTGCCGGCGTTGCTGCGGTTGTGCCGATTCTGGCTCTGCTCGCCGGCGGTATAAGCGGCTGCGAATACAACACTGACGGTGATGCGCCGAGGGACGCCGCGTCCGGCCCGCCGTCGAACGCCAGCCCGGACAACCGCGTCACGCCGCCCAGCCTGCGGGACCCGCCGGACCGGCAGGGCAATCCGGACCCGCAGGACAATCCGGACCCGCAGGACAATATCGACGCGCTGACGGAAGTTCTGGGCCCCCCGGACGGGAGCAGGCTGCCCTACGCCTCAGGTGGTGCAGCATCGTGGACCGAGGATGTCCCCACCGGCGAATACTTCCTGACGGCGGCCTGCGTTGCGGCGCCGGGCGCCGAACTGGTGGTGCGCCTGGGGAACGCCGAGCCGGAACGCACGTCTTTCCGGTGCGGAATGGGCAAAGTGATGTACTTGGACCACAAGGGCGGCAGGATAAGCGCTGAGGTTGTGCCGCCAGCCGACTGGCCGTACGCCTTCACGGGCGTCAAGCTGGATCCGGATCAGACGCCCCGCGGCCCCTCTGCCGCCGACACAACGGTATGGGCGGCCGGGGAACTCGGACCCGTGCAGCCCGGTGAGTTCCGGGGCTATCCGTGGGCCGGCAAGTGGCAGCATTCCGGTGCCGTTGACGTGCCCGGCCTGCTGACCTTCACGTTCGTCTGCGAGGGCCCGGCCACCGTCGACATCGTCGTCGTCCGGCCCAAAGGCGGGGACTTGTACTCCGTGAGCGGCCTTCCCTGTGGCAGGCCGGTCCCTACAGATATTCCCGTTGGACCGGAAGGGGTCATGGTGATGGTGGACTCGAACAACTTTCCCGTCCAGGCCGCGTACAGCCTGCTGCCGGCTGCCGGGAGCGGGCAGTAGTGGCGGTCCACGCGCCAAAACGCGCGGTGTTCCTGGTCGCCGTCCTGCTCGCCGCCGGCGTGGCCGGGTGTGAATACGCGAACGACGTAACGCCGGCCCCGTCCCGACCGTCCGGGACGGGAACCGCCGCGGCAGCCGGCCCCTTTCCGTTCGCCTCCGTGGATCCCGAACTTGAGGCCGAACTGGAGCGCAACATGGGCGCCGTCGAACTGATGTTGGCTGACGTTCCCGCGGGTGCCGGGGCAGCCGGCGGCATCAGCGGGCACAGTGCAGCCGGAGGCGGATTGACGTACAACGGCGTCCTCACGAACGCGGGCACGTATACGGTCACGGCGGTCTGCACGGGCGCCGTGGAGGCGCAGTTGGTGGTCACCTCGCGCGGAACCACGGGCAGCCCCGAGGTCATCGACGTGCCGTGCGGAGAACCGGTCAGCCGGCAGGTTCAGCTTGGCACCGGGTCCGTGACTGCCTACCTGGTCAGTCCGGACGAAAGCCGGGTGCACAAAGCGGCTGTGGGCGCCGTACGCATCGTGGACCCCGCGCCCTGACACCGTGTGCTGACGATGCGTGCTCCCAGGACGGGGCTGTTTTGGTGCCGTCCGGAACCTCTCTGGTTTGAGGCTGGCGGCAGGCCTAGAGTCGGAGTATGCACACCGTGCAGGCACCCCCGGTGCCACGGCGGACGGCCGCGGCGGCCGCCGTCGTGCTTTCCGGTGTGGTGGCCGCAGGAGCGGCGCTGAGCGGTTGTGAGTACGTGTACGACGACGGCCGCGGGCCGTTGCCCACTGCGACGGCGCCGCCGTTCACGGACGCGGCTCTCCCGCAGGATCCCCGGCGCAACCTCCCGGTGACCGGGACGGAACTTGACGCCTGGGTTGAGCGGGTCCTCCCGGACACGGCGGGCCAGGTGTTCCACACGGGCTTCGGACTGCTCAAGGCGGGCACCACACGCCAGGAGAGTACCGGGCATCTGCCCAGCGGGACGTACTCACTGACGTTGGCCTGCAAGAGCCCGCGCAGGGTGTCGTTCACGGTACGCAATGGGGAACTGGCGCTCGTGGACCTGAGCCTGCGCTGCGGAACGTCCAGGGTGAACGTGATCTATGTGTCCGAAGACGCCGTGCTCAGCGTGGAGGTGGCGGCCCAGACCGCTGCGAACTTCGCCTACCGGTTCAGCCGGATCTGACGACTGGACGGATACCGGCTGGGTGTACTGCCTAGGCGGCGCAGCCTTCCGGGCACCGAAGGGTCTCCGGACTGGACGCGCAGTCCGAGCAGTAGAGCGTGAGGGTGCGGCAGCTCGGGTTGGAGCAATTCTCGAACTTGCTGGTGGGTGCTGAACAGCGCACACATTCACCGATGGTCTTGGCGTCCTCACTGAATTCGAGGTGCATGCGCTTGTCGAAGACGTAGAGGGAGCCTTCCCAAAGGCCCTGGTCCTTGAAGGTTTCGCCGTAGCGGACGATCCCGCCGTCGAGCTGGTATACCTCCTTGAACCCGCGGTTCACCATGAGGCTGGAGAGCACCTCGCAGCGGATGCCGCCGGTGCAGTAGGTCACCACGGGCTTGTCCTTGAGGGCGTCGTACTTGCCGGACTCGAGTTCCTTGATGAAGTCGTGCGTGGTGGCCACGTCCGGGACGATGGCATCCTTGAACTTGCCGATCTGGGCTTCGAACGCGTTGCGGCCGTCGAAGAACACCACGTCCTCGCCACTTTCCTTCTTGGCGTCCACCAACTGGTGGAGTTCCTCAGGCTTGAGGTGGGTTCCTCCGCCCACCACACCGTCGGCATTTACCTTAAGCTCGCCGGGGGCCCCGAAGGATACGATTTCGTCCCGCACCTTGACGCTGAGGCGGGGGAAGTCAGCAGCTCCGCCGTCGGACCACTTAACGTCGATGCCGTGGAAGCCCTTGTATTCGCGGGTGGTCTTCACGTACTGCTTGACCGCGCCGATCTCGCCGCCCACGGTCGCGTTGATGCCGTCCTTGGAAATGAGGATGCGTCCGGTCAGGCCCAGTTTCTCGCAGAGGGTGCGCTGCCAGAGGCGCACGGCGTCGGGGTCTGCGATAGGAGTAAAGCCGTAAAAGAGTACAATTCGGTTCAAAGCCACGTATTTAAGGGTACTTGCTCACTGAAACTGCCCGAGCCGGGGCCTTGGACTCTACCGGTGGCATCGGTCACAATTCGGTAAGCAAGACTGTTTCCCTGACCCTGCCCCTGTTGCTTGGGGCACCGCTGGAATACTCTCATGACATGAGCCCAGACGCCATGGTTGAAGACATCACCCGCCTCGTGGAAATCTGGGTGACCGGATGGGCCGGTTGCCGAGGCTACGAGACGCGGATGGAAGGCCGCTTCCCGGCGGTCCTGCGCGCAGACACCACCCGGGATTGGGAATACTTCGCCCACGATCCCTCGGATGCAGAATTTACCGAGCTTGCGGCGAAGACTGCAGAGGCGCCGGCCAGGATCCTGACCGTGCTCACCAATGATGTGGCGCGGTACTCCTTCCTGGCCCAGCAAGTGGGCCTGAACGTCACCTCCGCCTCCCAGACCATGATGATCGTGGACATGGAAACCCAGGACTCCGAAGACCCCTGGCTCTCGGATGACGACCTGAAGCTGACCACATCCAAGAGCGACGGGGTCCACCATGCCGTGGTGCGCGCCGGCGAATCCGTGGCGGCGAGCGGTCGCGTGTTCGTGGTAGGCCACACGGCGGTGTTCGACAAGATCGTCACCGAACCGGACTATCAGCGGCGCGGGCTGGGAAGTTTCATCATGAAGGCATTGGCGGCACAGGCCTTCGAACACGACGTGGAAAACGGCCTGCTGCTGGCGTCCCTGGACGGTCAGAAGCTGTACTCGCACCTGGGCTGGACAACGCTGTGCCATGTCCTCATGATGTCCGCCTCCAACGAGGGCGCTGACCTTTCCGTCGGCTGACCCTGCTCCAGCCTGCACGTTGGCAGCGCAGGCCGGTGCTGCCAGTCGCTGATACGGGCTCACCGTACGGGCGATTTGAGCCCGGATGAAACAATATTGAAGTGAACCCGCATGACTCCCTGATTCCGCTGCTGGGCCGTGGCCCGGACCCGGAGCAGCTGCGTCATGTCCGCACCATTCCCGCCCGACAGGCCGTGAACGAGCCGTGGCCGGGGTGGGCCCATCCCGATCTCATCGAGGCCTACGGCTCCCTGGGCATCCATGAGCCGTACCGTCACCAGATCCAGGCGGCGAACCTTGCCCACGGTGGCGAGCATGTGGTGATCGCCACGGGCACCGCCTCCGGTAAATCGCTGGCCTATCAGCTGCCCGCGCTGGACGCGATCCACCGCTCTGAACTGCGGGTACTCTCCGAGCCGGGCAAAATCCACGACGACGGCGCGGTGGCCTTGTACCTCTCCCCCACCAAGGCCCTGGCAGCCGATCAGCTCGCTGCCATCCGCTCGCTCAGGCTCCCGACTGTCAGGGCAGAAACGTACGACGGCGATACTGACCCGGCGTCGCGGCGCTGGATCCGGGACCACGCCAACGTGATCCTGGCCAACCCCGACATGCTGCACTTCGGCATCCTGCCCAACCATGCCTGGTGGGCCAGCTTCTTCCGCCGGCTCAAGTACGTCATTGTGGACGAGGCCCACAGTTACCGGGGCGTCTTCGGCTCCCACGTGGCCAACCTGATGCGTCGGCTGCGGCGCATCTGCGCCTATTACAGCGCCAATACCTCCCACCCCGGTCCGGTGTTCATCGCGGCCTCGGCAACGGCGTCCGAACCGGGAACGTCCTTCGGCCGGCTCATCGGGGCACCCGTCCGGGCCGTGTCCGAGGATTCCTCACCCCACGGCTCCACCACCGTGGCCTTCTGGGAACCGGCCCTCACGGAGCTGCGCGGTGAAAACGGCGCCAAAGAACGCAGGACCGCCGTGGCCGAAACTGCCGACCTGCTGGCCAACCTTGTCTCCTCCCGGATCCGGACCATTGCGTTCATCAAGTCCCGGCGCGGGGCTGAGACCATTTCCGCCATTACCAAGCGGCTACTGGACGAAGTGGATCCCAGCCTCCCCCAGCGCGTGGCCGCCTACCGTTCCGGTTACCTGCCGGAGGAGCGGCGGGCCCTGGAAAAGGCCCTGAGGTCGGGGGAACTCCTGGGTGTGTCCAGCACGTCGGCCCTCGAACTCGGGATCGACATCTCCGGGCTCGACGCCGTCCTGGTTGCCGGCTGGCCCGGCACGAGGGCGTCCCTCTTCCAGCAGATCGGCCGGGCGGGGCGCGCCGGCCAGGACGCCCTCGCCGCTTTCGTGGCCAGCGACGATCCGCTGGACACCTACCTGGTGAACCATCCGGAAGCCATCTTTGATGTTTCCGTGGAAGCCACGGTGTTCGATCCCTCCAATCCCTACGTGCTCGGGCCTCACCTGTGCGCCGCCGCAGCTGAACTGCCCCTCGGTTACGCGGAGCTTGACCTGTTCGGCCCCACTTCGGAGAAACTACTGGACCAGCTCGTGGCGCAGGGCTACCTCCGCAAACGTCCGGCCGGCTGGTTCTGGACGCACCCGCAGAGCGCGGCGGCCATGGTGAACCTGCGGGCCGACGGCGGCGGTCCGGTGAGCATCGTCGACGCCGAGACAGGTTCCCTGCTTGGCACCATGGACTCACCCCAGACGCACTACCAGGCCCACACGGGTGCCGTGTACGTGCATCAGGGCGACAGCTACGTGGTGGAGGACCTGAACGAGGCAGACCACTGCGTGATGGTGCGCCGCGCGAACCCCGATTACTACACCACCGCCCGCGACGTGACCCAGATCGAAGTCCTGGAGACACAGCGGACAGCTCAGTGGGGCGACGTCGCCGTACACTTCGGTGCCGTGAAGGTGACAACACAGGTGGTCTCCTTCCAGCGCAAGGCGCTAATTTCGAATGAGATTCTGGGTGAGGAACCGCTGGAGCTCGGTGCCAGGGACCTGTTCACGAAGGCTGTCTGGTTTGTGGTGGACAACCGTTCGCTGACCGGGGCCGGACTGATCGAAGCCCAGTTCCCGGGCGCCCTGCACGCAGCCGAACACGCTGCGATCGGGCTGCTCCCGCTCGTGGCGTCCAGCGATCGCTGGGACATCGGCGGCGTTTCCACCGCCATCCACGCCGACACCGGGGTGCCCACGATCTTTGTGTACGACGGGCACCCCGGCGGCGCCGGCTTTGCCGAACGCGGCTTCGACAAGGCCAAGGTGTGGCTATCCGCGACCCGGGACGCCATCGCGGCCTGCGAATGCGACGCCGGCTGCCCGTCCTGCGTGCAGTCGCCCAAGTGCGGCAACAAAAACAACCCGCTGGACAAAGCGGCGGCAATCACCCTGATCGACGTCCTGCTAAAGGACGCCACGGAACAGCCGAATGCTGCCCGGGCGGAAGAGCACGCAGCCCCGTTCTGAGGCGGCTCATCGGCGCGAACCCATCGGCAAGGCGTCGCGGCTCAGGCAGGTCGCGCGGTCTCATCGCGGGCGCGGTCTCATAGCGGTCGCGGCTCAAGGCGGGCGCGCTCTCACGGCGGCGGTCCGGCCCTGGCGTGGCCGGTGGCGGCGCCGAACATACTTCGGTGCAGGAGTTCAGTCCTGACCTCGACGGTGTCGCTTCCCCCTTCCGTGCAACTTGTTATTCTCGCCCCTTGCCGGCCCGCCACGTCCGCCGCGACGGAGCACGGCACACCCTGGCTGATCCCCCGCAGTGCGTCTGCGGCCGCGAGCGCGGCGAGATCGGCGGCCGCCGCAGCCCTGGACGCCATCACGGCGGACTGGGCCAGCAGCAACATGAGCGCCATGGCCACCATCACCACCATTCCGAGTCCGGCGGCCAGGACTGTTCCGGATCCACGCTCACAAGCACGCCGACGACCGTCATGTCCCAGCTGACCCTTCTTGGGGATTCCCGGGTGCGGACTCCCGCGGCCGTTCATGAGGCCGCAGCTTCCGGACGGTGTTCCTGCCTCGGAACGGGTGATACCGGCACGGGCAATCCAAATACGGGCAAGGCCGCCACGGGCCGGCTCTCTGCCGGATGGAGGCTTGCCTCCCGGGCGGTTTCTCCCCGTGCCAATGCCCGGGCGGACAACGTCCACGGCACTATCGACCCGCCAGGACCTGAGACCCTGCCTGAAACCGTGACGCTGAGCCATTCGCCCTCGGCCACGATCGACGATGACGCCGACGCGCCGGCAAGCTGCCGAACTATCCCCTCCACAGCTCCGGCATCCTCACCGCGCGCCAGCGCCCTCGCCCCGGCCCGTGCCGCTTCCTCAAGCCGGAGCTGGGTAATCCCCGCCGCTGAGCCCGCGAGCAGAAGGGCCAGGAGCAGAAGAACCGCCGGCAGGGCCACCGCGAATTCGGCGGTGACGGATCCGCGGTCCTTCCCCGAACCGCGGACCCCGTCCATCCCCGGCGCCCGGCGGCGCACGCCCGGCGTCATGGCAACGCCAGCGCCGTCCGGATCAGGGTCAACAGGAATCCCCTGACTTCATCACTGCGCAGGATGAACACCAGTATCCCGGCAAAACCCACGGCGGCAAGGGTGGCGATGGCGTAGACGGATGTTGCATCAAGTTACAGGCGGAGCGAGGACGGGCATTGGCAATGGGCGGCTGTTTACCGACCGGCGCGGTTCGGATTCGGAACGCCGGAAAGGGCTGCCTGGATCGCGTCCCGGTACACATTCGGTTCCGGCAGTTCGACGTTGCCGAACCGCTCTTGAAGCTTCGCCACGGACGTTGTGTGTTGGACATCCAAGGCCAGCGGGATAGGCGTCCCGTCCTGCCGCTGTTCCGCCGACACGTATTCATATGCCATGAACGTTATGGCGTGTGACTGGAGATGTACGGAAGTTAGGCCCTCCCTGCCTCCAAGCCGTTTCATCACACGGTCATAAACAGGAGCGGGGCAGATGAAAAACAGGCCCTTTTTGCAGCTCTCCTCACGCTGTAGAAGCTGACCTTTGTAGACCAGCTGCGTGATGATTCGCTTACAGACGTTTTCCCAGTTCACGCCGGCGGTGCTCTGGACAATCGGACGACCGGGCAGCAGCATCGCCTGGCGGCTGGGCAGATAATTGCCTGTTGTGTCCGCCGTCTGGACCTCCACAGCCACGAACTCATCCAGGGAGCCGTCAGGATTCAGCAGCGCCAGAATCCAGTCCACCCAATAGGAACCCGTCCCTCCCGTCCGCTGAGGGAGCCGCATCTCACCCCCGGAACCCTTGCCAAAGACAGCGACCACTTTTTCGCCTCGCGTGCGAGCTTCAGCGACGGCCTGTCTGCCATGAATTAGGGGTAGCCCGGGCGAAAAGGCCTTGTCCGCCACGTCTTGCAGCACCTGGTGGTTGTCTGCGTAAAGGCGAGTTGGACAGATGATTACGGGCTGCGCAAACGATGGTTGCTTGAGGCTACACGCCCCGGTTGGCGTACCCTCAAGCTTCTTGGTGCAACCGACGGTCTGGAACGGGCAATCCTTCGTTTCAGCAGACCTTATGGCTTCGGGAGAATGGTCGGTAGCCGGGTAACCGAAGAATTCGAATAGGTGAGACATACCCCCTAGACCGCTCGTGTCAGTTCAGTGACAGCGACGCCGAGTGCCTGCGAGACGGACCGCCCGACAGCCGCAGCAAGGAGCGGCGGAACCGCGTTTCCTACCTGCTCGTATTGATCTACCCGGGAGCCGGTAAACACGTAGGTGTCCGGGAACGACTGAATCCGCGCCGCCTCCCGAACTGTGAATGCCCGGTCTTGGTCATAGTGGAAGTACGCGCCCCAGTGGGGATCGCACTTGGTCAAAATTGTGGACGCCAGACCGTCAGGGTGAACGCGACCATACCGCTTCGTGTGATCTGATCGGCGGGCTTGCTTCATCCCCGATGGGAGAAGTTCAAAAGGAATATCCGTCCAGTTTCCGCCTGGTGGGATATGCCTCAGCCTTTCCAAGTTAATCTTTCCGAGTCGGGCGGCCTCATGGTTCGTGACGCCTTCGGAACCGGCACGCAGAACGCGCTGATAGTCGTTCTGAGGCACAGTGCGATACTGCTTCGTCTCCGCGCCCTCCTCACCGTTCCGCAGGACCGGCAAATCGCCTAAGGCGTCATGGACCGTCGTGTGCGAGGGCAGCTCTAGCGAACGGGGCATGGCGACGATGTTTCGCCCGGCGAACTTTGACGTGAAGTTGACTCGCATCGGGGCCGAATGAATGGGCTCAGGGAAAGCCTCCAACGGATTACCGCCGTCCCGAAGGCCCAAAACAATGGTCCGCCAACGCGTTTGCGGAACCCCAAAAAGCGGCGCGTAGAGGATCTGCACATCCGCGGAGTAACCAAGCGCCCGTAGGCTGCCGAGGATTGCCTCAAGAGTCGCCCCACCCTCGAAAGAGACGAGGCCGGGCACGTTCTCGATCAGCACCGCTCGCGGCTGGAATTCCTCCACAAACCGCAGGTATTCCCGAAACAAGTGGTTTCGGCGGTCCTCCGAGCTACGCTTCGGCGCGTTGATGCTGAAGCCCTGGCACGGCGGACCACCAGCGATGAGAGCAAGCTCACCCCTCTTTACCTTCAGCCGCTCGCGAATCTCTGCAGCGTCAACGCTCCTGATATCGCTGCTGTCCACCAGCGCGTCCGGGTGGTTTGCCTGGAAGGTCTGCGCGTATGTGGGCACGAGTTCGTTGGCATAAAGGCTCTTGAACCCGGCTTCCCTAAGCCCTTCCGAAAGGCCGCCGGCTCCTGCAAAGAGGTCGATCATTTTAAGCTGCTCAGTGGCACGGTGGGCAGAGAGGGTACGAGGCATGCGACCTACTCTAACGATTCCCACAGACCTTTTCGGCGCGGCGTGCCGCGAGTGTGAGGCACTCATCAAACATTTGCCCCTTCAGTCCGCGCCGATACTGCCGATAATCACCAGCCCCATAAGCTGCCCCAAGTCGTGCCGGACCTCTGCCAGTTCCGCGAGTACCGCCGCGCAGCACCCGCACCCGCAAGCCGCGCCGGTGTCCTGATCCTGGTCGCCCGTCATGCGCCCGCCGCCTTCCGCGTCGTCCTGGGACGGCGCGGCGTAGTAGCCGCGCCGCCTTGGATACCACGAAGCTGTGACAACTTGCCGCCAACCCTCTCCTTCTCCACCGGAACAGCTAGCGCCCGCCCCAAATCCTTTAGGGCCGAAAGATAGGCCGCTATCAACCGGGTTGACGGCCCGCCGTCAGTTGTGGCGTCGTCCATCTGCCCGGCCAGTTCCCGGCACAACGCCAGTAACGCCGCGTGCTTGTCCGTCAAAACGTCGGCTCCCGCCGCAATCGTCCGCTCCAACGCTTCCCGTTGCACGTCCATGATTTATAGACTCCTTTTCGTTTGAGCCACGCCGCCGCGGGCAAAAACACCCTTGGGGAAATTTGGACCACTACCGGCAAAGGGGCCCTGACGCCCAAGCTGTAGCCCTTGAGACGCCCCTGCCCCCTGGTATGCCGCCCGCCTTGTTGGTTGCCCCTCTGGCTTGTGTTTGTGCCCTTGTCTTGCCGCTTGGGCCGTCCGCCAGGTTTGAGGTCGTCACAGCGCCTTGTGGCAGCTCCCGCTGTCCCCGCCGGCGTAGTGGACGACGGCGGCCCGGCCACTCCGATAACTGGAGTTGCCGGGCCGGTCGTTGGCGCTGGAAGGGTACGCGCCCCATATGCCTAGGGGCTGGCCTTCCATCGTTCCCGTTGCGTGGAGGGAAAGGGCCTTGAGGGCCGCAGCGGGTGACGTTGACGCCGACACGATGGAGGAGCTAGGCCGCCAAATCAATCACGGCGAACGACGCAGGCCGCTTGATAGCCAGCCCGAACCTACCCTCCACCCGGAGGGTAACCAGGTTCTTCGTGAAGTTCACGCCCGACCGATCAAGGGCCAGCGTGGCATCCTCCCGGACCACGATTTCGGCCTGGTTCCAGTCCGCCAGCAGCGCTGTACCGGCGGCGACGGCGTTGGACGGTATGCGGGGAACGGACCAAATGTTCGTGGCGCTTTCCGCCGCCGGGTCGCCCAGCAGGAACGCACCGGTTGCGCCGTCAGCCCGGAGTAGGTCCAAGGCCTCAAGGTCCGCCGGATTCAGAACCAGGGCATTGGGTGTGACCCCGGTGGCTTGGAGCTGGGTGAGGCCCTTACGGATGGACGTCAGCCGGTCCGTGGCGAACACCTGGGAGATAACGCCGGTCGTGGCAAGGATGCCGGTCAGGTTTTCGCCCTCCCCGTCGCCGTTGACCACCTGGTCCTGTAGGGCGTCCAGGATGCCCGCCTCCATCTCGGCCTGTAGGAAATCCTCCAGCGCGGCGTGGTCCGCAAAGTACCGTTCCGGGACCGGGTCGGACAGGTGGGCAATGACCCGGACGCGGTCCTCAATCTCGGCCAGGGTGAACACGGATGACGGCTTGAGCGCCCCGTCCGCGACCGGGGCGGCGTTGTTCGTCCTCACCGTCTGCCGCAGGAAACTGAAGCTGTTCCCGGTGCCAAAGCCGCCGGTCAGCATCCTGACAGGGACCAGCTCCAGCAGGGACCGCGGAGTGGAGGACAGGGCCACCACGTCCGTTTCCAAGGGCACCGGCACGCCGATGCTTCCGGACACCAGGGCTTTCTGCCCGTCTACTTCCGCGGTCATGGCCCGGCTCATGCGTTCCGCCGTCGCCTTCGCCCACGGGCTGTGTGTGCCCTTACGGCCTCCGCGGCCCGCCGGGGTCCGTCCCGCCAGCTCGTCCGCCAGCGCCTTGAGGTCCGTCATGAACGGGTCACGCCGCGCCGTCTTGAGCTGGTCCAGGTTGTGGCGGGCTTCGCCCATGGCTTTCCGGTAGTCCGCTTCCTCGGCGGCGGTCAGTGACCGGTTTTCGGATTCGGCCTTTTCCGCGATTTCGCGGGCGCGTTTTGCCGCTGCCGATGCCGCTTCCTTGTGCGTCTCAACGCGGGATGTGCTTTCCATCTGAGTGCCCTCCTTGGGCAGGAATGCGCCTATCGTGGCGCACGAAAATGAATAGGAATTCCGGGCGGGCTCCTACGGACGGATTCAGGACCGGTTCCACCGAACTTGACGCGCTCCGCGCCCTCGGTCGGTGGCCGGGCCCATACCGCTGGTGGGCACTCATTCCACGGCGGGACCTGATAGGCGGACGGGTTGACCCGGAGAATTCCCGGTGTGACCGCTGGCCGTGTCCCTGGCGGGAGGGGGCCGGGCGCTTCGGGTTCCTCCGGACTTGACCCGCTAAGGTTCCTCGTCCGTTGACCGTCCGCGCCCGGCTCTTACGCTTGGTCCATATTAACTCAATAGTGCTAAATACCGGCGGGACTTACTCCGCTAGCGCGGCCCGTGTGTAGTTGTCCAGGATCATCTCCGCTTTACCGGGCGCGAGGGTGACCACCAACGCCGCCGCCATGCCGCACGCGGCGTGGGCAAGTTCGATGGGGTTCTCCGATTCGTTGAGCATGACTTGCGCTTCGGCCCGGCGGTTCTGTGTGAGGAGCCGGGTTACGGCGGTGGCTTCAAGGCGGGCGGTCTGTTCGATGGTGTGCTTGCTCATGATGTTGCCTTTCATTTGTTGGGTGGTGCTTGGTCGGTATTTCGTGTTGCCCGCCAGGCTGTCCGCCCGTCCGGGAGCCTTTCGCGGCGAAGGTGGGGCTTACACCGCCGACAGGGGACAGCGCAGCCGTCCTGATCGGGCAGCCAGCCGTTCCGGCAGTTGTGTGGTGGTGGGTCCGGGTCGGAAGGCAGCCAGGGCAACCCAAGGTCCTGACGGCGATCGGGGTCGGCGTTGTTCATGCTTGCCTCCTGCCGCCAGTCGGGGAATGTTCCCCGCAGACCGTCGCCCCCTCCCGTTGGCCGATGATCGGGGCCCAACACATCGGGACCGAGCATTCGGGCTGGTGTTTTCCGAAGAACCGCGGGTCCCTACAGCCTGCCTTCACGTCGCCGTGGCACTCCCGGCAGCTTGAGGCGGGAAAATCCGGATGATCCTCACATTTGGGGGCGGTTGCCAGTGCGCGCCGCCGCTCCGCATCCCGAATCGTTTTTAGGTCCGCGCGGAGCTTCACGACATACCCTGGTTGTGTGAGCCGGGCAGCCGCTGACTTGGTTTCCGGGTCTAAAGCGGCCCTCCTGGCCACCTCGAGGGCCTCCTCGTGGCCCATATCGGAATGACGCAGGCGAAGGCCCCTTGCCAGTTCTGACCAGCTTTCTGTACTGGGTTCGGCGTTGGGGGGAGGGGGGGTCTTTTTCTGTTCCCTTCCGTTAGGGGCGGGGTATCCCGCCACCTGCCCCGCCAGTTCGCCCGCCGCTATGCCCGCCGACTGTTGGGTGGTGAAACTGGCGGGATACCCCGCCATATCGGGAGAGTTGTCCACAGGGGCGAACGGGCCCAGACGCCAACATATTGCGCGTCCCTTCCTACCGGCACGGGCGATCACTGCTCCCGCCTCGAGGACCTCCAGAGCGTTCCTGACGTCCCGCCGGGTGAGGCCGTGGATTTCATCCGCCAAGGTTTGTGTAGCGGGCCAGGACAGGCAGTCGTGGCCGGCATGCGATACCAAGGCCACCAAGGCGAGCCGAACTGCATGCCGTCCAATAGACCGGGGCGGCTCCGGCAAGGGCACAGCAAGCGCCCAAGCCAACCAGTCATCGGCAGAAATGGGCCTGTCGTTTAGCCCCTTCACGACTGACCGCCGGTAACATGGGCATAACACTTGAAGTCCCGGGAGCCGTTATCGTTCGCAGCGAGGCGGCTCCTTCCCTTTGCGCTCATTTCCCGACACCGCCGGTTGGCCACAGCAGCGCGGCGACTCGTTCCGCCTGTTCATCAGTGATGGGCGGGAATGATTCCACGGCAGCGCGTACGTGGTCCTCCAGCCGCATCCCCTTGAGCCGCTGCCGGTGGGCCAGGAGGTCGGGGTCGTCGTCGGGACGGGTCTTGGACAGTGACGCGATTTTGGCGCGTTCGTGGGTCCAGGAATTGGAATTTGTAGCCATTTACATCTCCGCAGGCATAGAAAATCTGCGGCCCGACGGAGGCCGATTGCCTGGAGAGAAACCTTGCGCGCCCCTACACCCGGCGCGGCCTTGCACGGATTACTCCGCTACGGCTACTAGAAATAGACGATACCCCACAAAATTTGAACGGCTAAAGGTTCGACACGCCGGGAGATTAGAAGTTCGACACGTCCAGGGCGTCGAGACCGGCAGCCACCGCGCCTATGGTTATTGCCCGAAGCCGCTCCAGATTCAGACGTACATCCCGTCGGCAGGAGGGGCAGCGCAGGGCATACGCGCCTTTCGGGCCGCCTTCCCGGCTGTCCCATTTGTAGTAGTTTTTTGTGCTGCCCTGACGCAACTCCATTTCCAGGCTGAACAAGTCCTGGCCTTCCAGTGCTGGCAAATAATGCACTTCAGCCAAGACTCTCCGGTCATGTGACTGGCGATCGCTGCAGTACATCAGTATGACTTGGCCCCGAAGCCTGGGCTTTCGTCTGCTCACGCCCCCGTCCCCTTCGGTTCCATCCGCAGCGTTGAGGCGTCAAAAACGCCGCGGTATGGTCCGGAAGGTTTGAGTTCAATGTCAAAGACAGCCCGCAGGACTTCACGCTGGATCTCCGTGTCAGACCGCAGGAATTCCCCGCCAGGATGATCGGCCAGCAGTATCCCGGACACCGCCCGGCTCCCGCCGTTGGCTGCCGCCACGCTTTCCAAGTTCCCTAGCGCCGCCTCTATTTCCTTACTGCCCTCCACCAATTGGCTCTCCGAAATAGCACCCTTCGCGTACAGCCGCACCAAAGAATATTTGCGGTTGACCAGGTCCGTGACGTCCTGTCGCTCGACTGGTTCGAATTGCTCCTCGATCCGCTGGAACTGCGCCAACAGCGCTGCCTTCACATCAGCCCGGCTAAGCCACTCGGCGGCAACACCCCGCACGTAAGCGTCCAGCGGGCCCATGGCCCGGTTTGCGTGACCCGGTACGTACTTGCCGCCCTCCTCATGCACGCGGCAACGATAGGACCGGCGGTGGCCCTCCGCGCCGAAGCCGGTCATGTAGCGCCCGCAGTAGCACCGCACTACGCCGGAAAGCAGATACTTGAATTTCGCCTCCGACTGCCGTGGCCTGCTCTCATCCGTCAAAATGGCCTCGCACTTCCGGAAGGTCGCCAGCGGCACAATAGGCGGCCACTGGTCCGAAACAACCTCACCATGGAAGGTCATAAGCCCCGCATTGCGTGGCCTCAGCAGCACGCGCCGAACTTGGGTCGTGTTCATCCGCCGCCCGGAAAGGCTGACCGCACCGGCGGCGGCCCAATCTCGCGTCACACTGACCAGGGACCGGCCCGCGATAATTGATTCGATGCCGCCACGAATGTGAGCCGCCGCTGCGGCGTCCAGAACAATTCGGCCCCCATGCTCCCGGCCTTTTTCATCCAGGATGGCGTCAGCCTTCTTCCAGCCCCATGGAACGCGTCCGCCTAAGTATTTGCCGGCCTGCGCCGCTTGCGCCTTTTGCCGCCGGATTCTTTCCGCCTTGTGTTCCGACTCAAATTGAGCCCACGCGCCCCGCGTCTTCGCGGTGGCCCGCCCGGACGGCGTCGTGAGGTCCACACGCCCCGCCGTCACTTCATGGGTTGCAACATTTCCCGGCACGCACAGCTCCATGTACCGCTCGAGCTCTTTGGTTTGGCGCAGCAGACGGTCAATGTTCCAGCAAAGCACGACGTCGATACGGCCCGCCTCGAGGTCAGCCAACAGCTTGCCGTATTCCGGACGTTGCCGCCCGGAGAAGGCGCTAATGTCGTTGTCCGAATACTCGGCAAGGACCGACACGCCTAGACGCTCAGCGAGGCGGCGACAATCCTCGAGCTGCCGACGCACGCCAAGGCCCTCACCTTGAATGTCCCGGCTGATCCGCGTGTAAATGGCGGCCCGCTTGCCCTTTGCGATGTTCATGTTTTGAGTCTAGGGCAGCCGGTAACTTGACGCTAGATCCGTCTATTCCGCGGTGGCCATTCCCACCTCTGATCCCATCAGCCGCCTGCGCGCCGGGGCCGCCACGGGCGCCGCGTCCCTGGCACCGGGGTAGATCTCCAGGACGTCCGCATCTGGACGACCGGAGGGCTCCGGGTGGGCGTACGAACGGTGGTTGGAAGTGGTTGACATGGCGGTTCCTTTCCTTGTTTTCCGGCTGATTTGCCGGCTGTTTCGACTCTCCCGGCTAGCCTGAAGGGAGAAAAGGGAGAAGCTCGGCTAAGTGGAAAAGCCCGGAGCGTGGCGGTTGTGGAGGAACACTTGGACACCGTGACGGCCTATTCGTGTCGCCTATATTCAGGGCCCCGGGTCAGCCTCCGGACGGAAGCATCGCGAGCAATACCGGCACCACGCCGAGGCAGATGAAAGCGGGGAGCGAACAGAGTCCAAGCGGGACCACCAGCCGGACGCCGAGGGCAGCCGCACGCTTTTCCGCCGCCCTGAAACGTTCGCGCCGCAGCCTTGCTGCCTGCGCGTAAAGAATGGCCGACGACGGCGCCCCGGTCAGGGCGGCGAAGCCGAGGGCCTGCCGCGGGACCAACAGCTCAGGAGTCCGGGCCTCGGAACTGCGCCAGGCTGTTTCCCAGTCGGCACCGATAGCGAGCGCCGACACGACGGGCCTCAGTGACCGGCGATAATCCGGTGACGCCGAGTCTGCAATCAGCTCCAAGGCACGCCCGATCCCCGATCCGGCATCCAGCATGGCCCCGATCAGCTCCAGCATCATTGCCGTGTCGCGGAGGCCTTCACCGGACAGCTCTGGCGGGCCGGCCGTAGTTCCGCCGTCGCCGTTCCTTCCGCCCTCCAGGTGCAGGCCCCGCTGCCGGAGGAGCCGCCTGTGCGCGCTGCCGCGCCCGGATAACGCAAGCGCCGCGGCCATGGCCAACACCAGTGCCAGGCCCCCGGACGGCAGCCATTCCGCCGTCATGGCGTTCCAATGGCGGAGCGGACGAGCCTGGCAGACCAGATCCGGCCTGCGGCTGTCAGCACCACGCCGGCTGCGAGCGCAGCCATCCCCAACGGTGTGCCGAGCAGGATTGACAGCGGATCCACTCCGAGGGCGGCCCCGAGCCCAAGACCCAGCAGCGGCAGCCAGGTCAGGAGGGTAACAGTGGCCTTCGGTCCTGCCAAGGCGGTCTGGCGGGCGGCTTCAGCGTCATCCTCGACTTCAAGCTGCGCGGCCAGACGGGTCAGGACGTCAGCCAGCGGGCATCCGCTCGCCGCCGCAATGTCAAAACAGGCTGCAAGCTCGCCCCAGGTTTGCCGTTCGCGGCTATGACTCCCGTGGAAGGCCGTCGCGGACGCCGCCCTGATGGCGTCCGCGACCGGAGCACCCCGCATCGCGGCTCCCCGGGCCACCGACAACATGGACAATGACGCGGGCGTGAGTCCGGGCCCGTCGTCGGGTCCGGCCCCGGTCCGCTCCTCCACGGCATAGACCATCCAGAGTTCATCCCACAGCCGCGACGGTGTCCGGCCGCCTTTGAGGAGTGCGGCCAGCTGCTGGACAACGACTGTCATGGACACACAGTCCGAGCGTTGGCGGGACTTTCCGGGCCAGCGGGTGCGCGGGTCCCTGGGCGTACCGCCCCAGCCGCCCCGCCCCGTGCCGCCGCCGGAGCCTTGCCTGCCGGCGCCTCGGCCGCCGCCGCCCCTCGACCCCGGATGCCCGGCGTTCAGCGCCCTGCGGATCCTTCCTGAACGGCCGCCAGGGGGCCTTGCCAGGAGCCATGCGGAGAGTGCCAGGGCTGTGACGAGCAGAACCATCATGCGCCGGCCCCGGTCACTGGTCCCGGCGGCATCGCATAGCGGTCGGCTGTTTCGAAATCATCGATTCCAAGCCTCCGGGCCAGCCTTGGCCACGAAGGTCCCAGGCTGACGTTACCCGCGCGCACGGCCACAGCCACCGAGACCTCCAACCCATAGGCGCTGTCCTCAACGACACCAATGCACGCCACGTGGCGTACGCCATGTGAACGCTCAACATGCACCACGACGTCCAGGGCGCTGGCCACCTGCAGCCGCATTGCGTCCTGGCCCATGCCGGCGAGGGCACCCAGCGCCGTGAGGCGGGCAGGGACGGCGGCGGCTGTGTTGGCGTGGATGGTCCCGCCGCCTCCGGTGTGCCCGGTGTTCATGGCCGTCAGCAGTTCGCGGACCTCGGCTCCGCGGCATTCACCAACCACCAGGCGGTCGGGCCTCATCCGGAGGGCCTGCCGGACCAGTTCGGCAAGGTCCACCGCACCGCCGCCTTCGAGGTTTCCGTGCCTCGATTCCAGCGACACGACGTGTGGATGGACGGGGTTCAGCTCGGAAGCATCCTCGATCAGAACGAGCCGTTCGCCGGGATGGCTCAGCCCCAGGAGAGTGGAGAGGAGCGTGGTCTTTCCTGATCCGGTGGCACCGCTGATGAGGAAACTCAGGCGCCGGCTAAGCATGCGTTCCAGCACGTCCTGCACCATGGCTCCGAACATGCCGCCTTCCCGGAGTTCGTCCAGCGTGAAGACCTCGTGGCGGCGGATTCGAACGCTCAGAAGCGTCCCCGCCGTCGAAATGGGCGGCAGCACAGCGTGGATGCGGTATCCGGCCTCCAGCCGGACGTCGACGCACGGGGAACCGTCGTCGAGGCGCCGCCCGCCTGCTGCGACGAGCCGGGAAGCCAGGGCACGGACCTCACCTTCAGAGGAAAACGACACCGGCGCCTGCTCCAGGCCGTTTCCGCGGTCCAGCCAGACGGAATCCGGGGCGTTGACGAAGATGTCTGTCACGGCCGGGTCCCTGGTCAGCGCCTGCAGCGGTCCGAGCCCGTTGAGTTCGGCACTGATTTGTTCGACGGCCGCCAGCGACCCTGCAGTCCCCAGCAGCCTGCCCGTGGCCTGCACCGCCGCGGCCACCCGGGACGGCGTGACCGGGCCGGAATCGGCCATCACTGATTCCCTGACGGATTCAAGCAGCCCGGCGTCCAGGGCACGGCTTTGCCGCCGCCTCTGGCCTCCGGACGGACCAGGGAACCGTAACGGCCCCGGCACCTGCGAGGGAGTGCTCACGGAAGATCACCGCCCAGCAGGTCCAGAATCGAGGCCGCAAACCGGCGCACAGTGCGCCGGCGGCCCATTTCCAGCAGGCGGCCGAGCTCTGTGGCGTTGGCAGTGCCCTTCACCTCAGGGACGAGTCCTTGCAGCGGCAGCCCGACGGATTCCGCGATCAATGGCCCGTCGAGGATGGCCCCCGCCTTGCCCCTGATGACCAGGGCCGTGTCCACCGGCGGAAGTTCCTGCAGCAGCCTGGCCGAGGAAACGGCCGCTTTCAGCTGCGCGGGCGCCACCACCAGGATGCGGTCACAGTCCCAGGCGAATGTCCGCAGCGGTTCCGTTCCCCGACCGATATCCACCAGCACCAGTTCGTAGCCCCGCCGTGCGGCATCAAGAACCCCACCGACAGTGGCGGCTTCCACACCGGGCTGGCGTTCCCGGCTGCCCGGCCAGGACAGGAAGGAGAACCCTCCCGCGACCGGCAGCGCGTCCGACAATTGTTCGGGATCGATGCTCCCGCTCGCCTCCGAAAGGTCGGTCCACCGCAGGCCCGGTGATTCTTCGGCAGCCAGGGCGAGCTCCAGTCCGCCGCCCCAGGGGTCACCGTCGATCAGCAGAACCCGTGCTCCCCACTCCGCTGCCGCCTGGGCGATCCAGATCGCAGCGGTGGTTGCGCCGGCTCCCCCGCACCCGCCGGTCACACCGAGCACGAGCCCGCCGGCTTCCGGCGACCGCGACCGGCTCAGGTATTCAGCCAGCCACGCGGCAGCATCCGGAAGAACCGCAACGCGTTCCGCCCCCAAGGCTGCGGCAAGGTGCCACAGACTGTCGCCCTCGCCGCCCAGGCCCACGAGGACGGCAGGTGCCCGGCGGCGCGGAGGCAGCTCGCGGATATCGCTTCCCACGAGGACCACGGCCGCGGTGTCCCAGAAAGGAGCCGCTTCGGTGGCATCCGCCGCCACGCGAAGCTGGCCGCCGGCAGCGGCGACGATCCGCTCAACCTCGCCGCGCAGGAAATCGAAGCCTGTCACCAGCAGCGTTTCCGCGGACTCGGCCGGAAGCCACGCCCCGGGAGCCCGCCCTCCCGCCGGCGCGCTGCCAGCGGCCGTAGCACTGCGGGTTGCGGCCCGGGCCGGTGCTGCCCGCGATGAGCGGCGCTGCGCCCGCCCCTGCTCCGGCGGCCCCGCTGATCCTCCGGAGGCTGGATCGGCCGCTCCCGGAGCCGACGCTGAAGCCGCGACGGGGCCGGAGCCGGAGCCGGTGGATACCGGCGTGCGTTCCGGCGTTGGGTTCGGCGTTCGGTCCGGCGGGGGTCCCTGAAGATGCTGCCTGCTCATCCTGCCACTGTGCCGGGCGGCCGGACCCGCTGGCAGATCCCCGGCACGCCATGTGGACAACCCCCCGAACCAAACGCGTGTGGAGGATTAGTGAAACGGGAAATCCGCGCAAATCCTGCGCAACCCACACCCGAAAGCAGGCTCCCGGCATCGGTCCGGGCAACGGCCCCGCCGGCGGCACAAAACACCGCGCCCAACAAGGCAGAATGAAGACTATGTATCTGCTGCTGTCCGCCCATGCCGACGGCGCAGCCCTTCAGGAACTCGCAGCGGACGGCACTCCTGCCCCGGCCAGCCCCGAACCGCGCCTCATCAGCTCCGGTGAGCTGGCCGGCGTCGTACGTGAACTCGAAAAGCGCCGCCCGCGCTGGATCTGGCACCGGACGCAGGACTGGTACCCGGCATTGCTGACCCAGGGGGTTGAGCTGGAGCGCTGCTACGACCTCACGCTCTGCGGCGCCATCCTGGCCCATTCCGAGTTCACCGCCCACACTGCCTACGCCCGCAACGCGGACAAACTCACCCAGGATGACGATTCGCAGCCGCCCCGCAGCCTGCAGCCGCCGCCCCAGCCGGCTCACCAGGGGGCCCTGTTCGAGGACACCGGATTGAACCGTGCGCCCAGGCACTCGCTGGAAGAGCTGCGCACCGAATACGCCGCCCAGCAGGAAGCGCTGAGCCAGGCGGGCACGGATGCGAACCGCAGGCAGCGCCTCCAGCTGCTCCTCGCCGCGGAATCCGCCGGAGCCATGATCGCCGCGGAAATGCAGCACACCGGTGTGCCTTGGCGGGAAGAACTGCACGAACAGATCCTGGCGGACTACCTGGGCCCACGCCCGCCGCTGGGCCACCGGCCCGCCAAGCTTGAGGCGCTGAACACGGAGCTTCGCCGGCTCCTGAACTCACCGGGACTGAACCCGGATTCGCCCCAGGAACTCATGCGGGCATTGCACCGGAACGGCATCGAAGTGAAAACCACCCGGCAATGGGAGCTGAAGGAATCCGGCCATCCGGCCATCGAACCGCTCCTGGCCTACAAGAAGCTGGCACGCCTGCATGCGGCCAACGGCTGGGCCTGGCTGGACGCCTGGGTGAACAATGGCCGCTTCCAGCCCGAGTACGTGGTGGGAGGCGTCGTCTCCGGGCGGTGGGCATCACGTGGCGGCGGTGCCCTGCAGATTCCGCGCCAGATCCGCGGCGCCGTGCACGCCGATCCCGGCCACAAACTCATTGTTGCTGACGCCTCGCAGCTGGAACCTCGGGTGCTGGTGGCCCTCGCCCAGGACTCCAAAATGGCCGAAGCAGCCCGGGATAAGGACCTCTACGCGGGCATCGCTGCGCAGGGTTTCGGCGGCGACCGCGCTAAAGCGAAGGTGGCCCTGCTCGGAGCCATTTACGGTGCCACGACGGGCGAGTCCGGTCGCCTGATGCCGCAGCTGAGCCGCACGTATCCGCGCGCTGTCGGTTTCGTGGAACAGGCAGCCCGTGACGGCGAAACGGGCGGAACGGTCACCTCACGGCTGGGGCGCAGCAGCCCGCCGCCGTCGGACCGCTGGCTGCAAAGCCAGCAGTCCACCACCGCTGAGGAACAGCGGCGGGCGGACGCGGTTGCCCGCTCCCGCGGCCGGTTCACCCGCAACTTCGTTGTCCAGGGGTCCGCGGCTGACTGGGCTGCCTGCTGGCTGGCGGAACTACGACGGCGGCTCCGCGCCATGCGATCGGCGGGCCAGCCGGCCGGCGAACTGGTGTTCTTCCTGCATGACGAGGTGATGGTTCACTGCCCTGACGATGCGGTGGACGTCTGCATCGGAGCCATCGAGGAGGCAGCCGCGGCTGCAAAGGAACTGCTGTTCGGCCGGATTCCGGTGGAGTTTCCGGTGAGCGTGGTCGTGGTGGACTCCTACGACAAGGCAAAATAGCGCACAAAGTCGCCGTCCGTAACGTACCCGCCGGTAGCTTTGTGAAGTCCCTCACTGTCCGGTTAAGCTCAATTAGCCGGTTCGCAGCAGTGGCAGTGCAGCACCGAGAGAAACCGGCCGATGCAATGACGCATGCAGAATTGGGGAGGCACCACAACGTGGCTGGCACATTTGAAATTGTTAACGCCGAAGAAGAGGCTTTCTACTTCCGGCTCAAGGCCGACGACGGCACCGTAGTGGCGGTTTCGCCACGGTTCAAGACACTCAAGGGAGTACTCGGGGGCATTAATGCCGTCCGCGAAAGCGCAGCAACAGGACTTGTAGTGAACCGTTCCCGCCGGGAACTGGCCTCCGGATAGCATCGCATCCGGATAACCTCACCACCCCGGGAGCCCGGCGGACTGAAGCCGCGGCAAATCACCCGTCGACGTCATACGTCGATGGCGTGCAAGCGGGTCCGGTCCCACGGAACGGACCAGCCGAGGTGATCGAACAGTTCATTGAGGATCATTCCGGTAAACCCCCACACCACCACCTTGTTGACCACGAAGGCGGGGCTGAGGAACGACTGGCTGCCCCGGCTGACGGAGGCCATCACCCGGTTGTCCGGGTCCAGCAGGTCCCGGACCGGGATCCGGAAAACCTGCGCCGACTCGCCATAGTCCACTACACGGACCGGGGAGGGCGAGTGCCACCAGGCGAGCACCGGCGTCACCAGGAAATTCCCGCGGGGCAACGCCAGCTGAGGCATGGCGCCGAGAACTTCGACGCCGCCGGAGTCCAACCCTGTTTCCTCTTCCGCTTCACGCAGGGCCGCTTCAACGGGCGTCTCGCCGGGGTCGATCCCGCCGCCGGGAAACGCCACCTGGCCCGGGTGATCGTCCAGGGTGTGGGCCCGTTCGAGCAGCAGGACGTCGAGGTCGGCCGGCGCCAACGGCTTGCCCGAAGCGGCTGGCACGTTATCCAGGGCGCCGAACAGCATCAGCACGGCGGCCTTGCGGGCAACGGCGTCATCAACGGAGAGTTCTCGCCAGTACGGATTGCGCGCCGGGCCGGTCCCGGCGTTGATGGCTGCGACGAGGTCGACGAGGTCCTGGCGGGCGGTCATTTCCCTCGCTTTTGTGATTCCATGCGGATTTCGGCAGCCCGGTGAGTTTCCGCCAGGAGTTGGGCCAGGAGGGCTTCCTGTCCGGGGGCGAGCTCGTATTTGAGCAGCTTGCCCGCCTTCTCGGGGTCCGTCTCCCCTGCGCCGTAGCTGGGGCACCACGTGGCCACCGCGCACGCCCCGCAGGCCGGTTTGCGCGCGTGGCAGACACGCCGCCCGTGGAACACCACCCGGTGGGACAGCATGGTCCAGTCCCGCGGTTCAAAGAGCTCGGCCACGTCGGCTTCAACCCGCACGGGATCATCCGACTCAGTCCATCCGAAGCGGCGCGCGAGCCGGCCAAAGTGCGTGTCTACAGTGATTCCGGGAATGCCGAAAGCGTTGCCAAGCACCACGTTGGCGGTCTTGCGCCCCACGCCGGGCAACGTCACGAGGTCCTGCAGCCGGGGCGGCACTTCACCGTCGTACTCGTCCACCAGCCGGTTGCACAGCGCCATCACGTTCCTCGCCTTCGCGCGGAAGAACCCGGTGGGCTTGAGGATCACTTCGAGCTCGGCGGGATCGGCCTCGGCCATGCTCCGGGCATCCGGATAACGGGCGAACAGCATCGGCGTGATCTGGTTGACCACCACGTCGGTGGTCTGGGCCGAGAGCACCGTGGCCACCAGCAGCTCGAAAGGGCTGTGGAAATCCAGCTCGGCATGTGCGTACGGATAGAGCTCCGCGAGCGCCCGGTTGATCCTGCGGGCGCGCCGCTTCAGCGCCAGCAGTGATTCCCCGGACGTCCGCGGGGTAATGCTGCCCGGCTTCGGAGTGCCGGAAACAGGGGCCATCAGGGACCCGGCTAGCCGCGCTCGATGTTGCTGAGGTCGC
Organism: Arthrobacter oryzae; assembly: GCF_037911235.1. Taxonomy (GTDB): domain Bacteria; phylum Actinomycetota; class Actinomycetes; order Actinomycetales; family Micrococcaceae; genus Arthrobacter; species Arthrobacter oryzae_E. The sequence goes on from NZ_JBBLYW010000063.1 coordinate 59,679, forward strand.
GCAGCACGCCCACCCGGCCATCAGTGTGCTGCACCACGAATTCGTGACCGCGGTCTTCCAGGGCCAGTACCCACCCGCCGGGTTCGATCACGAAGGCGGGCATGCCCGTCCGCTCGTCGACGGCTGTGCGCGGCTGGGCCACGGCGAACCAGAACGCCTCGTGGACCGGCTGCTCCTCGTGTTCCTCGGGACGGCTGGACGGGTCCACGGTGGCACCGATCGGCTCCTGCGACCTGACCTGCGGGTTCAGCATCGTCGCAGCGGGCGCCGAGCCTGCGGACGCGGCAGCAGCGGGCGCCGCTCCCGTAGCGGGGCCGGAGCCGGACTCCCGGCCGGCGGCCGCGGGAACTGTCGCTGCCTGCGTCCGTTCGGCGGCGGAAGGAACGACGTCGGCTGCCTGCGTCCGTTCGGCGGCGGCGGGAACTGTCGCGGCCTGCGTCCGCTCGGCGGCGGAAGGAACGACGTCGGCCGCCTGCGTTGCGGGCGAAGCGTCGGCACCGCGGCTGGCCGCCGCGGCACCTACTGCGGCTGCCGCCGTGGCGGCCGCGGCGTTGTTGCCGGCTGCGTTGCCTGACGTGGCAGCGGCTGCTGCCGCCGGCACGGCGTGTCCCAGCAGCGCGTCCCCCTGCGGCGCGGCGCCCTGCGTTGCCCCTCGCTGGGTTTCTGCATGCTGCGTTGCCCCGTAAGGGGTTGCTCCGTGCAGGTCTTCACTGGCCGAAGCTCCGGCGTAGTGGCGGTCGGCGTTCGGCGCACCGGTCGCAGCACCTCCGGCGGCTGGCCCGCCAGCGGCACCCCGGCCGGCTTTTCCGGCGCCACCCGCCGTCAATCGCTTCGACCAGCCAGCCAGCGAACTGGAACCCGGCTCCTTGGCAGCCTTGGGCTCCTTCGGGGCGCTGGGCTTACGGAACGGCGCGGCGGACTCACGGGCCACAACATGCGCGGGAACCTCGGCGCGGTCCAGGAAGTCACCGGCAAAGAAAGGAATGAAGCGTGCCAGCACAGTGGCGGCAAAGAGTCCCACGGATCCAACCAGTCCAACCAGCATGACCGGCAGGAAGTCCTCGGCAGCCGAGAGGAAGAAGAAGCCGAGGGCGAACGACGCCACCACGGAGGCGAACTGGTCAATGGAGAGCGACCCGATCCGCACCTTGGACTCAGGGCTCAGCCGGCGGGCCGCAAAAAGGGCGGTCACGATCAGCGGCAGGATAACCCCCAGTCCCAGGAAGAACAGGCTGCCCAGGTTCCAGAGGTTGTAACGGGACCCGAACATCGGGATCAGCGAGGCGACGAACAGAATCAGCGTTGAGGCGACGACGGTGAGGTCGCGCACGGTGAACGGTCCGAGAACAGTTTCGTTCTTCGTGGCCGTTAGCCTGCTTCCCGCGGGCTTTGGCCCTTCCGCAACGGCCGGCTTATTGGATTCCGCCGGTCCGGATGCCTGGCCGGGGTGATGGACGGCTTGGTGCTGCCCATGGCTTTGCTGGTTCATTCTGTTCTCCTTAGCACGGCGGCGCCCTGGACGGCGCCTCCTAACGGCAGGCAAAAACGGGACCGCTAGCGGTCCTGTCGCCTCCATCGGATGTCACAACTCCATCTCAGCCTAGCCAAGAGGCTGACTGATCACTAGCTGACGGGCCGGGGGCGGGCGCGGCGGAATTCGCGTGGAATCCGCCTAGCACACCCTCCTGTTGGCTGGGTGGACGTGGCACGCGAAGACGGGCCGGACCTCGCTCCGGTGTCCGCTCCGGAGGCCGCGGTTCGTGCCGCCCCGGAACCATTCGGCGCTTAATAGGCGCCGCTCACGGCGCATTATGTGACGAGGCACACGTAGGGCGCGGCGCAGGCATTAGTGTTTATTTCGGAACAGCTCTTTGCGGTACAGCCGCGACCAGCCGCTGCCCGATGCCGCGCAAGCGGCACGGCTGCGGCCCGGTGGCGGCCCGTCCCGCGCAACAAAGATCGATGAATGATGAGGTTCACCATGTCCCAGGACACACCCAGCTCCACGGCCACCGCTGCACACGCTGACGTGCCGGCCAACCTGTCCCCCGCCGGAGCCGACGCAGTCTCCGGAGCAGCAGCCGTAAGCCCCTCAGCCAACGGGGCCTCAGCAAACAGCGCCCACGCCGGGAACGGCGACGCGTTCGAGAACCTCTCCCAGGAGGACCGGAAGTTCGCTCCGTCACCGGAGTTCGCCGCCAACGCGGTGGTCACCGCTGCGGATTACGCAGAGGCCGACGCCGACCGTCCCGCTTTCTGGGCGAAGCAGGCCCGCGAGCTGCTCACTTGGAGCAAGGACTTCACCGAGACCCTGGACTGGTCCAATCCACCCTTCGCGAAGTGGTTCGTCGGCGGCGAGATCAACGCCGCCTACAACGCCCTGGACCGGCACGTCGAAAACGGGCTCGGGGACCGTGTGGCCATCTACTTCGAAGGCGAACCAGGTGACAGCCGTGCCTACACCTACGCCGAGCTCACCGAAGAGGTGAAGAAGGCCGCTAACGCGTTTGAGTCCCTCGGGGTGGCCAAGGGCGACCGCGTGGCCGTATACCTGCCCATGATCCCAGAGGCCGTCATCACCCTGCTGGCCTGCGCCCGGATCGGCGCCGTCCACTCTGTAGTGTTCGGCGGATTCTCCGCCGAGGCCCTGCGCTCCCGGATCGACGACGCCGGGGCCAAACTCGTCGTCACCGCCGACGGCACCTACCGCCGGGGCAAGCCCAGCTCCCTGAAGCACGCAGTGGACGACGCGTTGTCCCACGAAGGAGACGGCAGCGGCCATACCGTCGAGAACGTCGTCGTGGTCAAGCGCAACGGCCAGGACGTGGACTGGCATGAGGGCCGGGACCACTGGTGGGCCGACACTGTCGGGGCGGCCTCCGCCGAGCACACCGCCGTGGGCCATGACTCCGAGCACCCGCTGTTCATCCTCTACACGTCCGGCACCACGGGCAAGCCCAAGGGCATCCTGCACACCACGGGCGGGTACCTGGCCCAGGGCGCCTACACCCACAAGGCGGTGTTCGACCTCCACCCGGAAACGGACGTCTACTGGTGCACGGCCGACGTCGGCTGGATCACCGGCCACTCTTACGTCGCCTACGCCCCGCTGATCAACGGTGCCACCCAGGTCATGTACGAAGGCACCCCGGATTCCCCGCATCAGGGCCGCTGGTGGGAGATCGTGGAGAAGTACAAGGTGTCCATCCTCTACACCGCCCCCACCGCGATCCGCACGTTCATGAAGTGGGGCAAGGAGATCCCGGCCAAGTTCGACCTCTCCTCCATCCGCGTCCTGGGCTCCGTGGGCGAACCCATCAACCCCGAGGCCTGGATGTGGTACCGCAACGTCATCGGCGCCAACGCGGGCAAAAACGGTGAGAAGAAGGAGAACCCGGCACCGATCGTGGACACCTGGTGGCAGACCGAAACCGGCGCCCAGATGATCGCCCCGCTGCCCGGCGTCACCGCCACCAAGCCCGGCTCCGCCCAGGTTCCGCTGCCCGGCATCGCCGTGGACGTCGTGGATGAGCTCGGCGAGTCCGTGCCGAACGGCCACGGCGGCTTCCTGGTGATCCGCGAACCGTGGCCGGCCATGCTCCGCGGCATCTGGGGCGATCCGGAGCGGTTCAAGGAGACCTACTGGTCCCGTTTTGAGACCATGTACTTCGCCGGTGACGGCGCCAAGAAGGACGACGACGGCGACGTCTGGCTCCTGGGGCGCGTGGACGACGTCATGAACATCTCCGGCCACCGGCTCTCCACCGCGGAAATCGAATCCGCCCTGGTCAGCCACCCGGCCGTCGCGGAAGCCGCCGTGGTGGGCGCCGCCGACGAAACCACCGGACAGGCCGTCGTCGCGTTCGTGATCCTCCGCGAGGACGCAGTGGACTCCGGCGACGCGATCGTCCAGGAACTCCGCAACCACGTGGGCAAGGAGATCGGCCCGATCGCCAAACCCAAGACCATCCTTGTGGTGCCGGAACTGCCCAAGACCCGTTCCGGCAAGATCATGCGCCGCCTCCTCAAGGACGTCGCGGAAGGCCGCGAAGTTGGCGACGCCACCACACTCGCAGACAACACGGTCATGTCACAGATCGCAGCGTCGCTCAGAAAGTAACGCCCCGTAAGCCCCGCCCCCGCGGTACTGGCCGGCCCCGTTTTCCCTCGCTTCGGCGGGGAAAACGGGGCCGCAGTGCTTTGTGACGATTCAAACACTGACTGCAGCCAAAATGTTGTTTCCCGTTCTTTCCTGTTCTCTTTTGAGACGTTATAGTCGTGAGCATGTGAGGTGCCTCACAGGCAGCTATTTTTCAAGGGAGAGAACATGGCAGCACAGTTTGATGCGTCGGCAGCCGCTTACCCCACCCGGCGGACCATCCTCAAAACCGTCGGCGTCGGCGCAGCAGGCCTGGCCGGGATTCCGTTCCTCGCAGCCTGTACCGGCGGGAGCGGCCCGTCAGCCACAGGTTCCGACTCGCCCGGCCTGACGTTCGGTTCCGGGTCCTCGGACGATGTGCCCAAGCGCGCGTACCAGGCCCTCACAGACGCCTTCACTGCCAAGACCGGCAAGACAGTCACCACCAATGTGGTGCCGCACAACGATTTCCAGAACAAGATCAACTCCTACCTGCAGGGCTCGCCGGACGATACCTTCACGTGGTTCGCCGGCTACCGCATGCAGTACTACGCGGGCAAAGGACTCCTCGCCCCCATCGACGACGTCTGGGAAAGCATCGGCGCCAACTACTCCGACGCGCTCAAGAAAGCCTCCACCGGCCCGGACGGCAAGCTGTACTTCGTCCCCAACTACAACTACCCGTGGGGTTTCTTCTACCGGAAGAGCCTGTGGACAGAGAGGGGCTACGAGGTCCCGGAGACCTTCGACGCCCTCAAAGCCCTGGCCACCAAGATGAAGGCCGACGGCATCATCCCGATCGGCTTTGCCGACAAGGACGGCTGGCCGGCCATGGGCACCTTCGACTACATCAACATGCGGCTCAACGGCTACCAGTTCCATGTGGACCTCTGCGCGCACAAGGAATCCTGGGACCAGCAGAAGGTCAGCGCAGTCTTTGCCACGTGGTCGGAACTCCTTCCCTTCCAGGATCCGGCAGCCCTCGGCCAGACTTGGCAGGACGCAGCAAAGGCACTGGAGGCCAAGAAGACCGGCATGTACCTGCTGGGTTCCTTCGTGACCCAGCAGTTCACCGATCCCGCCGTCTTGGCGGACATCGAATTTTTCGCCTTCCCGGAGATCGCGATGGAAGGCCGCGACGCCGTCGAAGCCCCCATCGACGGCCTCCTGCTGTCCAAAAAGGGCGGCGAAAACAAGGCTGCCCGGGACTTCATGGCGTTCCTGGGGACGGCAGAAGCCCAGGACGCGTACGCCGCGGTGGATTCCTCGAACATCGCCACAGCGAAGGGCACGGACACGTCCAAGTTCACGCCGCTCAACAAAACATGCGCGGACACCATCGCGAACGCAAAGTACATCAGCCAGTTCTTCGACCGGGACGCCCTTCCCGCCATGGCCAACAACGTGATGATCCCTGCCCTGCAGAGCTTCATCAAGGACGGCAAGATGGACGTCAAAAACCTCGAAGCACAGGCCAAGACGCTGTACGCGGCCCAGTAGCGAGGGAAGACTTCCATGAGCAGCACTGCAAGAGAACTGATTCCCCCGGAATCAAGGGAGCCTGAAGGCGCTTCCGTGAAGCGGGGCAGAACCAGGAAGGCCAGGGGCGTGCGGGTCCGCCGCCTGTCGGGACGGGACAAGGTAGTTCTGTCTCTGATGGTGGGCATCCCCACCCTGATCGAACTGACCCTGGTGTGGCTGCCCATGCTGATGTCCGTGGGCCTGAGCTTCACCCGGTGGAACGGCCTGGACCTGGGCGACATCCGCCCCGCCGGCCTGGACAACTACCAATACATCTCCCAGGACTACCCGCCGTTCTGGCCGGCGGTGCAGCACAACATGCTGTGGCTCCTGTTCCTGGCACTTGTCGCCACTCCGCTGGGCCTGCTGCTGGCCGTGCTGCTGGACCAGAACATCCGCGGCAGCAAGATCTACCAGAGCATTTTCTTCGCCCCCGTGATGTTGTCGCTGGCCCTGATTGGCATCATCTGGCAGCTCTTCTACCAGCGGGACAACGGGCTGCTGAACTTCCTGCTGGGCACCGCCGGAACGCCACAGGCCGTGGACTGGTTCGGGGATTCGTCCGTCAACATCTGGGCCGCCATGATTGCGGCTACATGGCGGCACGCCGGCTACGTCATGCTCCTCTATCTGGCCGGGCTCAAGGGCGTGGACCCCAGCCTCAAGGAGGCTGCCGCGATCGACGGGGCCAACGGCTACCAGACGTTCTTCCGGGTGGTCTTTCCGGCCATGCGTCCCATCAACATCGTCATCGTCGTCATCACCATCATCGAGTCGCTGCGGGCCTTTGACGTGGTGTACGTCATCAACCGCGGCACCAACGGCCTGGAAATGCTCAGCGCCCTGGTGATCCAGAACCTGGTGGGCGAAGGCCAGGTGATCGGCGTCGGCTCGGCCCTGGCGGTGGTGCTGCTGGTCATCTCCCTCGTCCCCATCGTCTTCTACCTCAGCCGCACGTTCGGCAAGGAGAACAAAGCATGAGCACCACCGCAGCCCGCGCCGGCAGACCCGCCACCGATACCGCCGCCCGCTCCGGCAGCCGGCCCAAGCGCCACTACGGGACACACATCTTCCTGACGGTCATGGCCGTCATGTGGCTGGTCCCCCTGGGCTGGTCCGTTTTCACCGCCCTCCGTCCGGTGGCATCCACCAACGAGCACGGCTACTTCAGCCTGGCCGGCGCATTCAACTTCGACAACTTCATCCAGGCCTGGTCCCAGGGCGGCTTCGCCACCTATTTCTGGAACTCGGTGATCATCACGGTTCCGGCGGTGCTCGTGACCCTGTTCCTGGCTTCCCTGATGGCATTCGCCGTCAGCCGGGTGAACTGGAAGTTCAACATCACCCTGCTCATCATGTTCACCGCCGGCAACCTCCTGCCGCCGCAAGTCCTCGCTGCGCCGCTGTTCGAGATGGCCAAGCACTTCGAGGTGCCTTACTCCTTCAGCGATTCCGGCAACATGCTGAACACCTACATCATCGTCATCGCCGTCAACACGGCCTTCCAGATGGGGTTCTGCACGTTCGTGCTGTCCAACTACATGAAGGCGCTCTCCGCTGACCTGACGGAAGCCGCACTGGTGGACGGTGCCGGCATCTGGCGGCAGTACCGGGAGATCATCCTGCCCCTGTGCCGGCCGGCGTTCGCAGCGCTCGGCACCCTGCAGGTCATCTTCATCTACAACGACTACTTCTGGCCGCTCCTGTTCATCCAGAGTGGGAACCGCCTCCCGATCACCACCGCCATCAACAACCTCCAGGGCCAGTTCCTGAACAACTACAACCTCCTGGCCGCCGGCGCCGTCATCACCGTCATCCCCACCCTGGTGATCTACCTACTCCTGCAGCGGCAGTTTGTTGCGGGGCTGACTCTCGGTTCCAGCAAGGGGTAGACCATGATGGAAGCTGACGGGGACAGCATTCCCCCTGCCCCGGCCCGAAAGGAACTCCATGCTCCCCGCAGCACGCCACCAGGCAATCGTGGACGCCGTCCAGCGCGAGAGGGTGGTCCGTGTCTCGGACCTCGCCCAGCAGCTCGGGGTGTCGCTCATGACCGTCCGGCGGGACATCGAGCTGCTCGAGGAAGGCGGACGGGTGGAGCGGATCCATGGCGGCGCCAAACTCCCCGGCGATGCCAGCACCCACGAACCCGGCTTCGAGCAGAAGTCCACCCAGCTCACGGCGGAGAAGAGGGCCATTGCCCTCGAAGCGGCCTCGCTGGTCCATGAAGGGATGGCCGTGGGACTGGGCGCCGGAACCACCACCTGGGCGCTCGCCAAGGAACTCGTCAACGGACCGCGCATCACCGTGGTGACCAATTCCATCCGCATTGCCGATCTCTTCCACCACGGCTCGTCTTCCGGGGCAGGACGCTATGGTTCCACGGTGATCCTGATCGGCGGCGAGCGCACGCCGTCCGACGCGCTGGTGGGCCCCATTGCGACGGCGGCGCTGAAGACGCTGCACCTGGACCTGCTGTTCCTGGGTGTGCACGGCATGGATCCCGACGCCGGCTTCACCACACCGAACCTCCTGGAGGCCGAGACGGACAGGGCGTTCGTGGCGGCGTCGCGCAAGGTGGTGGTGGTGGCCGACCACACCAAATGGGGAACCCAGGGCATGAGCACCATCGCGGGGTTCGAGGACGCCGACGAAGTCATCAGCGACGCCGGCCTCAGCACCGACGCGCGGCGGATCCTGCAGGAAAGCGTCAGCCGGCTGCGGATCGTCAACGCGGGCTAGGCCGGCCGGCGGCCGCCCGCCCGCCGGGCACCCGACGTACTACCGTTACGGGCAGCCGCAGGACTGCCTGACCAGCAGCCGTGTGGGGAAGACGTGGTGTCGGGGCGGCTCGCCCCTGCCGGCCCCGACCAGCGCGCGCACCGCGGCGTCCGCCATGTCGCGCACCGGCTGCTCCACAGTGGTCAGCGGGGGCCACGAATATTCCGCCTCCACCGAACCGTCGAAGGCGGCCAGGGCAATGTCCCCCGGAACGGAGAGTCCCGCTTCATGCAGGGCGCGGAGGATGCCCACGGCCTGCATGTCCGAACTCGCGAAAATAGCGGTGGGCCGGTGCCCCGACGCCAATAGGCGCTTTCCGGCCGCGTAGCCTCCATCCCGCGTAAAGGCGCTGCGTGCGATGGGGCCCTCGGGCAGGCCGGCGGCCTTGAGCGCCTGCAGCCAGCCCTGTTCACGGTCGTCCGCCTCGTTGGCCGTGGTGGTGCCCATGGCGAGGCCGATGTTGGTGTGGCCGTGCCCGATGAGGTGTTCCACCGCGGTTCGGGCGCCCGCCGCCAGGTCCACGCCGACGCTCGTAACGCCGGCGGGCCTCTCGCTGTGGCTCAGAAGAACCGATGAAATCTCCGCGGCTTCCAGGTCCGCAAGGTCCGGTTCGGAAAGGACGCTCGCCAGCACCACACCGTCCACCTGCCGGGCGGCCAGGTTGCGGATGTGCCGGCGTTCCTTCGCGAGGTCGCCGTCGGAGTTGGTCAGGAACAACGCGTAGCCGAGTTCGCCGGCCGCGTCTTCCACCGCATGCGCCAGCAACGAGAAGAACGGGTTGCTGTTGTCCGGAATGATCAGGCCGATGGTCTCGCTGGATCCCAGTTTCAGCGCGCGCGCGGCGGCGTTGGGGCGGTAGCCCAGGACGCGGATGGCGTCCTGGACCTTCGCCTCAGTGGCCGGCGCGACCCGCTTGGGCCCGCCGTTGACCACGTAGCTGACCACGGCCGTGCTCACGCCTGCATAGCGGGCAACATCCTTGCGGGTTACCGGGCCTCGGGGTGTGTGCGTTGCGGAAGTGGTCATGGAGTACATGCTAGCTATGCACTCTGCGGAGCGTCGCCAAAATCGCGGATGGGCAGGCGTTCGCCGTTCTGCTGGGCCGAAGCGTGCGCCACGACCCCGGGCAGGGTGAACCGTGCCGCCACCCAGGCATTGACGGGCGGCAGGGTGCCCTCGTTCACCGCCGTCACGAAGTCGTCCACCAGGAACTGGTGGCTGCCCTCGTGACCGTTGGGGGCGCCGAGGAACTCCTCCGGCAGGCGGCTGCGGTCATGCACGGGGGCGAGCCCGGAGATGAACGCGTCACGCAGTTCGGGGGCAACGTCGGCCAGCGAGGGGTCGTCCAGCGGGATGCTGGGCCGGGTTTCCACCTGCTCTGAGATGTCGTGGACGTTCTCCTTGTCCTGCCACACCGTCACCTTGGCGAGCTGCTCGAAGCTGGCTTCGGTGCCGAAAAAGCGGAAGCGGGATTCGCGGATGTGCGACGGGTAGCCCACGCGGCGCATCTCATTGGTGCGCATGGCGCCGCCGTCATTCAGTTCAAAGAGCGCGGTGGCGTTGGAAAAGTCATTGCCGAACATGCTCACGTCCTTGTCAAAGACGCCGTCGTTCCGGTCGTCCCGGACTCCGATGCAGCTCACGCTGACAGCGTGCGAAGGCAGCGCGCCCAGGACACCGCCGATGGCGTGGGTGGGGTACAGCATGGGCGGGTAGCTCGCCGTCGACTTCCAGGCGTCCCCGCCGCTGTACTGGTAGGCGTCATAGAAGCCCAAATCCATGTCGTGCACATAGTCGCCCTCGCTGTAGAAGATCCGGCCGAATTTGCCGGCCGCGTGCTGGTTGCGGGCGTAGACGGTGGCGGGGTTGTAGTAGCTGGTCTCACCCATGGCGTAGACCAGCCCGGTTTCCTTCACGGCCTCGATGATGCGCTCGATCTCTTCTTCCGAAACCGCCATGGGAACTGCGGAGTAAACATGCTTCCCGGCGCGCAGCGCCTGCTCCACCAGCGGCCCGTGCGTCCAGCGCTGCGTGAAGATGGCGACGGCGTCGACGTCGGACGCCAGCAGCTCCTCGAAACCCGCCTTGGTGCCGTCAAGCCCCCAGCGCTCCTGCGCCGCGGCGGCGCGTTCCGGCCGTTCGTCCACGACGTAAACCTCGCTGACCCCGGGGTGGAGCTTGAAGAGGTGGGCGAAATGGCCGCCGAATTGTCCGACGCCGACGACTCCGATTGAAAACGTCATTGTTTACCTTTCCCTGACTGGCCCGAAGCTTTCGGGTATGAAGGACCCGTGCGGGCCTGGGTCACAGTCTTTCATTGCAATCTACTCGAGTCAACGGATTTGCCGAGACAGCGGCAATCTTCAGTATTTACAGGAAGAAATACTTGCCACCTCTGATCTACTCGTGTAGATTCATTTCCAGTTGTAATCCACATCACAGTCAGGAAAGGGTCGATGATGACCACCCTTACCAAGCAGCAACAGGGCCCGGCAGACCGTGCCCGCCGCCCCAAGGCAGTGCAGCCCGCCCCGAAGAGCCGCCTCCGCCGCCTAGGAGACTTAAAAGTGGCTCTGTTCTTCGTCTTCCCGGCGATGATCGGCTTCGTTCTCTTTTATCTGGTCCCCACCATCCGGGGCTTCTACCTCAGCTTCACCGAATACAGCATCCTGGGTGAGCCCACCTGGATCGGCATCAAGAACTACACCGCCATGCTGGGCGATGAACTGTTCTGGAACGCCATGGGCGTCACCCTCCAGTACGTCGGGCTGAACATCGGCTTCCAGACCGTGATCGCCCTCGGACTGGCACTGCTGATGCACCGCGTGGCCAAGTCCACGTTCATCCGCGGCGCGTTACTGCTGCCCTTCCTGGTGGCCAACGTCATCGTGGCCCTGCTGTGGTTCTGGATGCTCGACTACCAGATCGGCATCGTCAACGAAATCATCAGCTGGATGGGCCTGCCGCGCATCGCCTTCTTCGGCAGCGAGCAATGGGCCATTCCCACCATCGCCGGGGTGAATGTCTGGCGGCACATGGGGTACACCGCCCTGCTGATCTTCGCCGGCCTGCAGTCGATCCCCAACCACGTCTACGAGGTTGCATCGCTGGACGGCGCGTCCCCCACCCGCACCTTCTGGAGCATCACCATGCCGCTCCTGCGCCCCGTCATGGTGCTGGTGCTGGTGGTCACGGTGATCGGGTCCTTCCAGGTGTTCGACACCGTGGCAGTGACCACCGCGGGCGGCCCCATCAATGCCTCACGGGTCATCCAGATGTACATCTACCAAAAGGCCTTCGGCGAATCGGACTTCGGCTACGCCTCGGCACTGTCCGTCATTCTCTTCCTCATTCTTGCCCTGGTGGCCTTCGTTCAAATGAAGTTCCTCAAGGGCAACGAATCGGATCTGGACTAAGGAACCCCAGCCATGAGCACCTCCACACTCACCCGCAAGAAGTCCGTCAACAACATTCCCGTCCAGAGGAAGCCGGTCAACTGGCGCCGCGTCGGGGCCTGGATCCTGGTGGCCGTCGCCCTCGCCGTCACGGTGGCGCCCTTCCTCTGGATGCTCCGCACCGCACTGTCCACAAATGCCTCGCTGGCATCCAATGCCAGCAACCTGCTGCCCGCGGACTTCAGCCTCGGCGCCTTCAAGCGGGTCCTCGGAATGCAGAGCCCGGAAGAGGCCATCGCAGAGGGAGGCTCGGGAGCAGCAATCAACTTCTGGCTCTACCTGCGGAACTCAGTCATCTTTGCCACCGTCACCACCGCGGGGCAGGTCTTCTTCAGCGCGATGGCCGCCTACGCTTTCTCCCGGCTCCGCTGGCCCGGACGGAACGTGGTGTTCAGCCTCTTCCTGGCCACGATGATGGTCCCGCCGATCTTCACCGCGCTGCCCAACTTCCTCATGATCAAGAACCTGGGCCTGCTCAACACGTTCGCCGGCATGACGCTGCCCTTCCTGTTCATGACACCGTTCGCCATCTTCTTCCTTCGCCAGTTCTTCCTCAGCATGTCCCGGGAAGTGGAAGAAGCCGCCATGCTCGACGGTGCCAAGCACCTGCGCATCTTCTTCCAGATCGTCCTCCCCAACGCCGCGGCACCCCTGGCCACCCTTGCCCTGCTGACCTTCATCGGCCAGTGGAACGAATACTTCTGGCCGCTGCTGGTGGGACAGGACGAAAGCGTCCGTGTGCTGACGGTGGGCCTGGGCGTCTTCAAGTCCCAGTCCCCGCAGGGCGCCCCTGACTGGACCGGGCTCATGGCCGCCACCCTGGTTGCCGCCATCCCCGTGCTCCTGCTGTTCATTGCCTTCGGCAAGAAGGTCGTCAACTCCATCGGCTTCTCCGGCATCAAGTAACCCCCCGCACTCCCCCTTCCCCCAAAAACACCCTCGAAAGGTCCATCATGAAGAAGACCATCGGCGTCGCAGCTGCCGCCGCGGCAATCGCCCTCTCCCTGTCCGCCTGCGGCGGAGGCAGCACCGCCTCCACCGAGGCCAAGGGTGAAATCAACTACTGGCTGTGGGACGCCAACCAGCTTCCCGCTTACCAGCAGTGCGCTGACGATTTCACCAAGGCCAATCCTGACATCAAGGTCAAGATCACCCAGCGCGGCTGGGATGACTACTGGACCACCCTGACCAACGGTTTCGTCGCCGGCACGGCCCCGGACGTCTTCACCAACCACCTCTCCAAGTACCCCGAGTACGCTGCGAAGAAGCAGTTGCTCTCCCTCGATGACGCCGTCGCCAAGGACGGCATCAAGCTGGAAAGCTACACCAAGGGCCTGCCCGAGCTCTGGGTGGGGCAGGACGGCAAGCGCTACGGCCTCCCGAAGGACTGGGACACCGTGGGCCTGTTCTACAACAAGGCCATGACGGACTCCGCCGGCCTTACCGCCGAGCAGATGGCGAACCTGGATTGGAACCCGTCCGACGGCGGCAGCTACGAGAAGGCCATCGCGCACCTGACCGTGGACAAGAGCGGCAAGCGCGGCGACGAGGCAGGCTTCGACAAGAACAACGTGGCAGTCTACGGGCTGGGCCTGGCAGGCAGCGGCTCGGGGCAGGGCCAAACGGAGTGGAGCTTCCTGAGCGCCACCACGGGCTGGAGCCACACGGACAAGAACCCCTGGGGCACCAAGTTCAACTACGACGACCCCAAGTTCCAGGAAACCATCGCCTGGTGGGCCGGGCTCATCGAGAAGGGCTACATGCCCAAGCTTGAGACCACCGTGGGCGCCAGCCTGGCTGACAACTTCGGTGCCGGCAAGGCCGCCATCAACACCACCGGCGACTGGCTGATTGGCCAGTACAAGTCCTACAAGGGCGTGGAGACGGCGTTCGCCCCCACCCCCAAGGGCCCTGACGGCAAGCGTGCCAGCATGTTCAACGGCCTGGCCGACTCCGTCTGGGCAGGCACCAAGAACCCGGCGGCATCCGTCAAGTGGGTTGAGTACCTCGGTTCCACCGCATGCCAGGACGTCGTGGCCTCCAAGGCCGTAGTCTTCCCCGCCATCACCAGCTCATCCGAAAAGGCGGCCGAAGCCTTCAAGGCCAAGGGCACGGACGTCTCCGCCTTCACCACCCACGTCGAGGAAGGCACCACTTTCCTCTTCCCCATCGCGGATAAAGCGGCAAAAGTTGATGGCATCATGAAGCCCGCCATGGACGCCGTACTCTCCGGCAAGAAGCCTGCCAGCTCCTTGACCGAAGCCAACAACCAGGTGAACGATCTCTTCAAGTAGATCGCACCTGTCGTGACTGCGTGAGTGGTCGCAGTCACAGCCCCGCGTGCCGCCGCTTCATCCTCGCGAAGCGGCGGCACCCGGGGCACTACCCCAAATACACATGTACCCCACGGTCGGCGTCACGGGACGCTCACCGACGCAACGAAAGAGAACCCCTATGGATCCCCTCCACCTCCGTACCGCCGGCACCAGCCTGGTGATCAGCTTCGACAGCGGTGAGGCCGAGGTCATTCACTGGGGTGCCGATCTGGGCGCTTCCCTCCCCGATCTGGCCATCCTCGGCGAACCGATCCCTCCCTCCGCCATCGACGCCAACGTCCCCGCCGGGCTGCTGCCCCAGGCCTCGTCCAGCTGGCGCGGACGGCCGGCCCTTCGCGGCCACCGGATAACCGACGGCGTCCCCGGCTACGATTTTTCCGTCCGTCTCCGCGTCGCAGACGTCAAGGTTGACGGAACCGCCGCCGTCATTCTCCAGTCCGATCCCGATGCCGGGATCACCGTCGAATCCAGCCTGGAACTGCACGACGGCGGCCTGCTGGAAATGCGCCACACCGTCACCAACACCGGCACATCGCCCTTTCAGCTCGACGAACTGGCCACCGTCCTGCCGGTGGCTCCTGCCGCCGTCGAACTTCTTGACCTGACCGGACGCTGGTGCCGCGAACGCCACCCGCAGCGCCGGGCCATCCAGCAGGGCACCTGGGTGCGGACCGGGCGTCACGGCCGCACCGGCCACGATTCCTCGCTGCTCCTGGCCGCCGGCACGGCGGGCTTCGGCAACCGCCACGGCAAGGTCTGGGCCACCCACCTTGCCTGGAGCGGCAACCACGAACAGTTCGCGGACACCATCGCGGACGGGCGCACCGTGATCGGCGGCTCCGAACTGCTGGGCCCTGCCGAAGTGGTCCTCCAGCCGAACGGCAGCTACACCACGCCCGCGCTCTTCGCGGCGTACTCGGACCGCGGCCTGGACGGCATCAGCGAATCCTTCTACAGCTGGTTCAGGAACCGCCCGCACCATGTGCTGCCTGCCGCGTCAGCGACGCCAGGAGCAGCCAAGTCGGGTACCGGCAAGGCACGCCCGGTGGTGCTGAACGTCTGGGAGGCTGTTTACTTCAACCACGATCTCGGCACCCTGATCGAACTAGCCGATTCAGCGGCCGACCTGGGCGTGGAGCGCTTTGTGCTCGACGACGGCTGGTTCCGCGGCCGCCGTCACGACCAGGCCGGCCTGGGCGACTGGTACGTCGACGAAGGCCTGTGGCCGGACGGACTCACCCCGCTGATCGACGCCGTCACCTCCCGCGGCATGGAGTTCGGCCTCTGGGTTGAGCCGGAAATGATCAACCTGGATTCCGACGTGGCACGCGCCCACCCGGAATGGATCGTCGGCCCCGCCGCACGCTCCCACAAGGACGGCGGCCGCCTGCCGCTGACCTGGCGCCACCAGCACGTCATCGACCTGGTCAATCCCGAGGCCTGGCAGTACGTCTTCAACCGCATCGACGCACTGCTCCGCGAGAACAACATCAGCTACCTGAAGTGGGACCAGAACCGGGACCTGGCCGAGCACGGCCACGCCGGGCGCTCCTCCGTGCACGAGCAGACACTGGCCGCCTACCGCCTCTTCGACGAGCTGAAGAAGGCCCACCCGGGCCTTGAAATTGAGAGCTGCTCGTCCGGCGGCGCACGTGTGGACCTGGGCATCCTCGAACGGACGGACCGGATCTGGGCTTCGGACTGCAACGACGCCCTGGAACGGCAGACCATCCAGCGCTGGACCGGGCTGGTGGTACCGCCGGAACTGGTCGGCGGGCACATCGGCCCCACCACGTCCCACACCACGGCCCGGACCCACGACTTGTCGTTCCGTGCCATCACGCCACTGTTCGGCCACTTCGGCCTGGAATGGGACGTCCGTCAGGTCCACGGCGCCGAACGGGAAGAGCTCAAGCGGTTCATCGGCCTCTACAAGGAACATCGCGGCCTGATCCACTCGGGGCGGATGGTCCGCGCGGATGTTGCCGACGATTCGCTGATGCTTCACGGCGTGGTGGCCCAGGGTGCTGCCGCGGCCGGCGGCACGGCGGCTCTGTTCGCTTTGGTCAGCACCAGGACCGCCTTCGCCGAGCAGCCGGGACGCATTGCCATTCCGGGGCTCGAACCGGAACGGAACTACCGCGTTGAGGCCATCTTCCCGACGCCCGGGGACGCTGATTACGCGCACAATTTCACGCAGGCTCAGCCGCCGGCCTGGCTGGCCGCCGGCGCAGAAGCCAGCGGCCGTTTCCTGGCCGAGGTGGGCCTGCCGATGCCCATCCTCAACCCGGAGCATGCGCTGCTGCTCCGCCTCACGGCTTCGTAGCTTCGCCGCTGCGAGCTTCACTGCCCTGAAGGGTCGCGGATTCACAAGGAGGCCTGCCGGCCGGGTGCCAACCCCGGCCGGCAGGCCTCCTTAACCGTGGAACCGATTAGCGGGCGTCGGCGAGGACCACCTCGTAGGTGCTGGCCCCGGCAATGCCGAACTTCGCGTTCACCACGGCGAGCGTATCGCCGAACAGGGCCGCCGTCGTCGGGACCTGGAAGTCAGGGCTGGTGATCACGTCCCTGACTTCGAAGGACTCCAGCCGGGAGTCCAGCCGGACGCGGCTCACCTGGTTGAGCATGTTCTGCACGGCCCAGAGGGTGTTCCCCCTCACCACAATGCCGTCCACGTTCGGGAGGCTGGTGCCGGTGATCTCAGCGCTGTCGGCAGTGGGCTCTGAGCCCGGCTCCACCGTGTACAGGGCCTGGTTCGCTGAATGCGCCAGGATCAAAGTCCGGCCGCCCCGGACGGCCGCGATGCCGTTCAGGTTGAAGTCGGCGGGAGTCTCTGCAGCCGGGCCGGTCAGCGTGAGCGTCCTGACGTCCTCACCCGGCTTGCCATGGCGGTCCACCGGGACGAAGTACAGCTCGCCCTTGCGGGAGTTGGTGAACCAGGCGCCGTCGTCCGTAACCGCGACGTCGTTGATGAAGGCAGGCTCCTTGGTCAGTTGGTAGGTGGCCACTGTCTTTCGTGTGTCAGTGTCGTAAACGTAGGCCTGGCCGGTGGCGCCTCCGGCGACGAAGAGAAGGTCGTTCTCCACGTCCACTTTCATGCCGACCGCCATCCGGCCGTCCGGCAGGTCGATGAACAGCCGGGCGGTCCCACGGCGGACATCTCCGCGGAAAATGTCGCCCCTTAACAGGTCTCCGGCGAAGAAAGTAGTGCCCTTTCCCGCGGCAATTCCCTCGGCGGACGACGCCCCCGGCAGCTCGATGACCTTGTCATCGCCCTTGGTCGACGGCGGTCCGGCGGAGGCCATAGGCGCCGGCACGATGAGTGCTGCGAGGGCAACAAGTCCCACGGCGGCACGGCGAATTGCATTTCCTGAATCCACATTTTTGCAGCGCATGATGACGCTCTCTCCAGATCGGGCTTTCCGCGCGAGCTGACCGGTACGGGGAGCTCCGCACGATGGTTCTTCAAGTCTAGGCACCGCCGCGAAGGGTAGCCAGAGGCGCGGGACCAGCGGGCCCAGCCGCCGCCTTCGACCGCCTGCCGGCCGCACTCCTGGCCGCCGTGCCAAGATGAACCATGACCGATTCGTGTGAAGTCCTTGTGGTCGGTGCCGGGCTGGCGGGGCTTCAGTGTGCCCGCGAGCTGCAGGCCGCCGGACGTGACGTGCAGGTGTGGGAAGCAGCCGACGACATCGGAGGCCGCATCCGCACGGAGCAGATGGACGGCTTCCTGGTGGACCGCGGGTTCCAGGTGCTGAATCCGGCCTATCCGGCCGTCCGCCGCTGGGTGGATGTTGGAGCACTGGAGCTGCAGCCGTTCGGCGCGGGGCTCGGTGTACGGCGCGATGACGGGCTGGCCGTCCTCGCCCATCCCCTGCGCGAACCGCAGCTGATCGCCAGGACCCTGGGCAGCGGCATTGCCAAACCGGGGGATGCCGCGGCCCTCCTCCGCTGGGCGGCCCCCGCCTTCATCCGGTCATGGGGGCACTCCTTTGACGCCGGGGATCGTGACGTCACGCTGCGGCAGGCACTGGACGACGCGCGTTTGACGGGCGAACTCCGCCGGGTGGTTGGGCAGTTCTTCGCCGGGGTGCTTTTGGAAGACGACGGCAGCACCTCCAACGACTTCGCGCGGCTCCTGCTGCGCACCTTTGCACTGGGAGTGCCGGGGATGCCGCGCCTGGGCATGCAGGCGCTGCCGCGGCAGCTGGCGGCCTCCCTCGCCACGCCCGTCCGCACCGGGACCAGGGTGGAGTCCGTCCGGTCAGAGGGCGGCTCCATGCTGGTCCGCGCCTCCGGTGCCGAGCTCCGGGCCGAACAGGTGGTGGTGGCCACGGATCCGGCCAGCGCCGAGCCCCTGGCACGTGGAAACCACAGCGCCGGCGGCCCGGCCATGAAGGGCGTGCTGACCCACTGGTTCGCGGCCGCTGAGCCGCCGTCCCGGCTCAATCTGCTCTGCGTCGACGCCCGGGAGCGTCCCGCCGGCCCCCTGGTCAATACCGCCGTCGTTTCCAATGCAGCCCCGGGTTATGCCCCTGCCGGGCGTCACCTCGTGCAGACGTCGGCGCTGCTCAGGCCGGGAAGGCCGGTCCCCGGCGATGATGAGGTCCGCCGGCACGCGGCCGACATCTACGGGACGGATGCAACCGGCTGGGAGCTGGTGGCCAGGCACGAAGTTCCGGATGCCCTGCCCGCACAGCCGCCACCGCTCCGACCTGCGCGGCCGGCGGAAGTCACACCGGGTGTCTTCGTCTGCGGCGATCACCGCTCCACCGCGTCCATACAGGGTGCGCTCGAAAGCGGCCACCAGGCTGCACAGGCCGTCCTGCGCCCGGACTTCAGGTAGCCCGCATGCGGTTTTCCGTGTCACGGCGTATGGCGGCGCCCGCCGGGGCCGTATGGGAGCTGCTCACCGACGTCGGGCGCTGGCCGGAATGGGGACCCTCCGTGAGGGGCGCCGAACTGGACTCCGCCGGCTTCACCGCGGGCAGCACCGGACGGGTTCGAACGGTAGCCGGCCTCAGCTTGCCGTTCAGGGTGACGAAATTCCGGGACGGCCGTTCCTGGTCCTGGTCAGTGGCCGGCCTCCGCGCCACCGGGCACCTTGTGGTTCCGGAGGGCGACGGCTGCCGGGTCACGTTCACCGTCCCGTGGTGGGCGCCCGCTTACCTCCCCGTCTGCGCAGCGGCCCTGCGCCGCATCGCCAGGATCACAGTTTCTCCCGTCAGCCCGCCGTAAAAAACCGCGCACGCTGCCCGCTAAGCGATAGATTGGCTCCCATGACTGAAGCCTCCCCCGCCACCGAAGCCGGCCGCGGCACCATCCTTGTCCTGAACGGTCCCAACCTGAACCTGCTGGGAACGCGGGAACCGGAGAAGTACGGCACGGCCACGCTGGCCGACGTCGAACAGCTCGCCAAGGACGCCGCTGCTGCGTACGGCCTGGACGTCGAATGCTTCCAGTCGAACCACGAGGGTGCGCTGGTTGACGCCATCCACGCCGCGCGGGGCAAGGCGATCGGGATTGTGCTCAATGCCGGCGCGTACACCCATACGTCCGTGGCCATCCGCGATGCCATCTCCGCGGTCCAGCTCCCGGCGGTGGAGGTTCACATCACCAACGTCCATGCCCGCGAGGAATTCCGGCACCACTCCTACCTTTCGGACATCAGCAAGGCCGTGATCGCCGGCGCCGGGGTGATGGGCTACCGGTTCGCGGTCGAATACCTCGCAGAGCTGAACGCCGGCAGGGCCTAATCATGGGCACGGCCGGCATGGGACCGGCGGGCACTGCGGACTGGTACCGGAACTTTGGCACGGTCGATGCGCCGGCTTCCTCGCCGTGCTACGCGGAATGGTCCCTGGGAATCGCCGACGATCCTGAACTTCTCCACCGCATTGAGCAGTGGCCGCACAACAAACGCCAGCCCCTGCTGATCCTGGCCGCCGCGCGCTACCTCGGGGCGGGCGTCACCCCGTACCGCGAGTTCCGGGAGTTCCTTCTGGCCAGCTGGGACGATGTCTCCCGGATTGTGCTCTCCCGCGCCACACAGACAAACGAGACAGGCCGGTGCGCCACGTTGCTGCCGTCCCTGGCCGCCATCGCGGCTTCGACCGGTCGTCCCCTGGCCCTGATCGAGGTGGGCGCCTCCGCCGGCCTGGCCCTGTTTCCGGACAAGTACGCTTATGAGTACGAGGACGGCGCATCGGTCACGCGGCTGGTTCCCCAACCGGGCGTGGCCCGGTTCCCGGCGGACGGACCGCCCGTTCTCCGGTGCACGGTGGAAGGGGCCGTCCCCCTTCCCGCCGAGCTCCCCCAGGTCGTGTGGCGGGCGGGGATAGACCTGAACCCGCTGGACATTAACAACCCGGACGACGTTGCATGGCTGGAGGCGCTCATCTGGCCTGAGCAGGACTTCCGCCGCGAGCGGCTGCGCCGGGCCATCGCCATAGCGCGGCAGGACCCGCCGCTGCTGGTGGCCGGAGACCTCAACGAGCAGCTGGTTTCGCTGGCGGACCAGGCGCCGCCTGACGCAACCCTCGTGGTGTTCCACAGCGCGGTGATGGCGTACTTGAACGCCCGGCAGCGGGAAGCCTTCCGGGCCACGATCGGAACCCTTGCGGCAAAGCGCGGCTGCCACTGGCTGTCCAACGAAGGCCACACGGTGCTCGCCCAGGCGGACGGCTCCGTGGTGGTGCCGGAAATGGATGACGCGCGGCTGCAGGGCCGTTTCCTCCTCCTCCAGGACGGCGTCCCCATGGCCATCGCCGGACCGCACGGCCAGAGCCTGGAATGGCTCTAGGTCCCGGTCACCTGCGCCGTGGCTACTTCTGGATGCACTGCCCGGAGGAAACGGGGCTGCTGAGCCCCGGCGCCTGAGCGGCGACCGGACCGAGGTCATCCATGGTGATTGCGAAGCCCATATCGGCATCCGAGGTGGCTTTGGCGAAGATCACACCGGCAACCTGACCTTCGGTGGTCAGCAGCGGCCCGCCCGAGTTGCCCGGCTGGACGTCGCCGGCGAGCCGGTAAACGTCTTCAGGCGCCGGATTTCCGCCGTAAATATCCGGAACCAGGACGGAGGCGATGTCCTGCACTGTTGCCGGTTTGGACTGGAACGGACCGCCGTGCGGGTAGCCTGCGAAAGCGGCCGCGCTCCCGGCCGGCAGGTCTGCACTCAGCTGGAGCGGTGACGACGGCAGGCCGTCCACGGCCAGGACGGCAAGGTCATGCTGGCCGTCGAAGTAGACCACCCGGCCGGGCATGGCTCCACCGCCGGGAATCTCAACCACCGGCTGCGACACGCCCGCCACCACATGGGCGTTCGTCACAACGCGTCCGGGCGACACCACAAAACCGCTTCCGGTCTGATTCTGCCCGCACTGGTACGCAGTGCCCGCAATTTTCAGGACCGACTCCGCCGCCCGGTTCAGGGCCGGCGTGTCCGTGCTTGCGTTGGGAATGGCCACTTCCTGGCCCTGCCCGAGCCCCTCGATGAGCGTGGGTATGCCGTCCCCGATCACAGTGGAGCGCAACTGCGCCACAGCAGTTTTCACCGGCACAGGCGTGAGGCCGTCGATGAAGCGGATAACTTTGGACTCCGCCAGCTGCTGGGAAACGAACGGGACGCCCAGCGCGCTGATGCTGAACGACAGCATGGACATGACCAGTGCTGCCACCACCACGTTAGCTGCGCCGCCCACCACGCGGTCCATGGCCCGCAGCGGCTGGATCCGCACTGCACTGCGGATTTTGCGGCCGATCATGGTTCCCAGCGCATGCCCCAGGACAATGAGCACGACGGCGGCGCCCACGATAGCGGTCAGCCGCCAGCCGCTGTCTTCCACGAGGTCGCTGACAATGGGCACTGAAACGAAAGCGGCCACGGCGCCGACAATGAACCCGGCGATGCCGCCAAGTGTCACCAGGAAGCCGTTGCGCAGGCCATAGATCAAATAGGACAGCAGCGTCAGGATCAAGGCCAGGTCCAGGATGGTCAAGCCGAACACAGGGGCTCCTCACAGAAACAGGTAAGTCCCAATTCTAATTGCGAACCCTGACAGTTTGCCGTGACGCAGGGGGCCCCGCATCACCGGCAAAACGCTGCTCAAACCGCGGCAACTCCGTCGCAATCTTTCCCCAAGGGGCCCGGCAGGGGCCTCAAAGGCCCCGTTTCAGGCGTTTCGCGTGCCAAGTACGTCACAGAACCTTGAAAATTCTGAAACAATGGCTGAAGCGCCCCAGCCGACACATTTACTCAGGAGATTTCATGGACATCGAGGTATTGCGCCGCGCACCCCTATTCGCCACGCTCGACGACGAAGCATTCCGTCTGCTCACGGACGAGCTCACGGAGGTGGACCTGTCACGCGGAGCCTCGGTCTTCCGCGAAGGCGACCAGGGTGATCAGCTGTACTTCATCGTCTCCGGCAAGGTGAAGCTGGGCCGCACGTCCCCCGATGGCCGCGAGTCCCTGCTGGCCATCCTGGGCCCGGGTGAACTCTTCGGCGAAATGGCCCTCTTCGATCCGAGCCCTCGCACGGCAACCGCAACAGCCGTTTCAGAGACCCGCCTCGCCGGCCTGAAGAACGAAAGCCTCAACGCGCTGCTGCGCACCCGCCCGGAGGTCTCGGCCCAGCTCCTGCAAGCTCTGGCCCGCCGCCTGCGCCGCACCAACGACTCCCTGTCCGACCTGGTGTTCTCGGACGTTCCGGGCCGCGTGGCCAAGGCACTGCTGGATCTGGCCGACCGCTTCGGCCGCCCGGCCACCGACGGCGTCCTCGTGGCCCACGAGCTCACGCAGGAAGAGCTGGCCCAGCTGGTGGGCGCATCCCGCGAAACCGTGAACAAGGCCCTGGCCGAGTTCGTGCAGCGCGGCTGGCTCCGCCTCGAAGCCCGCGCCGTTGTCATCCTGGACATGCAGCGCCTCCGCCAGCGCTCCCGCTAGTCCAACTAGCAAAAGGCCGCCCCGGTATCGACCTGGGCGGCCTTCATGTTTAACGCACATTCAGCGTCAGGAATGAGAGAGCGTCGCAGGAAAAGCGACAACAACTGAGAGAGCGTCGCAGGAGAAGCGACAACAACTGAGAGAGCGTCGCAGAAAAAGCGGCAGCGAATTAGCGCTCCCGCTGGGGCTCTCCGGCGACCGTCTTGGCGGCTTCGACCTCGAGCATCAGCTTGCCTTCTTCTTCGACCAACTTCGGCTGGTAGACGTGGGCCTTGCGCTTGTAGCTCAGGTAGGCGATGCACCCGTTGGCGGCAGCCATCTTCTCGAGCATGATTTCGGAACCGGGCACCAGCAGCTGGCCGAGCGTCAGTCCCACGGTGTTTTCCTGGCCCACTTCGTCGCCCAGCGCGGTGGTGTCACGTTCGGCGATGACCTTGCTGGCGCAGACCCAGCGGCCCCACACGCCTTTGCTTTGCAGCAATGTGGGCTGCTGGTTCACAGGCACGGTGGCGGCGAAGTACCGGGTGTTGAAACGGCGGTGGGCAAAGTCCGGGCTCAGCCAGTTGACCAGCGGTTTCAGCAGGTCCGTGCGGATGGACAATCCGCGCTTGGCAAGGACATCCGTGAAGGATTTTTCCTGTTCGGCAACGGCGACCCTGGCGCGCATCCATTCCGGTGTGGAGGTGGCCTCCACCGTGGTGGACAGATCGGGGCCGGCAAGGAGCACGCCGGTTTCTTCAAAGAGTTCGCGGATGGCACCCACCACATGGCGGCGCGCCAGCCCGACGTCGGACGTTCCCATCTGGTCCGCCCAATGCTGCGGTGTGGGGCCGAGCCAGCCGACGACGTCGTCGTCGGACGACTCCAGGGAACCACCCGGAAAGGCGAGGACCCCGAGCGGGGAGGAACCCGGACGGTAGCCCAGCCAGGTTTCAAGCCCGGTGGGAGCGTCACGGAGAAGGACCACGGAGGAAGCGGGCTGGGCGGCGCGCGGGGTCCGCTCGCCGTGTTCGAGCCAGCTTTGTGCTGCCCCCTCGAGCTCGGGAGGCAGCACAAACAGGCGACGGGCTAACTGGGGCAAGGGAAGTGACCGGCCTTTAGCTGAATTCGGCGATCAGTTCGACTTCCACCGGCGAGTCCAGCGGCAGGACCGACACGCCGACGGCGGACCGGGCGTGCTGGCCGGCGTCGCCGAGGACCCTGCCCAGGAGTTCCGATGCGCCGTTGATGACTCCCGGCTGGCCGGTGAAGGACGGATCGGAGGAGACGAAGCCCACCACCTTGACGATCCTGGTGATGCGGTCGAGGTCGCCGATCACGCTTTTGACCGCTGCCAGAGCGTTAACTGCGCAGACCGCGGCGAAACGCTTGGCGTCTTCGGGAGATACGGTCGGTTCGTCGGCGAAGCCTTCCGTGCCCGTGGACACCTTGCCCGTAGCTTCGAGTTTGCCGTTAATAAAGGGCAGCTGGCCGGAGGTGTAAACATGGTTGCCGGAGATGACCGCCGGGACGTAGGCGGCCACCGGGGCAGCAACGTCCGGAAGGGCCAGTCCCAGCTCCGCCAGCCGCTGTTCGACGGCGGAAACCGGCGCTCCGTTTTCCGCGGCGGAGACCGGGTTTTCGGCGTGCACCGGGGTTTCCGGCGCCGTGCCTGCAGGGGTTGTCATAACTACTGCTTCTCCCTCTTAAGGTAGGCAACGAGGCCGTTGCCGTCGGGACCGGGGACTACCTGGACGAGCTCCCAGCCGTCCTCTCCCCACTGGTCCAGAATCTGCTTCGTGGCGTGAATAATGAGCGGAATCGTGGCGTACTCCCATTTGGTCATGAGCTAAAGACTAGTCCTTGCCGGTAAAGTGGAAAACATGGCGACTGGTAAGAACCCTTTATTCGACACGGCCACCACCCTCGGAAAGATCCTTGCTTTCCTTGGCGTGAGCGCTATTTGTGGTGTCCTGGTGGCGGGCCTGCTGGTCCCGGCGGCCGCCGTTTCCGGCAGCACGGCCAGCGGATCCATCGAATTCTTCGACACCCTCCCGGCGGAGCTGCAGGTGGACCCGCCCAGCCAGTCCACCAAGATCCTCGCAGCTGACGGCAGCCTGATCGCCAACCTCTATGCCGAAAACCGCACCCGCGTTTCACTGGACCAGATGTCGCCATTCATCAGGGACGCAGTGATCGCCATCGAGGACAGCCGCTTCTATGAGCACGGCGGCGTGGACACCACCGGCATCATGCGCGCGCTGGTCAGCACAGCCCGCGGCAATAAGCAGGGTGCCTCCACCATCACGCAGCAGTACGTGAACAACGTCATCAACGCCTCGCTCGAAGCTGAAGGCAACACCGAGGACATCAAGCTCAACGGCGTCAACAAGGGCGTGGGCGACAAGCTCCGCGAGATGAAGCTGGCCATCGCCCTGGAGAAGAAGTTCACCAAAGAGCAGATCCTCGAGGGCTACCTCAATATCGTGTTCTTCAACCGGGACGCCTACGGCATCGAAGCCGCGTCCAAGTTCTTCTTCAGCAGCTCCGCCAAGGACCTGACGCTCCCCCAGGCCGCCCTGCTGGCCGGACTGGTGAACAGCCCGTCGTTCTACGACCCCATCAACAACCCTGACAACGCGAAGAACCGCCGCGACCAAGTGCTGAATGCCATGTACACCCAGGGCAAGATCCAGCAGGCGGACTACGAGGCCGCCGTGGCCACCCCGGTGGAAACCAAGGTCACCCCTGCGCGCCAGGGTTGCGCCTACGCTTCCACGGCCCCGTACTTCTGCGACTACGTCCTGCACCTCCTGCTGAACGATCCCGCCTACGGCGCAGACGCCACCGAGCGTGAGCGCAAGGTTTTCCGTGGCGGCCTGACCATCACCACCACCCTTGACCCCAACGCCCAGAACACGGCACAGGCCCAGGTGGACGCATCGGCGGGCGCCAACCCGGACAAGTGGGGCGCAGCGTTGGTGTCGGTCCAGCCGAACACCGGCAAGATCATCAACATGGCCCAGAACACCGTGTGGTTCGCCGGTGACGGCAAGTTCGACAGCCAGCTCAACTTCAACGTCGACCAGTACGATGCCAACGGCAACGACCTCAACGGCCTCGGCGGCGCGCAGCCCGGTTCAACCATGAAGCCCTTTACGTTCGCCCAGTGGCTCAACGAGGGCAATTCGATGAACGCGGTCTTGAACGGCGCCGTGCGTCGCTATCCGCAGAACTTCCCTTGGAAGAACACGTGTGAGACCCCGACTGTCGGCTGGTACGACAGCACCAACGGCGAATCCAAGGATCTGCAGAATGCTGAGGAAGGCTACTACCGTTCGATGACGGTCCTCGACGGCCTTGCCAACTCCATCAACACCATGACGTTTGCCACCGCGGCCAAGGTGGATCTGTGTGGAATCCAGAAGGTTGTGGACGCAGTGGGCCTCCATGAAGGCCTGCCCCAGAGGGACGACGCGGGAAAGATGGTCAACCCCCAGCCGCCCATCACCATGACGACGCTGGGTAACCTCCTCGGCTCCAGGCAGACGTCGCCGCTGTCCATGGCAAGCGCCTTCGCCACCTTCTCGAATGACGGCAAATACTGCGCCCCGATCGCCATCACGTCGGTGACCGACCAGACCGGCGCCCAGCTGCCGGCCCAGTCCACGAGCTGCCGCGACGCGCTCAAGCCCGAAGTCGCCCGCGGCGTGAACTATGCCCTGCAGGAGGTCCTCAATCGCGGATCCGGCTCGCTCATCCAGCCCCGGATCTCCACCAGGACCAGCTTCCCCATCGCTGCCAAGACCGGTACCTCCAACAACAACGGGTCCACCTGGGTCGTCGGACACACTACCGGCCTGGCCACCGCGGCGTGGTTCGGTGACGCCCTCGGGTCGCAGCAGCGCGCGGGCCAGAACGTCACCGTCAACGGCAAGTTCTACAAGGGCATCGACGGCTACATGATCGCCGGTCCGATGTTCTCCAACTTCATGACGCAGGTGGCACCGGCGTACGGCACCAACCCGTTCACTGCACCGCCGTCCAATATGATCAGCGGGACGCCCACGCGGCAGACCACCCCGACGACGCGTAGTACGGCGCCCGCCCCCGCGCCGGCACCGAGCACCCCTGCCCCGGAGCCCTCCAAGGACAACGGCAAGGGCAACGGGTAGGGGCCCCGATGGTGGACGCAACGTCGCTGGCAAGCCGCGCCCGGAGCATCGGACGCGGCTTTGCCGTCACTGCAGCCGCCGGCGCCGCCGCCGGCCTGGCAGCGGCCGGATACGGTCTGTGGGAAAAGAACCAGTTCGTCCTGCGCGAGGAAACGCTGCCCATCCTCCCCCCGGGGTTCGGTCCGTTCCGGGTCCTCCACCTGAGCGATATCCACTTCGTCCCGGGACAGGACCGGAAGGCACAGTGGCTGTCCTCACTGGCTGATCTGGAACCGGACCTGGTAGTGAACACCGGAGACAACCTCAGCCACGTCAAGGCGATCGATCCGCTGCTGAAAGCGCTGACGCCGCTGATGGAATATCCGGGCGTTTTCGTGCCGGGCTCCAACGACTACTTCGCGCCCAAGCTCAGGAATCCGGCGTCTTACTTCTCGGGTCCCTCGAAGGCACAAGAGAAGCCTGTGGAACTCGACTGGCCCCGGCTGCGCTCCTACTTCGGGATGTCCGGCTGGGTGGACCTGACCAACCGCAACCAGTCCGTGGTGCTCAAAGGCCTGCGCTTCGACTTCTCCGGCGTTGACGATCCCCACCTGAAACTTGAACGGTACGCGGGCTGGCCCCGCGGGACCAAAGGCCAGGACAGCACGCCCCACCTCCGGGTGGCGGTCATCCATGCTCCTTACCAGCGCGTGCTGGACCACTTCACCGAGGACGGCGCGGACATCCTGTTCGCCGGCCACACCCACGGCGGGCAGATCTGCCTGCCCGGCTACGGCGCCCTGGTGGCCAACTGCGACATCCCCACGTGGCGCGCCAAGGGCCTCAACGACTGGCAAAGCAACGGACGCACGACGCCGGTCAACGTGTCCGGCGGGATCGGCACCTCGCGCTTCGCCCCGGTGCGCATCGCGTGCCGGCCGGAGGCCGTGCTGCTGACTTTGACGGAGCGCTGAGCCGCCGGTCCATTACGAACCGCAATGACTGGGCAAGATTCCGGCGGCGTGCGGAATCCTGTGAACGGCGTCACTCCATGGCATAGGGTAGTTGCTAAAGGAAACTACATTCGCAGTTGAGCTTTAAGAAGCGGGCATGGCCAAGCAGCAGACTCCATTCTTCACGTCAATCAGCCGACTCTATCCCCATGTCAAGCCGATCATCCCCCGGCTTATCATGGGACTCCTGTGCGCCCTTCTTGCAAGCATCGTGGCGTTGGCCATCCCCCAGGTCCTGCGGGTGCTCGTCAATGACTCGCTGCGGCCGGGCGGCGCCACCGACGCGGTGTGGACCGCTTCCCTGATCATCCTGGGCCTGGGCATCGCCGAAGCCGGGCTGGTTGCCCTCCGCCGCCAGTTCGTCATCAACCCTGCAACCACCGTGGAAACCCGGATGCGGGTGTCCCTCTACGGGCACCTGCAGGACCTGACTGTCTCATTCCATGACCGCTGGGGATCCGGGCAGCTGCTCTCCAGGGCCATGACGGACCTGAACTTCCTGCGGCGCTGGATGGCGTTCGGCGCCATCATGCTGGTGGTGACCACGCTGACGGTGGTGATCGGCGTCGTCGTGATGTTCTCCATGAGCTGGCAGCTGGCGCTGATCTTCCTGGCCGCGGCCGTGCCCATCATGGTCTACGGATTCCGGTTCCGGACCCGCTTCAGCAAAGTGGCCCGCCGCAGCCAGGACCAGGCCGGCGACCTCGCCACCACAGTGGAGGAATCGGTCCACGGCATCCGCGTGCTCAAGGCGTTCGGCCGCAGCCGCGAGGCCCTGGAAAACTTCAACGAACAGGCCGAGGAACTTCGGCAGACCGAGATCGCCAAGGCCAAACACCTTGCCACGTTCAGCATGGTGGTCACCCTCCTGCCCGAACTGGCGCTCGGTGCGGGCCTGGTGGTGGGCATCATGCTGGCCGCGGACGGACAGCTCAGCATCGGCGCCCTGGTGGCATTCTTCGCAACGGCGGCCGTCATTGCCGCACCGGTGGAGTTCTGCGGCATGCTGCTGGCCATGGCGCTGACCGCCAAATCGGCCATCGACCGGCATTTCGAGGTCATGGATGCGGCCAACACCATCACCAGCCCCGGCCAGCCCCGGAAACCCGCGCAGCTCAAAGGCGCCCTCAGCTTCAACGCGGCGACGTTCGCGTTCGAGGACGCCCCGGACAAGCCGATCCTCAAGGAAGTCAGCCTGGAGATCCGCCCCGGCGAGACCATGGCCCTCGTGGGCATCACCGGCAGCGGCAAAAGCGCGCTGCTCCAGCTGGTCCCCCGCCTCTACGACGTGACCGCGGGCTCCATCACCATCGACGGCGTGGACCTGCGCGAGTTCTCCGTGGAGGAACTGCGCACTGTGGTGGGCGTGGCCTTCGAAGACACCACCCTGTTCTCCAATTCCGTCCGCGACAACGTGCTGCTCGGGGCCAGGGAACGGAGCCAGGAAACGTTGGAGGAAGCCCTTGATGTGGCCCAGGCGCACTTCGTCTACTCGCTCCCTGAAGGCCTGGAAACGCTGATCGGCGAGGAAGGCCTCAGCCTGTCCGGCGGCCAGCGGCAGCGCATCGCCCTGGCCCGTGCCATCGCCGCGAAGCCCAGAGTGCTGGTGCTTGACGACCCCCTGTCCGCACTGGATGTCAACACCGAGGAGCTGGTGGAAGCCCGGCTGCGCGAGGTCCTTGCCGACACCACCACACTGATCGTCGCCCACCGGCCGTCCACCGTGGCACTGGCGGACCGCGTGGCGCTGCTCGAGGGAGGGCGCATCGCCGCCGTCGGGACGCATACCGAGCTGCTGGCACACAACGAGCACTACCGCTACGTGATCGCCAGCCTGGAAACGGAACCGCGGGACCTGGATTCCGAGCTGTCGGACCTCTCAGAATTAACGGACGAGTCCGAGGAGATTTCCCGATGAGCACCGCTACCTTCGGCACCGCCAACGAAGACAACGCCCACCTGAGCAAAAGCGAAAGCAAAACCGTACGACGGCGGTCGCTCGCCTTGCTGGGGTCCCTGATCCGTCCCGTCCGGCTGAGGTTCTGGCTCACCATCACCACGGTGGTCCTCTCGCAGGCCGCCCGGGTGGCCGGCCCGGCGCTGATCGCCTTCGGCATCGACCATGCACTGCCGGCACTCCGGGCCGGGGACAATATGCCCCTGGTCCTCACCGGCGTCGCGTACCTTGCCGCGGCAATCGCCACTGCCGGCCTGACCGCGCTGTACGTGACCTCCACGGCCAGGCTGAGCCAGGCCATGCTGCTGGACCTGCGTGTCCGCGTCTTCCGGCACACGCAGCGGCTCAGCCTGGAGTTCCACGAGAAGTACACCTCCGGCCGCATCATCGCCCGGCAGACATCGGACCTTGAAGCACTCCGCGAACTCCTGGACTCCGGCGTCAGCTCGCTGGCCTCAGGGGTGCTCTTCATGGTGTTCACCGCCGTCACGGTGTTCGCCCTGGATTGGCGCAGCGGGCTGATTGTGCTGGCCGCAGGGGTTCCCATGTACTTCCTGGCCCGCTGGTACCAGAAGCACTCCCAGATCGCCTTCCGTGAATCCCGGGTGGTATCCGCACGCCTGATCGTTCACTTCGTGGAGACCATGACCGGCATCCGGGCGGTGAAGGCCTTCCGCAAGGAACGCGAAAACGCTGAACGCTACGGCGAACTCTCCGAGGACTACCGCAGGGTGACCGTCCGTTCGATCAACCTCAACGGCGTCTTCCAGCCCGGGCTGGTGCTGATCGGCAACGTCTGCGTTGCCGTCGTGCTGCTGTTCGGCGGTTTCCGGGTGCTGGGCGGGGACCTCGCCGTGGGTGTGCTGCTGGCCCTGATCCTGTCCACCAAACGCTTCTTCCAGCCGGTGGACCAGATGGCCATGTTCTACAACTCGTTCCAGAGCGCCCAAGCTGCCCTCGAGAAGGTCTCCGGCCTGCTCGAGGAGGTTCCCACCGTGCGGCCCCCGAAGAACCCCGTGGCGCTCCGGGATGCCCGCGGCACCATCGACTTCAACGGCGTGGAGTTCGGGTACGGCGACGGGCCGGTCATCATCCCGAAGCTGGACCTGCACATTCCCGCCGGGCAGATCGTGGCCCTGGTGGGTCAGACCGGTGCCGGCAAGTCCACCCTGGCCAAGCTGATCGCCCGCTTCTATGACGTAACCGAAGGCTCGGTGACACTGGACGGCGTGGACCTGCGCAGCCTCGCCACGCCGGACCTGCGGCGGAACGTTGTGATGGTTACCCAGGAGGCCTTCCTCTTCAGCGGATCCGTGGCGGACAACATCGCCCTCGGCCGCCCGGAAGCCTCCCGCGAGGAGATCGAGGAAGCTGCCCGCGCCGTTGGCGCCTACGACTTCATCATGGAACTGCCCGAAGGCTTCGACACGGACGTGAACAAGCGCGGCGGACGCGTCTCGGCCGGCCAGCGCCAGCTCATCAGCTTTGCCCGGGCATTCCTGGCCCGCCCGGCAGTGCTCATCCTCGACGAGGCCACGTCCTCGCTGGACATCCCCTCGGAGCGACTGGTGCAAAGCGGGCTCGCCGGCCTGCTGGAGGGCGTGGCCGGGCACGACGCCGGCCGCACGGCCCTGATCATCGCCCACCGGCTGTCCACGGTGGAGACCGCCGACCGCGTCCTCGTGGTCCACGACGGACGCGTCGTGGAGGACGGCACACCGGAGGAACTAATCGGCGGCGGCGGAAGGTTTGCCGAGCTGCACGGGGCGTGGAAGGACTCACTCGTGTAGCTTTCAGGTGGCTTCAGGATGCCGATTTCACATGGGGGCCGGAATCGGATACTCTTGTGAAGTTGCTTTTGAAGCAACGGATCGGGATGTGGCGCAGCTTGGTAGCGCGCGTCGTTCGGGACGACGAGGTCGCAGGTTCAAATCCTGTCATCCCGACCAAAAAGTAAGAGGGTCTTCCATTCGGAAGGCCCTCTTACTTTTGTAGCGGCGGTTCCTACCCTGACAGGGGCCGCCCCGTGAGTCAGAGGCCCTCGAACGTGGATCGCTGGCTGGCCTGGCCGTCGCCCAATAGTGGAACCCGTGGCCGCCCGGAGCCGTCGTCCTCCCGGTAGTCTCCGCGGCTCTCATAGGTCCGGACCTGGTTCACGTACCGGTGCCGAAGCCGGAGTCCGTAGGCAAAGAGCACCAGCGCCTCCAGCAGCGACGCAATGCCTACGATCCCCCATGCCAGCGTTCCGCCATCGGCCGTTCCGTCCAACACGGCGATTATTGCCGACCCCGCTACGGCGGCCACGATCAGGGAGGTCCCTGCAATGGTCCACGCGGCATAGGCACGCTTCAAGTCATTCGGTTCGCTGCGGTTCATGACACTCCCCTTGCGTCGTTTGGCCAAAAAAATAGCTCCGGGACATGGTTCGCGCATGTCCCGGAGCCTGTGTTCCCTTGCGGGAAGTACATCAACCGCTTTACATCGGGTCCGGCCAGTTACCGATGTGTGACGGAAAAGCCATGGGGTCCGGCCAGTTACCGATGGCCTGGGCAACCTGCATGGGATCGGGCCAGTTACCGATAGCGATGGTGCTTCCCAGCTGATCCGCCCAATTGCCGATAGGACCTGCAGACAACACTGCGGGGGCTGCGGCTGAAAATGCCAGTGCGCCAGCCAGTGCGGCGGCGGCTGCAATCTTCTTCAACATTAGGTTTCCTCAATACGAGTCGGATTCGTTACAAAGTCAGCACTGCCCTTGTTGACATACATTGTAAAATGTTTTCCACAGAGACTGTCAAGCATTTGGTACAACGACTGTCCGGAATAAGGAGGAAACCCGTGGGGAACGGATTCGGGGAGAAGCTCCGCGCCGAACGACTCGAACGTGGGTTGACGCAAGCAGAACTGGGAAAGGACCTCTATTCTCCCAGCTACATCTCCCTCTTGGAAACAGGCCGGCGTGAGCCAACCGCCGACGTTATAGAAGAGTTAGCCCGCCGGCTCGAGCTGGCCCCCAAAGCGTTGGAAGCCTGGAGCCAGCCCATCTCGGTCAGCGATGCCGAGTATGTCCTGGCCGGGCTCTACGCCCGCCAGGCCTGGGACCTCCGGGACTACCCGCTCGCAGCGGCCCACGCCGCCACTGCCGCCCAGATAGCCCTCGAGGGCAAGAACACCAGCGCCTGGTGGAACATGACCTACATGCAGGCGGAATGCCTCATGAAGCAAGGCCAGCTGCAGGAATGCCAGAACATCATGCTGCACCTCCTGGAACACCCCATGGCCACCGAGTCCGCCGGCCTGGGAGTGCGCGCCCGGCAGATGCTCGCCGCAGTGTGCCACGGGCAGGGCCAGCTGGCCACCGCCGTCGAGCATGCCCAGAAAGCCGTGGAACTGTGCTCGCAGCTGCCCAAGGGATCCACGCTGATCATCGGCGCGCTGCGCGCGCTGATCGGCGCCCTGGCCGAAAGCGGCCGGCTGGACGAAGCCTGGACGTACTGCCAGGCCATGAACGACCAGATGGACGACCAATCCATCTCGCAGCTGGCAGGCGAAGTAGCCTGGGTGATCGGCAACGTTGCCTTCATGCGGCATGACTACCCCGAGGGCATCAAGTACCACGAGCGGGCCGCCAAACTGCTCTCCCCGGCCAACGACATCGAGCTGTGGGCCCGCTTCAACAAGGCCTCCGCGGCAGTCAGGCTCTCCTCCGGCATCGTGGAACCGGAAACCCTCTCCGCCATCGAACGCGCCGAGCTGGCCCTGTCCATCGTGGGCGGAAACAAGACGGACCAGCTGGAAGTGGCGTTTATCCGCGCGCGCTGGCTCTACCTCACCGGCGACATCCCTGCCGCGGTGGACAAGCTCCGCGAGATCCACGCGGAGCGGAAGGCCCTCGCCCGCCACACGGCAGGCGAAGTCTCACTCCTGCTGGGGAAATCGCTCAAGGCCGCCGGGGAATCCGACGAAGCCCTGGTGCTCCTCGAAGAAGCGCAGCAGGAATTCAGCGCCGCCGGTGCTTCCGACCGCGTCCAGCAGGCCATGGACGCCGTGCTGGAGATCAAGCTAGCCCAGCGGCGCGCCGCCGCGGCCAAGGCCGCGGCGGAGGCCAGCTAAGCGAACTTCAAGCCGGTGAGCTTTTCGTAGGCTTCAACGTAGCGGCCGCGCGTGCGGCGCACCACGTCCTCCGGCAGTGCCGGCGGCGGTGTGTCCGAAGCCCGGTCCCAACCGGACTCTGCGGACGTCAGCCAGTCGCGTACGTACTGTTTGTCATAGGACGGCTGGGACCTGCCCGGCTCATACGTGGCGGCGTCCCAGAATCGTGACGAGTCCGGGGTGAGCACTTCATCACCCAGGGTGATGACGCCGGTGGCCACGTCAAAGCCGAACTCCACTTTGGTGTCCGCCAGGATGATGCCGCGTCCGCGGGCGATTTCCTCGGCGGTGGTGTAGATCTTGAGCGTCAGCTCGCGCAACCGGGCGGCAACGTCCTCGCCTACCAGAGCCACGACGGCGTCGTAGGTGATGTTTTCGTCGTGCTCCCCCACCTCAGCCTTGGCGGACGGGGTGAAGATGGCTTCGTCCAGGCGCGAACCGTCCACCAGGCCCTCCGGCAGCGGGATGCTGCACACGGTCCCGGACTGCTGGTATTCCAGGAGCCCGGAGCCGGTGAGGTAGCCGCGGGCGATGCATTCCACCGGGAACATGTCCAGCTTCTTGCAGATCATGGCGCGGCCCTCGACTGCTGCCGGCACCCCGTCCTCCACGGTGGATGCCAGCACGTGGTGTTCGACGTCCAGCTGATCGAACCACCACAGGCTCAGCTGGGTGAGGATGCGGCCCTTGTCCGGGATCTCGCTGGAAAGCACGTGGTCGTAGGCGCTGATGCGGTCACTGGCGACCACCAGGACGCACTCCTGGCCGAACTGCGCCACGAGGGACTGGTCCGCGGGAACGTAGAGGTCCCGGACCTTCCCGGAGTACACATGACGCCAGCCGGGTAGATTCAGCGTCGCGGTGTCCAGGCCTGCCTTGGGGGCCGCCTCAAGGGGGGAATTCTCAGTCATGCTATGCCTTCGTCTTCGTCACAGGCAGCGATCCGGTGGCTGACCCCGTGGTGTTGGCCACCTTGATTTCGCCGCGGGCCGCCTTGCGCCCGATGTCCGTACGGAACTGTCCGCCTTCAAGCTGCACCAGCTCCACGCCGTCGTACGCCCGTTCGCGGGCCTCCACGAGGTCGGTTCCCAGCGCCACCACGGCGAGGACGCGGCCGCCGGCGGAGACCACTTTGCCTTCCTCGTCCAGCTTGGTGCCTGCGTGGATGACGTGCACGCCCTCCAGCTCGTCCACCTTCTTGAGCCCGCGGATGCGGTCGCCGGTGCGCGGGGTGTCGGGGTAGTTTTCGGAGGCGACGACGACGGCGACCGCGGTGTCCTTGGACCAGCGCAGCTCTTCCGCCTTGTCCAGTTCGCCCTTGGCGGCCGCCAGCAGCAGCGAGCCGAGCGGGGTCTTGAGCCGGGCCAGCACGGCCTGGGTTTCAGGATCGCCGAAGCGGACATTGAACTCGATGACGCGGGTGCCGCGCGAGGTCAGGGCAAGGCCCACGAACAGCACGCCGACGAACGGGGTGCCGCGATGTGCCATCTCATTGACAGTGGGCTGGGCCACACGGTCGATGACCTCCTGAACCAGGCCTTCCGGGGCCCACTCCAGCGGGGTGTACGCGCCCATTCCGCCGGTGTTGGGGCCTTCGTCGTTGTCGAAGATGCGCTTGAAGTCCTGCGCCGGCGAGAGCGCCACGGTGTTGCGGCCGTCGCACAGCACAAACACGGAAACCTCAGGACCGTCCAGGAACTCCTCGATCACCACGGAGCCGCCGGCGTCGAAGCAGGTCTGCGCGTGGGCCAGGGCTTCGTCCCGGTTGTTGGTGACCACCACGCCCTTCCCGGCAGCGAGGCCGTCGTCCTTGACCACGTAAGGGGCGCCGAAGGTATCCAGCGCGTCCGCGGCTTCCTCGGCGGTGCTCGCGACCCGCGCCATGGCGGTGGGCACGCCGGCCTCCGCCATGACCTGCTTCGCGAAGGCCTTCGACGCCTCGAGCTGGGCGGCCGCCTTGCTGGGTCCGAAGACGGGGATCCCGGCTGCGCGGACGGCGTCGGAAACCCCTGCGGCCAGGGGCGCTTCGGGGCCAACCACTACCAGGTCCACCGTCAGCTTGGTGGCAAGGGCCGCTACGGCGTCCGGATCATTGCCGTCAATGTTGTGGGTGGGGACCAGTTTGCCGATGCCCGCGTTGCCCGGAGCCGCGTGGACTTCGGAAACGTTGGGGTCTGCAAGCAGGGAGCGGACAATGGCGTGTTCGCGGCCACCAGGGCCAATGACGAGTACCTTCACAGTCTCCAAGGGTACTTTGTGCACCGGGCCCGGTCCTAAGCCGTGTCCTGCCTCCGTCAATCCTTAACGCCGGCAGTTACGAAGCACCGGCATGAAGAAGCTCACGAACTGGCTCAAGGGTCCCGCCGCGCTGGCGGCGCTGGCAGGCGTGGCCGCGGCCGCCATCGTACTTTCCGTTGCGGAACTGACCGGCGCGTTCTTCACCGCGCGGGCAACGCCGCTCATCGCCCTCGGCTCCACGTTCATCGACTTCACGCCGCCGTGGCTGAAGGACTTTGCCATCGCCACCTTCGGCACCAATGACAAGGCGGCATTGTTTGCAGGCATGGGGCTGACCATTTTCCTGCTTGCGTGTGTGCTGGGAGTGGTGGCGTACCGGAAGTGGGCGCTGGGCGTTGCCGGGGTGCTCCTGATGGGCGCCGTCATCGTTGCCAGTGTGGTCACGCGCGCCGGTGTGGAGCCGCTGGACGCCATCCCCTCGCTCATCGGCACTGCAGCCGGTCTGGTGGTGCTGCGCCTGCTGACGAAGCGGCTGTGGCGGATGCGCCCCTGGCCCGGTGTTGCCGCGGACGTGGCGGCCGAGGACAGCGGGCGCCCCGCCACCACGCGACGCGGCTTCTTCGCCGCCAGCGGGATCACTGCGGTAGCTGCTGCCATTGCGGCCACCGGCGGACGCCTGCTCAGCACTGCCCGGAGCAACATTGCCCAGGCCCGCGAATCGCTCCAGCTGCCTTCGCCGGCCAAGGCAGCCCCCGCTGTCCCGGCGGGCGTGCAGTCCGCCGCCCCGGGAGTCACGCCGTGGCTCACCCCCAACAACGAGTTCTACCGGATCGACACCGCCCTGAGCGTGCCGGAGATCAACGCCGAGGAATGGGAACTCCGCGTCCACGGCCTGGTGGAACAGGAAGTCACCCTCACGTTCCAGGACCTGCTCGACGCCGAACTGATCGAGTCCCACGTGACCCTCACCTGCGTGTCGAACCCCGTCGGCGGAAACCTCGCCGGCAACGCCAAATGGCTGGGCTTTCCCCTGCGCGAGGTCCTCAAGATGGCGCGCCCCAAGGACGGCGCCGACATGGTGCTGTCCACGTCCGAGGACGGCTTCAGCGCCTCGACTCCGCTCGAAGTGCTGCAGGACGACCGGGATGCCATGCTGGCGATCGGCATGAACGGCGAGCCGCTGCCGCTGGAACACGGGTACCCCGTGCGCATGGTGGTCCCGGGCCTGTACGGCTTCGTCTCCGCGACCAAGTGGGTGGTCGACCTCGAAGTCACCCGTTTCGCGGACAGCAAGGCGTACTGGACCGACCGGGGCTGGTCCGAGCGCGGTCCCATCAAGACGATGGCGCGGGTGGAGGTGCCCAAGTCCTTCGCGCAGGTCCCCGCCGGGAAGGTGGCAATCGGCGGCACGGCCTGGGCGCAGACACGCGGCATCACCAAAGTGGAAGTGCAGATCGACGACGGCCCCTGGACCGAGGCCGTCCTGTCCGCAGAGGCCTCCGTGGTGACGTGGCGCCAGTGGTCCTTCGAATGGGACGCCACGCCGGGTCCGCACTACATTAAGGCCCGTGCCACGGACGGTACCGGCGAGGTCCAGACGGACAAGCGGGCCGATCCCGTACCTGACGGCGCTTCCGGCTGGCAGTCGGTCATGGTGACCGTGGGATAGCCCGGCCGATGTCCCCGGATTTCCCGGGTTTCCGGCAACGGCACCATAGACTTTAGCCATGCCAGAAAATCCGCATGCCACATTCACAGTGGAGTCCGCCGTCGAACTGGCAGTCGTGGAACGAAGCGGTTTCGTTGAATCCCGGCACATCGGCTCGGCCGTGGTTCTTGCCGCCGACGGAACGGTGGTCACGCAGCTCGGCGACATCACCACCCCCATCTACGCCCGCTCGGCGCTGAAGCCTCTCCAGGCATTGGCGGCCATGCAGGCCGGCGTCCCCCTGCGCGGCGCACAGGTGGCCCTCGCCTGCGCCAGCCACACCGGGTCCCTGGATCATATGGACGTGGTGGAGGGGATGCTGAAGGCCGCGGGAGTCAAGGAAGAGCAGCTGCAGTGCCCCACGGCCTGGCCGCAGGACGAGAACGCCCGCCACTGGCTCATCCGGTCCGAACAGGGCAGGTCCAAACTCGCGTTCAACTGCTCGGGCAAGCACGCAGCATTCCTCTGGGCCTGCACGGAGAACGGCTGGGACACCCACAGCTACCTTGAACCCAACCACCCGCTGCAGCAACGCGTCCGGTCGGCAATCGAGGAGTACTCCGGCGAGCCGATCGCGCACCTGGGCATCGACGGCTGCGGCGCCCCGGTGGCGGCCATCTCCCTGACCGGACTGGCACGGGCGTACTCGCGGCTGGCGAAGGCCCCCGGGGACAAGAACTCCAATGCCCGCGCTGCCACCATCGCCACGTCCATGCTCGACTACCCGTGGGCCGTCCAGGGCAAGGGCGAACCCAACACCATCGTGATGGACGAACTGGAGATCATCGCCAAGATCGGTGCCGAGGGCGTCCTGGCCATGGCCACCACCACCGGGGTTTCCGTGGCCATCAAGGTGCTGGACGGAAACCTGCGCGCCACCACCCTGGTGGGCCTCACCCTGCTTGCCGCCTCCGGCGCCGTGGACATCCCGGGAGTATCCAGCGTCCTGGAAAAAGTGGTGGAACCGGTCCTCGGCGGCGGCCGCCCTGTGGGTAAGATCCGGCTGGGCCACGCCGTCTCGGCGCTGCTGGACTGAACCCCCCGGGCCCGTGGCCGTACAGTTCATCGCAAGCCCTGCTGAGCTGACGGCTGCGCTGCGGGCTGCCACCCCTGGGTTGACCATCCACTTGCGCGACGGGTTGTACGTGGGCAGGTTCGTGGCGGCCGCATCCGGAAACGCTTCCGCCCCCATCACCCTGGCCGGCTCGCGGGCTGCTGTCCTCAGCCCGGGATCCCTCCGCAGCGGCTACGGGCTTCACGTCACGGGAAGCTACTGGAAGATCTCCGGGCTGTCCGTGTCCGGAGCGGCAAAAGGAATCGTCCTGGACGGAAGCACCCACACTGTCATCAGCAATGTGGACGTAGGCGGCATAGGAAGCGAAGCGGTGCACTTCCGAAGGAACAGC
The DNA here is from genome assembly GCF_037911235.1 of Arthrobacter oryzae. Taxonomy (GTDB): domain Bacteria; phylum Actinomycetota; class Actinomycetes; order Actinomycetales; family Micrococcaceae; genus Arthrobacter; species Arthrobacter oryzae_E. The sequence goes on from NZ_JBBLYW010000063.1 coordinate 99,464, forward strand.
AGCGACTGCATCCTCCGGAACTCGCAGCTCCACGACACAGGGCTCGACCGCCCGGGCTGCGGCGAGGGCGTCTACATCGGAAGCGCTAAAAGCAGCTGGAAAACCGTCATGGGATCAGCCGAGGAGCCGGACCGCTCGGACCGCGTGCACATCCTGAACAACACGATCTTCCGGACGGCCGCCGAGGGCGTGGACGCCAAAGAGGGCACGTCCGACGGCCTGGTCCGGGGCAACGTCTTTTACGACGCCGGATACTCCGGGAGCAACTCCGCCGATTCCTGGGTGGATATCAAAGGAAACCGGTATTCCGTGGAAGGCAACGCCGGGTCCGTTGCCAGGAGGGACGCCTTTCAAGTCCACAGTGTGCTCGACGGTTGGGGCATGGACAACGCCTTTTCCAACAACACAGTCCTGGCCGGCGTACCGGGCTTTGAGGTATGGGTCCAGTCCGGCGGCCTCCGGACTGTCATTGCCCGCCACGAGAGCAAAGCCGGCCTGGGCTTGACCAACATGCCATGAGACCGACGCCCGGGCCGGCTCCCTCTCCCTCTCCCTCTCCCTCAGGGTCGCCACCCCAGGGGCTTTCCTAGCGGGGCAGTCCTGGTGCCTCGCTGGGCGATTCCGTCCGGCTCGGGGCACCGCCTGCGGGCCTGCCCGGCTGGCAGGGCCGGCCGAGGGCCCGGTATTCCCAGCCCTTCGATGTGTACAGATGCGCGTCAAGGGCATGCCTGCCGTCCACTACGCGTCGGTGCCGCACCAGCCCGCCCAGGTAATCGGGGTCGGCAATGCGGAACTCCTTCCATTCGGTCAGAAGTGCCACCACGTCTGCCTGCTCCACTGCCGCCGCCAGGCTGTCTACATAGTTCAGGTCCGGGTACAGGCGGTGGGCATTGGCATTCGCTTCAGGGTCGTACACCGTGACTATGGCGCCTTCGAGGTAGAGCATCCGCGCCACGTCCAGGGCGGGGGCGTCCCGGACGTCGTCGGAATCGGGCTTAAAGGCCGCCCCAAGGGCTGCCACCCTCACGCCGGCGAGGTTTCCGCCGGCGAGCTCCCGCACAAGATCCACGGTTCGGATCCGCCGCCTGTTGTTAATGGAATCCACTTCGCCCAGGAAGCTGACCGCCTGCCCCACCCCGAGCTCTTCAGCGCGATGTTTGAATGCGCGGATGTCCTTGGGCAGGCAACCGCCCCCGAAGCCAAGACCGGGCTTGAGGAACCTGCCCCCGATCCGGTCGTCCAGGCTGAGGGCGGATGCCAGGAGGCTGACATCTGCGGAGGTGGCCTCGCATACCTCCGCCATGGCGTTGATGAAAGAGATCTTGGTGGCCAGGAAGGAATTGGCTGCCACCTTCACCAGTTCGGCCGTGGCGAGGTCTGCGACGATCAGGGGCGTCCCGGCGTCGAGCAGTGGCCTGAACGCACGCCGAAGTGTGTGCTCAGCCCAGGCGGAAGTCACCCCGAACACCAGGCGGTCCGGGTGCAGGGTGTCCTGGACCGCAAAACCCTCCCGGAGGAATTCAGGGTTCCACGCTACTTCGAGTTCCGCGCCCAAAGACGACGTCTCAGAAACCATGGAGGTGAGCCGCTGAGCGGTCCCGATCGGCACAGTGGATTTCCCCACCAGAAGTGCCTTGCGGCTAATGCGCGCTGCCAAACCCATGAAGGCCGACTCGACATAGCTGACATTGGCGGCGAAGGAGTTGGCGGCCTGGGGTGTGCCTACGCAGATGAAGTGGACGTCGCCGAATTCGGCCACCTCGTCAAGGCTGGTGGTGAACGTGAGGCGGCCGGAAGCGAGTGCCTCCCGGAGCTTCTCCGGCAGGCCAGGTTCATAGAACGGCACCTGGCCCGCCCGGAGCTGGCCTATCTTGCGGTGGTCGACGTCGAAGCCCATGACGTCAAAGCCCATGATTGCCATGCATATTGCGTGCGTTGCGCCGAGGTAGCCGGTGCCGATCACCGTGATTTTGGGCGCGTTAGAGGAAGGATCAGGGGTGTTCATTGGCTTCTCGTTCCGTCTCGAAGGGAAAATGGAGCAGGAATAGCCGGCTTTCCGCCGGCCCTATTTCGCCTCTGGAGTGCACGGGACGTTCGAAAGTCCCTGCCCTGCCTTTGAGGCACTGTTGCTGCACTCGACGACGTTCTCCCGCGCCGGCTTCAGGGAGTACCCGAGGCCCGGCCCGTTGACTTCCGCGGTGTTGGCCCGGAACACGTTCCCGGTGCCCCAGCCGTCCACGATTTCGTGGGTCTGGAACCCATCCAGGGGTGAGTTCTTTCCGGTGTTCCTTTCTATCCGCCAGCCCTTGCCTTTTACGTCCACCCAGGAGTCGGCTTCGCTGATGCCGGAGCCGTCGAAGGAGTTATCGAGCAGGAAACCCGACGACGTGCCCTCCTTGATGTCGATGTTCTCCGCTGTGGTGTCTGAAATGCTGTTTCCGCTGATTTCGTTGCGGTCGCTTTTGTCCGGCTCGCAGGCGCTGATATCGCACCAGTTGCTCTGCGCCGATCCGATGTAGATCCCCTCGCCGAACTTGGGTTTCCTCAGCCCGGCGCCCCGGATAGTGTTGGCCAGGACGCGGTTGTCCGAGCTGAACCTGCGCAAATGGATTGCTTCGTCGCCCACGTCCTCAACCGTCAGGTCCTGGATGACCGAGCGTGTGGTCTCATCCAACATCACCCCTTTCTGCCCGTTCCGGACGGTGAAACCCTGCACGACCCAGTACGAGGCCCGGTCCAGGTGGAGTACATAGCCGTCATTCGTGCCCCCGCCGTCGAGCACGGCGCCTTTCCCCCCGCACAACGTGATGGGCTGCTGCTGGGTGGCAGTGCCGGTAACTGCGAAGTTGCCGACGTACACGCCGTCGGCAAGGGAGATCACAGTGCCCGGGCGCGGAGCTGCCAGGGCCGCGGTCAGTTCCGCCGCCGTCGTGACGGTGACTGTGGCGTCAGGACAACGCGGAGGAGTTCCCACCGACCCGCCGCTGCCGGCCGAGGCCCCGTCGCCGGCCGAGGCCCCGTCGCCGGCGGAGGCCCCGTCGCCGGGCTGCGAGGCACCGCCGGGCTGCGAGGCGGACGGTGAAGCCTCGATTTTCGGCGCGGCGTCCTGGAAACTGATCACCGCATAGACCCCCACGAGGGCGGCAACCAGCACCGTGACAAAGGTGATCCAGACTGCGGGCTTCAGCTGGCGGCCCGTCATTGCGGTTGCCTCACGTCGTCATACGTCACCACTCCCCTGCTCAATGAAGTCAGCGGGACGTAATCGGCATAGGGGCTCCGCAGGACGCGCTCGGCGTTCTTTCCGCGTGCCACGGCGGTTACCAGCAACAGGGCCCCCAGAAGGAACCAGATGAACGTGAGCGGCTGGAACACCGACTTGACCACCCTTTCCACCGTGAAGGCCGGAACCCACGCAAGAGTCTCGTTTTCTCCCAGCCGGGCGCCCGACGATGACTCGCTCCAGATTGCCGTTGGGCCGTTTCCTGCCAGGAGGTTGCCGGCGACGCTCGTCTTGCTGACATCTCCCAACAGGGTAATGCCGTGGTTGGAGATGTTGTTCAGGGTGTTTTCTTGGACGTCGGCCGCAGCGTCCCTGACGTAGATGCCGGTGTCGCCGCCGATGATCGCGTTGCCGTTGACCTTGGCCGCGGATCCCGCTCCCCGTACGGCAATGGATTGCCTTGCCTGGTCCAGCAGGGTGTTGTTGGCAATGACGACTCCCTTGGCGCCGTCCGCTGCCACGATTCCCATTTCGTTCCGGGCCACCCTGTTGTTGCGGATAGTCAGGCCTGATCCCCCTGTGACCTCGATCCCGTAGCGGGCGTTCTTCTCAAACGATCCCCCGCTGACCTGGCTGCCGCCGTAAGCGTCAACCGCCGTTCCGACGGCGTTGGGCCCGTCGGCCAGTGGTCTGCCGTCAACGGACAGGCCGTTACGGCCGTTCTCCCGGGCTTGGATGCCCTCAAAGCTGATGCGTACGGTGGACCGCCCCACGCTGAACCCGTCCACGGCGTTTCCGGAGGACGTGGTCCCGGTGATGGCGGTATCCGAGACAAACCGGTGCAACACCAGGCCATCCACCAGGCTTTCGGCAATGACGGTGTCCCTGATGACCACATCCCTTGCATTGGTGATGAACAGGCCGTAGGCATTGTCCGTCACGCGGAGGTTGTTGATCCCCGCCGTCACAATGCTGTAGTCCTGGGCCGACGCCCCGGTGAGCGTAGCCAGCTCGGGTTCCGGCAGGAGCCGGGCACCGCCGTCGGCCGCCGGCGTCTGTGACGGGGCCGGAACTCCATCGTTGAAGGTCCCCACGGCATCCGTCCCCGTTAGGGAGAGTCCTCCCGTGTTTCCACTCCAGAAACCCAGATTGGAGACGTCCGAGTGGGCAAACGAAGCGTGGCCGCCGATGACGCGGATATAAGCCCGGCCGTCCACGGTGGTCGTGTCCGGTCCCCCCGTGGCGCTGTCCCAGCTGGTGACGGAGACCTTTGAGGCTTCGGATCCGCCCAACGTGAGGGATCCGCCCAGCGTAACTACTGAGACAAAGCCCTGCGCTCCGCTTTCCAGCCGAAGGTCCAGTTCTTTGGCAGGATCGGGGGAGGCCAGTGACAGCGAAGCCCCGGCCAGAACGGCAACGCTTTCGGACAGGAGGTAGGACCCGTCGTCCTGGCTGCGGAAAGCGCTGGGAGCAAGAGCCAGCAGGTCCGCCACCGTGTATTCCGCGCTCCGGGCCGGCAGAACCAGCGTGTAGCCGGCACCTGTCCTGAGGCGGTACGGACCCTCCAGTCCTTCAACACGCCAGCGGGCCGCGGAAGCCACGGTCCGGACATAGACCAGCCGTTCGTCTTCCTGCTGCACCAGGCGCGCTTCACTGGCAGGGTTTCCCGGATACAGCACGCCCTGGACGTTGCCGTTGCCCGCTATCTCGTTGCGGCCCAGTGCGTCCGCGGTTTCACGGTTGCCGATGTTCCCCGCATAGATGAACCCTGCCGTGGCCAGTGCGGCAGTCAGCCCGGCCACGGCAATCGCCCGGCCCGCCCTCATGCAGCCACTTCCCCGGTGTTGAGGCTGCGCGCATCCTGCCCGTCGCCGCCTATCTGGTCAGCATGGCGGGTGAGCCAGCCCTGCTTGTTCATCGTGGCGAAAGCGTAAAGCTTGATGGGAAGCGCCACCAGAATGACAGTGACCGCCAGGATCGGGAGTATCAGGATGTCCTTCGGGTGCCGGCGCAGATGGGAGATGCCACGGATGCCACGGCCCAGAAGGAGCCAACACACAGCGGCGGCCACGCCGAAGGGCGTCGGGTCGAGCCGGTGGAAGATCAGGTAGGACATAGTCAATCCCATGGTGACCGGCGTCAGGACGATCTGGAGGACGGTAACCTTCGTCACGAATGGAACCCGCCACAGCCACCCCTTGGCGATCGCGGTGAGGTAGCACCGGTAGGAATTGCGGCTCCAGCGGATCCGCTGCTTCATGAACGCACGGAAACTGGCAGGGAACATGGACAACGCCCGGGCTGATGACTGATGGACGGTCTTGTACCCCGATGCCAGCACCAGCCAGGTAAGCCGGCCGTCATCACCGGAGATGCAGCGCCTACCCATGAAGAATTCGTTCTCCAAGTGTTCGATCACGCCCATCACTGCGCTTCGCCGGTAGACGGCTGTGCGCCCCGAAATGCAGGGCACGGCACCGGCCCGGCCCATGGCGGGGACGTAGTCCAGGTATCGAACGTTGACTAGCCAGTCGGCGATGCGCCGCCAGATGCTGCTGTCCCGCTGATAGACGGTCTGGTGTGTCCCAACTGCACCCACGGCAGGGTCCTCAAAGGGCATCTGCACGTTGGCCAGCAGGCCAGGCTCCCACCACGTGTCCGAGTCAGTCAGCACCAGGACGTCGAACCTTGCCATCCGCATGCCCACGCCCAGTGCCGATCGTTTGCCCACATGATGGAAGAGGACAGGACGGATGGAAGGGTCCCCCAGCGCCGTGATCCGCTGGTAGGCATTCAGGTCCTCGATGTCCAGGACAATAATGATCTCGTCCGGTTTCTGCTGCCGCCAGGATTCCAAAGCGCTCATCAGGATGTCGGGGTCCTCATGGAAAGAGGGAACCACTACGGAGGTCGAGGCCTGAAAGCCTGTCACGATCGGACCGGCCCGATGGGAGAGGATGAAACGGTAAAGCCACAGGCCCCAGACGATAACGCCGGCGACGGCGAGGGGAAAATAGGGCGAAATCTCGGCATAGAATTCGCTGAAGTTGCTACCCGTCAGGCTCAGGCTGCGAAACGCGCCGTCGTGGACTAAAAGAAGAAGTGGCATGAGGGTCCTTCGCTGTAGTGGATGTCAGTGAAGGAGCAACCGGCGCTGTTCGTGGTCTGCGCCTCTCCGATCCGCCACCAGGAATCGGTAGCGGACGCCCTTGCGTAACACCCCTGCAGCGGGGGTTTGGGCTGTTCACTGCTGCCGACTCTGCGATGAGCCTTTTAACGAGCATGCCTGTCCCGGTTCCGGCTGCGCCAGCAATCGCGGTACCCTAATTCACTTCGTGACTACCCGTGTTTCCGCCCGGAGCACCCGGGTGGCCTGCACGTAATTACTGAGATTTTCGTCCAGAAGGAGAGGCCTGCCGCATGGCTATAGCGCGCCGTCGTATCGGCATTGAGGAAGGCCGCGCGGCACTCGCGGCGTGGCAGGAATCCGCCGGCCAGGCGTCGGGTGTTCCGGCGCACGGCGTTCCGCGTGCGGTGACCGCCACGGCGGTGCGCTACACGCTGGAGGAGGTCACGGCGAGGGCGCCGGGCAACTCCGTGGAGGTGCGCGTCCCGCCGTTCGGCGTCACGCAGTGCGTTGAGGGGCCACGCCACACGCGGGGCACTCCCCCGAACGTGATTGAGTGCGACGCCGCGACCTGGCTGGCGATGGTCACCGGACAGCTGAGCTGGTCCGACGCCGTCACATCCGGGAAGGTCGCAGCGTCAGGGCTCCGGGCGGACTTGTCGGAGCTCCTGCCGCTGTAGCTAAGCCGGCCTCAGCCGCTCCAAGAAAAACCTTAGCCCCGGCCGATGAACGGCATGCCGGCAGCCGTGATCACCACGGAGCCGACGCTGGCCGTGGGCGGCATGCCTGCCATCAGAAGCACCGCGCGGGCGGCGTCCTGCACCGGGAACGTCGGCTCCACCCGGCGGCTGCCGTCAGCCTGCAGGGCGCCGGAGTCGACGCCGATGGTGCCCATGATGTCCGTGGCTGTGTTGCCGATGTCGATTTGGCCGCATGTGATGCCGAACTCCCGGCCGTCCAGTTCGATGCTCTTGGTCAGCCCCGTCATGGCGTGCTTGGTCACCGTGTACGCGACTGTCCGCGGCCGCGGCGAATGCGCGGAGATGGACCCGTTGTTGATGATGCGTCCGCCCTGCGGCTCCTGGGATTTCATCGCTCGCACGGCAGCCGCTGCGCACAGCATGGAACCGGTGAGGTTCACCGCCACCACCGCGTCCCAGTCGGCCACACTGATCTCATCCACCGACGCCGCCGGGCCGAACACACCGGCGTTGTTGAACAGGACATCCACTCTCCCCCATCTCTGGAGGGCTGCACCGAAAAGCCGCTCGACGTCGTCGGGCACCGAGACATCGCAAGGCACCGTCAGCGCCTGGCGGTGGCCCGCCGCGGACTCCAGCAGCGGCTCCTCACGGCGGCCGGCCAGCACCACGCGGTAGCCTTCGGCAAGCATGAGCCGCGCCACTGCCCGGCCGATCCCGGAACCCGCGCCGGTCACGACGGCGACCGGCCCCGGCCGGTGGGGTGGTACAGGCCGGTGGGTTGCAGTCATTCGTTGCTCCTTGTTGGTGGCCGGCTGTCAGGGCCCCGGCTACGGCGCCGCAGGCACGTCCGCTGCGGTTATGGGCCAGCCTACGACGGACTTGGGCCGCGGGCTGGCATACGTCCGGACTTTGGATGTGGACAGCCCCAGCCGCACCAGGGATTCAGCGATGGTCACGGCCGCCGCCACCCCATCCACCACCGGGACACCCGCACGCCGGCGGATTTCCTCGTCCAAGCCCGCCATCCCGCCGCAGCCCAGGACAATGACCTCGGCTTTGTCGTCACGGACGGCGATCAGCGACTGTTCGATGATCGCTTCGACGGCCCGTTCCGGTTCCTCCTCCAGCTCCAGGACGGCCATGCCACTGGCCCGCACCGACGCGCACCGCACATCGAGACCGGCCAGCTTCAGCCGGTCCTCGATCAGCGGAACCGCACGGTCCAGGGTGGTGACCACCGAATATTTGTGGCCAAGGAACATCGCGGTGGAGGCTGCCGCCTCGGTGATGTCGACGACGGGAACGTCCAGGAGCTCCTGCAGTCCCTCGCGTCCGTGCTCGCCGTACCCGGCCTGGATGACGGCGTCGAACTGTTCCGGGTAGTTCACCACGGCGTCCATGACGGCGATCGCCGCGAGATAGCTTTCAAAGTTCCCCTCGCAGGAGTCCGCGCCGAAGCGCGGCGTGATCCCGATGATCTCGGTCCCGGGCGCGGCAGCGGACCGCGCCTGGGCGGCGATGGAATCGGTCATGGACTGGGTGGTGTTCACGTTGGCGACAAGGATGCGCATGGCGGGGTCTTCCGGTTAGTGCTGGACGGGGGCGGTCGGCGCGGGATGGTCAGCTGTACTGGTCAGTGTGTGCTCGCCACGGCGATGGCCTCGCCGTCGACGTCTTCCAGCCGCTGCGAGCGGTCCGCGATGAAGTAGTACACCACCGCGGCGATGCCGGCCGCGAAGAACCACGCGAACGGGGCGGCAGCCTCCAGCGCCGGAACGAACGCTATCAGGAGCGCGACGGCGGCTGCCGGGACCATGGCGATGATCGCCCGGGGGTTGAAGCCCTTCTTGTAGAAGTACGCTCCGGCAGGATCTTCCGTGTACAGCTCAAGCACGTTGACCCGGCCGCGGCGCAGCAGCCAGTAGTCGGCCATCACGACGCCGAACAGCGGGCCAAGCAGGGCCCCGAGGCCGCCCAGGAAGTACACGATCACCAGCGGATTGTTGTACATGTTCCACGGCAGGATGATCAGTCCGATGGTGCCGCTGACCCAGGCCGCCTTCCGGAAGTTCAGGTGCTTCGGGAACAGGTTGGTCAGGGCGTAGACGGGGGCCACAAAGTTGGCCATCAGGTTCACGGCGATGGTCAGGATGAGCAGCGCGAGGCAGGCCAGGACGAGGAACAGCGTATTCGGAATAGTCTGGACGATGTCGGAGGGGCTCTGGATGACCGTGCCGTTGATCTTGAACTGTCCGCCGGCCATGACCACGACGATGGCGCCGAAGAGGAGCATGTTGATGGGAATGCCCCAGAAGTTGCCGCGCACCACTGCCTTCTTGGAGACGGCGGACCGGGTGAAGTCGCAAAAGTTCAGGACGAAGGTTCCGTAGATGGCCACCCAGAGCGCACCGCCGGCGAAAATCGTGCGCCACATCTCCGCGCCTTCAAGGGCGTTGTCCGAAGCCCAGGCAATGGAGCCGCCGGCTTCCACGAAGATCCAGATGGCAATGGCCGCCATCGTCACCAGGATGACGGGGCCCGCAAACGCTTCATACTTGCGGATCATTTCCATGCCGAAGCTGACGATGACCAGCTGGACGATCCAGAGGAACACAAAGGAAGCCCAGCCCAGCGTGGAGAGGCCAAGGACGGAATTGGTGTCCAGCTCGCGCAGTGAAGGGACCATGGCCACGAGCATGACGCGGAGCACCACCGACGCCAGGTAGGTCTGGATGCCGAACCAGGCCACCGCAACGGCGCCGCGCAGGAGGCTGGCAATCTGGGCTCCCCTGATGCCGAAGCTGATCCGGCTCATGACGGGGAACGGCACACCGGTCTTGACGCCCATGAAACCCGAGAAGCTCAGCAAGGCGAACAGCAGGATGGCGCCCACGCCGAGGGCCAGGAGGATCTGCCAGCCGCCGAGGCCCAGGGCGAAGAGCCCGATGGCGAAGGCGTAGTTTCCGAGGCTGTGGACGTCGTTGGCCCACAGGGTGAAGATGCTGTAGCTCGTCCAGCGGCGGCCTTCCCGCTTCGTCGGGGCAAGGTCGATGTTGTAGAGCCTGGGGCTGATGGTGCGCCCGGATGCGGCGCTCGCTGTTTCGCACAGGGCGTCGATGCCCGTTGCGGGGTGGACCGGCTGGCTCGACAACGCTGTCGGGCCGGGAGCCGTTTCGACGCCGACTGATGGGGTCGTCTGCATCTGGATCTCCAGTTCTAGGGGACGGGTAAGGGCGGAAGTTCGCACTTCCGAAGCGTTCTTCCACAAAGTGGAAATAAGGTTTTGAGGAGTGAAATAACTCTATGACCTGGATCACCTCACGGTCAAGGAAGTTGCGTTGCGGCGGGCTGTCACAATCCGTCCGGAGGGCCGCTGCTACCGCTCCGCGCGTTAGTGCCCCGCAGTCGCCTTGACCACGCGCCCCCTTCTACATAATCTCGAATGGCAAGAATGTTTTCTCACAATATGAAAACTTAGAGCCCAGACATTCAAAGATGAAAAGAGGCTG
>NZ_JBBLYW010000064.1:0-375 GCF_037911235.1 Arthrobacter oryzae
TCTCCCGGTCCTGCTGCTGGTCGCGGGCCTGGCCCGGTCGACGTTCTTCTACCACCAGGCCCGGCTTCGGGCTCCCGACCCGAAGGAAGCACTCCAGGCTGCAGTCACGGAGATCTTCACGAAAAACCATAGCCGCTACGGGCACCGGCGCATCCATAGTGAACTTGCCAGGCAGGGCTGGGCGGTCGCGAAGAAGACCGTGCTGAAACTTATGCGCTCACTACAGCTGTTCTGCAAGGTCCGGCGGAGGAAGCGCTATAACTCTTACCAAGGCGAGCAGGGCGCTATTGCCCCGAACCTGCTGAACCGGAAGTTTGATGCTGACGCTCCGAACCAGAAATGGGTCACGGACGTGACGGAGTTCCGCGTCGGGGA
>NZ_JBBLYW010000065.1:0-422378 GCF_037911235.1 Arthrobacter oryzae
TGATGAGGGAGCGTCCTGTTATGCCATCAAAGTGAGAGAGCGTCGGTAAGAACCCCGCGGGATCTGAGAGAGCGTCGGTAAAAACCCCGCGGGATCTGAGAGAGCGTCGGTAAAAACCCCGCGGGATCTGAGAGAGCGTCGGTAAAAACACCGCGGGATCTGAGAGAGCGTCGTTAAAAACCCCGCGGGAAGTGAGAGAGCGTCGGTAAAAACCCCGCGGGAAGTGAGAGAGCGTCGGTAAAAACCCCGCGGGATCTGAGAGAGCGTCGGTAAAAACCCCGCGGGATCTGAGAGAGCGTCGTGGGGTTTACGGCCGGGCTAAAGAAGCACCCCGGCCAAATGCTGGCCGGGGTGCTTCTCCCGTGCTTCCTGCTGCCCGGCCGATTTCCTGCTGCCCGGGCCGGACGGCCCTACTTGACCGGGCTGAACCGGGCGACGTCCGCGGCGTTCGTGGCGGCGCTCATGAGCAGCGCCGCTCCCAGCATGTGCGCCCCTACCAGCAGGGCGGGAATACCGTTGTAATACTGCGTGAAACCGATGGCGGCCTGGAGCACCGTGACTCCCAGCAGCAGCAGCACTGCCGTGCGGAACGGACCGTTGATCCGGCCCCGGAACACGAGGAACACGCCGAACATCGCCCCGGCGGTCACGAGGTAGGCAGGCACAGCGTGGATGTGGGAAAAGAGGTCCCAGTCGAGGCCGTTCCTCGGGGCATCGGCGTCGCCCGCGTGCGGCCCCGCTCCCGTAACCACCACCCCGAGGATCACAGCCACGGCGGAGAAAATGGCGACGGCGGCCATCACCGGCCGTGCGGCTCCCGGCAGGGCAGGAAGCACGACGGCGGGGAACCGTCCCGCACGGCCGTACGCCCTGTTGACCAGTATTGTCGCAATAACGACGAGGGCCATCGAGACAAGGAAGTGCAGCCCCACGACCCAGGGGTTGAGCTGCGTGAGCACGGTAATGCCGCCGATGACGGCCTGCGCCGGGATGCTTGCCAGCAGGCCCAGGGCCAGGAGGAACAGGTCCCTGCGCTCCTTGCGGAGGTTCCACAAGTACACCAGCATGAGGACCGCAATGGCGGCCAGAGCGAAGGTCAGGAGCCGGTTTCCGAATTCGATGAAACCGTGGATGCCCATTTCCGGTGTGTTCACCAGGGACGCGTCCGTGCAGCGGGGCCACGTGGGGCAGCCGAGCCCGGACGCGGTGAGGCGGACAGCCCCTCCGGTCACGACGAGCACCGTCTGGCCTATGAGCGAGAGGACCGCCAGCCTGCGAACGGTCCTGTCGACCGTGACTGGCAGCTTGGACGTCATTCGTCCGAGAATCTGGGGGAGGCGCGATGCCGTACTCACGGTTTTCTCAATTCCACTTGAACCAACGGATGGCAGCTGCGCCGGCAAGGGCCGTCCAGAGCAGCAGGACTAGGGTGGCGCCTCCATTGAAGGTGCCTGCGAGGAAAGCATCCCGCAGCGCCTCGCCCAGCGCCCCGGAAGGCAGGAAGTGCACTACTTCGCTGGCCGGGCCGGGCAGGCGTTCGGCGGGGAGGACAATGCCGCCCAGCGCGCCAAGGAGGATCCACAGAAGGTTGGTAATGGCCAGGGTCGCCTCCGGCCGGACCGTACCTGCGACCAGAAGCCCCAGGGCAGTAAAGGCAGCCGCGCCCAGAACCAGCAGCACCAGCGCCGGTCCCCAGCCCGCCGCCGTCGGCTGCCAGCCGAGTGCGAAGGCCACCGCGCCCACCACCAGCACCTGAAGGACCAGCACGGCCAGCACGGCCAGGATCTTGCCTGCGATCAGGCCGGTCCGCCCCAGGGGAGTGGTGGACAGGAACCGCAACACCCCGTAGCGGCGGTCGAAACCCGTGGAAATACCTTGGCCGGTGAAGGCCGTGGACATGGCGCACAGGGCAAGGATGCCAGGTACGGCCACGTCCACGCGGGTGCCGCCCAGGCCGTCCAGTAGCGGGGTGACAGTCAGCCCCACCAGGGCCAGCAAGGGCAGGACGATAGCCAGGATGAGCTGCTCGCCATTGCGCAGCATCGTGATCGCTTCGTACTTGCCCTGCAACAGAATGCGGCGAAGAAGCGGGGCAGGAGCGCTGCCCAGGACCCGGGTCATCGGATCTCCCTTCCCGAGATGTCCAAAAATACGTCCTCCAGGCTCCGGGCTTCCAGGCTCATGGAGCCGGGCATAATGCCGTGGCCTGCCCACCAGGCTGTCAGTGCGGCCAGGTCTTCGGGCGTCAGCGCTCCGGTGGCGGCGTAGCTCCCGGCGCGGGTTTCCCGGACGTCGACGGCGGCAGGCAGCACGCCGGTGAAATCCAGGCCGGGACGCGCCTCGAAGAGAAGGGTCCGGACGTGTTCCTGGGCGGCGTCCGTGCTCAGGTTCCGCATCAGCAGTTGTGCCACTGTGCCTTCGGCAACGTTCCGGCCAGCGTCGATGATGTACACGTAGTCGGCCAGCCGCTGGGCGTCGTCCATGAGGTGGGTCGTCAGGACGATTCCCATGCCCGCGTCGCGCAGTTCGGAAATCAACTCGAACACCAGCTGCCGCGACTGTGGATCCAGCCCCGCACTCGGTTCGTCCAGGAAGAGCACCTCGGGGTTTCCCGCCAGGGCCGCTGCAAGGGCGAGCCGCTGCCGCTGGCCGCCGGAAAGGCGCCGCACTGTGGTGCGGCTGAACGTGTCTATGCCCAGGCGTCCGATCAACTCATCGACCGGCCATGGATCCTGGTACATTCCGGCGATATGCTTCAGCAGGGGAATGGGACGGGCCGACGGCGGCAGCCCGCCATCCTGCAGCATGACACCAACGCGGGAACGAAGGGACGCCCCTGCGGTGTCCGGGTCCTGGCCCAGCAGGGAGACGGCACCGCCGGACCGGCGCTGCAGTCCCTGCGCACACTCGATGGTGGTGGTTTTGCCGGCGCCGTTGGCTCCCAGCAGGGCCGTGACCTGGCCGCGCTCGGCGGTGAGGGAAACGCCGCTGACCACCCGGAGCATTTTGCCGTCAAGGGAGGCCAGCGGGCCAACGTCCTTAATAAGTCCCGTGATGGACAGGACGGGAGAATCGGGAGATCGCACCAAAGCATTCTACGCGATGTAGTACGCGGCCCCCCCGACCGGATGTGACCGTAGGTCAGCCTCGCCTTACTGGTACGGGGGAGTAAATTACGACATGATTGTGTTGTGTATTCCATGAGCACTCGACTGTCTGCGCCCCGAACCGGGTCCGCCGCGCCAAACGGCGCCGCCGGTTCGTTCCTGCCCGGGACGGCTGCGCCTGAGGCAGCGTCCGGGGCAGAGCCGGCGTTTGCAACGCATGCGTCGCCGACGGACTCGGAAGAGCGCACGCGTGACCGCGTACTGAACGCCGTGCTGGAGCACGGACCGGTCAGTGCCGCCGAGCTCGGCGACCTGCTGGGCTTCACGCCCGCAGCCGTGCGCCGGCACCTGGACCACCTCTCACGCAGCGGTGTGATTGAGGTCAAGCGCGTGGCCAAGGCAGGTGCCGGCGCCGGACGCCCGGCCCGCCGCTACGTCTTGAGCTCGCAGGGCCAGTCCCGCCTCGGCGATGATTACCTGGACATTGCGGGCCTGGCTCTCCAGCGCCTGGGTGAAATTGCCGGGCCCGACGCCGTACGCGAGTTCGCCGTCGAGCGCTTTGCCGACATGGAACGCCGCTACGCGCCGGAGATCGAGGCCGCCGGACCGGATATCACTGCGCGGGCGCAGGCCCTGTCTGCGGCCTTGAGCCGTGACGGGTTCGTTGCCTCGGCAGCCTCCATTGAAGCCAAAGCGCCACTCCCGGCTGCGCTCTCCAGCGTCCAGCTGTGCCAGGGCCATTGCCCCATCCAGCAGCTGGCCACGAGGTTCCCGGTATTCTGCGACGTCGAAACGGAACTGTTTTCCCGGCTTGTCGGCGTTGACGTGCGCCGGCTCTCCACCCTGGCACGCGGCGGGCACGTCTGCACCACCCACATACCTACAGGCCGTCCGGCCGCGAAGGGGCCTGCCGGTCCCGGACACACCACGGACAGCCTGGGCGAAGTATCCAACCATCTGCAAGAAAGGCCGTGATGACGGACCAACTATCAGAGAATAAGGTTGCTGAAACTACTGTGATTTCGGAGATTCTGGAGAAGAACCCCGAGCTCCACGGTATCGGCACCTATGAGTACGGCTGGGCCGACAAGAACGATGTCGGAGCCAACGCACGTCGTGGCATCAACGACGAAGTTGTCCGGGACATCTCGGCCAAGAAGAACGAGCCTGAGTGGATGCTGGACCTCCGCCTGAAGGGCCTTAAGTACTTCGACCGCAAGCCCATGCCCACCTGGGGTGCAGACCTCTCCGGCATCGACTTCGACAACATCAAGTACTTCGTGCGCTCCACCGAGAAGCAGGCCGCCACGTGGGAAGACCTCCCCGAGGACATCCGGAACACCTACGAGAAGCTGGGCATCCCGGAAGCTGAGCGCAGCCGCCTGGTTTCAGGCGTGGCAGCGCAGTACGAATCTGAAGTTGTGTACCACCAGATCCGCGAGGACCTCGAAGCCCAGGGCGTTATCTTCCTGGACACGGACACCGCCCTGCGCGAGCACCCGGAGATCTTCCAGGAGTACTTCGGCACCATCATCCCCGTGGGCGACAACAAGTTTGCTTCGCTGAACACGGCCGTATGGTCCGGCGGCTCCTTCGTGTACGTTCCCAAGGGCGTCCACGTGGACATCCCGCTGCAGGCATACTTCCGCATTAACACGGAAAACATGGGCCAGTTCGAGCGCACGCTGATCATCGCCGACGAGGACTCCTACGTCCACTACATCGAAGGCTGCACGGCGCCGATCTACACCTCGGATTCGCTGCACTCCGCCGTGGTTGAGATCATCGTGAAGAAGGGCGCCCGCGTCCGCTACACGACCATCCAGAACTGGTCCAACAACGTGTACAACCTGGTCACCAAGCGCGCCATCTGCGAAGAGGGCGCCACCATGGAGTGGATTGATGGCAACATCGGCTCCAAGGTCACCATGAAGTACCCGGCCGTCTACCTTGTGGGCGAGCACGCCAAGGGCGAAACGCTGTCCATCGCGTTCGCCGGCGAAGGCCAGCACCAGGACACCGGCTCAAAGATGGTGCACATCGCACCGAACACCAAGAGCTCCATCGTCTCCAAGTCCGTGGCACGCGGCGGCGGCCGTGCCGCCTACCGCGGCCTGGTTCAGATCCGTGAAGGTGCCAAGCACTCCGCCAACACGGTCCGCTGCGACGCCCTGCTCGTGGACACGATCAGCCGGTCGGACACGTACCCGTACATCGACATCCGCGAAGATGACGTCCAGCTGGGTCACGAGGCAACCGTCTCGCGCGTTTCCGAAGAGCAGCTCTTCTACCTGATGTCCCGCGGCATGCGTGAAGACGAAGCCATGGCGATGATCGTACGGGGCTTCATTGAGCCGATTTCCCGCGAGCTGCCGATGGAATACGCCCTCGAGCTGAACCGCCTCATTGAACTCCAGATGGAAGGATCCGTCGGTTAATGACTGCCGAAACTGTTACTGAAAAGGCCCGCATCGGAGCGCCTTCCATCGCAGGCTTCACCGAGGAAGGCGAGGGGCTGGTCGCCGCCAAGGTGGACCACAGCCACAATCACGGTGTCACCGTGATGTCCTCCCGCGCCGAACGCCTCACAAGCTTCAACGTCGCCGACTTCCCGCTGCCCACGGGCCGCGAGGAGGAATGGCGCTTCAGCCCGGTCCGCGGGCTGGCCAACCTGCTCTCGGACGCCGCCACGGATCTCGATCCCGTGCCGGCCGCCGGTTACACGGTCGAGGCGCCGGAAGGCTATGTCCGCGGAACGCTGGCTCCTGGCGCCGCGCCCCGCGGAACCGTCCTGGTCCCCGCGGACCGGGCCGCCGTCGTCGCCTCCGCCAATACGGAAGAGGCACTGCACGTGGTCATCCCGGCGGAAGCCGAGCCGGCTGAGCCGCTGCGGATCCTGGTCCACGGCGCAGCCGCGGGCCGCCGCTCCAACGCACACTTCGTGCTGGAAGCGGGCGCCAACTCGCGCAGCGTGGTGATCCTCGAGCACACCGGTGCCGCTGACCACAACGGCAACCTGGAAGTCATCGTCGGCGAGGGCGCCAAGCTCACCGTGATCTCAGTCCAGCTCTGGGAAGACGATGCCAAGCACCTGGCTCAGCACGACGCGCAGGTGGGCAAGGACGCTGTGTACAAGCACATCGTCGTGTCCCTGGGCGGGTCCATCGTGCGCCTGAACTCCAACGTCCGGTTCTCGGGCGAGGGTGCAGACGCCGAGCTGCTGGGCCTCTACTTCGCCGACGCGGGCCAGCACCTGGAGCACCGCTCCTTCGTTGACCACAATGTGGCCAACTGCAAGTCCAACGTGCTCTACAAGGGCGCCCTGCAGGGCAAGGACGCACACACCGTCTGGGTGGGCGATGTCCTGATCCAGAAGCAGGCCCTTGGCACCGACTCGTACGAGAAGAACCAGAACCTGGTCCTCACGGACGGCTGCCGTGCGGACTCGGTCCCGAACCTCGAGATCGAAACCGGCCTCATCGAGGGTGCCGGTCACGCGAGCTCCACCGGGCGCTTCGACGACGAGCACTTGTTCTACCTCATGGCACGCGGCATCCCCGAGGATGTTGCCCGGCGCCTTGTTGTTCGCGGGTTCCTCAACGAGATCATCCAGAAGATCAAGGTCCCGGCACTCGAAGAGCGCCTGACCGAAGCCGTTGAGCGCGAGCTCGTTGCGAGCGAGAACTGAACAGGCAGGCAGGAACGCATGAGTGAACAACCCAAGGGTGAACTGGTCTGTAACGCCAACGACATCCAGGTAAAGCAGGCGCTGCGGATCCTCATCGACGACTACCCCGTCGCCATCGTCAAGGACTCGATGGGAGAAATCCACGCCATCGGCGACACCTGCTCGCACGCGGACATTTCACTGTCCGAAGGGGATGTGGAAGGGTGCGCAATCGAGTGCTGGGGCCACGGCTCGCAGTTCGACCTGCGCAGCGGCCAGCCCCTGCAGCTTCCTGCCTACGATCCCGTGCCGGTCTTCGCTGTCGAGCTTGACGGTGACGACGTCTACGTGGACGTGGCCAATGTCCTGAACGGCGCCACGGTCAACACCTACTGAGCGCCCCCTCGCAAGACTTACGGCCTCACAAGACTTACGAACGAAAAAGAAAGAAGAGCATGTCAACTCTTGAAATCAAGGACCTTCACGTCAGCATTGAGACGGAGCAGGGCACCAAGGAGATCCTGAAGGGCGTCAGCCTGACCATCAGGACCGGGGAAACCCACGCCATCATGGGGCCCAACGGTTCCGGCAAGTCCACCCTGGCGTCCACCATTGCCGGCCACCCGCGCTACAACGTCACCAGCGGTTCCATCACGCTCGACGGCGAAGATGTCCTGGCCATGAGCGTGGACGAGCGCGCCCGGGCCGGCGTCTTCCTGGCCATGCAGTACCCCGTGGAGGTCCCCGGCGTCAGCATGACCAACTTCCTGCGGACCGCCAAGACCGCAATCGACGGCGAAGCGCCCAAGCTGCGTACCTGGACCAAGGACGTCAAGGCTGCCATGCAGAAGCTGCGCATCGATGCCGACTTTACCCAGCGCAACGTCAACGAAGGCTTCTCCGGCGGCGAAAAGAAGCGTGTGGAGATCCTCCAGCTCGAGCTCTTCAAGCCGAAGTTCGCCGTCCTGGACGAGACCGACTCCGGCCTGGACGTCGACGCCCTGAAGGTTGTCTCCGAGGGTGTCAACCGCGCCCACGCCGAAGGCAACATGGGCACCCTGCTCATCACGCACTACACGCGGATCCTGCGTTACATCAAGCCTGAGTTCGTCCACGTTTTCGTAGACGGCCAGGTTGTCGAGGAGGGCGGCCCGGAACTCGCCGACCGCCTCGAAGAAGAAGGCTACGACCGTTACGCCAAGGGTGCCGGCGCAGCCACCATCCCTGCAGCTGACGCTGCAGTCCAGGGCTAGTGAGGACCACGCCATGACCGAAATCAAAGCGGCCCGCACGGGCCTCGAAGATGTCGAAGAGGCACTGAAGGACGTCATCGACCCCGAGCTCGGCGTCAACATTGTTGACCTCGGCCTGCTGTACGGCCTCAAATACTCGGACGACGACGGCGCCCTCCTCATCGACATGACACTCACCACGGCGGCCTGCCCGCTCACGGACGTCATTGAAGAACAGGTGGGCAAGGCCCTCGACGGCGTTGTTGACGACTGGCGGCTGAACTGGGTCTGGATGCCGCCGTGGGGTCCCGAGCGGATCACCGAAGACGGACGCGACCAGATGCGGGCCCTCGGCTTCAACATCTAGGCATCGGCGAGTAATCCCGGTTAAATTACGCAGGCGGCGGGTCACCTTCCCAGGGAAGGCGACCCGCCGTCGTCGTACCTTAAGCGGCTGCCCGTAATCAGCTACAGCGTGCCGGCACTGAACGTATCGCACTTGTTGATGTCGCCGGTCTGGTAGCCCTGGTAGAACCACCTCTGCCTTTGTTCGCTGGAGCCGTGCGTCCAGGCCTCGGGGGAGACGCGGCCGGTGGCTGCCTTCTGGATGCGGTCGTCACCGACGGCGGATGCCGCGGACAGGGCGTCGTTCAGGTCCTGCTGGGTGAGCGGTTCAAGGAACGGCTGACCGGTTTTGGGATCCTGCTGCGTTGTGGCGTACCGGACCCAGAGTCCGGCGTAGCAGTCAGCCTGCAGTTCTACGCGGACGGCGCCGGATTCGGGACCCTGCGGATCCTGCTGGGCGCGGTCGAGGTTGCCCAGGACGTTCTGGACGTGGTGGCCGAACTCGTGCGCCACAACGTATTCCTGGGCCAGCGGACCGCCGGAGGATCCGAAGCGGTCCACCAGGTCCTGGAAGAAGCCGGGGTCGAAGTAGGCGGTGGTGTCGGCGGGGCAGTAAAACGGACCCACCTCGGAGGTCGCGCCGCCGCAGCCGGTATTGGTGGCCTGGCTGAAGATCACCGTGGTGGGACGGGGATACTCCGTGTCGTACTGGGCGAGGTAGGCCGGCCAGAACGCGTTGAGGCTGTTCACCGTGCCGGTGATGCGGCAGTCGAGCCGCGCATCCGCATCGGCGCCGGTTTCGCAGGCCGGCGCGCTGCCCGTGCTCTGCGGTTCCTGCACCGTGCCGGTCAGGCCTTCCAGCAGTTGGGGGTTGACCCCGAACAGGGCGGCCAGCAGAAGGATGATTCCGCCCCCGATACCGCCGCCGATCTTGGTTCCGCGGCCCATGCCGCGCCTGTCCTGGACCTGCGACGGATCCAGTTGAACGTTGTCATTGAAACTCATAATGTCACAATAGCCGGACAGCACCGGCCGGGACCCGTGAGCGCCGGTAAAGTTGATCCGATGCCTTTCCTCAACAGACTCCAGCGCTGGGCCGATGACCGCCCCGACGACACCGCCGTCGTCGTGGCCGGGCGTCACCTCAGCTGGGCAGCCCTGCGGGACGCCGCGTCGGCGAGGACCGCCGCCACCGGCGCGGTGACTGTGCTGGCCGAAGCGAACTCGGTGGACTTTGCCGTGACCTTCGCCGCCGCGGTGGCGGGGGAGCGGCAGTGCGCCGTCCTTGACCCCACCTGGCCTGCGCAGCTGAAGGCCGATATCGAGGCAAGGCTGCACACCGCCGCGCCCATGGAACCCGGGCCGCCGGCGCCCGCCGAACTCCGGGACGGCCGGCCGGAATCCCCGTTCCTGATCGGGCTGACCTCCGGCACCACGTCCGTGCCCAAGGCGTTCACGAGGTCCCGGCGCTCGTGGCAGCTTTCCTTCGATGCATCCATCGAATTCTTCGGTCTTACCCAACAGGACAAGACCCTCGCACCCGGCCCGCTGGCGGCCAGCCTCAACCTGTACGCGCTGTCTGAATGCCTCTATGCCGGCTCTGAATTCCACACGCTGGAATCGTTCGACGTCGGCGACGTGCACGCCGCCATCACCCACGACGGCATCACCCGCCTTGTCCTGGTCCCCACCATGCTCCGGCTGCTCAGTGAGCGCGGACTGGCCGGCTGCGTGGACGCTTCCGGCATCACCTCCATCATCTGCGCCGGCTCCAAACTCGATGCCCGCACGCTGGAAGCCGCGCGCCGCTGGGCACCCAGGGCCACCATCTTCGAGTACTACGGCGCGTCCGAACTGAGCTTCGTCTCCGGGGCGGGCCTGCGCTCCGGCGCACCGCTGGACGCCGGAGGAACCGGAATCGGCAGGCCGTTCCCCGGCGTCGACGTCCGGATCCTGGACGACGACGGCGTCCGGGTTCCCGACGGCACGGACGGCAACATCTGCGTCCGGAGCGGCATGGTCAGCAACGGCTACCTCTGGGGCGACGACGGGCAGGCGCTGCGCTGTTTCGACGGCTGGTACACCGTGGGGGACCAGGGCTACCTGCTGGACGGCGAGCTCCACATCCTGGGACGGCGCTCGGACATGATCATCACCGCCGGCAAGAACGTCTACCCTCATGAGGTGGAGCTGGCCCTCGCGTCCGTCCCGGGCGTTGCGGCCGCCGTCGCATCGGGCATGCCCGACGACGTGCGCG
Source organism: Arthrobacter oryzae (assembly GCF_037911235.1). Taxonomy (GTDB): domain Bacteria; phylum Actinomycetota; class Actinomycetes; order Actinomycetales; family Micrococcaceae; genus Arthrobacter; species Arthrobacter oryzae_E. The sequence goes on from NZ_JBBLYW010000065.1 coordinate 10,609, forward strand.
GCCAGCGCGTGGTTGCCGGTGTGGTGCCCTCGCACGGCGGCGTCACGGCAACCCAGCTGAAAGCCGGACTTGATGACGTCCTGCCCAGGGATAAGCGTCCGCTCCAGTTCTTTACCCTGACGGAGCTGCCGGTCACGGACCGCGGGAAAGTCAGCAGGCAGCTGCTGCTGGACTGGATTGAATGCGGAGATACAAGGGTACGCCGCCTTGGCTAGGCCTCTGCCGGACGAGTTGCCGTCCGACCGCCAGCCCGTGGTCATCGCGGCCCTTCGGACTCCCATCCGAAAGGCCAAGGGCGCCTTCAAAGAGCTCCGCGCCCATGAGCTTCTGGCGCCCGTGCTTCGCCGCCTTCTGGCGGACAGCGGCCTGCCGGCATCAGCCGTTACCGACGTTGTGATCGGCAACGCGGTGGGAGGCGGCGGCAATGTTGCGCGCCTGGCTGCCCTGGAGGCCGGATTGCCCGTCAGTGTCCCCGGTGTCACCGTTGACCGGCAGTGCGGTTCCGGGCTGGATGCCATTGTGCTCGCCGCACGGCTGGTCGCGGCCGGGGGAAACGGCGCCTACCTTGCGGGCGGCGTCGAAAGCATCAGCACCGCTCCCCTCCGGGCGAACAGGGCCGCCGACGGCAGCCCCGAGTTCTTCCGCCGGGCGCAGTTCGTGCCCCTGCCTTACGGGGATCCGGACATGGGCGTCGCGGCGGAGAATGTGGCTTCCGTTTCCGGTATCAGCCGGGACCGCCAGGACCGGTTTGCTTTGCGAAGCCACCAGCGGGCACTCGCGGCCGCAGCGGCGGGACGCTACGGCGGCGAGACCGTGCCGGTGGAGGCAGCCTCCGGCACCGTGGCGTCCGACGACGGCCCGCGGGCAAGCCTGTCGGCCGCCCTGATGTCACGGTTCCCGCCAGCCTTCGCCGAGGGCGGAACGGTCACCGCCGGAAACTCCTGTTTCGACGCGGACGCCGCGTCCGCCGTCGTGGTCACTTCCCTCCAGCGTGCCCGGGAGCTGGGGGCAACGGACGGACTTCTGGTGCTCGGCACCGATACGGCGGGCGTGGATCCGCGCGTTCTGGGTATGGGCGCCGCGGCTGCGGCCGGGCGGCTCCTGGCGGCACACAACGCCGCGGCCGCGGACATCGGGCTCGTGGAATTCAACGAGGCCTTCGCCTCGCAGACGCTCGCCTGCCTGGATGCCCTCGGTATCGACCCGGAGCGGGCAAACCTTGACGGCGGTGCGCTTGCTTTGGGCCACGCGTACGGGGCGTCGGGCGCCGTCCTGGTGACGAGGCTCCTTGCGCAGGCACGCGGTCACGGGACGCGGGCATCAGCCGCCCCGGCAGGAACGCTGGCGCTGGCCATGATCAGCATCGCGGGGGGCATGGGCACCGCCGCGCTTTTCAGGTACGAACGACTGGCGCAGGCCCCCGCGCGCAGCTAGCGGCCCGGCTGCCCGCCATCGTCGGTGCCGTCGTCGGTAGTGTCGTCCATGTCGGGCTCACCAAGCCCCCGGGCGGCGAGGGCATCGCCGGTCTGGCGCGCGTAGGCCACCGTGGTGATGAAGACGGGCAGGACCAGAGCCCGGGGGTTTCGTTCCAGGCCGCGCGCCCGGGCGGAATCCCTGACGTCCGAGTAAGCCCCGGCGATGAAGGGAATGCTGCGGAGCATGATCGCGATGGTCAGCGCGAAGCGTTCAGGATCCGCGCCAAACCGCCGGAACGGCACAGCCAGGGAGACGACGCCGTCAAGGAGCCGCTGCATGGGCGTGGTGGCGGTCAGTATGGACGCGGCCACCACGCACACCAGGATGTTAAGCACGATCCTCGCCGCAACGGGACCGCCCAGTTGCCACCACTGGAACAATCCGATGGCCGCCAACACGGGCAGGAGAGGCCGGACGGCCCGGAACAGGCGCGCCGGGCCGGCGCCGCTGGCGAGGAACAGGGCGCACATCAGGCACAGCGCCGCTGCGGCGACCGCCCAGTCCACCACCAGGAAAGAGGCCATGCCGCAACCGACTACTGTGAGGAACTTCAGCCACAGCGGGGCCCGGTGCACCAGTGACGTGCCCGGAACATAGTTGGCCAGCAGGAAACCGTGGCCGCTCACGCGCCCTCCGTACTGTGCGGGGTCAGCGTCGCGCCCACTGGCGGAAGTCCGGCGGTGGACAGCGCACGGTAGTGTTCGACGGCGGCATCTGCACCGCCGTCGAACACCACCTGTCCGGACTCCACCACCAGCACGCGGTCCATGTCCCGGACCAGCTCAAGGTCGTGCGTGGACATCACAATCTGTTGGCTGAGGCCAGCGATGGTCCGGCGGAGCAGCTCGCGGTTCCTCAGGTCCAGCAGTGTGGACGGCTCGTCCAGCACCAGTACCGCAGGCTCCACGGCAAGGACAGCGGCCAGGGCCATCAGTTGCCGTTCGCCGCCGGACAGTTCATAGATGCTTTGGTCCGCCAATGGCATCAGCCCAAAGCGGTTGAGGATCGCCGCGGCAGCGTCCTGGCGCTCCCTCGGATTCCGGACGGAACGCCGCAGGGAGAGTTCCACGTCCTCCCGGCCGGTGGGCATCACCAGCTGGGAGAGCGGATCCGTGAACACAAAACCGACTTTCCGGCGCACGGCACGCACGGACCGGACGGTGTCGTCACCGTCAACGGTCACAGTTCCGTGGCTTGGTGACACCAGTCCGTTCAGGAGCCGCAACAGGGTGGACTTCCCCGATCCGTTCGCCCCGATGACGCCAATCCGCTGCTCGGTGAGGTGTAGCGAGATTCCCTCGAGCAGTGTCTTGGGTTCCGGGCGCCCGTCCACGGCCACCCGGACGTTGACCCCGTCCAGAATGATGCTGCCCATGCTAGTTACCGGCACCGCCCTTCCGGGCTGCAACCGCCCCGTGGTTCCGGACACCGGCGCGGCGGATCAGGAGGTCCGGGAAGGCCTTGTGCAGGGCGAGTGCGATGGTGACGGCCAGGACGTTCTTGATGATGTCGCCGGGGTAGTAGGCCAGGTCAAGGATGAACGCTTTGGAAAGGTCCAGTTTGCCGTTGACCATCATGCCCAGCACGCCCAGGCTGTGGATCAGCACGATGCTGGAGGCCATGGCCGCGGCGAAGAGGAACAGCCCCCGGTACTTCATGGTGCGGCGCAGCACGATGGTGGTGAGCCAGCCGACTGCCAGGGCCGCGAACGGGAAGGCGATGATGTAGCCGGCGGAGGGTCCGGCCAGGATACCCAGGCCGCTCCTGCCGCCGCTGAAGATCGGCAGGCCGGCCAGCCCCAGCAGGGTGTACAGGCCGACGGCGGCGAACGCCCTGCCGGGGCCCAGGGCAAGCCCCGTAAGCATCACGGCGAGGGTCTGCAGGGTGATGGGGACGCCCAGTCCGCCAACCGGAATGGCCGCAATGAGTGCGGAGCCGGCCACGAGGGCGGCGAAGACGGCGATGAGGCCGAGGTCCGTGGCATTCCAGCGGTTCCCGGCCGGCGTACGGCCTGAATTCCGGTCTGGTTTGGGGGCTGCGCCAGCCTGGCTGGTGACGGCTTTGTCAGTCTGGGTCATGGGGGTCCTGTCGGTGGGTGCAAGTGCGGTGCTACGGGGAGTCAGCGGCTGCCCGTGGGCGGCCGTTTCCCTTCAATTCCGACGATACGTCTCCTTCGACGGACCTATTTTGTAGGGGGTCCACTAACGGACGGCGCTGGCTCTGGACGGCGTGGCCAAAAATTTCCCGCCACGGCCCGGCGCGGGGGTATACGCTGCGGGTCTTCCACGACGTGCGGTGCCGGTAGACTGGTAGAGGCCGTTCTCTCGGCCAAACTGCCCCGGCCCCGAGACTCCATCCGTTGCGCCGCGGCGTTCCCTGTTGTGAAAGGCCTTAGCTGCATTGATTACCGTCCAGGATCTCGAACTGCGCGCCGGCGCCCGCCTCCTCATGGACCAGGTGAGCTTCCGGATCGACAAGGGAGACAAGATCGGCCTTGTGGGCCGTAACGGTGCAGGCAAGACCACGCTCACCCGGGTGCTCGCCGGCGAAGGACTGCCGGCTGCCGGCAAGGTCACCCGCAGCGGAGAGATCGGCTACCTTCCCCAGGACCCCCGCACGCCCGACATGGAGCAGCTCGCCCGGGACCGGATCCTGTCCGTCCGCGGACTGGACATCGCCGTCGGCAAGCTCCGCCTGGCCCACGAGGAAATGGCCAGTGAGGACCCCGCGGTCCAGAGCAAGGCGATGAACCGCTATGACCGGCTGGAATCCGAGTTCCTGGCTGCCGGCGGCTACGCTGCCGAAGCCGAGGCCGCGGCGATCTGCTCGAACCTCGCACTCCCGGACCGTCTGCTGAACCAGCCGCTCAAGACACTGTCCGGTGGACAGCGGCGCCGCGTGGAGCTCGCCCGTATCCTCTACTCGGATGCCGAGACCATGCTCCTCGATGAGCCCACCAACCACCTCGATGCCGACTCCATCGCCTGGCTGCGTGACTTCCTGAAGAACCACCAGGGCGGCCTGATCGTGATCAGCCACGACACGGAACTGCTTGAAGCAACGGTCAACAAAGTCTTCCTGCTGGACGCCAACCGCGCGCAGATCGACTTCTACAACATGGACTGGAAGCGCTACCTCCAGCAGCGCGAAACGGACGAACGGGCCCGCAAGCGGGAACGCGCCAACGCCGAGAAGAAAGCCCAGGTCCTCTTCGACCAGGCCAACAAGATGCGGGCGAAGGCCACCAAGGCCGTTGCCGCCCAGAACATGGCCAAGCGCGCCGAACGACTGCTCAGCGGCCTGGAGGCCGTCCGTGAAAACGACCGCGTGGCAGCACTGCGCTTCCCGGATCCCTCTCCTTGCGGCAAGACCCCCCTCACTGCGGACGGCCTCAGCAAGTCCTACGGATCGCTGGAAATCTTCACCGACGTGGACCTCGCCATCGACCGCGGCTCGAAGGTGGTTATCCTGGGCCTCAACGGCGCCGGCAAGACCACGCTGCTGCGGATGCTGGCCGGCGTGGACAAGCCCGACACCGGCGAAGTGGTCGCAGGCCACGGGCTGAAAGTGGGCTACTACGCCCAGGAACACGAGACGCTCGACGTCGACCGCACTGTCCTCCAGAACATGCGCTCCTCCGCGCCTGACATGAAGGACGCCGAAGTCCGGGGCATCCTCGGCTCGTTCCTGTTCTCCGGAGACGACGTCGACAAGCCCGCCGGCGTGCTCTCCGGCGGCGAGAAGACCCGCCTGGCCCTGGCCACGATCGTGGCTTCGAGCGCTAACGTGCTGCTCCTTGACGAGCCCACCAACAACCTGGACCCCGCCAGCCGCGCCGAAATCCTCGGCGCACTGCGGAACTACACCGGCGCCGTCGTGCTGGTGAGCCACGATGAGGGTGCCGTCGAAGCCCTCAACCCCGAGCGTGTTGTCCTGCTGCCCGACGGCGTCGAGGATCACTGGAACGAAGACTACCTGGACCTGATTACGCTGGCTTAGGCTGCTAGCGGACCGGCATCTCTTCTGCTGCGGTGATCTTCTTTAGCTCTTTGTAGCTGATGGAGAACATCGAGTTGTGGTCTCCGGCTCCTGCCCAGAGGAGTTTGTGGGTTTTGAGCGACTCGTCCAGCAGGGTCTTAATCTTCTCCGGATGGCCGACCGGGGCCACTCCTCCTACCTCCTGACCTGTGTGCTGCAGGACGAAGTCCGGGGTGGCCCGGCGGATCCTGCCGGTGCCCAGTTGGCGGGCGACCAATAGGGTGTCCACCCTGGCTGCCCCGCTGGCGAGGATGAGCAGCGGGACGCCCCCGACGTCGAACACCAGGCTGTTGGTGATCGCCGCGACGTCGCACCCCAGCGCCGCCGCGGCCGCGGCCGCCGTCGGGACTTTTGAGTCGAACACTGTCACGGTGTCCTCGGCTCCCAGGGAGGTGAGGGCGCGCTTGACGTTGGCCACCGGCTCAGGGATGGCAGGACCGCTCATCGGTCAGTACCCCTGTGCGTCGAGGATGGCGTCTTCCTCTTCCTCCGCCGTCGCGTTTTTCCGTTTCCGGGGCGCGGGGCGGCGGCGGTTCGCTGCCATGGCGTATTCGGGCGTACCGTCCGCCTCGGCGTCCTGCGCGTCAATCTCCGCATTGCGTGCCTGCTGCCGCGCCGCGTAGCCGAAGCCAATAAACATCAGCACGCCGAAAGCAAACCACTGCAGTGAATAGGACAGGTGTGTTCCTTCCTCCGTGGAAGGCTTCGGGAACGGGTAGGGCATGGCGGCGGCAGCCGGCGTCTCGGAGGCGAGCTGCCCGTAGGCGCCGGTCAGCACCGGGTAGCCAAGCTGGGCGGCGTACGCCGGCAGATCGATGGAGGCAAGCTGTCCGTCGGGGGCGCCGCGCTGAAGCTCGGGCTCACCTGGTTTCAGGCGCACCACAATGGTGACTTCGCCGGACGGCGGTTCGGGGACCGCGTCCGGGCGTCCGGGCGTTTTGTTGCCGATCGGGAGCCAGCCGCGGTCCACAACAACTGTCTGTCCGGTATTGAGTTTGAAGGGGACCACCACTTCGTAGCCGGGCTGGCCGTTGAGCGGGCGGTTGCGGACTACGCGCTGGCCACTGGCGTCATAGCGGCCCTTCATCTCCACCTGGGTCCACTCTTTGTCCGCATCCAGCCGGGAGAACTGCGCTTCGACGGCGGCGAACGGCAGGGGAGTGGCCGAGTAGTTAGACGTGACGCGGTTGATTTCCGCCAGCGTCTCTGCCCTGCGGTCCATCTGCCAGCGGCCAAGGAACACGCAGGCCGTGGCAAAGATCACAGCCAGCAAAAGATAGCCCAGCCACTTGCTGGAGAAGAGGAAGCGGTACATTCAGCTGTCCCGGCCTTGCGCAGTGGCGAGATCCAGCGGCAAAGTCTCTTTCCAGAGGCCCCGGGTCTGCAGGTAGTCCTCCAGCCACGGCCTGTGCTCCTCGCAGGCCAGCCAGGTCTTGCGGCGCTCCGGCGTGTGGATCTTGGGGTTGTTCCACAGCAACTGCCAGGCCGCCCCGGAGCGGCAGGCTTTCCGGGAGCACATGGGCGCGGCTGTTTCGGCGGGGGCGGGGTCGCCACCGGCCAGGTCAAAAATGTTCATGAGGCTGCCCGTTCCTGGCCGTCGATATCGTCTTCGTCCTCAATGACCTCACCCTGGAGGACCGTCGGCTCTTCGTCTGCGGCAGCGGCCGGTGATTCCGGAGCTTCGAGTTCTGCCAGCGGTGCGGCGTCCAGCAGGTAGTCGCTGTGAACCTCGGCTTTGTCGCTTCCGTTGGCGATGACCACGGCAATCCACGGCAGGAACACAGCACCGGCAATGGGCAGCACCTTGAACCAGCCATCAACGACAAATACCAGTATCAGGCACACCATGCGGATGCCCATGGCCACGGCGTACTTGATCATCCGCACGCGCATCTCTTCCGAATGGGCGCTGGCGGCATCCGTGATGCTGTGAACCTGGGCGTCTCCGGAGGCGGCGTCCGGTTCACCGGACATCGACGGTCCGGTTCGTTTTGCAAGTGTCACGGCTGTTTGATCACGCTCCCAAGGCTTACCTCAATTCTCTCACCCTCACCAGTGCCGCCCAAACGGAGGCTAAGATCGGAGGCAGTAAAAATCCCGCCCCTCACCGCGGTGCCCCATGCCGCAGAATCCCGGAGCAAACTATGACTGAAGCAGCATCAACCGGCCGCAGCGTCCTGATCACCGGCGGCAACCGCGGCATCGGACTGGCCATCGCCGAGGCCTTCCTGGCCAACGGTGACAAGGTTGCCGTGACGTACCGCAGCGAGTCCGCGCTGCCGGCGGGAATCCTCGGGGTCAAGGCCGACGTCACCGACGAGGCGTCCGTGGATGCCGCCTTCGCAGAGGTTGAAGCTGCCCACGGCCCGGTGGAGGTGTTGGTGGCCAATGCCGGCATCACCAAGGACACGCTGCTGATGCGCATGAGCGAAGACGATTTCACGTCCGTCATCGATACCAACCTGACGGGTGCTTTCCGGGTCATCAAACGGGCGTCCAAGGGCATGATCCGGATGCGCAAGGGCCGCGTCGTGCTGATTTCCTCCGTTTCCGGACTGTACGGCGCCCCCGGCCAGATCAACTACTCCGCTTCCAAGGCCGGACTGGTGGGGATTGCCCGCTCGCTGACGCGTGAACTGGGAGGCCGCGGCATTACCGCCAACGTCGTCGCGCCCGGCTTCATCAACACGGACATGACGGCGGAACTGCCGGAGGCCACCCAGAAGGACTACCTGTCCAAGGTGCCGGCGGGGCGCTTCGCCGAAGCCGCCGAAGTGGCGAACGTGGTGCGCTGGATTTCCAGTGACGAAGCGGCGTACATCTCCGGCGCCGTCATCCCCGTTGACGGCGGCCTGGGGATGGGACACTAACCCTCCGCGTGCTCTCCGGTCCGTTCCAAACCCCTGGCCATGAAGGGACCTTCTGCCCATTACACGCCCCGGTGCCGGGTGTGTAATGGGCATACCGGCCCGGTCCCGCATGTGGGCCGGCGCAACCTGCGGTGAACAATACATAGGGAGCTATCATGGCCGATCTCAATAAATGGACGCCGTCCGACGTTCTGGAACCCATCCGGCGGTTCCTCGACGGAGACCTGACATTGTCGTCTATCCGGGTGGAGCAGTTCATGGACGGTAACACGCTTGTGGTGCGGGCGGAGGTGCCGGGCATCGATCCCGAGAAGGACGTGGACGTCTCTGTGGCAGACGGCATGCTCCACATCAAAGCGGAGCGCGAGGAAAAATCCGAACAAAAAAGCAGGACGGGCTACCGCTCGGAGTTCCGTTACGGCTCATTCACACGGAGTGTCTCACTGCCGCCAGGCGCCCGGGAAGAAGACGTGACCGCCTCCTACAAGGACGGGGTCCTGGAAGTCCGGGCACCGGCGCCCGAACAGGCACCGCCGGCTACCGGGACACGCAAGATCCAGATCGACCACGGCTGAGCCGGCGCCGTCAGTCCGCTTCCCGGCGTGCTTCACCAAGCCAGCCGGCCACCTCGTCGTCGAGATCGGCCGTGGAGCGCAGTTCGAGGTGATGCATCCATACGCCGGGAGCCGGGCTGACCACTTCCTTGAACCTTCCGGAGTTGATCTGCCGGGGCAAAGCGATCGACAGAACTGCAGGAACGTCCGAGCTGATGTACCGGGCGGGCCACCACATGTAGGCAAATCCCCGGCGTCCGCGGAACGCCACCTGGCTTTTGGTTGCTTTCATGGTGGACGGCGGGTAGGCGGCCAGCATGTGTTCCACTTCATGCAGCAGCTCCAGTCCCAGCGGAGAACCGCGGAAAACTTCCTCCGGGGTCGAGTCCTCGGCGGCGCCCCTCGTCACGGCACGGCTCCGAAGAAGAGGCCCCTGAATTCCATGTCGGCGAGCCTACGCCGGCGGGCAGGGCGCAGCAATGGCCCCGCCTTTGCCGGAACTAGCCCGGCTGCGCTTCTTTGTTGACGTCAAACAACTGAAATCTCTCCGTCCGCTGGCATGATGGATGGCGGACAGACAGATTTTGGACGTTTGGAACAAAGGAGCTCGAATGGGATTGCTGGACAACAAGACTGCCATTGTCACCGGTTCGTCGAGGGGGATCGGCGCCGATGTCGCCAAGCTCCTCGCGGGCGAAGGTGCCGCCGTCGTGGTGAACTACCGTCAGAAAGCCCCGCGGGCCAACAAGATAGTGACCGAAATTGAGGCGGCCGGCGGCCGTGCCGTCGCAGTCGGCGCCGACCTGACCACGCAGGAAGGCGTCCAGGCTCTGGCCAGCGCCGCAATGGAGAACTTCGGCTCACTCGATGTTCTGGTCCTCAACGCCTCCGGCGGCATGGAATCGGGCATGGAAGACGACTACGCGCTGAAGTTGAACCGTGATGCCCAGGTCAACATGCTGAACGCGGCCGTTCCGCTGATGCGTGAAGGCTCCCGCGTGGTGTTCGTCACCAGCCACCAGGCCCACTTCATCGATTCCGTACCCACCATGCCCGAATACGAGCCGGTGGCACGCAGCAAGCGCGCCGGTGAGGACGCGCTGCGCGCCCTGATTCCGAACCTTGCGGATAAAGGCATCTCCTTCGTGGTGGTTTCCGGCGACATGATCGAAGGAACGGTTACCGCCACCCTGCTCGACCGGTCCAACCCGGGCGCCATCGAAGCCCGCCGGGCCGAGGCCGGGAAGCTTTACTCAGTTGCCGAGTTCGCCGCAGAGATCGCCAGGATGGTGACTGCCGACGTCGAAACCGGCCACACCGAGTACGCCGGCGGTGCCGATTACTTCGGCAAGAGCACCGGCCAGGCCGGCTAGGACCCCTGGCGGTGAGTCCGCCGAGATGGCACGTCGCGGCAATCGTTCTCAGGAACATTGCCGCGACGTGCCATCTCGCGGTTAATGCCTCAGACCCCGGCGATGTACCGCACGGCGTCGAGGTACGGGAGGCTGACCGCTGCGTCCGCGGCCGCGCGCACAGCCGGCTTGGCATTGAACGCGACGCCGATGCCGGCCGCGCTGAGCATGTCCAGGTCATTCGCGCCGTCGCCCACCGCGATCGTGTGCTCCATGGGGATGCCCTCGGCGGCCGCCCACTCGCGGAGGTATTTCTCCTTGGCCGCACGGTCCACTACCGCGCCGAGCACCTTGCCCGTCAGTGCGCCGTCGACAATCTCCAGTTCATTGGCGATCCAGTAATCCATCCCGAGATCCTCCGCAATGGGGCGCAGGATCTGGTTGAAACCGCCCGAAACCACTGCCACTGAATGGCCGGCCGCCTTGAACGCCGCAACAAGGTCCGCGGCGCCTTCAGTAAGTTTCACCTCGGCCCGTACGGAATCGACGACGTCGGCGGGCAACCCCGCGAGGACCGCCACCCGGGCGTGCAGGCTCTGCGCAAAGTCGAGTTCGCCACGCATGGCCGCTTCGGTCACCGCCGTGACCTCTTCCTTCTTCCCGGCGTAGGCGGCCAGGAGTTCAATGACCTCCTGCTGGATCAGCGTGGAGTCAACATCCATGATGAGGAACTTCCGCGGCGCCTCCCGCAGTGATGCCGGGACAATGGCCGTATCCATTCCGGTGAAGCCGGCGGAGGCCACCTCATGACGCAGCGCAGCGATCTCGGCAGCCGTCCCCGAATTCACGGCGAAGTCCACCGTATACACCTCGAAGCGGGCGTCGCCGGCACGGGATTCAGCGGAGAAGGAAGCTCCTGATCCGGTCAGCAGGGAACGGAGGTGCTCCAGCTCCGAAGGGGACAATTTCACGCCGTAGCTGACCGCAGTCACGTTCGAACTCATGGCTGCAATCTTAGCCAGCGCGCACCCGGCACCCGAATTCGTTTCGTTCCGCCTGCATGGGGTGCAACCGGCGGTGCACCGGTTATCAGTCGGACCCCGTTTTGTCCTAGTGTCTACTCCTATGAGTGATGTTCTGGAATTGGACGCCGTCAGCGTTGTCCGAGGTAAAAAGACCCTGCTGGACAAGGTTGACTGGCAGGTCAACGAAGGCGAGCGCTGGGTGATCCTCGGCCCCAATGGCGCCGGCAAAACCACTCTTCTTCAGATCGCAGCCGCCCGGATGCATCCGAGCAGCGGTACGGCAGGAATTCTTGACGAGATACTGGGCCGGGTGGACGTTTTCGAGCTCCGCCCCCGCATCGGCCTCTCTTCGGCCGCCCTCGCCACCCAGATTCCCGAACACGAGAATGTCCTCAACGTCGTGGTCACCGCAGCCTACGGCGTCACCGGCCGCTGGCGCGAGGGATACGAGCGTGACGACGAGCGGCGCGCTTTCCGCCTCCTCAACGACTGGGGGATGGGTCCGCTCCTGAACAGGACCTTCGCCACCCTGTCCGAAGGTGAGCGCAAACGGGTCCAGATTGCCCGCGCCCTCATGACTGATCCCGAGCTGTTGCTGCTCGATGAACCCGCCGCCGGCCTGGATCTGGGCGGCCGCGAGGAACTGGTCCACAAGCTCGGAGAGCTCGCCATGGACGATGCAGCACCCGCCATGGTCCTGGTGACCCACCACCTTGAGGAAGTTCCGCCGGGCTTCACGCACGCCATGCTGCTGCGCGACGGCGCAGTGGTGGCTGCGGGCCCCATCACCGAAGTCCTGACAGCCGAAAACCTCAGCGAGACTTTCGGCCTGGACCTGGACATGACCGTCAACGCCGGGCGGTACACGGCCGTCGCCCGCCGCTAAAGCGGCACCCCGGAACCTTGGATCTTCTCAGTAGCATTTTTGTGTCCATCGCCGGCCTCTGGGCCGGCACGATCAATGCCGTGGTGGGCTCCGGAACCCTCGTCACGTTCCCTGTGCTCATTGCCCTGGGGGTCGCTCCCGTGGTCGCCTCCATGAGCAACGCCATGGGGCTCGTCTTCGGTACGGCGGCCGGAGCCTTCGGTTACCGCCGGGAATTGAAAGGTCGCGGCCGGCAGTTGGCACGGCTCCTGCCGGCCTCCCTCCTGGGTGGCATATCCGGCGCCTGGCTGTTGCTGCACCTGCCGGAAAAGGTCTTCCACTACGTGGCGCCCTTTCTGATAGTGCTCGCCCTGCTGATGGTGGTGTTCCAGCCCCGGCTGCAGGCCTGGGTCCGTAACCGCGAGGAGAATCCGGAGCACGCCGTCAAGGACAAGCGGCACGCTGTCCTCCTGGTGGTGCTGGTTTATCTGGCCGGTGTTTACGGAGGCTACTTCGTGGCTGCCCAGGGAATCCTGCTGGTGGGCATCCTGGGCGTTTTCCTGACCGGCACCATTCAGAACGCCAACGCCATGAAGAACATCCTGGTGCTGGGCGTGAACCTGGTGGCTGCCATCTCCTACCTGCTCTTCGCGTTCGACCGGATCAACTGGCTCGTAGTGCTTCTCATTGCCGTCACCTCAAGCGTCGGCGGCCTCTTAGGCGCCAGGGTGGGCCGCAAGCTTTCGCCCACAGTGCTCCGTGGCGTGATCCTCGTCCTGGGCCTCGTTGCCCTGGGCTTCATGATCACCAACCTGCTGAAATGATCGGCCAGTGACTTTCCACTATCTTGAATCCGCCGACGATCCGCGCGTTTCCGACTACACCCGGCTCACGGACGTCCACCTCCGCAAGGTGCGCGAACCCGCGGAGGGCATGTACATCGCGGAATCATCGCGTGTGCTCCGGCGGGCCCTGGCGGCCGGTCATGTGCCACGGTCGTTCTTCCTTGCCGAGAAATGGCTCGGGGACCTGGCCGACGTGTTTGACCGGTTTCCGGACGTCCCGGTCTATGTCGGCAGCGCCGCCTTGCTGGAAGAAATCACCGGATTCCACCTGCACCGCGGCGCCATGGCGGCCATGCACCGTCCGGCTCCGGTACCGCTTCCCGAACTGCTCGCCGGTGCCCGGCGGGTGGCCGTGCTTGAGGACATCGTGGACCACACGAATGTCGGCGCGATTTTCCGGTCGGCGGCCGCCCTGGGCGTGGATGCCGTGCTGGTCTCGCCGCGCTGCGGCGACCCGCTGTACCGGCGCAGTGTCCGCGTGAGCATGGGCACCGTGTTCCAGGTTCCGTGGGCGCGCCTGGAGTCATGGCCGGACGACCTTCGTGCGCTCCGGGAACAGGGTTTCACGGTCGCCGCCATGGAACTCACCGCAGACGCCGTAGACCTCGACGAACTGGCTGCCCGGAACCCGGACAAGCTCGCGCTGGTGCTGGGCACGGAGGGCGCCGGAATGAGCGCCGACACCCTCGCCGCCGTCGACCTCGCCGTCAAGATCCCCATGCGCGCAGGAGTCGACTCCCTCAACGTCGCTGCGGCGTCCGCCGTAGCCTTCTGGGAACTGCGCCCGAAAGGCTGACGCTCCGCAGCCGGCCGCCGGTTCGTGCCCCCTGATTCGTGCCGAAACCGTGTTTAGGCTAGGATTGAGTGTTGGTCCGGACACCCGGTGTTTTTGATGCTCCCAGTGTTCCGCGGCCCGCATCCCATTCATACCTGGCAACTGGCAAAATCCAGTTGTGCGAACAAAGGTCCCATTATGAAGTCTGATATCCACCCGAAGTACGAAGCTGTTGTGTTCAACGACCTGGCTTCCGGCGTCAAGTTCCTGACCAAATCCACCGTGTCTTCCAAGAAGACCATCGAGTGGGAAGACGGAAACACCTACCCGGTCATCGACGTCGAAATCTCCTCCGAGTCCCACCCGTTCTACACGGGCAAGCAGCGCATCATGGACTCCGCAGGCCGCGTCGAGCGCTTCAACGCTCGCTTCAAGGGCTTCGGCGGCAAGAAGTAACAACTTCTCCCCAAGGTCAATTGGAAAAGCCCGCGCCCTCCGTTTCTTACGGAAAGGCGCGGGCTTTTCGCGTTCTTGGGGCAGGATGGGAATCATGACATTCCCTCCTTTTGTGACCGGTCCGGCGGACGGCACGCACGACGACGGCGGCCGCCGGCACGGTGAATATAAGGTCCCGGGCGGCAAGCTCGTTGTGGTGGATTTCGACGTCGTCGGCGGGCACTTCGCGCACGTTTCCGTCAGCGGCGACTTCTTCCTGGAACCGGATGAAGCCCTGCTGGACATCAACCGTGCGCTGACCGGACTCCCGGAAACAGCCGCCGCAGCAGATATTTCCGCGGCCGTGTCCGCCGGCTTACCCGAAGACGCCGCCCTGTTCGGGTTCTCCGCCGACGCCGTGTCCATCGCCGTCCGCAGGGCACTCGCGAAGGCCACCGGCTGGGCGGACCACCACTGGAACGTGATTGCCCCGACCGTGCTCCCGACGCACGTCAATGTCGCCCTCGACGAGGTGCTCACCGAGGAAGTCGGGGCCGGGCGCCGCAATCCCACACTCCGGTTCTGGGACTGGGAGGAACCGTCCGTGGTGATCGGCAGCTTCCAGTCGGTCCGCAACGAGGTCCATCCGGACGGCGTGGCCCGCCACGGCATCAGCGTGGTCCGCAGGATCAGCGGCGGGGGAGCGATGTTCATGGAAGCAGGCAACTGCATCACCTACTCGCTGTACCTCCCGCAAACCCTCGTGGACGGCATCAGCTTCGCCGACTCCTACGCGTTCCTCGACGCCTGGGTCATGGCTGCGCTGGAGAAACTGGGCATCAGCGCGTTCTACGTCCCGCTTAACGACATTGCCACGGAGCACGGCAAGATCGGCGGGGCTGCCCAGAAGCGCCTCGCAAACGGCGGCATGCTGCACCACGTCACCATGAGCTACGACATCGACGCCGACAAAATGGTCGAGGTCCTGCGGATCGGCAAGGAAAAGCTCTCGGACAAGGGCACCACCAGTGCCAAGAAGCGGGTGGATCCGCTGCGCCGCCAGACCGGCCTGGCCCGGGCGGACATCGTGGAGGCCATGATGGATGTCTTCAGCGGCCGCTACGGGGCCACGCCGTCGGTCCTGACGGACGCGGAACTTGCCGCCGCCCATGACCGCGTGGCAACCAAGTTCGGCACCGCGGAGTGGCTGCACCGGGTGCCTTAGAAGACATCCAGGGCCTGAGCGGTGAGGGACCGGTGCAGGTGGCTCCGTTGCTCTGTGATGATGCGGCGGAGCGCACGCGGGGCGTCCGGATGCCCGGCGAGCCAGCCGTCCGTCAGGACTATCACGGCATGGCGGTCCGGGCTGGTGCCGTCCAGGTCCTGTCCTGCCGGATAGAGCCCGCGGACAATCCTGCTGGCGATCTCGATGCTGCGCTCCGCCCACACGCTTTCCAGGCTGTCGAAGTACGGTTCCACGAACGGATCCAGCAGGCCGTCAGGTGCCGTGTTGAAACCGGCAATAGTGGCACTGAGCAGCTGGTTGGAGAGCGTGGTGCCCTTAACGGCGGCGTCCCAGGCGGCGGCTTTCACTCTTGCGTCGGGACGGGCTGCGAGTGCCGTGGCATGGCCGGCGCGGCCCGAAGCCGTGGTGTCGCGGGCAAGTTCTGCGTCGAGTTCGGCCTCCGTTGCCTGCCCGTTGGCCGCCAGGGCGTGCCACAGGCTCCAGCGGAGCTCCGGATCGACGGCCAGACCGGTGATGACGATGGTCCCGTCCAGGATTCCCCGCACCAGTTCCAGCCGGCCTGTTGCCCGCCGGCTGGTGATGGCCAGGGTCCTGGCCCAGGCAAGCTGGTGGTCCGAACCTGGCTCCGCGGCGCCAAGCTCCCGGGCAGCGGTGTCCAGGAAGCGGTCCCGCACCGCGTCACGTTCTGACGCCGGGACATACCGGTCAATGGCCGTTGAGGCATTGCCCAGAACATTCAGCAGGACGCCGATGCCCTTTTCGGCAGGGCCGAATTTTTCCACTGCCGCCACGTAGCGGGACGCCGGTGCCACGCCGTCGCGGGCCGCGTCCCAGAGTGCCGTCCAGCAGAGCGCCCGCGCCATCGGATCCTGCAGGGCACCCAGGGACGCGCGTGCGGTCGCTTCGGAGCGCGGATCAAGCCGGACCTTTGCGTAGCTGAGGTCGTCATCGTTGACGAGGAGGAGCGCCGGCACCGGCTTGCCCGCCAGCTCCGGGACCGCCGTGGTCCGGCCGCCAAGATCCGTCTCCACGGTGTCCACGCGGACCAGCGAGCCGTTCGTGTCGAAATCGTAGAGTCCGACCCGGAGGCGGTGCGGACGCAGTTCCTGCCGTCCGGTGGCAGGGTCCGCCGCTTCCTGGACGAGGACCACTTTGCCGAGCACGCCGTCGTGCTCTTCGATGTCGGCAGTGATGGTGGAAATACCTGAGGTCTGCAACCATTGGCGGGCCCACAGCGCCAGGTCACGGCCTGACGCCTCGCCCAAGGCGGCCAGCAGGTCCGCCAGCGTGGTGTTGCCGTACTCGTGGTCCTTGAAATAGCGTCGGGAGCCGGCAATGAAGGCCTCGAAACCGACGTAGGCCACCAGCTGCTTGAGGACGGATGCGCCTTTGGCGTACGTGATGCCGTCGAAGTTCTGCTTGGCCGCCTCGAGGTCGGGGATGTCTGCCACGATCGGGTGGGTGGTGGGAAGCTGGTCCTGGACATAGGCCCAGGCCTTGCGGTTGTTGGCGAAGTTCACCCAGGCCGTGTCCCAGTCCGTGGCGCGGTCAACGCCCAGCGTGCCCATGTAGTCGGCGAAGGACTCCTTGAGCCAGAGATCGTCCCACCACTGCATGGTCACGAGGTCGCCGAACCACATGTGCGCCATCTCGTGCATCAGGGTGTTCGCGCGTCCCTGGTACTGGGAATCGGCCGCCCGGGACGTAAACACGTAGCTTTCGGTGAAGGTGACCAGCCCCGGGTTCTCCATGGCGCCGAGGTTGTATTCGGGCACAAACGCCTGGTCGTACTTGCCCCAGGGGTACGGGTAGTCGAAGAGGTTGTTGAAGAAGCCGAGTCCCTGCTTGGTGAGCTGGAACAGGTGCGCGGTGTCAAAGGATGCGGCCATGGAGGCGCGGCAGTAGAGCGCCAGCGGAACGTCCAGCGCGGTGCCGTCCGCCAGGGTCCCGCTCCAGTGGTCCTCAGCCTTGAAGTACGGCCCTGCCAGCACCGTGGTGATGTAGGTGGACATCCGCCGCGTCGGCGCGAAGTCCCACCGGCTCGTTGCGGGGTCGCTGGTGAGCTGGGTGCGGCCTGCCTCGGCGCCGTTGGAAGCGACCTGCCAGTCGGACGGAGCCATGACGTGGAAGGTGAATTCCGCTTTGAGGTCCGGTTGTTCAAAGTTGGCGAACACCCGCCGGGCGTCTGCGGGTTCGTACTGGGTGTAGAGGTAGCACTGGCCGTCGGCGGGATCGAAGAAGCGGTGCATCCCTTCACCGGAGGTGCTGTAAAGCGCCGTCCCGGTGACGGTGACCTGGTTCTCGGCCTGCAGGTTGTCCAGCCGGATGCGGGATCCGTCCACGACGTCTGCGACGGGAAGCCCCTTGCCGTTCAGGAACACGCTGTGAACGTCGCTGCCGATGAAGTCCAGGAAAGTGGACCCGCCGGCTTCCCGGGCAGAAAAGTTGATGACGCTGCGGCTGGTATAGCCGGTGACCTCCGGATCCTGCGCCTGGCGGACGTCGAGGGACACGTCATAGCTGTGGGTGGTGATCAGGGCTGAGCGATTTGCCGCTTCTTCGCGTTGCAGGTTCTCATTCGACACCAAGCTATTGAATCATGGGCCCGGCCTGGTCACCGGCGGCTGAGATGGTCCGTGCGGGTGACAACAGCGGGTGGTCAGTGCGGCTGGATGATCAGGACGGCGGCGCCAAGTCCCAGCGCGGCGATCAGCAGCCAGGCCGCAAGGGCTGCCAGCAGTGCCCGGGCTCCGGTGTGGAGCAGGGTCTGCACCCGGACCGCCGAGCCCAGGCCGAAGAGCGCCGTGCCCAGCAGCAGGTCCTGCACGGCGGCCGCAGCCTCCAGCCAGCCGGGGGACAGCCATCCGGCGGACCGCACGCCCACCATTGCCACAAAGCCGATGACGAACAGCGGTACAACCGGCGGCAGGCGGAGCTCAGCGCCGTCGGCTTCGGCTGCCGGATCGGCCGGTGCCGGCCCCGGTTGTCCCGCCCTGTCCGGGCCGGTGCCGTTCCGCGCCCCGTTCCCAGTGCCGTTCCGGGCGCCGCTCCCGGTGCCGTTCCCGGTGCCGTTCCAGGCCGCGCGGCTCATGGCCGTCCTCTGGTGGACGCCGGCGGCGGCCACCATGGGGGCCAGGAGGATCACCCTCGTCAGCTTGACGACGACGGCGATCGCCAATGCGCCGGTCCCCGCGGTCTGCGCGGTGGCCACCACTTGGCCGACATCGTGCACAGATGCGCCGGTCCATGCCCCGAACACCTCAGGGGTGAGCTGCAACGGATGCAGGAGGAGCGGCAGGACGCCGATGGCCAACGTGCCGCACAGCGTGACCAGCGCTACCGGCAGGACGGTGTCGACATGCCGGATCCGGCGGACCGCCGCCATCGCTCCAATGGCCGAGGCGCCGCAGATGGAAAAGCCGGTGGCGATGAGCAACGACGCATCCCGGGTCAAACGGAACAGCCGGGATATTCCGTAGGTCCCGGCAAAGCTCGCCAGGACCACGCCCGTGATCAGCAGCAATGACTGCCAGCCGAGGCCCAGCACGTCCATGACGCTGACCTTCAGTCCCAGGAACACTATGCCGGCCCGCATCAGGTGTTTGCCCGCGAAGTCGAGGCCGGCGCGTGCCCGCCCGGCCGCCCAGCTTCCCGTGCCGGGAAGGTTCGCTGCGAGCAGGCCCAGGACGACGGCGACGGTCATGGCAGGCAGGACAGGCACCATTGCGTGTACGGTAAAGGCCACCCCGACGGCGAAAACGGCAGTGAGTAGTCCCGGCAGCAGGGGTGGGATCCGTGCGGAGATCCGTCCCATGCGGGCGGCGGGGAATCTGGGCAATGGCACTCACATACTTTGCCGGAACAGTGCGGAAAAACACGAACCGGAGGGGTTGGCGCCAACACGCCACAATGGGCATCAGTAATGAATTCGAAACAAAAAGGTGGTTGGCTAATGACCATGTCTGACCTATTCCAGGATTACTCCGAGGCCGCCGAACGCACCGGTGCCTACGACGAGATGTTTGCCCCCGGCCAAGAAGCCAGGAAGTCCTACGGGCAGGTCGCAGGGGCCCTCCGGGAACTTTCCCTTACCGATGTCACCGCCCGTGCCGATTCGATGGCCCGGACCTTCCTGGACCGAGGTGTCACGTTTGACTTCGCAGGCGAGGAACGGCCGTTCCCCCTCGACATCGTGCCCCGCGTGATTCCTGCGGATGAGTGGACGTTCCTGGAAAAGGGTGTCGCGCAGCGGGTCCGCGCGCTGGAGGCCTTCCTCAACGACGTCTACGACAAGATGACGGTGGTTGCCGACGGCGTCATCCCTCGGCAGCTTGTCACCACCAGCGCCCACTTCCACCGCCAGGTCCACGGCTTCGAGCCGGCTGGCGGCGTCCGCGTCCATATCTCAGGGATCGACGTCGTCCGTGACGCCGCGGGAACCTTCCGGGTGCTGGAGGACAACGTGCGCGTACCCTCCGGCGTGAGCTATGTCCTCGAGAACCGGCGTGCCATGGCCAAGGGCCTGCCGGAAGCATTCGGCCAGCAGCTGATCCGTCCGGTGGAGGAGTACCCGCGCCGGCTGCTGTCCGCGCTCCGCAAGACGGCACCGTCCGGCGTGGATGACCCCACGGTAGTTGTTTTGACCCCCGGCGTGTTCAACAGCGCGTACTTCGAGCACACCTTGCTTGCCGGCCTGATGGGCGTGGAGCTTGTGGAAGGCCGCGACCTGATCTGCCGCGGCAACAGGGTGTACATGCGGACAACCGCCGGCGAACAGCGCGTTGACGTCATCTACAAACGTATTGACGACGACTTCCTCGATCCGCTGCAGTTCCGTGCCGATTCCATGCTGGGCTGCCCCGGCCTGGTGAACGCCGCCCGCGCGGGCGGCGTGACCATTGCCAATGCCGTGGGCAACGGCGTCGCCGACGACAAGCTCGTCTACAGCTATGTGCCCGACCTCATCCGCTACTACCTCAACGAAGAGCCCGTCATCGCCAACGTGGACACGTTCCGGCTGGAGGAAAAGGAAGCGCGCGAGCACGTCCTGGACCGGCTGGACGAACTGGTGGTCAAACCGGTGGACGGCTCCGGCGGCAAGGGCCTGGTCATCGGGCCCGATGCCTCCAAGGACGAACTCGAGGCGCTGCGCAAGCGCGTCATCGCCGATCCCCGCGGCTGGATTGCCCAGCCGGTCCTGCAGCTGTCTACGGTTCCCACGCTCAGCGGTGATAAGTTTGGCCCTCGGCACGTGGACCTGCGGCCG
This sequence comes from Arthrobacter oryzae, assembly GCF_037911235.1. Taxonomy (GTDB): domain Bacteria; phylum Actinomycetota; class Actinomycetes; order Actinomycetales; family Micrococcaceae; genus Arthrobacter; species Arthrobacter oryzae_E. Next base: position 31,356 of record NZ_JBBLYW010000065.1, read on the forward strand.
TTTGCCGTCAACGACGGCGACGACGTCTGGGTGCTTCCCGGCGGACTGACCCGGGTGGCCCTCAAGGAGGGGTCGCTGATCGTCAACTCCAGCCAGGGCGGCGGGTCCAAGGACACCTGGGTGCTGTCTGACTCTCCGCAGGTTCCGGTGGAACTCCTGCCGAGGCCGTCCATCACCGTCCGCGAGCGGGTTTCGGTGTGGCCGGTCGAAAGCAACTGGCGCGACCGCCAGACGGAGCAGCAGCAATGAGCCGCCGCCCGCCGTCGCCGACCGCATTATTTTTGCCTTTGATGATCACGCAGATTTCGGACCCGCAGGAGGTAGCCGCGAATGCTTAGCCGTATTGCTGAGTCCCTATTTTGGATCGGCCGCTATGTGGAGCGTGCCGACGGCACCGCCCGCATCCTGGATGTGCACCTTGAGCGGCTCAACCATCTGCCCACGGAGGAGCGGGACAATGTTGCCCGGGAACTCCTGGCGGTCATGGGAGCCCGGCCCGAGGGCGACGAATTCGGTCTCGAGGAACTGCTGCACGCCCTCGCCTACGACAAACACAGCGCCACATCGATCGCCGGATCACTGGGTGCCGCCCGCGAAAATGCCCGGCGTGCCCGCGAAACAGTTTCCTCCGGCCTCTGGGAGAGCCTGAACACCACGTATTACGGGCTGAACCAGCACCGCAAGGACGTGGTGGGCACCTACCGGTTCTGCCACTGGGTGCTGGAACGTACGGCCATGGTGAGCGGGCTGGCAGACACTACCGTCAGCCACGATGACAGCTGGCTGTTCCTGGCACTGGGACGCTCCCTGGAGCGTGCCGACATGACGGCCCGCATGCTCTCAACCCGCGATGTGCTCTCCGCCGGCATGTCATGGGTCAACATGCTCCGGTGCGCCGGAGCCTATGAGTCCTTCCTTCGGACGCGGCGGGCTGCCTTCGGGGACCAGCATGCTGCCGAGTTCCTGCTGCTGGACAGGCTGTTCCCCCGCTCCATCGTCTACGCGCTGCGGGACGCGGACGACTGCCTGGCGAAGCTGGACCCCTCCGCGCAGCGCGTTGGCTTCATCAACGACGCACGCCGGATCGTGGGCCAGGCCCGCACATTCCTGGAGTTCCACCGCACGGACGACCTCATGTCCGAACTGCCGGAGCACATGGAGCGCGTCCAGAAAGCTGTGTCGCAGGCTTCAGACGCCATTTCCCGTAAGTACTTCAATCAGGCGGACGAACTGGCCTGGGTGGGAGAAGTTTCATGACCCGGCTGAGTATCATCCACAAGACCGGCTACAAGTACAACAAGCGCGTCACGCTCTCCTACAACGAAGCCCGCATGACGCCGCTGACGGATCCGCAGCAGGTAGTGCTGGAATCGTCCATGAAGGTTGCGCCGTCGCAGGCCGCCATCAGCAGCTACCGCGACTACTGGGGCACGCGGGTCACTGCCTTCGACATGCAGATGCCCCACGAGTACCTGGAAGTGGTCTCCACCACCACGGTCGAGGTCCACCGTGCGGAGCGTGTCCCGGCGGAGGGCGACATCGTCGCCTGGGACGTGCTGCAGGCGCCTGAGACGCTCAACCAGTTCAGCGACTGGATCCCGCAGTCCCGCCTGAGTGGTCCCGGAGACGAAGTCCTCGGCATCATCCCGGGGATCGTCGAAGGCCGGGACCCCCACGGGGCCGCCATGGCCATCTTCGAGTGGATGCGCGGCGAGATGACCTACATGAAGGGCTCCACCGGAGTCACTACCAACGCCGCTCAAGCCTGGGGCCAGCGCCAGGGCGTCTGCCAGGACCTGGCGCACCTTGCTATCGGCGCGCTGCGCAGCTGCGGGATACCGGCGCGGTATGTCTCCGGTTACCTTCACCCGCGTTCGACGGCGGACATCGGTGAGACGGTGGCAGGCCAGTCCCACGCATGGCTGGAGTGGTGGGACGGTGATTGGCACAGCTGGGACCCGACCAACCACAAGCCGGCCGGCGACTTCCATGTCACCGTGGCACGTGGCCGCGACTACCGGGATGTGCCGCCGCTGAAGGGCATCCTGTCAGGAGGCGGCGGTTCCGCGTTGAATGTCAGCGTGGAAATCACGCGTCTGGCGTAGGCAGGCGCCACCGGTTTCTGGCTGCTACCCGTTACTCATACCCGGACCGGGTGGCGTCGTCCAGCGGCGTCCACCAGGTCAACGGGGGAGTGACCTTGAAACGCCGGCCCGTGACTGTGTCCGGGGTGATCCGGACGAAGTGCTCTTTCTTCCCGGCCTGCCAGGGGAAGAGCAGCAGTCCTACCGTGTCCAGGACCTCCTGGGGGTTCTTGACCGGAGCGGCCTGCCCCTTGATCACGACGCTCCAGGCGATGCCGGTGTCCGCATCCACGCCGTCCGCTTCCACGGCCACGGGTGTATCGCCGGTGGCTGCCTGCAGCTTCGTGCCGTCGGCCGTGCGGAAGACCAGCGTTCCGTGGTCCACCTTGTAGTTGATGGGGAAGATGTCCGGGTGGTCCTCGACCCATACGGCCAGCCGGCCCACCGAGACGCTCCGCAGCAGGCGCCAGCATTCGTGGTTGTCAAGGTTTTCGACTTCGTGTGGATGGTCAGCGCCCGGTTTCCGATCAGTGCTCATGACGCCGAGCCTAAACGAGGGAACCTCCGGAAAGCTAGGGCCCAAGGACCCCTGCCGCCTCAATGGCGGGTTTCGGCCCCGCGATGAATACCTTAACGGTATTCTGGCCTCACGACGCCGGAGCGGACGGACGCGGGCAGGAGTGGGTTGTGGATATGTATGCCGGTGGCGACGGTCCCGAACGATACACGGCAGCAAGCGGTACGAGGATCGAAGACCTGCTCAAGGACTTCGTTGCCCGGGCCGGCGAACTCCTCCAGTTCCAGGAGCGCATGGGCGGTCTGCTCGAAGCGGTTGTGGCCGTTGCAGAGGATTTAAGCCTTGATGCCGTCCTGGAGCGAGTCGTCCAGTCAGCCTGCCAATTGCTGCGCGCCCGCTACGGGGCATTGGGTGTCATCGGCGATGATCGGGCCCTCAGCCACTTCATCACTGTCGGAATCGACGGCGAACTCGCCAAGAAGATCGGGCCCCTCCCCACCGGTCATGGCGTCCTGGGCTTATTGATCTCGGATCCGCGGCCACTTCGGCTTCACGACCTGCGGAGCCATCCCGAGGCATACGGTTTTCCCAAGCACCACCCGCCCATGCAGTCATTCCTTGGCGTTCCTGTCCGGGTGCGCGACGTTGTCTTCGGAAACCTGTATCTGACGGAGAAGGAGGGCGGCGGCGATTTTACCGTGGAAGATGAGGAGCTGGCTGTTGCCCTCGCAGCCGCTGCCGGCGTCGCCATTGAGAATGCGCGGCTCTACGACGACGCCCGGCGGCGTGCGCAATGGCTTGAAGCCTGCATGGATGTCTCGGGGCTGATGCTGGGCACCGACCCCACGTCGTCGGCGGGGCTCGATCCCATTGCCGGACGGGCGCTGCGGGAATCCGGTTCCCGACTTGCCCTGATTGTGAAGCCCGCACCCGAAGGCGCAGGCTACGTCGTGGCCGGGGCGAACGGTGAGGATGCGGAACTCTTTTCCGGGTTGCCCCTGTCCATGGATGCGGAGGCACTCCAAGGTGTGCTCGAAGGAGGCGACCCTCTGCTCGTGGACAACGCCGCCGACGTTCTGGGGGTGCTGGAGGGTACTGTTGCCGGTCCGCTGCTTGCCGTGGCGCTCAGCACCCAAGGTGCGCATCACGGCCTGCTCCTCCTCGTCCGGGAAGCAGGAGCCGGCCCTTACGGACGAACCGACGTGGAGATGGGTGCTGTTTTCGGGTCCCATGTCGCGTTGGCGCTTGAACTCGCCCGGGTCCACCGGCTGCGCGAAGAGCTTCTGGTTTTTACCGATCGCGACCGTATCGCCCGCGATCTTCATGACCTCGTGATCCAGCGGCTGTTCGCCGCGGGCCTCAGCGTCCAAAGCCTGAACCGCTTCACGAAGGAAGATCATGCCTTGGAGCGCATCCGCGCCATCACCGGGGAACTGGACGAAGCCATCCGCAGCCTCCGGGACACCATCTACTCGCTCAGAACCGGCAATAGCGACACTGAACTGCTCAGCGGGCGGCTCCGGCGCGTCACGCGAAGTGCTGCCAAGTCAATGCCATTTGCACCCGGCCTTAACCTGGAAGGCCCGGTGGATTCGGTCCTCCCCGACAAGGCCGAGCATGTGGTGGCCGTTGTGACCGAAGGGCTCAGCAACGCCATGCGCCATTCGGGGGCAGACTCGATTGAGGTGTCCGTCTCCGCCCTGAACGGCAGGATGACGGTCCTTGTCACGGACAATGGCAACGGATTCAACGGTTCAGCAAAGCGCAACGGATTAAGCAACATGGAGGAGCGGGCCAGAATGCTGGATGGCACGTGTACCATCACCGGCGCGCCGAACGCAGGAACCAGTCTGGAGTGGTCAATCCCGCTCTAGCGCCGGTGTCCGTCCGAATCGTTGCCGGCGGCGTGGGCCGAAGCCGAATGGGTGGCGCCGGAGTGCCCCGGGGCTGACGGGGCAGGCATGGAGTTGTTGGCAATGTACACAGCCGCCTGTGTCCGCCGTTCAAAGCCCAGTTTTGCCAGGAGCGAGGACACGTAATTCTTCACGGTCTTCTCCGCAAGGAACATTTCCGCCGCGATCTGCCGGTTGGTGAGGCCGCCGCCCACGAGTTCCAGTACGCGCCGTTCCTGGGGCGTGAGCCCGGCAATCCTCGGATCCACCTGCTGAGGTGCTACGAGGCTTTCGACGATGCTCGCCGCCACGCCGTCGTCGAATAGTGACTCGCCGGAAGCAGCACGGCGTAGTGCCCCTATCAGGTCAGTGCCGCCGATCTCCTTGAGGACGTATCCGCGGGCACCGGCGAGTACCGCACCGCGCAGTGCCTGCTCATCGTCGAAGCTCGTGAGGATGAGGCAGTTCAGGTTCGGGTCGACGGAACGCACGTCGCGGCAGACTTCAATTCCCGTTCCATCCGGAAGGCGGGCATCAAGCACGCTCACATCCGGATGCAGGGCCGGGATGCGCCGCGTAGCCTCGACGGCCGAACCTGAGCTGCCCACAACCTGGAAACCCTCGCCTTCAAGGAGCTCCTGGAGCCCCCGCCTGACAAGTTCGTGGTCATCAAGGATGAACACGCGGATCAGGTCAGTGTGCATGTCCTGAGCGGAGTGACCTTGGTCTGCCCGAGGAATCATGGTCCTCCTGTCCGGCGGCCGGAGCTGCCATAATGGGTCCGCAACCAGCTTGCCGGTGCGGTGCAGATCCCATTATCTCTGTCTGGACCCGGTTTCCCTCATCCGGCTCTGCAATTCTCGTTGACGGCACTAACCGCTACAAGGGTCCTTGGACCCACCGGGGCATGACTTTAGGCCCTAGCGAGGGCTCCGCCCTACCCACATCCTTGAAGGACACCTGCCGGCGTGCCCGTCGGGTTCTGCCGCGACAGCCGCCTCGAGAGGGGAAGACATGAGTGAGCCCAGGGACGCCCGTACGATCGTAGTGGGAGTCGATGGTTCGGACGCGTCCGTGGAAGCCCTGAAGCAGGCCCACGGCCTCGCAGGTCAGCTCGGAGCACAGGTTGTCGCGATGGGGTGCTGGGATTACCCGCCCGTGTACGACGGCTACGTGGCCATGGGGATCGACGACTTCGATGAGCGTGCGGGGGAGATCCTCCAGGAAGCCGTGGAGAAGGCCTTCGGTCCGGAAACGCCGCAGGACGTCGAGATCCGCCTCGTGCAGGGACGCCCGAGGCATACGCTAATCGAGGCCAGCCGGACGGCTGACATGCTGGTTGTGGGACGACGCGGCCACGGCGGTTTCGGAGGCCTGCTGCTGGGCTCGGTGAGTTCTGCCTGCGTCGCCCACGCCCATTGCCCGGTGCTGGTCGTGCACACCCCCGAGAAGCGCTGAAGGCCCCGAGAGAAGCGCGTTCTACTCGAAGCGAGAAGCGCGTTCTACTCGAAAGCGGCGCGCCGGGGATCGGACAGCCGGGTGTTCCACAGGTCAGGCTTCTTGACCTTGAACCGCCGGCCGGTCAGTGCCTTGGGCGCGAGCCGTACGTAGTAGTCCTTGTCGCCGGGCTGCCATGGCTCCAGGAACAGGGAATCTACTTCGTCCTTTTCGTCCTGGGTTTCGATCAGTTCGGACTCGCCGCGGGCAACCACGCTCCACGCCATCTCTTCGTGGGCGTCATAGCCGTCGATTTCGAAAGCAACGGGCTTGGCCGTCATGGCTGCCCAGAGTTTGGTCCCGCCCGCTGTCCGGAACACAATGCTGCGGCGCTGGAGCACGAAGTTGACCGGGAAGATCTCCGGATGTCCATCGACAATCAGGGCGATCCTCCCCACTGTCTCGGTGTCGAGCATAACCCAGCACTGGTCAATGGACAGCTGGCCTTCAGGCGGTGTCATCGTGTTCATGTACACCCACGTTACGGTCCCTCCGGCACGCCCATTAGGGCCATTAGGCCCCTAGCGGCACCCCCGCGGGCCCTGCTAGTGAAGAAGTGCCTACCAGGGGCTCGGCTTGTAGTCCTTAAGGAAGACGCCGTACTGGTCCTCCCCGTTTTCGCCCATGACAATCGGATCGTAGACCCTGGCTGCACCGTCCACGAGGTCCAGCGGCGCGTGGAAGCCTTCCTCCATGAGCCTGACCTTGGTGAAATGGGGCCGCTCGTCCGTGATCCACCCCGTGTCCACCGCGCTCATCAGGATGCCGTCTGAATCCAGCATTTCCTGCGCGCTGGTGCGTGTCATCATGTTCAGCGCCGCTTTGGCCATGTTCGTGTGCGGGTGTCCCGGGCCCTTGTACGCGCGGGAGAACTGTCCCTCCATGGCGGAGACGTTCACGATGTACTTCCGGTGCGCGGTGGATCGCTTCATTGCGGCACGCAGCCGGCTCACCAGCAGGAAGGGCGCAGTCACGTTGCAGAGTTGCACCTCCAGCATTTCCAGTGGATCCACTTCGTCCACCACCTGGGTCCAGCTGTTGATCGTGGCCAGGTCCGGAACCAGCCCGCCGGCGTCAATGGCCGTGCCGGAAGCAATCCGTTCCAGTGACGCGGACCCTGTCGAGAGGGCCAGCGAGGTGATGGCGTCCCCGGCCAGGACAGGGTGTTCCATGACGCTGCTGGCCAGGGCCAGGGGGTGCTTGTCATGGGCGTGGCCGAAGGTCACCAGTTCCGGGCCGCCGTTGGCTGCTTCGAGGGCTGCCGGCAGGGGTTCGTCCTCGGCATCGACCAGCGGCTTGTAGGCGTTGCCGGACCGGCGGACAGTCTGGGCTGCGTTGTTGATGATGATATCCAGCGGCCCGGCAGCGTCCAGTGAGTCAGTCAGGGCCATCACCTGGGAGGGATCACGGAGGTCGATGCCCACAATCCGGAGCCGGTGGAGCCAGTCCCCGCTGTCCTCCATCGCTGCGAAGCGACGCGCAGCATCCCTCGGGAACCGTGTGGTGATGGTGGTGTGCGCTCCGTCGCGGAGCAGCCGCAGGGCGATGTACATGCCGATTTTTGCGCGTCCGCCCGTAAGCAGCGCACGGCGGCCCGTGAGGTCCGTGCGCGCATCACGCTTGCTGTGGCTGAATGCGGCACACTCAGGGCACAGCTGATGGTAAAAAGCGTCAACCTGGGTGTAGTGGTTCTTGCAGATGTAGCAGGGGCGGGACCTGATGAGGTGCCCGGCCACTTTGCCCGTCGCAGAGGGTTCCAGCTTGTTCCCGCGCGTTTCGTCATCGATGCGGTCGGGAGCTGCCGTAGCCGTCTGGGCGATCACGGCGCGGTCGGATTCCGCGATCAGGTCCCGCTTGGTGACCCGGCGGTGGCGCTTGACAGCCTTGAACATCTTGCCGGTGGCGCGGCGTACCGAGACGTAGTCAGGGTGTTCCTCGTCGTAGGCGTGGATGGTGTTGAGAACCTTGAGGCAGGCCTGGATGTCCTCAGGCGTCAAATCGGGGGTGTTCATTGGTCCAATTTTACAGCCTGGGAATCCTTCGGTTTGCCGTCAGGGTTCAGCGGTGAGGGTTTGCCCCTTAGTCGGTGACAGTCACGCCCAAGGCCGCGGCGTGGGCTTCTCCCACCTTGGCCACCGAGTCGCGTGCGGACGGGTAGTTTTCGGTTGCCGCCTTCACCGCATTGGGGACCAAGTGAAGGTTGGCGGCCGACAGTGCGCGTTCAGCGTCATCCGGTTCCGGGACTTGCTGACCCTTCGACAGCACGGTGATGCCCGAGTCCGTGACCTTGAATCCGCGGGCGCGGTCGCGTTCGGGATCCAGGCCGATGGCTGCGCCGGCGGGCACCTTGACGTTCTTGTCGATGATGGCACGGTGAACCACGGCACCCTCGCCGATCTGGACCTTGTCCATGAGGACCGAATCCACCACACGGCTCGAGGTGCCCACGTAGACGTCGTTGGACAAGACCGAACCCTCCACAATGCCGCCGGAGATCACTACGCCGCTGGCCACGATCGAGTCGAGGGCCGTGCCTACTGTGTTTCCCAAGCCGCGAACGAACTTTGCCGGCGGGGAAATGCTCTGGCGGGTGTAAATGGGCCAATCCGAGTTGTACAGGTTGAAAACCGGCATCGGCGAAATGAGGTCCATGTGGGCCTCGTAGAAGGAGTCGATGGTGCCGACATCGCGCCAATACGTGCGGTCCCGTTCGGTCGAGCCCGGAATGTCGTTCAGCGTGAAGTCATATACCCCTGCTTCGCCCTTGTTGACGAAGTACGGGATGATGTCACCGCCCATATCGTGCTTGGTGTCGAGGCGCTCGGCATCCACGTGGAGGGCGTCCACCAGGGCATCGGCATCGAAAACATAATTTCCCATGGAAGCCAGGAACTGCGTCGGATCGGCGGCAAGGCCGGGGGTCGAGGAAGGCTTCTCGACGAAGGCGGCGATCTTCTGGGGATCGTTCTGGTCCACCTCGATGACGCCGAACTGGTCTGCCATGTTCAGCGGCTGGCGGACCGCAGCTACGGTGGCCTTAGCGCCGCTGGCAACATGCTGTTCCACCATCTGGGCGAAGTCCATGCGATAGACGTGGTCCGCGCCAACCACAACCACAATGTCAGGGTTGGCGTCATGGATCAGGTTCAGGGACTGGTAAATGGCATTGGCGCTGCCAAGGAACCAGCTCTTACCGACACGCTGCTGCGCAGGGACGGATGCAATGTAGTTTCCCAACTGGGTGGACATTCGCCACGTTTCGGAAATGTGGCGGTCAAGGCTGTGGGATTTGTATTGCGTAAGCACCACAATCTGCAAATACCGGGAATTCACCAGGTTGGACAGCGCAAAGTCGATCAGCCGGTAGCTTCCGGCAAAAGGCACGCCGGGTTTGGCCCTGTCCGCCGTCAATGGCATCAGACGGTTGCCCTCGCCGCCCGCGAGGACAATAGCCAGGACTTTCTTATTCAACGGCATGGTGGTCGCTCCTGTACGCCTTCGTAACTTCCCCAAAAAGTCCGGCACGCCCGGACCCCTTCACACTAGAACAGATACGCCGTAAGGACTACCTTGGGTATCGTGCGAATAGACATTGTGACTAAAGAGTTCCCGCCCGAGATTTACGGCGGCGCCGGGGTCCATGTGGCTGAATTGAGCCGCGTGTTGGCCAAGCATGTGGATTTGCAGGTGCGGGCCTTCGGGGCGCCCCGGGATCCCCACTATCACGGGGCGAAGGTGACGTCCTACTCCGTTCCGGAGGATCTGGGTGCAGCCAACGCCGCCGTCCAGACGCTCGGAGTGGATCTGCGGATCGTGCCGGACATCGCGGGGGCGAACCTTGTACATTCGCACACGTGGTACGCCAACATGGCGGGCCACCTGGCGTCTCTGCTGCACGGCATCCCGCATGTGTTGAGTGCCCACAGCCTGGAGCCGCTGCGGCCGTGGAAGGCCGAGCAGCTCGGCGGCGGCTACGCCCTGTCGTCGTGGGTGGAAAAGACCGCCTATGAGGCCGCGGCAGCCATCATCGCCGTATCCGAGGGGATGCGCCAGGACATTCTGCGCAGCTACCCCGATGTCGATCCGGCCAAGGTCCGTGTGGTGCACAACGGCATTGACGTTGAACTCTGGACCCGTGATGAAGGCGATGACGCCATCCGCGCCCTGGGAATCGATCCGGAACTGCCCAGCGTGGTGTTCGTGGGCCGCAATACGCGCCAGAAGGGTGTCCCTTACCTGCTCCGCGCCGCGGCCAAACTGCCGGCCAACGTCCAGCTTGTCCTGTGCCTCGGCGCGGCGGACACTCCGGAACTCGCCGCGGAAACTGCCCGCCTCATCGAGGAACTGCAAAGCCAGCGGACCGGCGTCGTCCTGGTTGAACGGATGCTGCCGCGCAATGAACTGATCCAGGTGCTCAGTCACGCAACCGCGTTCGCCTGTCCTTCCATCTACGAACCCCTGGGCATCGTCAACCTTGAAGCCATGGCCTGCGGCGCGGCCGTCGTGGCAAGCGCCACCGGCGGCATCCCCGAGGTTGTCCAGCACGGCGAAACCGGCCTGCTGGTGGAGCTTGAGCAGGTCACCGACGGCACCGGAACGCCGCTGGATCCGGAGAAGTTCGTCAACGAGTTCGCGGCCGCCCTCACCGAAGTGGTGTCCGATCCCGAGCGGGCGCGCGCCATGGGCCAGGCGGGCCGGCGCCGCGCGGAGGAGCACTTCTCGTGGGAGTCCATTACGGAAACCACTCTCGAGGTGTACCGCTCGGTCCTTGCCTGATGTCCTTGCCTGATTCTGACTAAAAACAACAACGACGGCGCCGCTCCCGCGTAACGGGGGCGGCGCCGTCGTGCTGTCTGCCGTAAATTCCTAGGGGAATCGGCGAAGACCTCGGAACCTAGCGGCGCGGAGCCCTGGCATCACGTGCCTGCCGGGCCACGAGGACCTTTTCGTCAACCGGGGCCTTGCCGTCGGCGCGCTGCGTCCGGAAATACGCACGTGCCTCATCCTGCCGGGTCTGTTCGGCGCCGGTCGCAATGGCCGCACGCAGATGCTCCGGCCCGTACCCGAAGGCATCCACCAAGTCCAGGGCGTGGGGGCGGATCTTCACCAGGAGGCGGTTGATGTACTCGCCCACGGTGCGGGCACGCTGCATCGACAGCCGCCCGTTCATCAGGTACCAGGACAGGTTCTTCTCAATGAGCGAGAGTCCGAACAGGTCCCGGAGCCATGTCAGCACCCGCTTCGTGCCCGGATCCTTCACGTCGGCCAGGGCTTCCGTGAAAGCTTCCCACTGCAGCAGCTCCGCGTGCGCCTGCGCCGCTTCAATCAGCTCATGCTGATGCTGGTTGAAGGCCGCGGCGGCCTTCTGCTGCGGCAGCCTGTTGGTGCCCTTCAGTGCAGTTCCGGCCTCGGCAACCATCGTCTGGACGCGGTCGGTCAGCAGCAGCCGCTGGGTATCTTCGTCCCGGAGCGCAATGGCCGCCCTCTGCACGGAGCCCGTATCGGCGACGAACTGGGCAACCTGGCGAAGACCTGTCCGGTGCACCGCGGCGCCGGCTGCCTGGCTCACCACATAGCGTGCCAGCACCCCAACGTCGACATTGCGGAATTCCTTCGCGTAATCCGCGAGGAGCCGCTTGGCCACCAACTGGAGCAGCACAGTGTTGTCACCTTCGAACGTGACATAGACGTCCAGGTCCGCGCGGAGGGACGCGAAGCGGTTCTCAATCAGGAAGCCTGCGCCGCCGCATGCTTCGCGGCATTCCTGCAAGGTGTCCAGGGCGTGCCACGTGCTGAGCGGTTTGAGGGCGGCGGCCAGTGTCTCCAGGTCCTGGCGGTCCTCGTCCGTGTCATGTGCACCGGAGAAGACGTCGTCGAATTTCTGCAGCAACTGCTCATGGGCGAAGCCTGCAGCGTAGGTTGTGGCCAGCCGGGTGAACAGCCGCCGCTGATGGCGCTGGTAGTCCAGCAGCACTTCCTCGTCAGTGTGGGATGAGGCGTTGAACTGGCGGCGTTCGGTGGCGTACTGGATGGCTGTCTTGAGGGCGAGCTTGCTGGCAGCCACCGCGGCCCCGTCCAAGGAGACACGGCCCTGGACCAGGGTTCCCAGCATGGTGAAGAAGCGGCGGCCCGGGCTGGTGATGGGGGAGGTGTAGGTGCCGTCGGCGTCTACGTTGCCGTAGCGGTTGAGCAGGTTGGTCCGGGGGATGCGGACGTTGCTGAAATGCAGCCGGCCGTTGTCGATGCCGTTCAGCCCGCCCTTGACGCCGTCGTCCTCGCCGCCAACGCCCGGAAGGAATTCCTTGGTATCCGGATCCCGCAGGTCCACGTAGAAGGCGTGCACACCATGGTTCACACCGTTCGTGACGAGCTGGGCGAACACCACGGCGCCCAGTCCGTCTATTGCGGCGTTGCCGATGTAGTCCTTCCACGCGGCCCGGAAGGGAGTGTTGACAATGAATTCCTGGGCATCAGGGTCGAAGGTTGCCGTGGTGGCAATGCTGGCAACATCGGAGCCGTGGCCTGTTTCCGTCATCGCGAAGCAGCCGGGGATGTCCAGGTTCATGATGCCGGGCAGCCACCTGGCGTGGTGCTCCTCGGTGCCAAGATGCATCACGGCTGAGCCGAACAGCCCCCACTGGACGCCTGCCTTGATCTGGAGGGAAGGATCGGCAGTGACCAGTTCCTCAAACCCGGCGATGTTGCCGCCGTGGTCGTCGGAGCCGCCCAGCGACGCGGGGAAGGCGCGGTGAACAGCCCCGTTATCCACCAGATACTTGAGCTGACCGAAGGTGCGCTTGCGGTGCTCGGTGTGGGTGAGGCCCTCGGTCTTGTGCAGTTCCGGCCTGCCCGACAGTTCGCGCGAGTGCCGGCGGATGTGCGCCCATTTGCCCAGGAGCTGCTCGCCCAGGGCGGCGACGTCGACGGCGGGCGCCTCGGCGGCAAGATGGTGTGTGCGGCCCGCGGGGCGGCGGCCTGCCTGGCTGGCGGCGCGGTCAACTACGTCAGTCATGTCGATTCCTTCTTTGGTTCTGACAATTCACTCAGGGTTTTGGATTGTGTGGGTCCAGGGTTTTCAGTTCCGGGGCAATTCCGACGCACAGCCAGGCGGTGATCTGGCGGGCCATGGTTTCCTGGTCCGGTTTGCCGGCCGACTCCGGAGTGCCGAGCCACTGCTCGCCGGCGTTCCGGACCAGCCCGATTGCAGCGGTGGGCCAATAGCCGATCACGGCTTCCTTGCCCGCGCCCAAGTGGGCGCGCATGGGGCGCTCGATCATGTCGCGGACTTCTTCGAAGAAGTGGCCGAGGGCTCCCGCAGCCGCGATGCCCCCGGTGGCCGTCCCCGACTCGCCGGCAGCGTAGGTGGTGACGAAGGTATAGACATTGGGACTGGTCTCCGCCATCTGGAGGTAGGCGGACACCATGGCCAGAAGCCCCTCCCGCGGCGTTTGTGCCCCTTGGGCGGCCTCCTGGATGCGGCGCTGCATCTGGCTGATGACCACTTCGCCTACAGCCTGCTGCAGCCCCGCCTTGTCGCCGAAATAGCGGTAGAAAACGGACTTGGATGTTCCGGCTGCGGCGGCGATGTCCTCCATGGAAGCGTCACTGCCCAGCGTATGGACGGCTTTCCGCGCCGACTTGATGAGCTCGCGCCGGCGTTCCTCCCGGTGGGACTGCCAGCGGGCCGCGCGCCCATCGACCGTGCTGCCGCTTGGGGAGTTGACGGCCGCGGCGATGCCGCCCGTGGGTGCGGCGGGATCAGCGGGAAGGATGTTCACGATACTCAGCGTATCAGGTACGCTGGGTATCGGTAATCAGCGTTGAGCAAAAGGAGACAGCACATGTCCTTTAACGGACAGTCCGCCACCGGACCAGAAGAATCATCCAACGCCCCTGCGGCCCCTCGCGGAGGAGCTTCCGTGCGGAAGGCTGTGGTGGTTGGTGGCAACCGAATTCCGTTTGCCCGAACCGGCGGGGCGTACACCAAATCCTCGAACCAGGACATGCTGACTGCAGCCCTGGATGGCCTGATTGCCCGCTTCGGCCTTCAGGACGAACGGATCGGTGAGGTTGCCGCCGGCGCCGTGCTCAAACACTCCCGCGATTTCAACCTCACCCGGGAAGCGGTGCTCGGCTCGGCACTCTCCGCGGAAACCCCCGCCTATGACCTCCAGCAGGCGTGTGCCACGGGACTGGAAACCGTCCTGGGCCTTGCCAACAAGATCAAGCTTGGACAAATCGACTCGGCCATCGCCGGCGGCGTCGATTCCGCCTCCGATGCACCGATCGCCGTCAGCGAAGGCCTGCGGGAGGTGCTGCTGGACCTCAACCGGGCCAAGTCCCTGCCCCAGCGGCTCCAGGTCCTGAGCCGGCTCCGTCCCAAGGACCTGGCTCCCGACGCGCCAAACACCGGTGAGCCCCGGACGGGGCTTTCCATGGGTGAGCACCAGGCCCTCACCACGGCACAGTGGAAGATCTCGCGCGAAGCCCAGGACGAGCTGGCGTACAACAGCCACCGCAACCTGGCTGCTGCCTACGACGCCGGGTTCTTCGATGATCTGCTCACGCCGTACCGCGGGCTGACCCGGGACTCGAACCTCCGCGCCGACACGACCCTCGAAAAACTGGCAACGCTCAAGCCTGTCTTCGGCAAGAACCTTGGCGCCGAGGCAACCATGACAGCCGGCAACTCCACACCGCTCACGGATGGCGCGTCCACCGTGCTGCTTGCTTCGGAGGAATGGGCGGACGCGCATGAACTTCCCAAGCTCGCAACGGTTGTCGACGGCGAGGCGGCGGCCGTTGACTTCGTCCACGGCAAGGACGGCCTCCTCATGGCGCCGGCATTCGCAGTGCCGCGCCTGCTGGCACGTAACGGCCTGACGCTTGGCGACATCGACTTCTTTGAGATTCACGAAGCATTCGCCGGTACCGTGCTCAGCACCCTCGCCGCCTGGGAGGACGAGGAATTCGGGCGCACCCGCCTTGGACTGGACGGAGCGCTGGGCAGTGTGGACCGGTCGAAGCTGAACATAAACGGCTCATCGTTGGCAGCCGGGCACCCCTTTGCCGCCACCGGCGGGCGGATCGTGGCCTCCCTGGCCAAGATGCTCCACGAAAAGGGCCAGGTGGACGGGAGGCCGGCCCGCGGGCTGATTTCCATTTGCGCGGCCGGCGGCCAGGGCGTCGTCGCCATTCTTGAAGCACACTAGGGAGGCCGGCGTGACGGACAAGTACACACAATTTGTAAGCCGTGGAATAGGCAAGGATGCTGCCAGGAAACTCGGCCTGCCACAGCCGGTGGTGCTCAGGCGCTACCAGCCGGGACAGCCGCTGGTTCAAGGACCGATCCTCGTCCAGGGCTCCAGCGGCGGCGCTGACGAACTGGCTGCCGCCCTTCTGTCCTGGGACCTCGATGTCCGCCGGCATGCGGTGCCCCGGGAGAAGCTTGGCGCCATCATCCTGGTGCTGGACAACCTGGAGCGCCCGGAGGATCTGGAAAGGCCGGTCCTCTCGGCGGGAGCTTCCGTCCGGGACCTGGCACCCAACGCACGCGTGGTGACGGTCTCCCGGACACCTGCGAGCGCTCCGGGCCCGGCGTCTGCGGCAGCGCGCCAGGGAGTCGACGGCCTGCTGCGTTCCCTCGCCAAGGAGCTCCGCGCCGGGGCCACGGCAAACGGCATCATGCTTGCAGACGGGGTAACCGCCACCGGTCCCAGCGCGCTCGGGGCCCTGCGCTTCTTCCTGTCCGGCCGGTCGGCTTTTGTCGACGGCCAGTTCCTCACCGTATCAAGCCGGGAGGGAGAGCTCCCTGCGGATCCGGAAAAGCCCCTTGCAGGCAAAGTCGCCGTGGTAACGGGCGCTGCCCGGGGCATCGGCGCCGCGATTGCCCGGACGCTCCGCCGGGACGGTGCCACCGTGGTCGTGGTCGACATTCCCGCAGCCGGAGACCATCTGGCGGCTGTGGCAAACGAGGTCCACGGGACGGCACTGCAGCTGGACATCAGCCGGGAGGACGCCGGTCAGCGGATCATCGACCACGCGGTGGGCAGGCACGGACGCCTGGACATCGTGATCCACAACGCGGGAATCACGCGGGACAAGCTGCTGGCCAACATGGACCAGGGCCGCTGGAATTCCGTCATTGCCGTGAACATCGCCGCCCAGCTTCGCATCAACGAGGCGCTCCTGGCATCCGAACAGTTCCGCAATTCGCCGCGGATTGTCTCGGTCGCGTCCACCAGCGGTATCGCGGGCAACCGCGGGCAGACGAACTACGCGGCGTCCAAGGGCGGCGTGATGGGCATGGTGCGCGCCACGGCACCCCTGATGGCGGAGCACCACGGAACCATTAACGCTGTGGCACCTGGCTTCATCGAGACCGAAATGACTGCCCGGATCCCGTTTGCGACCCGTGAAATTGCCCGTCGCCTGAACTCCCTGCAGCAGGGGGGCCAGCCCGGCGATGTAGCAGAAGCCATCGCATTCCTCGCCAGCGACGCCGCAGGCGGCATCACGGGCGAGGTGCTGCGGGTATGCGGACAGAACCTGGTGGGCGCATGACCGGTGCCCAGCCCGTGATCCTCGGGGACATGCCGTCGTTGTCCAAGCTCTACGTGAATGCCGCCGCCACGGCGGCTCGTCGGCGCGTGCTCGGTACCGACGCGGGAACCTCGCTTCCGCCCTGCGGACATGAGGTCAGGGGAGTGCTGGCCCAGGTGGGCAACCTCACGGCTTACCAACACCTGGTAGGTGAGACCGCAAGCGACGTCCTTCCTGCCGGATTCATCCACACCCTCGCCTTCCCCGTGTCAATGAGCGTGATGAACCGCGATGACTTCCCGTTGCCGCTGCTGGGCATGGTGCATCTGGCCAACACGGTGGAGCAGCACGGGCCCGTCCTGTTCACTGAGGCCCTGGACATCACGTCATGGGCCGAGAACCTCCGGGGGCACCGCGCCGGCACGCAGGTCGACGTCGTCGCGGAGGTCCGCCGCACGGAGGGATCCGGGGTCGTGTGGAAGGGAACCTCCACCTATCTGGCCAAGGGTGTGTTCCTTCCCGGGATCGACAAACCTTCCGCCACCCCTGCACCCACAACGTTCGCGGCTCCCGACCCCACGGCACAATGGCAGTTGGGTGTTGACACCGGCAGGGCATATGCGGCTGTGTCCGGCGACTTCAACCCCATTCACCTGAGTGTGCTCTCCGCCAAGGCGTTGGGCATGCGGCGCTCCATAGCGCACGGCATGTACCTCGCCTCCCGGGCACTGGCCGACGTGGGTGCCGTCAAGGGCGATTCGTTCCGCTGGGATGTTGCCTTTGAGGCACCGGTGTTCCTGCCGGCGCGCGTCGCGCTGGACATCAGGTCGGTCCATTCGACAGCCGGCGTCTGGCAGCATTCCGACTACGTCGCGTG
Organism: Arthrobacter oryzae; assembly: GCF_037911235.1. GTDB lineage: Bacteria > Actinomycetota > Actinomycetes > Actinomycetales > Micrococcaceae > Arthrobacter > Arthrobacter oryzae_E. Next base: position 48,765 of record NZ_JBBLYW010000065.1, read on the forward strand.
GAACCCGCGGTCCGGCCGGCGGCATTTCAGCGGCAGCGTAACGGCGCTTTAGCGCTGGCACGCCACAGGAGGAAATTACGACGCCGGAGCTCACCGTCCAGGGGAGCTCCGGCGTCGTTGTTTGTTCTGACGGCGGCGCCGCTCAGGACTGTCCGGCCCTGACCGCCCTGAGGATGCGGTGCAGGTTCAGGACAATTGATTCGGCGGCGCTGGGGGCGTCCGGGTTGACGTCATCGGAGGCCATTCGCTCGGCCAGGGCGTCCACGGACGCGGTGGCCGCAGCAATCAGCTCGTCTTGCCGTTCCGGATGCTCCTCTTCCATGGACCGGAGGACCTCGCTGACCGCGGCGAGTGCATCGGCAAGGGGTTCGCTGTAGGGAAGCGGGATGACAAAGGGCACGTCCTTGTCCCAAATGACATCTGCCAGCACTTCGGTCATGTCCTGGATGTGGAAGGTGACGCGCTCAAGGCCCCTGACGTTCTTATAGTCGCGGTCCAAGTCGTGCGGGTGGAGCTTGCGCCGCGGGTTGGCCTGCCTGCTGGCATCAGCCTTTTGCACGGCAGCCCTGACGGCCCGGGCCGATTGGGCGAGCTCCTCCGAACGCGCTGCCCAGTCCTCGTGCTCGGGCGGCCACTTTTCCCTCAGCGCTTCACCCATGTCCGAGAGCTGCTTGGCGAGGGCCCAGCGGAGTTCGGCCAGGCTGAGGGCTGCGGCCTTGAAGTGGAGGGGCGGGAACACCAGCATGTTGACGGTGATTCCCACGACGACTCCCACCCCCATCTGCAGGAGGTAGCCGAACGAGAAGTCGTCCGGATCGTGTCCGCCGACCAGGAGGACCAGGAGCGCCGCGGTCGGAATCCAGTCACGGCCGGCGCCAAGCCGCGGCAACCCCGCCAGCAGGACCCCCAAGGCCATGACGATGGCCACCGTCACCGGCGAGGGGTCGGTGAAGCTGACCAGCAGGAACGCCAGGCCGATGCCCATCCCGAGCCCCACGAGGGTCTGCACACCCTGTTTCATGGAACCCGACACGTTCTCGTACATGGCCACCAGGGCGCCGAGAGGGGCATAGTACGGATATTGGGCCGCGGCACCGGGCATCATGGGTGCAATGAGGAAAGCCAGTCCCGCGGCCAGTCCCGCCTTGGACGCCAGCTGCAGCCGGGGGCCGGACAGTGCCACTGCGATGCTGTCCGTCACGGACTGCCGTATCTTGCCTGCCCGTGACGGGGCGGCCTCATCCTGCTGTTTTGAAATTACCATTTGGCCCCAACCATAAAGGTGCATGGAAGATGCTACAAATGGACAAACCTACTCACGGGTAAGCGCAGGCCGGCATTGCCGCGCGCTGGAGGCCGCAGCCTGCCGCGCCGCCTGCGCCAGCCGGTGCGCGCGGCCTGGTGTCCTGCCTTCCTCCTGCGTCCCCGGAATGTAGCCGAATGCGAGATCGTAGGCGGGGTCCGCGAAGCCCAGCGCGGCGCTGGCACCCTCGTGGCCGAACGCCCGGTGGCTGCCGAAGTTGCGGCTGGGGTGCGGCTTCATGAAGACCACCGCGAAGGCATTATCCACTCCCGAGGTGCGGTCCAGCCCCCACACCTGTTCCTCGGACATGATCCTGGCAGTCTCCGGCGCCAGGAAGGCGGGGCCCCCGTCAACGCCGGTTGTGGCGGCAGCATAAACCCGGGCCAGGCCTTCGGCTGATCCCACGCCTCCGGCGCTGCTCATGCCGAGTTCGCGGATGATCCTGTGATTGGGGAGCTCCATCACTGTGCTGACTGCGGCGTTGCCGTTGAGTCCCTCAAGGCCACGGGGATCCAGCCACGGCTGGCCGGGCTCGACGGCGTACAGCACGTCCCGGTAGCGGGACTCCTGGTCCCCGGGCAGCCCCAGGAAGAAGTCGACGCCGAACGGCACCCGGATACGGGAATCGTACAGCTCCTGCAGGGGCGTGCCGGAGACGCGGCGGCAGAGCTCCTCCATGATGATGCCGATGGTGAGGGCGTGGTACCCGAACGTGGCACCGGGCCGCCACAGCGGTGGCGTAGCGGCAAGCTTCCGTGCTGCGTCCGCCGTCGTGAATTCACTGAGGGCCAGGCCGCCTTCCACCCCAAGCAGACCGGCGCGGTGGGACAGCGCCTGGCGGACGGTGATCTCCTCTTTTCCGTGGGCAGCGAACTCCGGCCAGTAGTGAGCCACGGTACGGTCAAGGTCCAGCAATCCGTCCTGGACCAGGAGGGCGATGACGAAGGCTGCCACGCCTTTGGAACAGGAGTAGGCGCCTGTGATCGACCCCTTCGCCAGGCGGGGCCCGCCGCTAAGGTCCACCACCTTCGTGCCCGAACAGTAGACAGCAACCTGGGCGCTGTACTGCGGGTCATCCTCAAGGAACGATTCAAACAGGACCCGGACCGCTTGGTATTCGGGCGTGGCAAAGCCTGACGATAGTGGCATGGGACAACACTAGCGGCGCGCCAGGACGGCTCCCGGTCAGCGGGCGCCGTGTCCCGGGGCAACTTCCTCGCCGCTGCGGACAGGGCCGGGGGCGGTCCCGTCTCCGAAGGGGCGGCCCCCCAGTGACTCCCGTCCGTGCGCTGTCAGCCATCCGGACAGGTCCGGGCCCTGCGGGACAATGCCGGTGGGATTGATGTCTTCGTGAACGATGTAGTAGTGCTGCTTGATCTGCACGAAATCGATGGTGTCGCCGAATCCGGGCGTCTGGAACAGATCCCGGGCGTAGGCCCACAGCGCCGGCATCTCGCTGAGTTTCTGCCGGTTGCACTTGAAGTGCCCGTGGTACACGGCGTCGAACCGGACCAGCGTGGTGAAGAGGCGTACATCGGCTTCCGTAATCGTGTCTCCTACCAGGTACCGCTGGCCGGTAAGGCGCTCCTCCAGCCAGTCCAGGGCGGTCCAGAGACGGGTGTAGGCGGCGTCATAGGCCTCCTGTGAGCCGGCAAAGCCGCAGCGGTAGACGCCGTTGTTTACCTCGGTGAAGACCCGCTTGTTGACCTGGTCGATCTCCGCCCTGAGATGTGGGGGGTAAAGCTCGGGAGCGCCGGACCGGTGGAACGCCGTCCACTCCGTGGAGAAGTCCAGCGTGATCTGCGGGAAATTGTTGGTGACCACCCCGCCTGACCGTATGTCGACGATCGCGGGAACGGTGATTCCCCGGGGATAGTCGGGGAACCTCCGGAAATAGGCGTCCTGGATCCGTTCGATGCCAAGGACCGGATCGACACCGCCCGGGTCCAGGTCGAAGGTCCAGGAACGTGCGTCGTGCGTGGGACCGGGCTGCCCCAGGGATATGGCGTCTTCAAGGCCCAGCAGCCTGCGGACGATGACCGTCCTGTTCGCCCACGGGCAGGCGCGGGCAGCGATGAGGCGGTACCGGCCGGATTCCACCGGCCAGCCGGGTTCACCGTTCCGCCCGGGCGCGCCGTCGCTGGTGATCCGGTCCTCAATGTAGTTGGTGTCCCGGGTGAATTCTTCTCCGCCCGTGACGTAGGACCCCCTCGTGCTGAACCCGGGGTCGGATGAATGTTCGGCAGTGCGGGAGTCGGAGGTCATGGTCCCACCCTATGTGGTCATGCCCGCCATGAGCACCTGTGCCATGGGCTGCCAGGCCATCCACCAGGAGCCGGCAACGACGCCCGCGAAGAGCAGAATCCACACAACGGAGGGTACTGAAGTGGCCCGGTAGAGGAGATGCGCGTCTGACGTGGGCAGCCTGTCCCGGCGCCGCAAGTGCACGTTGGCGAGTTTGGCCAGGTCACGGACCGCGGCCACAAGCAGCGCCAGGCCCAGCGCAATCACCGCATGGCCGGTGAACTCGGGCGGGACGAAGAGCACCAGGAGTGCGGATCCCAGGACGGCTGCTGCCGTGATGAGCAGCCCGACGGCGTTGCGGATGAACAGGAAAGAGCCCAGCAGGATCAGCGTGCCGACGGACATCGCCGCCGGGCCCCAGCCGTTAAAACCGGACCACACCATGGCCGCGCCGACGACACCGGGCACGGGGTAGCCCCAGAACGTGGACCAGACCGCGGGGAGGCGCCCCCTGCTGTAGGTGGTGGTTGTCCCGGAGTGGTCAAGGCTCAGCCTGATGCCCCCGAGCCGCTGACCGGTCATGAGGGCTGCGAACGCGTGGCCGAGTTCGTGGGTGACGGTGGCCAGCAGCCCGAAGTACCGCCAGGAAGCCCGGGGGAGGGACAACACCGTGGCAAGGGCTATGACAATCAACAGTTCGGCGGCCGTCACCTGCGGGGACGGTGACAACGAGAATCCCGAAACGATCCTCTCCCACAACGAACCGGCCACGTCCGTCATGCCCTGCCGCCCGGCTTGGGGGTTGACTTGCCGCCGGCATGATCAATGCAATAGGGCGTCCAGGGGCGCGCTTCGAGCCGGCCTTCGGCGATAGGTTCGCCGCAGATTTCACAGTAGCCATAACTGCCGTCTGCGATCCGGCCCAGCGCCTTCTCAACCTGCGCGAGTGTGGCGCTGCTTTGCTGCATCAGGGCGGCAGCCTGGGAGAGCTCGAAGGCGATGGTGGCGCCCTCGGGATCGTGTTCGTCGTCGACGTTGGAGTTTTGCCGCGCGGCGTTCGCGGAGGTGATATCCGCGCGGAGTGCCGGCAGCAGGAGGGTCTTCCGGGCGCGCTCCGATTCCAGCAGGATCCTGAACCTCTCGACGTCGACCATAGTGTCCAAGGTAGCCCGGTCCGGGGAGCGAGTCGAAAGAGCCTGCAGTAGTGGGGCCCAAAGACCCGTTGCCGCCGTGCCATCCGTCCGTAGAGTAAAAGTGCGTGAAGCCTTACAGCCCGGTGAGCGTCCGCCCGCCGGGTAGGCGCGCATGAAGCCGGGAGGGACCATGAACGATCCGTCGGAGAAGGACCCCGCCGCAGAGGCCGAAGCCCTCGCGGCCGTAGAGAAGCACCACGCCAGCATGCTGAAACGACTCACGGCGCTCACGGACGTTCTGACGGGTTCCGTGGAGAAGCACGACACCGGGGCTGAGCATGATGCGCACGAGGTGCTGCTGGAGTGGTGCGAGAACGAGCTGGTGCCCCATGCGCTCGCCGAAGAAGGCCCGCTCTACGGCGGTCCCAGGAATTCCGCGGAGGGACGGCTGCTGGTTGAAGGCATGCTCGCGGAGCACAAAGTGATCGTAGGACTGGTGGAGGAGTTCCGCGGAGCCAGGGGCGTGGCCGCCGCCGTAGCCGCCGGCGCCATCCAGCGCATCTTTGCCCTGCACCTGGACAAAGAGAACAAGCTCCTCATGCCGTTTGTGGTGTCGTCGCCCGGAATGTCATTGGCCCAAGCCGTGGCAGGATTGCACGAACTGGTAGGCGAAGAACATGCGCACCACCGGGGAACGGGCCATGTGACGCAATAGAGTAAGGCCATGGCGGATGGAACAGGACAAGACCACACAGGCATAGCCGACGAACTGCTCCGCAAACTGGCGGCAGTCCGCGGCGTGAGCACATCCTTCCGCGGCTGGGACGGCATGGAACACCCCGTCGCAGCCCGGACCCTGCACAGTGTGCTGACGGCGCTGGGGGACCGGTCCGGGACAACGGAAGAACTCCACAGCGCCCTGAGCGATGCGGAACTGGAGCCGTGGCGGCGCCTGCTCCCGCCGTCGGTCGTTTCCAGGGAAGGGCGCGAAATCCACGTTGCGGTGTACGTCCCGCATGGAACGCCCGTCAGCGTCTGGGCGGTGACTGAGGACGGTACCCGCGTGGACGCCGGGCAGCGCGAGGATTGGGAGGAGCCGCGCGACGTGGACGGCATCCTCAAAGGGCGCGCGGCCTTCGTCATTTCCGGCGATGTGCCCCTGGGCTGGCACACCCTGCACGCCGATGCTGCCGGGGAAACAGCGGAATGCGCCCTCATCATCACACCCGAGAGGCTCGAGACCACCCGGCGCCTGGCCACCGAACGGCACTGGGGCCTCACGGCACAGCTGTATTCGGTCCGCTCTTCCCGATCATGGGGCATCGGTGACTTCTCCGATCTGGTGGATCTGGCCGCTATTGCGGGACATGACGGCGCGGGTTTCGTCCTGGTGAATCCCCTGCACGCCGGCGAACCACGGCCGCCCATCGAAGATTCGCCCTATCTGCCCACCACCCGCCGCTTCTTCAACCCGCTCTATATCCGCGTCGAGGACGTTCCGGAGTACGGGTACCTGGACCCTGCAGCCAGGACGGCCATCGAGAACCATGCCGCGTCGCTCCACGCTGCTAACACGGCCGACGGCCTGCTCGACAGAAACGCCAGCTACCAGGCCAAACTCGAGGCGCTCGAGCTCATCTTCAAGGTCCGGCGCAGCCCCGGCCGTGCGCGCATGTTTGAAAACTTTTGCGCAGCGGAGGGCAAGGGCCTGGATGACTTCGCCCTGTGGTGCACCCTTGCAGAGCAGCTTTCGCCGACGGCGCCCGAGTGGTCCGGAGCGGCGTCGTCGCCGGACACCCCGTACTGCGGGACCGTGCGGAAGATGCAGGCGGACCGGCTGGAGTTCTACCGCTGGATGCAGTGGATCTGTGACGAGCAGCTGGCCACTGCCCAGCGGGCGGCGAAAGAGTGCGGGATGGCCATCGGGGTCGTGCATGACCTGGCCGTGGGCGTCAAGACAACCGGTGCCGACGCCTGGATGCTCCGCGGCGAGCTGGCCCAGGGCGTTACCGTCGGTGCTCCACCGGACGTCTTCAATCAGCAGGGACAAAACTGGACCCAGCCGCCCTGGCACCCCGGTCGGCTGGCAGCGTCAGGGTACAAGCCATACCGCGACATGCTCCGGACGGTGCTCCGCCATGCAGGCGGCATCCGCGTGGACCACATCCTGGGCCTCTTCCGCCTGTGGTGGATCCCGGAAGGCGCCGGTCCGGACGAGGGCACGTATGTGTACTACGACCATGAAGCACTCATCGGCATCCTTGCGCTTGAGGCCCAGCGGGCCGGGGCGACCGTTGTCGGAGAAGACCTTGGCGTGTTCGAACCCTGGGTCCGCGACTACCTGGCGGAGCGCGGCATCCTGGGAACCTCCATCCTGTGGTTTGAACACAATGAAGCCGGTCCGCTTTCGCCCGAGGAATACCGCCAGCAGTGCCTTACCAGTGTCAACACCCATGACCTGCCCCCTACGGCGGGCTATCTCGCCGGGGAGCATGTCACCCTCCGGGAATCGCTGGGCCTGCTCCTGCGTCCTGTCGAGGAGGAAAGGGCGGAGGCGGCGGCCGAGCAGGAGTCCGTGCTGGCCCTGGTCCGCGAGCGGGGGCTGCTTCCTGAGCCGTCCGGAAGCGTTCAGCGCACAGTTGAGGCGCTGTACGCCTTCACCGCCCTGACGCCGTCTTCCATGTTGGGCGTTGCCCTCGTGGACGCCGTCGGCGAAACCCGGACGCAGAACCAGCCCGGTACCGACGCTGAACACCCCAACTGGCGCATTCCCCTCGCGGGGCCGGATGGTCCCGTCCTCCTTGATGACCTGCCCGACAACGGCCGGTTCAATTCCCTGGTGGGTGTCGTCCGGGAAGCGCTGAAGGCGTCCGGCTAAGTGGTTCCTGCCGGGTTCAGGGTTCGGGAACCGGCGGATGCCCGGGATCGGCCCTCACGGGGCCAAGGATCCGTAGTGCCTCGGCGTGCGACTCCAGTTCCTCGGGGCGCACGGTCTGCCCTCTCAGGAAGCCCGCGCCTGCCAGGACCTGGCGCATCTCCGAAAGCGTTCGCGGCGTACTGACGCCGATGTGCGCCATGGCGTGGCAGTTCGCGCACAACGGAATCAGGTCCGTGACCGGATCCAGCCGATAGTTGCTGACAAGCAGTGAGGCGGGCACGGTGTGGTGGACGTCGATGAATTCCCTGCCGATGTCCCCGTAGGCGGTCTCGAAAGAAAAGCCGCAGGCGGCACAACTGGTCCCGAAGTGGGCGATGCAGGCACGCCGCGCCTCCGGATCCCGTTCGTACCGGTTCATCCCGACGGTGGTGACTGCCCACGCAGGATAGGTCCCGGGCAGCGGCAACGTCGACTCCGGAACAGGCGGCGGGCCTTCCAAGCGCCACAGGTCGCGGATCCGGGCCTCCTCGGATGGCTCCAGGCCCTGGCCGTCGCGGACGTCGTTCCAGCCCACTTCCGGAAGCAGGCGCCCGAGGATTTCCGGCCCCAGCTGGTCGCCGAGGGGCAGCAGGGAGTCGAACGCAACGATCCGCCGGGAGGATGACGTGCCGGCGGCGGACGCCGGCACGTTGCAGGGCTCGGCTGTGATCACCGCGCCGTGCCCGAGCAGGCCAGTCCCTTTCCTTCCCCGCAGCAGCAGCCACGCGTCCGCGCCGGCAGGGACTCCGGCGTCTCCGGCGTCTCCGGCGGCGTGCCACTCGCAATGGAACTGACCGGTTTCCTGCACATGCTCGACGACGGCTGCATAGTTCCAGCCATCCCTGCGGTCCGGGTTCCACACCAGGAAGATAGCAGTCATGTACCCATTCTTTCAGGGCAGTCGGCCGCCTTATCGGCGGAGGACATGGTGCTCGAGCACATAGTCTGCGATCGCCATCGCGGAGGTTGCCGCGGGGGAGGGGGCGTTGCGCAGGAGCGTCACGTGTCCCACCTTCTCGATCACGAAGTCGTCGAGGAGGGTGCCGTCCAGCGACCACGCCTGGGCGCGGACACCGGAAGCGGTCTTTGCTGTGAGGTCGTCCATGCGGAGTTCCGGGACAAACCTTCGTGCCTGTTCGAAATACAGCGGTTTGATCAGCGATCCCGCGATTTCCTTGGCGCCCATCAGCCAGTGCTTCCTGGCCAGCGCCCAGGCGCCCGGCCACATGATCGACGCAGCAGTGTCCCTGAAGGACACCTTGTTCCAACCGTAGCCCTCCCGGGCCAGGGCAGGGACGGCGTTCGGTCCCACATGGATGGAGTCGTAAACGCCGCGGGTGAAGTGCACGCCCAGGAAAGGGAAGCGGGGATCCGGCACCGGGTAGATCATGCCCCGGACCAGATGTTGCTTGGCCGCAGACAGGCCCCAGTACTCTCCGCGGAAGGGCAGGATTTTAGGCGCCGGGGCAGCACCGGCAAGCCCGGCGACCACATCGGATTGCAGGCCGGCACACACGATCAGGCGATCGAACACGAACTCGGCCTGTGGCGTGGTGACCCGTACTTCGGCGCGCCCTGACGCGATGGCGGTGGCCTCCTGACCGAAGACAATCCGTCCGCCTGCGGACCTGATGTCCTCGGCCATGGATTCCGTGATGGCAACAAAGTCGACGGCGGCGGTATGGGGTGAGTGAAGCGCCGCCACCCCTGCAACGTGCGGTTCGACGTCGCGCATCTCGCCTGGACCCAGGCGGCGCAACCCGGGCACCCCGTTCGCGATGGAGCGGCTCTCGATGTTGGCCAGGGCGGGAAGTTCGTGGTCCGTCACCGCAACGACGAGTTTGCCGAGTTCCCGGTACGGCAGGTTCTTCTCCTTGCAGTAGTCCCGCGTCAGCACCCGGCCGCGCTGGCACAGCAGGGCTTTCAGCGAACCCGGGGCGTAGTACAGGCCCGCGTGCACCACCCCGGAGTTATGCCCTGTCTGGTGCGTGGCAACGCGATGTTCCTTTTCGAGGACAGTGACCTCCGCGAGTCCGCGGCTGCTGAGGGCGCGTGCAATCGCGATTCCGACGATGCCGCCGCCAATGATGCCTATGCGCTCAGTCATTGATTCGACGATCCGCCCGGCCGCGAGCTGATAACCGCACTTTCAGATCCATGCATGCCGCCGCAGCGGCGGTTTGGCTCCGCCAGGGCGCTGAACCAGCACCTGGTTGACACCGGTCAGGCCATCCTCGAAGCCCAGCGCACTGGCGGCCATGTAGAGCCTCCAGATGCGCGCCCGCCCGGGGCTGCTGGCGCTGACCGCTTCCTCCCAGCGCTCCTCCAGGTTGCGCACCCACGCGCGGAGAGTGAGGGCGTAGTGGCGCCGCAGCGCTTCGACGTCGAGCACTTCCAGGCCGCCGGACTCCAGCGCACCGATCATGTCGGCGAGGCTGAGCATCTCGCCGTCGGGGAAGACGTAGCGGGGTAAGAACGAGTCCGGGTCCGGACTCGTCGGCCCCGCATTCCAGGAGATCGCGTGGTTAAGCAGCCTGCCACCGGGACGCAGCAGACCGTGGAGCTGGGAGACGTAGCGGGAAATCTGCTCGCGGCCCACGTGCTCGGACATACCGATCGAGCTGATCGCATCGAACGGGCCGTCGTCCACGTCGCGGTAGTCCTGAACCCGGATATCGACGCGGTCGGTCAGGCCGGCGTCGGCCACGCGCTTGCGGGCCAGCCCTGCCTGCTCGTTGGAAAGGGTGACGCCGACGACCTCGACACCAAATTGCCGGGCGGCGTGGAGGGCGAAACTTCCCCAGCCGCAGCCGACGTCCAGCACACGCATGCCGGGCTGCAGGCCCAGCTTGCGGCAGACCAGGTCGATTTTGGCCTCCTGTGCAGCTTCCAGACTCATCGGCCCGTCATCGGCGTCCGTTTGGTCGTTCCAGACAGCGCAGGAGTAGACCATGGACGGGCCGAGAACAAGGGCGTAGAAGTCATTGCCGACGTCGTAATGATGCGAGATTGCTGCGGCATCGCGGGTCTTCGAGTGGCGTCTGCCGTGTCGATGGATCCTGGATTCCTCCGGTGGCGGAGCAGGATTCGGACCGATCGCACCGGTCAGGACTGCGGTCCTGAACAGCGTCCACGTCTCCTTCGCCGATAGCGGGGGAAACGGCCCGGGCTCGGCGAACTTCCCGGCCGAGCTCAGGGCGGCGAAGCTGGCGAAAATGTCACCGGGTGCGTCTATGTCCCCGGCGACATACGCCCGACTGAGGCCCAGCTGCCCGGGGGACCACAGCATTCGGCGCAGGGCGCGCCGGGAACGGAATTCGACCACCGGCGCGCCGTCCGGGCCCGCCTCGGAGCCATCCCAGGCGCGCAGCCGCAGCGGGATCCCTTCGGTGCCCAGGACTATGGCCAGCGCTTCGGCCAGCCGTGGTGCCGCACCTGTTGTCTTCGCCATGTGCATGCCTCTCATTCCACCCTGAAACTGCTGCCTGCCGGTCCTCATGTCATGGCTGCGGGAGTGCTGCATGCGCCCTCCCGCACCTGTAATTGTTCAATCTATGGTGCAACCCCCGCCGGTGTCTTGGGCCTAACGACACTCCCGGAGCCGCCGCGCGAAAAAGCGGTCGACCGGCGTGCAGATTGGGAGGAGGATTAAAGGGCATTCACTATGAGGAGGTCAGTGATGTGCTATCCGTATAACAGGGATTTCCAGAGGGACACCAGGAAAGAGGAATCGCGGAAACCTGAGAAGCAGCCGGAACCGCGTGTGGAGATGAAGGACTTCAAGTTCTGGGCTTTCCCGCGCCGGGAACGGAAGTTCGCGGGTTCAGAGCCAGTGGTGGACCGCACCGCCGAAAAGGTTTAGGAATCCTGGACAGAGAAGAGAAGGCCCCGCATTGCGGGACCTTCTCTTCTCTGTCTTCTCTTCTCTACAAATCTTCCTTGGAGAGCGCCTTGGTCTCGGCCGGAGTGGAGCGTCCCAAGCGTTCGTCGAGGGCCACACGCAGCTTTGCTGCGGCAACCTGGACCCTGTGCTCGGAAGGGGTCAACTGCCTGTCCCGCGGCGCGGACACGTGACGGGGCGTCCGGGATTTCTTCTGTTCCGGTGTGCTGGTGCTCATGGCCTGCCCTCCTCCGTTCGGTTCGTGCTCGTGGTTCCATTGTCGCCGATTGGTTCCCCTGAGTCCACGGCGTCGACGTCCTCATCCCATGGGCCGCCATCGCCGTTGGCCTCCGCCACGGATTGCCACGCAATGTCCAGCAACTCAAGCTCCTCTTCACGCGCGAGGTCGCTCCGAGCCAGGACCGCAAGGGACGCGAGGCCAATGGCCTTGGCATCCTCGTGTTCCTCCAAGGCTTTGTCCAGAGCCCACTGCGTGCGCTTCCACCATTCGGCGCGGTCGTCAGCCCGCGTTCTTTGCCTCAGCGCCTGGGCGTCCGCCACGGCTTTTTGCCGCAGTGTCCGCCACCCAATGAAGGCGGCGAGAACGGCTCCCGCCAGCACCGCCAATGGACCCAGCGCGGCCACGATCTGCCACCACTCGGCAGGGGCCGAAAGGGCAGCTTCAAAAGGGGCCGGAAACAACAACTTCACAGAACCAGACTAGGCCTTGCCCCCGGCGGGACGGGTATTTGGTGAGCCGCGACAGCGAGTCTCCTGATCCGGTAAGCCATTGGCCGGTACCGTTGGTTTGGGGGTGCATGACATGGAGAACCGGCTAACCGACCGCCTGTGGGACAGGGACGTGCAGGCGTTCATTGCTGCCTGCCGCCAAGAGCGGCTGAGCGACATCACGGTGAGCCAAAAGGAAGCGGACAACGGGCAGTCGCTCTTGGCCGTTTCGGCAACTTACCGATCCGGGAAAGGGCGCATTCAGCCGGTCGGTTACCGGTGGGTGACGTCAAGATCCGGCCTGGCGGGGGAGGTTTACGTTGGGAAGGCCAAGGCTCCGGCCGGGCTGGAGTTGGACGGCCTGTTCTGGCTGGCCCTGAGGGCCGGCCTGTGGGGGGAGCGGCGACACCTTGCCTTTGCGCTTCTGGCGCTTGCCGACCTCCGGTCAAAAGCCGACGGCGTCCGCGGCCGGCTGCAGCTTGAGTACCTCGGGACGCTTGGCGGCAAAGCCTCAATGGCACAAGCACAGGAGCTGACCCTCCAGACGCTCAATGATCTCGCCTACCTTTACGGCACCCGTACGACGCCAGCAGCCTGAGCTGAAGCCCGCATCAAGAAAGACAAGACGATTCCACACCGCAGTACCAAAGCATTGACCCTTGTGACCGCCGTACTTTTGCTGGGAGGACTGTCCGGCTGTGACGCAGCAGCATCCGCCGGAACTGCCATTGCCAAAACCCTCCGAAGCGCAGCACCGGTCCCTGGTGCAGAACAGCCGGCCGCACAGCCGGCAATAAACCCGCAGGAGGTTGCTGCTGCAATCGCCCAGCTTGGCAACATTCCGGTGAAGGGGCGCGCACCGAAGACGGGTTATAGCCGCGACCAGTTTGGCCCGGCCTGGGCTGACGTGGACCGAAACGGATGTGACACACGTAACGACATCCTGGCCCGGGACCTGACCGGCGAGACATTCAAACCCGGCACCCGCGACTGCGTTGTGGCAACCGGCACACTGGCGGACAAGTACACGGGCACGACCATACGGTTCGTCCGCGGTGCCGATTCCAGCTCAGCGGTACAGATAGACCACATCATTCCGCTGTCACTTGCCTGGCAGACCGGCGCCCAGCAGTTCAGCGTCGAGCAGCGGAGGCAATTCGCCAACGATCCCCTGAACCTCATGGCCGCCGACGGCGCGGCGAACTCGGCAAAGGGCGACCGTGACGCCGCCACCTGGCTGCCGCCGAACAAGGCCTTCAGGTGCGAATATACGGCCCGGATGACCGCGGTGAAGGCAAAGTACAAGCTATGGGTCACCCAGCCCGAGCATGACGCGATCCAAGGCATCCTGGCCGCCTGCACGTAATCCCGGGCGATGGTCCCTTTCCATCACCGGTACTTTTGGCTCTGGGGATCGTCCCCCCGCAGCACCACACTGGTGCAATGAGTGCTGTGCTGACGCTGATTCCCCCGGTCGAACGCAACGTGGGCGCCAACCGGGCGCTACATCCGGACCGTCTCTGGATCCGCCTGGTCCGCGGCGGGGCCGGACTTGCCATGCTCGCCGCTCTCGCCCAGGAGTTCTACGACGCGACGCAGCCGGGCAACTCCGTCGACATCCCCCAGCTCATCTCGCAGTTCACGTTCCAGTCGAACCTCGTCCTCGGGCTCGTGCTGCTTGTGTCGGCCGCGCGACCGCGGGCGCGGCTGCCCCAGTGGTGGGATCACCTCTTCGGGGCCCTCGCGTTCTACCTGGTGATGACGGGCATTATCTACGTGGTGCTCGTGGCCCCGCCCGGGGAGCCGTGGTGGACGCTGGACATGTACTGGCCGTGGATGATCACGCACCGCATCGCACCGGTGGTCGCGGTGCTCGATTGGCTACTCGTCACCCGCACCGTCCGTGGCCCGTGGCAGCGGCCCCTCCTCTGGCTTTGCTACCCAGTCTCTTTCCTGATCTTCTCGTGGGTGCGCGGCGCCCTCGATGGCTGGTATCCCTACGACTTCCTCGACCCGAGGCTCGACGGCGGCTGGCCGGCGGTGATCACCACGAGCGCCCAGGTGCTCGCCGCGTTCCTCATAGCAGGGGTTCTCGTGCACCTGGCCGGCAATGCCCGGGTGGGCCTGGCCCGCGATCTCGGAAAGGAACCCCATGCGGCGTCCCGGACGGTGCCGTGAGATGCGCGGAAGCGTGGGTGGAGACAGAAAAAAACCCCAGGAATCCGTGGATTCCTGGGGTTTTCCCTTGTGCGCGGAGGGGGACTTGAACCCCCACCCCCTTTCGAGGACTAGCACCTCAAGCTAGCGCGTCTGCCATTCCGCCACCCGCGCAGGTGGTAATTCGGAGATCGTTTCCGCCTTTCAGCGTTTTGGATTTCTCCGAAGCAGCGAGAAAGACTCTAGCACGACTTTTCGGGAAACAAATAATCGGGGGTAGCGGGGGCCTTGTGGGTAGGCTGAAACCAGCAATCAAGCCGCCCCCACGAGGAGTGAAACATGACTGAAGTACGCCCCGAGGATGAAGTCGTCAGGATCTGCCAGGAACTGATCCGGATCGACACTTCGAACTACGGCGACGGAACAGGTCCGGGGGAGCGGGCTGCTGCGGAATACACCGCCGGACTCATCGCCGAAGTGGGGTTGGAGGCTGAGATCTTCGAATCGGCGCCCGGCCGTGCCAATGTCGTAACCCGGATCGCCGGAGAGGACCCGTCGGCAAGCGCCCTCGTTGTCCACGGGCATCTGGACGTGGTGCCGGCACTCCGGGAACAGTGGTCAGTCGACCCCTTCGGCGCAGAGTTGAAGGACGGTCTGATCTGGGGCCGCGGAGCCGTGGACATGAAGGACATGGACGCCATGATCCTTTCAGTGATGCGGAATTTCGCCCGGACCGGACGCAAGCCCAAGCGCGACCTGATCTTCGCTTTCTTCGCCGACGAGGAAGCGGGCGGCACCTACGGCGCCCGTTACGCCGTCGAAAACCGCCGGGAACTTTTCGACGGCGCCACGGAGGCAATCTCTGAAGTCGGCGGCTTCTCCGCAACCATCGGCGGCCAACGGACCTACCTCCTGCAGACCGCGGAAAAGGGCCTGTCCTGGTTGCGGCTGGTGGCCCACGGCCGTGCGGGCCACGGTTCGCAGATCAATACGGACAACGCCGTCACGCGCCTTGCCAGCGCGGTATCCCGCATCGGTGAATACAGGTGGCCGGTGGAGCTGACACCCACCACCCGGCAGTTCCTCGACGGCGTGACGGAACTCACGGGCGTGGAATTCGATCCGGACGATCCGGAAAAGCTCCTCAAGGAACTCGGGACCGTGGCCCGGTTCGTGGGAGCCACCCTGCAGAACACCACCAACCCCACGCTCCTCAAAGGCGGGTACAAGCACAACGTCATTCCCGAGTCTGCTGAGGCCCTGGTGGACTGCCGGACACTTCCCGGCCAGGAACAGCAGGTGCTCGAGATCGTGAAGGAACTCGCCGGCACCGGCGTCGAAGTTTCCTACGTCCACAACGACGTCTCATTGGAAGTGCCGTTTGCCGGGAACCTGGTGGATTCCATGATCGACGCCCTGCACGCCGAGGACCCCGGCGCCAAGGTCCTGCCCTACACGCTGTCCGGCGGGACGGACAACAAATCCCTCAGCCGGCTGGGCATCACCGGGTACGGCTTCGCCCCGCTGCAGCTTCCCGATGAACTGGACTTCACGGGCATGTTCCACGGCGTGGACGAGCGTGTGCCCGCCGAATCCCTCAAGTTCGGCGCCAGGGTCCTGGATAGGCTCCTGACCACCTACTGATCCCGCACGCTCCCGAATGACCCGAGACGCCCCGGAAAGGCGGCCCATGACTCCTGACCAGATCCTTACCGAGCCATTGCTGGAGCGCATCCGTGGCCGTGCCGCCGGTTACGACCGGGAGAACGCATTCTTCACTGAGGATCTGGAGGAACTCGCCGCAGCGGGTTACCTCAAGATCTTTGTGCCGGCGGCCGACGGCGGGCTGGGCCTCGGGCTAGCAGCGGCAGCCCAGCTGCAAAGGAGGCTTGCGACGGCGGCGCCGGCCACCGCACTGGCCATCAACATGCACCTGGTCTGGACCGGCGTCGCGCATGTCCTGGCCGCCCGCGGCGATTCCTCGCTCGATTTTGTCCTTCGGGAGGCCGCGCAGGGAGAGATCTTCGCGTTCGGCAACTCGGAGGCCGGCAACGACTCGGTGCTTTTCGATTCACAGACCGTTGCCACGCCGCATGCGGACGGCAGCTACAGCTTCACCGGGCGAAAGATTTTCACCAGCCTTTCCCCGGCGTGGACCAGGCTCGGCATCTTCGGCAAAGACGGTTCTGCCCGGGGCGGCGAGGGGGAACTGGTCCACGGCTTCCTCGGCAGGGACGCATCTGGCTACGACATCCTTGACGATTGGGACACCCTCGGCATGAGGGCCAGCCAGTCAAACACCACGGTGCTGAACGGCGCCATGGTGCCGGCCGACCGGATCTTCCGAAAACTTCCGGTGGGACCGAACGCGGACCCGCTGATCTTTGCCATTTTCGCCTGCTTCGAGACGCTGCTCGCGGCTGTCTACACGGGCATCGGCGAACGGGCTCTCGCCCTGGGCGTTGAAGCCGTGAAGCGGCGGACGTCCTTCAAGAATGAGGGGCGCAGCTACGCCCAGGACCCCGACATCCGGTGGAAGGTGGCAGAGGCGGCCATGGCGATGGATGCTCTGTATCCGCAGCTTGCAGAGCTGTCGCGTGACGTTGACGGGGTAGTGGACCACGGCAGCCAGTGGTTTCCCAGGCTTGTAGGCCTCAAGGTCCGGGCCACGGAAACCGCGCGCACGGTGGTGGATCTGGCAATCCGGGTGTCCGGCGGATCCAGCTACTTCCGGGGATCTGAGCTGGAACGGCTCTACCGTGACGTGCTGGCCGGCATGTTCCACCCCTCGGACGACGAATCAGCGCACAACACCGTGGCCAACGCCTGGCTGGGGAAGCTGGAGACGCCGTAGGCGGCTGTACTGAACGGTGCACCGGGCAGATGACCTAGACAGTCCGCTGGACCTGGATGACCTTCCGGCGGAGCCAGAAGCGCCGCCCGCCGCCCAGATAGAGGACGCTGCGCTCCAGTTCCCACTTGCCGTATTCGGAATGTTCGACGAGGCGCCGGCGGGCCTCCGGCAGCGAATCCTCAGGGCTGACCGTCAGTACAAGGTACTCGTACTGCCTCGCGTAGTCCCGCTCCCGATGGACTGAACTGCTCAGAAAATGTTCTTTCATTGCTCTCCATTTTCGTCTTTTTCCGGCTAACGTGAAGTCATGAGCATCGATCCGCGTGTCGCGCTTCAGTCCCTGACCACAGCCCTTGAAGAACACCTGATCGCAGCCTCCGCCCGGCGGGGCGAAGGGGACCCAACGGTCGAAGCGGCCTTCTTTGCCGTAGCCGATGCCTTCGAAGTTTATGACGATTCCCTCTACGAGGCATATGGCGAGGTGACTCCCCTGGAGGTCATTGACGACGTGGAAGACGACGACGATGACCAGGATGCCGAAGAAGACGAAGAGCTGGAAATCGTCGACGACTAAGTCACCGGGTCAACAGGATCCAAACTGCTACTCCACCGTTGAGACGTCTTCCAGCGCCCGCGCAATTTCCGCAGGCACGTGGGTCAGCTGAGAATTCAGGATCTCTTTCAGTTGCACGGGGGACCTGGCACCCACAATCGCGGTAGCCACGCCATGCTGTGACAGCAGCCAGCTCAGGGCAACATCGATGGGGGAGCGGCCGAGTCCCCGCGCGGCCATCGCGACCGCTTCCACGATCCTGGACGCTGGCTCCTCCAGATAGGGCTCCACGTAGCCGGCCAGCCTCTTCTGCGCCGCCCGCGATTCCGCCGGTATGTGCCCCCGGTACTTCCCGGTGAGGACCCCGCGGCCCAGCGGCGCCCAGGCAAACAGGCCCAGGCCGGCGTCCTCGATGGCCGGAATGAGCTCGGACTCGGGTTTCCGCTGCAGCAACGAGTATTCCGACTGGCTGGCCACCAGCGGGAAACCGGCCACCGCCGCGGCCTTTGCCGTTTGCCAGCCGCTGAAATTTGATACTCCGGCATACCGGGCGCGGCCTGTGCGCACCGCAAACTCAAGGGCTGACAACGTCTCCTCCAGAGGGACGTTGGCATCCCATGCCTGCGCAAACCAGATGTCGACGTAATCGGTGCCCAGCCGGGCCAGGCTCGCATCCAGCCCGGATAGCATGCCGTTGCGGGAGGTATCGACGCTCCTCCGGCCGTCCGACGTCGACACTCCGGCTTTGGTGGATATCACCACTTCAGAGCGGGAGACAACGTCACCGAGCATTGAGCCCAGGAGGGCCTCTGCCTGGCCATCGGCGTACGAGGCGGCAGTATCGATCACGGTCCCGCCGGCGTCAACGAACGAACGCAGCAGTTCGGAGGCATCCTGCTCATCCGTCTCCCGTGCCCATGACATGGTTCCAAGGGAGAGTGAGGACACGCGCAACCCACTGTTGCCGACATAACGCTGCTGCATAGCAGTTAGCTTACGGGGATTCACCATGCTCCATGACGTAGGGTCTATAAACGTGAACTGGTTTGAAGCGGCCCTGCTGGGTCTTGTCCAAGGGCTGACCGAATTCCTCCCGATTTCCTCAAGCGCCCACCTGCGCATCGTCGGTTCGTTCCTTCCCCATGCAGCGGACCCGGGAGCAGCGTTTACCGCCATCACCCAGCTCGGAACCGAGACCGCGGTGATCATCTATTTCTGGCGGGACATCGTCCGGATCGTTAAGGCCTGGTTCGGCTCCTTGACGCGGCGCGTGCCGTCCGACGACCCGGATGCCCGCATGGGCTGGCTGGTGATTCTGGGCAGCCTCCCGATCATCGTCCTCGGCCTGATCTTCCAGGACCAGATTGAGTCCGTACTCCGCAGCCTCTGGATCGTGGCCACCATGCTCATCGCCTTCGGCCTGATCCTCGCCGTCGCTGACGCGGTGGGCCGCCAGGAGCGCGACCTGACGAAGCTGACGTATAAGCACGGCATCCTCTATGGTTTCGCTCAGGCCATGGCACTCATCCCGGGTGTGTCGCGGTCCGGCGGAACCATTACGGCCGGCCTGCTGATGGGATACACCCGCGAGGCAGCGGCCCGGTATTCGTTCCTCCTGGCCATTCCGGCAGTGTTCGGCAGCGGCCTCTACCAGCTATACAAAGTGGTATCCAAGGAAGGGATCACAGGCCCCTACGGCTTGCCGGAAACAGCCCTGGCCACCGTGATTGCCCTCGTCGTCGGCTACGTCATCATCGGCTGGTTCCTGAAATTCGTCTCCACACGCAGCTACCGGCTGTTCGTCTGGTACCGCATCTTCCTCGGCCTGGCGCTGTATTTGCTGCTCGGTTTCAATGTCATCAGCGCCTAGCACTAGGCTTGGCCTGTGAAATCCTGGATCTCCCGCCCTGTACCTCAGCTCCCCGGCCGCATGCCCGCCGTTCGGATTTTCGACACCGCCGAGAGGGCCTACAGCACCCTTGAGGCCACGGGCGAACAGTCGCTTTATGTCTGCGGAATCACCCCTTATGACGCAACCCACATGGGGCACGCGGCAAGCTATGTCGCCTTCGACCTGCTTAATCGCGCATGGCGGGACGGTGGCCAGCGCGTTGCGTACGTCCAGAACGTGACCGACGTCGATGATCCCCTCCTCGAGCGGGCAACTGCCACAGGCGTCGACTGGCGCGAGCTCGCTGCAAGCCAGATTGAACTCTTCCAGACCGACATGGCCGCCCTGAACGTCCTGGCGCCGGACCACTACGTCGGAGCGGTCGAATCCATTCCTGACATCGTTCCCCCGATCGAACGGCTCCTGCACCTGGGCCTCGCCTATCGCGTCGCAGGCACTGCCGGTGAACCTGACGGGGACGTCTACTACGACGTCGAGGCCGCCAGCAAGCGGTCAGCCGACGCCGGAGCCTGGACCCTGGGATCGGTCTCCGGACTCTCTGAAACCGAAATGCTGGAACTCTTCGCGGAACGCGGCGGCGATCCGGGCCGCGGCGGCAAGCGGCAAGCCCTGGATCCGCTGCTTTGGCGCGTGGCCCGCGAGGGTGAACCCAGCTGGCCTGGGGGCGAACTGGGGGAGGGGCGGCCAGGCTGGCACATTGAGTGCACGGTCATTGCCCAGAAGTACCTGCCCGCGCCGTTCACCGTCCAGGGCGGGGGATCGGACCTTATCTTCCCGCACCACGAGATGGGCGCCGGCCACGCATATTCGCTGGCGGGCGTTCCCCTGGCACGGCACTTCGCCCACGCCGGAATGGTGGGACTCGACGGCGAAAAAATGAGCAAATCCAAGGGAAACCTGGTGCTCGTCTCCAAACTTCGGGCTGCCGGCGAGGAACCCGCCGCCATCCGCCTGGCAATCCTCGCCCACCACTACCGCAGTGACTGGTCCTGGACGGAAGCCGGCTTCGCCGAAGCCAAAGCCAGGCTTGCCGAGTGGCGCAGCGCCCTGTCCATGGCCCCGGAAGGGTCGGCCGCGGCCCTTATCGCCGAGATGCGGGACGGCCTCGCGAACGACCTCAACGCACCCGCCGCCCTGGCGGCCGTGGACCGCTGGGCCGCCGACGCGCGCGCCCGCGGCGGAGCCGGCTCTCCCATGGACCAGGCCCTGGTCAGCGACGCCGTCAACGCGCTGCTCGGCGTCGAGGTCTAGACTTCCGGCACTACTGCTTGTCCTTGCCGCGCCGCTTGAGGTACCGCTCGAATTCGCGGGCAATCGACTCCCCGCTCGCTTCCGGAAGGTCGGCGGTGTCTTTGGCTTCTTCCAGCTGCCGCACATAGGCTGCAATTTCGGGGTCCTCGGTGGCCAGTTCGTCCACGCCGCGCTCCCACGCATCCGCTTCTTCCGCGAGTTCGTGCGTGTCGAGCGGCACCTGGAGCAACTCCTCAATCCGGTGAAGAAGGGCAAGCTGGGCCTTGGGCGACGGAGCCTGGGCGACGTAGTGCGGGACGGCCGCCCAGAGGGACACTGTAGGCAAGCCCGCCAGCAGTGCCACTTCCGAAAGCACGCCGACGATTCCGACCGGGCCCTCATACTGTGAAGCCTCAAGGTTCATGCGTTCCCGCAGGGCGCTGTCGTCCGTCGACGTGCTCACCGGGATGGGCCGGCTGTGGGGCACGTCCGCGAGCAGGGCCCCCACAAGGATGACGTAGTCCACGTGCAGGGCTTCGGCATGGACCAGCAGCTCAGCCGTGTACGCCCGCCACTTATACGACGGCTCCGTACCCTGGACAAAGATCACATCGACATTCGCGTCCGGGGCGCTGGCCTTGTAGATCCGCGTGGACGGCCATTTGATTTTGCGCTCCCCGGACGAGGTTCGGCGGATGGTGGGCCTGGTGAACTGGAAATCGTAGTATTCGTCTGCGTCAATCGAGGCCACTTTCTTGCCGCCCCACAATTTGTTCAGGTACCGAAGAGCATCGCTCGCCGCTTCACCGGCATCGTTCCAGCCTTCAAAAGCGGCGAGCATCACTGTGATGCGCTGACCTTCGGGCACGGGCTGCAGCAGCCGCTCCGGCTCGGGCGTGGCACCCGGTTCGCTGGTGTCTCCCTCGAAGCTATTCATTTCTTCACCCTACGTCCAAGACCCCGTCGGGTGCATGAAATGAAGTGCCAGTAATCTTGGCCGCGCCGCAGCCGGACCCCGGCAAAACGGCGGCCAGACCGCAGCTGAACTGCGGGAAGACCACGGCATCCTGCAGGATATTCGCCAAGGGCGTACTGCAGGGCTGCGGCTGATTGCTGCACCGTAGACTTGGAGCTATGCGATCCTCAGCCTCCCAGCCACTTCTCAAAGCCGCTTTATGGGACATGGATGGCACCATCGTCGACACCGAACCGTACTGGATCGAAGCGGAGCATGCCCTCGTTGCAGCCCATGGCGGACAGTGGTCCCACGCGCAGGCAATGCAGTTGGTGGGGCAGTCCCTGGTGTTCTCGGCCGGCATTCTCCAACGGGCCGGCGTGAAGCTTGAGGTACGGGAAATCATCGACACACTCACGGCCCAGGTCGTCAGCAAGGTCCGCACCTCCGTTCCCTGGCGGCCGGGAGCGCGCGAATTGCTGGACCAGCTCCATGAGGCAGGAGTGCGGTGCGCCCTGGTGACGATGTCCGAAGGTCCGCTGGCGCGCGAGGTCGTTGCGGCGCTGCCCAAGCCCTATTTCGAGTTCCTGGTGACCGGGGACACCGTAGCCCACGGCAAGCCCCACCCTGAGGCATACCTCAAGGCAGTAGCCCTGCTGCAGCAGGAAGACCCGGACCTCACCATCCACGACTGCGTTGCGCTGGAGGATTCGGCACCAGGCGTGGCTGCAGCCATGGCCTCGGGGGTGGTGACCGTGGCTATCCCGCACATTGTTCCGCTACCTGCCGATCCTGCCCGGGCCACGTGGCATTCCCTTGAAGGCCGCACCGTGACTGACCTGCAGCAGCTCGTGGCCAAGCGGAGCGAATTTCCGTCCGGGGATGTCAACCTGGAAGACTCGATGGTCCGGAGCCACGGCCTTGACTGAACCGGCAGGCGGCAGGGACCCGAAGGTCGCCAACGGCCGCAGGGAAGGCATCTCACTGGGACGCATCGCGGGTATCCCGGTAGTCCTGGCATACTCGTGGTTCATCATCGCAGCGTTCACCGTGATCGTGTACGGACCCGAACTCGAGCGCCAGTACCCGGGCATGGGCATGGTGGCCTATTACGTGGCCTTCGCCTACGCCTTGCTTCTTCTCATCTCTGTGCTCGTCCACGAGCTCGCGCACGCGCTGACGGCCAAGATCTTTAACTGGCCCACCGAGAAAATCGTGCTGAACCTCTGGGGCGGCCACACCCAGTTCGAGGGCTTCACCGCCACCCCCGGACGCTCGGTGCTGGTAGCGATGGCCGGTCCCGCTGCTAACTTATTGCTTGCCGGAGCCGGCTGGCTGTTCATCCTCGCAACGGACCCCTCCGGCGTGGTGGGCATCCTCTCCAACATCTTTGTCTGGGCGAACCTGCTCATCGGCATATTCAATGTCCTCCCCGGGCTCCCCCTCGACGGCGGCCGCCTGGTTGAATCCATTGTCTGGAAAGCCAGCGGCAGCCAGGAAAAGGGCACCATTGCTGCGGGCTGGGCGGGCCGGATCATCGTTATTGCCCTGGCCGCCTGGTTTGTTCTCCTTCCGTTGGCACGCGGTGACCGCCCTGACGTGGCGCTGATGCTCATCACGGTCCTGGTTGGCAGCTTCCTTTGGATGGGGGCCTCGGCCTCGATCCAGCACGGGCGGCTCCGCAGCCGGCTGCACCTCGTCAATGCCGCCGCCCTCGCTGAACCAGCGGTGGGCATCCCGGAATCCTCCACAGTGTCCGATGTCCTGCAGCTGGCTCCGCAGGGTACTCCGGCCGTTGTCCTGTGCGGACCGGACGGCCGGCCGGCACGAATCGTCTCCGACGTCGCCGTCGCCTCCGTCCCGGCAGGAGCGGCGGCCACGACGCCCGCCACCGCCGTCTCGCACGCCCTCGGTGCCGGCGCGTATGTGCCTGAGTGGTCCCAGGGCCAGGAGCTCGTGCAGTTCCTCGCCCAGCTCGAAGGGCAGGAGTACGCAGTGGTGGATCATCACGGCAAAGTGACCGGCCTGCTCCGCCAGTCGGCCGTGGTGAGCGCCATTACAGGCAAAGAATTGCGCCGCAGCGGGCGGGCGAAGGCACAGAACCGGTAGAGTTACCTGCCGGTCATGAAATACCGGCGCCCGGGCCGGCAGCTGGTGCCCGGCCGTCCTGATGCACGGCCACCCAAGGTTTACAAAAGCGAGGAATATTCCATGAGCAGCGAAACTGCCGCCAACAACATCACGCCGGTCGACGCCGTCGGCACCGCAGGCACCACCGGGGCAATGCCGGTGGGCGCTGCCCGGCGCCGGGGTCCGTTCCGCGAAGGCGAGCGTGTGCAGCTGACTGACGAACGCGGCCGGATGAACACCATCACCCTTGAGGCCGGGGGAGCATTCCACACCCACCGCGGGTTCCTGAACCACGATGAAATCATCGGCAAGGTCGACGGATCGGTCGTGACCAACAACGTGGGCCAGCAGTACCAGACCCTCCGCCCGTTGCTCTCGGATTTTGTCCTCTCCATGCCCCGCGGCGCCGCAGTGGTCTACCCGAAGGACGCCGGCCAGATCGTCACGATGGCGGACATCTTCCCGGGCGCGCGCGTGGTGGAGGCCGGTGTGGGTTCGGGTGCGTTGTCGATTTCGCTGCTGCGTGCCGTGGGCGACAACGGCTACCTGCATTCCTTTGAGCGGCGCGAGGAATTCGCGGACATCGCCCGGGGCAACGTGGAGACGATCTTCGGAGGTCCGCACCCCGCGTGGAAGATTTCGCTCGGCGACTTCCAGGAGGAAGTGGTCCGCAGCGAAGCTCCCGGGTCCGTGGACCGGGTGGTGCTGGACATGCTGGCACCGTGGGAGTGCCTTGACGCCGTGGCCACCGTCCTTGCCCCCGGCGGCGTGTGGATCAACTACGTGGCCACCGTGACCCAGTTGTCGAGGACGGCGGAAGCCATCCGCGCCGACGGCCGCTTTACCGAACCCGACGCCTGGGAATCCATGGTCCGCGGCTGGCACCTTGAAGGCCTGGCCGTCCGGCCGGACCACCGAATGGTTGCCCACACGGGCTTCCTGCTGGTCACGCGCAGGCTTGCGGACGGCGTTACCGGCATATCGGTCAAGCGCAGGCCTTCCAAAACAGACTTCAACGAAGAGGACGTCAACGCCTGGACACCGGGCGCCGTGGGCGAGCGGCTCGTCTCCGACAAGAAACTTCGCCGCGCCGCCCGCGATGCAATCGCCGGCACCAACGTCAAGGACGATCCGGAGGTCACGAACTAGTCCGTATTTCGGATGTCTCCAGCGGTACCCGGCTTCTTGGGGCTATGGTCTTAATAGAAGCGCAGGAAGGGGCTGATGCATGATGGAAACTCCGAACAACGACTCCTCATGGACACCGGACGAAGCCATGGGGGCAGAGGAACCTGAGAATGCCCGCTATGTGGCCAACGAACTCTCGGTTGCAGACCGGCAGGTAAACATCCTTCGGGACAAACTGCGGCACATAGACCGCCAGCTTGCTGCCGCGACGCAGAACAACTCAAAACTGGTAGGCATGCTGGAAACCGCCAAGGCGGAAATCCTGCGTCTGAAGAACGCCTTGGACCAGGAAGGCCAGCCGCCCTACAGCTTTGGCACCATTCTGCAGCTAAACCCCAGGCGGCAGCCCACCCCCGGCAACAGCGGACAGGCTGCCACTGAGGAATCCGTGGACATCTTCAACGCCGGCCGCAAAATGCGGGTCGGGGTGAGCCCGCTCGTCAACATGAACCAGCTGGCCGTGGGGCAGGAAGTCCTCCTCAACGAGGCCCTGCTGGTTGTGGCAGGACTCGGATACGAACGGGCGGGCGAACTTGTGACGCTCAAGGAAATGCTGGGGTCGGACCGTGCCCTGGTGGTGGGTCGTGCTGATGAGGAGCGCGTCATCCGCCTGTCCGGGGCCCTGATGTCGGAAAAGCTCCGCGTCGGCGACGCCCTCTCCATCGACTCCCGGACCGGTTATGCCCTCGAAAAGGTTCCCCGCTCCGAAGTGGAGAACCTGGTGCTTGAAGAAGTCCCGGACATCACGTACGAGGACATCGGCGGCCTCGGCCCGCAGATTGAGCAGATACGCGATGCCGTGGAGCTTCCGTTCCTTCACCCGGACCTTTACCGCGAACACGGCCTCAAGGCTCCCAAGGGGATCCTTCTCTACGGCCCCCCGGGATGCGGTAAGACGCTCATTGCGAAGGCAGTGGCCAATTCACTGGCTGCCCGGGCGGCCGAGCGCACCGGAAACGTGGACCTGAAGAGCTACTTCCTCAACATCAAGGGTCCGGAGCTCCTGGACAAGTACGTGGGCGAGACTGAGCGGCACATCCGCCTGATCTTCTCCCGGGCACGGGAGAAGGCGTCGGACGGGAGCCCGGTCGTCGTGTTCTTCGACGAAATGGATTCGCTGTTCCGCACGCGCGGCACCGGCATCTCCTCCGACGTCGAAACGACCATTGTGCCCCAGCTCCTGAGCGAGATCGACGGCGTTGAACGACTCGACAACGTCATAGTCATCGGTGCGTCGAACCGTGAGGACATGATCGACCCCGCCATCCTGCGGCCCGGCCGGCTGGACGTCAAGGTCAAGATCCAGCGCCCGGATGCAGAGGCCGCCGCGGATATTTTCTACAAGTACATCACCACGGACCTTCCGTTCCATGAGTCCGACCTCGCGGAACACGGCGGCGACGTCCAGGCAACCGTGGACGCCATGATCCAGCGGACCGTCGAAGCGATGTACTCCACCGAAAAGTCCAACGAATACCTTGAGGTGACGTACGCCAACGGGGACACCGAAATGCTGTACTTCAAGGACTTCAACTCGGGCGCCGTCGTGCAGAACGTGGTGGACCGTGCCAAGAAGTATGCCATCAAGGACCTGCTGACCTCGCAGCAAAAGGGTATCCGCATCGACCACCTGCTGCGCGCCGTCGTCGACGAATTCCGCGAACATGAGGATATGCCCAACACCACCAACCCGGATGACTGGGCCCGCATTTCCGGCAAGAAGGGTGAGCGCATCACCTACATCCGCACCATCGTCCAGGGCAAGGCAGGGCAGGAGCCCGGGAAATCCATCGAAACAATGCCGAGCACGGGCCAGTACCTGTGACCCCGCGCAGCGGAGGAGCGCCCGGCGCGCCGCTCCCGGTAGGCGGGGCAATGCGGGTGATGGGATCGGAAACCGAATACGGCATCCACGCACCGTCGGCGCCCGGCGCTAACGCCACGATGATGTCTGCCCGGGTGATCCAGGCCTACGCCCAGCTGACCCGGCAGCGTGCCGCGGGCGGGGCGGAAACCCGGTGGGACTACACGGATGAGGAACCGCTGCATGATGCCCGGGGGTGGACCCTGGAACGGAACCAGGCGGACCCCAGCCAGCTGACGGACCAGCCTCCGGTCCTTGACGCGGAGGCTGTGGCCCTGGCCTATGGGCGGGAAGAACTGGAGCAGGACGGCGAGGACGAAGCCGGCTCACTCCTGATGAACATGGTGCTGGGCAACGGCGCGCGCCTATACGTGGATCACGCGCATCCGGAGTATTCCAGCCCGGAGGTTACGAACCCGCTGGACGCGGTCGCCTGGGACGCGGCGGGAGACCTGGTGGCGCTTTCGGCGGTTCGCCGGATGGCCGCTGATCCGCAGCTTCCGCCCGTGAATCTTTACAAGAACAACACCGACAACAAGTCAGTGTCCTATGGCTCCCACGAGAATTACCTCATGCCGCGCGCCGTGCCCTTTGGCGACATTGTCCGGGGGCTGACGCCGTTCTTCGTCACGCGGCAGATCATGTGCGGCGCAGGCCGCGTGGGCCTTGGCCAGGACAGTTCCCGGCCGGGCTACCAGATCAGCCAGCGGGCGGATTTCTTCGAGGCGGAAGTGGGCCTGGAGACCACCATCCGCCGGCCGATCATCAACACCCGGGACGAGCCGCACGCCACGGCGGACAAGTACCGCCGGCTGCACGTAATCATCGGTGACGCCAACCTCAGCCAGCCCGCCAACTACCTGAAGTTCGGTACCACGGCCATGGTGCTCAGCCTGATCGAAGCCGGACTGGCACCCCGCGTGGAGGTTCACGAGCCGGTTGCCGCCCTGCAGGCCGTCAGCCACGACACCTCGCTGAGCGCCACGCTCCGGCTTCTGGACGGACGCCGGGTCACGGCGCTGGACCTGCAGTGGATGTACCACGAAGCGGCTGCCAAGCTCGCGCAGGACACCGGGGTGGGCGACGCCGTTGACGGTGACGGACATACCCATGCCCTTCTGGAACGCTGGGCTGCCACGCTGACGGACCTCGACAGTGACCGGACAGCCGCCGCCTCCTCCGTGGAATGGCTGGCCAAGCTCTCCCTGCTGGAAGGCTACCGGCAGCGGGACGGCCTGGAGTGGAACGACGCCAGGTTGGGCCTGGTGGATCTTCAGTGGGCCGACGTCAGGCCCGAAAAGGGGCTGTACCACCGGATGCTCGCCAGGGGCCGCATGGAGAGGGTCGTCGACGACGAAACAATCGCCCGCGCGGTGACGGAACCGCCGTCGGATACCCGCGCCTATTTCCGCGGCCGCTGCGTCAGCAGCTTCAGCAAAGACGTGGTCGGCGCCAGCTGGGACTCCGTGATCTTCGACGTTCCGGGCCGCGGGCGGTTGCAACGCGTGCCCACCCGCGAACCACTCAGGGGAACCGAAGCCCTCACCGGAGGCCTGTTTGCAAGGCATCAGGACGCCGGATCGTTCCTGGCAGAATTGCTCGGACAAACTCCGCCTCCGCCACCGGCATAAAGCACCCCACCACGGCTTAAGGCGTGGCAATATGGGCTTACAGGATGTCCCCTCTCATCAGGGGCGGATAGAAGGAGAAGGAAATGGCAGGCCAGGAGCAGCAGCAGCCGCAGTCACGGGAAAACGAATTCGAAGACGAAGCCCCCGCAACGCCGCCCGCATCCGGTGACGCCCAGGCATCGGCGGCCACCCAGGGCGTGGACGATCTTCTGGACGAAATCGACGGCGTCCTGGAGTCGAACGCCGAGGAATTCGTCCGGGCCTTCGTCCAAAAAGGCGGCCAATAGGGCCCAGGCTGCCATCGCCTGAATGGAGGGACGGCAGCCCGGACGGCCGAAGAGACGTTGATCCACCATGTTGAAGGAGTGCATCAGTGCAGGACACCACAGCCAACCAGGTAGCTGCGAACGCCACGTCATCATTCACTGAACACCTCCAACGCAACAGGCCCGGTTTACTGCCCTTCAATCAGGCCCTGCCGGCCGCGCCCGCCGGAGCCGGTTCACAGCCGCTGCAGGTGCCGCATGCCACCACCATCGTCTCGCTGACATATGGCGGTGGTGTCCTGATGGCCGGCGACCGCCGCGCCACGATGGGGAACGTCATCGCGAGCCGGCACATTGAAAAGGTCTTCCCGGCCGACCGGTATTCGGTGCTGGGAATTGCGGGCACTGCCGGCATCGCCATCGACCTCACGCGGCTGTTCCAGGTTGAGCTGGAACACTACGAAAAGATCGAAGGAACGCTGCTGAGCCTGGAGGGCAAGGCAAACCGGCTAGGCGCCATGATCCGCGGAAACCTTCCCATGGCCATGCAGGGCCTGGCGGTGGTGCCACTCTTCGCAGGGTTTGACCTGCCTGTTGGCGTTGGCCGGCTCTTTTCCTATGACGTCACCGGCGGGCGGTACGAGGAGCAGGAGCATCACGCTGTGGGTTCGGGCTCCATGTTTGCCCGCGGAGCACTCAAGAAACTCTGGCGTCCGGGACTTACCGAAGACGAGGCCGTGGCCGTGGCCGTTGAAGCGCTCTACGATGCTGCGGATGACGATTCGGCAACGGGCGGACCGGACCCCGTCCGGCAGTTGTGGCCGGTTGTCTACACCGTGGGCCGAACCGGTGCCAGGCGCATACCCGAACATGATCTGGCCGCCGTAGCCGGCACCATCATCGAGGCCAGAACAGCAGCTCGGCGGGAGGCCTGATATGACTCAACAGTTTTATGTGTCGCCCGAACAGCTGATGAAGGACCGTGCGGATTTCGCACGGAAGGGAATTGCCCGCGGCCGCTCCGTCGTCGTCATCAGCTGCGAGGAGGGAATTGCCCTCGTCGCGGAAAATCCATCGCCGTCGTTGCACAAGATCGGCGAAATCTACGACAAGATCGCGTTCGCCGCCGTCGGCAAATACAACGAGTTCGAAAGCCTCCGCCAAGCGGGAGTCCGCTACGCTGACGTCCGCGGCTACTCCTATGACCGCGAGGATGTCACGGCCAGGGGACTGGCCAGCGTCTATGCACAAAGCCTGGGTGCCGTGTTCACGGCCGAGCAGAAACCCTTCGAAGTGGAGCTGGCGGTGGCCGAGGTCGGGGAAAGCCCCTCGGACGACCACCTGTACCGGCTGACGTTCGACGGTTCGATTGCCGACGAAAAGCGTTTCATTGTCATGGGCGGCCAGGCCGACAAGGTGGCCGAGACCGTGGAGCACGGGTGGCAGCGGGAACTGAACTTCGCCGGTGCAATAAGGCTCGCAATGAAAGGGCTCGTCACCGACAAGGAAGCCGGAGAGTTGCCGGCATCGGCCCTGGAAGTGGCAGTACTGGACCGCAATTCGGAAAGCGCCCGGGGATCCCGTCGGGCTTTCCGGCGCCTCGGCGACGACGAAATCGCCGCCCTGCTGTCTGAGGAGAACTGAAATGGACAAGCGCATTTTCGGCATCGAAACCGAATTCGGCATCTCTTACTCGAGCCCGGATTCGCGTCCGCTCGCACCGGAGGAGGTGGCGCGCTACCTGTTCCGCAAAGTGGTCAGCTGGGGACGTTCGTCCAACGTGTTCCTGACCAACGGTTCCCGGCTGTACCTCGATGTGGGTTCCCACCCCGAGTACGCAACTGCCGAATGCGACGACCTGGGACAACTGATCGCCCACGACCGCGCGGGTGAACTGATCCTGGACGACCTCGTGGATGAGGCACAGGAGAGGCTCGCCGCCGAAGGATTCAACGGCACGGTCTACCTTTTCAAGAACAACACGGACTCGGCGGGCAATTCATACGGCAGCCACGAGAACTACCTCATTCCCCGCCGCGGTGAATTCTCGAGGCTCGCTGAAATCCTCATTCCGTTCCTGGTCACACGCCAGCTCATCGCCGGTGCCGGGAAGATCCTCAAGACCCCTCATGGCGCCACCTTCGCCTTTTCCCAGCGCGCGGACCACATCTGGGAAGGCGTGTCCTCCGCCACCACCAGGTCCCGTCCCATCATCAACACCCGGGACGAACCCCACGCTGACGCCGAGTTCTACCGCCGCCTGCACGTGATCGTGGGCGACTCCAACATGTCCGAAACCACGGCCCTGATGAAGGTCGGCACCGTTGACCTCATCCTCAGGATGATCGAGGCGGGTGTGATCATGCGGGACATGCGGATGGAGAACCCGATCCGCAGCATCCGCGAAATCTCGCATGACCTCAGCGGACGGGCGCTCATCCGCCTTGCCAACGGCCGGCAGTTGACCGCCCTGGAGATCCAGCGCGAGTATCTGAACAAAGTCACGTCCTTTGTCGCTGAGAACGGCGCCCACAACCGGCACGTGCCCGTCATCCTGGATCTTTGGGAACGGACGCTTACAGCCATTGAGAGCGGAGACACCAGCACGATCGATACCGAGATCGACTGGGCCATCAAAAAGAAACTGATGGACAGTTACCGGAAACGGCACGGGCTCGGGCTGGACGCGCCGAGGATCGCCCAGCTGGACCTCACGTACCACGACATTTCGCGGACACGCGGGCTCTACTACCTGCTGCAGTCCCGGGGAGCCGTCCGCCGGGTGGTGGATGACACCGCGGTCAAGGACGCTGTGGATGCGCCGCCGCAGACAACCCGGGCAAAGCTCCGAGGCGACTTTGTCCGCCGCGCCCAGGAGCTGGGCCGCGACTACACGGTTGACTGGGTGCACCTGAAGCTCAACGACCGCGCCCACCAGACGATACTGTGCAAGGATCCGTTCCGCAGCGTGGACGAGCGCGTGGATGCCCTTCTGGACTCTATGGGCTGATACCCAGCTTCAGGGGCTATTCTGGATGGGGCCGTTTAACCGGCCACCGACTGCGTTGCCGTCCGCTTCATTCGCGGCACGCATCCATCTTGCCCCGACGAAAGTTCTTACGTGCGCCGACTACTAGCAATTCTCATTCCCGGACTGCTGCTGATCACCGCCTGCGGCGGATCGCCTGCAGCCCCGGAGCCCACCAGCCAGTCTGCTGGCGAGACCGCCAAGCTCGACTCCCTGAAGCTTACGGACAACGGGGACAAGAAGGCACCCGGCGTCGAATTCGACAAGCCCCTGGATGTCAAGGAAGCCACCGTCAAGGTGGTCACCGAAGGCGACGGGGAGCGCCTTAAGGCCAACCAGATCGCTGACATCTCCATCCTCGCCCTGAGCGGCAAGGACGGCTCCACCCTCGAAGACACCTTCGCCAAGGACCCCGAGCCGCTGGAGTTGAACGATGACCTCAAGACCGGCAACGCCGTAATCTACAACGCGTTCGTGGGTGCCAAGATCGGTTCCCAGCTTGCCCTTGCCGTGCCGGGCCAGGCCGCCCAGGAGGGCGCCGAGGCCGGCCCCACGCAGCTGCTTGTGGTCAAGATCCTGTCCGCCAAGGACGCCCCGAAGGTGCTTGACAAGCCCGAGGGTGAGACGGTTACGCCTCCCGCCGGGCTTCCCGCGGTCAAGGAAAACGACAAGGGAATCCCTGAGATCTCCGTTGACGGCGTCAAGGCCCCCACCGAGCTTGTTTCGCAGGAGCTCATCAAGGGCACCGGCCCCGCCGTCAAGGAAAGCGACACCCTGACGGTCAACTATGTCGGAGTCACCCTGAACGGTGGCACAAAGTTCGACTCCAGCTTCGACCGCGGCGAAAAGGCCAGCTTCCCGCTGACCGGCGTCATCAAGGGCTGGACCCAGGGCCTTGCCGGCAAGACCGTGGGCTCACGAGTACTCCTGGTCATCCCGAAGGACCTTGCCTACGGCGATGCCGGACAGGGCGAGGCCAAGGGCGATCTGGTGTTCGTCGTCGATATCCTCGGCGTCAAGTAACCATCCCGGGCTAGCAGCCAACCCCAACTACAAAAGGAGCAACCATGTCATTTGGACAGCGCAACTTCGACCGCCAGAAGCCGGAAATTGACTTCCCTGAGGGCGACGTTCCCACAGAGCTCGTGATCACCGACCTCATCGAAGGTGACGGCGCCGAGGCCAAGCCGGGCGACACCGTCTCCACCCATTACGTCGGGGTCGCCTGGTCCACCGGCGAGGAATTCGACGCTTCCTGGGGCCGTGGCGCTCCGCTGGACTTCCGCGTTGGCGTGGGCCAGGTCATCCAGGGGTGGGACCAGGGACTGCTGGGCATGAAGGTCGGCGGCCGCCGCCGCCTGGAGATCCCCTCCGAACTCGCCTACGGCTCCCGCGGTGCCGGCGGAGCAATCGGCCCCAACGAAGCACTGATCTTCGTGGTGGACCTCGTCGGAGTCCGCTGAGCGGATGAGGGCCCGGCGCCAGCCGGCCAGCCGTAGGGAGCGCGGTAACAATCGGAAGGAAATTTCCGGTAGTTGCCGCGCTTTCGGCGTTAAGGCGCACCGGCTTTAGTAACGTAGCCAAGGTGTCCGCCTCACGTACAGAACGCCTCCTGAACCTGCTCATCGCGCTTCTCAACACCCGCTACGGCCTGCGACGCGGTGAACTTCGCGACAAGGTCTACCACGACACGAGCAGCAGCGAATCCGCGTTCGGCCGCATGTTCGAACGGGACAAGAGCGACCTGCGCCAGTTCGGATTCGACGTCGAAACGGTCATGGACCACGGGTGGGGCTCCGACGATCCTGCTACAACGCGCTACCGGATCGGCAAGGAGTCCAACCGGCTCCCTGACGTCAACCTCACCTCCGCCGAATGCACGGTGCTCATCCTGGCAGCGCAGCTCTGGGAGCAGGCCGCTCTCGGATCGGCGGCGCAGAACGCCATGCGCAAGCTGCAGGCGGCCGGCGGGCTCACTGAAGCCGAACTGCCGGCCGGCGTTCAGCCGCGGATCAAGCCGGCCGGCCAGGCATTTGAGGACCTGGTCACGGCCATGCACGCCCAGCATCCCGTCAGCTTCACGTACCTTGCCGGCAGCACCGGCCGCGAAGAACCCAGGACCGTGGAGCCGTGGGGCCTGGGCAGCCGCTTCGGGCAGTGGTACCTGGTGGGCTACGACCGGGCCCGTGACGCGAAGCGCTTCTTCCGCTTGTCCCGCTTCACGTCCGCCGTGACCGTCCAGGAAAAGGACCACTACTCGCCTCCCCAGGGCTTCAACGTCCGGATGGAGCTGGATTCCCTTCCGGAGCTGCCCGTTCAGTCCGCAATCGTGGACGTGGCGGCCGGCAAGGTGCTCGGCCTGCGCAAGCGGGCAATGGAAGCCGACGCCGCGGAACCGCCCCTCGGCATGTCCGACGCCGGTTGGGACCGGCTCAAAGTTCCTTTCAGGGATGCTGAGGTGCTGGGCGAAGAGCTCGCGTCCTATGGGCCGAACGTGGTGGTCGCTGCACCGTCGGAACTGGCATCCGCCGTCCGGAGGAGACTGCAGGCCGCCGCGGACTTCGCGGCGTCGCCGGTTCCCCCCATAAATTTTCCGGACACCGTTCCGGCCAAGCGCCCGCGCAAGCGGACGTCCGAGGACCAGCTCAAACGGATGCTTCAGCTGGTGCCGTTCCTGGTCCACAACCAGGGCCTGCATATCAGCGAGGTTGCTGCCAGTTTCGGTGTGACCCGGAAGGAACTGGAAGACGATCTGCGGATCCTGATCTGCTCCGGCCTGCCCGAGGGGTACCCGGATGATCTCCTGGACATCCAGTGGGAGGATGACCACGTCTACATCACCCAGGACCTTGACCTCAATCGTCCGGTCCGCTTTGCGGTGGACGAGGCCTGCGCCCTGCTGACGGGCCTGGAGACCCTCAACGGCCTGCCGGAGCTCGCCGAGGGGAGTGCGCTGGAGTCCGTCACGGTCAAACTGATGGCGGCAGCGGGGGAGGAGGGCCTGAAGGCAGCATCCATTGCAGGTCCCCAGGTGGGCCCGGCAAATTCCGCCCATCTGGCCACCATTCGCGACGCCGTCACGGACGGCCTGCAGCTGCACCTCACGTACTTCTCCGCGCAACGAGACTCCATGTCCGAACGGGACGTCGATCCGCTGCGACTCTACTCGCTGGACAACACCTGGTACTTCGAGGCCTACTGCCACAGCGCCCGCGGCCTTCGGAACTTCCGGCTGGACCGCATAGAGACACTGGAGCCGAACGGACGGCGCGTCACCGCGGCGGCCAGACCCGCGGAAGGATTCCCGGTAAAGCTGTTCACCCCGAACGACGACGACACCCTCGTCACCGTGGAACTCGCGCCCCAGGGGATCGGACTTGCCGACGACTACTACGCCGAACGGACCGCGCCGCTACCGAACGGCGGGCTCATTGCCGACATCAGGTTCGGCAACACGGGATGGCTGCCCATGTTTGTTGCCCAGCACGGCGGCTCTGTCCGGATCCTGGCGCCGGCCAGCCTGGCTGACGCCGCCGGGGAATGGATCCGCGCGGCCCTGGCCCGCTACGGCGGCTAGACTACTCAGCATGCCTTGGTGGTCTTGGATCCTGATCTGGATAGCGCTCGTAGCCGTATCCCTCCTCTTCTATGTGCTGTTGGGAATCAGGCTGTTCAGGCAGTTCATGGCCACGGTCAGGGACCTTGGCGCTGCCGGCGAGCGGTTCGGGGCACCGCTGGCCAATATCGCTGACCCCGCCCCCGGACTGGGGCCGGCACCGGACGGCGCGCAGGGCCACGGGCACCAGGCCGCGACCGGGTCTGCAGTTTTTGCCTCACCGATGCAGATGAGACATGATTACGTCACGTCCAAATCCTCCCGCAGGGAAGAGCGCCGCCGGCGGCGCGTTCAGCGCAAAGCGGACCGTGGCCAGCCACAGGCGCTGCGCGACATCGAATTCAGTTAGACGTAGGATGTATTTCGAGGAAAGGACTTCCAGTGGGACGACTCTTTGATGGCCCGTGGCCCATCGTCATTATTATCATCGTGGCTCTGCTGCTTTTTGCCGCGCCCAAGCTTCCGGCAATGGCACGCAGCCTCGGCCAGTCAATGCGGATCATCAAGTCCGAGGTCAAGGAAATGAAGAACGACGGCAAGCCCGAGGCCAAGGACGGGGACCCGGTCGAAGGCAAGATCGTCAACCACCCGCAGTCCCGCCCGCAAAACGGTGACGCCAGTGGCAGCACCGGCAATGCAGACGGCACGGACGTTCCGCCGTCGAACCGCGTTTGACCTGAAGTGGCACTGACGAAGGGCCGTAAATCCAACCCTGAGGGTCGGATGGCCCTGATGGATCATCTTAAGGAGCTCAAGAACCGGCTCATTAAGTCCGCCATTGGCCTTGTCATCGGCGGCATCGGGGGATGGATCCTCTACGACCCCGTATTGAGCGCCCTCAAGGAGCCGGTTGATCGGATTGCCGAGACAACCGGCGGCACATCCTCGGTCAATTTCTCCAGCATTGCGTCTCCGTTTGACTTCAAACTCCAGCTTTCGCTGCTGATCGGCGCCGTCATCTCCAGCCCCATCTGGATCTACCAGCTGTGGGCCTTCATCACTCCCGGGCTTACCAAGAAGGAACGGCACTACACCCTCGGCTACATGGCCGCAGCGGTGCCGCTGTTCCTTGCCGGCGTGTGGGTTGGATGGATGGTGACGCCGCAAGTGGTTCGCGCGCTGACCCAGTTCACGCCTGCGGGTTTCTCCAACCTCATCGACGCCCGTGACTATGTAGATTTCGTCACGCGCATGGTGTTGTTCCTCGGCCTCGCGTTCCTGGTCCCTGTGGTACTGGTGGGCGTCAACATGGCTGGAATCATCAGGGGCGAAACCATCCTGAAAGCGTGGCGCATCACAGTATTCCTGGTGTTTGTGCTTGCTGCCGTCGCTGCTCCGGGCGCGGATGCCCTGTCCATGTTCCTGCTCGCCGGCCCGCTCCTTGCGCTGTTTTTCGCCGCGATCGGGCTCTGTATCTTCAATGACCGGCGCCGGGACCGGAAGGCCGCGAAGATCGCCGCCGAAACTGAGGCGACGGCCGACGTCGCAACGCCCGGCACGGAACTGGGGAAACTCTAGTCCCGCGCACACTAGGCTGGAAGTATGTCCTCCACAACCGGGCCACAGTCGCCGTCTGAACTTTATCGGGCCAGTGCCGAACGGACGGCCGAAGCCAACACCTACCTGGGTAAATTTGTGCGGACGCTGGATTTCGAACTCGACGATTTCCAGCGCCAGGCGTGCAAATCCCTCCAGGAGGGCAGGGGAGTCCTGGTGGCGGCGCCTACCGGCGCCGGCAAGACAATCGTGGGCGAGTTCGCCATCTACCTGGCACTCCAGCGCGGCCTCAAAGCCTTTTACACCACCCCAATCAAGGCGCTGAGCAACCAGAAGTACTCGGAGCTCGCCGATAAATACGGCCCGGAGAACGTCGGCCTCCTGACGGGTGACACCAGCATCAACGGCGACGCCCCGGTTGTCGTGATGACCACCGAAGTCCTGCGGAACATGCTCTACGCGGATTCAGACACCCTGGATGACCTCGGCTTCGTGGTCATGGACGAGGTCCATTACCTCGCTGACCGGTTCCGCGGCGCCGTCTGGGAAGAAGTCATTATCCACTTGCCGAGCGAAGTCCAGGTGGCATCGCTGAGCGCAACAGTCTCCAACGCCGAGGAATTCGGGGCATGGCTGGACACCGTCCGCGGGCACACTGACGTCATCGTTTCCGAGCACCGTCCGGTGCCGCTCTGGCAGCACGTCATGGTGGGACGTGAAATCGTGGACCTCTTCGCCGGCGAAACCACGTTCGATGAGATAGCCCCTGAAGGGGAATCAGATCCCGCTGCCACGGCAATGACGGCCAACGCCGCACTCGAGCGCGGCTTCGAAGTGAACCCCGACCTGCTGGCGATGGCGCGCACCGAAAGCCAGATGAACTCACGCGCCCGCTTCGGCCATGGCGGACGCAGCCAGCGCCGCCAGCAGAACCAGCGCGGCGACAACCGCCACGGCCAGGGAGGCCAGCAGAGCCCCGTCCGCAAGGCAAGCCGCCCCCAGGTCATTGCCAGCCTTGACCGTCAGGACCTGCTTCCCTCCATCACGTTCATTTTCTCCCGGGCCGGGTGTGACGCCGCTGTGGCTCAGTGCGTCTCAGCAGGCTTGTGGCTGACCACCGAGCGTGAACAACGGGTCATCGCCAGCCGCGTTGATGAAGCGGCGCAGGACATCCCGTCGGATGATCTCGACGTGCTCGGGTTCTGGAGTTGGCGTGACGGCCTCCTGCGGGGCCTCGCAGCCCACCACGCGGGGATGCTGCCCACCTTCAAGGAGGTCGTGGAGAAGCTCTTCGTCGAGGGCCTGGTCAAGGCGGTGTTCGCCACCGAAACACTCGCGCTGGGCGTCAATATGCCGGCGCGTTCGGTGGTGCTGGAAAAACTGGACAAGTTCAACGGTGAAGCCCACGTCGGCATCACCGCCGGCGAGTACACGCAGCTCACCGGCCGCGCTGGGCGCCGCGGCATTGACGTCGAGGGCCACGCGGTGGTGCTGTGGCAGCCCGGGACTGACCCGACGGCGGTAGCAGGCCTGGCATCGCGCCGTACCTACCCGCTGAACTCGAGCTTCCGCCCCACCTACAACATGAGCATCAACCTCCTGGCGCAGTTCGGCAGGCCGCGCGCCCGCGAAATCCTGGAATCCTCTTTTGCCCAGTTCCAGGCGGACCGGTCCGTGGTGGGCCTGGCAAAGCAGGTCCGGAGCAGGGAGGAGTCCCTGGCCGGCTTCCAGAAATCCATGACGTGCCATCTGGGTGACTTCACCGAGTACTCACGGCTGCGGCGGGAACTGTCCGATGCCGAGAACGCCGCCTCCCGCAGCACCTCGAAGGCCCGCAAATCCATCACGGAGGACTCGTTGAGCAGGCTGCTGCCCGGCGATGTGGTGGACGTGCCCACGGGCAGGGCGCCCGGCTTCGCTGTGGTGCTCGGCTCCGACCACACCTCCCGCGAGCCGCGGCCGGCTGTCTTGACCCTGGACAACCAGTTGCGCAGGCTGGGCCTCCAGGACCTCGAGGGGCCCATCACGCCGGTGACCCGGGTCCGGATACCGAAGTCGTTCAACGCGAAGGTCCCCAAGTCGCGGAAGGACCTGTCATCGTCGGTCCGCAACGCACTCCGGGAAAACCGTCCGCCCGCGCCCGGAGCCACCCGCAGTACTGATTTCGGACGGGCCGCGGCCCTGCCGGACCAGGAGAAGCGGATCGCCGACCTGCGGCTGGCGTTGCGGTCCCACCCCTGCCACGGCTGCAGTGAACGCGAGGACCATGCGCGCTGGTCCGAACGCTGGTTGAAGCTCCGCCGCGAAACTGACGGACTGGTTCGCGAAATCCAAAGCCGCACCAATACCATCGCCAAAACGTTCGACCGGGTGTGCGATCTGCTCTCAAGCTACGGGTACCTGGAAACCTCCGGTTCCGGGAGGGTGACGATCAACGCGGACGGCCAGAAGTTGCGCCGTATCTACGGTGAAAAGGACCTCCTCATTTCCCAGTCGCTGCGGCAGGGAGCGTTCAACGACCTCGATGCCACTGAAGTGGCAGCCCTCGCCAGTGTCTTGGTGTTCCAGGCAAAACGGGAGGAACGAGGACTCCGGCCCAGGATGCCCAGCGTGTCGCTGGAGACCGCCGTGGACACCGTTGTCCGGGAGTGGTCCGTGCTGGAAGATGCCGAGGAAGCGAACAGGCTCCCTTTGACCGGCGAGCCCGAACTGGGGCTCGTCTGGCCGATCTTCAAATGGGCCAAGGGCAGGCACCTTCAGGAAGTGCTCAGCGGCACAGACCTGGCAGCAGGCGACTTTGTCCGGTGGGTCAAACAGGTCATTGACCTGCTGGACCAGCTGGCAAAGATCCCCGGCCTGGACCCGAGGCTCTCACGCCTCTGCTCGGAGGCCATCATCCTGGTCAGGCGCGGCGTGGTCGCTTACTCCACCGTGGTGTGACCCGCCGGTCCCGCCCGCACACTTCCACTCACTTCACGGCTGCTGAGGAGCCCCACACAATATGACTGACGCACGGGCGGACCTGCCGGCCAGAGACCACAAAGTAACGCTGTACCGCAATGGTTCCGTCTACACCGCCGCCGACCCCTTTGCCACCGCCATGCTGGTGGATGGGGACACCGTGGCGTGGGTCGGCTCGGAGCAGGCGGCAACATCAATAGCCGATTCGTCCATGGACATCATCGATCTCCAAGGAGCCTTGCTGGCCCCCGGTTTTGTTGATTCACATGTTCACCTGACTGAAACGGGCATCGCCCTGGACTCGCTGCAGCTCAGTGGCATGCGCTCAGCCGCAGACATCCTGGATGCCGTGGCTGCATCCGTTGCAGGCCTGCCAGGCGATGAGCGTGCCACTGTCCTGGGCCATGGCTGGGACGAGAGCGGCTGGGACGACCGGACCTTGCCCAGCCCTGAGGAGCTGGAGCGTGCGGCGGGGGGCCGGCAGGTGTATCTCTCGCGGGTGGACGCCCATTCCGCACTGGTGTCATCCTCCCTTGCCGAGGCAGCGGGTCTGGCCGGTTTGGACGGATTCTCCTCCGGCAGCCAGGTGAAGCGCCATGCCCACACATCGGCCAGGCTCGCTGCGCGGCAACTGCCGGACGAAGTACTGGGGAGGTATCAAGCGCGCGCCCTGGCGGAAGCCGCCGCCAACGGCTACGTGGCCGTG
This sequence comes from Arthrobacter oryzae, assembly GCF_037911235.1. Lineage (GTDB taxonomy): Bacteria > Actinomycetota > Actinomycetes > Actinomycetales > Micrococcaceae > Arthrobacter > Arthrobacter oryzae_E. Next base: position 89,519 of record NZ_JBBLYW010000065.1, read on the forward strand.
GCGGAAATGGCTGCGCCGCACATCGGCAGCACAGCAGACCTGCGGATGGCAGCCGCGTGGAACAGCCAGGATACTTTCCGGGATCCCGTACCTGAAGTCCTTCCGTACTGGGGCCGGCTGGCCGCGTCCGAGGAGGATGCCCGCAGCATTATCAACGAACTTGGGGCCAGCGTGCGCGGCCTCGCCGGAGACCTGAACATCGACGGCTCCATCGGCTCGCGGACCGCTGCCCTGAGGGACGACTACAGCGATGCTCCCGGGGAGCGCGGCACCCTGTATCTTTCCGTTGACGAAGCTGCCGCCCATGTGGCTGCGTGTTCGTTGCTCGGCATCCAAGCCGGATTCCATGTGATCGGCGACGCCGGACTCGACGCGGCGCTGGACGCCCTGGACCGGGCGGCTGCGGAAGTGGGGGAGCAGCGGGTCCGGGCAGCCGGCCACCGGTTTGAACACGTGGAACTGGCCGATGCCGCGGCCATCGACCGGCTGGCCAAGTATTCGGTGACCGTCAGCGTGCAGCCGGGTTTCGACGCTGCGTGGGGCGGACAGGGGCGCCTGTACCAGGCGCGGCTGGGGCCCCGGGAGCGGGGAATGAACGCCTTCGCGTCCTTCTACGCTGCAGGAGTTCCGATCTGTTTTGGCAGTGACAGCCCCGTGACTCCGCTCAATCCCTGGGCCAGCGTCCGGGCCTGCCTTGAGCACAGCAACCCGGACCAGCGCATTTCAGCCCGGGCAGCGTTCCTCGGCCATACCAGGGCCGGCTGGCGGGCCGCCAAGTACCGCAATCCAATGGCCGGCCAGCTGGTTCCGGGCGCCCCGGCCAGCTTCGCGGTCTGGGAAGTGGAGGAACTCATGGTGCAGGTGGCGGACGGCCGCGTGCAGTCCTGGAGTACGGACCCCCGGGCGCGTACGCCGTTGCTCCCGGCTCTGGACACCGGAAGCGATCCTGTGTGCTTGCAGACGGTCCGCGACGGGAAAGAGTTGTTCACAAACGGTTCCCTGCGGTCATAGACCGGAAAGCTCCCGGCGCGCCGTATGGTCCTGACCTGCGGTAACGCCTAAAGCCCCACGTCAGAGCCGGGTTGACACTGTCCGGGCCGCCCGTAGCATTGAGTCGCAACGGACGGTTCCACCAATCGCGGGGTTCCGTCTGGCCACGCTACCCGCCGGCAGGATGCCCCGTTCGCACCTGGTTGCGGGCCATGCTGTGGCAGTCCAGGGGCAGGTCCACTGTGCAGCAGAAAACAGTTCCGCCGAGGCAGGCCGCATCCGGCCGGAACTGGCCCGAGGCACGTGGACCTGCCCGCGGCTGCCCTCATAACGCGCCCGGACAGCGCAAACTCCCTATAATGGTGACTTGCGCCTTAAGCCGGCACTCCTGTTGTGCTTTCTGGCGCGTGACCGCTCCCATCAAGGAAAGGGCCTCGCTGTGCGTGTCCTCACCATCATCCCCACCTACAACGAGCTGGAATCGTTGCCAAAGACACTCGCGCGCTTGCGTGCGGCCGTCCCGGCTTCCGATGTGCTGGTGGTGGACGACAACAGCCCGGACGGCACCGGACAGCTGGCGGACCGCATCGCTGCCGAGGACAGCCAGGTCCACGTACTGCACCGGGAAGGCAAGGCCGGACTGGGAGCCGCCTACATCGCCGGTTTCAAATGGGGCCTCGACGCCGGCTACGACATCCTCGTGGAAATGGACGCGGACGGTTCACACCAGCCCGAGCAGCTGCAGCAGCTTCTGGACGCCGTGGAAGAGGGCGCGGACCTGGCCATGGGTTCCCGCTGGGTGCCGGGCGGCAGCGTGGTCAACTGGCCGCTTTACAGGCAGGCAATCTCCCGGATCGGCAGCACTTACGCCCGGCTGATGCTGGGACTCAAGATCAAGGACGTCACCGGTGGATACCGGGCGTTCCGGCGGACGACGCTTGAGAAGCTCAACCTCGACCAGGTGGACTCCGTGGGCTACGGGTTCCAGGTGGACCTCGCGTGGCGGGTGGCCAAGATGGGCCTGAAGATTGTGGAACGCCCCATCACGTTTGTGGAGCGGGAGCTCGGAGCTTCCAAGATGAGCGGCAACATAGTGGTGGAAGCCATGATCAACGTCACCAAATGGGGGCTCACCGCCCGCTGGCGGAAGCTGACCGGCCGGGGCTCGGCCACGTCCTGACCCGGCCCGCTCCCGGACACACGCCGCACTAACGTCCGGAGCCAAGAAAAGGGCCGGGCCCGTAGCCTCACGTAGAGGGTACGGGCCCGGCCCTTTGGTTTGGGCTACGACGCCCCGGTGCCCGGTCGGACTAAGCCGAACGTCGGACTAAGCCGAACGTCGTTCGCCGCGGCGTTCCCGCAGAATCGTCAGGCGGTCTTCGAGGATCTGCTCGAGCTCAGGCAGGGAACGGCGTTCCAGGAGCATGTCCCAGTGCGTGCGCACGGCCTTCTCGTTGCTGTTGATGGGGCGTTCGCCGTCGACGAGCAAAGCTTCCTTGCCGGTCTTCGAAACCCACACCGGAGGAATCTCGGCTTCGGAGGAGAAGGTAACGAAGACCTGCTCGCCGTCCTCGCAACGGTACTCAACCCGCTGGCGCGGAGCCGGCTCAACACCGGATTCGGTCTCCATGCTCTGTGCGCCAAGACGCATGCCCCGGAGGCTGCGATCGCTCATGATTTCTCCCTTTGGTCGGTTCGCGGAGTCAGGCCCCGCGCTAGCCGGGGCAGCTCACGCCACGGACTACTGTTTGCAGTGCACTGCACCATTAGACACAACGCTCTGCCAAGCTTGATTGTTCCAGCAGGTCTGAACCGGCCGGACAAATATACTATTATACGGGCTTCGGTCCCGACCCGTAAAGCCGGGTGCGATTGTTGGCCAAAACAGGGGAGGCACCCGCACCTGCGGCTACCTCCCCTGACTGTCAGCGACGTTGTTAGAGCGGCAGCCGCGGGTCGTTGGGACGCCCGCCGTCGGGTCCGGCGTCAGTGCCGGCGTCCGTCCCGGCGTCGAAAAGACCGCCGGTCCGGGGATCCGGATTAGTTCCACCGAGGGCATTGCCGATGCCTTTCAGGGCTTCGCCAACTTCGCTGGGGATGATCCAGAGCTTATTGGAAGAACCTTCGGCCAGCTTCGGCAGGGTCTGCAGGTACTGGTACGCCAGGAGCTTCTGGTCAGGGTTGCCCTTATGGATTGCGTCGAAGACCTTCTGGATGGCCTGGGCTTCGCCGTCCGCGCGGAGAATGGCGGCCTTGGCGTCACCCTCCGCCTTGAGGATGGAGGACTGACGCTGGCCTTCGGCGGTGAGGATGGCCGACTGCTTGGTTCCCTCGGCTGTCAGGATGGCGGCGCGGCGGTCGCGCTCGGCCCTCATCTGCTTCTCCATCGAGTCCTGGATGGAGTGGGGCGGGTCGATGGCCTTCAGCTCCACACGGGAAACGCGGATGCCCCAGCGACCCGTCGCTTCGTCCAGGACGCCGCGCAGCTGGCCGTTGATCTGGTCGCGGGAGGTCAGGGCCTCTTCGAGGTTCAGGCCGCCGACCACGTTTCGGAGCGTGGTGGTGGTGAGCTGTTCCACCGCCTGGATGTAGTTCGCAATCTCGTATGTGGCCGCCCTCGCGTCGGTGACCTGGAAATAGACCACTGTGTCAATGGAGACGACGAGGTTGTCCTCGGTGATGACCGGCTGCGGGGGAAACGAGACGACCTGCTCGCGGAGGTCCAGGAGCGGCAGGAGCCTGTCCACGAAAGGAATGAGGATGGTGAGGCCGGGGAGCAGTGTCCGCTGGTACTTACCGAGCCGTTCCACGACGCCGGCGCGGGCCTGCGGGACGATCCGCACCGACCGGACCAGCACTATTATTACGAACGCAACGAGAACCAGCAGCACGATTGCGACTGCGATATCCATACATCACCTATTCCCCAGTTATGTGCCTTGCTATGGTGTGCGGCTGCTCCGCCGCGTGACCGGCGCCGGTGGCGGCCGCCGGAAATGTGTTCCAGCCCAGGAGGCTGCTTGCCTGCCGTTGCTACTGGACGGCCGTTTCCGGCTGTGGCGCCACGACCGCGGTGGCTCCTTCAATGGCGGAGACAACCACCTTCTGCCCGGCGTTCAGGACTCCGTTTTCGGAGCGTGCGCTCCAGACGTCGCCGCCGATCTTGACCAGGCCGGAGGAGCTGCTGACGGTCTCCATCACGAGGGCGGATTCGCCAATCAGGCGGTCGATGTTGGTTCGTTGTTCAGCGGGGCCCTTCTTCAGGTGCTTCAGCGCAACAGGTCGAACAAAGACCACCATGAGCAGGGAAACAACGCAGAACACCACGATCTGGAGCCAGAAGTCGGCGCCGGCGAAATCAGCCAGCAGCCCGGCCAGCGCCCCGCCGCCGAGCATGATGAAGAACAGGTCCAGCGTCAGCATTTCCACGACGGCAAACGCCAGGAATACGGTGAGCCACAGCGCCCACCAGTTCTCGCCAAGCCACTCAAACATGCCCTCCCCCTTCGTCCCCGGAGCTGCGGAAGCAGGCCCTCAGTAACTGTTCTTCCATCCTAGACCGAAGCTACGGGGCGTAGGAGGGGACCATTGCGCACGTTTGGAAAGTAGTCAAGTCGTTATGCGGGCGGCTGCTTCAGGGGCACAAACACGCTGATCCGGAACCGGGCCGAGACCTTGGTGACGGGCGGCAGCGTGCCAACGAGGGCGTCCAGTGCTGCCGGGTCCAGGTGATGGCCGGCGGGCCCCATGAGAGCGAGGTTGCCGACGTCGGCGGGGTCAAGTCCGAGCTCGAGGTCCAGCTCCCGGGTGGCGTGCGGCGCAAAGTATCCCTGAAGGGAGCTGGCAAGTCGTTCCTCCTTAGCGGGCTCGATGCCGAGCATGCCGGTCCGTCCCGCGATTTCCGCGAGGTGGCCGGACCGCGGGGTCACCACAATCAGCCGTCCGCCGGGACGGAGCACGCGGGCGAATTCCGCGGCGTTCCTCGGAGCGAAGACCACCGTGACGACGTCGACGGCGGTGTCCGCGACCGGAAGCGGCTGCCAGACATCGCTGACCAGGTTGACGGCACCGGGATTCATCCGGGCCGCGCGCCGCAGGGCGAACTTGGAAATGTCCAGACCGATGGCAGCCGCCGGGACAGCCGCCAGCACTGCGTTCAAGTAGTGCCCGGTTCCCGTTCCGGCGTCCAGCACCGTGGACTGCGGCCCCCGCAGCGCGGGCTTTGCCACTTCCGCGACTGCCTCGGCCAGGGGCTGGTAGTGACCCCTGGAAAGGAAGTCGAAGCGGGCGGCCACCATGGCGGCGGTATCGGCTTCGAAGACAGTTCCCTTGCCCACCAGAAAGTTGAAGTAACCCTGCCTGGCGGCGTCGAAGCTGTGACCCTCCGGGCAGGTCAGCCGGTTGCCGCTCGGAGTCAGGGGCAGAGTCAGGCCGTTCCGGCAGACAGGGCACAGGAGGGAACGGACGGCGTCGGAAAGCATGCACCCCATCCTAGAGCCGGGGGTGGCAGGTGGCTCCCGCCTTTCCACCCCCGGGCGTCCCCCGGCCTCAAAAGGGCGGGGTGAGTTGTTTCACAGGCCATGCGCGAGCGGTTAGGCTCACAAGCGTGAAACCTGAACATCTGCCGCTGCTGAAGTCCGTCTCCGCCCCGGCCGTCCACCCGGACGGCACCCGCGCCGTGGTCTCGGTCATCCGTCCTGATTTCGACGCCGACAGCTACGTTGGCCAGTTGTGGACAGTGCCTCTGGACCCGGAGAAGCTGCCACGCCGGCTGACCCGCGGTTTCCGCGACACAGCCCCGGCATTTTCGCCGGACGGGCTGGTGCTGGCATTCCTGCGCGCAACTGCCGGCGGCAAACCGCAGCTGTACGTTGTGGAGGCCGCCGGCGGCGAGCCGCAGGTTCTGACCAACGCCAAACTCGGCGTCTCGTCCTTTGCCTGGTCACCCGATTCGCACAGCATTGTGTTCGGTGCCCGAACGCCCGACGGCGGCCGGTACGGAACGCTGGACGGTGTATCCGCCGGCGCCGAGGACGCGAGGCTTATCACCGACTACAAGTACCGGATGAACGGCGTTGGTTACACGGCGGACAAGCCCGTCCAGCTTTACATTGTGGACGTCCCCGAACTGGATGAGGAGCCGCGCGTGGCACCCGCGGGCCGGGCCCTGGAGGCCCGCAGGCCCACCGGGCAGGGAGCTGAGGGCGGGGAGTCCGGTCCTGCCGCAGACGCCGACGCCGACGCCCTGCTCCCGCCGGCGCGCCAGCTGACGTTCGCCGCCACGGACCACAGCGGTGAATCTTTCAGCACGGACGGACGTTTCGTGTACTTCGTCGCCGCCCTCCATGAAGGAAGCGATCAGGATCTTGAGGCCGGCGTGTACCGTGTCAGCGCTTCGGGAGGAGAACCCGAACCCGTCAAGGCAGCCAACAGCGGCCGGCAGACGGTCGCGGCGGCACGCCAGTCGCGGGACGGGAAGTGGCTGTTCTTCCTCGCCCAGGAACTTGGCGAATCGGGCCAGGACTTCGTGGCACGGAATACTGCCCTTTATGTGATGCCGGCGGAGGGCGGCGAGGCCAGTGTCCTCAGCGACGTGGAAATGATGGACCTCGCCGCTGGCGCCGGGGGACTGGAGCTCCGCGGCCCCGATTCAGTTTTGCTACTCAACAACGCGCAGGGCACGGTGGAGCTGCTCGAGTTCGGAGCGACCGGAAACCACTCGCTGCTGGTCCATGGAGACCGGGTGGTCACCGGCGCCGCGTCGGCGGGTGGCTCACTGTTCGTCAGTTTCTCGGACGCAGCCACAGCCGGGGACGTCGCCGCGCTGGAGGACGGCCAGCTGAGGCTGCTGACGGATTTCTCGGCGGATCTGCGTCTTCAGGCTGAGATCATCGAGCCCCGCGAGCTGACTTTCGACTCAGCTGACGGCTATCCGGTCCACGGCTGGCTGGTGCTGCCGCCCGGGAAGGGTCCGCACCCCGTGCTGCTGAACATCCACGGCGGGCCCTTCGCGCAATACACCGTGGCGCTGTTCGACGAGGCCCAGGTGTACGCCGCTGCCGGCTATGCGGTGCTCATGTGCAACCCCCGCGGCTCGGCAGGTTACGGCCAGGCCCACGGGCGGGCCATCAAGGAAAAGATGGGGACCGTGGACATGCATGATGTGCTGTCCTTCCTCGACGGCGCGCTGGCGAAGTTCCAGGAGCTCGACTCCGGCGCACTCGGGATCATGGGGGGTTCCTACGGGGGATACCTCACGGCGTGGACCATCAGCCAGGACCACCGTTTCAAGGCTGCCATTGTGGAGCGCGGTTTCCTGGATCCGGTGAGCTTCATCGGCTCGTCGGATATCGGCTGGTTCTTCGGCGGCGAATATACCGGCAGCTCGGAAGAGCAGATGGCGGCCCAGAGCCCCATGGCAACCGTCCGCAGCGTGCGCACGCCCTCGCTGGTCATCCACAGCGAGGAAGACCTCCGTTGCCCGGTGGAACAGGGCCAGCGGTACTTCACGGCGCTGAAGCAGCAGGGCGTGGACTCGGCCTTCCTCGTGTTCCCGGGGGAGAACCACGAACTCTCCCGGTCCGGCACCCCGCACCACCGCAAGCAGCGGTTCGAGGAGATCCTGCGGTGGTGGGCGCGTTACCTGCCCACCCGCGCCAACCCTTAGTCCGCGGGCACGTCGGGCAAGAACCCCAGTTCCTGCCGGGCGAGACGGGTGTCCGGATGCGCCCAGCGGAGCCCGTATTCAGCGTTGTTGCTGAGGGAGCGCAGCTCAGCCTTGTCTATATAGAGGATGCCTTGCACGTGGTCCGTTTCGTGCTGCACGATGCGGGCCTGCCAGCCTGAAAATTCCTGCTGCCGTGTGGTTCCGGCAGGATCGGTGAAATCGAGGCGCACGGATTCGTGGCGCGAGACCACGGCCTGCAGGCCCTGGAGCGATAGGCAGCCTTCGTAAAAGGCCGCGGCGCCGCTCCCCAGCGGCGAGTACGACGGATTGATGACCGCAAAGAACTGCAGCGACGACCGGCGGCGGACAGCGGCTATGTCGGCGTCGACGTCGTACTGGTCCTCGAGCACCGCAAGTTGGAGGGGGATACCCAGCTGCGGGGCCGCCAGGCCGACGCCGGGGGCGGCATGCATCACCTCACGCATGAGTGCGATGAGCGCCGTCAGATCAGTGCTGTCCAACTGGCCGTCGTACGGGGCTGCCTGCTGCCGGAGCACCGGATGGCCGGCCTGGACGATGGGCGGAAGCACTCCCGCGGCGAGGATCTCCTGGACTGTTTCCCGGATCCGGGCGGCGCTGAACGGCGTGGGGTTCGCGACATGAAGCATGGGGAAAAGCCTAGTGCCCTCCGCAAGCCGCCGAGACGAACTCGTGGATCTGGCCCTTCAGGGCGGAACCGGCGGCGACCTTGAGCACCCCGCGGCGTCCGCCGGTGTCTATCCGCAACGGCAGCAGGGTGCCCACCTTGTCTTCAGCGACGGCATGCGGATCACAACGGGCCGGCCGTATCCGGAGGCGGAATTCTTCGGGACCCGCACCGGCAGCAACCCTGACACCCCGCGGCCACGGACTGCCCGGGACCTCGGCCAGGAGTGTGGTGCCCTCGATGCTTTCGATGGTCAGGGCGCGCGGTGTTCCGGCGCCCGCCCCGCGCGGCGTGACCTGAAGCGGCGTCACCTGAAGGCGAACGACGGCGATCCGGCCGTCCGCCGCAACCTCCAGTTCCGGGGCAAGGTCTATCCGGGCAATGTGCCCGGCTTCCTCCGCGAGGCACAGTTCAGAATGGTTCCGCGCCAGGACGCCGAAAGGGTCTGCGGCCCGGAGGTGCATCTCCCTGGTTGTGGAACCCACGCGGACGGACACCTTGATTTCGGCCGGTGCCGCGCCGGCGTAGGTGCCCGCCTCTTCATTCGTCCCGGGGTTGCCGCAGTAAGGCGCCGGCAGCGTGGCCGGCAGGCTCTTTGTCTGGCCCGGCGGCACCTCGGTGCCCTCTGGCTCATTCGCCCATCCGGTGCCTGCCGGGAACAGGGAAGTCGACACTTCGGCGCTGAAGACCGTGACGGGCGCGGACGTCGTGTTGTTGAGCTGGATCTCAATGATCTGCGTGGCGTAGTTGTCCCTGAACTGGTTGAGTTCGGCGCTGAGTGGACCACTGGCCTGCGGTGCGGGACTGCATCCCTGGACTGTCACGCCCGCTGCCACGGCAGCGAGTACGACGGCGGCTGCCGCTGACCGCCGTCGACCCGCCTGCACTGCGCCGTCCATGCCAGCAGTCTAGAGTCCCCCTGAGGCCGGGCACATGACGATGGGCTACCCTCGTTCCATGACTGAACAGACCCCGCTCACCTGTGTCCTGGGATTTGTGCGCGCCATAGAAGCCGGCGGCGGCGCAGCGGAAGTGGACCGCTTCCTTGCCGAGGACTTCACCCTGGTCGAAGCGCCGCACGTGCTTGCGCCGGAAGGATCCACGCGCAGCCGCGAGCAGGTGCTGGCCGGGGCCGAGCAGAGCCGCCAGGTGGTGTCCCACCAGCGATTCGACGTTCGGCGGACCACCTGCGAAGGAAGCCGTGTGGTGCTGGAAGTTGACTGGTCGGCCACGCTGTTGATGGACCTGCGCTACTGGGATGCCGGCGAAACCATCCGGGCCCGGACCACGTCGGTGTTTGAGGTCCGTGACGGCCGGATCGCCAGCCAGGACAGTTACGACTGCTACTTCACCGGTGACGCAGACACGGAATGAACAGGCTCCGGGGGCGCGGGCGGGCATCAAGTGACTGCGAAACCGCTAATGCATGGTGAACCGGGCGGCCACGCGTGAGTTGATGGCCGGCACGCCGGCGGCACCTGCGATCAGCCGGTTCCGGACGTTCCACAGCGGAGCCGGCAGCGGCCTGCCCAGCGCCATGTTGATTTCGGACTGCCGGGCTGCCTTCGCGGCGGCCTGCAGCCGGTGACTCTCGAAGTTCCCGAACTCGCGCTCCCGGGCAGTGCGCGCCAACCGGCCGAGGATGAGCGGCGCCAGCTCGGAAGCATCCAGCCAGCCCAGGTTCATGCCCTGACCGCCGATGGGGCTGATCTCGTGGGCAGCATCACCGATCAGCGAAATCCGGCCGTGGATCATCCGCTTCACCAGGCGTGACCGGACACCGAAGCTGCTCAGCATCGAATTGGTGCCGGCGTCGATGACTATCCCGGTCCGTTCCCGCACCATCCGGGCCAAGGAACCGGCAGTGTGCGCGTCCGGGTCTGCTCCACGCAGCCGGGCCACCCACCGGCGCACCCCGCCCGGCAGCGGGAAGGACTCCACGATCCCTGCTGCTTCCAGGAAAAGTGCCGCGTCCGGACCGAACTCCGTGCTGTCGGCGAAGTCTCCCATCAGGTACCTGTCGGGGTACACCTTGAGCGGGGCCGGGGCGCCCAGCCGCTGCCTCACCGTGGAGCGGGCACCGTCCGCGGCCACGGCCAGGGAGGCATGAATCCGGGATTCCCCGGCTGGGGTGAGGAGGTCCACTGCAACTGCTGAACCGTCGTCGTGAATTCCCGTCACGGTAACTCCGCGCCGTATCGCCCCGCAGTCCAGCCCCCTGACCCGCTGTTCCAGGACTGCTTCAGTGCGCGACTGAGGGACCGACAACACAAACGGATATGTCCCGGACACGGCGTCGAAGGACATTTCGGCCACTTCCACGCCGCCACCGATGGCCACGCCGCGCCGGATCCGGACACCATCGGACACCAGGCGGGCTGCGACTCCGATGCCATCGAGTGCCTCCAGCGCCGGGGGATGGATGCCGATGGCGCGGGAGTGGGTGTTGGGTTCCGCGCGCCGTTCGAGGACGCGGACTGAGACACCGGACTGCAGCAGCAGGGCCGCCAGGTACAGCCCCACCGGGCCGCCGCCCACCACGACGACGTCAATCACCGCGGGCGGTCCGGTTCAGGGTGAGGAGGTTGCGGAAGGGCGGGCGGGGCGTCACGGACCAGCCCGGGGGAGCGGCTGCCCGGAGTTCCGCGGTGGTGTAGCTACGGCGGATGGACGTCAGGCCGTCTTCCCTGATGTACGAGCCTGGGAACGGCCAGGAGGCTGCGTAGAACAACGCGAACGCGGCGGGGCTGCGGCGGATGTCGTTGTGGAGGACGATGCCACGCGACACCAGCGCCGACTCGGCCAGGAACTGCGGCAGTTCAGTCTCGTCCAGGTGGTGCAGAACGTGATTGGACACGACGACGTCGAAGTGTTGCCCTTCGGCGGCCAGGTCCGCAGTGGAGGCCTGCCGGAACGTCACGCCGTCCACACTCCCGCGGAGGAGGGCGAACTCGAAGGCCCTGCGGTCCGGATCAATGGCGGTGATCTCCAGCCTCAGCCCGTCCCCGGCCGCCCACGCAGCCAGCAGGACGGGCACATCCCCGCCGCCGCAGCCGATATCCAGCAGGGTTGTCACCTTTGCGGCTGAAAGGACGGGCCGTAGGTGCGTCCGGTAGATTCCGCGCCACCCGGCGACCGCCCTGTTGACCACCGCGAATTGTGCATACGTGCGGTCCAGCTTGGCGGGATCACAGCCCGGACGGTCCATTTCCTCGACCGCATGGACGTCGCGATCGCGCAGCATTCCAGCGGACGACGTCAAGTGAGAGGCCATCAAAGGAGTGACGGCTCAGTCCGTGCAGCTGCCTGGTGCGTTAAGGAGGACTCCCGGGACGCCGGATCAGCGTCCCCCTGAGGTGCCCGCACCTTGGTGAACATCGCCGTTTCCACCGTGAGGCCGGGACCGAACGCCATCGAACAGATGCGTTCAGCGCCGTCCTGCGGCGGGAGCCCTGCGATGTGCTTGAGGACGAAGAGCACTGTGGCGCTGCTCATGTTGCCGTAGTTGCGGAGCGTTTCCCGGGCAGGAACCAGCTGCTCGTCCGTGAGTTCGAGCCGGGACTGCACTTTGTCCAGGATGCTCCGCCCGCCGGGGTGGATGGCCCAGTGGGTGATGTCCCGGTAGGGGAGTCCGCGCAGGGATTCATCGCGGGAAAGCAGCGGCTCAAGGGCGCCGATGATGTGGTCGTCAATGATGTGGGGGACGTAGTTGCCCAGCACCATCTCGAAGCCTTCGTCGCCAATGTTCCAGGCCATGGATTCCTCGCCGACAGGTGTGAGCACGGTTTCGAAGTGGTCCAGCTGCAACAGGGGGCTTCCGTCCGGGAAGTCCCTGGCCGAGATGACTGCCGCTGCTGCGCCATCCGCAAACAGGGCCGAGCCCATGATGGTGTCCGGATCGTTGGACGTGCGGACGTGGAGGGAACAGAGCTCGGCGCAGACCACCAGGACAACGGCGTCCGGGTCTGCCTCGCAGAACGATTTGGCGGCACGCAATGCCGGGAACGCCGCGTAACAGCCCATGAAGCCGAGGTGGTAGCGCTGCACGGCAGGATTCAGCCCCAGCGCGCGCACGATCTTGTAGTCCGGGCCCGGGTTGAAGAAACCGGTGCAGGAGACGGTCACCAGATGGGTGATGTCAGCCGGTTCGATGCCGGGGCAGGCATCCAGTGCGGCCTGGGCGGATTCCACAAACAGCTTGGTGGCTTCGCGTCCGAAAATGTCGTTCCGGACCTTCGTGCTGGGACTAAGTACAAGGCCGGTGTCCGGATCGAAGAACTGCGGATCGTCGGCCCGGCTGTCCTTGGTGAGCTCAGTGACCGCCGTGTAGCGGGTGTCGATGGCAGCGGAGTCGAAACAGGTGTTCACCAGCCGGGAACCCAGCCTGGTCAGCCCCGGCTGGGCAGCGAAAACATCACGGGCTTCAGACTGGATGAGTACGGTGGGCGGGACAGCAGTTTCCAGGGACCTCATGTAGACCGTCATGGTTCATTCTCAGCGAGCTTCGGCCTTAAGACAATGGTGGCTACCCATGCGTAGGGAACCCGGCGGAATGCCCGAAGCTGGTTAGATAGAGCCAGGTGATGCCGGCAGCAGCCACGAAGGCTGCCCCCGACTGACAGATGGAGACACGATGAGCATTGGCACCCGGACGGACCCGCAGTCGCCAGCACAGCAGCACGTGGCCGACACCCACGACCTCATCCGTGTGCAGGGTGCGCGCGAGAACAACCTCAAGGACGTCAGCCTGGAAATCCCGAAGCGGCGGCTGACGGTGTTCACCGGCGTCTCCGGCTCGGGCAAGAGCTCGCTGGTGTTCGCGACGATCGCAGCAGAGTCGCAGCGGATGATCAACGAAACCTACAGCGCGTTCGTGCAGGGATTCATGCCCAACCTGGCGCGGCCCGACGTCGACTTCCTCGAAGGCCTGACCACGGCCATCATCGTTGATCAAGAGCGGATGGGCGCCAATCCGCGGTCCACCGTGGGTACGGCCACCGACGCCAACGCAATGCTCCGGATCCTGTTCAGCCGCCTTGGCACCCCGTACGTCGGCCCGCCGACGGCCTACTCGTTTAACGTGCCCACCCGGAAGGCGAGTGGCGTCATGTCCACGGACCGGGGCGGCCGCGTCGAGAAGAGCGTCGTCAGCCAGGCCGTATACCTGGGCGGCATGTGCCCGCGGTGCGAAGGCATGGGCAACGTCAGCGACATCGACCTCACCGCTTTGTACGACGAAAACAAGACCCTCAGCGACGGCGCCCTCATGGTTCCCGGCTACTCGATGGACGGCTGGTACGGCCGCCTGTTCGAGGGTGTCGGCCTGCCAATGGACAAGCCAATCGCCAAGTTCACCAAGAAACAGCTCGACACGATGCTGTACGCCGAACCGACGAAGATCAAAGTCGAGGGCATCAACCTCACGTACGAGGGAATCATCCCCAAGATGCAGAAGTCGATGCTGTCCAAGGACCCCGAGGCGATGCAGCCGCACGTGCGCCGGTTCGTCGAACGGGCGGTAACGTTCCAGACCTGCCCCGACTGCAACGGGACGCGGCTGACGAAGCAGGCACTGTCCTCGAAGGTTAACGGCAAGAACATCGCCGAGCTCTGCGAGATGCAGATCACCGACCTGGCCGACTGGATCCGCGACCTCAAGGAGCCGTCGGTCGCGCCCTTGCTCAAGGGCCTGCAGCACCTGCTTGACTCGTTCTCCGAAATCGGTCTTGGCTACCTCTCGCTTAACCGGCCGGCGGGCACACTGTCCGGGGGAGAGGCGCAGCGGACCAAGATGATCCGCCATCTGGGGTCGTCGCTCACCGACGTCACGTACGTCTTCGACGAGCCGAGCATCGGCCTGCACCCGCACGACATCGAGCGGATGAACCGGCTCCTGCTGCAGCTGCGCGACAAGGGCAATACGGTGCTGGTTGTCGAGCACAAGCCGGAGACCATCGCCATCGCAGACCACGTCGTCGATCTGGGCCCCGGAGCAGGTACGGCGGGCGGCGCGCTTTGTTTCGAAGGAACCGTCGAGGGGCTGCGGGGGAGCGACACGATCACCGGGCGCCACCTCGACGACCGCGCGGCACTGAAGGCCTCCGTGCGCTCGTCGGCCGGCAAACTGGACATCCGCGGCGCATCGACGCACAACCTCCAGGATGTGGACGTGGACATCCCGCTTGGCGTGCTCTGCGTCGTCACGGGCGTGGCCGGTTCCGGCAAGAGCTCGCTGATCCACGGCTCTGTAGCCGGCCGCGACGGCGTGGTGGTGATCGACCAGGCGGCCATCAAGGGCTCGCGCCGAAGCAACCCTGCAACGTACACAGGTCTGCTCGAACCGATCCGCAAGGCGTTCGCGAAGGCGAACGGCGTGAAGCCGGCGCTATTCAGCTCCAACTCTGAGGGCGCCTGTCCCACCTGCAACGGCGCCGGCGTCATTTTCACCGAACTTGGTGTCATGGCCACGGTCGAGTCACCCTGCGAGGACTGCGAGGGCCGGCGGTTCCAGGCCTCAGTCCTGGAATACACGCTGGGCGGCCGGAACATCGCCGAGGTCCTGGAGATGCCCGTCACCGAGGCCACCGGGTTCTTCGACTCCGACGAGGCGAAGGTCCCGGCCGCCCACAAAATCCTTGCCCGGCTGTCCGACGTCGGACTGGGCTACCTCAGCCTGGGCCAGCCGCTCACCACGCTGTCCGGCGGTGAGCGGCAGCGGCTCAAGCTGGCAGCCCAGATGGCCGAACAGGGAGACGTGTACGTCCTCGACGAGCCGACGACGGGCCTGCACCTTGCCGACGTCCGGCAGTTGTTGGGTCTGCTCGACCGGCTCGTCGACTCGGGCAAGTCGGTCATTGTGATCGAGCACCATCAGGCGGTCATGGCGCACGGAGACTGGATTATCGACCTCGGCCCGGGCGCTGGACACGACGGCGGCATGATCGTCTTCGAGGGCACGCCGGCCGAGCTGGTTGCCAGCCGGTCGACGCTTACTGGCGAGCACCTCGCGGCCTACGTCGGTGGCTGAAACGCACGTCAACGACTGAACGGGACGGCGAAAATCACGGCCTGATCACGGCACAGAAATGTGCCCCGCTTCGCCTGGCCGGACTTCCACCCAATAACGCCGATAATCTACATTATGTAAAGTAAAGGGAAAATCGCCGGTCCCCTTCAACTGCCAGGGATGTGTTTGGAACATATTTCTAGTCTCGACAGCAGTAAGCGTCAGGATGTGCGTTCGTCGATGATCCGGTCTATTTCGTCGTCGTCAGGGCACGGCTGATCATCGATGGGACATGGCCCCGGTCCGAGCGCCCGGCCAAAGACTTCCATGCACATGGAGCACAGGATCTGCGGATCACGGGCGATCGTCATCTCCGGTTCCTCATAGCCGCACATGGCCCGCCGCCAGTCCAGATCCCGGCAGCAGACAAGGTGGACCACTTCGTCGGGGTCCTCGCTCCAGTCGTACTTGACCTTCCATGCCGGTGCGCGACGCATTTCCATCGCCCCGCCCTCGCCTAACGTCGAAGGCTTTGAAGCGTCGCCCTTCGTCTCCGTCATCGCGGTCCCCCTCCGTTGACGTTGAGCAGGATTCCCTCCTGCGCTCAACCGATGCTTGCGGCCTCGTCCAGCGTGTGCGGTTCAAAGTGCTCCAGCAACCCGCGCATGGCCTCGTAGCCCTGGGTGAACGCGTCCGAGGCGCGCCATACTTCGACCTGCTCGAGCGATTCCCACGGGCCTGTGCTGATGAACCTGTTGGGAACGTCGCGGTCGTGCATCAGTATGGCTTTCGCGCCGGGAAAATCCTCTTGCGTCTTCCTGGCGAGGTCACGCCACGCCTGCACAAAGTCATTCTCCCTTCCGGGCTTCACCAACCAGATTCCGAGCGTGTAAACAGACATCGCGAATGCCTCCATTCAGGTGCGGGGTAGGTATTCCCGATTATCGTCCGGCAGTCCCGGGCCGGGTAGGGCCGGATGGCATGTGGTCCACTCCCCTGCGCCAAGCCCGGAGCCGGTTGGCTCAGACTCCGTCGTAGGCGGCCTGGAGCTCAGCGATCTCGAGCTTCCGCATGCCCAGCATCGCCTGCATGGCCCGCTGCGCACCGTCCGGGTCCGGGCCACCCAGCAACTGCCCCAGGACGGACGGCACAACCTGCCACGACACTCCGAATTTGTCTTTGAGCCAGCCGCATTGGCTTTCAGTGCCGCCTGCCGTTAGTGCCGACCAGTAGCGGTCAACTTCTTCCTGCGAGGTGCAGTCGATCACGAAGGAAACGGCCTCGTTGAATGTGAACGCCGGGCCCCCGTTCAGCGCCAGGAACTTCCGGCCTTCGATTTCGAACTCGACCGTCATGGCCTGTCCGGCCGGTCCTGGTCCGCCCTCTGCGTAGCGGGCCACGTTGAGGATTTTGGAGCCGTCGAAGACCGAGGCGTAAAAGTCGGCGGCTTCCTCAGCCTGGGTATCGAACCACAGGCAGGTGGTGATCTTTTGGGTCACGTTGTTCCCTCATCTCGCTGGCAGCGCCGGAATGGACTCCCGACGGCGGTGCTTCCTTCGCGTTGTGAGCCTAGCCGGGCGTGATTCCCAGCACAATGGCGCGGTTATCATCGAATATGTCCATCCCTGAAGCCCTTCTCCAGTTCGCCGTGGTCGCCGCCTTGCTGACAGTGATTCCCGGGCTCGACACCGTGCTTGTGCTCCGCACCGCGGTTAGCCGCGGGCGCGGTCCGGCCTTCGCAACAGCGGCGGGCATCTGCACCGGCACGGTGGCCTGGGGCATCGCGGCAGCGCTAGGAGCGTCCGCGCTGCTTGCCGCCTCTGAGACCGCCTTCACGGTGCTGAAGATCGCGGGCGCCTGCTACATGGGGTGGCTCGGAATCTCGATGTTCATCAGGACTTTCAGAAGGGGTCAGGCAGCACCGACGGAGCTATCGCAGACTGCCGAAAACGCCGCAGCGCCCTTCCTGACCGGCGTGACCACAAGTCTGCTGAATCCCAAGGTGGGCGTCTTCTATATGGCCATGATTCCGCAGTTCCTGCCGCAGGATGTCCCGCCCCTTCTGATGGGCGTCCTGCTACCGCTGGTACACAACGTGGAAGGCATGCTGTGGTTCGCCGGCATTATTGCTGCCACCCACTACGCCCGGCGGTGGCTGCAGTCCCCCGCGGTGGGCAAAACCACTGACCGTATTGCCGGCGTCGTACTTGTGGCTTTTGCCGCGAAGATCGCGGCCAGCAAAGCCTGACAGCTACCGCGGCAGCTGGCTGACCAGGCCAACGGTGTTGCCTTCGCTGTCGCGGATGAAGGCCATCCACTCGTCAGTTCCGGCCGGTCCCAGACGGTTGTCCGCATGGCTGAAAATCACCGCGGGTTCCTCAAGGATCTCTACTCCCCTGTCCCGGAGCCCGGCCACGGACTCCCTGACGTCCGGAACTGCCAGGTAAAGCAAGGCAGAAGGTGCGCCGGACTCGAGCAGCAGCCGCACGCCGTCAAGGTCAAAGAACAGGAGCCCTGGCGGATCGAACACCGCCCGGGCTTCGGCACCGAGCAGGGCGGCGTAGAACCCTGCCGCCCGCTGCAGGTCGCTGGCGTGTTGCGCGATCTGGACAAGTCTCATGCTGTCTCCGGTGTGTAGCCCTGGATGTACTGGCGGTCGAACCGGCGCTCCACCGGAACTACTGTAAAGGTATGCCTTCCCGCACCCATCCAGTACCTGCCCGCACCACCGCCAGAAACGCCGTGGTCCTCGCCGCCCTCGCCGATGCCGCCCTCATCCTGACATTTGCGGCCATCGGCCGGGACGCCCACCAGCGCGGGGATGTGATCACCGGGGTCTTCCTGACCGCCTGGCCCTTCCTGGCCGGAGCGGCAATAGCGTGGCTTGTGACGCGCGTGTGGCGTGCCCCGCTGCGGGCATGGCCGGCGGGCGTCTCGGTGTGGCTTGGTGCCGTCGCCGTTGGCATGGCGCTGCGCGCGGTGACCGGACAAACGGTGGTCCTGCCGTTCGTCATTGTTGCCTTGCTGAGCCTGGGCACATTCCTTGTTGGCTACCGCCTCATCGTGGCCGGATTCCGGCGGCTGGCCCGGCGCCGGCAGCACAGCTGAAGCACCCCGGATGTACTAGGCTGGCACAAACAGCAACGCCTGCCGTTTCCGCAACGGCGCAGCCATCCGAAAGGTCAAGAGTGATCACCGCATTCGTCCTGATCAAGACAGACGCCTCCCGAATTCCGGAGACGGCAGAGGAAATTTCGGCGATACCAGGCATCAGCGAGGTCTACTCCGTGACCGGGGAATGGGACCTGATTGCCGTGGCCCGGGTGGCCAAGCACGATGAATTGGCGGACGTTATCGCGGACAAACTGTCCAAGGTTCCCGCCGTGGTGCACACCACGACGCACATTGCGTTCCGGGCCTACTCGCAGCACGACCTCGACGCGGCATTCGCCCTGGGCTTTGAACAGTAGCCCTGGGCGGTACTCCTAACCCCGGACTATTAGCCCTGGGTTAGGGCAACCCACTTTTCCAGCACGGCGGCCGCGGCACCGGAGTCAATCGATTCCTCGGCGCGCTTCAGTGCGGCGGCCATCCGGTCGGCCAGCGGTCCTTGGGCGTCGACGTCGAACGCCACCAGGCCGGCCGCGGCATTCAGCAGGACAGCGTCGCGCGCCGGTCCGGGCACGCCGCTCAAGACATCACGGACGACGGCGGCGTTTGCTGTGGCGTCTCCGCCACGCAGTTCCTCAACCGTTGCAGGGCGGATGCCCAGCGCCTGTGGGTCAAACGTTTGCTCCGTAACTTCGCCGTTGCGGATCTCCCAAACAGTGGACGGCCCTGTGGTTGTCAGTTCATCCAGCCCGTCACTCCCCCGGAAAACGAGGCCGCGGCTTCCGCGCTTGGCCAGGACGCCGGCAACCAGCGGGGCCATCCGGGCGTTGGCAACACCGACCGCCGAGGCCTGGACCCGGGCAGGATTGGTGAGCGGACCCAGGAAGTTGAACGCTGTGGGTATGGCGAGCTCCCGGCGGGGCACGGCCGTGTGCCGGAACGACGGGTGGAACACCTGGGCGAAGCAGAACGTGATCCCTGCCTCTTCGGCGTTGGCTGCAACACGGTCGATGGGGAGGTCCAGCCGGACGCCGAGCGCTTCCAGCACGTCTGCTGACCCCGAGGACGACGACGACGCCCGGTTACCGTGCTTGACCACCTTTGCGCCGGCACCCGCACAGACGAGCGCCGCCATGGTGGAAATGTTGACTGTGTTCAGCTGGTCGCCGCCGGTGCCAACGATGTCCAGCTTTTCACCGCCGATAGTGACAGGGTTCGCGTGCGCAAGCATCGCCTCAACAAGGCCGGCAACCTCGTCCACCGTCTCGCCCTTTGCCCGCAGCGCCACCAGGAATCCGGCGATCTGCGCAGGAGTGGCCTCCCCGGACATGATGGTGTCCATGGCCCATTCCGTGTTGTCGGCCGTGAGGTCCGTGCCGTTGATCAGCGCCGAAATGAGACGCGGCCAGGTGTTGCCCGCCGCTTGTGCAGATGCCTGTGAAGTCACCTCCTGATGCTATCGAGGCACCTGCCCGTCTGACCAATGTGAACGGCTCCGGGAACTTTTCCGCGCGAATTCGCGTCTTTGTAGAAAAAGTCCCCGCAAAAGGCGGTTTGCATTGGGCAGGAGGAACTTTTACAGACATAATGTCTATGTGACATCTGCGACCCATGCCCCCAGTACCCCGGCGCACCCGACGCTGAACCGCCCGAATATGGTTTCCGTAGGAACCGTTGTCTGGTTGTCCAGTGAGTTGATGTTCTTCGCCGGTCTCTTTGCCATGTACTTCACACTCCGTTCGACGTCCGGACAGATGTGGGCCGAAGAGACAGCCAAGCTCAACTTCCCCTTTGCGCTCGTAAACACGATCGTCCTCGTGGCAAGTTCCTTTACTTGCCAGATGGGCGTCTTCGCCGCTGAGCGGCTCCAGCCGCGCCGCGCCGGCGGCCCCCTTGCCTTCACGCGTTGGGGGATGAACGAGTGGTTCACCCTCACGTTCATCATGGGTGCCTTCTTCGTTGCCGGCCAGGCAACTGAATACGCCATGCTCGTCTCGGAGCATGTCTCGCTCTCCTCGAACGCCTACGGCTCAGCGTTCTACATGACCACGGGCTTCCACGGCCTGCACGTCATCGGCGGCCTTGTCGCCTTCCTCTTCATCATTGGCCGTTCGTTCGCCGCGAAGAAGTTTGGTCACTTCGAAGCTACGTCCGCGATTGTCACCTCTTATTACTGGCACTTCGTCGACGTCGTGTGGATCGGCCTCTTCCTGGTCATCTACGTCCTCAGGTAGCCCCGACTTGACTCTTTTTCTACAAGAGGCAGAATTTCAAGAAGCGGCTCCCGGAGCCGACGCACGATCGAATAAAGGAACCACCACGTGAAGGCACTCTCGCAGAAGCGACGTCACCCACTGGCAGCCATTGCGCTGCTGCTGATGGGCCTCCTCCTCACTGGTGGGCTGTACGCCGTTGCCACCACCGTCAATGAGGCCAAGGCTTCCACCACCAGCTTCAGTGCGAACGACACTGAAGAGGGCGGGAAGCTCTTTGCCGCTAACTGCGCCACCTGCCACGGCATGGGCGCGAGCGGAACCCAGGACGGACCCTCACTTGTAGGCGTCGGTGCTGCCGCCGTTGACTTCCAGGTAGGCACCGGGCGCATGCCCATGCAGATGAATGGCCCGCAGGCTTACAAGAAGCCCGCACAGTTCAACGACGAACAGACCCACCAGCTGTCCGCTTACGTCGCTTCGCTCGGACCCGGACCGTCCATCCCTGAGGAAGGTCTCCTGGACGCGCAGGGCAACGCCGCCGAGGGTGGCGAGCTGTTCCGTGTCAACTGCGCCATGTGCCACAACGCAGCGGCCGCCGGCGGTGCGCTCACCCGCGGCAAGTTCGCTCCCGCCCTGGCGGATGTCTCCGAGAAGCACATCTACGAAGCGATGGTGACCGGCCCGCAGAACATGCCGGTCTTCAGCGACGCGAACGTCACCCCCGAAGGCAAGCGCGACATCATCACCTTCCTGAAGCAGATCGAAGCCAACGGTTCACCCGGCGGAGCCGATCTCGGCGCACTGGGTCCGGTTTCTGAAGGCCTGTTTGTCTGGATCGCCGGCCTGGGCGTCATCATCGCCTTCACCATCTGGCTGACCTCACGTACGTCCTAGCAGCGTCCGTAACTTGTAAGAACTCCTGCTGACGAGTCAGCAGTATGGAATTGAAAACTAACCCGGCAATGGCCGGGACGAGAGAAGGATGAGGCGAATTATGGGCAACCATAGTGACGGCAGTCCGAACCACTCGGGCACCGTAGCTACGGCTGGTCAGAATGAGGTGGAGAAGTTCCAGGATCCTGGAATTCCCCCGCATCGTTTGCGCCTGGCTGACACGGACCCGAAGGCCGCAAAACGTGCAGAACGGCAGGTTGCCATTCTCTTCGGCAGCTCGGTCGTGGGCACCGTGATCTTCCTGGTGGCGTACTTCGCCATCGATCTTGGACCCGACTCCACGATCGCCACCATCCGGCTGCAGAATGCGCTGCTGGGTATCGGTACCGCCTTTGCCATGCTTGGCATCGGCACCGGCATTGTCCACTGGGCCAAGGCCCTGATGCCGGACCACGAAGTCTCCGAAGAGCGCCACGCCATCCGCACTGAGGACGACCGCCAGGCGGCGGTCCGCATCGTGGATGACATTGTTGACGAAACCGGAATCAAGCGCCGTCCGCTGATCCGCAACACTCTTCTCGGCGCCGTCGCATTGGCTCCGCTCCCTGCACTGGCCATCTTCGGCGACCTCGGTCCCCGTCCGGACAACAAGCTTGCACACACCATGTGGGCTCCGCAGGAGGGCAAGCTCAAGCGCCTCACCCGCGACCCGGACGGCACGCCTATCAAGGCCTCGGACGTCACCATCGGTTCCGCTTTCCACGTGATTCCGGAAGGCCTCAACGAACTGCATGAGGGCAAGCTGAACGAAAAGGCCAAGGCCGTCGTCCTGCTCATGCGCCTGAACCCCGAGTCCCTCAAGCCCTCCGCGGGCCGCGAGGACTGGAGCTACAACGGCATCGTTGCCTACTCGAAGATCTGCACCCACGTTGGTTGCCCTGTTGCCCTGTATGAGCAGCAGACCCACCACCTGCTGTGCCCGTGCCACCAGTCGACCTTTGACCTGACCCAGGAATGCAAGGTTATCTTTGGCCCGGCCAGCCGGCCTCTCCCCCAGCTGCCTATCGCAGTTGACGCCGAGGGCTACCTGGTCGCTACGAGCGACTTCAAAGAACCCGTAGGACCGAGTTACTGGGAGCGTGATGAGCATGAGCGCAACATCAACAGCTAATGCCCCCGCCTTCGTCGCCAAAACCAAGGGCGGCCGCATTACCGACTTCGTTGACCAGCGCGTTGGCGGGTCGGGAATCCTCCGCGAGTTCGGCCGGAAGGTCTTCCCGGACCACTGGTCCTTCATGTTTGGCGAAGTTGCCCTGTACTCCTTCGTCATCCTGTTGCTCTCCGGCACCTTCCTGACGTTCTTCTTCGATCCGTCCATGGCGGAGACGCACTACGACGGCTCCTACACGCCGCTGAAAAACGTCGAAATGTCCGTGGCCTACAGCTCCTCCCTCGACATCTCCTTTGATGTCCGCGGCGGCCTGTTCATGCGCCAGGTGCACCACTGGGCCGCACTGCTGTTCGTTGCTTCGGTTTCCGTGCACATGCTTCGTGTCTTCTTCACCGGCGCGTTCCGCAAGCCCCGCGAATTGAACTGGGTGGTGGGCGGTGTCCTGCTCATCCTCTCCATGGCTGCCGGCTTCACCGGCTACTCCCTCCCCGATGACCTGCTCTCCGGTAACGGCCTGCGAATCATCGACGGCGTCATCAAATCGATTCCGGTCATTGGTACCTACATTTCGTTCTTCCTCTTCGGCGGCGAGTTCCCGGGTACTGTCATCATCGGCCGGCTGTACATGCTGCACATCCTCCTGGTTCCTGCGCTGATCCTGCTGATGATCGTGATCCACCTGTTCATGGTGGTTGTTCACAAGCACACCCAGTACCCCGGCCCGGGCCGCAACGACGGCAACGTCGTCGGCTACCCGCTCGGCCCGGTTTACGCGGCCAAGGCCGGCGGCTTCTTCTTCATCGTGTTCGGTGTTGTCGCCCTCATGGCGGCGTTCTTCACCATCAACCCGATCTGGAACTACGGCCCGTACGACCCCTCACCGGTATCCGCAGGCACGCAGCCTGACTGGTACATCGGCTGGGTCGACGGCGCCCTGCGCCTCATGCCCGGCGTCATCGGAGACTTCCACTTCGAGTACGTCATCTTCGGGCAGGTCCTGACCTTGAACGTGCTGCTCCCGGCCCTTGTGCCCGCCGGCCTCGTCTTCACGGTCCTGTTCATGTACCCGTGGATCGAGCGCTGGATCACCAAGGACGACCGTGAACACCACGTCCTGGACCGCCCGCGCAACGCCCCCACCCGTACCGCCATCGGTATGGCCGGGTTCACGTTCTACTGCGTGATGTGGGCGGCAGCAAGCTCCGACCTCATCGCAACGCACTTCCACGTATCACTGAACGACGTCACGTACTGGCTGCGGGCCCTGTTCTTCCTCGGCCCGGTCATCGCCTTCGTTGTGACCAAGCGCGTGGCCCTGGCCCTTCAGCGCAAGGACCGTGAGATCGCCCTGCACGGCCGCGAAACCGGCCGCATCGTACGCCTGCCGCACGGTGAGTTCATTGAGGTGCACGCCCCGCTGGACGACTACAAGCGCTACAAGCTGGTGGGCTTTGAGTCGCCGGTCCCGCTGCCTGCCGTTCCGAACGAACACGGCGTGGTAACCCGCAAGGAGAAGCGCCGTGCAGCGCTTTCCCGCTGGTTCTTCGAGGACAGGGTTGCACCCGCCTCGCCGGCTGAACTCGAGGCGGCCCACGGCCACCACGAAGCCGTCGAAGCGGCCGAGGGACAGAAGACCCTCAGTCACTAGTTCGTCACCACACCACAAAAGAGGCCCGGTCCGAAAGGACCGGGCCTCTTTTGTGTGCTCCCTACTGGTTCCGGTAGCCGGAGGCGTAGTTACGCGTAGGACGCACACCCGGACGCTGCAGCGGAACCCACAGTTTGTAGCGGTCCGCGCGGTAGTAGGACACGGAGTAGTCGACCATCGAGCGGGCAACAAAGGCGTGCCGCTGGATCTTAAGCAACGGGGATCCGACCTCGACATTCAGCAGCCGGGCAGTGGAAGGCGAGGCAGCCGTGGCTTCGATCATGTCCTCCCCCCACTCCATGACCAGCCCGAACCGCTCGCTCAGCACGTTGTACAGCGATGTCGGAGGTTCGCCGTCGAGCAGCCCTGGAACCCGGTGCGCGGGAATGAAGTTCTCATCGACGCTCATGGGTTCGTTGTCGGCCAGCAGGAGCCGCCTGAAGCGCACCAGGGGCGTCCCCTCGTCCAGCTGGAGTTCGCGGGCCAGGAACGCACTTGCGCTGATCTGTTCGAAGCTCAATACCTTGGCTGCCGGCACCATGCCGCGGCGCTGCATTTCCTCGCTGTAGGACGTCAGCTTGACCTGCAAGTCGAGTTTTGGCTTCCGGACGAAGGTCCCGAGACCCACGACCCGTTCAATGACTTCTTCACCCACGAGCGCGTCTATGGCCTGGCGGACAGTCATGCGTGCCAAACCAAATCTCTCCGCGAGGTCCCGCTCCGAGGGCAGGGAGGACCCGGGAGGGCACGAAGAGGTGATGTGTGCGCGGAGGAGCTCCCGCAGCTGCACGTAGATGGGTGTCCCGCTTTCACGGTCGATCTCCCCCACCATTCTGCTCGCGTCAGAGGCCGCCATCGCACCGTTCCGGATCTACATTCATGCTTAAAGGGTAGGGCAATATTAGGGCAGGTCTAGACCACCCTTTCGGTGACTGCGCACGCCGCGGCTACGCTTGTTCAGGAATGCAGTCATGACGGCCGAGTCCCGTCGGAACAAAGGAGTCCTGTTGCCAGTGCGCAAGGCAGTCGTTCAATCACCAATAGGCCTGCACGCGCGGCCGGCCGCCATCTTTGTCCGGGCCGTCACGGATTCCGGGCTGCCGGTCAGGATCGGGAAAGCGGGAATCGTTCCCGTCGACGCACGGTCCCTGCTCGAGGTGATGACCGCCGACTTCCACAGCGGCTGTGAAGTGGAACTGTCGGTTGACCCCGAAGCGCTCCCTGCCCGCTACAGCGTTGAATCTGCAGAGGCGGCACTGGAAGGGCTGACTTTGCTGCTGGAGGCTGGTGCGGCCGCCTGAGGGCTCACAGCCTCCGTAGAAACCGCTGACATAACGACGGCGGGCCCCACCAATTGGTGGGGCCCGCCGTCGTTTTTAGTTAGCCGGTAGTCGCTTAGTGGGCGTGGTCGCCGCGGCTGTACTCGTAGACCCAGCCTACGAGGGCGATGACCGCGAGGCCCGCTGCGATGTAAACGATCCAGAATCCTACTGCCAGGCCGAGGAACCCGCCTGCACAGGAAAGTCCCAGGACCAGCGGCCACCAGCTCCAGGGGCTGAAGTGGCCCTGCTCGCCGGCACCTTCGTGAATCTCGGCGTCGCTGCGGTCCTCAGGGCGCAGTCCAACGCGCTTGCCGGTGAATCCAAGGTAGGCACCGATCATGCCGGCAAGGCCGCCCACAAGCAGTACGCCGAGGATGCCGACCCATTCGGTCCAGTTGGTCAGGAATCCGTAAACCACGGAGACCGGCACGAAGAAGAAGACTCCGGCTCCAAAAATCCATGATTCGATCTTCACTTGGCGGTGTCCTTCTGATCTGCGTTGCCGAGCACGGCTGCTGCCGGTGCCGGTGACTCAACGGTGTGCGACTGTGCGAGCTCCGGGTGGTGGAGGTCCAGGGCCGGACGCTCCGAGCGGATGCGGGGCAGCGACGTGAAGTTGTGGCGCGGCGGCGGGCAGGACGTGGCCCACTCGAGTGAAGCGCCGAAGCCCCAGGGGTCATCCACCTCGACCTTTTCGTTGCTGCGCCAGGTGATGTACACGTTCCAGAAGAACGGGATCAGCGAGGCCCCCAGCACGAAGGAGGAGATTGTGGAGAACTGGTTCATCCAGGTGAAGTTGTCCTGCGGCATGTAGTCCGCGTACCGGCGGGGCATGCCTTCA
Source organism: Arthrobacter oryzae (assembly GCF_037911235.1). Taxonomy (GTDB): domain Bacteria; phylum Actinomycetota; class Actinomycetes; order Actinomycetales; family Micrococcaceae; genus Arthrobacter; species Arthrobacter oryzae_E. The sequence goes on from NZ_JBBLYW010000065.1 coordinate 116,091, forward strand.
ACGCCCAGCCAGTGCTGGATCAGGAAGGTTCCGTGGAAGCCGAGGAACAGGAGCCAGAAGTGGATCTTGCCAAGGCGCTCGTTGAGCATCTTGCCGGTCCATTTCGGCCACCAGAAGTAGAAGCCGGCGAACATGGCGAACACCACGGTGCCGAACACCACGTAGTGGAAGTGTGCCACCACGAAGTAGGAATCCGAGACGTGGAAGTCCAGCGGCGGGGACGCCAGGATGATGCCGGTCAGGCCGCCGAACAGGAAGGTGGCCAGGAATCCGATGCTCCAGAGCATGGGGGTTTCGAAGGTGATGGAACCCCGCCACATGGTGCCGATCCAGTTGAAGAACTTCACACCGGTAGGTACCGCGATCAGCATGGTCATGAAGGAAAAGAACGGCAGCAGGACCGAGCCGGTCACGTACATGTGGTGCGCCCACACGGTGACGGACAGCGCCGCGATGGCGATGGTTGCGTACACGAGGCCCTTGTAGCCGAAGATCGGCTTGCGGCTGAAGACGGGGAAGATCTCGGAGACGATGCCGAAGAACGGCAGGGCGATGATGTACACCTCGGGGTGGCCGAAGAACCAGAACAGGTGCTGCCAGAGGACGGCACCGCCGTTCTCGGGGTCGAAGATGTGCGCACCAAACCTGCGGTCGGCGCCGAGGGCGAACAGGGCTGCTGCCAGCGGCGGGAAGGCCATCAGGACCAGGATGGCCGTCACCAGCGTGTTCCAGGTGAAGATCGGCATGCGCCACATGGTCATGCCCGGGGCGCGCATGCAGATGATGGTGGTGATGAAGTTGACCGCACCGAGGATGGTGCCGAAGCCGGAGAGCGCCAGGCCGAAGACCCACAGGTCACCGCCAACACCGGGGCTGAAGGTCGTGTTGGACAGCGGTGCGTAGGCGAACCAGCCAAACGATGCCGCACCCTGCGGGGTGATGAAGCCGGAGACGGCGATTGTGGAGCCGAACAGGAAGAACCAGAAGGCCAGGGCGTTCAGTCGCGGGAAGGCGACGTCGGGGGCGCCGATCTGCAGCGGCATGATCACGTTGGCGAAGCCCGCGAACAGCGGGGTGGCGAACATGAGCAGCATGACGGTGCCGTGCATGGTGAACAGCTGGTTGTACTGCTCCTTGGTCTGCAGGATCTGCATGCCGGGTTCGAAAAGCTCGGCGCGGATCAGCAGGGCCATGACGCCGCCGAAGCAGAAGAACACGAAGGACGCGATCAGGTACATGTACCCGATGGTCTTGTGGTCGGTCGAGGTGATCCAGTTGACGACGATGCGTCCCTTGGACTTCGGTACGACGGGAGCCCCAAGGGTCCCGACGGGTGCGGATTGAGTGTAAGTAGCCACGTCGCTCCCCTTACTTAATTTCGTTCAGGTTCGGGTTGCGGTCATACTCTTCACCGATCAGGCCGGTGTTGCCGTCCTGGCGCAGCTGATTCATGTGCGCCTGGAACTCCGACTCGGAGACCACCTTCACGCGGAACAGCATTTCGGAGTGGTATTCGCCGCAGAGTTCGGCACACTTGCCGTCATAGGTGCCCTCTTTGGTGGGGGTGAACCTGATGTAGTTGGTCTTGCCGGGGATCATGTCGCGCTTCTGCAAGAAGGCGGGAACCCAGAAAGAGTGGATAACGTCGCGGGAGTTCAGCTCCAGGTCAACGGACTTGTTGACGGGGAGGTACAGGGTGGGCAGCTTTTCCTTGTCCACTTCAGCACCGGTGAGGTGTGCCTGCACGCCGGCTTCGTGGACGTCTTCGGTGATGACGTCGCCCTGCTTGTAGTTGAAGTCCCAGGCCCACTGCTTGCCGCGGACGTCGACAACGACGTCGGCCGGCTCGGAGCGGTTGTCAATGGCCTGCTGGTCCCGGTCGGTGAAGTAGAAGAACACCAGCACCATGAAAAGCGGAATGGTCAGGTAGAAGACTTCGAGGGGGAGGTTGAAGCTGGTCTGCCGCGGGAACCCCACGGTGCCCTTGCGGCGGCGGTAGGCCACAATGCACCAGACCATGAGTCCCCAGGTAATGATGCCGACGACCAAGGCGGCAATCCATGAGTTGACCCAGAGGTCCATGATGCGGTCAGTGTGATTGGTGGTGCCACGCTCGGTGGGCAGCCAGCCTCTCTGTACCTCTGGTGAACATCCAGTCAAAGCCAACGCGCCGGCTAGTGCCAAGCCAGTGATCGTAGTGATCTGTTTGCGTCGGCTGCCGGTTCGGTTCTGCGAACTCACAGACGGCCCTTCCTACTTGTTGCTGTTGCCCGGGCCGTAGATGGCTCCCCGGGCACACTAAAAGTTTTACTACTCGATGTAGAGCTTACCGCTCCCCGGGGGTTTTCGCTCACATGTCGGCACCGTGCGTCGGCACCGGTTTCCACCGGTGCCGAAAGCAAGCAGTCATGGGGCAAAAGAGCCGGGTTAGTGGAAAGAATCTCCGCATGCGCACGAGCCGCCTGCGTTGGGGTTGTCAATGGTGAACCCCTGCTTCGAGATGGTGTCCTCGAAGTCGATGCTTGCGCCGCTCAGGTACGGGACGCTCATCTTGTCGACAACGACCTCGACGCCGTCGTAGTCGCGCACGGCATCTCCGTCGAGCAGGCGCTCATCGAAGTAGAGCTGGTAGATCAGCCCGGAGCAGCCGCCCGGCTGGACAGCAACGCGCAGCCGCAGGTCGGTGCGGCCTTCCTGCTCCAGCAGGCTGCGGACCTTGCCGGCCGCGACGTCGGTCAGCTTGACCTCGTGCGTTGGCAGCTCTTCGCTCGCGGTGCCGGTGGCTGCGGCGCTATTTTCATTGGTTGTAGTGCTCATTGGCCTACCTTCTTACGACGGTGGTGGCGACTCGGCTTGCGCGTTGCCCGCCCCTACGGAAACGGTATGGGCTATAGCTACATGCTACGTCGATCCAGCGTGTAGCTCTAACTGCTGACGTAACCGTGGCCGTACCCTGAATGTTCCCTGTCAGGCGGAACCTTCGTGGTTGAGTCGTGCCACCAGCAGGGCTTCGGCGACGACTGCGTTGCGGAAGTCGCCCAGGTGCAGCGACTCGTTGGCACTGTGGGCCCGGGAGTCGGGATCCTCGACGCCGGTAACCAGGATCTGCACGTCCGGATAGACCTCGGTGAGGTCCGCGATGAACGGAATCGAACCGCCGATGCCCATTTCCACCGCGGGAACGCCCCAGGCTTCGCCGAGTGCCCACATCGCCATCCCGGCAGCTGCGGAGCCCGTGTCCGTTTGGAAGGAGTTTCCGCTCTCCCCCGGGGTGAAAACCACCTTTGCCCCGAATGGCGCATGGGACTCGACGTGGTGCTGCACGGCAGCCATGGCGTCGGCAGGGTCCTGGCCCGGCGCCAGCCGCAGGCTGAACTTGGCACGGGCCCTCGGCAGCAGGGTGTTCGAGGCCACGTCTACGGCTGGAGCGTCGAAGCCGATGATCGAGAGTGCCGGCTTGGTCCACAGCCGGGAAGCGATGGTCCCGGTACCGGCCAGGCGAACGCCGTCCAGCACCGACGCGTCGGCCCGGTATTCCGCTTCGGTCAGGTCCACCGACACGTCGTCCCTGCTGACCAGGCCTTTCACCGCCACGTTCCCGTCGTCGTCGTGAAGGGTGGCGATCAGGCGCGACAGCAGCGTGGGCGCATCCAAAACTGCACCGCCGAACATCCCGGAGTGCACGGCGTGCTCGAGGACCTGGACCTCGATGGTCCCGTCCACCAGACCGCGCAGGCTGGTGGTGAGCGCGGGAATGCCCACCTTCCAGTTGCTGGAGTCTGCCACCACAATCACGTCGGCGCGCAGGAGCTCGCGGTGGGTTTCGAGGAAGGTACGGAAAGTAGGCGAGCCGGCTTCCTCCTCGCCCTCGAAGAAGAACGTCACGCCCAGGCCCAGCTCATCGGCCAGCACCTCGGTGACTGCGGCGTAAGCGGCGATGTGGGCCATGATGCCAGCTTTGTCATCGGCTGCTCCCCGGCCGTAAAGCCGGCCGTCGCGTTCGACGGCGGTAAACGGTTCGGTCTCCCACAGCGCCAGGTCACCGGTCGGCTGAACGTCGTGGTGGGCGTAGAGCAGAATCGTGGGCTTACCCTCGGCAGCCGCCCTGCGCGCCACCACGGCGGGCCCGCCCGGCGTACCGTCCTCTTTGTTGCAGCGCAGGATCCGGACGTCCTCGATGCCTGCAGCCCGCACCAGTTCCGCGACCGCTTCCGCACTGCGGTCCAGCGGCGCCGGGTCGAAGCTCGGCCACGCGACGCCCGGGATCTTTACGAGGTCCTTCAGTTGCCCAACGGTGGTGTCAAAGGACTCGTGTACGGCCCGGCGCAGGGCATCCGCGTCGATTCCGCCGATTCCTGTGCTGAATTTTTGCGGGGTCCCCGCCGGAGATGAAGTCATGGCCAAAACCCTACCTGTGTCCGCGACCACACGAAACACTGCGGGGCCGCCCGCCGCCTTCCCCGTTCCGTCGGTGCCTCGGCTGTGTGACATATGACTTTTGGCCTGCGTGTGCAAGGTATTCTGTAGGGGTGTTTGGACGTAAAAAGGAAGCGCCGACGGCGCAGGACGTAGTTGACCAGCAGGCAGCCGAGGCACTGGCCCGGGATACCGCCCTCGGCAAGGGCGCTCCGACGCCCAAGCGCAAGGCACAGGAAGCGGCGCGGAAGCGGCCCCTGGTGCCCGAGGACCGGAAGGCCTCAAAAGCAGCAGAGCGGGCGGCCGTGCAGGAACAGCGGATCAAGATGCGCCAGGCCATGGATACCGGTGACGAAAAGTTCCTGCCGCTCCGGGACAAGGGCCCCCAGAAGCGCTTTGCGCGCGACTACGTAGATGCCCGCTTCAGCCTGGGCGAGTACCTCATGTTCGGCGCCCTGGTTTTCGTCATCGTCTCACTGCTGGTTCCCTCCACCAGCGAGGCCATGATCTATGTTCTGGGCGGATTCTGGGTCATGTTCCTTGCGGTGTTTGTTGACGTGTTCATCCTGTCCCGCAAACTCCGGAAGCGCCTCACCGAAAAGTTCGGCGAGGTGGAACGCGGCACTGTCTGGTACGGCTCCATGCGTTCCCTCCAGTTCCGCCGCCTGCGTCTTCCCAAGCCGCTCGTCAAGCGCGGAGATTTCCCCTCCTGATTCAGGACACGAAGTAGCCCCCGGTAAGATGCCGGGGGCTACTTTTGTTTGCGGGACCGGATCCCCCGGCTGACGTCCTCAGCGGCGGGCGGGGTGCTTGGCTAGCTGGCGGTTGATGTGTGCCGCCCAGAACGGACCCTCATACAGGAAGGCCGTATAGCCCTGGACCAGGGCGGCGCCGGCGTCGAGCCTTTCCTGGACGTCTTTGGCTGACTCCACGCCGCCAACGGACACCAGGGTGAGGGCACCTCCGGTGGCTTCCCTCAGTCGGCGGAGGACTTCGAGGGACCGGGCCTTCAGGGGGGCGCCGGAGAGTCCGCCGGGCCCGCATGCCCGCACTTTTTCGGCGTCGGAGGTAAGTCCCTCCCGGCCGATCGTGGTGTTGGTGGCGATGATCCCGTCCAGTTTAAGGTCCAGGGCGAGCCTGGCGACGTCGTCGATGTCCTCGTCGGTCAGGTCCGGGGCGATCTTCACCAGCAACGGGACATGCCTGCCCGCGGCGGCGTCCGCTTCCTCTCCCACGGCTTTGAGCAGGGGGCGCAGGGTTTCAACGTTCTGGAGCAGGCGGAGCCCCGGCGTGTTGGGGGAACTGACGTTGACCACGAGGTAGTCCGCTGCAGGCGCCAGGCTGCGGGCGCTGATGAGATAGTCGCTGATGGCGTCGTCGAGCTCCACCACCTTGCTCTTGCCGATGTTGACGCCGATCACCGGACGGACGCCGGGGTGCCGGCGCTGCAAAGCAGCCCTCGCGGACTTGAGCCGGGGGGCGACGGCGGTGGCGCCGTCGTTGTTGAATCCCATCCGGTTGATCACAGCCTTGTCCTCAATGAGGCGGAACAGCCGCGGCTTTTCGTTGCCGGGCTGGGCCTGCCCGGTGATGGTTCCCACCTCGACATGGCCGAACCCGAGTTCGGTCAACGCCTCAATGCCGTGCCCTTCCTTGTCAAAGCCCGCAGCGAGGCCAAAAGGCGACGGGAAAGTGATGCCGAAGGCCTCGGTCTGAAGCGACGGAGCGGGGGCCGTGAATTTCGCCAGCACTTTGCCCGCCCCGGAGCTGTGGGCCAGCCTGATGGCACGGAAGCCGATCTTGTGGGCGCGTTCGGCGTCCATCCATGAAAAGGCCAAGCGGAAGAAGGTGGGATATACGCGCATGACTCCAGTTTTCCGGTTCAGGCTCCGGAGACCAAACCGGCGCACACCCCGGCCGGCGGTGTGACGCGTCAGGCATGCCCCCGATCCGTTCGCTGCTGCGGCCTGCGTTGTCTAGGCTGATCAAATGAGGTGGCAAACAGATATCCTGGGGGACGATTTCGAAGCCTGCTCCTACCAGGCCACGGGCGACGACGGCGTGGAACGCACGGCCACCCTGGTGCGGCACGTGCCCAAGGCCGAAGCGGGCGGGACCGGCCGGTCTGAACAACGTCCACTCCCCCGCCGGGCCGTCCTGTTCCTCCACGGCTGGAGTGACTACTTCTTCAATGTGGAACTGGCGCGTTTCTGGACGGACAAAGGCTTTGAGTTTTTTGCCCTGGACATGCACAACCACGGGCGGAGCCTGCAGCCTGATACCCATGGCGGCTACGTAGCCGACCTGGACGACTACGACGCCGAAATCAGCAAGGCCATCGGGATCATCGGATCCCTCTGGCCGGAGCAGGCCGGCAAGCCGCCGCTGACCCTGATGGGGCACTCGACCGGCGGCCTCATCGCTGCGCTGTGGGTCAGTCGGCATCCTGGCGGCGCTGCCCAGCTGGTCCTCAACAGCCCGTGGCTGGAAATGCACGGCAGTTCACTGGTCCGGCGCGCTGCCAGATCCATGGTGGGGCCGCTGGCGAAGTACCGGCCGGAGGCTGTGCTGCGGCTGCCGGAGCGCGGCTTCTATTGGCGAAGCATCAGCAGCGAGGCCGAGGGTGAGTGGACACTGGACAACAAATACCGGCCTCCGCTGGCTTTTCCCGTACGCGCGGCCTGGCTCAGCGCGGTTCTGGCCGGGCATTCCCGGGTGGCCCGCGGACTGCGGATAGATATTCCCATCCTGGTCCTCCTGTCCGGAGCCAGCGAAAACGGCATGTTCTGGACCGAAGCCATGCGGAGAACCGACGCCGTACTGGACGTGAACACCATTGCGATCAGGGCCATGGCCCTGGGCCGGACGGTGACCCTGGAGCGGATCGACGGCGCCCTCCATGACGTCTTCCTGTCTCCGCCCCACGTCCGGGCGGACGCTTATGCCCGGCTGAACCGCTGGATCCGGGGATACGTAATGGACGAAAGCGGCCAGGAGTGAAGGCGGCGCCGCCGGTCGCGGCGCCGTGGCAGCCCGACCAGCTTGGTGCAGGATTCGAGCGCCTGGAACTGCCCCTGCCCGACGACGACGAAGGCGCGGTGTGTGCCACGCTGGTGCGGTATGTGCCGGCCGCGCATGCGGGTCCGCCCGGCTTTCTTTCGGTGCTGCGGAACGGCGGCTTCCGGCCGTTCGCCTGGCCGGCCGCGGACCCGCCCGCGCACAACAATTCCGGACAGCCCGGAGCCGTCCTCTACCTCCACGGCTGGGCGGACTACTTCCTGCAGTCCGAACTTGCTGAATACGTCGGCGCCCACGGACTGCACTTTTATGCGCTGGACCTACGGAAATTCGGCCGCAGCCTGCGGGACTGGCAGACGCCGGGCTACACCACTGACCTGGCTGTCTATGACGACGACATCGCTGCCGCCGTGGACGTGATCAGGACGGATGTGGCGGAGCGCACGGGACTGGCCGGGCAACCTTCCGTCCACATGCTGGCGCATTCACTGGGCGGGCTGATCGGGGCGCTGTGGGCAGACCGCCATCCGGGCGCCTTGGGGAGTCTCGTCCTGAATGCGCCATGGCTGGAGCTCCAGGGCAGCAGCCTGATCCGGAACATCGCCATGCACCTCGTGGAGCCGATCGCGCGGACGGATCCTCGGCGGCCGTTTCGTTTTCCGGAAATGCCCGGGTACTGGGAGAGCGTCAGCGACCAGGCCCACGGCGAGTGGTTCCTGGATCCGCAGTGGCGCCCGACGGCGTCGTTCCCCATCCGTGCGGGCTGGACCCGCGCGGTCCTGGCCGGACATGCAGCCGTCGAACGCCGGCTGGACATCGCGGCGCCGGTCCTGGTGATGCTGTCGGACCGCACCAGAATCCAGGCCGAGTGGTCTGAGGAGCTGATGGTCGCGGACGCCGTGATTGATGTGGAACAGACTGCACGCCGTGCCCTCGGCCTGGGCCGCCGGACTGCCGTTTACCGCTATCCGGGGGCCATCCACGACATCTTCCTTTCACGCCGCGAGGTACGCCAGGAGGCCTACCGGGACCTGGTGGCCTGGCTGCATTCGCAGCCGGGCTAACGGCCTGTCAGGTCTGCGGGGCGGCATCCACCGCACCGCCGTAGCGGCGGTCCCGTTGGGCATAGACTTCGACGGCGTCCCACAGGGTCCGGCGGTCGACGTCGGGCCAGAGCGTGTCCATGAACACGAATTCCGCGTAGGCGGACTGCCACAGCATGAAGTTGGAGAGCCGCTGTTCTCCGGAGCTCCGGAGGAAGAGGTCGACGTCGGGAAGGTCCGGTTCGTCGAGGTACTTCTGGATGGTCCGTTCGGTGATGGCGCCCGGTTTGAGTTTGCCGGCCGCGACGTCTTCGGCAATGGCCGAGACCGCGTCCGCGATTTCCGCGCGGCCGCCGTAGTTAACACACATGGTCAACGTGCACGTGCTGTTGCCCCGGGTGTATTCCTCTGCTTCCTCCAACTCCCGGATCACGGAGCCCCAGAGCCTGGGACGGCGCCCGGACCAGCGGATCCGCACACCCCACTCGTCCAGCTGGTTCCGCTGGCGGCGTAGCACATCCTTGTTAAAACCCATCAGGAAGCGGACTTCCTCCGGGGAACGCCGCCAGTTCTCGGTGGAGAAGGCATAGACGGTGACGTACTTGATGCCCAGTTCGATGGCCCCCGCGACAACGTCCAGCAGCGCCGGCTCGCCCGCCTTGTGGCCTTCGATCCGGGGCAGCCCGCGCTGGTTGGCCCAGCGGCCGTTGCCGTCCATCACAATCGCCACATGCTGCGGGATGAATTCTTCGGGGATCGACGGCGGCACCGCCCCGGAACTGTGCGGATACGGTGCTGTCACCGGTGTGGTCCGCTGCCGGACGGGAGTTTTCTTCTTTCCAAGGGCCACTGTCAGCTACGCTCCACATGTTTGAGGGATTTCAGCACACGTTCAAGATGCCATTGCAGATAGCTGGCCACCAAACCGGCAGCCTCCCGCCGGTGGACGGCGATGGAGGCGTCAGCCGTTGTCCAGTCCCCCGTCAGAAGTGCTCCGAGCAGGAAAACTGTTTCGGCTGCGGGCGCGGGCGATCCCGGCGGACGGCAGTTGGCGCACACCATGCCGCCCAGCGGCGCTGAAAAGGCGGTGTGCGGACCAGGCGCTCCACAGCGGGCACACACGGTGAAGCTCGGCGCCCATCCGCCGGTGGCCAGTGCGCGCAGAAGATACGAGTCGAGGATGAGTTCCGGGGTGTGCTCGCCCCGGCTCAGTGAGGCAAGCGCGCCGACCAGGAGGTTGTACTGCGCCGTTCCGGCCTCGCCGTCCACGTCCGTGAGCTTTTCGGCCGTCTCGGTCATGGCGGCCGCAACAGTGTAGCGGCCGTAGTCCGCCGCGATGCTGCCGCCGTAGGCGCCCTTGGCCACCGCCTGCGTGACAATGTCCAAAGTGCGTCCGGAAATGAGCTGCAGGTCCGCCACCATGAACGGTTCCAGGCGGGCACCGAAGCGGCTGCTCGTCCGGCGCACTCCCTTGGCCACCGCACGGACCTGGCCATGGTGCTTTGTCAGGAGGGTGATGATGCGGTCCGCTTCGCCCAGCTTGTGGGTCCGCAGCACCACGGCATCGTCACGGTAGGCGCGCGCAGAGAAGGAGGATTGTTGGGCCACGGTTAATCTTCGCACTGACCTTCTGGAAAACGCGGACGCTGCGCCCCCGGACCAGTCCGGGGGCGCAGCGGTTCAGCGGATCGAATGATTAGCCTGGGCTTAGGCCCGGGCGTCCCGGACCGCACGGTTGACGGCTGAGATGACGGCCTTCAGCGACGACGTGGTGGTGTTGGAGTCAATTCCGACGCCCCACAGCACCCGCTCGCCGACGGCGCACTCAACGTACGCTGCCGCACGGGCATTGCCGCCCTCCGAGAGGGCATGCTCGCTGTAGTCCAGGACCCGGACGTCCACGCCGTCCTGCCCGAGGATCGCCAGCAGCGCCGCGATCGGGCCGTTGCCGGATCCGGTGCGGCGGGCCTGGACGCCGTCAACGGTGACTGTCGCGTGCAGTGTCATGGCGCCGTCGTCGTCCGTTTCCGTGCTGAACGAGCCCAGCGAGTAGCGGCCCCACTGGCCGTCCTCCTTGCTGGAGGGCAGGTACTCGTCCTGGAAGAGCTGCCAGAGCTGGGCGCCGCTGACCTCGCCGCCCACGGTGTCCGTCTGCTTCTGGATCACGCCGGAGAACTCGATCTGCGCCCGGCGCGGCAGGTCCAGGCTGTGCTCGTTCTTCAGCAGGTACGCCACGCCGCCCTTGCCGGACTGCGAGTTGACGCGGATGACCGCTTCGTAGCTGCGGCCCAGGTCCTTGGGGTCGACCGGCAGGTACGGGACCTGCCACGTGTAGTCGGCGACGTCCCTGCCGGCGGCCGCCGCGTCCCTTTCGAGCGCTTCGAAGCCCTTCTTGATGGCATCCTGGTGCGAGCCGGAGAACGCCGTGAAGACGAGGTCGCCGCCGTAGGGCGAACGCTCCGCGACCGGCAGCTGGTTGCAGTACTCCACGGTGCGGCGGACGTCGTCGATATCGGAGAAATCGATCATGGGATCGATGCCTTGGACGAACATGTTCAGGCCCAGCGTGACCAGGTCCACGTTGCCGGTCCGCTCGCCGTTTCCGAACAGGCAGCCCTCGATCCGGTCCGCGCCGGCGAGGTAACCCAGCTCGGCAGCGGCAACACCGGTGCCGCGGTCGTTGTGCGGGTGCAGCGAGAGGATGATGCCCTCGCGGGGGTGCAGGTGGCGGCTCATCCACTCGATGGAATCGGCGTAGACGTTGGGTGTGGCCATTTCCACCGTGGCCGGCAGGTTGATGATGACCTGGCTGTCAGCCGAGGCCTCAAAGACGTCGGCCACAGCGTTGCAGACGCGGACGGCGTATTCGAGTTCCGTGCCTGTGAAGGATTCCGGGGAGTACTCGTAGGTGATGTGCGTGTCCGCCAGCGTTTCCTCGTACTTCTTGCACAGGCGTGCGCCCTGCAGCGCAATGTCCAGGATGCCGTCCTCGTCCTGGTTGAACACCACGCGGCGCTGCAGGACTGACGTCGAGTTGTAGAGGTGGACGATGGCCTGCTTGGCGCCGACCAGGGATTCGTAGGTCCGTTCGATCAGGTGTTCACGGGCCTGCGTCAGCACCTGGATGGTGACGTCGTCCGGAATGTGGTTGCCTTCAATCAGCTGGCGGACGAAGTCGAAGTCAGTCTGCGAGGCGGACGGAAAGCCGACCTCGATTTCCTTGTAGCCCATGCGGACCAGCAGGTCGAACATCTTCATCTTGCGGGCCGGGCTCATGGGGTCGATCAGGGCCTGGTTGCCGTCCCTGAGGTCCACGGCGCACCAGCGCGGCGCCTTGGTGATGACCTTGTCCGGCCATGTGCGGTCAGGCAGTTCAACGGTGATCTGGTCCTGGAACGGCAGGTAGCGGTGGACGGGCATTCCGGAGGGCTTCTGTGCGTTTCGCATTACTATCGGGGCCTTTTCTGTGGTTCCTGTGTGAAAGGTGGCCGGGCAACACAAACTCCGCGACGAGGATTGGCCTTGCGCTAGATCGCGTCTGAGGCCTCGCCGCGGCAGCTAAGAAGAAGCAGTTCTGCGCGCACCATTTCACAGTAACACGGGTGCGTAAGATGAAGGAGCACCACCTCCAGCAACGTCCACTATGCAGACGCTGCCACCGGGGCCAGCGCCGGCGGCAGCCTTCACCTGAAGGAGCACTTGTGCCAAACTCGGGGATCGACCTGTCCAATATCGACCACACCGTGCGGCCGCAGGATGACCTGTACCAGCACATCAACGGCGCGTGGCTGAAGAGCACCACCATCCCTGATGACCGGCCCCTTGAAGGTACGTTCACGGCCTTGCGGGACGGCTCCGAGCTGGCGGTCAGGGAAATCATCGAAGAAGCCGCCGGGCGCGGCGAAGAAGCCACCGGCATCGAACGGAAGGTCGGGGACCTTTACAACAGCTTCATGGATGAAGCCACTGTCGAGGCCAAAGGCATGGAACCCATCCGGGAACGGCTCGCCTCGGTCTACGCCACGACGTCCGCGGCGGACGTCATCGAACTGGCAGGAAAACTCTTCCGTTCCGACGTATCCGGGCTTTTCTACATCTACCCGGCGCCCGACGCGGGAAACCCGGACCGGATCCTGCTCTACACCGGGCAAGGCGGCCTCGGCCTGCCGGATGAGTCGTATTACCGCGAAGAGAAGTTCGCTCCCATAGTCGCGGCCTACCGGGACCACGTGGGGACAATGCTCGGGCTCGCAGGGAGCACGGATCCGCAAGGCGCCGCGGAACGCGTGGTGCGCCTCGAGACGGCCCTTGCCTCGCACCACTGGGACAACGTGACGCTGCGGGATCCGCAGAAGACGTACAACCTGAAAACCGCCGCCGAGGCCCGCGGGCTGTTCCCGCTGCTGGATGCCTGGTTCGAGGCCGCCGAAATCGTGCCGGACAAGCGCCAGGAGCTGGTGGTCAGCACGCCTGATTTCTTCGCCGGGGCTGCCGCCCTGCTTGACTCCGAGCCAGTGGAGGCATGGCAGGACTGGCTGGCCATGCGCGTGGTCAGCTCAGCGGCCGCTTATCTCTCGGCCGAGTTCGTGAATGCGAACTTCGCGTTCTACGGCACCACCATCAGCGGGACGCCGCGCAACAAGGACCGCTGGAAGCGCGGCGTCGCCGTCGTCGAGGCGTCCCTGGGCGAGGCGGTCGGCCAGATCTACGTCTCCCGGCACTTCCCCGAAACCCACAAGGCCCGCATGCAGACCCTTGTGTCCAACCTCATCGAGGCCTACCGGCAAAGCATCACCGGCCTGGCCTGGATGAGCGAGGACACCAAGCTCGAAGCCCTCAAAAAGCTCGAAGCATTCCGCGCCAAGATCGGCTACCCGGATGAGTGGATCGACTACTCCGCAGTGGAGATCGACCCCGCCGACCTCCTCGGAAACGTTGAACGGGCCCACAATGCCGACGTGGACCGGCACCTGGACGAGGTGGGCAAGCCGGTCGACAGGAACAAATGGCTTATGACGCCGCAGACCGTCAACGCGTACTACCACCCGCTCCTGAACGAGATCGTGTTCCCGGCGGCAATCCTGCAGGCCCCGTTCTTCACAGCCGACGCCGACGACGCCGTCAACTATGGCGGCATCGGCGCCATCATCGGGCACGAGGTCGGGCACGGCTTTGATGACCAGGGCTCACAGTTCGACGGCGGCGGCGCCCTCCGCAACTGGTGGACGGAGGAGGACCGGACAGCCTTCGAAGCCCTGACGTCCAAGCTGGTGGCCCAGTTCGACGCGTTGTCACCCAGCGCAGCGCCGGATCACCACGTCAACGGCAAGCTGACCCTCGGCGAAAATATCGGCGACCTCGGCGGGCTCACTATCGCCTACAAGGCCTACCTGATCAGCCTCGACGGCGCGGAGCCTCCCGTGCTGGACGGCATGACCGGACAGCAGCGGTTCTTTGCCTCCTGGGCTGCCGGCTGGCGTCAGGTGATCCGGAGCGAGGAGGCCATCCGCCGGCTCGCCACGGACCCGCACTCCCCCAATGAGTTCCGCACCAACGCCATCGCCAAGAACCTGGATGCCTTCCATGAAGCGTTCGGAGTGGCGGAGCAGGACGGCATGTGGATGCCCGCGGAGGACCGCGTCAGCATCTGGTGACCGAAGAGCAACAGAGAGAACCGCGGGGCCGGCCACAGACTGTGGCCGGCCCGCGGCTCTTCCGGTGGGTGCAGGACCCGGACGGTGCGGGCACCCGGCAGGCGCAACCGCCGCTAGCGGACGATCAGCTCCGGGTTTGCCTGCTGGCAGACGGTGTCGCCGGCAGTCTGATTGACAATGTCAGTGGGCAGCGGGGCCGCTCCCATCTTGGTTCCGGACATGAAATCGGTACCCAGGTAGACCTGCACGCCGCTGACACCAGCCGCGGGAAGCACCTGCGTGGCCGGAATTTCAAGGAGTGCCGCGACATCCGCCGCCACGCCCTCGAAGCCGGGTCCGTAGTACACCGCCGTCTTTTCCACCGGCTGCGCCGTGAGCGGCGCCACCTGGGTGAAGCCGCCGGCGACGATCGCCTCGGTGATCTCCCGGACCCGCTCCGGAACTCCCGTTCCGTTGGCGACCGTTACGGGCTGCAGCGCCTTGTCGTAGGCCGGCGCTGTTTCAGTCGGCACCGACGGTGACGGGGAGGGCGCCGACTCGCTCGGTTCCGGCGTGGGAGTGGGAGTGGCGGTCGGGTCCGTCAGGTCAACGTCCTTGCGCATCGCAGCGAACAGCTGCGATGTAGCGGGTTCCGCGACGGTAAGCCGGTTGGGGTCGGATGGCGCCGGTGTGGTGGGAACGGCCACGAAGGCGACCTTGCTGATGTCGATGTTCTTCAGCCGGTTGCCGATGGTCACCAGCGACGGGACCGAGGCCAGGCCGTCGTCCACCGTCAGGTTCTGGGTCACGACGTCGGCAATTTTCAGCATCTTCTGCGGATCGGAGAGGGTGCCGTCATCCTTGATCTTGCGGGTGAGCGAAGACAGGAAACCCTGCTGCGCCTTGATGCGGCCCAGGTCGCCTCCGTCCGCGAAGGCATGCCTGGTCCGCAGGTATGCCAGCGCCTGCTCGCCCTGCACCTGCGAGTTCCCTGCAGGCAGGCGCAGGCGGGAGTCGGGATCGTAAACGGCGTCACTGATGCAGACTTCCACACCGCCCACGGCGTTGGAGAGCTCCTTCACCGCGTTGAAGTCCGCCATCATGAAGTGGTCGACTTCAAGCCCGGTAATTTTGTTCACTGTGTCCACGGCACAGCCGATGCCGGCCTGCTTCATGGCTTCGTTGATCATCACACCGGTCTGTGCGGGGAAGACCTGATCGGTCTTCTGGTCCGTGCACTCCGGAATGTCCACCAGGAGGTCGCGCGGAAAACTGATGACACTGACCCGCTTGTTGTCAGCGGAGATGTCCATCATCATCATGACGTCCGACTGGCCGTAGCCGGTGGAATCCTCGGCCGTACCGTATTCGGAGTTCTTGCCGTCCCGGGTGTCGGAGCCCAGAATGAGGATCTGCATCCTGTCCTTGGAGTCATTGACGGGATCCTCGGTGCGGTTGCTGCCGGCACCCAGTGGCGCCTTGCTGATGTTCATCTGCAAACGGATGACCCAGAAGGCGGCGAAAGCCAGACCGCCGACCAGGAGGAGGGCCACCATGGCACTGATCACCTTGAACCAGGCGGGCTTCCCCCGCAGGGCGCCGAGGTGCCGGGCCGGGCCTATCGCCTTGTTGTCCGAATGCCGGGCGGCGGCGTCGGACGCTGGCGAACCAATGCCTTGTCCGGGAGTGTCTCGGGGTCGCACCACGTGGTGTTACCTTCCTCTATAAAACGGGGTTCGGTCCATTTTAGTGGCCCAGACTGGGAAAATGCCCGACGCGGGGGTCCGGCTAGAAACCGAGCTTGACCAGCTGCTTTGGATCCCGCTGCCAGTCCTTGGCCACCTTGACGTGCAAGTCCAGGTAGATCCGTGTTCCGAGCAGCGCTTCGATGCCCTTGCGCGCATTGGTGCCGACTTCCCTCAGCCGGGCGCCGCCTTTACCGATGATGATGGCTTTCTGGGACGGCCGCTCGACGTACAGGTTTACCCGGACGTCAAGGAACGGGCTGTCCTCGGGCCGGCCCTCACGCGGAACGATCTCCTCTACCACCACGGCCAGGGAGTGCGGAAGCTCATCGCGGACCCCTTCTAGGGCGGCCTCCCGGATCAGCTCGGCCACCATGACGGCTTCGGGCTCGTCCGTCAGGTGCCCGTCCGGATACAGCGGCTGCGACGGCGGCATGTGGCTGATGAGGACATCCGCTACGGTATTCACCTGGAAGCCGTCCGTTGCCGATACCGGAACGATGTCCTTCCACCCCTCCTCGCCGAGGACTTCACGCCCCAGGGCGGCGACGGCAAGGAGCTGTTCAGTCAGTGCCTGCCGGTCGACAAGGTCGGCCTTCGTCACGATGGCAATGATGGGCTTCTTGCCGACGGCGGCCAGCTGCGCGGCAATAAATCGGTCACCGGGACCGATCTTCTCGTTGGCCGGAAGGCAGAAGCCGATGGCATCCACTTCGGAGAGCGTGTCCGCCACGAGGTCGTTGAGCCGTTTGCCGAGCAGCGTCCGCGGCCGGTGCAGGCCGGGAGTGTCCACGAGGATCAGCTGGGCGTCATCGCGGTGGACGATGCCGCGGATGGTGTGGCGCGTGGTCTGCGGCTTTGCCGAGGTGATGGCCACTTTCTTGCCCACCAGGGCGTTCGTCAGTGTGGACTTACCGGCGTTCGGCCTGCCCACAAGGATGGAAAATCCGGCACGGAAGCCACCGAAGGCTTCCCCGGCATCCGCTTTATTCTGCTTGCTCACGTGGAACTCCCTGTTGCGTTGTTTTGGCCTCGTCGAGTAGGTCTTCAAGGTCAGTTTGTTCTGGAACAGCGCCCATTGCAACGGGCGCCGCGATGATGTGGCTGACCCTGTTGCGGCGGCCTTCCAGGCGTTCCGCCCGCAGCGAGATCCCGTCAACCTCGACGGTGCTGCCGACGATCGGGACCCTTCCGAGGGCCTTGGCCAGCAGGCCGCCCACGGTGTCCACTTCGTCGTCGTCGAGTTCAACATCAAAAAGCTCACCGAGGTCATCGATGCCCATCCGCGCACTCACGCGGTAGCTGCCGTCACCGAGTGCCACGGCCTCGGCGCTTTCGGTGTCGTATTCATCCACAATCTCGCCGACGATTTCCTCGATCAGGTCCTCGAGGGTCACCAGGCCGGCTGTTCCGCCGTACTCATCGATGACGATTGCCACATGCGTGGATTCCTTCTGCAGCTCGCGGAGCAGGTCGCTGACCTGTTTGGACTCCGGAACGTACCGGACTTCGCGGGCAAGGTCGTCCACGATGGGGGGTTCCTCGTCCGGTCCGAGGCTGTGTAGGGCGGCAGCAACATCCTTGAGGTAGATGATGCCAAGGATCTGGTCCGTATTGTCCCGGATGACGGGAATCCGCGAATAACCTGACCGCAGGAACAGGGACATGGCGCGGTGCAGGCTCGAGCCGGCGTCGATGCTGAGGATGTCCGTCCGGGGCACCATCACTGCCCGGACCAGGGTGTCGCCGAAGTCGAACACGGACTGGATCAGTTCCGCCTCGTTGTCCTCGATCATGTCCGATTCCGTGGCGCGGTCCACCAGTTCGCGGAATTCCTCTTCACTGAAGGAAGCTTCGTCGCCGCCGCGTGCGCCCGGTGCCACGGCACTGCCCACGGCGACAAGCCAGCCCGGGACGGGGCCAAGAATCCAGCAGAGAAAGCGAATGATGGGCGCGGTGAACCTGACAACGCCGGCCGCGTGGGCACGGCCCAGTTGCCGCGGTGACACGCCCACGATCACGAAGCCCACGAGGGCCATGATTCCGGTGGCGGCCAGCCCTGCGAGCCAGACACTGTCCAGGAGGCTGTGCAGGAGGACCGCGACCGCCACGGCCGAGGCCATTTCGAACCAGATCCGCCAGAACCTCAGTGAACGCATGTGCGCCACCGGCTGGTCAAGGATGCGCTTCAGGGCATGGCCGTTGCTTCGAAGCACAGCTTCTTCGGCGTCGTGGCGGGGCAGGAAGTTGAATGCGGACTCGGCCGCGGTCAGCAGGGCGGCGAAACTGAGGAAAACCAGCGCCATGCCAACGAGGATCAGTGGGGTCACTGAATCGTCTCTGAGGGGGCTTCTTTACCGGTGAAACCCTCAAGCAGTTCGCGCTGCAGGCCGAACATCTCTTCTTTTTCCTCGGGATCGGCGTGGTCGTAGCCCAGGAGGTGCAGGATCCCGTGGGTGGTGAGCAGCAGCATCTCGTCCTGGGTGGAATGTCCGGCGTTCCGGGCCTGTACTTCCGCGACCTGCGGACAAACGGCAATGTCGCCGAGCATGCCCTGGGGCGTCGGCTTGTCCGGCGTCCCGGGAGTCAGTTCGTCCATGGGAACGGACAGCACGTCCGTGGCTCCAGGCTCATCCATCAGTTCAAGGTGCAGCTTCTCCATGGCCGGTTCGTCCACCAGGAGGATGGACAGCTCAGCCTGGGGGTGGATGTACAGGCGTTCGAACACGAACCGGGCCAGTGCGACCAGCTGGGCTTCGTCCACCCGGACGCCTGATTCATTGTTTACTTCGATGCTCATGCGTGCTCTTCCCGCTTCTCCCGGGGCACGGAATGCTTCACCCGGTTCCTCTGTGCTTCGTCCCAAACGCCGTACGCGTTGACAATGTCGCCCACAAGCCGGTGGCGGACAACGTCCGAGGCGTCCAGCACGGTGAAGTTCACGTCTTCAATACCCTGCAGGATTTCCTCCACGATCCGGAGGCCGGAACGGGTGCCGAAGGGCAGGTCCACCTGCGTGACGTCCCCGGTAACCACCATTTTGGAGCCGAACCCGAGGCGCGTCAGGAACATCTTCATCTGTTCGGGGGTGGTGTTCTGGGCCTCGTCAAGGATGATGAAGGCATCGTTCAAGGTCCGGCCGCGCATGTACGCCAGCGGAGCCACTTCGATGGTGCCCGCCGCCATCAGGCGGGGAATGGACTCCGGGTCCATCATGTCGTGGAGGGCATCATAGAGGGGACGCAGGTACGGATCGATCTTGTCGCTGAGCGTCCCCGGCAGGAAGCCCAGCCGTTCACCCGCCTCCACAGCGGGCCGGGTGAGGATGATGCGGCTTACTTCCTTCTGCTGCAGGGCCTGGACAGCCTTGGCCATGGCCAGGAAGGTCTTGCCGGTGCCGGCCGGTCCGATTCCGAAGATCACAGTGTTGGCGTCGATGGCATCGACGTAGTTCTTTTGGTTCAGCGTCTTCGGCCGGATCGTCTTGCCGCGGCTCGAAAGTATGTTGTACGTCAGCACCTCGACCGGGTTCTGGAGCGACTGGCTCCGGAGCAGGGCCGCGAGTTGCTGGAGGACCGCCGGCGTAATAACCGTTCCCCGGTCAACGAGCCCGCGCACTTCATGGAGCAGCCGCATGATCCTGGGGACGTCGGCGGCGGGGCCGCTGATGGCCAGTTCGTTGCCACGGACATGGAAGTCGACGGCCGGGAACTGTTCCTCGATAAAGCGGAGGGCCTCGTCGTGGCTGCCAAGGGACTGAACCATCTGTTCGGAGTTGTCGAAGATGACCACCTCCGTCCGGACACCGGGAAGACTATGGGGAAATTCACCTGTGGTGCGCTCACCGGCGCTGAACCGGGGCCTTCCGTTTGTTGCTTCAGTCATGGTGCCGGCCTGCGGGCCTCTGGTCCCCTCCAGTTAGGAAATGTGTCTCTCCGGCCGGTCAGTTCGCCGTCGCCGCTTCAGCGCCGGGCTCCGTGCTTGGCCGAGTCCTACCATCTTACGCCAGTACGCCGTGCGAAGGCCGCGGATCATGGGAGGCAGGCGTCCGGAGGCAACCGTTTCGTTGCAGGTTCCCGTCATTAGGTATCAACTTCGTATCGGCCTCATATCGTTCCCGTTGCAGTTCGGCAGAGCCCGGGCAAACGCCATTGAGCGCCGGGGAGTCTATGCAATGCTGGAATCCGCCGGCGTTGCGCCGGCAGGAGAAAACACCGAAAACGTTGACAGGGACAGGGCGGGGACCCGGAGCACCATGGAGATCAGGAATCCACGACGCCGGACGGCAGCAGGAGGCAGGCGGACCCGATCCGCCGCTCTCCTCTTTGTCCTGCCCGCGGCCATGGTGCTCTCCGCCTGTGTGGCCACCCCCCAGCCCGCTGCAACCACCGCAGCCAGCACGCCCCAGACGGTGACCGGATCCGCCACCGCCGGGGTTCCCAGCACCAGTGCACCGCTGGAAACCACCCAGGCTTCCAACAAGGCCCCCGTGTACTGGATCGGGCGCAGCAACGAAAACGTCTTTCTGTACCGCGAGTTCCGTGACGTCCCCGAGCAGGAAAATCCGGTAACCAGGGCCTTGCGCTCCATGATGTCGGACAAGCCGCTGGATCCGGATTTCTTCACTCCCTGGCAAGACCCCAGGAAGCTGGCCACCTCGATCTCCGGCAAGAACGTCATTACGGTGGACGTCTCACCGGATGCTTTCAACAGCAACCTCGACGAAGACATGGCCAAACGGGCCATCCAGCAACTGGTGTACACGGCAACGGCCGCCGGTGCGAGCTCCGGGCTGGTGGACGCCGGCCAGCAGATCCAGGTGGTGATCCTGGTGGACGGACACACTGATTACCTCGCCTTCAACCACGTCAGGCTTGGCACCCCGACTCCCCGCGGCGCAGGCATGGTGGCCCCGGTCTGGATCATCGACCCCCAGGAAGGCGCGGGTGTTGCCGACGGCAGCGTCAAGATCAGCGGACGGAGCACGCTTCCGGGGGCGAAACTTCGGTGGAAGATCCTGAAAGTTGCCGGCAGCAGCGACAAGACGGCCTATTTGGGCGGTGAGGTGACGGCGTCGGCAGAGCAGAACCAGCCAGGGCTTTTCTCGCTGAACGTGAACCTGGCGCCGGGAAACTATGAGATCCGCGTTTCACAGATCGACCCGGGAGCTCCCGACCGGGAGATGAATGTGGACACCCGCACCTTCAAGGTCGAATAGCGGCTGAGCGCCGCCGGCCCCAGCTGCAAGCGGACTCTGCTACCAGCGGCCCAGGATATCGCTGGCGAGCACTGTGGCGGCCGGTCCTGCCGTGGACGACCTGAGCACGTGGTGCCCCAGCAGGGCCGTTACGGCGCCGGCGCCGCAGAGCCTTGTGACCTCCCGCGGACTGATGCCGCCCTCGGGCCCCACAATGAGGAGTATTTCGCGGGGCACCGAAACCGGCGTCCCGCCGTCGCCGTCGCGCCATGACTCCAGGACCCTTCGGAGCGGACGGACGGCATCCTCGTGGAGGATGATCGCCAGGTCCGCCGCGGAAACCGCGGCCTGCAGCCCGGAACCGTCGACGGCGGCACGAACCTCGGGAATCCACGCCCGCCGCGCCTGTTTGGCGGCAGCAGTCACCACGGACTGCCACTTGGCGTGGGCCTTGGCGGCGCGTTCCCCCTTCCACCGGACGATGGAGCGTTCCGACTGCCACGGGATGATGGCGTCGATCCCCAGTTCGGTGGCTGTTTCAGCGGCGAGTTCGTCGCGGTCCCCTTTTGCCAGCGCCTGGACCAGGACCAGGCGCAGGTCCGGGCGCTCCTCCGTTTCGAGGACCGAACATTCCACCGTCAGTTCAGCGTGGCCGACGGCGGCGACGGTACCGGTGAGCCTCTTGCCGGCACCGTCCGCTATGTCAACGGACTCCCCTACGGTGATCCGCTTGACGGTGACCGCATGACGCGCCTCCGCACCCTGCAGGACAAAGCGTGAACCGGGGACCTGTTCGTCCAAGGCCCCCGGTGTTGCGAAAAAGACCGGGTTGCTCACCGCTACAGGTTACCGAGCCGGTCCCGCAGCTTGGCGAAGACTCCGCCGCTGGCGGAGAGTTTTCCCTCGGTGTACTGCTCGCCCCGCAGTTTGGCGAGCTGCCGGAGCAGGTCTTCCTGAGCGGCATCAAGTTTGGCAGGGGTCTCGACCTGCAGGTGAACCTTCAGGTCGCCGCGGCCGTAGCCCCGGAGGTGGGTGACCCCGAGCCCGCGCAGGGTGATGACCTCACCGGACTGGGTGCCCGCTTTGACGTCGATCTCCTGCTGGCCGTCAAAAGTATCCAGGCTGAGCTCGGTGCCGAGGGCTGCGGCAGTCATCGGGATGTGCAGGGTCGCGTGGAGGTCGTCGCCGTCGCGTACGTAGGTGGCGTCGTTGTTGACCCGGATCTCCACGTACAGGTCGCCGGAGGGTCCGCCGGCGGGTCCGGCTTCGCCCTGGCCGCCAAGCTGGATGCGCGTTCCGGTGGCGACGCCGGCAGGGACCTTGACCGTCAGTGAACGGCGGCTGCGGATGCGGCCCTGTCCGTTGCACTCGTTGCAGGGATCCTTGATGACGGTTCCGAAGCCTTCGCAGGAGCCGCAGGGCGCGGCAGTCATGACCTGGCCCAGGATGGAGCGGACGGCCCGCTGGACCTGGCCGCTGCCGCCGCAGATGTCGCACCGCACGGGGTGGCTCCCGGGCTGGCAGCAGGAGCCTTCACAGGTGGGGCACGTGACGGCAGTGTCCACTTCCAGCTTTTTGTTGACCCCGAAGACGGCGTCGCGGAGGTCGATGCGGACGCTGATGAGGGCGTCCTGCCCGCGGCGGACCCGCGAGGCCGGGCCGGCCGAGCCGCCGGCGCCGAAGAAGGTGTCGAAGATGTCCTGGAAGGCGAAGCCCTGTCCCGAGTAGCCGGCCCCGCCGAACCCGTTATCGGTGCCGTTCTCGTTGCCGGTGGTGTCATAGACACGTCGCTTCTGCGGGTCGGACAGCACTTCATAGGCGTGCGTGACGGCTTTGAAGCGGTCTGACGCATCCTCACCCGGGTTCACGTCCGGGTGCAAGGTGCGCGCAAGCTTTCGGTAGGCCTTCTTGATCTCTTCGCCCGTCGCTTCGGGTGAGACTCCAAGAACGTCGTAGTGGCTGCTCAAAGTTCGTATCTCTTCCTGGTTGTACTGCCTGTAATGCCTTTGGTGTCTATGATGCTGCTGCCGTCCCCCGGAAGCCGGGACACGGAAGGCCTGGGTGGCTGATGTATTACCGTTTACGGTCCGAGGATCCTGGAAAGGTAGCGTGCCACGGCACGGACCGCGGCCATGGTGGTGGGATAGTCCATCCGGGTGGGGCCGAGTACGCCCACCTTGGCGCTGGAACCGGGACCGTAGCCCGTGGCCACCACCGAGGCTTCCGCAAGGCCGTCGTACGGATTCTCCCGGCCGATGCTGACGGTCACGCCGCGGGGGTCCTGCGCCATTTCGCTGAGGAGGCGGAGCATCACCACCTGTTCCTCGAGGGCCTCGAGGACCGGGCCGATACTCAGCGGAAAATCAACGTTGGACCGTGCGAGGTTGGCGGTGCCGGCCATGACCATCCGCTCCTCGCGGGTGCTGTTGGCAAGGGCGTCCAGGCCGCGGGCCAGGGCCTGGGCGGCATGCCGGCGGGAGGGTTCACAGCTGGCGACGACGGCGGGCAGCGCCTGCGGGAGCAGGCTCAGCGGCGTCCCCGCCAGGCTCTTCAGGAACCGTGACCTGAGTCCTGCGAGGGCCTCGTCGCTGAGTTCCTGCCCGACGTCTATGACCCGCTGCTCGACCTTTCCGGTGTCCGCAATGAGAACGGCCAAGACCTGGCGCGGGGCCAGCAGCACAAACTCGATGTGCCGCACCATGGCGCGGCTGAGGTGCGGATACTGCACCACGGCCACTTGGTTGGTCAGCTGCGACAGCAGCCGCACGGTGCGCTCCAGGACATCGTCCAGGTCCTCCGACCCTTCCAGCAACGTCTGGATGGCGCGGCGCTCAGCCTGCGACAGTGGCTTGACGGCGGAAATCTGGTCGACGAACAGCCGGTAGCCCTTGTCCGTGGGGATGCGGCCGGCGCTGGTGTGCGGCGCCGTGATCAGGCCCTCGTCTTCCAGCGCTGCCATGTCATTGCGGATGGTGGCACTGGAGACCCCAAGGTGGTGCCTCTCCACCAGTGCCTTGGAGCCCACAGGTTCGCGGGAATGGACGTAGTCCTCCACGATGGCGCGCAATACTTCAAGCTTGCGTGGTTCGCTCATTCTCCACCTCCGATCGGCTTTGCCGGGCTGCGGCCCCGGCACGGCGCCATGCGCACATTCCCGGGCACCCGTTAGCACTCGTCATGTCTAAGTGCTAACCAGTCTAATATGAGTCGCCCCGTTGTTAGCATTGGTACCGCTCCGGGCGAAACTCCGGCGCGGAACTGGACGTGCACTCCATGGAGCCAGGGCCGGCCTGTTCAGTTCTCCTGTTTCACTTTCTGTTTCACTTTTTCTAGCGCAAGGTTGTGTCTATCCGATGTCGTACCAGAACTGGGGCCCGCAAGACATCACGGCCCCCCGGAAAGCGGAGCTTCCCGAAGTGCCGGTTGAGCGTGGCATGGTGCTGGAAGACGTCCAGTCCGGCTGGGTGGGGGCTGTCACCCGGGTGGAAAAGTCCGGCGGCATGCACGTTGTGGCCCTGGAGGACCGGCGCGGCAAGTCACGTACGTTCCGCCTCGGATACGGGTTCCTCCTGGAAGGCCTGCCGATCCGGCTGATGCCCCCTGCGCCCCGCGTCCAGGCAGCTTCCGCGGCAGCCGGCCGGACGGCGTCCGGTTCCGTGCGGGTGGCGGGCCAGCGCGCGCAAGTGGCCAAAGCCAGCCGCATCTGGGTGGAAGGCAAGCACGACGCCGAACTCGTGGAAAAAGTCTGGGGTGACGACCTGCGCGTCGAGGGCATCGTCGTCGAGCCTTTGCACGGCATTGACGACCTCACCGCGGCAGTGGCCGCCTTCCGGCCCGGCCCCGGCCGGCGGCTGGGGGTGCTCGTGGACCATCTGGTTGCCAATTCCAAGGAATCACGGATCGCAGACGCCGTAATGGCGTCCCCTGGCGCTGCCGGCAACGTCCTGATTGTGGGCCACCCGTACGTGGACGTGTGGCAGGCCATCCGGCCGGCCGTCCTCGGCATTGACGCGTGGCCGGTCATCCCGCGGGGCGTGGACTGGAAGACCGGGATCCTGACGGCTTTCGGCTGGCCGCACGAGACCAAGGAAGACATCGGCCTCGGCTGGCAGAAGCTGCTGGGTGCAGTCCGCAGTTACGCGGACCTGGAACCGTCGCTCCTGGGCCGGGTGGAAGAGGTCATCGACTTCCTTACGGTCCCGTAGGGCGAAGTTGCGCTCCTGAGCCAGTATTCTTGATACGGCGGTTGTTGCTTTCGTGGCGGCGCTGCTTTTCCGGGATCCACCGCACCACTGCAATCCGAAGGACGACACCGTGGCAGAAGACGCACGCGAACAACGGGACAATCAGGCCGGCCATGGCCAGCCCCAGTATCATGGTGTCCCCGCCAATGCCCTGCCGCTGACGGCCAATGAAGACCGGCAGTGGGCAACCCTCGCCCACTTCGGCGGCATCCTCGGGTGCGTCCCGTCGCTGTTGATCTACCTTATTTTCAAGGAGCGCGGGCCGTTCACGGCGCAGGAATCCAAGGAAGCCCTGAACTTCACCCTGCCTCCCACGATCGCCGCCGTCATCTGCAACGTCCTGGTGATGCTGCCCGTGGTGGGCAACATTTTCGCGGTGCTGGCCACACTGATTTGGATCGCCGTGACGTGCTTCTCGGTGGCAGCCGGGATCCATGTAAACCGTGGCCAGCCGCACCGCTACGACTACAACCTGCGCTGGATCAAGTAACCGGCCGGATCCCGCAACTGACCGGGCCGGCAGCTTAGTCGGGCAGGATCCTTCTGACTACGGCGTCGGCGAGAAGCCGTCCCTTCAGCGTGAGGACAAGCCGGCCCCGGAAGGCGTCTGCGGGGTCCACCAGGCCATCCGCGATCAGACCGGCGACGGCGTGCCGCCCGGACGTTTCCAGCTCTGACACCTTGAGTCCGCTGCTGAGCCTGGCCTCCAGCATCACGCGCTCAACGTTGCGGGTCCCGGCATCGAGCGTTTCCCTGCCGGCCGCAGGCGATGCCCCGGCGGCGAGCCTGCCCGCGTAGGCGGTGGGGTGCTTCACGTTCCACCAGCGGACTCCGCCGACGTGTGAATGAGCTCCGGGGCCGATCCCCCACCAGTCGTCTCCGCGCCAGTATGCCAGGTTGTGCCGGCACGCCTGCTCCGGCGTGCGGGCCCAGTTGCTGACCTCGTACCAGGCCAGGCCGGCGGCGGTGATGAGTTCGTCGGCGAGTTCGTACTTTGCCGCGTGGTCGTCGTCGTCGATTCCGGGCACCTCGCCGCGGCGGATCTGGGCAGCCAGTTTGGTGCCGTCCTCCACGATCAGCGCGTAGGCGCTGATGTGGTCAGGCCCGTAAGACAAAGCGGTTTCGAGCGAGTACCGCCAGTCCTCAAGAGACTCGCCCGGGGTGCCGTAGATCAGGTCGAGGCTGACGGCAAGGCCGGCGTCCCTGGCCCACTGCACCACCTGCGGCACGCGGCTGGGCGTGTGGGTGCGGTCCAGGACCTTGAGGACGTGCGGGACAGCAGACTGCATCCCGAAGGAAACGCGGGTGAAACCGGCATCAGCCAGCAGCTGCAGCGACTCCGGGGTGACGGAATCCGGGTTGGCTTCCGTGGTGACTTCGGCGCCGGGCGCCAGCCCCCATTCCGATATTGCGGCGGTGAGGATCCGGGCAAGGTCCTCCGCGGGCAGCAGTGTGGGGGTGCCGCCGCCGAAAAAGACCGTGCCGAGCTGCCGGGCCGGCAGCCCGCTGGCCTGCAGCGCCTTGGCGGCGAACTCTACCTCGGCGATGGCCGTGGAAGCGTAGGCATCCTGCGACGCCCCGCCGCCGAGCTCGGTCGCCGTGTAGGTGTTGAAGTCGCAGTACCCGCAGCGGACGGCGCAGAAGGGGATGTGGACATAGAGCCCGAATGCCCGCCCGGCAGCGCCGTCAGCAGCCTGCCCGGGAAGCAGGCCGTCCGACGGCGCGGGGTCACCCAGGGGTAGGACGCTAGGCATTGCTGCGGCCTTCGGAGGTACCGGCCACGGTCATCACTACTTCTTGGCCTTGTCCTTGGATTCGTCCGTGGTGAGGGCTGCGATGAAGGCTTCCTGCGGCACTTCCACGCGGCCCACCATCTTCATGCGCTTCTTGCCTTCCTTCTGCTTTTCCAGAAGTTTGCGCTTACGCGTGATGTCACCGCCGTAGCACTTGGCCAGGACGTCCTTGCGGATGGCGCGGATGCTTTCACGGGCTATGATCCGGGATCCGATGGCCGCCTGGATGGGCACTTCGAACTGCTGGCGAGGGATGAGCTCACGCAACTTGGTGGTCATCATCACGCCGTAGGCGTAGGCCTTGTCCCGGTGGGTGATGGCGCTGAAGGCGTCCACTTGTTCGCCCTGGAGCATGATGTCAACCTTCACAAGGTCGGCAACCTGGTCGCCGTCGGCCTTCCAGTCCAGCGAGCCGTACCCACGGGTCTTGGACTTGAGGATGTCGAAGAAATCGAAAACGATTTCGGCCAGCGGCAGCCGGTACCGGATTTCCACCCGGTCCTCGGAAAGGTAGTCCATGCCGCCCATCACGCCGCGGCGGCTCTGGCACAGCTCCATGATCGCACCCACGAACTCGTTCGGCGCCAGGATGGTGGCGGAGACCATCGGTTCCCGGACCTCGGCGATCTTGCCGGTGGGGTATTCGCTGGGGTTGGTGACGTGGACAACCTTCTTGTCCTCCAGGGTCACCTGATATTCCACGTTGGGTGCCGTGGAAATCAGGTCCAGCTTGTACTCGCGTTCGAGGCGTTCACGGGTGATTTCCAGGTGCAGCAGGCCAAGGAAGCCAACCCGGAACCCGAAGCCCAGCGCGGCCGAGGTTTCCGGCTCGTACACCAGCGCGGCGTCGTTGAGCATCAGCTTCTCCAACGCATCGCGGAGCACCGGGTAGTCCGTGCCGTCCAGCGGATACAGCCCGGAGAAGACCATGGGCTTGGCGTCCGCGTACCCCGGGAGGGATTCGGCGGCAGGCTTGGCAAGGTTGGTGACGGTATCGCCCACCTTGGACAGGCGGACATCCTTCACGCCCGTGATGAGATAGCCCACTTCGCCGACGCCGAGGCCCTTGGACGGTGTGGGCTCCGGGGAGCTGACTCCGATCTCAAGGAGTTCGTGAGTGGCGCGGGTGGACATCATCTGGATGCGTTCGCGAGGGTGCAGCATGCCGTCGACCACGCGGACGTACGTGACAACCCCGCGGTAGGTGTCGTAGACCGAGTCGAAGATCATGGCGCGGGCGGGGGCGTTCGGGTCACCCACGGGGGCCGGCAGGTCGCGGACGATCTTGTCCAGCAGGACCTCGACTCCCATGCCCGTCTTGCCGGACACACGCAGCACTTCATCGGGGTCTCCGCCGATCAGGCTGGCGAGTTCCTCCGCGTACTTCTCGGGCTGGGCAGCGGGGAGGTCGATCTTATTCAGGACCGGAATGATGGTGAGGTTGTTCTCCATCGCCAGGTACAGGTTGGCCAGGGTCTGCGCCTCGATGCCCTGCGCCGCGTCAACAAGCAGCACAGCACCCTCGCAGGCCGCGAGCGAGCGGGAGACCTCATAGGTGAAGTCGACGTGCCCGGGAGTGTCGATCATGTTCAGCGCGTAGCTGGTGCCCTCAACTTCCCAGGGCATGCGGACAGCCTGGGACTTGATGGTGATGCCACGCTCACGTTCGATGTCCATGCGGTCCAGATACTGGGCCTTCATGTCGCGGGACTGAACGACGCCGGTGTACTGCAGCATGCGGTCGGCCAGCGTGGACTTGCCGTGGTCAATGTGCGCAATGATGCAGAAGTTCCGGATGATGGCCGGATCTGTTGCGGCGGGCACCGGGGCGGTGCGGGCCATGGGAGACACGCAGGGTCCTTACTGTTGGCATTTCCGCGGCTGTGCTCAAGATGGCCAAGGCCATCGCGCGACCGGCCGCACATGGACTTCTAGTGTCCCACGTCCAGCCGCCACACAGTGCATTGTTAGCACGACCGGTCCGAGGGAATGCCCCCCGGCGGCGTCCGGCGGCACAGTATCGTTGCAGGATGGCTTTTAACCTCCGCTCCCTCGGCAGGGCTGTCCGCACCGCCTTGCGCCTTCTGGACGGGCGCCCTGCAGCACCTGCCCCACGCACGGAAACCCGCCCAACGCCTGCCCGCACAACACCCTCCCGGTCCACACCGCCGCGCGACGCCGTCGCCGGCATCAGCGGTAAATACCCGGGTGACTTCACGGGCACCGCGACTATCAAGTACGCCCCCTCCCCCAACGGCAAACCGGAACCGGGCGAAGTTGTGTGGACGTGGGTCCCGTATGAAGAGGACCACTCCCGGGGCAAGGACCGGCCGGTGCTCCTGATCGGAAGCCGCGGGCGCTATCTGCTGGGGCTGATGCTCACCAGCAAGGACCACGACCAGGACCGCCGTGATGACGAGAGCTACGTGGAGATCGGCACGGGCAGCTGGGACCGGCAGCGGCGTCCCAGCGAAGCCAAGCTGGACCGCATCGTCCAGATCAGCCCGGATGACATCCGCCGGGAAGGCGCCGTCCTGGACCGGCAGCGCTTCGACAGCGTCTCGACGGCCCTCCGCGAGCTCAACGGCTGGAAATAGGGATCGTCTCACCGAAAGCGGCAGGAGAACACCGGCATTGCAGCGCGTCTGCTATTATTGACAGCTGTGTGTCCGTGCAGGTCGACGGCCACTGATGGTTGGCCGCCATAGGTATCCCCACGCCGCTCAGTCAATGGCCAATCTGAAAGCCCTCTAGACCATTTCCGCATTAAAAAGAGAGTTCACACGTGGCTAATATCAAGTCCCAGAAGAAGCGCATCCTCACCAACGAGAAGGCTCGCCTGCGTAACAACGCAGTCAAGTCCGAGCTGAAGACGGCCATCCGCGCCGTCAACACCGCCGTTGAGTCCACCGACAAGGATGCCGCTGCTGCTGCGCTGGTTGCTGCAAGCCGTAAGCTGGATAAGGCTGTCAGCAAGGGCGTTCTTCACAAGAACAACGCTGCAAACCGCAAGTCGGCGATCTCCAAGAAGGTCAACGCACTCTAAGGTTTTCCAGTTCAACTGAACTGATGATCGTGGCCGGCACCCCTGACGGGGTGCCGGCCACATCCATTTAAGGCCGGCTCAGAACTAGTTGCGGCGGACCGACGTGGCGATCACGGTGACAGCGTGCTCCACCGCGTACACCGGATCACGGGACAGGCCCTTGACCTGAGCGTCCGCTTCGGCAGTCACCTGGATCGAGCGGACCAGGCCGTCCGGCGTCCAGCGGCGGACGTCCCGCTGTGCCTGTTCCACCAGCCACGGCTGCATGCCCAGTTGCCGCGCGATCTGGGCCGAAGAACCCTGCGCACCGGCAACTTTCGCGACCGTACGGAGTTTGGCGGCCAGGGCAGCCACCAGCGGAACAGGGTCCGCGCCCGTTGCAAGGGCGTGCCGCAGCGTGGAGAGCGCCAGCGGGGCGTTGCCTGCCAACGCGGCGTCGGCGACTTTGAAGGCCGTCGCCTCGATCCGTCCGCCGTAGTAGCGGTCCACCAT
Source organism: Arthrobacter oryzae (assembly GCF_037911235.1). GTDB lineage: Bacteria > Actinomycetota > Actinomycetes > Actinomycetales > Micrococcaceae > Arthrobacter > Arthrobacter oryzae_E. Next base: position 146,718 of record NZ_JBBLYW010000065.1, read on the forward strand.
GTCCGTATCAACAGCTGTGGCAGCGTCCGCGATGAGCTGGCTGCATGCCGCGGCGAGTTCCGAGAGGTTGGCACCCACCGCATTGACCAGCGCATGGACGGCTTCCGGCTCGATCCGGCGGGAGGCCGCGCGGAATTCCGCTGTAACGAACGCTGACTTGTCGGCGTCCTTCTTCAACGGCTGGCAATCGACCACCGGCCAGCCGGCCGACTTGATGGCATCGAGCAGTTTCTTGCCCCGGACGCCACCCCCGTGGCGGACCACCAGGACGGCGTCCGGTTCGGGGTTTGCCAGGTATTTGAGGGCATCTGCCAGGAACGCGTCATTCATGGCTTCCGCGGACTCCACCTCGATCAGCTTGGATTCGCCGAACAGCGACGGGCTGACGTTCATGGCGAGGGAGCCGGGCTCGTAGCTTCCCGCGTTGAGCCTGGTGATTTCAACATCGGGGTGGGCTTCCCGGACCTGTGACCTGATGCGGTCCATCGCGCGGATGCCGAGATACTCTTCGGGCCCGCCGATCAGCACCACAAGGGCGGGGGTCACATCGCGCCACGTGGCCGTCGCCGACGTCGCCGGCTTGGATCGTGCTTTTTGCGCAGCGGCCACTCTTGGTTCCTCCCGGACATCGGATTAATACCTCTAAGACTCCCACGGCCGCGGCGCTCGTCCAAGCCGGCGGATGGCAGCCACAGCTCCAGCAGATCGCTGGTCTTTTGATGCAAAGCCAGGACCAGCCGCCACACCGCACGGGGGTGCAGAATGGCCCAGAGCATCAGCACGATGCAGGCCGAGAATGACGCCATGGTGGCCGCGCCGAACGGCCCCTCCGGCCACGGCAGGGCTGCACCGGGCAAGGCAGCGAAGAACCTGGCAACGGCAGCGACTCCGGCCGAGCAGACACCCGCAAATGCGATGGGAACGGTAGCCAAGCCCGGGGCAAGTGGCACCACCGGGACGGCGGCGGTACCGAGGGTGGTCACCGGTGCCACCAAGGGTGCCGCCACCATGTTTGCAAGTAGCGCGTAAGACGAAAACTGCGGCTGCAGCAGGACTATCACCGGCCCGCAAAAAAGCTGTGCGGACAGCGGGACGGCAAGGCCGGCGGCCAGCCAGCGCGGGACAACGGGTGGCAGCCATTCCATCATCCGCGGCCCGGCCACCACGATGCCGAGCGTTGCCAGAACGGACAGCAGGAAGCTGAAGCTGGTCCCGAGCGCCGGATCTGCCACGAGGAGACCGATCACCGCGAGGCTGAGGAAACTGAGTCCGCGTCCGGTCCGGCCACCGGACAGGGACACCAGTCCGATCGCTCCCATGAGCGCTGCGCGGAGGACACTCGCGTCCGGACCCACCATCAGGACGAACAGTGCCAGGCCGCCGAGGGCAACTGCGGCAGCAGGAGCTCTGGGGAGGCGAAACGTTCTGGCCGCGAGCAGGAGGGCCCCCAGGATGAGGCTGCAGTTTGCCCCGCTGACAGCCGTCAAGTGGGTCATTCCCACGGTTTTCATGGCACTCTCGAGCTGTTCATCAAGGAAGCTCGTGTCACCCGTGACCATACCGGGCAGCAGGCCGCGGGCATCCCCGCCGATCCATTCCGCAGCCGCCGCGAAACCTTTTCGCAGGGCTCCGGGCCCCTCCTGCAACACCGAAGCGGCAACCGTGGTGACCGGGCCCGTGGTGGCGGCCAGGGTGCCCGCCTGCGTTTGGCCGTCTTCGGCCGGCCTCAGCTTCCCAGTCGTCCGGATCCGCTCGCCGGGGACCACGTGCTGCCACTCTGCTCCGCCCACTATCAGCAGGCGGGCATCTCCCCTGATGAAGGCGCCCTTGGCAATGATCCCGAACGCCGTGGCCTGGACTGCCCACCGGTCCGACCCCGCGCGGCCGGGAACCTTGAGCTGGCGCGGCGGCCCGGCGATCTCCGCCTCAACCACCACGGCAGCCCCGGCCGTAACGGCATCGGCCACAGGCCCGTCATGTTTCTGCGATGCGGCAATCGCCGAGTGGGACGCGACGGCTGCCGCCAGCAGCAGGGCACCAGTCAGGGTGGCCAGGAAACTGCGGGCTACTTTCCCAGTCCCGGGGACGCGGCGGCGTCCACGGCGGATCGCCACAAGCAGCACGGCGGCCGCCAGGAGCAGTCCCCCGATCAGGACGCTGAGCGCCGGGAGCGGCAGCCAGACGCCCGCGACGGCCGCCGCCCAGGCGAGGAGGGCGGGAGGCGCCAACCGTAGGTCGGTCCGGCGCCGCGGCCTGTCGCCGGTTCCGGACGCAGTAACTTGCCTTGTGCCCCCTGCCCTTTCCCCGGGCCCGGGAAGCAGGAGTGCGGCAAGCCTGCCGCGCAGTCCTGCCGATGTCCGCGGCAGGATATCCCTGATCCCGGCGGCGCGGACAGCCGATCCTGTTTGTGGTGCAGCCACCGAGTCTTGCGTAGCCTGCGGCAGCAGCGGGTTGGCGGCGTCCCGCTCACCCCGGACGGCGTCCCGCTCACCCCGGACGGCTGCGTCGACGAAGCGCTGCCAGGGACTGGGCCTGCCCATCTCAGGAGATCCGCACTAGGGGCAGCAGCGCTTCCAGCATCTTGGGCCCAACGCCGTCCACGGCGTCCAGTTCTTCAACGGAACTGAACCTCCCATGTTCCTTGCGCCAGTCCACGATGCGCTGGGCCAGGACGGGACCCACGCGTGGCAGAGCGCCCAGTTCCTCTGCGGACGCCGAGTTCAGGTCGATTTTCGCGCCGTCCGCTCCCGGTTCGCCGGATCCTGCTCCGGACCCGCCGTCGCCGGCCCCGGTTTCGCCGGCTGCTGTCCCGGGGGCATCTGCCGGATCGCCAATCTGCGGAACGTAAATCTTCTGGCCGTCAGTCAGCACAGCGGCCAGGTTCAGGCGGTTGAGGTCCGCCCCGGGGCCGCTGCCACCCGCCGCGGCGATCGCCTCGTGGATCCGGCTGCCCGGCGGCAGTTCCACAACACCTGCCCTGTTCACCGCCCCCGCAACATGGACCACGATTTTGGCGCCGGATGTGGCATTCGAGGCCTGCCCTCCACGTTGCGGGCCGCCGGCCTCCGCGGGTCCGGCACCAGCATCTCCTTCCGGCTGCCCGCGCGCGTCCGGACTGCTGACATCGCTGAGAGGCACCACGTGGGGACGGCTGACTGCAACGTCCCACCAGAACCATCCGCCCAGCAGGAGACTGAGAATGCCCAGCACTACCGCAACCCGGAGTCCGGTACGCCACCTGATATTCGCCGGCGCCGGCGTCCCGGTAGCGGCGGACGTGTCGATGCCTCCGGATGCCGGCCGCGCACCGCCGTCGTACGTGAAGGTCTGACTGTCGGGAGTTCCGGCGACGTGCTGCAGGAGTCCCGTCAACCCTGCGTTCCCGGTCTCCGGCGCAGTTCCGTCATCACCGGCGCCGGCCGGGCCAAGGGAAGCAGTCAGGCGCCGCCGTGCACGGGTGGCCGCGGCAGGTGCTCCCGCTTCCGCGTTCCGGCGTGACATACAGCCCACGCTAGGAGAACAATCCCGGAACAGACAGTGGGAACGGCCGTATGTGGAAAGCGCAGCGCGCCACACCTCCCGATCGCGAATAGGGCTTTTCGCCATTCACTGGAGATATTGACCCGACGGCGGCTCAGGTTTACGATTTTGCCCGGCCTCCGAAAATCGGGGGCAGGTCTGAGCGATGGGGGCGGTCATAGTGTCGAAAAAGTCTTTGCTCTTTTCCGGTTGCGGAGTGGGTCTGGTGCTGGTGTTTGCGGCCGGGGCGGTGCCGGCAGGCGCCGCAAGCAGCGACGGTACGCAGTTCACCGAAACCTCCTCGTGCATCACGGATGAGGTCTCCGGCTGGACGTTCTGCCAGACGGGCTCGGAACGCCACATCGAGGTCCGGACGCCCAGCGGAGTCGCCGTCTTCCAGGGAAGCGGCCAGGTCAGCGCCACCCAGACTTCCCCGGACGGCGAAACAATCACCGTGGACAACACGCACAAGTTCGTCAGCGTGTTTTCCTACTACGAAAGTCCCTGGTCCTTCGATCCGAATGTCATCAAGACCGGCGCAACCAGCGTCTATTCCTTCCCGGACGGCGCCACCTGCACCGTTGTGTCGGACAGCATCAGCGTCCTCGAGAAAAGCCTCTACAACCGCGACACGGTGACCTGCAGCCCCTGAGCCGGTTGGTATAGGAAGGCTACTTCTGGTAGGTGATGTAGGCCTCGTACTGGACACGCCAGGAGTCCGGGGCCTTCGGGTCGGGAACCGTGGTGGTGAGGAACTGGACGCTGGTTACCTGGCCTTTGAGATACTTCAGCCAGTTGGTCACTTCCTCCGACACGTCCTTGTCGAACTGCGCCACGTGGTGCACCTGCATTGTCATGGGAGCCTCCTTGCTCGGCGGAGAGCTTGCTCGGTGGGGAGACTGTACTACCGGCGCCGCTATTGGGCCAGAGCGGGTTCCTTCTGCGGCGTGCTGCTCTCCCCCACGATCACGGCGAGGACCCCCAGTCCCGCGTGGGCGGCGAGGACGGCCGGAAGCGAACTGATCTGCGCCGGGGGCACGTCCGGGAGCGAGGCCGCAAGCCTGTCCGCCAGCTCGGCGGCTTCCCCGGGGTTGCCGAAATGGTGGACCGCCAGGCGGGCCTGGCCGGACGACCGTCCCGCGGCATCGGCAACCACGATTTCCTCGAGCCGTGCAACGGCCCGTATGGCCGACCTGACCTTCTCCAGCGGAACGATCTTCCCGTCCTCCACGGCGAGGATCGGCTTGATGGCAAACATCGTGCCCCAGAGGGACGCGGCCGCTCCGATCCGGCCACCGCGGCGCAGCTGTTCCAGGCTGGGGACATAGAAATACACTTTGGTGCGGGTCAGCCGTTCTTCGGCGAAGGCGCGCACTTCAGCTGCTGCCCGGCCGTCGGCAGCCGCGATCACTGCACTCTGCACGCCCATGCCCAGCGCCATGCCCACCGTTTTCGAGTCGACCACTTCCACGGGGATGTTCACGCGGGACGCGGCGAGCCTGGCGGAGTCGGCAGTGCCGGAGAGTGCTCCGGAGATATGCACGGAGACCACCGCTTCGAAGCCGTGGCGCTGCGCCGCAAGATACGCCTGCTCGAACTGGCCGGGCGACGGGCGTGACGTCTTGACCGGCGTGCCCGTGGCCAGCGCCACCGCAATGGTCTCGGTGATGTCGTCTTCGCCTTCGCCGTAGATCTCCGGCCCCACCATCACGGGCATGGGAACCACGGTAAGCCGCCCGTCGGCGGCGAAGTCCCTGACCCAGTCGGCAGGAAGGGCGGCGGCGGAATCGGTGACCACCGCGGTACGCACGACGGCGGCCGCCTCCACTGCTTCGGGCGCGGATCCCGATGCAGCTCCCGTTCGGGAAGACTGCCGCAGGCGGATCAGCCGTTCCTTCAGCCACGGCCAGCCGGGCGGCTCACGGTCGTTCACGGCGTCCCCCTGCTGTCCGGTCGAACCTCATGGCCGGCCGCCGGCAATACCGGCGGCCGGTGCCCCGGCTACGCCGAGACGATGTTGACCAGTTTAGGGGCACGCACGATGACCGTGCGGATACCCCGCCCGTCGAGGGCGCGCTGGACGTTCTCCGACTTGAGGGCCAGTTCCCGCAGTTCGTCCTCGCCGATCTCCGGGGAAACCTCGAGGCGGTCACGGACCTTGCCCTGGACCTGGACCACGGCAGTCACTGTTTCCTGTACCAGAAGCGCTTCGTCGTGGGCGGGCCAGCCGGCATTGGCGACGGAGGCGGGGTGCCCCAGAACGTTCCACATGTCCTCGGCTGTGTAGGGCGCAAACAGGCTCAGGATGACGGCCACGGCTTCCACGGCTTCGCGGACCGCCGGATCCGCCCCGCCTGCCCCTGAAGCTGCATCTATGGTCTTGCGGGTCGCATTGACCAGCTCCATCAGTTTGGCCACCACCACGTTGAACTTGTTGCTGTCCAGGAGCGCGGCGGCGTCGGCGATGGTGCGGTGCGTGACGGACCGCAGGGCGCGGTCTCCCTCGGCGGGGTCCGTGCCGGGCGTGCTGGTGACGTCCTGTGCCAGGCGCCAGGCCCGGGCCAGGAACTTCGCAGAGCCCGACGGTGAAACGTCCGCCCAGTCGACGTCGTCCTCCGGCGGGGAGGCGAAGATCATGGTGAGGCGCACGGCGTCCACGCCGAACTTGTCCAGCTGCTCGCCGAGGTCAACACCGTTGCCCAGGGACTTGCTCATGGCCTTGCCCCCGTTGAGGACCTGGCCCTGGTTGAGCAGGGCGCTGAATGGCTCATCGGCGTCGATCATGCCCAGGTCGTGGATGACCTTGGTGAAGAACCGCGCGTACAGCAGGTGCAGGATGGCATGCTCCACGCCGCCCACATACTGGCCAACGGGCATCCAGTCGTTGATCTTCTCAGGATCGAAGGGGCCCCCGGTGTACTGCGGGGAAACGAACCGCAGGAAGTACCAGGACGAGTCGACAAACGTGTCCATGGTGTCAGTGTCGCGCTTTGCGGGACCGTGGCAGTTGGGGCACTCAACGTTGACCCAGGCCTCGACAGCGGCCAGCGGGGAGGTGCCCTTCGGGGACAGGTCTTCGCCGCGCAGGTCGGCCGGCAGGGTGACGGGCAGCTGCTCGTCAGGTACAGGAACCTCACCGCAGGCAGGGCAGTGGATGATCGGGATGGGCGTGCCCCAGAAGCGCTGGCGGCTGAGCAGCCAGTCACGCAGGCGGAAGTTGACGAACTTCTCGCCCGTGCCCTGCTTTTCCAGCATGGCGATCGCTGCCGGAATGGCTTCGGACTTGGGCAGCCCGTCCAGGCTGCCGGAGTTGATCAGCGTGCCCTCGCCCGCGGTGGCCGTTCCCGTCACGGCGGGGTCGTCCTCGCCGGTGTCCAGCACTGCACGGACAGGCAGGTCGAACGTCTTGGCGAAGTCGAGGTCGCGCTGGTCGTGGGCAGGAACAGCCATGATGGCGCCCGTACCGTAGTCTGCCAGCACGTAGTCAGCGGCCCAGACCGGCAGCTTCTCACCGTTCAGCGGGTTGACGGCGTACCGGCCGGTGAACACGCCGGTCTTCTCGCGCTCCGTGGACTGACGTTCGATCTCGGACAATGCCTTGACCTGCTCGCGGTAGGCATCCAGGTCGGCAGCGTGGGCCTCGGTCACCAGTTCAACGGCCAGCGGCGCGTCGGCCGCGACCACGAAGAACGTGGCGCCGTACAGCGTGTCAGGACGGGTGGTGAAGACCGTGACATCCTTGGCGGGCTTGCCGCCGTCGGCTTCAATGACGAAGTTGACGTGGGCACCTTCGGACCGGCCGATCCAGTTCTTCTGCATCGCCAGGACCCGCTCGGGCCAGTGGCCGCGCAGTTCGTCCATGTCGTCCAGCAGGCGGTCGGCGTATTCGGTGATCTTGAAGTACCACTGGTTCAGGGACTTCTTGGTCACGGCGGTGCCGCAGCGTTCGCACGCACCGTTGACCACCTGTTCGTTGGCCAGCACGGTCTGGTCCTTGGGGCACCAGTTGACCGGTGAATCCTTGCGGTACGCCAGGCCGCGCTCGTAGAAGCGCTTGAACAGCCACTGGGTCCAGCGGTAGTACTCGGGATCCGACGTGTGCAGGCGCCGCGACCAGTCCGCCGAGATGGCGTAGCGCTTGAAGGACGCCGCCTGGGTGTCGATGTTGGCGTAGGTCCACTCGCTGGGGTGTGCATTGCGCTTGATGGCGGCGTTCTCCGCCGGCAGGCCGAACGAGTCCCAGCCGATCGGGTGCAGGACGTCGAAGCCCTTCTGGCGCAGGTAGCGCGCGACGACGTCACCCATGGCGAAAGCTTCGGCGTGACCCATGTGCAGGTCGCCTGAGGGGTAAGGGAACATGTCGAGGACGTAGCGGCGCTCGCGCGAGCCATCATCGACCGGCGTGAACACCTTGAGGTCTTCCCACACCTGCGGCCATTTGGCCTCCATCGCGGCGAAGCTGTAGGTGCCCTCCTCAGGGCCTTCCGTCGCGACTGCTGCTGTTCCGGTCTCTGTCTCCGGCTGAACGCTCACTGCTGCCCTCTTCTGTTCTGTACCGCTTTTCGTACGGCCCCGGCGTCCTGTCCCGCCCCGGCCCCTGACCCCCTGCTTGCGGCCGGGAGATAACCCCAGACACACAAAAGCCCCTCGACATGGAGGGGCGGCCGCTCGGCAATCCGTATTTGGTCGGGATACCGGGCGGCTAGCTAAGCAGAAGGATCGCACGCATAGAACTACTTTAGCGCACCTCCAGCGCCCGCTAAACGTAAGTCGCCACGAGCGGCTGAAGTAGGCAGGTGCGCGAAGAGAGGGGCCGGTGACTCCCCGCCATGGTGTGGTGGGCACCGCGAAGCGGGCGGGCGGGAGTCACCGGCCCCTCTCTCATTTCAACTCACGCCTACTTCACGTCCTCGTCGACCCAGTCCATGGACTTCGTGACGGCCTTCTTCCACAGGCGCATCTGGCGGTCCCGCTCGGCCTCGTCCATCTGCGGTTCCCAGCGCTTGTCCTCGGACCAGTTGGCCGAGCACTCCCCCAGGTCCTTCCAGAAGCCGACGGCCAGCCCGGCGGCGTAGGCGGCACCGAGGGCCGTGGTTTCCACAACCTTCGGACGGATCACCGGAACGCCCAGGATGTCCGCCTGGAACTGCATCAGGGCGTCGTTGGCGACCATGCCGCCGTCGACCTTCAACTCCGTCAGCGGAACACCGGAGTCCGCGTTCACGGCGTCAAGCACCTCACGGGTCTGGAAGGCGGTAGCCTCCAGCGCCGCACGGGCAATGTGGTTCCGGTTGACGAAGCGGGTCAGGCCCACGATGGCGCCGCGGGCGTCGGACCGCCAGTAGGGTGCGAACAGTCCGGAGAACGCCGGCACGATGTAGACGCCGCCGTTGTCCTTGACCGCCGCGGCCAGCGTCTCCACTTCCGGGGCGCTGCTGATGAGGCCGAGGTTGTCCCGCAGCCACTGGATGAGGGATCCGGTGACGGCGATGGAACCTTCCAGCGCGTAGTGCGGGGCGGCGTCTCCCAGCTTGTAGCCCACGGTGGTCAGCAGGCCGTTCTTGGAGTGGACGATTTCCTCGCCGGTGTTGAAGATCAGGAAGCAGCCCGTGCCGTAGGTGTTCTTGGCCTCGCCGGCGTCAAACGCCGCCTGGCCGAACGTTGCCGCCTGCTGGTCGCCCAGGATACCGGCAACCGGCGTTTCGCGGAGCAGTTGTGAGGTGTGGACAGTGCCGTAGACCTCGGAGGAGGACTTGATGGCCGGCATCATTGAAGCGGGAACGCCGAAGGCATCCAGGATCTCCTGGTCCCAGGAGAGTGTGTCCAGGTCCATGAACATGGTCCGCGAGGCGTTGGTGACGTCGGTGACGTGCACGCCGCCGTCCACTCCGCCGGTGAGGTTCCACAGCACCCAGCAGTCCGTGTTGCCGAAGACGAGGTCGCCGGCTTCGGCCTTGGCGCGGGCACCTTCGACGTTGTCCAGGATCCACTTGATCTTGGTGCCGGAGAAGTACGTGGCCAGCGGCAGGCCCACCTTCTGCTTGAAGCGCTCCGGCCCGCCGTCTTTGGCCAGTTCATCCACGATGTCCTGGGTCCGGGTGTCCTGCCAGACAATGGCGTTGTAGACGGCCTCACCGGTGGTCTTGTCCCACACCACGGCCGTTTCGCGCTGGTTGGTGATGCCGACGGCGGCGATGTCGTGCCGGGTCAGGTTCGCCTTGGACAGTGCGGAGGCAATGACCTCGCGGGTGTTGTTCCAGATTTCGGCGGGGTCGTGTTCCACCCAGCCGGCCTGCGGAAAAATCTGCTCGTGTTCCATCTGGCCGGAGGAGACGATGCTGCCGCTGTGGTCGAAGACGATGGCGCGCGTGCTGGTGGTGCCCTGGTCGATGGCGATTACGTACTGGTTCATGTTGACGTCCTTGTCTGTTGTCTGAAGGGCTTGGTGGGGTTTTGTTGGTCCGCAGGAGTGATCAGGAAGCTGCCGCGGCGATGATCGGGACCACCGCTGCCACGGCGCCGGCCAGGCCGCCGCCTACCAGCGGCCCGACAACCGGGATCCAGGAGTAGCTCCAGTCGCTGGAGCCCTTGCCCTTGATGGGGAGCAGTGCGTGCGCGATGCGCGGGCCAAGGTCACGGGCGGGGTTGATGGCGTAGCCGGTGGGTCCGCCGAGGGACACGCCGATGCCGACAACCAGCAGGGCCACGGCGAGCGGGCCCAGGCCGGAGGGGGTGCCGCCGAATGTCAGGATGACGAAGACGAGCACGAACGTGCCGATGATCTCGGTGATCAGGTTCCAGGGGGTGGAGCGGATGGCGGGGCCGGTGGAGAACACGGCGAGCTTGCTGGCGGGTTCCGGTTCGGCGTCAAAGTGCTGCTTGTGGGCCAGCCACATGACCACGGCGCCCAGGAACGCGCCCAGGAATTCACCGCCGAAGTAGGTCAGCGTGGATGCGAAGTCGACGCTGACGCCGGGAGCATACTCCGCCTTTCCGTTGACCAGCAGGCCAAGGGTCACGGCCGGGTTGAGGTGCGCGCCGGACCTGGCGGCGACGTAGACGCCGGCGAACACAGCGATGCCCCACCCCCACGTGACCATCAAGAATCCGCCGTTGTTGCCCTTGGTGCCTTTGAGCGCGACGTTTGCCACAACGCCGCAACCCAGCAGGGTAAGCATTGCGGTTCCGAATACTTCGGAAAGGAAAACAATTCCAAGAGACATCTTTGACTCCTCTATTTTCTGTTGTCAGCCCCTGGGAATTTGAGGGGCTGTGGGGCCGGCATCGTTGTTGCGATGCCGGCCGGCTGCTGCGCCGGGTGCTCCTCCAGCGGAACCGCGCAGCCCTTGCGCCCGGGCATCGCCGCCCGGGCACGCAAGCTTTCTAAGCGACCAGGCTGTGGACCTGGACGCCGTGGAAGCGTTCAAGCACCTCCTGGGCATAGCGGATTTCGGCTGTTTTGGCGGCGGTGTCCCAGCCCAGCGGACCAGCGAGGACGTCCGCCACCTCGTTGAGGAGCTCGCCGGTCACCAGCCCTCGGAAGGCCAGGGAGGTGCGCCGGATCAAAACGTCGACGAGGTGTCCCACCTGTTCGTTCCGTGCCATGAACTCCAGTTCGCGGACGCTGAGTTCCCGGGTGGAGTGCAGGAGCCGGTCCGGTCCGGCGTCGAGGTACCGCAGGACCTCTTCGGCGCGGGTTCCGTAGCGGGTCAGCAGTCCGGAGATCCGGTCGGCGTCGCGGCCGGCGGACATATGCGCCTTGATCCACTGCTGGATTCCCGCGTCGGTGTCCGGGAATCCGGCGCCGCCGCCGATGGCGAGTTTCGCCGTCGAAATCTTCCGCTCCAGGCCCAGTTCCTTGAGTACGTCATTCGTGAGGTGCTCGGCCAGCGCCCGGAAAGTCGTCCATTTGCCGCCCACCAAACTGAGTACGACGGCGCCGCTGCCGCCCGCTGCGGTTTCCTGCCCGCCGGCCCTTCGTTCGATCCGGTAGTCCCGGCTGACGAAACCGGGCTGGGTGGCGTCGTGCTTCGGCAGCGGGCGGACGCCGGCGAAGGTGTAGACGATCTGGTCCCGGTTCACGGTGACGTCCGGGAAGACGTGGCCGATCAGGTCGAAGAAGTAGTCGATCTCGGCGTCGGTGCAGACGGCATCCTCGGCCATGTCCGCGTCCACGTCGGTGGTGCCCACAAGGACGCGGTCTCCCATCGGATAGATGAGGACAATCCGGCCGTCGGTGTGTTCAAAGAAGATTTCACGGCCGTTGCAGGCTTCGAGGAGCTCAGGGTGGTCCAGCACGATGTGCGAGCCCTTGGTGCCGCCCATGAAGGCGGACGCGGCGCCCATGGCCTGGTTGGTCAGGTCCACCCATGCGCCGGTGGTGTTCACGATAACGTCCGCCGTGAAGTCGAAGACCTCTCCGGTGAGCTCGTCGCGCAGCTTGACTGTGCTGCCGCCGGTCGGGCTCGTCGAATTCCCTGCCGCGCCGCCCATGGAGAGGAGCGAGAGGTAGTTGCTGGCCCGTGCGTCGCTGTCGCCGCTGGCGCCGGCCTTCTCGCCGTCCTGGAGTACATCGAGGGTAAGGCGCTCGGGGTTGTGGACCGAGGCATCGAAATAGGTTGCCGCGTATTTGATGCCCGGGTGCAGGCGCGGCAGCTCCGCCAGGGCGCGCTTCCGGCCGCGGAACTGGTGGCGCGGAACCGTCCCGCCGTCGCGTGAGAAGAAGTCGTACATACTCAGGCCAAGCTTGATCAGGAAGGCACCGCGTTCTTTCGGTTTGCCCTGCTGCTTGTGGGTCAGGAACCGCAGCGGCGCGGACAGCACGCCGGAGAAGGTGCTGAAGATGGGGATGGTGGTCTGGAGCGGTTTGACGTAGTGGGGAGCGATGCGCAGGAGCCTGTTGCGTTCGACGACGGACTCCTGGACCAGCCGGAACTCACCGTTCTCCAGGTACCGGATTCCGCCGTGGATCATGTGCGACGATGCACCGCTGGCCCCCTGGCAGTAATCCCCCCGTTCAACGAGCGCAACGTCGACGCCCTGTAGTGCAAGGTCGCGGAACGTGCCGACTCCGTTGATCCCGCCGCCGATGATCAGGACTTGCGCGCGGGGCCGCTTGCGCAGGCCCTGCACTGATGACCGCTGGCTGCTGGAGGCCGGATGGCCTGATGAATCGTTGGTTCCCAAATCTGCTCCTTTGGGTTTGGTCCTGTGCGGCGCGCCTCACAGCGCGGCGCCGTTCAACACTATTGTTTGGAGTAATGGAAAATGGAGTCAAGCACTATGCACAAACGTGCAGAACGGAAGCCGAATGCCGCGCTCACGCCACTCAGAAGCCCTCAGGGCTGCACAACTGTATTACCTCCAGGACCTGACGATGGACGCCATAGCCAGGGAGCTCAGGACCTCAAGATCCACGGTTTCACGGCTTCTTTCGGCTGCCCGGGAGACCGGGCTGGTCCAGATCCAGATCCGCAATCCGCTGGACACCGGTCCGGAACTGGAGAACATGATCAGGGCCCAATACCGGGTGGATGTCCACGTGGTTCCGGTGGTGGACACACTGAATGAGGCGGAGACCCTTGACAGGGTGGCCATGCAGGCTGCAAGGACCATCGGCCCGCTTGTCGACTCCAACGCCATCATCGGGGTCGCCTGGGGCTCCACGCTCAGCGCTGTCAGCCGGCACCTCACACGGAAGATCACGCATGACAGCGTGATCGTCCAGCTCAACGGCGCCGGCAACATGCAGACCACCGGCATTACCTACGCGAGCGACATCATGCGCAGGTTCGGCAGCGCTTATGGTGCACGCGTTGAACAGTTTCCCGTTCCCGCCTTCTTCGACCACGCCGCCACCAAGACGGCCATGTGGAATGAACGCAGTGTTCAGCGCATCCTTGAACTGCAGTCGCGCATGAGCATTGCCATCTTCGGCGTGGGATCTGTGGATGCCGACTACCCGAGCCACGTCTATGCGGGCGGCTACCTCGATGAAAGCGACCTCAACATCCTTGCCAACTCGGACGTGGTGGGGGACGTGGCCACGGTGTTTTTCCGGGGCGACGGGTCCTCTGACGGCATCACGCTCAACGAAAGGTCCACCGGCCCTGCGCTGGCACAGTTGCGGCAGGTCCGGCGGCGCATCTGCGTCGTTTCCGGGGCTTCGAAAATTAACGGGCTGCGCGGCGCCCTGGCTGCTGGGCTTGCCACGGACCTGATCCTGGATGAAGCGACCGCCCGGCGCCTGGTGAGTATCGACGGGCTGTCCTGACGCCTGCCGCCAGCCACGCCCGGCTTGTCCAGGGGAGGATGGCCGCGCCGAGTCGGTAGAGTCAGTGCTATGAAAAATTCGCCCCGGCTGAGCCTTAATAACGGTGTGCTGATCGACCAATTGGGCTTCGGGCTCTATAAAGTTCCCCCGGCTGACGCTGCCGGCCTGGTGACCATGGCGCTCGAGGCCGGTTACCGCCACTTCGATACGGCCGCCATGTACGGGAATGAAACCGGCGTAGGCAAGGCCATCGGGGGGCTCGCCGGCTTTGCCGGAGGCGGTACGGCAGGAGGCTCCGGCGAGGCGGCACCATCGCTCTCCCGCGAGGACCTCTTCGTCACCACGAAGGTGTGGAACGAGGACCATGGCTACGACGCAACGATGCGGGCATTCGACACTTCCATGTCCAACCTGGGAATGGAGTACGTTGACCTCTACCTCATCCACTGGCCATGTGCCCGCCGCGGACTTTTTACTGAAAGCTACCGGGCCATGGAAACCCTCTACCGCGAGGGCAAAATCCGCGCAATTGGCGTGTCCAACTTCCAGCCTGCCCATCTGGAGCACCTGCTGGAGACCGCCGAAGTGGTCCCCGCCGTGAACCAGATCGAGCTCCACCCCTGGCTGCAGCAGGAGGAACTCCGCCAGCTGCACGCCCGGCTCGGGATCCGCACCGAGGCCTGGAGTCCCCTGGGCCGGGGCAAGGTGCTGGAGGATCCCGTGGTCCTTGAGATGGCGGCCGCGTACCGCCGGACTGCCGCCCAGATCATCCTGCGCTGGCACGTGCAGCTGGGCAACGTGGTGATCCCGAAAGCAAGCTCCTACGCCCGGATCCGCGAAAACCTGGACGTCTTCGGCTTCGCGCTGAACGACCATGACATGGCCGCACTGGCCGCACTGGAACGCGGCCAGCGGACAGGCTCCCACCCGGACAGCGTCAACTAGGATTCAACACCATGGAAAAAGTGGACACCGGACCGGCGCAGGCTCCGCCCCTCTTCAGCGGGCAACTCGACGACAGGACGCGGGCCGCCAGCGTGGACCTGCACGGCTGTAACGTGGACTACTGGGTCTACGAACCGGTCAGCGTGACGGCTGAGACGAGGACCGTCCTGGTGATCCACGGCTTCCGCGGTGACCACCACGGCCTGCTCCGGGTCGCGGACCAGCTCCCCGACATGCGCCTCATCATGCCGGACCTGCCCGGTTTCGGCAGTTCGGACGCGTTTACGGACGGCGAACACAGCGTCAGGCGGTACGGGCAGTTCATCAGCGACTTCATGGCAGCCCTGGGCCTCGGTCCTGACACGGTGCTGCTGGGACACTCCTTCGGATCCATCATTGCCAGCCATTTCGTGGCGGCGAACCCCGGGGCGGTGTTCCCGCTCATCCTCATCAACCCCATCGCCGCGCCGGCACTGGAGGGGCCCAAGGGGGTCATGACCAAGCTGGCTGTCCTCTACTACGAGGCCTCCGCCAGGCTCCCCCGCGCAATGGGCCTTTACCTCCTCCGCAGCCGGCTCATCGTAAGGGTCATGAGCATGGCCATGGCCAAGACCAGGGACAAGCAGCTCCTGCGCTTCATCCACGGGCAGCACAACGCGTACTTCTCCGCGTTCGCCAACAGGGACAGCCTGCTTGAATCCTTCAAGGCATCCGTCGGGAGCAACGTATCCGACGTTGCCCCGCTCCTGTCACTGCCGGTACTTCTGGTAGCCGGCGAGAAGGACGAGATCGCGATGCTTCCGGACCAACACAAGCTGAAGGCTCTGCTGCCGGACGGCACCCTGGAGGTCATTCCCGGCGTGGGGCACCTCATCCACTACGAGACACCCGAACCCGCCGCCGGCTACATCAGACGCTTCCTGAAGGACCATCCCGCGTGAAAATCATTATTGACGCCCGCTTCACCCGCCTGGACCACCACGACGGCATCAGCAGGTATGGCGCCAGCCTGATCGCGGCAACGGCCAAAATTGCCGACGTCTCGATGCTCATCAGCGACCCGAGGCAGCTGGCCCTGCTCCCGGACGTGCCCTACACGCTGATCAACAGCCCGCTCTCGCCCGCGGAACTGTTCGTGGCTGCCAAAGTCAACAAGCTGGGCGCCGACGTTGTGGTCTGCCCGATGCAGACCATGGGGACGTTCGGCCGGAAATACGGCCTGGTGCTCACACTTCACGACCTCATCTACTACGAGCACCCTGCCCCGCCGGGCTTCCTGCCGGCGCCGGTCCGCGTGCTCTGGCGCCTGTACCACAAGGCGTACTGGCCGCAGCGGATGCTCCTGAACCGGGCGGACGTGGTGGCCACCATCAGCCACACCACAGAGGCCCTGATCGCAAAGCACCGCCTCACCCGGCGGCCGGTCCGGATTGTGGGGAACGCCCCGCAGCACGGCCATACGCCGCGCGATCCCGGCGCCGGCGCGGACCGGACCCTTCTCTACATGGGCTCGTTCATGCCATACAAGAACGTGGAAACCATGGTGCGCGGGATGGCCGGACTGCCCGACATGACGCTCCACCTCCTCAGCCGCATCACGCCCCAGCGCCGGGCGGAGCTCGAGGCCCTGGTGCCGCCGGGTGCCGACGTCGTGTTCCACAACGGCGTGACTGACGCAGAGTATGAGGAACTCCTGGCGCGGACAACGGCACTGATCAGCCTTTCGCGCGCGGAGGGTTACGGACTGCCGCTCGTGGAGGCGATGTCCCACGGCACGCCCGTCATCGCCAGCGACATCCCGATTTTCCGTGAAGTGGGGCACGACGCCGTGAGTTACGTCCATCCGGATTCCCCGTCGGAGTTCGCCGAAGCGGTCCGGAGGCTGGAGGAGCCCGAAGTGTGGAAGGCGCTGTCCCGCCGTTCCGTGGAACGGGCTGCGGAATTCAGCTGGGACCACTCCGCCCGGCAGCTGGTGCAGTTGGCCGGGGAAGCCGCCGCGATCAACCGGCGCTGAGGCCGGGCCGCTACGGTCCCCTGCTACAGGACGTCCACTCCGTCGAGCCTCAGCTGGACGGGATCGTCGCTGCGCCGCGCTGCCGCCGCCGCCTTGACCGCCCGCATCACCCGCGTCGCCTCGGCCGCCTGGGCGTACGGAATGAACAGCAGGGTCCGGACGTCCTCGCCCGCCTCCCGTCGGGGCGCCCGTGCGTCCTGCAGCACCAGGGGCGCCGGCCCGGCCGTGCGAAGGTTGATGCCCTGCCTCGCCAGCTGCTGCTCTATGGCCTCGGAAAAGTGCACGACGGCGGTCCGGCCGCCGGTTACGGAGGCGATCCTGACTGCCGGGGGCAGCTGGAGCTCCTGCCGCAGTGCAAGCTCACGCCGGGCGTATCCTCCGGCATCCCAGCGAAGCAGCGCGCCGACGCCGGCGGTGTCATCGGCGGTGATCACAACCAGCCCGCCCTCGCGGGCAGGCTTGACGAGCGCTGCGGCGTTGAACCAGCGCCGGACGGCGTCCTCCCCCGCCCGGAGGTTTTCGCGGCGCAGCAATGAATCTCCATCCAGGAGCAACGCCGCGGCATACCCCCCCGCTGCCACCGGCTCCGCTCCAACCGTCGCCACTACGAGGGACTTTGTGTCCGGGACCGCGGCTTTGACGTGGTCCCCTGACGAAGTGACCACAGGTTTGCCGGGAAACGCCCGGCCCAGTTCCTCCGCGGTGCGCAGCACGCCGGTGGCGGAACGGCGCAGCCTGGGGCTGCTGCAGTGGCTGCAACGCCACTCCGGCGCGGAAGCGGAACACCAGCGGCACTGCGGCACGGCTGAGCTGCCGGCGGCACCGGCAACAGCAAGGGGTCCGCTGCAGGCAGTGCACCGGGCCGGTTCCCGGCAGGAATCGCAGACCAGCGACGGCGCATAGCCGGACCGGGCCACCTGGACCAGGACCGGACCGCGCTCCAGGCCTTCCTTCGCGGCACGCCAGGCCGCGCCGGGCAGCCTGGCGATCCGCGCGAGGGGGTCGCGTTCCTGTTCGAAGCTGTCCGCCGTATTCACGACGCGCGGCACGGTGTTGCGGACTTCCTGCCGGTCGGCTTCCACCGGCCGGGCCCAGCCCGCCTCCACCAGCCGCTCGAGTTCGGTGCTGCGTGTGTGTGCGGCCATAAGGCACGCCGCACGTTCCTGTTCCGCCCGCAGGAGCAGGATTTCGCGAGTATGGGCGTAGGGCGACCGCTGTTCGATGTGGAGGTCGTCGCCGTCGTCCCAGCACACCACAAGGCCCAGGTTGTGCACGGGAGCATAGGCCGCCGAACGGGTACCGACCGCCACCCCGGCGCTGCCGGTGAGCACGCGCAGATAGTTGCGGTAGCGGGGCGTCGGACCGTCGTCAGCGGTCAGCCTGGCGATATCTTCCCGGGGAAGGAGGACGGCCAGCGCCTCCTCGACGCGGTCCAGGTCACGGTAGTCCGGAACCACCACCACGGCACCCCGGCCCGAGGCGCGGACGCCCGCCACGGCTTCGGCGATGAGCGCGGGCCAGCCGGATGGTCCGAAGCCCTGCAGTGCGCTCAATACCGCCCGCGGCGACTCGCCGGACTCAAGGTGCTGGAGGAATGCCGTTCCGCTGACGTAGCGGGACCAGTTCCCGGGTGCCTGGTCCCGGGCCGCTTCGGGTCCCGGGTCCGCTGCGGCGCCGGACGCGGCAGGGCTTGCGGAGAGCGTGCCTTCTGCGGCCAGTTCCTTCTCGAGCCGGGCAACCCGCGGCGGAATGGCCACGCGCAGCACGTCGCTGATGGTGCCGGCATACCGGGCGGCAACTCTGCCGGCGAGTTCGGCCAGTTCCGGAGTGAGGACCTGGACGGGCGAAACCACCTTGTGGAGCGGCACGAGCATGTGCCCGGCGTCGGATTCGGCTATCCGGTCCAGGATGTAGCCGCTGAGTTCCTGTCCGTTGAATTTGACCTTGACGCGCACACCCGGCTGCGCGGCGTCGTCGAACGCCGCGGGCACGCTGTAGTCAAAGGGCCTGTCCAGGTGCGGCAGCGAGGACTCGATGAGCACCCGGGCGACGGGCAGCCACGATGCGAGAGCGGGACCGCCAGGACTTTGCGGGCGGCCGGCCGGGAAGCCCTGGAGCAGGGACAGCTGGAGCGGCTCTTCGGTTGCCGATGCGTCGCCGGGAAAGGAAGCGATGGGACCAACCTCCGTTCAGCATCCTGCCAGTTGTGGCGCCAATGGTTCCGTTGCGATGAATGAAGCGCCCTCAGCCGGAAAGCACTGTAGCAGGGCCGCCCGGACGGGGGCCCTGCTACAGCCAAACACGTGGCACCGACAATAATCGGTCCTCAGGCGTTGAAGAACGCCTTGAGGTCGTCCACGCGGTCAAGCCGTTCCCACGTGAAGTCGGGATCGTCACGGCCAAAGTGTCCGTGCGCCGCGGTCTTGGCATAGATGGGCCGCTTGAGGTCCAGTGCGTCGATGATGGCACGGGGACGCAGATCGAAGATCTCCGAAATCGCGGCACTGATGCGCTCAGGGTCCACAGTTTCCGTGCCGAAGGTCTCGACGTAGGTACCCACGGGGCGGGCCTGGCCGATGGCGTAGGCGATCTGGATTTCGGCCCGCTTGGCAAGTCCTGCGGCAACTACGTTCTTGGCCACCCAGCGCATGGCGTAGGCCGCCGAGCGGTCAACCTTGGACGGATCCTTGCCGGAGAAGGCGCCGCCGCCGTGGCGGGCCATGCCGCCGTAGGTGTCCACGATGATCTTGCGGCCGGTCAGGCCGGCGTCGCCCACGGGGCCGCCGATAACGAACGCACCTGCAGGGTTAAGGATGTTGTGGGTCCGGGAGATGTCCAGGTTTGCGGCAGCCAGTACGGGATTGATCACGTGGGTGGCGAGGTCGGCGCGCAACTGCTCGAGGCTGGCGCCTTCCGCATGCTGGCTTGAGATCACGATGGTCTCGACGGAGACGGGCCGGTCACGGTCGTAGCCGATGGTGGCCTGGGTCTTGCCATCCGGGCGGAGGTAGGGAAGCTCGCCGTTCTTGCGAACTTCGGTGAGCCGCTCCGAGAGGCGGTGTGCGATCCAGATCGGCACCGGCATGTAGGAGGGCGTCTCATCGCTGGCATAGCCGAACATCAGGCCCTGGTCCCCGGCGCCCTGGAGGTCGTAGTCGTCTTCCTGGCGGCCTTCCCGGGCCTCCAGGGAATTGAACACGCCGCCGGCGATGTCGTTGGACTGCTGGCCGATGGACACGGACACGCCGCAGCGGGCACCGTCAAAACCGTTGGCTGAGGAGTCGTAGCCGATCCCCAGGATTGTCTCGCGCACGATCTGCGGGATCTCCACGTAGGCGTCGGTGGTGACTTCGCCCGCCACGTGCACCAGTCCGGTGGTGGCCAGCGTCTCAACTGCCACGCGGGACTCGGGGTCCTTCGCCAGCAGGGCATCCAGGATCGCATCGCTGATCTGGTCGCAGATCTTGTCCGGATGGCCTTCAGTCACGGACTCCGACGTGAAGAGGCGAAGGGATGGCGGCGTCGCGCCATGGGATGCGGGAATGTGCAGCGGTAAAGTCACTCAACTACCTTACTGGTTGGGAATCGGTCAGGTCTCAGCATGTGTCCCCCTGCTAAGGAGGCCTTGCACACGCCGGTCTCTGAGTCTCCGGAAAACAGTTTCGCGAAAATCACGATCGTGGGAAGACGCGGCTCAACTCGGAGCTGATGCGGTCAATGACGGCGGCCGCAACATCATCCTTCGAACCGGATGCTGCCTGTGGTTCGGAGCCGGAGCGGGAAAGGATGACCACCGAATTCCGGTCCTGCCCGAACACCAGCCCCTCGCCCACATGGTTGACCACCAGCAGGTCGCAGCCCTTCTTGCGCAATTTGGCTTCGGCGTAAGCCAGCACATCCCCGTGGGCGTCGCCGGTTTCGGCCGCAAAACCCACGATCAGCTGTCCGGGCTTGTCCACCCCGCGGACCTCCACGAGTTCCTGCAGGATGTCCGGGTTGCGGAGCAGGTTGATCACCGGGTCGGCGGTATCGTCACGCTTCTTGATCTTGGTGTCCGAAACATCCGCGGGCCGGAAGTCCGCCACGGCGGCGGCCATGATCACGACGTCGGAATCGGCTGCCGCGTGCAGCGCCGCTTCCCGAAGCTGCAGCGCTGTTTCGACGCGGACCACCTCGACGCCGGCGGGTGCCGGCACGTCCATGTGGGCGGCGAGCAGCCGAACGGTTGCGCCGGCATCGCGGGCTGCCACGGCAAGCGCCACTCCCTGTTTACCGGAGGAGCGGTTGCCGAGGAAGCGGACCGGATCCAGCGGTTCGCGGGTGCCGCCTGCGCTGATGGTGACGGTGCGGCCGGCCAGTGGCAGCTGCCCGGGTATTCCGCCGTCCTGCATCAGTGCCATGGCGGCTGCGAAGATGGCCTCGGGCTCGGGCAACCGGCCGGGACCCGAATCGGAGCCGGTGAGCCGGCCGCTCGCTGGTTCGAGGACCGTGACGCCACGGCGGCGCAGTGTTTCCACATTGGCCTGCGTGGCGGCGTGCAGCCACATTTCGGTATGCATGGCAGGTGCCATCAGCACGGGACCGCTGGCCATCAGCAGCGTGTTGGTCAGGAGGTCGTTGGCGTGGCCGCCGGCGGCACGGGCCAGGAGGTCGGCTGTGGCCGGAGCCACCACGATGAGGTCCGCCTCGTGCCCCAAACGAACATGGTTGACCGACGGAACGTCGTCGAAGACGCTGTTGCTGACGGGGTTCCCGGACAGGGCCTCCCAGGTGGCCACTCCCACAAAGCGGTTGGCCGCCTCTGTGGGAATCACCGTGACGTTGTGTCCGGCTTCAGTAAAAAGCCGGAGGAGCGATGCCACCTTGTAGGCGGCAATCCCTCCCCCGACTCCGAGGACTATGCGCACGTGACCTCCGTCAACAGGCAGTCTGTGTATGTACGGAGATCTACTCTGCGGGTTCGATCGGCGTGGAAACGAGCTTGCCTTCGTTGATCTCGCGCAGGGCGATGGACAGCGACTTCTCGTTCAGCTTGGTGTCGACCAGCGGACCCACGTATTCGAACAGGCCCTCGTGCAGCTGGGCGTAGTAAGCGTTGATCTGACGTGCTCGCTTGGCACCGAAGATCACCAGGCCGTACTTGGAATCAGCTGCCTTCAGCAGTTCGTCGATCGGCGGGTTGATGATGCCTTCAAGGTTCGTGGACACGAATTCTCCAAATTCTAACGGGCCGATCCGACCCGGCGGCTAGTGCGGGTGCGGGGTCAGCCCCATGAGTGAAACAAGCTCGTCCGCTGCGCGTCGAACGTCATCATTGATGACGGTGTGATCGAACTCCGGCTCAGCGGCAAGTTCTAGTTTAGCGGTTTCCAGTCTCTGCTGCTGTTCGTCGGCTGTTTCCGTGCCGCGGCCGACCAGGCGGCGGACCATTTCCTCCCAGCTGGGCGGGGCAAGGAAGACGAACTGCGCCTCCGGAACGGCCTGCTTGACCTGGCGTGCGCCCTGCAGATCGATCTCCAGCAGCACGGAGCGGCCATCGGCGATGGCCGCGTCCACGGTGCTTCGGAGCGTGCCGTAGCGGTTACGGCCATGGACCACGGCCCACTCCAGCAGCTCCCCGCCGGCCACCAGGGCATCGAATTCCTCGGCTGACTTGAAGAAGTAGTGAACCCCGTCCTGCTCCCCCGGCCGCGGCGGGCGGGTGGTGGCCGAGACGGAAAGCCAGACTTCAGGGTAGTTGTCCCGGATGTAGGTGGACACGGTGCCTTTGCCAACAGCCGTCGGACCGGCGAGGACTGTCAGTCCCGGTTTCTTGCTCACATATTCCTTTGGGCGTTATTCGGATGGACGTGATTCTCGTTCATAAAATCTACCAGCGCCCGGCGCTGGTGAATGCCGAGCCCCCGCAGCCTGCGGGACGCGGCAATCCCCAGATCGTCCATGATGGCGGCTGCGGTGACGCGGCCTATGCCGGGCAGCGCCTCCAGCATCTCGGAAACCTTCATTCGCGCGATGGCGGCATCGCCGTTGCCGGACGCGAGGAGGTCGGCCACGGAGAGCGTTCCTGACTTAAGCTGCTCCTTGGCTTCCGCCCGGGCCGCGCGGGCCGCTGCCGCCTTGCCCAGGGCCTCTGCGCGTTCCTGGTCTGTCAGGGGCCGCAAGCTCACTCAAGTCACCCCCGAATCGTCAGTCTGAACCACGGCAAAGGCCGTTGGAGTCCTCCTGAACCTACCCTTTGCCCGGCGCGGAAATCAATGGAGACGGAGATCAACGGATCAGCTGGCCAGCAGGGGCTCCAGAGTACGCGCAGTAGCCTCCCGGAGTCCGCCAACAGAGGGGCCCGCGGAGAGGATGTCCCGGCTTGAGGTGCCCAGGACCTGTGAGTAGGCGGCACCGAAGGTTGCCCGCAGATCAGCGGCCGTGGCGCCCTGCGCACCGAGCCCGGGTGCGAGGATGATTCCCCGCACGGCGGGCAGGTCCAGTTGCAGCTCCTGAAGGGCTCCGCCCACCGTCGCGCCCACTACCAGGCCCACCGAGCCCAGGTTGCCCTGGTACCGGAGGTTTTCCCCCGCCGCCGCCTCGGTGATCCGGCGCGCCACGGAATCCGCGCCGCCCACGTGCTGGACGGAGGCGCCTTCCGGATTGGACGTCAGCGCCAGGACGAAGACGCCGCGGCCGTAGTCAGCCGCCAGGTCCAGGGCCGGCCGCAGCGACTCGAAGCCAAGGTAGGGGCTCAGGGTCACCGAGTCCGCGGCCAGTGACGAGCCGTCCCGGAGCCAGGCGTCGGCATAGGCCGCCATCGTGGAGCCGATGTCGCCGCGTTTGGCATCGGCGATGGTCAGCACCCCGGCGCCGGCAGCGGCCGCGAGGGTGCGTTCGAGCACCGCCATGCCCGCCGAACCGTGACGTTCGTAAAGGGCCACCTGCGGCTTCACGGCGGCAGCGAGCGAACCTACCGCCTCCACGACGGTGAGCGAAAAGCGTTCCAGGCCGGCGGCGTCGTCGTTCAGTCCCCAGGCCTTCAACAGCGCCGGGTGCGGATCGATGCCCACACACAGCGGACCGCGGTCCGCCATGGCCCGGCCGAGCCGGGAGCCGAAGGACTCCCGGCCGGCCGTCACTGCTGCCGCTGGCTCAGCCATTCTGCAGGGCCTTAAGGTTCTCGGCGTGCTCCTGCAGGCTGGTCACGGACCATTCGTAGGTGCGCTGGGCTTCGATGGCCTGGACTGCTGCGTTGAACTCGGCCACCGTGGTGATGCACGGAATGCCGATGGACGTTGCCGCAGCGCGCAGTTCGTAGCCGTCGATGCGGGCCTCGCCGCCGGATGGCGTGTTGAAGACCATGTCGATCTCGCCGGCAATAATGAGGTCGGCAATGGTGCCTTCACCCTCGGCGCTGCTGCCCTCGGCGACCTTGCGGACCGGGGTTGCCTGGATGCCGTTGCGGCGCAGGACGTCCGCGGTGCCGCCGGTGGAGACGATCTCAAAGCCGAGGTCGGAGAGGCGCTTCACACCCATGATCACCGAGCGCTTGTCCCGGTTGGCCACGGAGACGAAGATCTTTCCTTCGGTGGGCAGGGCGTTGTTGGCGGCTGCCTGGCTCTTGGCGAAGGCGGTGTCGAAGTGCTTGTCGATGCCCATGACCTCGCCGGTGGACCGCATTTCCGGCCCGAGGAGGGAGTCCACGACCTTGCCTTCCGGCGTGCGGAAGCGGCTGAACGGCAGTACGGCTTCCTTGACCGAGACGGGTGCATCGAACGGCAAGGTGGAACCGTCACCGGTTTCCGGCAGCATCTTGTATGCGGTGCGGAGCTGGTTGATGGTCACTCCGGTGCCGATCAGTGCCGCCGCCTTGGCCATCTGGACGCCCGTGGCCTTGGACACGAAGGGCACGGTGCGGGAGGCCCGCGGGTTGGCTTCGAGGACGTACAGCACGTCGGACGCCAGGGCGAACTGGATGTTGATGAGGCCGCGGACGCCCACGCCCTCGGCGATGGCCAGGGTGGCGGTCCGCACGCGTTCGATCACGTTGTTGCCGAGCGTGATCGGAGGAAGCACGCACGCGGAGTCGCCGGAGTGGATGCCGGCCTCTTCAATGTGCTCCATGATGCCGCCGAGGTACATCTCGGTTCCGTCGTAGAGGGCGTCGACGTCGATTTCGACGGCGTCCTCCAGGAAGCGGTCGATCAGCACGGGGTGCTCGGTGGTGATCTCGGTGGCGTTGGCGATGTAGCGAGACAGGTTGGGCTCGTCGTAGACGATCTCCATGCCGCGTCCGCCCAGCACGTAGGACGGGCGCACGAGGACCGGGTAGCCGATTTCGTCGGCGATCTTCTTGGCATCCTCGAAGGACACGGCGGTGCCGTTCTTGGGCGAGATCAGCCCGGCCTCGTCCAGCACGCGGGAGAAAGCGCCGCGGTGTTCGGCGAGGTCGATCGCTTCCGGTGACGTGCCGAGGATCGGCACACCGGCATCGGCGAGCTGCTGTGCGAGCTTGAGCGGGGTCTGGCCGCCGAGCTGGACGAATACGCCCATGACGCCGCCGGTGCGCTCCTCCGCCGCGATGACTTCAAGGACGTCCTCGAGGGTCAGCGGCTCGAAGTAGAGGCGCGTGGAGACGTCGTAGTCCGTGGAGACGGTTTCCGGGTTGCAGTTGACCATGACGGTCTCGTAACCGGCTTTGCGGAGGGCCATCGAGGCGTGCACGCAGGAGTAGTCGAACTCGATGCCCTGGCCGATGCGGTTCGGGCCGGAACCCAGGATGATGATGGACGGCTTGGAGTGCAGCGCCACCTCGTCCTCCTCGTCGTAGGACGAGTAGTGGTACGGCGTGTAGGCGGCGAACTCAGCGGCGCAGGTGTCCACGGTCTTGTAGACCGGGCGGATGCCCAGCGCCTGGCGTACGCCGCGGACCACCGCTTCCTGGTTGTTGGTGAGGGCGCCGATCTGCTCGTCGGAGAAGCCGTGGCGCTTGGCGCGCTGCAGCATTTCCTGGGTCAGGGCGGTGGACTTGCGGATCTCCTGCGAGATCTCGTTCAGCAGCTGGAGCTGGTCCAGGTACCAGGGATCGATCTTGGTGGCCTCGAAGAGCTGCTCCACCGTGGCGCCGCCGAGCAGTGCGCGCTGCACCTGGTGCAGGCGTTCGGTGGTGGGCCGCTTGGACTTTTCGATGAGCTCCGGGACTTCCCATTCCGGAACGTGGCTGAAGTCCAGCTGCGAGCCCTTTTGTTCGAGGGAACGCAGGGCCTTCTGCAGGGCCTCGGTGAAGTTGCGGCCCATGGCCATGGCCTCGCCCACCGACTTCATGGTGGTAGTCAGCGTGGGATCCGCCGCCGGGAACTTCTCGAAGGCGAAGCGCGGAACCTTGACCACAACGTAGTCGAGCGTCGGTTCGAAGGAAGCCGGAGTCTTCTGGGTGATGTCGTTCGGGATCTCGTCCAGCGTGTAGCCCAGGGAGAGCTTGGTGGCGATCTTGGCGATGGCGAAGCCGGTGGCCTTGGAGGCCAGTGCCGAGGACCGGGAGACGCGGGGGTTCATTTCGATGACGACGACGCGTCCGGTGTGCGGTTCGACGGCGAACTGGATGTTGCAGCCGCCGGTGTCCACACCCACTTCGCGGATGACCGCGATGGAGATGTCGCGCAGGCGCTGGTATTCGCGGTCCGTGAGGGTCAGGGCGGGAGCCACCGTGATGGAGTCGCCGGTGTGGACGCCCACGGGGTCGAAGTTCTCGATGGAACAGACAACAACCACGTTGTCGTTCTTGTCCCGCATCATCTCCAGCTCGTATTCCTTCCAGCCGAGGATGCTCTCTTCGAGCAGGACCTCGCTGGTGGGGCTGTACTGCAGGCCCTGGCCGACGATCCGGCGCAGGTCGTCCTCCGTGTAGGCGAGGCCGGAGCCGAGGCCGCCCATGGTGAACGACGGGCGGACCACCATGGGGTAGCCGAGGTCTTCGGCCGCCTTCAGCGCCTCGTCCATGCTGTGGATGATGTGGCTGCGGGCGGACTCCGCACCGCAGCGCTCCACCACACCCTTGAACTTCTCGCGGTCCTCGCCAAGTTCGATCGCCGCGATGTTCGCGCCGATGAGTTCCACGTTGTACTTTTCCAGCACGCCGTTCTTGTCCAGCGCAATGGCGGTGTTGAGCGCCGTCTGGCCGCCCAGGGTGGGCAGGAGCGCGTCGGGGCGTTCCTTGGCGATGATCTTCTCCACCACCTCGGGGGTGATGGGCTCCACATAGGTGGCATCGGCGAACTCGGGGTCCGTCATGATGGTGGCCGGGTTGGAGTTGACCAGGATAACGCGCAGGCCTTCCTCCTTGAGGACGCGGAGAGCCTGGGTACCGGAGTAGTCGAACTCTGCGGCCTGGCCGATCACGATCGGGCCGGAACCGATGACCAGGACGCTCTTAAGGTCAGTTCTCTTGGGCATTACTTCTTGTCCTCAGTCTTGGAGTCGGTGGAAGTCTTTGCGGCGTCAGCCGTGGGCGATACAGCCGCGGGGGCGGCAGCCGCGGCCGCTGCCTTCGTGTCCGCCATCAGCTCGATGAAGCGGTCAAAGAGGTAGGCGGCGTCGTGCGGCCCCGAGGCGGCTTCCGGGTGGTACTGCACGGAGAAGGCGGGGATGTCCAGGCAGGAGAGGCCTTCCACGACGTCGTCGTTGAGGCTGACGTGGCTGACTTCTACGCGGCCGAAGCGCTCCTCGGGAGCCTGGGTGGCGCCGTCGAGCGGGGCGTCCACGGCAAAGCCGTGGTTCTGCGAGGTGATCTCAACCTTGCCGGTGCGGCGGTCCATGACGGGCTGGTTGATGCCGCGGTGTCCGTAGCGGAGCTTGTACGTGCCGAAGCCGAGGGCTCGGCCCAGGATCTGGTTGCCGAAGCAGATCCCGAAGTAGGGCAGCTTCTCGTCGAGCACCGAACGGAGCAGCTTGACCTGGTTGTCCGCGGTGGCGGGGTCGCCGGGGCCGTTGGACATAAAGAACCCGTCCGGGTTGACGGCCTTGACGTCAGCCAGGGTGGCCGTTGCGGGCAGGACGTGGACCCGGACTCCGCGTTCGGCGAAGCGGATGGGCGTCATCCGCTTGATGCCGAGGTCGATGGCGGCGATGCTGAAGCGCGGCTCGCCGTCCCAGCCCCAGTCCTTGGGCTCCACAATGTAGGCCTCGTCAACACTGACTTCCTCGGCGAGGCGGGCGCCTTCCATCGGGGCGCTGGCCAGCACGGCGTCGAGCAGTTCCTTGTCCATGGCTTTGGCTGCCTCGCCGGAGAAGATCCCGGCCCGCATGGTCTTGTGCTCGCGCAGGTGCCGGGTGATGGCCCGGGTGTCCACGCCCTGGATGCCCACGATGCCCTGTTCCACGAGCTCGTCGTCCAGGGAGCGCTCGGAGCGCCAGTTGGAGGGCCGGCGTGCGGCGTCGCGGACAATGTAGCCGGCCACCCAGATGCGGCGGGATTCGGCGTCGTCCCCGTTGACGCCGGTGTTGCCGATGTGCGGCGCCGTCTGGACCACCAGCTGGCGGGCGTAGGAGGGGTCGGTGATGGTCTCCTGGTAGCCGGTCATGCCGGTGGCGAAGACTGCCTCGCCGAGGGCTGTTCCGGTGGCGCCATAGCTGGTGCCGCGGAAGGTGCGCCCGTCCTCGAGCACCAGCACCGCGGGCAGGGAAGTTCCTTGTTCAGGTGCAGTAGCTGCGTTTGCTGTTACTTCGGTTTCTGTCACGTTGTTACTTTCCACTATCGGCATCTGCCTGAGGGGCTGCGGAGATCAATTCTTGAAAGGCTTCGAGGACGGCCGGTTTGTCGTCGGCCCGCCGCGTCCGGAACCCCGTATCCAGTTCGCGGCCGCCCAGCGTCCAGGTGACCACCAGGAGTCCGTCTTTTTCGACGAACTTTCCGGCCATGCCTCTGTCCTGGCGGACGCCGGTGAGCCTGTTTGCCGGGATAAACAAGGGACCGGCTCCGGAACGCTCGAACAGCACGCCTTCCGGGTGGACGGTAAGTTCGGCGTTGGTGCGGATCCCCAGGCCGCGGACGGCGATGCGGTCCAGCCAGTCGCCGGCCGTGGTGGTGGCAACGTACTGGCCGTCGGCGGCGGCAAGCGGAAGGCTCAGTTCCTCCGGAACGGCGGGGAGCTGTTCGACGTCGGACTGGCGCCGCAGGCGGTTGCGCCAGCCGAGGCCAATCAGGACCAGCACGAGGGCGATCAGCGGCAGCGTGATGACCAGCGTCAGGATCTTGTTGTCCATCAGTGCCCGCTGGCCGGCGCTGCGGCCGGGCCTGTTTCCTGGCCGGACCCGTGCCTGTACGGGGTGTTGAGCTCGCCGTTCAGGACGGTGGGGTGGCCCTTGAAGAAGGTCGCCACCACCTTGCCCGGGAGTTCCCTTCCGGCGAACGGAGAGTTACGGCCCATGGTTGCCATCTTAGAAGGGTCCACGGTCCAGCGTGCAGCCGGGTCCACCAGTGTGACGTTGGCGGGTTCGCCGGCCTCCAGCGGACGTCCCTGGTCCGCCACCCGTCCGATCACGGCGGGCACGATGGACGTGACGCGGGCGAAGTCGTCCCAGCCCATGAGGCCGGTTTCGATCATGGTCTCCTGGACTACGGACAGGGCCGTTTCCAGCCCGGTCATGCCCATGGCCGCCTGCGCCCATTCGCATTCCTTGTGTTCGCTCGGGTGCGGGGCGTGGTCGGTGCCGATGACGTCGATGGTGCCGTCCGCCAGTGCGGCGCGCAGGGCCTGGACGTCGGAGTCCGTGCGCAGCGGCGGGTTGACCTTGTAGACAGGATCGTAGCTGCGGACCAGTTCGTCGGTCAGGAGGAGGTGGTGGGGCGTCACTTCGGCAGTGACGTTGATCCCGCGGGCCTTGGCCCAGCGGATGATCTCCACCGAACCTGCCGTGGAAACGTGGCAGACGTGCAGCCTGGATCCGACATGCTGGGCCAGCAGGACGTCGCGGGCGATGATGCTTTCCTCGGCAACGGCGGGCCAGCCGGCCAGACCGAGTACGGCGGACACGTCGCCTTCGTTCATCTGGGCGCCGGCGGTGAGCCTGGGCTCCTGCGCGTGCTGTGCCACCACGCCGTCGAACGCCTTGACGTATTCGAGCGCACGGCGCATGAGAACGGGATCGTGGACGCAGATGCCGTCGTCGGAAAAGACCCGAACCCGGGCGCGGGAGTCGGCCATGGCGCCGAGTTCGGCGAGCTGCTCACCCGCGAGGCCAACGGTGACCGCACCCACGGGGCGGACGTCCACCCAGCCGGCAGCACGTCCCAGGGTGTGCACCTGTTCCACAACGCCGGCGGTGTCTGCCACGGGGTTGCTGTTGGCCATGGCGTGCACCGCGGTGTAGCCGCCGAGGGCTGCGGCCCGGGTGCCGGTCTCCACCGTTTCGGCGTCTTCGCGGCCGGGTTCGCGGAGGTGTGTGTGGATGTCCACCATGCCGGGCAGCGCCACCAGGCCGGCGGCCTCGATGACGGTGGCACCGTCAGCAGCGTCCGTGCCCGCCAGGTCGGTGCCGCGTGCGGCGATGATGCCGTCGCGGATCAGGAGGTCTTCGGCTGCGCCGCCGAGAATCGCTGCGCCGCGGATGAGGTATGCCCCGGGGGTGGCTGCATCCTGGTGATCGTGTGCCATCAGTGGCTCTCCTTGGTGGAATGGGCGGCGTTGGAATAGGCGGCGGTGGAGGCTGCGGCTGGTTCGCGGGTGTCCCCGGAGAGCAGCAGGTACAGGGCAGCCATGCGGACGGAGACGCCGTTGCGCACCTGTGCCAGCACGGTGGAACGGGGCGAATCCGCAGCCGCGGAGGAAATCTCCAGCCCGCGGTTCATGGGACCGGGGTGCATGATGATGGTGTCCTTCAGGCCCAGGCTGTCCAGGGCACGGAGGCGGTTGTCGTCGAACCCCCAGCGGCGGGAGTACTCGCGTGTGGTGGGGAAGAAGGAGGCGTTCATCCGTTCGCCCTGGACCCGCAGCATCATGACGGCGTCCACGCCCTTCGCCAGGGTTTCGTCCATGTCGTAGCTCACGCTGCAGGGCCATTGCCCGACGCCGATGGGCAGCAGGGTGGGTGGCGCCACCAGCGTGACCTCGGCACCGAGGGTGCGGAGCAGCCACACATTCGAGCGGGCCACCCGGGAGTGCAGGACGTCGCCGGCGATGGCGACGCGCATGCCCTTCAGGTCCGCGCCGGCGGACGGCGTCCCGTGAAGCCTTGCCCAGTGCCGCCGCATCGTGAAAGCGTCCAGCAGCGCCTGGGTGGGGTGCTCATGGGTGCCGTCGCCGGCGTTGATCACGGCGGCGTCGATCCAGTCCGTGGCCGCCAGCCGGTGCGGCGCACCGGAGGCCCAGTGGCGGATGACGACGGCGTCCGCCCCCATGGCGGCCAGCGTCTGGGCGGTGTCCTTCAGGGATTCACCCTTGGAGACGGAAGATCCCTTCGCGGCGAAGTTGATGACGTCCGCGGACAGCCGCTTCGCTGCCGCTTCGAAGGAGATGCGGGTGCGGGTGGAGTCCTCGAAGAACAGGTTCACCACCGTCCGGCCCCGGAGGGCGGGGAGCTTCTTGACTTCGCGGTCCCCCACGGCCGCCATCTCTTCTGCCGTGTCAAGGATGCGGACGGCGTTGGCCAGGCTGAGGTCTTCGGTGGAAAGCAGGTGCTTCATGCGCCTGCCTCGATGACCACTTCGTTGACCGGAGTGCCGTCAATGGAGTCGGTCTCTTCGAGCCGGACCCGGACCTTTTCGGAGGAGGACGTGGGGAGGTTCTTGCCGACGTGGTCTGCGCGGATGGGCAGTTCGCGGTGGCCGCGGTCAATCATGACTGCCAGCCGGACAATGCGGGGACGGCCAAGGTCAACGATGGCGTCCAGCGCGGCGCGGATGGTACGGCCGGAATACAGCACGTCATCAATCAGGACCACTACCTTGTTGTCGATGCCGGTGCGGGGCAGCTGCGTGGGATAGGGCGGCCGCGTTGGCTGGTGGGACAGGTCGTCCCGGAACATGGTGACGTCCAACTGGCCCACGATGGCGGCGGCATCCACGGCGGGATCGGCGGCGGCGATTTTCTTGGCCAGGCGCACGGCCAGCGGATAACCGCGGCGGGGTATGCCCAGCAGCACCAGATCCTGGGAACCCTTGTTGGCCTCGAGGATCTCATGGGCGATACGAGTGAGTGCACGGTCAATGTCCCCAGAGTTGAGCACAACCCTGGCCGGAACCGGTGCTTCTGTGACTGATGTCAACGCTCGTCTCCCCTTTCCCCGCCTCACGGGACGGAATTAAAAAAGGAACATTTGCTCTTCAAAATTACCACACGCAGCATCCCTGCCCGGCTGCCCGTCCGGCGCCGGGAGAGCGTTTAACATCACACCCGCGGGCTCGTGAGGCCTGCCCGGGGAGGCCTCTCCTCGCCGCCCGCCTGTCGCCTTGGTAGCGGCAGTTACAGGGACATAGGCTCAGTTCCATGACATCGAACGCGCCCTGGCCGCAGCAGGATCCGTCCGGCGGCCACAGGGACGGGCAACAGCCCCCCTGGCCCCGGCAGGACCTTCCGCAGCAGACCAACCCCACTTGGATGGGTCAGGTCCGGCCCGATCATTACCATGCGGCGCCTGCCAGCAACTACGCGGCTGCGGCGAACACCATCATGCCGCCGGCCGCGGTACGCAGCCGCTCCAGTGCCGGAGTGATCGGCCTCGTGGGCGGTGGCGGCTTCCTGGCTTTCGCCAGCCTCTTCCTGGTCCTCCCCTATCTTGTGGGCAACACCGGCATCACCGGGTTCGTGATCGGCTTCATCGCGTCACTGATTCCACTGGGCGCGGTCCTCCTGGCCGTGTACGTCATTGACCGCTGGGAACCCGAGCCCAAGCGCCTGCTGCTGTTCGCCTTCCTCTGGGGCGCCATGGTGTCCATCTCCGTCACGATGCTGATCCAGCCGTTCTTTGCCCTGGCGGCGGCTCCCCCGGCCGGCATGGACTACAGAACCTTTGCCGTCACCGTCCAGGCGCCCGTGGTGGAGGAATTCGCCAAGTCCCTAGGCCTGCTGCTGCTCCTGCTGCTGGCCCGGAAGCACTTCGACGGGCCGGTGGACGGCGTGGTGTTCGCGTTCACGATTGCGGGCGGGTTCGCGTTCACGGAAAACATCCTCTACTTCGGCCGGGCCATCGCCGAGTCCGATACACCGGGCGCCGACCTTGCGGTCGTCTTCTTCCTCCGGGGCGTCATGTCCCCGTTCGCCCACGCCATCTTCACCGGCACCACAGGACTCATCCTGGGCTTCGCGGCGCGGCGCTGGCACACGGGAATGGTGGTAGTGGCGTTCGGCGTCGGCCTGGTCCCGGCCATGATCCTGCACAGCATGTGGAACAGCATGGGCCAGAACTTCCTGCTCCAGTACATCGTGGTGCAGGTGCCCATCTTCGTGCTGGCCGTCGTCGTCATTGTGCTGCTGCGCGTGGCGGAGAACCGGCTGACGCGGCAGCGGCTTCTGGAATATGCGGCGGCAGGGTGGTTCACGCCGCCGGAGGTGGACATGCTGGCCACGGCCGGCGGGCGCCGTTCGGCGGTCCGGTGGGCGAAGCAATCGGGCCGGGGGCCGCAGATGAAGGCTTTCGTGCACTCGGCCACCCAGCTGGCCTTCATCCGGCAGCGGATCCTCAGCGGCCGGGACGTTCCCGCCCACCAGCTCGATGAGCACCGCCAGCTCGCGGAAATCACGGCCCGCCGGGACGCGGTCCTGCGCTGAGCAGGCAAACGAAAAGAGCCGGTGCCCGCCATGTTGGGCGGGCACCGGCTCTTCTCTTTGCTGCTAAGCCTCGAGCGGGCTCACGCCAGCAGCGAAGGCTTAAGCTGCTGGAGCCTTCCCAGCAGGCCGTTGATAAATGACGGCGACTCATCCGTGGACAGAGTCTTGGCGAGGGCTACGGCCTCGCTGACCGCCACGCCGTCGGGAACATCGTCGTTGTAGAGCAGTTCCCACGTGCCGATGCGCAGGATGATGCGGTCCACCGAAGGCATGCGCTCCAGGGTCCAGCCCTGGGAGTAGGTCTCCAGGAATTCGTCGATGGCGGCCTGGTGGGACACCACGCCCTCGACAATCTCGAGGGTGTAAGGGTTGACGATCTGGTCGGTTTTTTCACGGCGTGACCGCAGCACATCAAAGGCCGAGAGGGAGCGCTGCTCCGCCTCGAAGAGAACATCCAGGGCCCGGTTACGGGCCTTACCGCGGGCGCTCACTAGTCGTTGACCCGGCCGAGGTAGCTGCCGTCGCGGGTGTCGACCTTGACTTTGGTGTTGTTCTCAACGAACAGCGGAACCTGGATCTCGTAGCCCGTTTCCAGCGTTGCCGGCTTGGTGCCTGCCGAGGAGCGGTCGCCCTGCAGGCCCGGCTCGGTGTAGGTGATTTCGAGCACGACGCTCGGCGGCAGTTCAATGTACAGCGGGGTGCCTTCGTGGATGGCGATATTGACCAGCTGGTTTTCCAGCATGAAGTTGGTGGCGTCGCCCACCGTGGCACCGGAGACGGTGATCTGGTCGTAGTCCTGCGTGTCCATGAACACGAAGTCCGCGCCGTCCTGGTACAGGTACTGGTAGTCGCGGCGGTCAACAGTGGCGGTTTCGATCTTGAGGCCGGCGTTGAACGTCTTGTCGACCACCTTGCCGGACATAACGTTGCGCATCTTGGTACGGACAAAAGCGCCGCCCTTGCCCGGCTTGACGTGCTGGAACTCGATGATGTTCCAGAGCTGGCCCTCAAGCTTCAGCACGGTTCCGTTCTTGATGTCGTTTGTGGTTGCCACTGATATCCTCTGGTTTGTCTCTGACTGCCTTTAGCTGCCAGCCGGTTATTTCAGGCAGGCACGCCAAGGGGCGGCCAGCGAGTATTTGTCAAAAATCCAAGAACCATTCTACCGGTAATGCCGGCGGGCTGCTGCGACAGCCGCTACGAGGCCATTTCCAGGACGTTCCGGGCCCGTTGCAGCGCGACGGTGGAGGAGTAGATCAGCGCGGCATCCGCGGCCCCGGCGACCCGCAGGTCCAGGGCCTTGGCGAACTCCTCAACGGCGGCCGCGGTGTTGCCGCCGGCGTAGTAGGCGCGCCCGAGGTGCTGGTGCGCGAGGGCCTCCAGCCCGGTTCCCTGAACCTCGGCCAGGAGCTGGCGGTAAAGGTCCACGGCCCGGTCATAGCGCTTGGAAACCCGAAGGACTTCGGCTTCAAAGGCGCGCAGCCGGAAGGATTCGGGATCGTTGTAGCGGGCTTCGGCGAGGAGCTCCGCGGCGTCGCCGGCATGGCCTTCGGCCAGGAGGACCATGATGCGGTCCGCCGGATCGGAGGATGCCTGGAGCGCGGAGTTGCAGGCTTCTTCGTTGACGATTCCCGGCATCAGGGTGTCCGGGTTGATCTTGATGCCCGGGAACCCCGCATCCGGCCACTCGCTCGTGCCGCCCATAGCATCAATCATGACGTCGGTCATCATCAAGAGGCAATCTCCTGGTAGGCGGCGAACAGCAGGGACGTGTCCGGAACGTCCAGGATTCCCGGGCGGCCAATGCCGTCGAGCACCACAAAACGCAGCAGGTCGCCGCGTGACTTCTTGTCGCGGCGCATACCGTCCAGAAGCCCCTGCCAGCGGTCCCGGCGG
The DNA here is from genome assembly GCF_037911235.1 of Arthrobacter oryzae. GTDB lineage: Bacteria > Actinomycetota > Actinomycetes > Actinomycetales > Micrococcaceae > Arthrobacter > Arthrobacter oryzae_E. Next base: position 182,110 of record NZ_JBBLYW010000065.1, read on the forward strand.
TAGGTGATCGGCAGTCCCAGCGTTTCCAGGATCGTGCGGTGGCGGTCGGCGTCGGCATCGCTGAGGCGCCCCACGCTGCGGGCGAGTTCGGCGGCGAACATCATCCCCACAGACACGGCAGCGCCGTGGCGCCAGGAATAGCGTTCCACCAGCTCAATGGCGTGGCCCAGGGTGTGGCCGTAATTGAGGAATTCCCGCCGGCCCGTCTCTTTCAGGTCCTCAGACACGACGTCGGCCTTGACTGCAATGGCGCGTTCGATGAGCTCGCGCAGCACCGCTGACTGCGGATCGGTGACGGCGGACGGGTCCTTTTCAACAAGGTCCAAGATGGCGGGGTCTGCGATGAAACCGCATTTGATGACTTCGGCCATCCCGGAAATCAGCTCATTCCTGGGCAGGGTGTTGAGCGTGTCAAGGTCGGTGAGGACGGCGGCGGGCGGGTGGAACGCACCCACCAGGTTCTTGCCTTCGGCTGTGTTGATGCCGGTTTTGCCGCCGACTGCTGCGTCCACCATGCCGAGCAGGCTGGTGGGCATATGGATGACTTTGACTCCGCGGAGCCAGGTCGCGGCAACGAACCCGGCGAGGTCGGTCACGGCTCCGCCGCCGACCGCCACCACGGCGTCGGACCGGGTGAAGTCGTTTTGTCCCAGGACCTGCCAGCAGAACGCGGCGACCTGGATGTGCTTGCCTTCTTCGGCGTCGGGGATCTCGGCGGTGAGGGCGGTGAAGCCGGCCGAGGCCAGTTCATCGCGGACGGTGTCGCCGGTGAGCCGCAGCGCCCGCGGGTGGATGACCAGGACCCGTTTGACGCGCTCCCCCAGCAGTTCCGGAAGGCGTTCGAGCAGGCCGCGGCCCACAACGACGTCGTAGTTGTCAGCGGCAGTCTTGCCGGTGACTTTGATGACGGTTGATTCGCTACTCACTTTTCAACTTCCTTTGTTGCGGCCACTGGCTCCGCCGCTGCGGTCTGCGCCGCCGCGTACCCGCGCAGCGCCTCTTCCAGCCGATGCCCCAGATCCGCAACGGACCCCTTGCGGACATCGAAAACGAGATCGGCAAGCCGTTCATACACGGGCTGCCGGGTGGCAAACAGCGCACGCCAGCGGCCCATGGCATCGCCGGCCAGGAGCGGGCGGCCCGAATTCCGGGCAATGCGCTCCGAAACGGTGTCGGCGTCGCACTCAAGGTAGACAACGGTGCACCTGCCCAGCAGCTGCTGCGTGCCGGAATCAAGGACCGCTCCCCCGCCGAGGGAAATGACGGTGGCGGTGTTCTCCGCTTCTTCGATGACCCGGGCCACGGTCCGGGCCTCAATCTCGCGGAACGCACGTTCACCGCGGGCGGCGAAGATGTCCGCGATCGTGCCGTGGTTTTCAACGATCACGACGTCGGTATCGACAAACGCTGCCCCGAGCTGCTGTGCCAGCTGATGGCCGATTGCCGACTTGCCGACAGCCATGGGTCCGATAAGGGCGATGGGCCGTGATGGCGCAGCGCCGTTCCTGCTGCTGACGGGCACTACTGGCCGATCGAGTCCAGGGACGCCGGAATGTTGTCCAGGTAACCCTTGATGTTTCGTGCGGTCTCCGCGACCGAATCGCCGCCGAACTTCTCCGCCACTGCTTCGGCGAGGACCAATGCCACCATGGCCTCGGCCACGACCCCCGCGGCCGGGACTGCACAGACGTCCGAGCGCTGGTGGTGCGCCTTGGCGGCCTCCCCGGTGCTGACATCGATGGTTTTCAGGGCGCGCGGAACGGTGGCGATGGGCTTCATGGCGGCACGGACGCGCAGCACGTCGCCGATGCTCATGCCGCCTTCGATGCCGCCTGCCCGGTTGCTGGTCCGGATGATCCGGCCGTCGGAATCCTTGACGATTTCGTCGTGGGCGGCAGAGCCCCGGCGGGAAGCGGTCAGGAAACCATCGCCGACCTCAACGCCCTTGATGGCCTGGATGCCCATCAGGGCTGCGGCAAGCCGGGAGTCAAGGCGCCGGTCCCAGTGAACGTAGCTGCCGAGTCCGGGCGGAAGGCCATATGCCAATACCTCCACCACACCGCCGAGGGTTTCGCCTTCCTTGTGGGCGGCATCCACCTCGGCCACCATGGCGTCCGAAGTCTCCCGGTCGAAGCAGCGGAGGGGATCTGAATCGAGCGCGATCACGTTGGCGGGCACGGGCAGCGGGCGCCCTTCAGGCACGGAAACGCTGGCGATCGAAACTGTGTGGCTGACCAGTTCGATGCCCAGGTGCTTGAGGAACTGCGACGCCACGGTCCCCAACGCAACGCGGGTGGCGGTTTCGCGGGCGCTGGCGCGCTCCAGCACGGGCCGCGCTTCGTCGAAGCCGTACTTCTGCATTCCGGTGAAGTCAGCGTGGCCGGGGCGCGGCCGCGTCAGCGGTGCGTTGCGCGCCTGGTCGGCGAGGACCTCGGGGGCCACAGGGTCCGAAGCCATGATCTGCTCCCACTTGGGCCACTCCGTGTTGCCCACCTGGATGGCCACCGGACCACCCTGCGTAATGCCATGGCGCACGCCGCCCAGGACGGTAACGACATCCTGTTCGAACTTCATCCGGGCACCACGGCCGTACCCGAGGCGCCGGCGGGCCAGGGCATCGGCGATCTGGCCGCTGGTGAGTTCAACACCGGCAGGGACGCCTTCAATAATTCCGACCAGTGCCGGTCCATGGGATTCACCGGCAGTCAACCAACGCAACATAAAATCCATCCTGCCACGTAGGGCGGTTAGAACACTCGTCGAGGTGCCCCGACTGCGTCACACATCACATCTATGACTTCGGCCGTGACGTCGTCGCCAAGGCCGCTGAAAAACCGGACCTGCTCCACTGCCTGGTACAGCAGCATCTCCAGTCCGGGAACCACGGCGCCTCCCCCGTCGCGCCAGACGGAGGCAATGCGGCTGGGCCAGGGGTCGTACGCGACATCCAGCAGCACCCCCGGAGTCGGGATCCGGAGGGATGCCAGCTCCTCCGCCAGGGCGTCGGCCCCGTGCGGAGGGAGCGTGGAAATGACGACGTCGGCGGCGGCCATTGCGGGTGCCGCGCCGGAGAGCGGAAGAACGCGGACCGGAAGGCCCACGCCGTCGGAAGCGGCCCGTGCTTCCGCAGCACGCCCCACATCACGCACGTAGATATCAGCGGACTGCGCACCCAGATCCTTGAGCGCTGCGATCGCGGCAGCGGCGGTTCCGCCGCCGCCCAGGACCACGGCGGACGGGGCGGAGGCCACGCCGGCGTGGCGCACGGCGTTGACGATGCCCGCGACATCCGTGTTGTAGCCGATACGGCGGATGGACGGCCCGTCGGCTTCAAACACGACAGTGTTCACCACACCGAGGACGCGTGCCACCCCGCGGACCTCGTCCACTTCGGAAAACATGGCGGTCTTGAGCGGCATGGTGACGGACAGTCCGCGCCAGCCGGGCTCGTTGCGGACTGCTGCCATGAACGCCGGGAGGCCAGCGACGGTGACATCGACGGCGGAGTACTCCACGTCCACGCCGAGGCGGGCGTAGGCGGCACGGTGGAGTGCCGGGGACTGCGAATGGCCGATCGGGTGCCCAAGAACGGCAGCCTTCAAGGTCACGTGCAACGACCCGCGTTGGCGGCACACCAGGCGTTGTACTGCTCCACGTAGACGTTGTGCTCAGCCAGCGTCTTGGAGAACTTCGTCTCCTTGGTATCCAGGTTGATAGTCACCCAGTACATGTATTCGTTCGACTTCGGCTTGGCGGCCGCATCGATGGCATTCTTGCCCGGCGAACCGATGGGACCCACCGGGAGACCCTGGTTGGCGTAGGTGTTGTAGGGGTTCGACTTGTCAGCCTTCTGGTCCTCGTCGATGTGGAAGCTCTTGATTCCCAGCCCGTAGGTTACCGTGGCGTCGGACTGGATCAGGCCGGCCGTCTCGGTGTTGTTCGGCTTGAGGCGGTTGTAGATGGCACCGGCGACGTCGCCATACTCGGCCTGCCCGCCTTCGGCCTGCACGATGCTGGCAACCGTCACGACGTCGTACTGCTTCGCGGGATCCGTGACACCCTGAGCCTTGAGTTCGTCGACCGTGGTGGTCACGAGGTTTTGGAGGATCTCCTTGGCCGGTGTCCCCACCGGGAAGCGGTGCTCGCCGGGCGCCAGGTAACCCTCTAGGTTCTTGGCCTTCTCCGGCAGCCCGAACTGGACCGGGGAGTCGCTGAGGGCCTTCAGTTCCGTCACCGGGATGCCGGACCCCTGCGATATAGCCTGCAACGACTCGCCGATCCGCAGTCCGGCGCTCAGGGCGAAGTACATGACCTTGCCTTCGCCCTTGCCCAGCAGCACGGCCACGGCATCGGAGTTCTTCATTTCCTGGCGGAACTGGAAATCCCCTGGGGCAACAGTGCCCCCGGACGCGGTGAGCTCCCGCAGGAACGTGTCCGCATTGGCGACGACCTTCTGCTCCGCGAGCTTGGTGGCGACAGAGCGGGTGCCTTCACCGGGCTCCACGGATACATTCACTTCCCCGGTGCCGGGGCCGGGGTAGTCGGCGATGGTATCCCCGCCGAGCAGGGGTTTCAGGAACTGGGCTCCTACCACCAAGGCGGTGACGAAGACCCCGAGCGTCAGCAGGAGCGCCAGCCATCGGCGGCGGCGGCGGACCTTCTTGGACTTGGCCGGGGCGGCAGCGACGGTCGCGGCTCCGGCCATCAAGGGATGTTCCGGTTCGTCAAAGTGCTGCTCGGAGTGGTGTCCGGCTGCATAGACGTCGGCATCCTCGTAGACATGATGCGCCTCGTCCTCGTGGTGCACCGCGTAGCCCGCGTGCCCGATGTCGTCTGGGTGCCCGGCGTAGGGCGTGTGCCCGACGTCGTCGGGGTGCCCGGCGTAGGCGTGGTCCGCAGCGAAGTCCGGGTGAGCGGCTTCTCCGTGCAGGTCAGCGTGCGGATCATAGGCATCCGGCTCAGCGTGCGGGTCGCCCTCCGCGGAGGTTGCTTGGTGCACGGGTTCTTCGTGGTGCACGGGTTCCTCCTGGTGCGACGGCACGTTCTGGTACGCGGGTTCTTCGTGGCGCAATTCGTCGTGCGCAGCAGCATCGGGCTGAACAGCATCGTGCTGAACAGTGGGCGGCTCCGCCGGCATGGCGGGAGGAACCTGCGGCGAAGGGCCGGTTTCGAATGCCTGCGGTGGGACGACGTCGTTGCCTTCGGTCGTCAGGGATTTTTCCCTGGCCCGAATTTCCTTGCGCGTCAGCTGACGTCCGGAGTCGCTGAATTCCTCTCCCGAGGACTCGCCGCTGTTGACCGGGCTCACTGTAGCCTTCCATTTTCTGAAGATTGCACATTGATTCCTGAGACGGCCTGCCCTGCGTTTTCCGCTGCGGCGTCTCCGGACAGCCCCGGCTGGGAAGCCGCAAACACGCGGCTTCCTACATCCGTTCCCCTGGCTTTTTGCATGTCGATTGCGTGCTGCAGAATTCCTGCGGCGGCAACCTGATCCACTACCTTACGGTGATTCCGGCTGCTCATGCCAGCTTCGTGCAGGTTGCGGTGGGCCGTCACCGTACTCAAACGCTCGTCAATAAGCTGCACCGGAATGTCGGAACCGCGGCCCGCCAAGGCCTGCGCCAACAGTTCCGCGTAGTCCGTCGCCATCCTGGCCGACGCGTGCTCTTCACCCTTGAGGGTGCGCGGCAGGCCAACGAAGATCTGGACGGCGCCAAGTTCGGCGGCCAGAGCCGCCAGCACACGGACATCCGTATTCTTCTTGGCGTTCCGCTCCAGCGTCTTCAACGGTGTGGCCAGGATGCCGTCGCGGTCGCAGACGGCAACGCCCACGCGGACGGTGCCCACGTCCACCCCCAGTTTGATGCCTTGGGGGTAGGCGTCGGGTGCAGCAGATTGATTCACGGTCCGGTTATCGCCTCGTGATGGCGTCCACGACGGCGGTAAGCGCCGCCGGCACCTTCGCGGCGTCCGTGCCGCCGCCCTGGGCGACGTCGTCCTTGCCGCCGCCGCCGCCGCCGAGGATCCCGGCCGCGAGCCGAACGAGGGCTCCTGCCTTGACGCCCGCAGCACGGGCGGCTTCATTGGTGGCAACCAGGATCACGGGGCGGTCGTTGCTCACGCCTGCTACCGCGACTGCAGCGGCTTCGGAGCCGAGGCGGCTGCGCAGGTCGAGCGCCAGTCCGCGGAGGTCGTCAGCGCCGCTGACCTGTCCGGCGTCGTGGGCAATGACCTTCACTCCGGCCGCGTCCGTTGCCGTGCCGACCAGCTGCGCAGCGGCAGCGGTCAGCTGCTCCTTGCGCAGGCGCTCCAGTTCCTTTTCCACCGTCTTGAGCTTGGTGAGGGTGGTGGCGATGCGGTCTGCCAGCAGGCCCGACGGCACCTTCAGCATTTCCGTGAGCTCCGTGACCAGCGCGCGTTCGGCGGCGAGGTGGCGGAACGCCTCCATTCCCACGAAGGCTTCCACGCGGCGGTTCCCGGAGCCTACGGACTGGTCGCCCAGCAGCGAAAGGCTGCCGATGAGCGAGGTGTTGGCCACATGGGTGCCGCCGCAAAGCTCGCGCGACCAGGCGCCGTCGATCTCCACGACGCGCACTTCGTTTCCGTAGTTCTCTCCAAAGAGAGCCATGGCACCGAGCGCCTTGGCCTCCGCCAGTGCCATGACCTTGGTCTCCACCTGGAAGTTGTTGCGGATGGCGAGGTTGGAAACTTCCTCGATCTCTGAGCGCGTGGCGGCGCTGAGCCCCTCGCCCCAGGCGAAGTCAAAGCGCAGGTAGCCGGCTTTGTTGTAGGAGCCGCGCTGCAGCGCCTCCGGACCGAGGATCTGGTGCAGGGCGGCATGCACGATGTGCGTGCCTGTGTGTGCCTGTTCTGCGGAGTGGCGACGTTCGCGGTCCACCGCGGCCTGGACGAGTGAGTCCGCGCCGATTTCGCCCTCGCGGACGATCGCTTTGTGGACGCTCAGTCCCTTGACGGGCCGCTGGACGTCCAGGACCTCGACGACGAAGCCGTCGCCAGTGATGAGTCCGGTGTCGGCGGCCTGGCCGCCGGCCTCTGCGTAGAACGGGGTCTCAGCAAGCACCAGCTCGATTTCCTCGCCCGTGGAGGCCTGGGAGACCTTGCGGCCGCCGGAAAGGATGCCGCGGACCTTGGACTCGCCGGCGAGCTCTGTGTACCCGGTGAAGACTGTCTCACCCTCGGCAAGCAGCTCTTGGAAGGCGCTGAGGTCGGCGTGCGATCCCTTCTTGCCCTTGGCGTCCGCCTGGGCGCGCTGCCGCTGTTCCAGCATCAGCTTCCGGAATTCGGGTTCGTCGACCTTGAGGCCGGCTTCTTCCGCCATTTCCAGGGTCAGGTCGATCGGGAAACCGTAGGTGTCGTGCAGGGCAAACGCATCGGCCCCGGAGAGCGGCCGGCCGGCTGCCTTGGAATCCTTGACAGCGTCCTCGAGGCGGGCCGTACCGGACGCAATGGTCCGCAGGAACGCCTTCTCTTCGGCGTAGGCGATCCGGCTGATGCGGTCGAAGTCGGTCTCCACTACCGGGTAGACACCCTTCATCGCGTCACGGGAGGCGGGGAGGAGGTCCGGCAGGCACGCCTTTTCGACGCCCAGGAGGCGCATGGAGCGCACGGCACGGCGGATCAGGCGGCGCAGCACGTAGCCACGGCCTTCGTTCGAGGGGGTCACGCCGTCGGCGATCAGCATGAGCGCGGACCGGATGTGGTCGGCCACCACGCGCATCCGGACGTCGTCAGTGTGGTGGGGGTCGTCGGCGGACTCGGCGGAGGTGTATTCCTTGCCGGAGAGTTCAGCGGCCCTGTCGATGACGGGACGGACCTGGTCGGTCTCGTACATGTTCTCGACATCCTGCAGGATCATCGCCAGGCGCTCCATGCCGAGGCCGGTGTCGATGTTCTTCTTGGGCAGCTCACCCGTGATGTCGAAGTCCACCTTCGAGCGGACGTTGTCGATCTGGTACTGCATGAACACGAGGTTCCAGATTTCGACGTAGCGGTTCTCGTCGGCGATCGGGCCGCCCTCGACGCCATAGGACGGACCGCGGTCGTAGTAGATCTCGGAACAGGGGCCGGCCGGACCGGGCTGGCCGGTGGACCAGTAGTTGTCCGCCTTGCCCATCCGCTGGATCCGCTCGGCGGGCATGCCCGTGTTCTTGAGCCAAAGCTGCTCGGCTTCGTCGTCCTCTTCGTAGACCGTGACCCAGAGTTTCTCGGGCGGCAGGCCGTAGCCGCCGTCGTCAACGCCCGTGGTGAGCAGTTCCCAGGCGAACTTGATGGCGTCTTCCTTGAAGTAGTCCCCGAAGGAGAAGTTGCCGCACATCTGGAAGAACGTGCCGTGGCGTGCGGTCTTGCCGACTTCCTCGATGTCGCCGGTGCGGATGCACTTCTGCACGCTGGTGGCGCGGTTGTAGGGCGCCTCTTCGCGGGCTGTGAGGTACGGAATGAACGGCACCATGCCGGCCACCGTGAACAGCAGGGAGGGGTCGCTGGAGACGAGGGATGCGGATGGCACCGCCGTGTGGCCCTTGCTGACGAAAAAGTCGATCCAGCGCTTGGTGATCTCCTGCGACTTCATAACCTGGTTACTTACCCTTCTTGGCTCACGCGTTCAGCCGCGTGACAGTTTGATTCAGATGGCAGTACCGAAATACCTGGGTACTGCCCGTTTAATTCTCCCGCAACTGCGGCTAGCGCCGCACCACGTCCTGGGTGTCGATGCCCAAGGCTGCCCTCAGGTCGGATTCCCGTTCCTGCATGCCGTCCCGGACCGCGTCAGCGAAGTCGTAGATGCCGTCGGCGAGCCGGCCCACCGCCCGGTTGAGGCCTTCCGGCCCAAGGGTGGACTGGGCTTCAGTGATCTTACGGAAGGCGATCACGCCAATGGCGACGCCGATTCCCATCCAGAGGATTCTTTTCATTGGGTGCTCCGTCAGGATTAGCGGCTGCGGCGGCCGGTGGCGGGTTTCTTGCGGGCGGACAGGGCGGAGCGGACTCCGTAGCTGAAGGCTGCCACCTTGATCAGCGGGGATCCCACAGTTGCCGCCACGAGGGAGGAAAGCGCGGAAATGTTGGCCGAAGCGTCCGAGACGTTGGACGAGATGCCGTCAACCTTCTTCAGTTGCTGGTTCGTGGTGGAGACCGTGGCCGTGACTTCGTCCATGAGGGGCGTGGCGCCGTCGCTGATCGAACGGATGGACGTCCGGACTTCGTCAAAAACCCGTCCAAGCTTCAGGATGGGCACGGCGAGTAGCAGCACCAGGAGCGCAAACACCCCTGCCGCGATCAGGCCGGCAATATCGCCACCAGACATAGACGTTCATCTCCTTGTGTTTCCGTGGAATGCTGCGGGTTCCGCACCGGCATCATGGCCGCTCTTGCGGAACTCCCCCCAGTACCTTACATACAAAGAAGCCCGCGGCGCTTGCCACGGGCTTCTTTGTATACGCTGCTTTTATTTAGCGTGCGTAGAATTCGACGACGAGCTGCTCTTCGCAGGTTACGGGAACCTCAGAGCGCTTCGGGCGGCGAACCAGGCGGGCCTGCAGGGCGTCAAGCTTGACGTCCAGGTAGGCCGGAACCTGGGGCAGGACGTCGCGGTGGGCGCCGGCTGCTGCAACCTGGAACGGAGGCATGGTCTCGCTGCGGCTGTGGACGTGGACCAGCTGGCCCTCGGAGACGCGGAAAGACGGGCGGTCAACGCGGATGCCGTCAACCAGGATGTGGCGGTGCACAACCAGCTGGCGGGCCTGGGCGATGGTGCGGGCGAAGCCGGCACGCAGCACGAGGGCGTCGAGACGCATTTCGAGCAGTTCGATCAGGTTTTCACCGGTCAGGCCCTTGGTGCGGCGTGCTTCTTCGAAGGCACGGGTCATCTGGGCTTCGCGGATGCCGTACTGGGCGCGCAGGCGCTGCTTTTCGCGCAGACGTACGGCGTAGTCGGAGTCCTGCTTCTTGCGGGCACGGCCATGCTCACCGGGGCCGTACGGGCGGCGCTCCATGTACTTGGCGGCCTTGGGGGTCAGAGCAATGCCGAGTGCACGCGAGAGGCGTGCGGTACGGCGAGCACGAGTGTTGTTAGCCACTTGTGTCCTTCCAATATCTGCGGTGTGTCAGTGTTACTGGCCTCCACGATGGAGAGCATCGGCCAACCGCTGCCTTTTGCTACTGGGCACAGGCGTAACCTCACGAACAGCATGAAATGCTGAATATCAGTGGGATTGCGCGTCCGTGCCTTGCCAGACAACGAACAATCCTACCATGATGAGGCCTGCCGCCCCGGCCGGGTCCAGCCTGCCTGGTCCTGCCTGCCTGGTCCTGCCTGCCTGGTCCTGCTTGCCGGCCGGTTCAGTTATCGCGCATCAGATACGCGCGTGAACGCCGCGGCTGGCCGGCCGGCCGAAGGAAGCGGCGCCCAGGAACTCGACGGCGATGAACGGCTGGTTGCCCACCACCCACTCGTCGTGGCCCGGAGGCAGCGTGTAGGTGTCATTGGCATGGATCGTGGAACGGCCTCCGTCGGCGGTTTCCACTTCCAGCACACCGGACACACAGAATCCGAGGTGGTTGTGCAGGCAGAAGTCGGTCTTCTCGAGGGGCTTGATGCTCTCCGACCACCGCCAGCCGGGGTTGAGGATCAGCCGGGTTACTGAGTAGTCGTTGACAGTGACAAGGTCGAATTCCGCCTTGTCAGGGCAGCGCTTCTTATCGGGCATGTCAAAGGACTTCACGGACACTGCTGTGACGAAATTTACGGACATGGGACACTACCTCGGAGCTGGAAAGAGACCTGGGAACTGAAAGAGGACGCATGAAGGTTGTGCCAAGCTGATGCTGTGCCGGCCGCCGACCTGTGGCCTGGGTGTACGAACAACCGGCATTTGTGCTGATATCCCCCCTCAAGGCACGCACGTCAAACAGATCTGTGCTGGCGTAATTCAACGTTAGCCCTCCCCCGTCGGAAGTCAACGGGTATTTGCCCAGCCAGCCCCGGCAGATCCCGTCACCCGCCGCGGATGATCTTCCGGAGCCGCTCCAGCCGGGTGGAAATGTCGCGTTCGGCCCCGTTGGCGGTGGGCTGATAGTAATCCCGGCCCACGAGGTCGTCCGGCGGATACTGCTGTGTGGCCACACCATGCGGTGCGTCATGCGCATATTTATAGCCCTGACCGTGCCCGAGCTGTTTGGATCCCGGATAGTGCGCGTCCCGCAGGTGGGCAGGGATACCGTTGCCCAGCCCGGCCCGGACGTCGGCCGTGGCCTTGTTGATGCCCATGTAGGCGGCATTGGACTTCGGGGCCGTTGCCAGGTGGACCACGGCCTCAGCAAGCACGATCCGCCCCTCGGGCATCCCGATCAGCTGCACGGCCTGTGCCGCGGCGACGGCGGTCTGCAGCGCCGTGGGGTCCGCCATACCGACATCCTCCGCGGCCGAGATCACGATCCGGCGGGCAATGAACCTGGGGTCCTCCCCTGCTTCCAGCATGCGGGCCAGGTAGTGCAGTGCGGCGTCCACGTCGGAGCCGCGAATGGATTTAATGAAGGCGCTGGCAACGTCATAGTGCTGGTCGCCGGCACGGTCGTATCTGACTGCGGCAACGTCCAGGGCACGCTCGGTATGCCGCAGTTCCACGGACACGGGGCCGTCGTCGGCGTCGTCGGCGTCGCCGAAAGCTACGCCGGCCGCCGCTTCCAGCGCTGTCAGCGCACGGCGCGCGTCTCCGCCTGAGAGCCTGACCAGATGGGCCAGTGCTTCCTCGCTGAGCTTCACCTTCCCGTTCAGCCCGCGGGCATCCGCCACGGCGCGCTGCACCAGTCCCTCGATGTCGGCGTCGGTCAGCGGGCGGAGCGTCAGCAGCAGTGAACGGGACAGCAACGGGGAGACGACCGAAAAGGAAGGATTCTCCGTAGTGGCTGCCACGAGCACCACCCAGCGGTTTTCCACCCCGGGCAGCAGCGCGTCCTGCTGGGCTTTGTTGAAGCGGTGGATCTCGTCGAGGAAAAGCACCGTGGTGGTCTTATAGAGGTCCCGGGCCGTGAGCGCTTCGTCCATAACGCGCCGGACGTCCTTCACACCTGCCGTGATGGCGGAGAGTTCCACGAACTTCCGGCCAGGACCCTTTGCGATCACATGTGCCAGCGTGGTTTTGCCGGTCCCCGGAGGTCCCCACAGGATGAGGGAGGTCGGGCCGGCAGGTCCGGCGGAATCGGCACCGGCGCCGGCAGCCAGCTGCCGCAACGGGGAGCCCTGGCCCAGCAGGTGCTGCTGGCCCACGACGTCGTCCAGGGTCCGCGGCCGCATCCGGACCGCCAGCGGGCTCCGGGGCTGCGTCCGGCCGGCGGCCAGCCCGGAAACCGCCGACCCGGAGGGCGTCACTGTCCCGCCGTCGTCGTCGTTGTCCGGCCCCTGGCCAAAGAGATCATCCACATAGATAGGCTACTTCTAGTTCATGACGCCACTAACAACGGAGAACCACACGATGCCCGCACCAGAGTCCCGCGTGGCATACGTCTCCGGGGTGCGGCTGCCGGGGTGGGTGGAGCGTTTTGCCGCAAGCCACGGCAAAGTCACCATGGAAGAGCTCGACGGCGGCCTGCAGGTGTCCGCGGCGGACGGCGCCGTGGCGCTTCTGCAGGCCCCGTGGCCGGCGGACGGCCGGCCGGGCCGGGGCAGCGATGCGTTGGAGCGGCTAGCTTCGCTGGCGGCGCAGTCACGCACCCTGGGCCTGGTGCTTGTCCGCCGCGGCGGATACTCCGTGGCGGTGGTCCGTGATGGTGCCGCAGTGGTGTCCAAGACAGGTACCCGCCACATCCAGTCGCGGACCGCCGCCGGCGGATCGTCCCAGCAGCGCTTCGCCCGGCGGCGCTCCAACCAGACGGACGCCCTCGTGGAGGCAGTTTCCGAGCACGCCGGCCGGATCTTCGAAGGGCAGCGAATCGAGTACCTCGTGCCTGGCGGAGACCGCCCGCTGGCCGAGCAGGTGCTCAGCCAGCCGGCACTGAAGCGCTACGCCGCGCTAAGCCGCCTGCCGTTCCTGGACGTCCCGGATCCGCGCGCCTCCGTGTTGAAGCAAACCGCGGCGGAGGCGTGTTCAGTTCGAATCACGGTAACAGACCCGCCCGCCTAGCCTCCCCAGGCTCATCGCACTCAGGTGTCACAGGAGTTGCCCCCTTGTTCGTTAGGTAGCCAACTCCCCCTTCGAGTGAATGCGCAAAAATAACAAGTAGTCACCACTCGTTTCTGCGCAATATGCCCAAAGTTAGACTTTCCCCATCAATTCGTCTCAAGTCTCGATTAATTGCGGGGGGCCGCGCAATGGGAACGTTAGTAGCGCAATTCTCATGTGCTATTCATAAAGGCCGAGGCACCCTGCGTTCATTGCAATCGGGCAACCCATGGATAACGGCAGGTGCATCACGATGAAGAAATCCCCCCGCCTGACCGGAATAATTGCGGCGACGCTGGCACTCCTATGTACAGCCAGCTACTTCAGCGGTGATCCCATGGTGGCATCGGCTGCCGAACCCGTTAATTTGGTCAAGAATCCTTCCCTGGAACTGGGCACCGGTCAGCCCACTTGCTTCAAGCCCTCAGGCTGGGGAACGCCAGGCAAGTGGTCCTTCGCCCAGGGCCGGAATGGCGGCCGCTCCTATGGGGTGACGGTCACCGGCTACACCCAGGGGGATCGCAAGCTGCTTCAGACGGAAAGCGTTGACTGCGCCCCCAAGGTCGCGCCCGGACAAACCTACGAGATGGGCATCTGGTACAAGTCCACCGCACCGGTGTCGCTGACGGTCTTCCGGCATACTGCGCAGGGGTGGAGCTACTGGGGCGACATCGAGCGACAGGCAGCCGCGGTCGGCTGGACCCTCGCCGCCGCCACTACCCCGGTAATTCCTGAAGGTACCGATCAAATTGCCTTTGGCCTTTCGCTCTCGGCAAATGGGACTTTAGTCACCGACGATTATTCATTAGTGCAAAACGTGGCGGGTGAACCGGTGCCGAACACGGGGCAACTAATTGTCAATGGCAATTTGGCCGCCGGCGCACAAACCCCCACCTGCTTTAGCATTGGCGGCTGGGGAAACCGACAGCTCGCCTCGTCCCTTTCCACCGACGTTCCCGTGAATTCGCCGGCAGGCACGCGGTCACAGGATCTTACAATTTCCGCCTATGTTTCCGGCGATGCGAAACTCATCCAATCGGAGGCGGCAGGCTGTGCGCCTGCGGTACTGCCCGGCTCGCAGTACGATCTCAAGGTCGATTACAAGACAAGTGCCATTCCGGGGGCAAACCTCACGGTCTTCGCTCACACTGCCACGGGCTGGCAATACTGGACCGACCTGAAAACACTGCCGGCCAGCGCGGCCTGGACCACGGCACAGGCGCGGACCCCGGTGATACCCCAAGGCGTTGACCGTATCTCCTTTGGCCTGTCCCTCAGTGCCAACGGCTCGCTGAAGACCACCAATTATTCAATGGTCAAGTACGACCCCGCGCCCCCGCCAGTCGCCGGCGCGCCGGAGCTCGTTGGTTCCTGGGACGTCCTTACAACCCAGCTTCCCATCCGCGCCATCCATTCGACGCTGCTTCACGACGGGCGCCTGCTGCTGATCGCGGGTTCGGGGAACGATGGGGCAGCCTTCACTGCGGGCTCGTTCAAGGCCGTGGTCTGGACCCCGGGAACCAACACCTTCAAGGACGTCCCGGTCCCCTACGACATGTTCTGCGCGGGCCACGTCACCTTGCCGGACGGGAAGGTCCTCCTGGCCGGCGGCACCGAAGCCTTCCCCGGCAACACTGACGGGCCCACCGCCTTCAAGGGCGCAAAAAAGAGCTATTACTTCGATCCTGCCGATAACCAGTTTCACCAGATCGGTGACATGACCGGTGCCCACTGGTACCCGTCACTCACCAAGCTCGGCAACGGGGACGTCTGGTCCGCCGGCGGCATTGACGAACAAGCACAGGGAACCGTCCTGACAGAAATGTTCGACACCTCGGCTATGGACTGGCTGCCGCAGAACCAGGTCCCGCAGACATGGAGCTACTGGGGCACCTACCCCCACATGTTCCTGCTTGACGACGGCAAAATGTTCTACACCGGCGGCCACACGTTCGGAAACGGCCTCCCCGGCACCGGTGCCCGGGTATACGACTGGACCACGGCGCAAATGTGGGACGTCCCGGGGCTGCGTCAGAAGGACATGAGGGACCAGGCCGGTTCTGTCTTCATCGGGCCGGCCCAGGACCAGAAGCTGATGATCGTGGGCGGCGGTAATACAGACGGAAACGCTCCTGGCATCAACCTCGTGGACATTATCGACTTCAAGCAGCCGTCGCCCGCATATGTGCCAGGACCCGATCTTCCGGGCCCCGGAAAGACGTACGTCAACCTCGTCAATCTGCCGGATCGTACTGTCCTCGCGGCAAATGGTTCCCAGCTGAACCGCGCAGGGAATGTGCAAAGCGCCTCCGTGTACAACCCCGCCACCAACACGTGGAAGGAAATCGGGGCTGATCCGGTGGGACGCAACTACCACTCGACGTCGATCCTGCTGCCCGACGGCAAGGTGGCCATCATGGGGTCGAATCCCCTGGATAACTCCTTCGAGCTTCGGATCTCCGTCTACAGCCCGCCATATCTGTTCAAGGGCACGCGGCCCACCATAACTGCCGCTCCGGCGGCAGCCACGTACGGCCAGTCCCTTCAGTTGGGGGTTACAGGCAACGTTTCCTCCGCATCCCTCATGTCGCCGATGTCCGCGACCCACCAGACAGACACCAATACGCGTCTCGTGGACCTTCCGATCTCGGGAACGGGCGGCAACCGCACAGCCCAAGTACCGAATAACCCGAATCTCCTTCCGCCCGGACCCTACATGCTTTCAGTGCTCGATGCTGACGGTGTCCCGAGCATCGCCAAGTGGGTGTGGATCTCATGATCATTCTCAGGAAAGTAAACCGGCGCACATCAAACCGCGGCGGCAGGCGCTGGACCACCGTGTTGGCCACTTCAGGCCTCGCCGTGGCGGCAGCGGTGACCTGGGGTGGCATTTCCGCCGTCTCCACGGTGGCAACAGTTGATGCTGCAACACACGTGGCCGCGGCCCCGGCGGAACGTCTGCCGGAACCGCTGCCGGGACCGGGTTCAGTGTCCGGCGGGACCGCCGACGCTGCACACCACGGCCCCGAAGCCGAACAGCTGGCAGGCCGGCCGGAAACACTCCCGGACAGCGCCCGGATCGACAGCCCTGCGGCGGGCCGCGCTGATGAGGCACCCGGAATCGGCAACAAGGCCGAGACTTCACTCAATGAGGCTGCGGGCGCCGAAGTAGGTCCGGCGGCGGACGCTGGGCGCGCCGGCCGGGATCGTTCGTCCGGCCTCGCGGAGCAGGCAGCCGTGGACCCGGCCGCGGTGCTGGGGTCCCGGGAAGTTTCCCTTGGCGGCTGCCTGCCCGAGTACGGCGAGGACGGCCAGTGCCTGCCCGCGGTTCCGCCGAGCCAAAGCCAGCACCTTCAGGACATGAAAAACGCCGGCCTGGATCCCGGTTCAATGGCGCACGACTGGAACTGCGCTGAAGTCCGCGAATACTTCCCGAATGGCATCGCCGTCCGGCAGGTAAGCGTCGACCCCCAGAAGCTGGACCCGAACGACGACGGAATGGCCTGCGGCCCGGCCGACTGACCACCAGCGCTAAACCCCGAGCTGACCGCCTGAGTTTCATCCACCGAGCCATTCCGAGCCCGCCACCTTTCATTGGAGCTACCCCATGCCTGTTTCCGTGCTGGCCAGCGCCCTGGTCGTCCTGATTGCTTTGGCGCTGTTCGCCATTGCGTTGTCCACCCTGTACCTCAATACGTATGCGTGGTGGGATCCCAAGACCCAAATCCGCACGTCCTACTCCGGCCTGCAGGAGTCGGAAGCGTGCTCTTTCTCGCTGATCATGCCCTGCAGGAACGAGCGGGAGGACGTGATGCGGGCAACCCTTTCAGCGCTGCTGGCTCAGACGCATTCCCGTAAGGAAGTGATCATCTCGGTAGGTCATGACGACCCGGAGACCGTCCAGACGGCGTATACGCTCGCCCGCGAATATCCGGACTTCGTCCGCGTCAGCATGGACGTCAGCGAAACCAAGAACAAACCGCGGCAGCTCAACAACGCGCTGTCCATGTGCCGCAACAGCGTGGTGGGTGTCTTCGATGCCGAATCGATCGCGGCGAAAGAGCTGCTCGCACACATCGACAGCGTCTTCGCGACGAAGAACGCGGACGTGGTCCAAGGGGCCGTCCAACTCATCAACTACCGTGACACCTGGTACTCACTGCGTAACTGCCTGGAGTACTTCACCTGGTTCAGGTCCCGGTTGCATGCCCATTCACGGCAGGGGTTCATTCCCTTGGGCGGCAACACGGTGTTCATCAAACGCGAGCTTCTCAACGAAGTCCGCGGCTGGGACGGGAACTGCCTTGCCGAGGACTGCGACCTGGGTGTCCGGCTGTCCACCCTCGGGCGGAAGATCATCGTTGCCTACTCCCCGGAACTGGTCACCCGCGAAGAGACTCCGGACACCCTGAAGGCCCTGGTGCGCCAGCGGACCCGCTGGTCGCTGGGCTTTATGCAGGTTTTCGCCAAAGGCGACTGGAAAAACCTGCCCACCCGAAAGATGCGGGCCATTGCCTGGTGGACCCTGATGCAACAGCACTTCATGGCCTTCGCCGGCGTCTGCATTCCCGTGGCAATCTTCGCAGCCGTGTGGGGCGGGTTCCCGCTCGTTGTCACGCTCGTGGCTTTCCTTCCCCTGGTCCCCACCCTGGCGACCATTGCCTTCGACATCTGCATGCTCCAGGAATTCGGCCGGGACCATAAGTTCACCATCACCTGGTACGACTACTTGCGCCTGATTGTCGGCACACCCCTCTACCAGCTGGTGCTTGCCTTTTCCGCCCTGCGCGCCCTGATCAAGTTCATCCGCCGCGACTTCGGCTGGGAAAAGACCGATCATTCCGGCGCGCATCTTTCCTACCTCGAACCCGCAGTGACCGCCCCGGTCCGCTCCTAGGTTCAACCCCGTCCGTCCCTAGATACACAGCATCAACCAGGCAAAGAAGGAGGAAATCATGGCAGTTGCGGAGATGGAACCGTCCGTCATTGAAAGCAAGAACAGCGGTTCACCCCTGCACCGGGGCCCGGGACCCGACGCACCGTTCTCCCTGACGCAGCTGTCCTTCTGGGACCGCATCACGTTGTGGGTGCTCATAGCAGCGGCGGCCGTCCTCAGCCTGTGGAACCTGACCGGTGCCCCCAGCTACCAGGACGACGAAGGGACATACACAGCCCAGGCCTTCGCCGTTCATTCCGGAAGCCTGGCTCCCTACACCTACTGGTATGACCACCCGCCGCTCGGGTGGATCCAGATCGCGGCCCTCAACTGGATTCCGACGATGCTGGGCGTGGGCGACGGGACCGCCATCGGTGCCACGAGGTATGTCATCGCCGCATTCTTCGTTGCCAGCGCTGCCCTGCTCTACATGGTTGCCAGGCGCCTGAAGGTCCGTATTCCCTTCGCGGCCCTGGCAACGGTGATCTTCATCCTGTCCCCGCTCTCCCTTGTCCTGGGCAGGCAGATCTACCTGGACAACATCGGAGTTCCCTGGCTCCTGCTGGCCTTCTACCTCGCGCTGTCCTCCCGCGACGCCCTGTGGCACCACGTATGCGCCGGGATCTGCTTCGCCGTGGCGGTCCTTTCGAAAGAGACCCTTGCGATCTTCGGGCCGGCGCTGTTGATGGCGCTCATGTACCGTCCGCGCTGGAGCAACCGTTCGTTCTCCGTGGTGGGATTCCTCACAGTAGGAGGCCTGATTCTCGCTTTCTACCCATTGTCGGCGCTGCTGAGGAACGAGCTCTTCTCCGGGTCGAACCACGTGTCTCTCCAGGACGCTCTTTCGTACCAGTTCCTGGAACGCTCAGGTTCGGGAACAATCTTCGAAGCCGGTTCGAGCCGCGCGGAGCTGCTGGCGGGCTGGCTCTACTTCGACAAGTACCTCATAGCTGCCGGCCTTGTGGCAGCCACCCTCTGCCTGCTGAGGAAGCAATCGAGGGTCATCGCGGTGGCCATTATCTCCTTCGCCATCCCGATTGTCCTGGGCCAGGGCTACCTGCCTGCGATGTACATCATTGGAGTGATACCTTTCCTGGCCTTGGCGCTCGGCACCGGCGTGGACATCGCGTGGTCCCGGCTGGAGAAATTCGGCAGCGCCCGGCCAAACCTCAAGCGACCCTTGCGGTCAGCGTTCGTGGCGGTCCTTTGCTCCTCGCTGGTCCTCATGTCCGTGCCGCAATGGTTCGAACAGGACAGGGACCTGCTGACGGCCGAAAACAACGCCAACTGGCGGCAGACCCTCACCTGGGTTCAGGACAACATCTCCCGCGAGGATGTTGTCCTGGCACCCTACTCCATGTGGTACGACCTCAATTCCAGCGGGTGGAACGATTCCTGGACCATGATCGCCACGGAGAAACCTGACCTGGACAAACAATTTGAAACAGCCCACCCCGACGGATGGCAGGAGATCGACTGGATCATCGTCGGGCCGTCCGTAACGGCCAACATCGACAGCCTGGGCCTGAGCCGGGCAGCTTCCGCCCTGAGGCACTCCACGACTGTCCGGACGTTTGGCGAGTGGAGTATCCGCCGGGTGGAAGTCCCGGTCCCACCGCGAACCAACGAGCGATAGGAGCAGGTGCAGTGAAACTTTCTGTGATCGTACCTACTGCCAACGAAGCGCCCAACATCGAGCAACTCGTCTACCGTGTGGCGGGCGCCTGCAAGGACCTGGATGCCGAAATCATTTTCGTTGATGATTCCTCTGACAACACGCCTGAGGTCATTTGCCGTGCTGCAGCGGCTGCGTCGCTCCCGGTCCGGTTGATCCACCGGGCAGAGCCCAATGGCAATTTGAGCGGGGCCGTCATCGAGGGGTTGCAGTCCAGCTCAGCGGACTACTGCCTCGTCATGGCTGGTGATCTCCAGCACCCGCCTGAGATGATCCCCGTCCTGCTTGCGGAGCTCGAGGGCAGCGGCAATGACGTGGCCCTGGCTTCCCGGTATTGCGGCCCGGGAAGTAGCGCCCACGGGCTCGCCAACCTGTACCGGCGGATAGTTTCCGGCAGTGCATCGCTGCTGACACGATGTCTGTTCCCGTCGAAATTGCGTGACTGCTCCGACCCCTTGACCGGTTTCTTCGCGCTGCGCCGCTCGACCGTGGATTACGACAGACTCCGCCCCGGTGGATTCAAAATCCTTCTTGAAATTCTGGGCAGGCATCGCCTGGCTGTCTCGGAAGTTCCCTTCATTCTCGAAAAGCGCGCGGCCGGAAAATCCAAGGCAGGCGTCCGCGCGGGCATGGGCTTCCTCCATCAGCTCTTGCACCTCCGCATCGGCCGGGCCGGGCTTTTCGCAGGCGTGGGCGCAGTCGGCACCGTGCTCAACCTCCTGATTATGGGCCTCCTCCTGGCGTCGGGGTCACACTACGTTTTCGCGGCCGTCGTCGCTGCGGAACTGACCATAGTTTCGAACTTCCTGATGCAGGAGCGACTGGTTTTCGGCGCGGCGCTGCACAAAGCGAATTCGCGGACAACCCGGTTCCTGCACTCCTTCGGGTTCAACAACGCCGAGGCACTGCTGAGGCTGCCGGTCCTGATGTTCGCCGTCGAAACGCTCATGATCAACAGCGTCATTGCCCAGGGAATTACTCTTCTGGCCGCGTTCACCGTGAGGTATCTCTACCACTCCAAGGTCGTCTACCGGTCAAGGCAGGCTGCACCGGCCGCGACCACCATGCCGGGCATCCGTCGCGAGCCTTTCGTGCCCCAAGCACAGGGCGACCCTGTCATGTAAGGAGTCCGGCCGCACCTGGCGCCATTTCGACGGTTCCGTGCCCCATTCGACCTTGCTGTGACAACAGCTTGATATGCCGGCCGGACATCCAATGCGCAGGGAACCGTCGAACCGGGCGCGCTAGTCTTCGGGTGCCAGGGTGACGGTTGCTCCGTTGAGCTCCCGGCCGAAATTGACCTGGCAGGAGAGCCTGGAGCCGCATTCCTGGTAGCCCTCGGCCTCGACGAGCAGTTCCAGTTCATCCTCGCTGCGATCGCCCAGCGTGTCGAAGACCTCCCGCTCAAGGAACACGTGGCAGGTTGCGCAGGAGGCGGTGCCGCCGCATGATGCCAGGACGGGCAGGTCGTTGTCACGGAGGGCCTCCATCAGCGTCTGGTCCGGCTCCCATTCGAGGCGGTGGGTGGAGCCCTCGCGGTCGATGACGGTGAGTTCGTTGTTGCTCATGTTTGCGGTTCCTTTAGATTCGGGCTGTAGCAAGGTCAGCGTGGGTGGGAGCGGGAGCGTCAGGAATGGCGCCGGTGAGAACGGCTTCGGAGAGGGGGATGCCGGGGTCGGCCGCCAGCGCCGGATTAATCCGGGCTCCCTGGGCGATCAGTTTCCGGGCCGGCCGGAAGTCGGTCAGGCCAGCGACGGTGTCGACCGCGGCGAGGCGGCCGTCCCGAAGATAGACGACGGAGAAGCCCCCGGTGGCCGGGTCGCCGCGCACGATCACCTCATCATCGGGGTGCCGCACACCGGCTGTCTGCAGCCGGACGCCGTGCTGGACGGTCCAGAACCAGGGGATCTCCGGAACTGCTGCCTTCTGGACAGTGATGTGGGCGGCAACCCTGTCAGCCTGCGCCTGCGCGTTCTGGATGCATTCCAGCCGCTGGCTGGCCCCGTCAATCGGGCTGGTGAACCGCGTGACATCACCGGTGGCGTAAATTGCCGGGTCAGAAGTTAGGCCGTCCGCGTCCACGAGGATGCCGTCCCGGCACTCGAGTCCGGCTTCCGCGGCCAGTTCCTGGTTGGGAATGACGCCGATCCCGGCCAGTACGACGTCGGCGTGGAACACGGCGCCGTCGGCGGTGACCACCCTTTCCGCGCGTTCCCTGCCTTCAATTGCCGTCACCGCCGCACTGAAGACGAACCGGACACCGTGCCGCTCGTGGAGTTCTTCGAAGTGCCGCGACACCGGCGCTGAGGTCACACGGCTCATCACCCGGTCCTGGAACTCCAGTACCGTGACGTCACACCCCCTTGCGGCCGCCGCGGCGGCTACTTCCAGGCCGATGTACCCGGCGCCGATGATGGCAACCCGGGCGCCGGCAACCAGGAGCCGCTTGAGCTCGAGGGCATCGTCCTTGGTCCGAAGCGCCTGCACCCCGGAAAGGCCTGCGCCGGGCACAGTGAGCGGCCTTGCCCGCGAACCCGTAGCGATGACGAGCCGGTGGTAGGCGTGACGGCTGCCGTCGGACAGCAGGACGGTCCTGCCTGACCTGTCAATCGAGTCGACGGCGATGCCCGCAACACGGTCGATGCGCTTGTCCTGATAGAACTTCTCCTTGCGCAGGACGGCGGACTCGTCAGGCGCGCCGTCCTTCAGGAGTTCCTTTGAGAGCGGAGGGCGTTCATACGGCGTCCCCTTCTCCGCTTCGAGCAGCAGAATGCCGCCTTCCCAGCCCCGGGCACGGAGTCCCGCGGCCACTGCCACCCCGGAATGTCCGGCTCCTACGATCACCACGGGCGCAGTGACCGAACTCGTCAGTTCCGGTTCCACTTGTTCGCGACTCATCGCCTCGCGCTCATGCATTGGACTGCTCCAGGATCACGTGGAGGTGTTCCGGGCCCGAGTTCGTCAGGTTGTTGCCACGCACGTATTCGATCGGCTTGTCCGGATCCAGCGCCACGGATCCCAGCTTTTCAGCGAGGAGCTTCACGGTCACCAGGACCTCAAGCCGTGCGAGGGGCGCGCCGAGGCAACTATGGACCCCGTGGCCGAAACCAAGATGGCCGTCAGTGTTGCGGTCCATATCGAAGCGCTCGCCGTCGGGGTATTTGTTGCTGTCCCGGTTCGCAGCGGCAGGCAGCAGGCGGACGATGGCGCCGGCCGGAATCGTCACCCCGGCGACCTCCACTTCCTCCGTCGTGATCCGGCTGGCCCGCTGCACCGTGCCGCGGTACCGGGCAAGTTCTTCGACAAAAAGGTTCGCGTCGTCCGGGTTCCGGCGGATCCGCTCCAGCAGTCCGGGTTGTTCGCTGAAGACGCGGAACGCGTTGGCCAGCAGGATGGTGGTGGTGTCGTGCCCGGCGACGAAGACGAAGGCGCAGAGTTCCTTGGCTTCCTTCTCGCTGAGCAGGCCGTCCTTCCACATGCGGGCAATGTGGCCGCCGACGGAGTCACTCTCCTCCTTGTAGAGGCGCTCCATGGTGTCCTTCAGGTAGGCGAAGAACTCGAAGGTGCTCTGTTCGTCGGTGCCGGTGCCCTGGGCGTTGCGGGCCAGCCGGCCGAAGTAGCTGAAGGTCTCGTCGGACCAGAACTTCATCTTCTCGAAGTCCGCCGCCGGCACGTCGAGCAGGGCGCTGATGGTGGACATGCTGAGCGGGATCGAGTAGTCGTCCACTGCGTCCCCGCCGCCGGCGGCGAGCATCGGGGCGAGGTACTTTTCGGCGTTTTCGCGGACCCGTTCCTCGAACCGGGCAATGGCCTTCGGGATGAAGGCCTGCGCCACGACCTGGCGCAGCCTGGTGTGGTTGGGGGCATCGAAGAGGGTCAGGAAGGTCAGCGGAACCGGGTCCACCACCTGGGAGGAGAAGACCTTGGGGGCCCGCATTGCTTTGCGGACATCGTCGTAGCGGGAAATGAACCACACATCCGATACGGGTGAGTGGGCACGGAGTACAGGGGCGTTTTCCCGCATCCATTCATAGTGGGCGTAGGGATCACCCTGGGTCCCGTCATCGACGACCTTGAAGGGAGCCATGCCCTCAGGCCAGCCCAGTTCATGCGAATACGGGGGCAGGCCCGGAGCCTCCACAGTTTGCTCCCCCGGAGTACGTGCTGCTGAAATCTCTGTCGTGGCGGAAGACATCGTTGTCCTTCTTTCGGAGTTTTCGGACGTGATTTACGTCTCAGGCAACAATGCCCATCGCTTCCCCGCCGGCCCCATAGGACTTCCGTTCATCGGTTGTAAAAGCTAGCGCCGCGGCGGCCGGGCGGTTTTCAAACCGCGCGAAATCCCGTGGGCTGCGGTCAGCAGCGCAGGGACGGTCAAGGGGACTGCGGCTTCCTGCCGCGGAACAATGGCATTGAGCGCGGCGGCGATGCCGTTGTCAGGGCCGAAGACGGGCACGGCGATGCCGGTCCACTCCGTGACGCCTATGCCCGGCAGTGCCACGTAGCCCCGCTGCCTGATTTCCGCCAGGTGCTTCCGGATGAGCGCCGGGTCTGTAATGGTCTCGGGGGTCACCCCCTCCAGCGGGCGCGAGAGCACCTCGTCCTGGACGGCAGGCGGCGAGAAAGCCAGCAGCACCAGTCCGGACGAGGCGGCGTGTATCGGCATCCGCTGGGCGATGTGGGCCGCGTTCAGGCTGGATTCCGGCGAGGACAGGCGCTCCACGTAGAGCACCGTCCCGTGGTCCAGTACCGCTAGCGTGGTGTGCTGATGCACGGCCG
This sequence comes from Arthrobacter oryzae, assembly GCF_037911235.1. Lineage (GTDB taxonomy): Bacteria > Actinomycetota > Actinomycetes > Actinomycetales > Micrococcaceae > Arthrobacter > Arthrobacter oryzae_E. The sequence goes on from NZ_JBBLYW010000065.1 coordinate 206,678, forward strand.
CCTGCACATCCTCCATGAACGGCAGCGCCAGCTCGCGAAGGTTCAGCGCACGCGACCCGCGTGCGGCCAGCTCCCACATGCGCATCCCGGAGCGCAGGTTCCCGTCCGGTAGCCGCTCAATCAGGCCGTGCAGGACCAGGTCGTCCACGAGCCGATGGGCGGTGGTCAGGGGAAGCCCCGCGCGGCGGGCGAGGCCGGAGATCGTCATGGTGGGCAGGTCCCGGTCGAACGCACTCATGAGCCGTACGACCCGGCTGATTACCGATTCCCCCGATGGTGAGTTTGCCATAGACGCCTCCGGCCGCTGCCCTAGCCCGCTACGACGCTGGCGGCGCGGTCCGTATCCCGTCCGGCTGCGAGCCTGGCGATGTCCCGGCCCGCCCGGTAGCCGAACACGAGGGCCGGTCCGATGTGCGAGCCGTAGCCCGGGTAGCCGCCGCCGAATACGCTCACCGCAGCCGCACCGACGGCCAGGAGGCCGGGGACTGCCGTTCCCTCCGTGGTGACAACTTCCGAGCGCTCGTTGACTCCGACTCCGGCGAAGGTGCCCAGGTCTCCCATCTGAATCTTCGCGGCGTAGTACGGGCCCCTGCCAACCGGGGCGAGGTTCGGATTCGGCTTGTGCTCAAGGTCGCCGCGGAAGTGGTTGTACAGCGTGGAACCGCGGCCGAACGCCGGATCCTCCCCGCGCACCGCTGCCGGGTTGAATTCGGCCACGGTGGCGTTGAGGCCCTCAGCATCGATGCCGAGCTTTCCGGCCAGGTCCGCCAGCGTGTTCCCCTTGACCAGGTATCCGGTCCGGTAGAAATAGCCACGGGGCATCGGCCAGGGCTTGGCGTACCCGATGCCGTACTTGTGCATCGTCTTCGCGTCGCCGATCACGTAGCCAAACGTCTTGTCCTCTTCCTTGTTGTGCCCGATCATTGCGCCGCCGAAGTCGTGGTAGCTTAGCGCCTCGTTTCCAAACCGCTTGCCGTGACGGTCGACGGCGATCAGGCCCGGCAGGCCGATGGCCCGCAGGTGCGGGAAGAGCCGCTCCTTGCCGTTCAGGTACTTGAACACGGTCACCGGAGCCCAGGAACCCACGCTGAACACCGAGTCATCGATGTGCCCGCCGGCACTCATCGCCAAAATTGCGGCGTCCCCGCCGTGTCCCACGGTGGGCGTGAAGTGGTCGTCTCCATCGGCATCGTGAGGGAAGTACTGCTGCCGCAGTTCCTTGTTGCCGGAGAAGCCGCCGGCGGCAAGGATGACGCCGAGACGTGCTGTCACTGTGGTGGCGTGCTCTCCCCCGAGGACAGCCCCTGTGACGGTTCCGGCGTCGTCCCGCGTCAATGCGAGGGCCGGCGAGGACTTCCACAACCGCACTCCCAGGTCATCGGCGCTCTTGACCATGCGGGTCATCAGGGCGTTGCCGTTGGATCGCAGGACGGGACGCTTGTAGCGGGCGGCGTCGGCCCACGTGCGCAGCAGCTTCTTCGCCACATAGATGAAGGATTTGACCGACTGGTTCACGTGGAAGAACTCGTTGATGTCGGGTCCGACCTGCGGCATGTAGCCGAACACGGTGTAGGAGCTCATGTAGGGCTGCATCAGGAGCCGCTTGTCCCCCAGCACGCGGGCGTCAACATCCTGCGGCAGGATGGCACGGCCGGACAGCTTCGCCCCCGGGAGGTCCATCTGGTAGTCCGGGGACTTTTCCGGGTACGTGAACTTCACTTCTGTTTCGTTTTCGAAAAAGGAGATCGCCTCAGGCACCGTATCCAGGAAGTCCCTCACGCCAGCGTCGTTGAACGTCTCCGGGGCCAGGTTCTTCAGGTACGTCTCGGCGTCTTCCCGGGTATCGCCCTGCGCCACTCCCTGCTTGTTGCCGGGGACCCACGCCCAGCCGGCGGAAATGGCCGTGGTGCCGCCAAAGTACTGTTCCTTTTCCGCAACGATCACGGTCAATCCCTGCGACGCGGCTTTCAGTGCGGCGGCCATTCCGGCGACGCCGGAGCCAATGACGAGGACATCACAGACAGTCCGGCCCGTGCTTGGCGTTTTGCTCATGGTTCTTGCCTTGGTCATAGATCCTGCTCCATTCAGTCGGCCCGCGCGCATCCTCGCGGCGGCCGGGTGGAAGGCTAAACCCCCAGTAGACCCGTCGGCACCCGCGCACGGGAGGAGGATTACCATTGAGCGGGAATCCAGAGGAGGAATAGTGGCCAATTCCACGTCGGGCGAGTCGATCATCGGCCGCTTCGTGAAAATCGTGAGCGCGTTCGACGACCGCCACACCTCCATGAGTGTCGCCGAACTCGGGCGCAGGACCGGGCTGCCCGTGACTACCACCTACCGGCTGGTCAACGATCTGCTCGGGGAACGGCTCCTCGAACGCGAGCCCGGCGGCGACATCCACATTGGTACCCGGATGTGGGAGCTCGTCTCACGGGGGTCCAAGATGCTGGGCTTGAGGGAGGCCGCCCTGCCGTTCATGGAGGACGTCCAGGCAGTGGTGCAGCACTCCACCACTCTCGGCGTCCTGGATTCGGACGAGGTGCTGTACATCGAGCGGCTTGGCTCCGACAAGACCATCGTGGACATCACCAAAATCGCCGGCAGGCTGCCGCTGCACGCAACGTCCTCGGGCCTGGTCCTGCTGGCGCACTCCCCGGCCGTCTATCAGGACAGCTTCCTTGCCCGGCCCCTGACGAAGTTCACCGAAACGACCCTCACCGAACCTTCCCAGCTGCGCCGCCACCTGGCCGAGATCAGGCAGCGCGGCTTTGCTGCCATGCCGGGCGTGATTGTGCCCGAATCCAGCGGAATCGCTGTCCCCGTCTTCGGACCGGACAATACCGTCCGCGCCGCGCTCAGCGTTGTGGTCCCGCGCAACGAGGAGAACGCGGCCGCCCGGGTTCCCGTCCTGATGGCTGCCGCCCGGGGCATCTCGAGGGCCCTTGGCTGGCGGGGCGAGCTGAAGGGCACTCTCCGCCAGAGTCACTGAACAGAGCCCCTGACGTTGCTTTTTCCGTTCATCGGTAATCATGTGGTTCCAGTCACACCTTCCCTGCGACTCTGGCTAGGACGCAGCAATGAGGCTGCAGGAGTTGCGAGGAGCACATCACATGAACACCACAGCGAACCGCGTGGCCGGTAAGACCGCCATCGTTACCGGCGGCCGCGGCGACCTGGGCAGCGCCACCGCCGCCCTACTGGCTGAACACGGCGCAGTGGTCGCCAGCCTGGACGTTGCCGGCATTCCGGCTGGCGCGGCTCACCCAAACATCAGCGAGTACGACGTCGACGTCACCAGCGAGGACAGCGTCGCCGACGCCATCCGCCGGGTCCGCGACGACCTTGGCACGCCGGACATCCTGGTCAACGCCGCCGGAATCATCGGACCCGCCGGAGCCTCCCACACCGCCTCGGAGACGGACTTCGACACGATCTTCAACGTCAACGTCAAGGGTGTCTGGCTGATGACCAAGCATGTGGTCCCCGGCATGATCGAAAAGGGCGCCGGCAGCATCGTCAACTTCTCCTCCATCCACGGCATCACTGGCGGACGGAACGTGCCGCTTTACCATGCGACCAAGGGCGCAGTGCGGTTGCTGAGCAAGTCCGATGCGGCGGCGTACGGCGTCCACGGCATCCGCGTGAACTCCATCCACCCAGGCTCCATGGACACCCGGATGAGCCGCCGCTCCGCCGAACAGTCCGACATCGGCGCGGAGGCCTACTACAAGCAACTGGTCGGCTCCAACCCGCTTCCCCGGCAGGGCAAGCCGGACGAGATCGCCTACGGGGTGCTGTACCTCGCCTCCGACGAATCCCGCTTCACTACCGGTTCCGAGCTCGTGATCGACGGCGGCTACACCGCCGTCTGACCCGGCCCCACGGCCGTCCCCACTTTTTTCTCCTGAAAGGCAAGGCAACACCCATGAAATTCGTCAATGGAACCGCAGCGGAAAATTACGACGTCGTCGTCGTAGGTTCCGGCGCCGGCGCCCTCACCGCGGCAGCCACGGCCGCGCGCGCCGGCAAGTCCGTCGTCGTCCTGGAAAAGAGCACCCTGCTGGGCGGGACGTCGGCCGTGTCCGGCGGCATGCTCTGGGTGGCGGACAACCACCACGCCCGCGAGGCCGGGATTGCGGATTCCAAGGAAGCGGCTGCAGAGTACGTGCGCGCCGTGGCCAGGGGACGCGGCCGCGATGAGCTGCTGGATGCGGCACTCAACTACGGCGACCGGATGCTCCGCTTCGTCGAAGAGGAATGCGGGCTGCGCTTCATCTTCCTCAACAACTTCCCCGACTACCGCCAGGACCTGCCCGGTGCCGTGGAAGGCGGCCGCACGGTGGAACCTGAGCTGTTCAACAGCAGGGAGGCCCTCGGCGGCCTCAAGGAACATGTGCGTAGCGACGGCCGTGCCCCGTTCACCATGCAGGAATACGAAAACTGGGGCGCCTTCACCAAGTTCCCCTGGGACGACCTCAACCAGCGCCAGGAAGAAGGCCTCGTGGCCAAGGGCCAGGCCCTCGTGTCCATGCTGCTCGCCAGCCTGGTCCGTGACGGTGCGGCACTCGTCACCGGAGCGCGGGGGCACCGCCTGCTCACCGACGGCGGCCGGGTCACCGGGGTGGAACTCGAATCCGGTGAGGTGTTCCACGCGAACGACGGCGTGGTCCTTGCCACCGGCGGCTTCGAATGGGACAAGGCCCTGGCCGACTCGATGCTCGCCTCCCGGCTTTACACAATGTGCTCGCCGCCCTCGAACACCGGCGACGGCCTGCGGATGGCGCAGCGGATCGGCGGCCAGACCCGCGGCACCCGGGAAGCCTGGTGGGCCCCCATGTCGGTCACCGGCGACACCCGCGACGGGCAGCCGATCGGCACCCTGCTGCGCTTCGAACGCCAGGGCCCGGGATCGATCATGGTGAACCGCCACGGCCGCCGCTTCGCCAACGAGTCGCAGAACTACAACGACCTCGCCCGGAGCCTGCAGTCCTGGGACTCCGCCGCGAACCGGACCCTCAACACTCCCGCCCACGTCATCGTCGGCCACGCCTACATGGAGCGGTACGGCATCCTGGCCCACCGCGCCGGCCAGCCCACCCCCGGCTACCTGATCGAGGCGGCAACGCTGGAGGAACTGGCGGCAAGGATCAACGTACCGGCGGAAAACCTCAGCGCAACGGTTGCGCGGTTCAACGAGTTCGCCGTCAAGGGCGAAGACCCTGACTTCGGCCGCGGTGAAAGCGCGTACGACAAGTACTGGGGCGACGAGGAGAACCTGTACCCGAACCCGTCCCTGGGTCCGCTGCAGACCGGACCGTTCTACGCCATGGAAGTGGTCAACGGCGCCTTCGGCACCAACGGCGGCGTGGCAACCGACGGGCTTGCCCGCGTCCTCGACGTCGACAGCCGGCCCATCGAGGGCCTGTTCGCCGCAGGCAACACAACTGAAAACGCCTACGCCGCAGGCTACCCGGGCGCAGGCGCCACCCTCGGGCCGATCATGACCATGGGCTACCTCGCCGGGCGCACCATCGCCGGCCAGTCACCGGAGTACCGCCCGACTGACCGGAATGAAGCAGCAGCGGAACTGGTGGGCGCCTGAGATGATCCGCCACACCGTACTCTTCAAGTTCGAACCCGACTTCCCGCCCGCCGATAAGCAGGCATGGATCGCCGGACTCAACAGGATGGCCGGGAACATCCCCGGCATGCTCAGCCTGACCCACGGACCGGACGTGCTCAACACCGAGCGCTCTTTCGACTACGCCATTGTGGCCGACTTCGAAACGGTCGAGGACATCGCGGTGTACAACACCCATCCGCTGCACGAGCCGCTCAAGGCCTACTCATTCCCCAACAGCCAGCAAATCCTCTCGGTGGACTTCCACCTCGGGGTTTCCCAGCCGGCTCCCGATAAGACACCGACGTCTTAAGGAGATCACCATGCAGTCTGCATCCGCAACACGCGGCGCACAACACGAGACCCAAGGCACCACCCCGCGCAAAACCCCGGGCAAGGCAGCCCTGGCGTCATTCCTCGGCAGCACCCTGGAGTATTACGACTTCTTCATCTACGGGACCGCCGCCGCCCTCGTGTTTCCGCACCTGTTCTTTCCCTCGGCGGACCCCGCCATCGGCCTGATCGGCGCCTTTGCCACCTTCGGCGTCGCCTACGTGGCACGCCCGGTGGGCGGCCTGGTGATGGGCCACTTCGGCGACAAGCTGGGCCGGAAGAAGATCCTGCTGCTGACCCTGGGCATCATGGGCCTGGCATCGCTCGGCATCGGGTTCCTGCCCACCTACGAACAGGTCGGCGTCCTGGCCCCGATCCTCCTGGTGGCCGGCCGGCTGGCACAGGGCTTCTCGGCCGGCGCGGAATCGGCCGGTGCCTCCACACTCACGCTGGAACACTCGCCCGAAGGCAGGCGCGGTTTCTTTACCAGCTTCGTGATGACCGGTTACGCCTCAGGTATGGTGCTGGCCACCCTGGTCTTCATTCCGGTCACGGCGCTCCCCCAGGAAGCCATGATGAGCTGGGGCTGGCGCATCCCGTTCTGGCTCTCCATCGTGGTCCTGGCCATCGCCTACTGGGTGCGGACGCACCTGGACGAAACACCGGTTTTTGAGGAGGCCCAGGAAAGCCGCAAGGTCGCCCCGATGCCCGTCAAGGAAGTGCTCAAGTTCCAGGGCCCGGATGTGCTGCGCGTTGTGGGAATGTCGATCATGTCCGTCATGCAGACCATCTTTACCGTTTTCGGCCTGGCGTACGCCACCTCCACGGCAGGCTTTGACCGGGCATCCATCCTGACCGTCAATGCCGTTGCCATCGGGCTGTCCATGTTCGCCATGCCGCTGGCGGCCAGGCTTTCGGACCGGATCGGCCGGAGGCCTGTGCTGCTCGCTGCCGCCTTCGGCTGCTCAGCAACGATCTTCCTCTACTTCCTTGCGCTGTCCTCCGGCAACATCGTCCTGGTGTTTCTGGCGGCCTTCCTGAACATGACCGTGCTGTATTCGGGGTTCAACGGCATCTGGCCCTCATTCTTCGCGGAACAGTTCGCCGCCCCGGTGCGCTACACCGGCATGGCGATGGGAAACCAGCTGGGACTGGTCCTGGCCGGCTTCGCCCCGATGATCGCCGGCCTGCTCCTGACCCCGGGCGTCACCGGCTGGGTTCCCGTGGCTGTCTTTGGCACGGTCTGCATGCTCGTCGCGGCAGCCTCGGTGTACTACTCCCGCGAGACGTTCAAGACGCCGATCGAGGAACTGGGTGCTCCCTACCTGGACGGCACCGCACGCCGCCGGGAGCTGCAAAACCTGTGACTCCCGCCGACAGCCTGGAAGCAGGCCTGATGCCGCAGCCAGATCCGGCGGCGACCGTGGAGGGAGGCGAGTTGGCATCCTCGCCGTGGGTCGGGCTGCACTATGCGACCGAAAACTATGCGACCGAAAACCATGCGGCTGACGGAACCTAGCAGCCGGTCAGGTGTCGCTTGGGCCGCTCCTGCCGGTAGTAGTAGCGGCCGGCTTCTGCGAATCCCGAGCGGGCATACAACTCCCGGGCTCCGGCATTGGCCGCCGTCACCAGCAGCCAGTAGCTGCTGACGCCCCGGACGTCACCTTCCCGGACCAAGCACCGGAGAACACGGGTGGCGTATCCGCGGCGCCGAACCTCCGGACGGGTGGCCATCGAGTACAGGCCGCCGTCCCCGCCGGGAGGAAGGGCAAGACGTCCGACGGCGGCCGGCACGCCGTCGTCGTCCCTCACCAGGGCATACAGCGACCGGCAGCCTTCAAGGATTCCGCGGGCGGTGGCGAGGGACTCCTCGCCACCGCGGCCGTCCACACTCCACCACAGCCGCAGCCATTCGTCCGACGGCTCTGCCGAAAGTTCGACGCCACTGTCAGGCGCCTCGTCCGCCGATGCGGGCGCCAAGTCCAGAGGCGCGGGTACTGCGCACGCGTCGCGGACCAGGATGAGGGTTTCGGACTGCCGGGTGAAGCCCTCCTCATCCAGGACAGCGTTCAGCGCAGCACTCCGGGAGTCGTCGAAGACCTGGAAGATCACAGGGAGCCGGCGGCTGCGGTACCAGGCACGGGCTTCCCGGAGCAAAGCCAGCCGGCTGTGGTTTGTGCCGGCAGGCTCCGAGCGGGGCCAGATTGAGTTGGCCCGCTGGGTCACACCGCCCGCCGCACGCAGCACCCAGCCGCCGGATTCCTCCCGGTCGGGAGCGGGCCAGGCGGCATCCATTGCGGCTTCAAGGTCCGGCAGGGCGGTTTCCGCCACGGCACTCCATCCTTCGTCAACGGCAAGAGGCTCCCCGGTAGTCCGGGGAGCCTCCAGTTCAGCTGTGAGCCTTAAGCCTATTTGGCGTCCGGTTCGGCCTTCTTGGCCTCGGGCTTGAAGTCGACGCCGGCTTCCTTGCGCTGCTGCGCGGTGATGGGCGCGGGAGCCTGGGTCAGCGGGTCGTAGCCGCCGCCGGACTTCGGGAAGGCGATGACGTCGCGGATAGACTCCACGCCGGCCAGCAGTGCGACAACACGGTCCCAGCCGAAAGCGATGCCGCCATGCGGCGGTGCGCCGAACTTAAAGCCTTCCAGCAGGAAGCCGAACTTCGTCTCGGCATCCGCCTTGTCCAGGCCCATGAGCTCGAACACGCGTTCCTGCACGTCACGCTCGTGGATACGGATGGAGCCGCCGCCGATTTCGTTGCCGTTGCAGACAATGTCGTAGGCATAGGACAGGGCGGACTCAGGATCCTGCTCGAACGAATCCATGAATTCCGGCTTGGGCGAAGTGAAGGCGTGGTGGACTGCTGTCCATTTGCCGGCGCCGACAGCAACGTCGCCCGAGGCCACCGCGGCTGCGGCGGGCTCGAACATCGGGGCGTCAACCACCCAGCAGAACGCCCAGTCCGAGGGGTCGATCAGTCCCGTGCGGTGACCGATTTCGACCCGGGCGGCGCCCAGGAGCGCGCGCGACGGCGTCTTCTCACCGGCAGCGAAGAAGATGCAGTCCCCGGGCTTGGCACCGACGGCGTCGGCGAGGCCGGCGCGCTCAGTGTCCGTAAGGTTCTTGGCCACGGGACCGGCCAGTTCGCCGTCTTCCTTGAAGAGGACGTAGGCGAGGCCCTTGGCACCGCGCTGCTTGGCCCATTCCTGCCAGGCGTCCAGCGCACGGCGTGCCTGCGAGGCCCCGCCGGGCATGACCACGGCACCGACGTAGGGTGCCTTGAACACGCCGAAGTTGGTGTCCTTGAAGAATTCGGTGAGTTCGGTCAGCTCCAGGCCGAAGCGGAGGTCCGGCTTGTCCGAGCCGTAGCGCGCCATGGCGTCGGCGTAGGTGATGCGCTGGATGGGCGTCGGGATCTCGACGTCGATCAGCTGCCACAGGGCTTTGACGATGCTTTCGCCGAGCGAAATGATGTCGTCCTGCTCCACGAAGCTCGCTTCGATGTCCAGCTGGGTGAATTCGGGCTGGCGGTCCGCGCGGAAGTCCTCATCGCGGTAGCAGCGCGCGATCTGGTAGTACTTCTCGAAGCCGCCCACCTGCAGGAGCTGTTTGAAAAGCTGCGGTGACTGCGGCAGGGCGTACCAGGAACCCGGTGCGAGGCGGGCGGGGACCACGAAGTCGCGGGCGCCTTCCGGCGTCGAGCGCGTCAGCGTGGGGGTCTCGATCTCCACGTAGCCGTCGCGGTGGAGCAGTTCGCGCGCCACGCGGTTCGCCTCGGAGCGCAGGCGCATGTTGCGGGCGGGGCCCGGGCGGCGCAGATCCAGGTAGCGGTGCTTGAGGCGGGCTTCCTCGCCCACTTCGACGTGCTCGTCGATCTGGAAGGGAAGCGGATCAGACGTGTTGAGGATGGTCACCTTCTCGGCGATGACCTCAATCTGGCCGGTGGCCAGGGCCGGGTTTTCGTTGCCCTCCGGACGCTGCGAAACCGTACCGATGACCTGCAGCACGTACTCATTGCGGAGCCCGTGGAAGACCTCTTCTTCGCGGACCACCACCTGGGAGACGCCTGAAGCATCGCGAAGGTCAACGAATGCCACGCCACCGTGATCACGACGCCGGCCCACCCAGCCGGCCAGGGTTACGGTTTGTCCAATGTGCTCGGAGCGAAGGGATCCGAGGTCATGTGTGCGCAGCACAGCACGCCTTTCTGAAGGAGACAGCAGGAATACAGAGATGATGTTGAATGGGACCGTTACGGGAACAGTCCCGTTCGAGTTTACCCGTTGGAGAGGCTTTCCTTCCGCCATGCAGACCCATCAACGGCTTCAGCGCCGCCTCGGAGTGTTTGACGCCACCTCCATTGGACTTGGTTCCATGCTCGGCGCCGGTGTGTTCGTCGTCTTTTCCCCGGCCGCCGCCCTTGCCGGTCCGCTGATGATTGTCTCAGTCCTGATCGCCGGCGCGATTGCCTACTGCAATGCTGTAGCGTCCGCCCAGCTGGCTGCCAAATACCCGGCCAGCGGAGGGACCTATGTTTACGGCCGCAAACAGCTGGGCGAATGGCCGGGCTTCATCGCCGGCTGGGGTTTTGTCACCGGGAAGACGGCATCGTGCGCGGCCATGGCTCTGACGTTCGGCCATTACGTGTCACCGGGCTATGCCATGCCCGTGGCCATCGCCGCCGTCGCAGTGCTCACGGCGGTCAACCTCATGGGCATCACCCGCACTGCGCTGCTGACCCGGGTCCTGCTCGGAATAGTCCTGGCCACCCTGGTCTTCGTTGCCGTCGCGGGCCTCGCCGGTCCCCATCCTGAAGCCGTGTCCCCGGCGGAAAACGCCGGCAGCGCCTGGGGAATCCTTCCGGCCGCCGGGCTGATGTTCTTCGCCTTTGCCGGCTACGCCCGGATTGCCACACTCGGTGAAGAGGTCAAGGATCCCGCCCGCACTATTCCGAGGGCAATTCTGTCCGCCCTGGCCGCTGCCTTCGTGATCTACCTGGGACTCGCCGCGCTGCTGCTCTGGCACCTGTCCCCCGGACGGCTGGCTGAATCACTGTCACCGCTGCTGGACGCCGTTGCCCTCTCAGGCTTCAGTGCGGGTGGCCCTTTTGTCCAGGCGGGAGCAGCCGCCGCCTGTCTGGGAGCCCTGCTGGCCCTCATCACCGGAGTGGGCCGCACGGCCCTGGCTATGGCCCGGGAGCGGGACCTCCCGTCCGGCCTGGCCCTGGTGCACGGCCGCCACACTGTGCCGGTCGTGGCCGAACTCTCGGTGGCTGCCGCCGTGGTGCTCCTGCTCGTCACCACTGATGTCCTCACCGTGGTGGGCTTTTCCAGTTTCGGCGTGCTGATCTACTACTCAGTGACGAATGCCGCCGCCTTCACCCTGACCGAGCGGCCTGGAAGCGCACCCCGGTGGCTGAACGCCGCGGGCTTCGCCGGCTGCCTCATCCTGGCCTTCACCCTGCCGTTGGGCTCGGTGGCGGGCATGGCGGCCGTACTGGCCGCCGGAATCGCGGGCCGGTTCCTGGTGCTGCAGTTCCGGAACCGGCCACCCAGGCCTTAGGGCCGCTCAGGCTTTGAGGATCCGGACGTGCAGGTCCTCGTCCGACGGCGTCCAGGTGGCCGGATCGGCGTCTGCCTGCTCGCCCGAGCGGATGTCCTTCACCTGGTGCCTGCCGTCGTCGTCCGTGAACCAGACGAACGGGATGCCCCGGCGATCGGCGAACTTGATCTGTTTGCCGAACTTGTCCGCCTTGGCGGCAACCTCGGTGGAGATTCCGCGGCTGCGCAGCTGGGCGGCGACGTCCTGTGCCGCGCCCCAGCTGTCATCGTTGGTCAGTGCGACGAGCACTGCCGTGGGCACTGAACGGGAGGCCTGCGCCAGTTCCTGGCTCAGGATCCTGGAGACGAGGCGCGTCACACCGATCGACAGCCCGACGCCCGGGAACTTCCGGTTTCCCTTGCTTGCCAGCGCGTCGTAGCGCCCGCCGGAGCAGATGGAGCCCAGCTGCTCATGGCCCACGAGGACGGTTTCCACCACGGTTCCGGTGTAGTAGTCGAGGCCGCGGGCGATGCTGAGGTCCGCCACCACCTTGCCGGGCGCACGCTCCGCCGCTGCGGCGATGACCTGTTCCAGCTCGTTCAGGCCCTCCTCCAGCAGCTCGTCCTTGACACCGAGGGCCCGGACCTTTTCAACGAAGGACGTATCCTCGGTGCGGATGCCCGCCAGGCCCAGGGCAGCCTGCGCCTGGTCCTCCGAGGCTCCCAGCTCGGTTTTCAGCAGCTCGGCCACCTTGGCGGGACCAATTTTCTCGAGCTTGTCGATGCTCCGCAGGACTCCCGCGGTATCCGTCAGGCCGATACCGCGGTAGAAGCCCTCAGCCAGTTTGCGGTTGTTGATGCGGAGGCGGAAGTCCGGAATCGGGAGGGCGCTCAGCGCCTCGGCGATCACCAGCGCGATTTCGACGTCGTAGCGGAAGGGCAGCTCGCCGTCGCCCACGATGTCGATATCCGCCTGGGTGAATTCGCGCGCGCGGCCCTCCTGCGGACGCTCACCGCGCCACACCTTCTGGATCTGGTAACGGCGGAACGGAAACGACAGATAGCCGGCGTTTTCCACCACGTAACGGGCGAACGGCACCGTCAGGTCGAAGTGCAGGGCCAGGGAGTGGTGTTCGCCCTTGGCGGCCCTGGATTCCTCTTCGTCCTCCTGCAGCCGGCTGAGTCCATACACCTCTTTGTCGATCTCACCCTTGCGGAGGAGCTGGCCCACCGTTTCCACTGCGCGGGTCTCGATCGAGGAGAAGCCGTGGAGCTCAAAGACGCGCCGAAGGGTGTCCAGCACATGGAGCTCCACCAGCCGCTCCTCGGGAAGCCACTCGGGGAATCCGGACAGGGAGGCGGTGCGTGCCATGGTGGATTTTCTCCTCAGGTAACAGAAGGCTGGAGTCCGCTGCCCGGTATTCCGGTTCCGCCATGTGATCAAAAGCGGCGGGTAAGGGCGGGAGTCCAGCCAGTCATGCATAAACTATGTGCGGCAGTCAGTTTATGCTTTCGGCGCCCGCAACTCTAATGGGGCGGCCCGGAACGTAGCCTGCCGCTTGCTGCCGGACACCGGACGCCGCCCTTGGCCCGTTCGGGGGCCCGGCCCGACAAACCAGGAGGACTTTTGGCGGCCAGTTCACGGAGCGCCCGCGACGCAAAGCGGCGCATCCTGCAAATGGAAGCAAAGCGCGAGCTGCGGCGGCAGCAGGAGAAGCGCCGCAAGCGCGACAATACCGTCGCAGCCGGCGCGGGCGCCGCAGCGCTGGTCCTCGCCGTCGTCCTCCAACTAACTGTCTTCTCGAGTAATCCGACGGAAGACGAATACGCGGCGGCACAGGCCGGGCTGACCAGCCCGTCAGCAACTCCAACGGCTCAGGCCACGAATGCCGCCAACATTCCCGGCCCGGAGACCGCGGCGGGAAAGGTGTTCACCGGCGAGCTCAAGCTCAACAGCGGCGCCCTCGGCGTTGAGCTGGACGGGACCAAGGCGCCGCAGGCAGCGGCAGTCTTCAAGTCCCTTGCGGACGAGAAGTACTACAACGGGATCAGCTGCCACCGGCTGACTACGGGCGAAACGTTCGGCGTCCTGCAGTGCGGCTCAAAGACCGGCGACGGCCAGGGCGACCCCGCATATACGTGGGGTCCGCTGGAGAACACGCCGGCAGACAACGCCTATCCGGCCGGCACCATCGCAGTGGCCCGTACCGGCGGCAACGCCTACGGGAACGGCACCCAGTTCTTTATCGTCTACAAAGACACGGTCATTCCACCGGATGAAGCCGGCGGGTACACGGTGGTGGGCAAGGTGACCTCCGGCCTCGATGTGGTGTCAAAGATCGCCGACGGCGGTATTAAAGCGGGCGGAAGCGCAACAGACGGCGCTCCTGTGGAACCAGTCACGATAGACTCGTTCTCTCTGAAGTAACCTGCCCCGGCCTCCACGCTGCGGGTGCAGGTATTTCCCTCCAAGCGAAAGACTTTTAGCGGTGACAGACAGTCAGAAATCCGACGAAACAGTAACAGCAGCCTCCGAAGAAGCCGAGACCGGGGTTCAGGTGGTTGACGACGCGCAGGCGGCCGGCAACGACGCAGCTCCCGAGGCAGCGGCAGAAACGCAGTCAGCAACGCCCGAATCTTCCGCTCCGGCTGCTGAGACCGCTGCTACCGAGGCTGAGGCCTCGGCCGCCGAAGCGCCCGCCGAGGAGGCCCCGGCTGCCGAGACCGCTGCTACCGAGGCTGAGGCCCCGGAAGCTGAGGCTGAGCCGCCCGCCGAGGAGGCAGCAGCTGCCGAGGCTGAGGCACCGGCTGCCGAGGAAGCGCTCGCCGCGGAGGCACCTGCCGCTCCGGCCCCGCGTCCCGCAGCGCGCCCGGCGCCCTCACCGGCCGCCTTTGCTGCCCGGCCGAAGGCCGCGTCCTCCCCTGCGGTTCCCGCCCCCGCTTCAGTCTCCTCTGCCGCCTCACTGGCCGAGGCCGCACGCTGGGGCCGGGTTGAAGGCGACGGCCACGTCTTCCTGACTATTGACGGCGCGGAACACCCCGTGGGTCAGTACCCGGACGTGAGCGACGAGGAAGCCCTCGGTTACTTCGCCCGGAAGTACGACGACGTCGTCGCCCAGATTGTCCTCCTGGAACAGCGTGTGGGCTCCAAAGCCCCGACCACCGACATGCAGAAGACCGTGACGCACCTGCGCGAGCAGCTGGCGGAACGGAACATGGTGGGCGACATCCGCGCGGCCGAAGCCCGCCTCGACACGCTGTCCACGCAGATCGCGGAACTCGAAAAGGCGGAAAAGGCTGAACACGACGCCGTCCGCGCCGCCGAGATGGCCGCCCGCGAAGCGATCGTTGCGGAAGCGGAAGAAATTTCCGGCCACGATCCCGCGCAGATCCAGTGGAAGACTTCCAGTGCCCGCATGAACGAGCTCTTCGAAAGCTGGAAGGCTGCGCAGAAGAACGGCGTGCGCCTGGGCCGCAGCAACGAGGACGCCCTCTGGAAGCGGTTCAGGGCAGCGCGGACTGTCTTCGACCGCCACCGCCGCGCCTACTTCTCACAGCTGGACAGCAACAACTCAGCAGCCAAGGCGGCGAAGGAAAAGCTGATCGCTGAAGCGGAAGCGCTGTCCTCGTCCACCGACTGGGGCTTCGCCGCGGGCGAATACCGCCGCCTGATGGACGAGTGGAAGGCCTCACCGCGGGCCAGCCGCAAGGACGACGACGCACTGTGGGCCCGCTTCCGCGCCGCCCAGGACGTCTTCTTCACCTCGCGCCAGGCAGCCAACGACGAGATCGATCAGGAGTACGGCGCCAACCTGACCGTGAAGGAAGCCCTCCTGGTCGAAGCGAACGCACTGCTGCCCATCAAGGACCTGGCCGCCGCGAAGAAGGCGCTCCAGTCCATCCGCGACCGCTGGGAGGAAGCCGGCAAGGTTCCCCGTGCGGACATGGGCCGGATCGAAGCCGGGCTCCGGAAAGTGGAGGACGCCGTCCGCCACGCCGAGGACGAAAACTGGAAGCGGTCCAACCCGGAGACCAAGGCGCGGACCAACAGCGCCCTGTCGCAGCTGGAAGCTGCCATCGCGGGGCTGAAGGAAGACCTTGCCAAGGCCGAGAAGGCGGGCGACCAGCGCAAGATCAAAGCCGCCCAGGAAGCCCTCGAGGCCCGTCAGGCGTGGCTCGACCAGATCTCACGCTCCGCCAGCGAACTTTCGTAGGCAAGTAGACGCGTAGGCTGCCACTACAGGTCCCGTCCCGGTTATCCACATAACCGGAACGGGACCTGTACGCGTTTATGGGGGCAGGAAAAGATAGCTAAATGGCTCCCCCTCCCCCGGTCCCCGCACTTACGGTCCCCGCACGTACAGTCCCCGGACCCACAGCTACCGGGACCACTGAAATCTACTCGCCCGGCCGTGTCTTCTCATGGCCGGAACTGCAGGCCATGGCCGCGGACGGCATCCTGAGCCAGCTGTATCAGCGCGGTTACGTGCTGCCCGGAACGTCCGCCACTCCACAGCTGCGGGCCCGTGCTGCATCGTTCGCCGTCCCGCCGGCCATCCGGCAGCGCGTTGTTGCCGGGCGAATGACGGCGGCCTGGATCTACGGCTGCGCCGGGGAACCGGACCGCCTGGCGCTTCTCGTGGACGCCACCCGCCGCGTCTCGAGCCTGAGGTCCACCCGCGGGTGCACCCTGCACGAAGTCAGGCTCGGCCCGTTCGATGTCGTCAGCCTGGGCGGCCTGATGGTTTCCAGCCCGCTGCGGACAGCCTTGGACATCGCCCTCCACGTGGACGCAGAGCGCGCCCTGCCGGCACTGCGGAAAATGCTGGCGAGCCCGGAGCTGGACGTCAGGCTGCGGCTGCTCATGCTTGCGGTCGAAGCCACTCCCCGCGTGCCGCACAAGAAGGCGGCCCTGGAAATACTTACCGCCCTGAAGCTTGAGCCTCGCTGACCCGGCATGGCCGGGTGCGCAGCGGTGAGCCGCCCTGGCTCAGCTGCGCCGCCGGTTGCCGGTGGTCCGGTAAACGTCGAATACTCCGTCGATACGCCGCACCGCGCTGAGCACGTGGCTCAGGTACTTTGGATCGCCCATCTCGAACGCGAATTTGGAGATGGCCACCCGGTCAGTCGACGTGTGGACACTGGCAGCCAGGATGTTGACGTGGTTTTCGGAGAGGATCCTGGTGACGTCGGACAGCAGCGACTTCCGGTCCAGCGCCTCCACCTGGATTTCCACGAGGAAGACGCTGGACTGGGTAGGCGCCCAGTCCACCTCCACGATTCGGTCCGGCTGGTCCTTCAGGTCTGAGATGTTGGTGCAGTCCGTCCGGTGCACCGACACTCCGGAGCCCCTCGTCACAAACCCCAGAATGGGATCCGGCGGTACCGGCGTGCAGCAGCGCGCAAGTTTGACCCACACGTCCCCCACGCCGCGGACGATCACGCCGGAGTCGGAGTACTTCGTCTTGCTGACCTGTGTGGGGATGCTGACCTCGGTCAGGTCATCTTCCGGGCCCTCATTGCCGCCGAGGGTTTCAACAAGCCGTTCCATCACGGATTGGGCCGAGGTGTGTCCGTCGCCCACTCCCGCGTAGAGGCCGGAGATGTCCACGTACTTGAAGTGCTCGGCCACCTCTGCCAGGGCGTCGTGCGTCATCAACCGCTGCAGGGGAAGGTTCTGCTTGCGCATGGCCTTCGTCAGCAGTTCCTTGCCGCGGTCGATTGCCTCTTCGCGGCGTTCCTTGCTGAACCACTGCCGGATCTTGTTCCGGGCGCGGGCGCTCTTGACGAAGTGCTGCCAGTCCTGGCTGGGGCCGGCGCCCTCGGCCTTGGAGGTGAAAATTTCCACCCAGTCGCCGTGGTTCAGCTCGCTGTTGAGGGGAACGAGCTTGCCGTTAACCCTGGCACCGATGGTCCGGTGGCCCACTTCGGTGTGGACAGCGTAGGCGAAGTCCACCGGCGTCGATCCGGCCGGGAGAGCCATGACCTCACCCTTGGGCGTGAACACAAACACCTCGCGGGCGTTGATCTCGAAGCGCAGGGAGTCCAGGAACTCGCCGGGATCGGACGTTTCCTGCTGCCAGTCGACCAGCGACCGCAGCCAGCCCATGTCGCCGTCACGGGGACTTCCGGGGCCTGCGGCCGTCCGGTTGGGCTGGTCCTTGTACTTCCAGTGCGCCGCCACACCATATTCAGCACGGCGGTGCATCTCGTGGGTGCGGATCTGGATCTCCACCGGCTTGCCGCCCGGACCGATGACCGTGGTGTGCAGGGACTGGTACATGTTGAACTTCGGCATCGCGATGTAGTCCTTGAAGCGCCCCGGAAGTGGGTTCCAGCGCGAATGCAGCGTGCCAAGGGCTGCATAACAGTCACGGACGGAGTCCACCAGGACCCGGACACCCATGAGGTCGTTGATGTCGTCGAAGTCCTTGTCGCGGACAATCATCTTCTGGTAGATCGAGTAGTAATGCTTCGGCCGGCCCGTGATGGTGGCCTTGATCTTCGCCGTCCGGAGATCTTCGGTGATCTGGTTCCGGATGACGCTGAGGCTTTTTTCACGCTCCGGGGTGCGGTCCCCCACCATGCGCACGATTTCTTCATACACCTTCGGGTACAGCGCCGCGAAGGACAGGTCCTCAAGTTCCCACTTGATGGTGTTCATGCCGAGCCGGTGTGCCAGCGGAGCGAAGATTTCCAGCGTTTCGCGGGCTTTGCGGGCCGAGGACTCCGCCGAAACGAACCGCCACGTGCGGGCATTGTGCAGCCGGTCGGCCAGCTTGATCATCAGCACGCGGATGTCCTTGGCCATCGCAACAACCATCTTGCGGACCGTTTCGGACTGCGCCGCTTCGCCGAAGCTCACCTTGTCCAGCTTGGTGACGCCGTCAACGAGCATGGCCACCTCGGGGCCAAAGTCCCGTTTGAGGTCGGCGAGGGTGTAGGGCGTATCTTCAACGGTGTCGTGCAGGAGCGCGGCCGCCAGCGTGGTGCCGCTCAGCCCCAGTTCGGCCAGGATGGTGGCCACTGCGACGGGGTGCGTGATGTACGGATCCCCGCTCTTGCGTTTCTGTCCCCGGTGGCTTTGTTCGGCCACGACGAAAGCCCGCTGGATGAGGTCGAAATCCTCTTTGGGATTGTTGGCACGGACGGTGCGGAGCAGCGGCTCAAGGATCGGGGAATACGTGGCCGTTCCGCGGCCGGTCAGCCGGGCGAGCCTGGACCGGGTGCGTTCGCGGCGTCCGGGAAAGGTAGGCCGGAACCCGGAACTGTCAACCGGCACGCCTGCGTCCGGGCGCCCGGACGCGACTAATCCGGTCTGCGGACCCTGGCCCGGACCTTCCCCACCGTCGGCCGTTGGCGCCGACGTCGAACGTTCTTCCAATGAAGCACCCCTCACGACCCGTTAATTATCCCAGTCTATTCCCGCGGCAGGGCACTTCCGTAACCGGAACGCAGATGCGAAGGGCCGGGCACCGTCATGGATGACGGTGCCCGGCCCTTTACGGCCGAACAGTTCAGGCTGTTGCGGTCTCCGGCGCTGCAGTTTCCTTCGCGGCCGATTCTGCCCGACGGCGTGCTACCCGCTCGGCCTGCTTGACCAGCGGAGGTTCACTCTGGCGCAACCAGGCGTATAGCGGGGCCGCGATGAAGATCGTCGCCGCGGTACCGATCAGGATGCCCACGAAGAGTGCCAGCGAAAGATCCCGCAGAGTGCCGGCACCCAGCAGGCCGGCACCAATGAACAGGATGGCACCCACGGGGAGGATGGCCACCATCATGGTGTTGATGGACCGGACTAGCGTCTGGTTGACGGCAAGGTTGACCTCTTCCGCAAAAGTGCGCCGGGTGGAGGCATCGAGGTCGGCGGTGTTCTCACGGATCTTGTCGAAGACCACCACCGTGTCGTACAGCGAGTAGCTGAGCACCGTCAGGAAGCCGATAATGGCGGACGGCGTGACTTCGAAGTCGCTGAGGGCGTAGACGCCGGCAGTGACGAACATGGTCACGAGCATGCCCGCCAGCGCTGAAAGCGACATTTTCCAAGTGCGGAAGTACAGAGCCATCAGGACCGCTGCGATGACCACAAAGATAACCAGGCCCAGGAGGGCCTGCTTGGTGACGTCAGCACCCCAGGTGGGACCCACGAACGTGGACGTCACCTCGTTGTCCGTGACGCCGTAAGCGCTGGTCAGCCCCTCCTTGATCCGGAGGGTTTCGTCATCGGTGAGCTTGTCCGTCTGGATCCGCATGGTGCTGCCGGCAACGTTGGCCACGCGCGGAATGCTGCCCTCCACCACGTCCTGGACGGCTTTCTCGCCGAGGGCCGCTTCCGTCGTCTTCACGTTGGAAACAGTGAATTCGGACCCGCCCCGGAACTCGATGCCGAGGTTGAATCCGCCCTTGGCCACCGGGAGGAGGATGGACAGCGCCACGGCGACGGCCGCGATCACGAACCAGATCTTCTTGGAACTGACGAAGTTGTACGAGCGCTTGCCCGTGTAGAGCTCATTACCGAACGTGGCAAAATTCGTGGTCATTTACTTGCCCTCCTTGGACGTGCTCTTGGAGGAACCGGCAAGCTGCTCCTGCTTTTCCGCCAGGCGGCGTTCTGCAATGGTCATCCGGCGCTCGGCTTCAGCTGCCGCGCCGGTGTTCTTGGCGCGCACCACCCCCGGCTTCTCGTCCGGCGTGCGGAGCCTGCCCGCCCCGCGGTAGAGCGGCACGGCGCCGAGGCGCTTCGGGTCAAGGCCGGAGAACCGGTGGCCCTCGCCGAAGAACTTGGTGCGGGCCAGGAGCTGCAGGGTCGGGTGGGTGAACATGAACACGACGATGAGGTCGGCGATGGCCGTCAGACCCAAGGTGAAGGCAAAGCCGCGGACGTTGCCGACGGCGACGAAGTAGAGCACCAGGGCTGCAAGCAGGTTCACTGCCTTGGACGCCAGGACGGTGCGCTTGGCACGCTTCCAGCCGTTCTCCACGGCGGAGACCAGTCCGCGGCCTTCCCGAAGTTCATCGCGGATTCGTTCGAAGTACACGATGAACGAGTCGGCAGTCTGGCCGATGGCGACGATGAGGCCGGCCACACCGGCGAGTGACAGGCGGTAGTTTTCAGTCCAGCCCAGGATGGCAATCGCGAGATAGGTCAGCGCTCCGGCTACCACAAGGGAGAAAATGGTGACGAATCCCAGCGCCCGGTATTGGAAGAGGGAGTAGACCACCACCAGGAGCAGGCCGATCACGCCTGCAAGCAGGCCCATCTTGAGCTGCTCGCCGCCCAGTGTTGCGGATATCTGCTGTTCGCTCTGGATCTCGAAGCTGATGGGGAGTGCACCGAAGCGCAGCTGGTCCGACAACGCCTTTGCGGACTGCTCGGTGAACCCACCGGTGATCTGCGGACGGCCGTCCGTGATCACCGCGAGCGACCGCGGGGCTGAGATGACCTGGTCATCGAGGACAATGGCGAACTGTGCCTTCGGATCGGAACCCGATTCACCGCCGGCGGCAACGAAGAACTGGTACAGCCGTTCGGTGACTTCCTTGAACTTGGCGGTGCCTGCCTCGTCGAACTGGATGTTCACGGCCCATTCGTTGGTGACGGCACCCTGTGCACCCTGCTGCAGCTGGAACGAGGAGGACTTGATGTTGGAGCCCTTGACTTCCACCGGACCCAGAATGTACTTGATGGCCGGGGACGTGGCCGTCGCGGGTTCACATGTCACCAGCGGCTTGGCGGGGTCCGAACGCTCCTGCTTGTCCTGCGACGGGTTGTCGCAGTCAAGGGTCTCGAACTTCTTGTACACCTCGGCCGTGACCCAGTTGACGTCGCTGCTGTTGGTCGGCTCGGCCGTCGGCTTGGGCAGCTGGTCGTCCGGGGTCAGTGATTCCGTAGGCACTGCGGCCCCGGGGCCGGCCTGGAGCACCGGGCGGAAGTTCATGTCGGCCGAGGCCTGGATGAGGGCGCGGGTCTCCTTGGAAGGAGTACCGGGAAGGCTTACCACCACGTTGCGGCCGGACTGCGTGCTGATTTCGGCTTCCGCCACGCCTGAGCCGTCCACGCGCTGGCGAATGATCGCAACGGCCTGGTTGAGCTGATCCTCGTTGATGTCCGAACCGCCCTCGACCTTGGGCGCCAGGATCATCTGGGTTCCGCCTTCAAGGTCAAGTGCAAGCTTTGGTGCCCAGCTGGCCTGGCCGGAAATGGAGCCGCCGGCGAGCACGGCAGTCATGACGGCGAGGATAACGCCGAGCCAGACCAGCACCCTGAGTGCTGAGTTTTTGGGGCCAGTACGTGCCATTGTCGATCTTTCTATTGTTTACGGAGGAGCCGCCGGGGTGAGCTTGGCTCACACACCGGCGGCAGCCCGCGGCCGTCGTTCGTTCTACTTAGCGGGACTTGGCGGAAACGCCAGACTAGCTGTCTTTCTTGCCTTCGTCGTTGAGACGCTTCAGCGATTCTTCGGGCGTCTCGTTAACGGTGTCAGTGCGCACAGCCTCGGTGCGGTTGACGGCGTCGGTACGGTCGGCGTCGTGCCCGGTCAGGGACGAGGCGTCATCCGGAACAACGGTGGGCTCGGCGGTGACAGCAGCCGGCTCAACGATCTTGGTGACGGCCTGGCGGTGCACGGTGGCGAGGTTGCCCGGCGAGAGTTCGATAACGACCTTGTTTTCGTCCTCATCGATGGAGACGATGCGCCCGAAGAGGCCGAAGCTGGTCATGACCTCCACACCCGGAGCGAACTGCGACTGGAGTGTTGCCTGCTGCTGCTGAGTCTTCTTGTTGCGGCGGAACATCATGAAGATGAAGATCCCGAGCATCACGAAGAGCAGGATAGTCATGATGTCGATGCCGCCGCCGGCCTGCGGCTGGGCCTGGGCAGTAATGTGTCCGAACACAGGAAGTTTCCGTTCTGTACTTGCGTAGCTGGTTTACAGCAACGTCGGCTTCATTTCGGCCCGCCTGGCAGGAAATTCATGCCCGGCCTCGGCGGCCGGAGCCGCCCACAGAAACAAAGGCCCGAACGTGCCGAGCGTCATCCCAGTCTAAAGGGAAAGTCAGCCGGACGCCGCTATTGGCCGTTCGGAAGCCACTCCGCCACCGGCTCGACGCCGAGGTCTTCCGCTTCGAACAGCGCCAGTGCCTCCTGTCCGAACACTCCGTCCGGAACCGCATACCCCAGGTGCGTCCAGGCGGGAGCCATGGCGATCCGGCCACGGGGCGTTCGCCCCAGCAGCCCCTCGCGGACAAGGTACGGCTCCGCTACGGTTTCCACGGTTTCCGGTTCCTCGCCCACGGCAATGGCCAGGGTGGACAGTCCCACGGGCCCGCCGCCGAATTTGGTGATCAGCGCTTCGAGGACGGAACGGTCCAGCCGGTCGAGGCCCCGCTTGTCCACTTCGTACATGTCCAGTGCGGCGGAGGCCGCCCGCGCATCGATTTGTTCGATGCCGTGGACCAGTGCCCAGTCACGGACGCGGCGGAGGAGGCGGTTCGCAATGCGGGGCGTGCCCCGGGACCGGCCCGCGATTTCGCTGAACCCCGCCGAGTTGACCTTGAGGTCCAGCAGTCCGGCAGACCGCCTCAGGACGAGCTCCAGTTCCTCAACGGAGTAGAACTCCAAGTGCCCCGTGAAGCCGAACCTGTCCCGCAGCGGGCCGGGAAGAAGCCCTGCACGCGTGGTGGCGCCGACGAGCGTAAACGGCGGCAGCTCGAGGGGAATTGCCGTAGCTCCCGCGCCCTTGCCCACCACGATGTCCACCCGGAAATCCTCCATGGCCATGTACAGCATTTCCTCTGCCGGCCGGGACATCCGGTGGATTTCATCAAGGAAAAGGACTTCACCCTCGGACAGGGAGGAAAGGATGGCGGCGAGGTCGCCGGCGTGCTGGATGGCCGGACCGCTGCTGATCCGCAGCGGAGCATTCATCTCCGCCGCAATGATCATGGACAAGGTGGTCTTGCCGAGGCCCGGCGGGCCGGAGAGCAGCACATGGTCGGCGCTGCGTCCGCGCATCCGCGATGCCTCCAACACCAGTGAAAGCTGTTTGCGGACCCGGTGCTGGCCCACGAAGTCGTGCAGGTTCTTGGGCCGGAGGGCCGCCTCGATAACCCGTTCCTCCGGTTCCTCTCCCCCGCCGACCAGGGAGGGCTCAGCCACGGGTGCCTACCCTGTTGCCCGCGCGTGCGCCGTCCTGGCCAAGCCAGCGCAGCGTGGCCCGAAGGATTTCGGCCACCTGGCCGTCCGCTTCGAGTTCGGGGGAATCCGAGAGTGCTTTGTCGATGCTTGCGGTGGCGTCCTTTTCGGACCAGCCGAGGCTCGTCATGGCTGCCACCACCTGCGGCTTCCACGGCGCGGGGGCAGCTGCTGCGGGCGCTGCCGCCGTACCGGTCCCGTGCGGCACCAGTTTCCCTGCAAGCTCAAGGACAATCCTGCCCGCAACCTTGGGGCCGATGCCGGGAACTTTCGTAAAGGCCTTGCCGTCACCGGTGTGCGCCGCAACGCGGATCGCCTCGGGGTCGTGGACGGCCAGCACAGCCAGGGCCAGCCGTGGCCCCACGCCGCTCACGCTGAGCAGGACATCGAAGACCTCGCGTTCGTCGTCGCTGGAGAATCCAAACAGCGTCAGGGAATCCTCGCGCACAATGAGGGACGTGAAGAGTTTGCCTTCTTCGCCGGCGCGCAGCCCGCTGAGCGTCTGGGGCGTGGCGTTTACGCTCATGCCGGCACCGTTGAGGTCGATCACGGCGGAGGACAATCCGACGTGCGCTACGGTTCCGCGGAGAAAACTGATCAAGGCCGGGCTCCTGGGGTTACAGCGAAAATACAGCCGGAACAAAGACCGGCCATCCGAACATATCTACGAATACCCTAGCAAGTTCCGCGGCTGCACAGCCGCACATTCAGCGCGCACGGCGCGCCTTGGCCTCCGCTTCGGCCCAGGCCCGCTGCGCCGGAGTCAGCGACGAGCTACCCGGCCCGGTGGTGGATGTGCCGTTACCGGAAGTCCCGCTGCCCGCCCGCCACGCGTGCGTGATGGCCAGCGCCAGGGCATCGGCGGCGTCCGCCGGACGGGGCGGGGCATCCAGGCGGAGGATCTTGGTGACGAGTTTGGTCACGGCATCCTTGTTGGACGTTCCGCTGCCGGTGACCGCGGCCTTGACTTCCGACGGCGTGTGCAGGGCCACGGGGATGCCGCGCCGGGCGGCGGCGGCAATCACCACGCCGGACGCCTGGGCAACCCCCATCACCGTGCTGACGTTGAGCTGGGAAAACACCCGCTCCACGGCAAGCACGTGGGGTTCGTAGCGGTCCAGCCAGTCATCGATGGACGTGGCGATCACCAGCAGCCGCTGGTCCAAGCTCTCATCTGGCGACGTTCCCACCACACCGACGGCCACCATCGTGGCTCGCCGGTTTTTCTCCACGTCCACGACGCCGATGCCGCAACGGGTGAGGCCCGGGTCGACTCCCAATACTCGGAGGGTCAAGGCCGGGCCTCAGTTTCACAGCAGGGCTGCGGGATCACTCGGCTTCCAGTGCGGCCTGCACTTCGTCGCTGAGATCCGCGTTGCTGTAGACATTCTGGACGTCGTCGAGCTCTTCCAGGGCGTCCACCAGCTTCATGAACTTCTTGGCGGCGTCCAGGTCCAGCGGGACCTGCATGGACGGGACAAACTCAGCTTCATCGGTGTCGTAGTCGATCCCGGCGTCCTTGAGGGCGTCGCGGATTGCCTGCAGGTCCTTGGGATCCGAGTGGATTTCCCAGTTATCGCCGTTGTCCTTGACTTCCTCTGCACCGGCATCAAGCACGGCCATCAGGACGTCGTCCTCGCTGAGCCCGTTCTTGGGCAGGGTGACGACGCCCTTGCGGGAAAAAAGGTAGCTGACGGAGCCGGGGTCGGCGATGGTGCCGCCGTTGCGGGAAATGGCGAGCCGGACCTCGGAGGCGGCACGGTTCTTGTTGTCCGTAAGGCACTCAATCAGCAGCGCAGAACCCTGCGGGCCGCGGCATTCGTACATGATTTCCGTGTAGTCCACCACTTCGCCGGTAAGGCCGGCGCCGCGCTTGATGGCGCGGTCGATGTTGTCCGCGGGGACGGAGGTCTTCTTTGCCTTGGTGACGGCAAGTTCCAGGCCGGGGTTGCCGGCCAGGTCGGGGCCGCCCATGCGTGCCGCGACTTCGATATTCTTGATCAGCTTGGCGAACGACTTGGCCCGGCGGCTATCAAGGATGGCCTTCTTGTGCTTGGTCGTCGCCCATTTGGAGTGGCCTGACATGCTTTACGCTTCTCCTCTGATCATTCGAATAAACAGTTCATGCACGCGCTTCTCCCCCGTCACTTCCGGGTGGAAGGAGGTGGCCAGCAGGTGGCCTGAACGCACTGCAACAATTCTAGCCGTCCCCTCTAGCACCGCCGCATGCGAAGCATGCGCCGGATCAGCGGGTTCCACCTGCGCCAGGACCTCAACGCCAGGGCCCACACGCTCCACCCAGGGACCGCGGATGAACACCGCGTGCACCGGGGCCACCCCCGAGCCGGTGTCACTGAAGCCCAGTCCCTTGAATTCAAGATCGGTCTCGAAGGACTCGCGCTGGCGGCCGAACGCGTTGCGGCGGACAGTGATGTCCAGTCCGCCGAATGTCTGCTGCGGGTTGCCCGCAAGGTCCGTGGCCGGGTCCGCGATCTCATCGGCGAGCAGGATCATGCCTGCGCAGGAGCCGTAAACGGGCAGCCCGTCGGAAATGAGCTTCCGCAAGGGATCGGCGACTTCGAAGGCGCGCGCGAGCTTGTCGATGGCGGTGGATTCGCCGCCGGGAATGATCAGGCCGTCGATGCCGTCAAGTTCGGACGGGCGCCGGATTCCGATGCCCGTGGCGCCCATTGCTTCTGCGGCGCGGAGGTGCTCCCTGAAGTCACCCTGGAGGGCCAGGACACCGATTCGCAGGCCTGCGCCCGCGCGGGAATAGTCCGTGGAAGGGGGGTTGGTCATCCAAACAGCATAGTGCTCCCCGCGGCGGCAGGGTTGCCGGAACGGGCACTCCCGCCCGGTTCCATGCCGCGACTGGGATATATTACAGAGCATGCTTTACTTCAGCGTTCCGCTCGGCAAGCTCGTCCGCCGGGTCTCCCGGCTCAGGGGCGGAGGCTCTGCCCTCCCCGGTCTTGTGGTGGAGAAAATCGACCCGGGATTCATGCAACGGACACTGTCCACGCTCCCTCTGGGGGTCGCCGTCGTGAGCGGAACGAACGGCAAGACCACCACCACCAAAATGGTGGTGGAACTGCTGGAGAGCCAAGGGCTGAAGGTCTTTACCAACCGCACCGGCAGTAACTTCACCCGCGGCGTCGCCGCTGCCCTGCTGGGCGACGTGGACTGGCGGGGACGGCTTGACGCGGACATCGCCGTGCTGGAGCTGGATGAGGCGCACGCCGTGCACTTCGTCAACAGGGTCCCGCCGCGCTACAGCCTGCTGCTGAACGTCCTCCGTGACCAGCTGGACCGCTTCGGCGAGATCGACAAAACCGCGCAGCTCCTGCAGCACATCGCGTCCAAGACCACCGGAACGGTGGTCCTGAACCGCGAGGATCCGCGCGTCGCCCGCATCGCCGACACCCTGGACGGACCCGAGGTCCGCTACTTCGGCCTCGACGACTCCCTCCTGAGCACGTTCCCGAACGATGACGACCTGCGCGCCGGCCCCGGCAGCCCGGTGCCGGCGCAGCCCGCGAAGCCGCACGCCGACGTCGTGCTCCGCCGGGTGGGGACGGACGACGCCGACTTTGAGTACGACGGCGGCACGGTCACCACCGGGATGAAGCTCCGCGGCGTCTACAACATCTTCAACGCTGCTGCGGCCCTCGTCCTGGCCCGCTGCATCGCCGGCAACGGCGCCACGCCGACGGATCACGACGGCCTGCTCAAGGCCCTGTCCCAGGTCGCGCCGGCCTTTGGCCGCGGTGAAAGCCTGGTGGTTGACGGGCTGCCGCTGGACCTGGTGCTGGTCAAGAACCCCAGCGGCTTCCGGCTGGGCCTGAAGTCCTTCCCCGCCGGCGGCTACGCCACCATGGTGGCGATCAATGACAACTATGCCGACGGCCGTGACATGTCCTGGCTCTGGGACGTCGAGTTCGACTCGCTGCGTGAAGGCGGCGTGGACCAGTTGTCCGGTTCCCGGGCGTACGACATGGCACTGCGGCTGCAGTACGACGACGTCGCCATCGGCGCCGTCAACCCGGAGATCGCACCGGCCCTGGCAGCCTTCATCCAGGGCGCGAAAGGCAAACCCAAGCGCATCTTCTGCACCTACACAGCGATGCTGGCCATCCGCCGCGAGCTGTCCAAAATCACCACTGTGGAGGTGGTCTCATGAGCAAGGGCACCATCAGGGTCCTTCAGCTGTATCCGCGTGACATGAACATTTACGGCGACTGGGGCAACGCCCTCGTGCTCCAGCAGCGCCTCCGGTGGCACGGCTACACTCCGGAACTGCTCGAATACAACGTCGGTGACGAGTTCCCGGCGGACGTTGACCTCATCGTGGGCGGCGGCGGCCAGGACAGCGGGCAGCTGGTGATCCAGGACGACCTGCTGTCCCGTGAAACGACGCTGAAGGAGTTGGCCGAAACCGGCGCTCCCATGCTGCTGATCTGCGGGATGTACCAGCTCTTCGGGCGCTTCTTCAAGACCCGCACGGGGTCAGTGATTCCCGGCATCGGCGTGCTGGATGTCGAGACTCACGGAACCGATGAACGCCTGATCGGCAATGTCACGGTGTCTTCTCCCGAGTTCGGCGACATCCTGGGCTACGAAAACCACAGCGGGCAGACGACGCTCGGCCCGGGAGTCCGGCCGCTTGGCGCCACGTCCAAGGGCACCGGCAACAACAGCAAGGACGGCCAGGAAGGTGCGCGCTACCGGAACATCGTGGCGAGCTACCTGCACGGATCGCTCCTGCCGAAGAACCCGGCCATTGCCGACTTCCTGATCCGCACCGCCGTCGAACGCAAATACGGCAGCTTCACGCCTGGCGCGCCGGACGACCACTATGCCACCCTGGCGCGGGAGCACGCCGCGAGGCGTCCCCGCTAGACCCCGCACCGTTCGGTCCCACGCGCCTCGCCGCGCGCGCCGCCGGTGACGCTTTATGACCGGCCGGAGCAGGGGCCGTGGGAAACTGGTTCCATGGACACCGCATCCGCCAGCCTCCCGGAACATCTCCGCCGCCAGTCCGGCCCGCGCGATCCGGGCGATGCCTGGGTGGAAGGCGCTGCTGGCAAATTCTGGGGCCGTTTCGGCTCGGCCGGGCTTCTGGTCCAGGATCCTGCCAAGGGCATCCTGCTGCAGCATCGCGCCACGTGGAGCCACCATGGCGGAACATGGGGCCTGCCCGGCGGGGCGCTCCACCAGGGCGAAGACGCCATAGCGGGGGCACTTCGCGAAGCCCACGAGGAAGCGGCCGTCCCGCCGGGGAACGTCCATGTCCTCTTCACGTCCGTGTTCGACGTCGGGTACTGGTCCTACACCACTGTGGCGGTCCGCGTTCTTGAATCCTTCGAACCGACAATCAACGATCCCGAGAGCATCGAACTGACATGGGTGCCGGCCGACTCTGTTGAAGAGAAGGAGCTCCACCCGGCGTTCGCGACGGCCTGGCCGGAACTATGGCGCCGACTGCTGCAGCACCGCCACTGATTTACCTGGCTGTTTCTCTTTAGGCGTAGCCTCGACCGGAGTACCGCAGCGGACGAAGCCGTTGACATAGGTAGGCACCATGTCAGGAGGCACGCCATGTCGGAAGTCAGCAGCGGAATCCACGAAAGCAACCCCGCCCAGGACCCGCTGGATTCCTATTCCGCGACGGTCATCCGAGTGGCGGAAACCGTCACACCCCACGTCGCCGCCGTCGAAATGACCGGCAACGGGCGTAGCGGTCGATACCGTGCGGGTGCAGGCTCGGCCGTCCTGTTCACCTCGGACGGATACTTGGTGACCAACGCCCATGTGGTGGGATCGGCGGGTAAGGGTCACGCGATCTTTGCCGACGGCACCCGGACAGCGGTTGAAGTGGTGGGTGCCGACCCGCTGTCCGACCTGGCCATTGTGCATGGCAGGGCACCCATGGTCCAGCCGGCCGAATTCGGCGACGCCGAACTCCTCAAGGTTGGCCAGCTGGTCATCGCTGTTGGTAATCCCCTGGGACTCTCGGGCTCCGTGACGGCGGGAGTCGTCAGCGGACTGGGCCGCTCCATCCCCGTATGGTCCGGACGCAACCGCCGCGTGATCGAGGACGTCATCCAGACCGATGCCGCGCTCAACCCCGGGAACTCCGGCGGTGCCCTGGCGGATGCCCGCGGCAGGATCGTGGGAATCAACACCGCGGTGGCCGGGGCGGGACTGGGACTGGCGGTTCCGATCAATGCCACTTCACGCCGGATCATCGCCTCGCTCCTCTCGGACGGGCGGGTCCGGCGCGCCTACCTCGGACTCGTGAACACCCCTGTACAGCTTCCGGTCAGCTCCGTGGTGCGCACCGGCCACCGTGACGGGCTGCTGGTGGTGGAAGTCCTTCCCGGATCACCTGCCGAACGTGCCGGCCTCCGAGCCGGGGACGTGCTGTTGAGCGTCGGCCGGAAGTCTGTCTCCAATGCGGAGAGCCTCCAGAAGCTGCTGTTCTCCGAGGCCATCGGCGAGCCGCTGGACATTTCAGCGCTGCGGGACGGCGCGGAACTGCATGTTGTGGCCATCCCGGAGGAAATGACCGAGAACTAGGTGAAAGGTGCGGCCCCTGCCTTCCCGCGGCCGGCGTCGTAGGATTTCCGCACCTGCGAAAGTAATCAACCCGCGCCTCTACTCCACTCCCGGCCATCGCGCTATGGTTAGTGGTGAACACGCCCTCCACCCACATCGATGTGGCGGAGCGCTGTTCCAGCACTACAGGCCGGTCCACCCGATCACTGTTTTCGGAGCCGGGATTGTGGATATTGGGGTAGGCACGGGGGTGCCCTCATATCGTTATCCGTGCGCTTTGCGTTTCACGCATTGTGAGGCACGGAGGTTTCCAAGTGCGGCAGGGGCTCTGCGCCGCCGCTGAGAATCAGGCCACTGCAAAAATGGGGCATTGCGCCGATTCACGGAACGTATCGCCGCGCAATTTTGGGGCCACTAACCGCAGACAACGTCCGACTGGAATCGTACATCCGGCGCAGGCAACTGCATGGCGCGCCGGAACCCACACTGCTCTACCAGGGGTGATTCCGCCTGCCCGGAACTGCCTGGGGCCTACACCTGGGAATGAACCAAAAGATTGGAAGATCTCATGAAGAGGTCAATGGGATTGCTCGCATCCACCCTGCTGGCCGCAGGACTCGGCATCGGGGGGACAGCAATGGCTGCCGGACCCGCCGCAGCGGATACGGGACTGAAGTCCGTCACGATTTCCGCGACGAACTACCAGAGCTACACGGACGACAGGGACCGCGACCGCGATAGGGACAAGCGGGACTGGCGTCACGACCGCAAGTGGTGTGAGAAGCACGGCTACTGGCACCACCACAAGGGTGACAGGCACCATAGGGGTGGCTGGCACTTCCACAGCTATTGTGACGACGACCGTGGGCGCGGCCGGCACTAGGCCGCCAGAGATGATCTGACCGCCCGGTCAAGAGCAACAGGAGGGGCACCGCGTCCCGCGATGCCCCTCCTGTGCCATCCTTCGCTTCGTTCGCCCGGCGAAGCCTTCCCGCGCCGGCGATCCGATGCCAGAGTCGATCCATGAACACCTGGGACCCAAGCGCCGACGGAGTCATCAGTTTCCCCTCCGGCCGGCGCATCCGCGGCCGTGCACTGCGTCGTCCTCTCCCGCCTGGCCCGGTGCCTGAATTCGCGGTCTACCTGCTCGGCAGCCGCCCCGCGCCAACGAAATGGGAACAACGGTGGGTGCGCTGGCCGGACTTCTGGCTGCCTGCGAACAAAACCGACGCCATGGGTGCCCTGCGGGAAGCCTGGGTCCGATCGGAATCGGAACGCGTTGAGGTCGCCTGCCTGGGCGGCCACGGCAGGACCGGCACCGCCCTTGCCTGCATCGCCGTCATGGACGGCGTCCCGCCAGAACACGCGGTGTCGTTCGTTCGGGAACACTACGGGCCGGCCGTGGAAACCCCCTGGCAGCACTGGTACGTCAGGCACGTTGCCGGCCGCACCACGTAGGCCTTTGAACTTCTTTGCGGGCCGCCGGCCCTACCTGCTTTCCGCCGAAATGATCAACTCCCGTGCACCCGCGGCGTCCGCGCCCATGGATTCCACCACGGTCCTGGTCCTAAGGCGCGTAGCGGCGTCGGTTTCCGCCCCGGCGCACGGCCCCTGCGGTGCGTCGGCCGCCAAGGAACACCACCGGTACGGATTCCGGACGATCACCGAAGGCACCCAGGCCAGGTCTGAGGCCGACCATTTCCCGGCCGCGTCCTGGCTGAACTGTGCCCGCACCAGCAGTCCCTCGTTGTTCACCACGTACCAGGGGGAGAGTTCCGTGACGCCGTTGCCCAGCCCGTACGCAATCCACGTCCCGTTGTAATTCTCAATGGGAAGCACGGAGTGGGTGTGGTGGCCGTAGATCATGGTGAACTCGCCGCTGTCCACCAGGGCGTGGGCCGTGTCCTGCTGCTGGGCATTGGGAGCGCTGGCATATTCGTCTCCGGCGTGCATGGCTCCGAGCACAATGTCCGCGCCGAGTGCCCTGGCCTTCTTCGCCTTGGCAATCATGGCCGGAGCGTCCAGCATGTCCACCTGCCACGCGTACTCGGGGTATTGCCCGTTCAGGCCGTAGGTGGCTTCAATCACGGCAATTTTGGCGGCCTCCGTCGGAAGGATCAGGATTCCCTGCGACTCTGCCTCGGTCCGGTAGGATCCGGTGTGTTTCAAACCTGCGGCGTCCAGGGCATCGAGGGTCCGGGCAAGCCCCTCGGTTCCCCGGTCAATGGTGTGGTTGCTGGCGGTGGTGCAGGCCTCGTAGCCAACGTCCTTTGCCGCGGTAACGATCTGTGGCGGCACGTTGAACGACGGGTACGCCGAGAAAGGGCCGGCCGGGTCCGCAACCGGAGTTTCCTGGTGGCAGATGGCGAGGTCGCTCTTCCCGATGTAGGCCCGCTGTCCCTCGAGCAGCGGCGTGAAGTCCAGCCCCGGTTTACCCACGGCTTCAGCATCGGCACGGGCCTGGTCCCACAGTTGCGCGTGCACCAGCATGTCCCCCGTCATCAGAACGGATGTGCACCGTACGGCGGGACACGCCGGGCCTTTGCCCGGTGTCGGTTCCGGAACGGGGGCCGGCTCCGGAGCGATAGCCGACGACGGCGGCGCGGAGGCCGCCGTCGTCCGTGGCGCGTCGGCGGACCGCTGACCGGCGCCTTGCTCGGCGATGACGCCGCACGACGAAAGCGCGAGCATCACGAAGCCGGCTGCGCACGCCGTGACGCTCCACGTGCGGACTTTGCGCGGTGCCCGTGGACGCATTTCCGCCATGTCGCCATCCTATGGCGGCCGGTCCCGGAAGCCGCGCAAAATCACCATTGAGAACCTCCCGGTCTTATGAAAGGGTTGTTTCATGACTAACCCCCTCCTCTCCCCCAGCCCCTTGCCGTTCGGGCTCCCGCCGTTTGCAGACATCCATGAGGCCCACTACGCCGAGGCAGTCCGTTCCGGCCTTGCGGAGCACCTGGCGGAAATCCAGGCAATTGCGGACAACGCTGAAACTGCGAGTTTCGACAACACTGCCCTGGCGATGGAACGCTCGGGACAACTCCTCCAGCGCGCTGCCGCGTCATTCTTCACCCTGGTTTCGGCCGATGCCACGGACGGCATCCGGGGGCTCGAGACAGAGTTGTCCCCCGAGTTTTCCGCCCATCAGGACGCCATCTACATGAACCGGCGGCTGTTTGACCGGTTCGCCGCCGTGGACACCGCAGGTCTGGATGATGAATCCGCCCGGCTCGTGGAGGAGTACCTCAAGGAGTTCCGCCAGTCGGGCATCCAGCTGGACGACGCCGGGCAGGAGCGGCTCCGGGCCGTCAACGCCGAGCTGTCCCGGCTGGGCACCGATTTCGGGCAGCGCACCAAGGAAGCCATGAAGACCTCCGCCCTGCTTCTCGACGATCCCGCGGAGCTGTCAGGGCTGCCGGCGGATGACATCGCCAGCGCCGCCGAGGCAGCACGCGCGGCCGGGCACGAGGGCAAATTCCTGCTCGCCCTCATCCAGCCCAGCAACCAGCCCGCCATGGCATCACTGGAAAACCGCGATGTCCGCCGCCGCCTCTACCAGGCGTCCATTAGCCGCGGAAGCAGCGGCGGCAGCCTCGACGTCCTGGACCTGGTGAAGTCCATGGTGGTGCTCCGTGCGGAGAAAGCACGCCTCCTGGGATTCGCCAACTACGCTGAACTCACCGTGGACCGCCAGACGGCCCCCGATTTCGAAGCCGTGCAGACCATGATGAACCGGTTGGCTCCTGCCGCCGTCCGGAATGCCGACGCCGAGGCCACCGCCCTGGCTGAAGTTGCGGGCCATCCGCTGGAGGCCTGGGACTGGGCGTACTATTCGGCGAAAGTTCGTCGCGAGCGGTACAGCGTGGACGAGCAGGCGCTGCGCCCGTACTTCGAACTTGACCGGGTGCTTCGCGACGGCGTCTTCTTCGCCGCAACTTCCCTCTACGGTGTCACTTTTCACGAACGGCCCGATCTCA
This sequence comes from Arthrobacter oryzae, assembly GCF_037911235.1. Lineage (GTDB taxonomy): Bacteria > Actinomycetota > Actinomycetes > Actinomycetales > Micrococcaceae > Arthrobacter > Arthrobacter oryzae_E. The sequence continues at coordinate 240,900 of NZ_JBBLYW010000065.1, forward strand.
AGGGCTACCACCCCGACGTCCGGGTCTGGGAAGTCCGCAACGAGGACGGTTCCGAACTGGGACTGTTCCTGGGCGACTACTACGCACGGGAGACCAAGCGCGGCGGGGCCTGGATGAACTCCCTGGTGGAACAGTCCGCGCTCCTCGGGACACGGCCGGTGGTGATCAACAACCTCAACATCTCGAAGCCTCCGGCCGGCGAGCCCACGCTGCTGACCCTGGACGAGCTCCGGACCGCGTTCCACGAGTTCGGCCATGCTCTCCACGGCCTGTTTTCCGATGTCACCTTCCCGCGGTTCTCCGGAACAGCCGTTCCGCGGGACTTCGTGGAGTATCCCTCCCAGGTCAACGAAATGTGGATCATGTGGCCCGAGGTTCTGGCCAACTACGCCCGACACCACGTCACCGGCGAGCCCCTTGCCCAGGACATCGTGGACAGGCTCAACGAATCGCAACTGTGGGGCGAAGGTTTCGGCACCACGGAGTACCTGGGCGCTGCGCTGCTGGACCTCGCCTGGCATGTCCTTGACGAATCAGGGGTCCCGGCTGATGTCCTGGCGTTCGAAGCCAAGGCCCTGGCGGCGGCCGGAGTTGCACACACCCTGATTCCGCCGCGGTACCGCACCGGCTACTTCCAGCACATCTTCGCGGGCGACGGCTACGCCGCGGGCTACTACTCGTATATCTGGAGCGAAGTGCTGGATGCGGACACGGTGGAATGGTTCAAGGAAAACGGCGGCCTCAAACGCCATAACGGCGACTTCTTCCGGAATGAACTGCTCTCCCGCGGCAACAGCCGCGAACCGCTGGATTCGTTCCGCGCCTTCCGTGGCCGCGACGCGCAGCTGGAACCGCTGCTGAAGCGCCGCGGCCTGGGGTAGCCCCCTCCCCTCCCAACTGACCCGCAGTTAACGTCGTGAAAAGCGAGTTTCGCGACGTTAACTGCGAGTTAGTTGGGTTAACGGACGACGGCGGCGGGCCACCTTGGAAGGTGACCCGCCGCCGTCGTACTGCTTTGGAGCTGTTACCAGCCGCGCTCGGCGAGGCGGTGCGGCTGCGGGATTTCGTCGACGTTGATGCCGACCATCGCTTCGCCCAGGCCGCGGGAGGCCTTGGCGATGACGTCCGGGTCATCGAAGAAGGTGGTGGCCTTCACGACGGCGGCCGCGCGCTGGGCCGGGTTGCCGGACTTGAAGATGCCGGAGCCGACGAACACGCCGTCAGCGCCAAGCTGCATCATCATGGCGGCGTCGGCCGGGGTGGCGATGCCGCCCGCGGTGAAGAGCACCACGGGGAGCTTGCCGGCCGCGGCAACTTCCTTGACCAGTTCGTACGGGGCTTGCAGTTCCTTGGCCGCGACGTAGAGCTCGTCCTCGGGCAGGGCGGCAAGCTTGGCAATCTCGGAACGAATCTGGCGCATGTGGCCGGTGGCGTTGGAGACGTCGCCGGTGCCGGCCTCGCCCTTGGACCGGATCATTGCGGCGCCCTCGTTGATGCGGCGCAGTGCCTCACCAAGGTTGGTGGCGCCACAGACGAAGGGAACCTTGAAGTTCCACTTGTCGATGTGGTTGACGTAGTCGGCCGGGGTCAGGACCTCGGACTCGTCGATGTAGTCCACGCCGAGGGACTGCAGGACCTGCGCCTCCACGAAGTGGCCGATCCGGGCCTTGGCCATGACCGGCACGGACACGGCTTCGATGATCTTGTCGATCATGTCCGGATCGGACATGCGGGACACGCCGCCCTGGGCCCGGATGTCGGCCGGAACGCGTTCCAGCGCCATCACGGCCACGGCACCGGCGTCTTCGGCGATGCGGGCCTGTTCGACGTTGACGACGTCCATGATGACGCCGCCCTTGAGCATCTCTGCCATGCCGCGCTTGACGCGGTTGCTGCCCGTGACGCTGTTGGCGGACGAGCCGGCTTCGCTGCTTACATCAGGTGTAGACACAAAAACCCCTATGGGTAGCTAGATGTTACGTAGATCCGGTCTCTCGGTTCCGGCGGCTGCGCACACGCCAAAAGCCACGCCGCGCGCACACCGGATTACCGGATCCAATGACCAGGTACTGCTAATACTAGTCGCACGCTCCGGCGCTGCTGAATTCGGGTTACCCCGGGGTTAGGCCGGCTGCTGCGAGGCGGTCCCGTCGGGTTCTTCCAGCGACTGCCGGTGCACGGTGGCGATCCGCTGGACAACGGTCACCAGGCTGGCGGCGGCCAGGAGGACCAGCGTCGCCAGCAAGACCACGCTGGGGAGCCCGATCCCGGTAAATCCCGTCACCACCAGCACCGACACCAGCCGTTCTGCCCGCTCGGCTATGCCCACGTTGGCGTGGAAGCCCAGGGCTTCGGCCTTGGCCCGCGCATAGGAGACCACCATGCCAAGCACCAGGCAGACGACGGCGGCAACGGCGATCGCGCGGTCCGCACCCCCCGTGAAGTACCAGATGGCCAGGCCGGCAAACAGCGCACCGTCGGCAACCCTGTCCAGGGTGGAATCCAGGAAATTGCCCCAGCGGCCGCCGCGCTCCTGCATCCGCGCCATGATGCCGTCCAGGACGTCGGAGAAAATGAAGGCCGTAATGAACAGCGTTCCCCACCACAACTGCCCCAGCGGGTAGAACACCAGCGCGCCCACCACCACCCCCGCCGTGCCCACGATGGTGATGGCGTCCGGTGAAACGCCGATTTTCAGGAGCCAGCGTGCCAACGGGGAGAAGAGGGCGGTGAAGAACCCGCGGGCATGCCGGTTAAGCATGTTCGTCCTCGGGCCAGGCTTCCGCGACCTGCTGGCGGACCTCGCCGAGCGTCTGCGTGATCGCTTTGGTCTGGGCGATGATGGGGAAGAAGTTTCCGTCCCCGCCCCAGCGCGGAACGACGTGCTGGTGCAGGTGCCCGGCAATTCCGGCCCCGCCCACGACGCCCTGGTTCATCCCGAGGTTGAAACCGCCGGGGTTGGACACTTTGCGCAGGACCCGCATGGAGGTCTGCGTCAGCGCGGCGAACTCCGCTGTTTCCTCCACGGTCAGGTCGGTGTAATCCGGAACGTGGCGGTATGGACAGATCAGCAGGTGGCCCGGGTTGTAGGGGAAAAGGTTCAGCACCACATACGCAGTGCGTCCCCGGTAGACAATCAGGGACTCTTCATCACTTCGGGCGGGGGCCACGCAGAACGGGCAGTCATCCTGGTTCTTGAACTGGTGCTGCCCGCCCTTGATGTAGGCCATGCGGTGCGGGGTCCAGAGGCGCTGGAAAGCGTCCGGAACTCCGGCCAGACCGAATTCATCGGTCACACTGCCGTCGTCCGGATAACCCCCGCCATCGCCTGTGTTCTCCTGCACGTCGCCTGCCATTCCGCTCCCGCTAGCTGGTCCGGTTGCTGACGGCGTGGACAATCCTCTGGACCGCCTCGGCCACCGGCACCCCATTGTCCTGGCTGCCGTCGCGGAACCGGAAGGACACTGCCCCCGCCTCGGCGTCCTCGCCGCCGGCAATCAGGACGAAAGGAATCTTGTCCTTGCTGGCGGTGCGGATCTTCTTCGGGAAGCGGTCGGAGGAAATATCCACCTCGGCGCGGATGCCTGCAGCCTTGAGCTGGTCCACGACGTCGAACATGTAGTCATTGAACGCTTCTGCAACGGGAATGCCCACAACCTGAACCGGTGCCAGCCACGCCGGGAAGGCGCCGGCGTAGTGTTCCGTCAGCACGCCCATGAACCGCTCCACGGAACCGAACAGGGCGCGGTGGATCATCACCGGGCGCTGGCGGGTGCCGTCGGCGGCCTGGAATTCGAGTTCGAAGCGCTCAGGCAGGTTGAAGTCCAGCTGGATCGTCGACATCTGCCAGGTGCGGCCGAGCGCGTCTTTTGCCTGCACGGAGATCTTGGGGCCGTAGAACGCGGCTCCGCCCGGATCCGGGACGAGCTCCAGGCCCGAGGCTTCGGCAACCTCGGCGAGTGTCCGGGTGGCTTCTTCCCAGGCGGCGTCGTCCCCCACGAACTTGTCTTCGTTCTTGGTGGAAAGTTCCAGGTAGAAGTCGTCCAGGCCGTAGTCCTTGAGCAGTCCCAGCACAAAGTTCAACGTGGTGGTGAGCTCGTCCTTCATCTGCTCGCGGGTGCAGTAGATGTGGGCATCGTCCTGTGTCATGCCGCGCACACGGGTCAGGCCGTGCACCACACCGGACTTTTCGTAGCGGTACACCGATCCGAATTCGAAGAGCCGCAGGGGCAGTTCGCGGTAGGACCGTCCGCGCGACCGGAAGATCAGGTTGTGCATGGGGCAGTTCATCGGCTTCAGGTAGTAGTCCTGGCCGGGCTTGCGCACCGTGCCGTCCTCGTTCAGTTCCGCGTCGATATGCATCGCCGGGAACATGCCTTCCTTGTACCAGTCAAGGTGGCCTGAAACTTCGTAGAGGTGCCCCTTGGTGATGTGCGGTGTATAGACAAACTCGTACCCGGCATCAACGTGGCGCTGCCGGGAGTAGTCCTCCATGGCCTTGCGGATGATGCCGCCCTTGGGGTGGAACACCGGCAGGCCGGAGCCCAGCTCGTCCGGGAAGGAGAAGAGGTCCAGCTCTGCTCCGAGTTTGCGGTGGTCGCGGCGTTCGGCCTCGGCGATGCGCTCCTGGTAGGCCTTGAGGGCGTCCTTGGTGGGCCAGGCCGTACCGTAGATGCGCTGCAGCTGCTGGTTGTTTTGGTTGCCCAGCCAGTAGGCGGCCGAGGATCGGGTCAGCGCAAAGGCGTTGGAGATCAGCTTGGTGTTGGGCAGGTGGGGTCCGCGGCACAGGTCGCACCAGACGCTGTCCCCGCTTTTGCGGTCCACGTTGTCGTAGATGGTGATGTCTCCGGCGCCCACCTCGACATTGACGCCTTCCCCGGCGTCGGCGGCGTTGTTTTTCTTGCCGAGCAGCTCAAGCTTGTAGGGCTCGTTCTTCATGGCTTCGCGGGCTTCATCCTCGGACACCACGCGGCGGACGAACTTCTGGTTCTGGTTGATGATCTTGAGCATCATCTTTTCCAGGGTCTTCAGGTCTTCCGGAGTGAACGGTTCGGCGACGTCGAAGTCGAAGTAGAACCCGTCCGTGATGTAGGGACCGATGCCGAGCGTGGCGTCAGGACGCAGCTGCTGTACGGCCTGGGCCATGACGTGTGCAGTCGAGTGCCGGAGAACGTTGAGTCCGTCCGGGGAATCGATGGTGACGCCTTCGATGTCCGCACCCTCGGGGAGCGGCTGGTCCAGGTCCTTCAATTCGCCGTTTACTCGGGCGACAACGACGTCGCGGCGCTCAAAAAAGAGTTCCGCGCCGGTGGTCCCGGTAGTCACCTTGGTCTCTTCGCCGTCGACGATGAGGGTGATCTGCTGGGCATCTGACACGGGTGTCTCCTATTCAAAGTTAAGGCTTCGTAGCTTGTGGCGTACGGGGACCACAGCCAGCCTCGTCCATGCTATCGGTTGGGAGATAGGCCGACCAAAGCGGCGCGTCCGGGCGGGCCCGGCGGCCCGCCTGAGGAAGCGGGCTCAGCCGCCCAGCCCGGTGATGGCCAGGTTGCGGTTGATTCCGTCCAGCGGCCCGCGCAGCGGAAGTGCCGGATCCCAGGTGTCAGCAGGTTGCGCTTTCGGGAACGGCAGGGTTTCAGTGCGGCTGAGGTCCCAGGCCATGGTGGCGCTGATGCTGATGCCCCGGGGACCGGTCCTGCGGGTGTTGCCCCGGATCAGGAGCAGCCGGGTGCCGAACAGCAGCGGGCCTGCCAGCTCCTGTGCCTCATGGAAGAACACCGAGTCCACGCAGCCCGTGCCGTCGTCGATGCTGATGAACACCACCCGGCGCCCTCCCCGCATCGGCGGCGTCTGCGTGGCGACCCTGACCCCGGCCACCAGCACCTCGGTGCCGTTCCTGAGTCCCAGGAGCTTGTCCGCGGTGGTGACGCCCAGCCTGTCGAGCAGGGGCCGGTGGCTGGTCATCAGGTGCTCACTGACATCCACCGCCATCAGGTCGAGCTCTGCCCGCACGTTGTCCACCGTGCTCGGGGCCGGAAGTTCGGCCTTGAGGTTCCTGAGTTCAACATCTCCCAGCGGGAGCGACAGCTGACCGTCGATGACCTCAATGCCTTTTTTGGAGGGGCGGTTCTGGAGGGCCTGGAGGTGTTGGACGAGGTCTGCCCGGTTGGCGGCTCCTCCGGATTCCCGGTGGAGGGTGTCGAAGGCTCCCAGCTGGGCAAGCCGCTTGATGCTTGGCCGGCTCAGCCTGGAGCGGGCACGCAGGTCAGCCAGCGAGTCATAGGGCTGCCCTGCGACGATCCTTTTGAGTTCGGCGCCGGAGAGCCCGTAGATGCCGTTCAGGCTCAGCCGGATGCCCAGCTTGCCGTGCTCGGGACCGGACTCAACCCGTTCCACGCGGTACTCCGCCTGGCTCCTGTTAATGTCCAGGGGAAGGATGGGGATCCCCAGCCGCCGCGCTTCGGACACGAGGAGCCGCTTGGGATACATCCCGGGATCGTGCTCCCACAAACCAGCCAGGAAAGCCTCCGGGTGGTGCGCCTTCAACCAGGCCGATTGATAGGTGGGCACGGCAAAGGCAGCCCCGTGCGCCTTGCAGAAGCCGAAGCTGCCGAACGCTTTCAGCGTCCCCCAGACCTTGTCCACCACGTCGGGCGTGTAATGCCGTTTCATTGCTTCCTTGCGGAAAAATTCCTCCACCTTCGGCTCCTGGACCTCGTTCCCCAGGGCCCTGCGGAATTCATCGGCCCGGGCCAGCCCGCAGCCGGTCATGACATCGAAGGTCTTCAGGATCTGTTCATGGAAAACGGTCACCCCGTGGGTTTCCTGGAGCACCGGCTTGAGGTCCGGGTGCGGATAAACCTCCGGAGCAAAACCGTGGCGGTGTTCCAGGAACGGCCGCACCATGTCCGATTTCATCGGTCCCGGGCGGAACAGTGAAATATCGATGATGAGGTCGTTGAATTCCCGCGGAGCCAGTTTGCCGATCAGTTCCCGCTGCCCGGGGGATTCAATCTGGAAACAGCCCAGGGTGTGGGTGCTGCGGATCAGTTCGTAAGTTGGTTCGTCATCCAGTGGCACGGCGTTGAGGTCAATATGTCCGTCCGCTGCGATGAAGTCCGGCCCCGTGCCGTCCGGCCCCGTCGGATGGGCGCCGGCAGCCACAACCTCGGCCTTCGACGGGTGCAGCCTGATGACCTCACGGACGGCAAAGGCCATGGCACTCTGCATCCGGACGCCGAGGACGTCCAGCTTGAGCATCCCCATCGGGTCCATGTCGTGTTTATCGAACTGGCTCATAGGCAGGCCCATTCCGCTGGGCTGGACCGGTGTCCGGTCCAGCAGCGTCGCGTCGCCAAGAATTACTCCGCAGGGATGCATGGAAATGTGCCTCGGCAGGCGGTCAAGCCTCTCGGTCAGGTCAACGAGCAGGTCCAGCTGCTGGTTTTCCGCGAAATCGCGCTGCTCAACCCGTCCGGCGAACTCCTTCAACTCGGGTTTTTCCACCAGGGCTTCACGGAAATTCCGTGCAGAAAAGCGCCACAGCTGTTTGGCGATTTCGCCGATATCGCCGTCGTCCATGCCCAGCGCAAGACCGGCATCACGCACGGCACCGCGAGCGCGGTAGCCGTTCTGCATGCTCATGAGGGTGACGCGTTCCGCCCCGAAGCGGTCAAAGATCCGGCGGTAGACATTGTGCCGCTCAGCGCTTTCGACGTCGATGTCAATGTCCGGAAGGGTTGCCCTGTCGCGGGAAAGGAACCGCTCGAAGATGAGGTCGTGCTGCAGGGGGTTCACCTGGCTGACATCGATCAGGTAATTCACCAGGCTGGAGGCACCGGAGCCCCTGGCCGCAGCCCTGACCCCCATATCCAGGATCATCCGGGAAACCTCGGCCACAGTGAGGAAGTAGGAGGCGAAGCCAAGGTTGGCGATGATCCGCAGTTCATGGTCCAGCCGTGCCCGCATTTCCGCCTCGGCCCGGCCCGAAATGCCAGGGAACCGCCGGCTGATGCCAGCCTCGCAGCGCCGCGTCAACTCCGCTAGCGGGTCTCCCTCGATCCCGATGACCGATGCCTCGGGAACAACCGGTTGCTTCCATCCCATATCCGTGACGGGGTCCATCCGGCAACGGTCCGCGAGCGCCTCCGTCTGGCCCAACAACGTGGTGAGGTCGGTGGTGCCGTAGCCCGCGGCATGAATGATCTCTTTGGCAAGCTCGAGCATTTGTGCGGATGACTTCAGCCACCCCCGGCCGTTGGGCTGAAGCAGCGGTTCGGCGGTCAGTTCGGGCAGCGATTTCAGGGTGCGGGCTGAGTCCAGCACATCTGCCGTAGCTGCGCCGTCCTCCGCGCAATAGCGGACTGCGTTCGTCAGTACGGCAGGAACGCCGTGCTCAGCGGCGAGCTTGAGCATGCGCACCGCATGCGCTGTGCTCAGCGGCTCACCGGGGGCACTGAGGTGTGACACCACTTCGGCTGCCACGGTTCCCTTCGGCATGCTGTCCAGCCATTGCTTGAAGAGTGTGCGGGGGCGGAGGTACCTGCGTCCGCCCATTGCCCTGCCGACGTCGGAATCAGGTCCCACCAGCACCGTCAGCACCGGCTCGAGTGTTTCCGGGTGCAGCGCCCTGGAGGCAATTTCGGCGCGGGTCACAGCGACGGGCACCGCTCCCCCGGCTTTGCCGGACGTGCGGGCATGGGCATCTGAGATCAACCGGCAAAGGGCGCGGTAGCCGGCGCCGTTGTTGTGTCCGTGGGCGAGTACGACGACGCGGCCCGCGAGCTGGGTGCGGAGGTCGCCGTCGTCGTCAAAGACCGCCAGGTCAACCCCGACGACGGGATCCAGGCCCGCCGCCATACAGGCCTTCAGGTGCTTTACGGTGCCGTACAGCCCGTCCCTGTCGGTGCAGGCCAGTGCTGTGGCGCCGTCCGCTGCGGCTGCCTGGGCGAGGTCGTCCGGCCAGGAGACACCGTAGTGGGCGCTGAAGGCAGTGGATACGTGGAGATGGGTGAAGCTCATGCTGACTGCGGCCTCAGGGCATCGTGGATCCGCAGCAGCCTCCAGCGCCCGCTGCCGGTGTTCCTTGTCAGGTCAAGGGTGAGGGTCTCATCCTGTTGGAGTTTTTCCTTGGCATCTGCGGGCCGGACCTGGACGCGCCAGATCTCATGGTCAACCAGTCCCGGGCCGGTTCCCAGCGGTGCCCGGGTTTCCTCGACCCACCACTGCCGGCGCTCATACCAGTGCACGGGCTCGGCGCAGACCATGTAGTGCCGCCCTGACCACGTGAGTTCGGACGGCTGGCCCGCGGGCGTGCAGACGACGTCGACACCCTCGCTAAACAAGCCCATCGGCGCCTCCCAGAACTGCACTCCCCTTCCCGCAACGGGCGATCGCACCGCTGGCAGGGAGGAACCTGAATGATTCGTTGTGAAACCATTTCTTCGAATATATCTTCGAATAACTCAAGTCTACGCCGGAGGCCGGACAAAACCTACAGACCCCTCCTCCGTCAGCGCTCCCAGCGAAAAGGGAATGTGGCTGACACACGAAGAAATCCATAACGCTCAAGGATCGGCCCTGAGTATTCAGTTGAATCACCACGGATCAGTTTCTTGCCCAGCCTCATCGCGGACCGTGCCCGCCCAGCGGTGACGGCGCGATAGATCCCACGGCCACCAGGGAAGGTCGCCAGGTGCAAGGGTCGCCTTCGGTCAATTGCGATCGCATCGGAGGTCTCTGCATCCGACCGGAGTTGCCGGTCGCGCCGCAAGTAACTAGTCCGTCGACCCTCCACGACACGACGTCCATGTCTCGAAAAACTGTAGGTTTCTAAGGCACCAAGTGATGAGTTCGGCTCAGCTGAGGTAGGAGTCGATGGGGCTGTTGTCGACGTAGATGCGTTGGTCGGTGAACTTTCCGCCTTCGACGGTGAAGATGGAGCAGGCCCGGATCGTCGCCTCCACGCCGTCACGGAAGCGCCAGACACTGTCGACCTCGAAGACAACAACACCGTTCTCTTCCTGCCAGATGTTGATCAGCAGGTGGGACAAGGAGTGGACCTTATTGCCGATCTCTGCCATCTGCGCCAGCACGACTTCCTTCCCAGTGACCGCCGGGGCGTTGGCGAACAACAGGGTGATGTTGTCGGCGTAGTAGTCGCCGAGACGCTCGTAATCTTTCTTTTCCATGACGGCGAAGTACTCGGTCAGGAAGTCGACGGTGCTCTGGTCGGCACGGGACATGGTTGGTTCCTTTGTTTGTTCTCGCTATGAACGGCCAAACGAATGAGGGGCTCAGACCCTCGCATCCAAGCCGGTCGGTTTGAGCGGTCCCTCGCCGGCACGGTGGTGGAAGGCTGGAGGCTCGATTGCCAGTGCCGTCAGGACTTCAAGCTGGTCAGCTGCCAGCTGGACTTCGGCAGCGCTGGGGTTCTCCCGCAGCTCGGTTACGGTCTCAGGGCCGATAATTACCGAGGCAACGGCCGGTCTTGACAGCAGCCAAGCCAGTGCGACCTTATACGCGTTCAACCCCCATTCGCGGCTCAGCGGCCCACCTCCCGGGCAAGCGAGACCTCAGCGTCGCTGAACCCCTGCGCGGCGACGGGGGCCTGCAGACGGCGGTCATCGGCGATCCACAATGCCCGGACGACGCGCCAGGCGGGATGATTCGACAGCCCAACGTAGCGGATCTTGCCCTGCCGAATCAGGTCGTCGTAGACGGCAAGCGTCTGTTCCGGCCGAGTATGCGGGTCGAACGTCGTTCGAGCGTAGTACAGGTCGATGTAGTCGGTTTGCAATCGTCGCAGGCTCGTCTCGACCTGGTCGATGATGTGCCGGCGTGACAGTCCCCTGTCATTGACCCCAAGTCCGGCAAGCCGTTTGACTTGGTCGCGATCACCATCTCGTCGCGACGTCCACGGAGGGCACGCCCAAGGATCTGCTCAGCCGGTCCCCGATCGACGGCTGGCAGCGCTCCGGGTCGATCGAATACCGGCAAGTTGCCGTATACGTCGGCGGTATCGACAAAAGTTGAGGCCCAGGTCGAGTGCGGCGCCGACAATCCGGCCTGCGCCCTCCGCCCGCGGTGCGACACCGAAGGCGGCGGTACCAAGCGCGATCTGCGACACCCTGACACCGGCCTGCCCAAGGATGGAGTACTTCATCAGCGTTCCTCGTTTCCTGGTCAGGACTTGGTTTCGGCACCCAGCCTCGAGACCGCGTCCAGCTGCTCCTGGGTGAGCTCAACATCAGCGGCCGAGGCGTTGGCCCGAAGCTCGTCCACGGATTCAGCTCCGACAATGACCGACGACACGGCCGGGCGGGAGAGCAGCCAGGCCAACGAAACCTGCTGCATTCCGAGTCCCCAGTCCCGCGCCAAGCGGTCAAGGCTGCGGGCGGCGTCGATCTCAGTCTTCGAGTAGCCGGGACCGCCGTAGCGCTGGTCACCGGCGATTGGGCGGTCGAGCACCGACAAGTCCGCCAACAGGCCTCCGTGCAGGGGGGCATACGGGATGATGGACACCCCAAACCGCAAGCACGCGGGAGCCAGTTCCTTCTCCGCACTCCGGTCCAGCAGGTTGTACATCACCTGGGCGGCCACGGGGGCGGCGACCAAACGGCGGTCATCGGCGATCCAAAGCGCTTCGGTCATTTGCCAGGCGGGGTGATTGGACAAAGCGACGTACCGGAGCTTGCCCTGCCGAATCAGGTCGTCGTAGACCGCAAGGGTCTGCTCCAATGGGGTGTTCGGGTCGGGGAAGTGCGCGTAATAGAGGTCGATGCGATCAGTGCGCAGGCGACGAAGGCTCTGCTCGACCTGCTGAATGATGTACCGGCGCGACAAGCCTGCATCCACGTCAAACCGGCGCTCCCCCGACTTGCTGGCCAGCACAACCTCATCCCGACGACCGGCGAGAGCACGGCCAAGGATCTCCTCAGCGGACTCACGCTCCGAAGCCGGAGGAGCACCAGGCCGGTCAAAAGTAGATGTCGAACCGTAGACATCCGCAGTATCGAAAAAATTGATGCCCAGATCGAGTGCTGCACCCACGACACCATCGGCTTCCTCAGAGTTCGGCGCCACCCCGAAAGTCGCCGATCCAAGACAGATGCGGGAAACACGCACTCCAGTTGGACCAAGGATCGAGTACTTCATCCGTGTAATTCCTTTCTGCAAGTTTCAAGCGCTGGGGATGAAAAGGAACTGCCGTTGGACGAATAAACCAGCGGTAGCAGAGGCGGATTGGCCTTAAACACTAACCGAACGGTTATGTTTCAGCAATGATCATGAGAGAGTAAACCCATGCCAGACAGCGCCCAGTCCAAAAAACGCGGCCCCTACCGCACCGGGATCCGGCGACGCGAGCAACTCATCGGCATCGCCATGGACGTCTTCGGTGAACACGGCTATGCAGGCGGGTCTCTTCGGACGATCGCCGAGCAGGCCGGCGTCAACCACGCCACACTGATCCAGCACTTCGGGAGCAAGGAAGGCCTCCTCACGGCCGTACTGGAGGAATGGGACCGCCGGACCGTTGAGAACAGCCTCGCCCACGTCAGCGGCTTGGAGTACTTTCAACGGCTACCCGAAGTCATGGCCGCCCACCAAGACCAACGTGGTCTGCTTGAGCTGTTCACCACCATGGCAGCCGAGGCTTCCAGCGCCACCCACCCGGCGCATGACTTCATCCAACGCCGCTACACGCGCAACCTGGTCACTCTTGCCGGCCACCTGCAGCAAGCCGTCGACGCCAATGACGTCGCGCCGTTAACCCAACCCCAGATCGACATTGAAGTCCGGATTGTCACTGCCGTCCTCGATGGAATCGGCCTGCAGTGGCTCCTCGATCCCGAAACCGACTTACGCGTAGCGGTCTCAAGCTACATAGAGCGAGCCATCATCGCCTGGCAAGGCCGCTGACACCCAGCAAAGGACTGCGAAGATGTCCCCATTCGAGATGTTCCTTGTTCCGGTAGTCAGTGCAGAGAAGAAAGTAAGGTGTTGAGGCCCTGTGCAGCGCCCGCGGGATGCGGATTCAGCGGGCGAGGTCATTCGGGTCAAACTCCGCCGCGACGCAGTGGCGGCCGTCTTCGGCGGCATAGCCATCGCCGCCGGAGCAGTCCACGCCGGCACCAAAGCCATCCAGGCCTACAACACCGGCACACGTTAGGGTTTACAATTCCGAGGGGCAGCCCATTACCCCGTTCGGCAAACCGGGATCCCACACGGAAACGCAAGAATTTGAGCCATGGGAATTAGCGGGTCCTGAACGTTTGATCATGGTGTCCGCACCAGGGGGAGAACTTTCTATTTGGGGATCTTGAGCAGACCCTCGATTGCGGGGCGGCGCGTATCTCAAGTACCTCGGTGGACCACTTGCCGGCCAGCGTGTTCACTAGTGCCATGAGCGAGGCGACGGACCTTCGGCAGGCTCTTCTGGATCTCGGGCTTGAGGACTTGATCCCGTTGCCGGAGATATTAACAGAAGAGGAGATTCGCAGTGAAGGCGCTGCAGTGGAGGACATCAGCACTGCGTTGATCGGGCTCCTACGAGAAAGGCGGATCCAAATTTGGAGCGGACGCTGGTCTCAGGATCCGGAGGTGGTTGATCCCGCCACAGCGGAGGAGCTCCTCCGTGTCGCGATGAGCAGTACACCTTCAACAGTCCGGCAGATCAGCGACTGCGTGTCTACTACGTGAACGTCGACAATATCCGCGCCTAACGGCCTGGCTAGTGAGGGCCTGACGGGTCTCGCGACGCCGGCGGCTAAGCAGCCCCTGCGCCGTCCGGACGGGCTCTGGTGTCAGAAGAGGGTGCCGCGCACACGCAAGGGCCGGTATCCGGTCGCCCGAGCTGAGCCAGCTCGCCCTCGATGTCCACGTCGATGGTGCCTGTACAAGGTGGTTCGCGTCAGGCCGGTCTTGCTGACTAATCTCGCGCATTGGAGCACCTTTATCTCGCAGCTTGACAGCGTGTTCGAGCTTGTCAGGATCCACAACTGAAAGCCGGCCTGTGCTCCGGCCGTTCGCCGTCGCCAGGGCGCGGGCATGGGAGGCCCGCTCGGCCGCGCAGGTTCGCTCCATCTCCGCGAAGGGCGCAAGCATGACCCTGCCGCCTCGGGGATCCCGGGCCTAAACGAACGCAGCGAAAGCAGACCGGCTCGAACATATCTTCGAATCCGCGCGGCCCGCGAAGGACCGGACAAAACCCGAATCAGGGGTGGACGGACGGGGGCGCAGGGAGCAGGATTGAGCCATGAGCTCCCATGACGCATTCCTGAAGCACGTAGCCATCGCCGCCAAGGACTCCACCTTGGTGGCGACTTTTGATATAGACGGCAACATCCCCGGGGCGGGCGCCTACGTGGTGGGCCTCGTCGCCGCCACACCGGATCATTCCCATCAACGAAGAATGGGAATCGAGTTCATGAACGGCGAGGCCGTGTCCTTCTATTGCTTCAGCCACGACGGCACTGAAGAAAACTTCGACCTCAGCGGCGTGACGCATTCGGGCAACACCATTACCGGCAATTTCCCCCTGAGCACCGTCCTGGGCCTCGAGAAGGGTCACCTGATGACCGCTTTCAGCGACGCCGACGGCAGGGAATACCAGGCCAACGTTCCCGTGGAGGAATCCCTCTAAGCTGCGCCCGCCTGGCGAACGCAGCTAACTGCTGAGCCCCTAGTTGCTGGCGTTGTGCACTTTCATCTCAAGCTCGATGAAAGCCGTGATCATGGCACGGTAGGTCTTCTCCACGATGTCCGGGTCAATGTCTTTTTTCTCGGCGGCCGCGCGGACGTGTTCTATGACCTTCTCCACCCGGTCGGGAGCCCGGACCTCCGCGTCATCACCCTTTAGAGTGCCGGAAATCCGGATCAGGCGTTCGCGGCGGGCAATCAGGGTGACAATCTGCTCATCAACTTCATCGACGGCCACGCGGACAGCAGCGAGCTGCTCCCTGTCGGCCTGGGCGTCTTTGTCGTGTCCGTGATTTGTGGGCATGTGCATGACAGTATCTAAGAATGCAGCCTCGAGTCGACTTCATTTCACTGGGCGTCCGCAGTGTTGACGCCTCCCGCGCCTTTTACGTCAACGGCCTCGGCTGGCCGGTGCACCGGGAAGTCCCCCGAGAAGTGGTGTTCATCCAGGCCAACCACGGCCTCATCCTCTCGCTCTGGGACGCAGGCCAGATGCAGGCGGAGGCCTCCGTGGACAGACCGGCCGGCGTCCCCTGCATCACGCTGAGCCACAACGTGGGCAGCGCGGCGGACGTCGACCGGGTCATGGCCGACGCCGAGGCCGCCGGCGCCACCGTGGTGGCTTCGCCGAAGACCCAGCCATGGGGCGGCTACACCGGATACTTCGCGGATCCGGACGGCTTCCGCTGGGAAATCGCATTCAATCCCACGTGGACGGTAGACCCCGCCGGAAGGGTCACGGTCTGAAGGCCGGCTAGAACAGGCTTTCGGCCGGCTCGATGAGTTCCGGCGAATCATTTTTTACGTTTCCGACGGCGGTACCAACGGCGTCGATGGTCCAGCCTTCGGCGACGTCGTGTGCACCGGCCCGGACCAGGTCCACCAGGCCGGCGGCATCACCCGCCTGGGGGTCCAGCCACGCCTGCATGGTCTTGCGGTCCATGGGCAGGGGCACCCTGTCGTGCAGGGCGGTGAGTTCGGCCAGCATTCCCCCGGCATAGCCTTCCGGCGGCGAATCAGTGGTCATGATCGAAGTGGACAGCATCCAGCGGTGCGGGTCCCCTTCGGGCTTGGACGGGTCCTTCCACCATTCATACAGCCCGGCGAACACCAACGGCCGCCCGTCCTTCGGGTGCACGTAGTAGGGCTGCTTGCTGCGCCCTTCGCCCTTCCATTCGTAGTAGCCGTCCGCCGGCACCGCGCAGCGCCTGGATTTGGTCGCCTTGCGGAAGGCAGGCTTTTCCAGGACGCTCTCGCTCCGCGCGTTGATCATTTTGGAGCCGATGGACAGGTCCTTGGCCCAGGACGGCACCAGCCCCCAGCGGGCCACGTGCAGCTGCCGGACCGGGGTGCCGTCCACCAGGCGCTCCAGCAGGATGGGCACGTCAGCGGTCGGGGCAACATTCCACGACGGCGGAACCACCAGCTCCTCTTCCAGTTCCGCGTCAAACTCTGCCAGCAGGTCCCCGACTGCCCTGGCCATCACGTAGCGTCCGCACATGGCACCAGCATGCCACCGCCCGCAGGCGGTGTCACCCGGCGTCACCCGAGCATGGCAACGGCCTCCCGGATCCGGGGAATACCCGCCACCGGGTTACCGTTGAGGGAGAAGACATCTGCTTTGATAACGACGAGCAATAACGAGCTTGAGGAGAACTCCGTGGATTTCACTCCCGAATCCGGCACCATCACCATGTTTTCGACCACCTGGTGCGGCTACTGCAACCGGCTGAAGAAGCAGCTGGACGCCCAGGGCATCGGCTACACCGAGATCAACATCGAAGAAGTCGAAGGCACGGCCGACCTCGTAGAGCAGCTCAACGGAGGCAACCGCACGGTCCCCACCGTGCTCTTCCCGGACGGCACCGCCGCCACCAACCCGTCAGCAGCTGAAGTAAAGAGCCGGCTCGCGGCCTAAGGCTCCCTTGACAAGCAGAAGGCCGGGCACCTGTGGTGCCTGGCCTTCTGCTTGTCCGCCCGCACTTCGCGACGCCCGAACAGCTATCCCCTCAGGCTGGCGAAATCGGCGTAGTCCACCGGCGCATACCCGGCATAGGTCTTGATAACCGCCGCTTCGATGGCCGCAACGTCCAGTCCGGGCACAAGGTCGTCGACGGCTCCTGCGGTGGCCGGATCCCAGTCCAGCCCGAGGGCTGCGTAGCTGGCTTCCAGGACTTTGCGGATCGGCGCCGAGTTCTCCACCACGATGACCGAACTGAAAAGCCAGCCGCCGGACACCACCCGCTGGGCTGTTCCGATCAGTTTGACCCTGTGCTGCGGATCTGCCCGGTCCAGGCCGTGGACGCTGAACTCCCCCGGGCAGTACTCGCCCGGGATTTCACCGACGGCGGCGTGGACGCCGGCGCTTCGAAGGGCATCCGCCAGCATCCCGCCGAAAAACGCGAAGCGCCCCTTGGCGCCGGCGATGGCGTCGGCATGCGGCTCCACGTGATCGACGATCAGCGTCCCCTCGTGGTAGGCCGCAGCCCGGCCGCCGGCCTTCCGGACCAGCGGCTCAAAACCGAGGTCCCGGCAGGCCTGGGCTGCTGCCTCAAAGCCGGGAAGGTGCGCGTCGCGCTGGCCGAAGGCCACTGTGGGGGCCGGGCGGTACAGCCTGAGCGTCGGGCCGATCCGGCCGGTCTTGGCCATGCCCAGCAGCTCAATGCCGAATTCCAGGTCGCGCGCCGCACCCATCGACTCCTCCTGCCGGACAATGGTCAGCGTGGCTGGTGCGCCGGCCGCGTGCTGCATCTTGCTAAGCTCCCTTATGGTCATTCTGCAATTCCTGGTGGTTGCCGCCGCGTTCGCCGTCATCGATTCCATCTGGCTGAAGACGATGAACCCCTTTTACCGCGGACAGATTGGTGAACTGCTGGCCGACCGGCCCAATCTAGGGTACGCGGTGGTGTTCTACGTGATCTACATTGCCGGCATTGTGTTCTTTGCCCTGCGCCCCACGCTCGACGGCGGCAGCTGGCTGAGCGCGGTGGGTTACGGTGCCGCCCTGGGCGCCTTCGCCTACGCCA
The DNA here is from genome assembly GCF_037911235.1 of Arthrobacter oryzae. GTDB lineage: Bacteria > Actinomycetota > Actinomycetes > Actinomycetales > Micrococcaceae > Arthrobacter > Arthrobacter oryzae_E. Next base: position 258,626 of record NZ_JBBLYW010000065.1, read on the forward strand.
CCTACGATCTCACCAACGCAGCGACGCTGAAGACGTGGCCGCTGCAGCTGATCATCGTGGACATCATGTGGGGCGCAGCGCTGACGGCGCTGGCCACGCTGGCCGGCTGGCTGGTGTTCCACAAGAACTAAGGGCTGCAGAAACCAGCAGCTACGTCCTGCGGATGGTCAGGATCTGTTCGGCGCGGCCGAAAGGTCCGCTGAGGTCGTGGAGCACCGTGGACGTCAGGCCGATGCCGTCTGCGCCGAAGGAGACCGCGTTATCCAGGCCCAGCCAGTCGCCGGCGGGTTTCCGGTACATGTGGATCTGCAGGTCGAGGTTGGGGAAGGCGTAGCTGCCCTTGCCCGGGGGTACGCGGGCGGCTATTCCGTTCGCCGTGTCCACCAGCCCCATCAGCCGTGCCATGTCGCCGCTGTCGTCCTTGTCCGTCAGCGGGTGTCCGGTGCGCAGCCAGACCGTCCCCGAGCCCGGACGGTGTCCGTCGGCTACGCGCATTTCGAGGGAGCGGATGTAACCCCCCGGCCAGACACTGGCGCCGTCGTACGGTGAGCACTCCTCCGGTCCCGGAATGCGGGTGTCTTCCACGGCGGCGACGGCAGATGTGTCGGACGTGACCATCCGCCACGCCGTGGCACGGATGGCCACCCGTCCCCCGGCCACCAGTTCGGCCTGCAGCAGTTCGATGGTGCGGCCGGGCCGGAGGGTGGTGGTGACCACCTCAAATTCACCGCCCGGGATCAGTCCCAGGATCTCGTAGCTCAGTCGCGCCATCCGGACGTCGTCCCGCGGTGTATGCCGCTCCAGGCAATCCGCCATGATCCCCGAGGCCGGCGCCATGTGCTGTTCGTGCACGTTCCAGGCGCCCTGGGCGTGAATGGTGGAACGGAACCGTCCGCCGCCGAGTGACTCGTAATAGAACCCGCCCTCGGCAAGTTCCGGAAGTGAAGCAGTCAACGTCGACCCTTTCGCATGGCTGGTGATGATTCCAGAACACCCTATCGCCTGCCGGCTCACAGCTTCCTCTTATCCAGACCTCATGGCCGGCATAAGTCCGGCGCCTAGAAATGAGGGCATGACTCCTCTCCAGAACAAACAACGCAAGGGCGGCCGGGGCCGGCGCGCCGTGGTGGCCGGGGCTGTTGCCCTGACGCTGACAGCCGGAGGGGCCACCGCCTGGGCGCTGGACCGCTTCGTGGTAGAACACGTGGAAATCTCGGACGTCTCCGCCTACCAGGCAAGCCAGGCCGGGACAATGGCAGGCACCACCAGCGACTCAAGCAGCAGCACCTCCGCCGTCGCCACCGACACCTCCTACGTCTCGGACAGCTCCGACATCAACATCTCCACGGTGACCACCGGCAGCGGCGACAGCACCGTCACCTACTTCGTTGCCGACGTCGTGCTCGATGACGCCACCACCCTCCAGTCCGCCTTCGCCAACAACAGCTTCGGCGAGAACATCACCGAAACCACGTCCGCGATCGCGGAGGCCAACAACGCCGTCTTCGCCATCAACGGCGACTACTACGGTTTCCGCGACACGGGCATCGTGATCCGCAACGGCGTGGTGTTCCGCGACGAGGGCGCCCGCCAGGGCCTGGCCTTCTACCGGGACGGCACCGTCAAGGTCTACGACGAAACCGCCACCACTGCCGAGCAGCTTCTGGCCGACGGCGTCTGGAACACCCTGTCCTTCGGCCCGTCCCTGCTGGACAACGGCCAGATCGCCGACGGCATCGAGGACGTGGAGGTGGACACCAACTTCGGCAACCACTCCATCCAGGGCGAACAGCCGCGCACCGCCGTCGGCATCATCGACGACAACCACCTGGTGTTCGTGGTGGTGGACGGCCGCAGCCCCGGCTACAGCTCGGGCGTGACCATGACCGGACTGGCGCAGATCATGAAGGACCTCGGGGCCACCACGGCCTACAACATCGACGGCGGCGGATCGTCCACCATGTACTTCAACGGGGAACTGGTCAACAACCCCCTGGGCGAGAACAAGGAACGCGGCACTTCCGACATCCTCTACATCGCAGAGTAGGGACGTGCCATGATCATCCTGATCCCGGCCTACGAGCCGGACCAGCAACTCCCCGCCCTGATCCGCTCCATCCGGGAAGCGGAGCCGTGGGCCACCGTGGTGGTGGTTGATGACGGCAGCGGCCCCGCGTACCGGGACATGTTCGACGGCGTCAAGGCACTCGGGTGCCACGTCATCGGTTACGCCCAAAACCGCGGCAAGGGCTTCGCGCTCAAGACAGGCTTCGGCTTCATTGCGGATCATCTTCCCGGCCGGAGCGTGGTCTGTGCCGACAGCGACGGGCAGCACACCATCGCGGACATCCTCCGCGTAGCGGCCGCCGTGCAGGGTGACGCGGCTAAGAGTGACGCGACTAAGAGCGGCGCGGCGGCCATGGTCCTTGGCACCCGGAGCTTCACCGGCAACGTCCCGGCCCGCAGCAGGTTTGGCAACACCGCCACCAGGCTCCTGTTCACCCTGGCCACCGGCGAGCGCATTTCCGACACCCAGACCGGGCTCCGCGGCTACCCCGCCTCCATGCTCCCCTGGCTGCGGTCCGTCCACGGCGAGCGCTACGAGTACGAGCTGAATCTCCTGTTGGAGGCCCGGCAGGCCGGCTACGCCATCAAGAGCGTGGACATCGCCACGGTCTACCTCAACCATAATTCGGGATCGCACTTCAGGCCGTTGGCGGACTCCGCCCGGATCTACGCGCCGCTGCTGAAGTTCCTGGCGTCCTCCTTCACCGCGTTCCTCGTGGACACGGTGATGTTCCTGATCCTCAGTGCCGCCTCAGACTCGCTGCTTCTTGCGGTGGTTGGCGCCCGGGCCGTGAGTTCGGCGGTCAACTTCGCCGTCAACCGGCGGATGGTGTTCCGGCACGGCCGGGACAAGCCTGCGGCCCGGACCGGCGTCCGCTACTTCGGCCTTGTGGTTGTCCTTCTTGCCGCCAACTTCGGGCTCATCGCGGCCCTGGAAGCCGCTTCCGTGCCGGCCCTCCCCGCCAAGCTCCTGGCTGAAATCGCCCTGCTTTCCGTCAGCTACGTGGTGCAGCAGCGCTACCTCTTTTCCCGCACCACCGCCTCCTGGCCCACCGCCCGGGAAGTGGACGCAGCAGCCGCCGGGGAAACATCAGGTGAACGCCCGGCCAACACTCATATTCGCGCCTAGGTTCCGTCACAGCACCTGCACAGTTTGGCCGTGGATCGTGAAAACCAGCCCACCGATCAGATTCCGGAGAATCCCATGACACCTATCATCCTTATCGCAGCCGACCTGGCCGCCATCAGCATCCTGACCTTCGCCCTGTACCTTCGCCGGCACCGGCGCCGCGACCTGGTGGTGTCCTACCTCGGCATGAACGTCGGCGTCATGGCCGTGGCCGCCGCGCTTTCCGGATCGGCCGCCGGCGTCGGCCTGGGCCTCGGCCTCTTCGGAGTCCTGTCCATCATCCGGTTGCGTTCCACCGAGCTGGCACAGCACGAGGTGGCCTACTACTTCTCAGCCCTGGCCCTCGGCCTGATCGCCGGCCTGGGAATCGACCCCGTCTGGCTGCCGCTGGCACTGATGGCCATGATCCTGCTGGTGATGTTCGTGGGCGACCACTCACGGGTACTGCCGGCCTACCGCCACCAGACGGTGATACTGGACCGCGCCATCGCCGTGGATGAGGAACTCTACGCACGGCTCGAAGAAGTGGTGCATGGCAAGGTGCATTCCGCCACCGTGCAGGAACTGGACCTCGTCAACGACAAGACAATCGTTGATGTGCGCTACGCCTACGTTCCGGCCGCGTTTCCCGCCGGCGCCGCCACGGTCGCCCCGCCCGCAGAGATCCCTGCGCCGGGCTACCTGGCTGCGTTCCCCGCCGCGGACCCCGCACCGTCGGAGCCTGCCGGACGCGCGGCCGACCCCGTCCACGCCGGTGCGGCATGAGCGCCCCGGCACAGCCCGGTGTCCTGGGCACCCTGCGCCTGCTGCCGCCGGTCGGACTGGAAGAACTGAACGCCGAAGCCGCGCTCCAGACCCGGGTGGACCGCAAGTACGTGGTCCCCGAGGCGCTGGCGCAGGAACTTCTGGCTACCTTCGATGCCGATGTGCGGGTCCTGGAAATGGACGGCTGCCGCTGCTTCGCGTACGACTCCGTGTACTTCGACACCGCCGGGCTGGACAGCTATCTGCTCGCCGCCTACGGCCGCCGGCGCCGCTACAAGGTCCGCACCAGGACCTACGTGGACAGCGCCATCAGCTTCCTGGAAGTCAAGACGGAGGGCGCCCGTGAGGCCACTGTCAAGGAGCGCATCCCCTACGAACTCGCGGACCGCGCCCGGCTGACGGCGGATGGCCTGGACTACGTCCACGAAACCCTCACCGGGGCGGTGGGCGGAGTACCGGGCGGTCCCCTTGGCCCCGTGCTGGAAACGCGATACCACCGCACCACGCTGTACCTGCCCGCATCCGGCAGCCGCGCCACCATCGACACGGACGTCACCTGGCAGCGCCCCGGCGAGCAGGCCTGGGTCCTGGACGGCGCCGTGATCCTGGAGACCAAATCCGGATCGGCGGCCGGACCCCTGGACCGGCATCTCTGGGCCCACGGCGTCCGGCCCTCCAGGATCTCCAAGTTCGCCACCGGTATGGCGGCCCTCTGCCCCGAACTGCCGGCCAACCGCTGGAACCGGACACTGCGCCGCACGATGGCGCTCCGCCCCGCCGCCTGAACCTCTTCCCCTCCGCATCCTGCGAATACTTCACCGAAGGAACACACCATGAAAAGCTTCCGCACCTACCTCTCCGTCACCGCCCTGGCCCTCGCCGTGGGACTGGCCGGCTGCTCCGCCGCCGGAACCTCGTCCACGGGCACGTCCATCACCGGCGCCACCAGCTCAAACTCTGGAACGTCAGCGGCTGCCGGGACGGCAGAGGCCGTCTCGCTGGACACACTCGCCGCGGACACCCACTACGACGCTGACGACCTCACCTGGGACGCCGCGTCCGAAGTAGCCGTGACCCTGGCGGACGGTGCCAGCAGCGTGGCCGCCGGAACGTCGTCGGACGCCGTTAAGGTCGACGGCGACACCGTCACCATCAGCGCGGCCGGCGCCTACCGCCTGAGCGGATCCCTCTCGGACGGGCAGGTGGTGGTTGCCGCCGGTGAGGAGGACGTGGTCCGCATCATCCTCGACGGCGCCGAGATCTCCAGCTCCACCGGGTCCCCGTTCGTGGTGCAGAGCGCCAATGAGGCAGTTGTCTTCCTGGCCGACGGCACCTCCAACGCCCTCAGCGACGCGTCCACCTACACGGACACCGCCGAGGACGCCCCGAACGCGGCCCTGTACTCCCAGTCCGACCTCACCATCGCCGGCTCCGGCTCACTGGCAGTGGACGGCAACTTCAACGACGGCATCTCTTCCAAGGACGGGCTGGTGCTGGCCTCCGGAAATGTCACTGTGGATGCCACGGACGACGGCATCGTGGGCAAGGACTACGCCGTCCTGCTCGACGGCGCCTACCAGGTGACTGCCGGCGACGACGGCTTCAAGTCCGACAACGAGGAAGACGAGGGCCGCGGCTGGGTGCTCATCAACGGCGGAACCCTCAACGTCAGCGCCGCCGACGACGGAATCAAGGCCTTCAACACGCTCACCATTGCCGCCGGCACAGCCACGGTGGAAGAGTCCGAGGAAGGCCTGGAAGCCCAGCACATCGTGATCTCCGGCGGCACCGCCAGCGTCACGTCCAACGACGACGGCGTCAACGCCTCCGGGGGCAGCACGGGAACCAGCTCCCAGGGCGGCGGCATGGGCGGCGGCGAGATGGCCGCCGGCGACTACACCGTGGAAATCAGCGGCGGCTCGCTCACCATCAATTCGCAAGGTGACGGGCTGGACTCCAACGGCGATGCCACGATCACCGGCGGCACTGTGGTGGTCAACGGTCCCACCAACGACGGCAACGGCGCCCTGGACGTCAACGGCGAACTCGTAGTCGACGGCGGAACCGTGGCGGCAGCGGGAAGCGCCGGCATGGCGGTGACGCCCGGAACGTCCTCATCGCAGTCCGGCGTCCAGCTGACGTTCGGCTCAGCCCTTCCGGCCGGCACCACCATCCAGCTGGCGGATTCCAGCGGTGCCGTGGTGGCAACGTTCGTGACGGCCAAGCAGGCGGCGTCGCTGGTGTTCTCCTCGGCTGCCATCACCGCCGGTGGGGAATACACCGTGTACACAGGCGGCACCGCACAGGTCACCGCAGGCATCGGCGAGGGAACGCTCGACGGCGCCCAGGAGCAGGGCACCGTCACGGCCGGTGAGTACACGGCGGCACGCGGCCCCGGCGGCCGCTAGGGACAAGGCCATCAGCGGCAAGGTCCGGCCGGGCGGGAGGCGGGGCGGCCACGTGGCTGCCCCGTCCTTTTCTGTGCTGTCATTCTGTGCCGTCTTATGTGCTGAGCAACTTTCACTGAGTAGACTCGGGAACTGGTTCTCCTTACTACGCTCGGAAGAGGTATTCCCCTGATACGAGTCATCAGCTACAACCTTCGCAAGCACGCGGCACGCGGTGAACTGCTGGATCTGGCCCGCGACTTCGGGATAGATGCCTTGTGCCTGCAGGAGTGCGACACCTCCGATCTACCGGACACACTCGGGCCCCTGCACCTCGCCGATTCAACCAAGGGCAACAGGCTGGGGCTTGCCATCTACTACCGGATGGACCGCTTCACGGCCTTTGAAACCAACACCTTCGCGTTGAAGAAGTCATTGCACGACCGCGTCCTGGCCCCGGCCCATGAGCGTCTCATCGGCACGCGGGTGGTGGACAACGAAACAGACCACGAGCTGGTGATCGCCTCATTCCATGCGGCGCCCCTGACGGCCTCGAATTCGCTGCGCCGGAAACAGATCAAGGCCGCCCACGCGGAGCTCCTCGGGATGGGCAGCGGACTCATGACGCTCATGGTGGGTGATTTTAACTACCCGTTCTTCACCAAAAACCTCACCGAACACATGAAGAACTCCGGGTACGAACTCTCCCTCAGTGACCGGCGGACTTATACGAGGTACAAGATGTTCAAGGGGCATTTCGATTTTGCCACCTCCCTCGGGCTGGACATCGAGAGCGTGGAAACCCTGCCGCGCGGCGCCTCGGACCACCTGCCCATTCTGGTCTCCGCCGAATACGGCGAGGATTACGGTCCCATTCAGGGAACGCCGTAACCCGCACGCCGACCCACCAGCCCGGGAGGCCCCAGTGCGCAGAGATTGGATCCTGAAAGCCGTTCCGGGCGTGCAGCTGGCCCGAACGTATCAGCGGTCCTGGCTCAAGTCCGATCTTGCAGCCGGAGCGGCCCTTAGCGCTGTGCTGATTCCGGCCGGCATGGCCTACGCGGAAGCCGCCGGCCTGCCGGCGGTCAACGGACTGTACGCTTCGGTGGTTCCCATGGTGTTTTACGCACTTTTCGGCCCCTCCCGGATCATCATCGTGGGACCGGATTCTTCACTGGCTCCCATGATCGCCGCCGCACTGCTCCCGCTGGCCGGACGGGAACCTTCCCACGCCGTTGCGCTCGCAGGCGTCCTCGCCATCCTGATCGGAATCTTCCTCATCGCAGGGCGGATCTTCAGGCTGGGCTTTGTCACGGGGCTGCTGTCCAAGCCAATCCGGGTGGGCTACCTCAATGGCATCGCGCTCGCCGTCATTGTCAGCCAGTTGCCCAGGCTGCTCGGGATCACAGTTTCCGGAGACTCGCTGGCGGCAAAGGCCGCCGAAACGGCCGGTGCTGTGTTGCGGGGCGCCGCCAATCCTGTGGCCGTCCTGTTCGGAGTTGCCACCCTGGCGATCATCGTGGCCGGCCGTTTCCTCCCCTGGAAAGTCCCCGGCGTCCTGCTGGCCGTAGCGGCTTCCATAGCAGCGGCCGCCGCCCTGGACCTCGAGGGTGCCATGCCCATGGTCGGAGCCCTCCCTTCGGGCCTGCCGGCGCCTGCCCTGGGCGGCATCACCTTGGATGACGTTGCAGGCCTCATTGGTCCTGCGGCCGGAATCGCCCTGATTGCCTTCGCCGATACCTCGGCACTGTCCAAAAGCCTCGCAGGACGACGCGGCATCCACACGAGCGGCAACACCGAAATGGGGGCCCTGGGAATCGCCAACGTGGCCAGCGGGATGCTGGGCGGCTTCCCGGTCTGCGGCAGTTCATCCCGGACGCCGATAGCGCTCGACGCCGGGGCCCGCACCCCCTTTAGCGGCATCGTTGCCGCGGCCCTGGTGGTTGTGTTCATGATGGCGGCGCCCGGAGTGACGGCGTTCCTCCCCACCACCACGCTGGCCGCAGTCGTCATCGTGGCGGCCGCTTCCCTCGTCGATATCAAAACCCTGCTCCGGCTGGTCCGGATGAGCCGGATGGAAACGGCCCTCCTTGTAGCCACGTTCCTCGGGGTCGCGTTCGTCGGCGTGCTGCAAGGCATCGTCATTGCCATTGCGCTCTCGCTGATCGCCTTCATCCGGAGGGCCTGGGATCCTTACCGCACCGAACTGGCCAGCCTGGAGGACGTCCCGGGCTACCACGACATCAGCCGGCACCCTGAGGGCCAGCGCGTCCCCGGTCTGGTGATCGCCCGCTTCGACGCACCGCTCTTCTTTGCCAACGGCGCGGTGTTCGCGGAGCACATCCGGAATCTCGTGGCAAACGCCCCGGGCCCGGTGAAATGCGTGATTGTGGCCGCGGAGGCCATCACGGACCTGGACACCACGGCCCTGGACGACCTCGTGGAGCTCGACGACGAACTGGCCGGCCAGGGCATCAGCCTGGTTTTCGCCGAGTTGAAGGGGCCGGTCAAGGACCGCCTGCTCAAGTTCGGGGTCAGCAGCAGGTTCGGCCCGGACCACTTCTTCCCCACGGTCAACAATGCGGTGCGGAGCTACAAGCGGGCATCCGGGATCTAGGTCAGTCGGCACCCAGCGGAATCACATCAAGGCGGGACCCCGGGCCCGTGACCACCAGGACACGGTCTGCCGCGACACCCTCCAGGGCGAGGGCAAGCCGCTCCGGCAAGTCGCCAGTGGTCCCCTCGGACCCGGCGGGGGCAGGACCCGGCGGCACAGCAGTAGGGGGAACGGCTCCGGAGGTCCCGACGTCGGCCCTCCTCCACACGGTGACGCTCGCGCCGGTGACCTCTGCCGCCACCCGCACCAGCGGCTCCGGATCACCTGCAGCCACCAGGATCACCTTCCGGACCGTACGTTTCGGGGGCGCGGCGGACGCCGTGAGGGACCGGTCGTGCCGCCAGACGGCGAAGTGGTACCCGGCGGCCAGGCCCGTGGCCACCAGGAGTCCGAGAGGCGCCCGGGTACGGTCCACCAGGCTGGAGCCGGTGACGTCGTCGAGCAGGAACTCGAAGACGCGGTATCCGATCACCAAGAGCGTGATGACAGCGACGATCGCGCTCAGGCCGAAAACTGCGATGAGGTAGACGCGCCGGCCGCGGCGGCCAAGTTCGGTCGGCTCCGGCGGAACCCCGGGTTTCCAGGTGAACCACCACAGCGGTCCCCCGACGGCCAATGCACTGATGCCACCCAGCAGCAGCGTGCGGGCACCGCCGCCGGCCAGTGGTGTCGCCGCGATGCTGAGGAGTGAGTTCACCACGATGCCGATTCCAGTGGCGGCGGCCACCAGGCCTACGCCGGAAGTCACCAGCTTCGCTGCCTGCAGTGTGGTTTCGGCCCGTCCCACGGAGACGGTCCGGTGGTACGCCCAGACGAGGGAACCCACGGCTCCTGCCGCCAACGCGGCGCCCAGCGGTCCCACGATTTCGCTGATGGGGTCCGTGCGGTCGAAGGCGAGGCGGAGCAGGACAAACAGGACGGTGCCCGTGCCGCCAACCGCCAGGAGGACGGCCCCGAGGATTCCGACCACCACCAGTGCCACATCGGCGAAATCGGTTTTCAGCCGGCGTCCGCCGTCGTGAATCCAATGCCACCACCAGATGACGCCGCCACCGGCCCCCCAGGCCAGTGCCTGCAGCGCGAGCCTCCACCACGGATCCCCGATGGACGCCGAGGAAGTAAAGCCCTGGATTGCGGTGTCCAGGAGATTCGCGAGCGCTGTAATCGTGCCGCCCACTCCGACGATGAGCCCGTAGACCGCCCCCACGACGGTGGGGACGTCGGAAATCAACGAGGGGCTCTTTCGCGGATGGCGCCACATCCAGCGGTGCCAGGCGAGCACCCCTGCCCAGACCAGCCCGTTGGACAGTGAAAGCTGCCACCCCAGCCGTTCGCCTCCGATGACGGCGGCCAGGGCGCCGAGCAGACCGGCCGCCGACGAAATGAGCGAGACGGCGTACATGCCGGTCAGGTACAGCCCCCAACCCACCGACGAACGCTCCACGGCGTCATCAAGCCGCCGCCACACGAACCACCAGAGCCCGGCTGCCATGGGTCCGCCGATCAGCGTGAACGCGAGCGAACGGGCCAGGCCTGCCACGTCACCTGCGACGAGCACAGTGCCCGCGCCGAGCAGCCTGCCCAGCAGGCCGCTCAGTCCGATGGCGGTCACCACGACCAGTGCGAAAAGCAGCGTGTAGACGATGAGGCGGCGGACCGTGGGCTGGGCGGACCCGGCCGCGGGCGCAGGCACCGTTCGGGCGGCGCTCACTGCTTCACCGGCCGGTTGGTGCATATCCTGAGTTGCAGCGGCGCAGACGCGATCAGCCACTTGCCGTCCGTCTTGACGAGGTCGAACACGTCTTCCATTTCGTACTCGGAGTTGCCGAAGGGCCCGCCCCCGTTCGAAACGACCACCAGTACGTGCACGTCCGCGGACGATTCCCGTTCCGTGGTGGATATCAGGGTGATCCGCAGGTTTTCGGTGGGAGCCCTTTCGAAGTCCAGGCACTGGGTCCGGGCGGTTTCGGTGAGATAGGCGGCGGCCGCGGCTTCATCCCCATCGAGGACAGCTGCCGAGTATCGTTGCACCACGCCCTGGGGTGTGGATTCGTCCAGCAGGGCCGGTTCTCCCCGCGAGAACACCACGGCGAGGGCAGCAACCGCCAGGACGGCGATGATTGCCAGGATGATTACGAGGATCCTGTTCGGTCTTCCCGCCGGTGCGTCCATGTGGTCAGTATGGCGTACGGCCCACCCCCTAGCTACGGTACTTTCGGCCCTATCAGCGGTGGCCGGCATCGAAGAGGCTGGAGACAATCGTTGCCTCATGGGAAAAAGGAATCATGCGCCGAGCCCTCGCTGCCGTGTTGCTGGCGCTCCTCGGCGTGCTCTGCGGCTCGGTGGCCGGCTCAGCTGCTGCCCGTGCGGAGCCGCCGGTGGAAATCGTGGTGGAAGACCGCGCCGGAGTGCTTGACCGCAACCGGCTGGTCCCGGCAGTGCAAACAATTGACTTCTATGCGCCCACCCGGGTTGCCGTCTATACGTACCAGGGGTCCGCGGAGGCCAACCTCAATGAAGCGGTCCTTCGCTTCGCCCGGGCCAACCGTCCGGAGTGGATCAGCGCCGACGGCCAAAAATGGGCGGACGGACTCTTCATCTTCGCTGTGGACCCCGTGGGCCGCCATGTGGGCACCTACATGGGCGAGGACCGCAAGGTCTCCCTGGAGCAGCGCGAGGACATCCAGAACGCTTCCAAGGATTTGCTCCGGGACGCCCAGTGGACGGACGGGACAATCGCCGGCATCCGGCGGGGAGCTGAGCTGATCAACCAGCCGTGGTACCGGTCAACCGCGTTCCTGGTCACGGCCTGGAGCACTATGGCCGCTGCTGTCCTCGGCGCGGGGACCTGGTTGATTGTGCGCTGGCGGACCAGGGTGGACAGCCGCAGGGAGCTGGCCCGCGGGGATGCGAGCTACGCCAACGTCAGCATGGACCTGCAGGTCACCGAGCTCAATGCCGGCACCATTCCGGAGTCCTCGCGGTACGGAAGCACCGTCTTGGAGAAGCACCGCACCTTCCTGGCCAAATACAACGCCGCCACGGGGCTGTCGAACCAGGCGCACGCGCTGAGTCCCCGGTCCATGAGCCGGCGGCCCAACCTCAAACTCATACGGAACTTCGCCGACGCTTCCGCGGAACTGGATGCGCTGGATGACGTCATCGCCGACACCAACGCCCTGCTGAACCGGGGTTCGGCGTGGGCATCTGCGTGGGACCGGCAACTCGCACCGTTCCGCAGTGACCTGGCAGCCCTTGAGCAGATGCTCACCAAGCGGCACGCTGAGGGCGACTCGGCGACCGCCGCGGCGCTCCGCTCCTTCCGCGAGCAGAGCCACCGGGAGATCGAACGGTGGTCGGCCGAACTTGCCGACGGCACCATCACCCCTGAAACAGCGCTGGACCGGCTGCGGGATGCGCGGACGCGCCTGACAGAACTGCTGAAGAACCACGCGGACACCGTGATCGCCGGATTTGCCAGGAACGAGCGGGAAGCCGGACTGTTGCGCAAGGAAATGGAAAGCGCACAGGCAGGAACCAAGGCCAAACATGGCCGCACCTACGAGCCCAGCATCCTTGGCACGGTCTATCCGTCGTACTACTTCTTCTCGGTCCCCGCCTTCAACACCGGATTCAGCACGGGGGTGGGCAGCGTCAGCACGGCCCGCGGCGGCGGCAGCACAACCGGCTACGGAGCCAGCGGGGGTAGTTTCTCCGGGTCCGGAAGTTCATCCAACTTCTGAGCCCGGCTCTCCACGGGGATGGGCTCTCCACAGGAACGGGCCCATGCGGCCGGTTGCCGGGTCTCGACAAGGAATCCCGATCGGAGGAAGCTGAGCACCGTAAGCGTTTGTTCTATCGGTGCGCTCCGCTGATACCGGCTAAGCGAACCGACTCCGCTGTCCGGCTGCCGTTGGCGGGCCCGGGCAGTCCCATCCGCAATATTGATTGATGGAGAGAGCCATGACCACGAACGTTGTCGCTCAGCTCGCTGTGAAGTCCCACGATACTCCCGACGAAAAGCGCCGTCCCGACAAGACGGAGGTGGATCTTGTCTCCGTGGACGCGTACACCATCGGACGATTCACCTTCGAGCCCGGCTGGCGGTGGTCCGAATGCATCAAGCCGGTGGCAAAGACCGATTCCTGTCAGCTCAGCCATGTTGGTTACTGCGTTTCCGGCAGGCTCACCGTCCAGACCACTGACGGCAGCCAGATCAACATTGCCTCAGGTCATTCGTACAGCATCCCGCCAGGGCATGACGCATGGGTCGAAGGAGGGGAACCTTTCACCGGGATTGAGTTCGTCAGCGCCGCCGTCTTCGCCAAGGCCCCCGAATAGCCGGGTGCGGCACCACGTGCCGCCGTCGAAACAGCCACCGGGCCCTGTCCCCCTCGGGACAGGGCCCGGTTTGCTGTCCTGCTCACGTCACTGCGGCGGGTGGATCCTGTCAATGACGAAATCACCGCCTGGTATCACGGTGGTTTCATGACCATCGTCGAAACGCACCACGTACGGCGGCGCCCCGTCAGCGCCGTGGACCTCAATGATCTGGCCGTGCCGCTCCGAGGATCCAACCGTCTTGCCCCGGATAGTGATCCGGTCTCCCTGGGCTGCCTTCATGGCAATCACCTCCAAGACACCAGAGTACGAGTGTCGGCCCGGGGACAACAGGGCCGTTCCGCACTAGTAGGTCGAGCGGGCCGGGCCGCGGCTCGGATCGGTTTCTTCGGGCATCCCCTGGCATCTGGTGCGAGCGGGCGCTTGGCAGGAACATGGGGATAGTACTCATCCTGTCCCTGCTCCTGAGTCTGAGGGGGAACTGCCATGGCGGACGAAAAACCCACCAGCTGGTGGGCTACGCTGCCCGGTCTGCTGACTGCCGCTGCTGCGGTGATTACCGCTGTTACGGGGCTGCTGCTTGGGCTGGGGCAACTCGGGATGTTCGACGCCGGCCGGCCGGCCGCTTCGACGGCGAGCGCATCCTCCACTGCCGCCGGCTCAGCACAACCGGGCGGCACGGTCCCACCGACCGGCGCCCCGGCCGCCACCGGCAACAGCGCAGGGTGGACGGTAGCCTTGCCGGTCGAGCGCAAGTTCAGGGCAGCCGACGTTGAATATGAGATTCTTGGAGCCGGCGTGCGCCCCGACGTGTCCGGCAGGATCGCACTGACGTTCACGCTCAGATGCACCAACCACGGCAGGTATGACATCAACTTCTGGGACTCAACGTTCAGGCTGAACGCGGACGGAATCAACCATTCCCCCGATTCCGGACTGAACGAGCTGGTGGCAGGCGATTCAAGCAAGTCGGGCGACGTCCGCTTCATCCTTCCCGCGGACACGCGCGAAGCAATTCTGCGCATCAAATTTGCGCAAGGCGAGAGCACGGCCCAGCTCGCCATAACTCCGCCCTGAAGCTACCCGGCCGTCAAGCTACCCGCTTGCAGCGCCGGGTCGCTTCACGATAAAAAGCCCACGCGAAGGCCGGCGACCCTCTGCCCCCAAGGCAGCTGATCACCGGCCAGGGCGTGAAGGCTAGGCTCCGGCCCGGACGAACGTCACGCCGCCGGTGGCCGTGAGCCAGGACAGCGGGTGCGTGACCGTGGCGTTGACACCGTTCATTCCGCCGCTGATCACCTGGCCGTCACCAATGTAGATGCCCACGTGGCCGGACTGCACCACCATGTCGCCGGGCTGGGGTTCGCCCACCACTGAGCCGTAATTCATGAACTGCATCGGACCCAGGTCGCCCACGGGAATGCCCGCTGAACCGAGGGCCTTTTCCACCATGGCAGTGCAGTCCTGGGTGATTCCCAGTTGCGCGTATGCAGCAGAGACCATGGCGGCATTGGTACCGCCGGCGGCAGGGGCCGGCGCAGGGGCAGGGGTAGCCGCCTGGACCTGGACGGAAACCGCGGGCGCAGCCGGTGCCGGAGCAACCGGCGCGGGAGCGGCCTCCGCCGGAGCAGCCGCCTCCACCGGAGCGGGCTGTTCGACCGGCACCTCCACCGGAGCGGGCGTGGTGCTGACATCCGGCCGCTCGAAGCTGATCTTGACATGGGAGTCCGCGCTGAGGGGTGCTCCCACCTGGGCCTTGGCGTCGAGGGAGGACGCCGGGGCGGAGTCACGTTCCGCGGGGGCTTCGGCCGCCTGGGCAGCCCCGCCGCCGGAAAGGACCAGGCCCGAAGCGGCCGCCAGGACCGCAGCTTGGCGGCCCACCCCGCTCCTGCGGCCGGCGGATGTGGAACCGGAGCGCCCCGCTGGCGCGGTTGACCGGTGATGGGCGGGCAGATTGCGTGAAGACATGAAGTGACCTCTCCCGATGCCTGCGAGGTTAGCTGTCGGATTCGGATGGGAGACACCCGGCCGCAGTTGCCTTCCGCGCTGCGGAAAGCGTGCGGCTTCACCCCGAAGACCTGCACAAAGACAGGTCAAAAGTGGTTTCCCCGTCCCTGCCGGATGATTTTTCGATTGGATCCCGGACCGCGGCAGGGTTAGGCAATCCGCCCGGGAGTGCCGGTATCTGGGACAACGGGCACCGTTCCACCGTACGCGGGGCGCGCACCGCATGTCACATTGGGCTAACAGCGCCGCCGGGCGCAACGTCCCGGCCGCACCTGCCGGTAGCGGAGCTGTACTCGGGTGTACCGTCCGTAGGATCCGAGTGTTTTGCCCGGACGCCGCGAGGCGTAGTCTACGTGCATGTTCTTGCGGGGGGACTCACACGCTGGGAGGCATCATGCGTTGGTCGAATCACCCTGTCCGCAAACGCGCACGCCATGTGGCTGACCTCCCTGAGCCCTCCCCCGGGGGCTGGCGCGGCCGGCGCCGGACGGCGGTCCTTGGGGCGCTGCTGCTTGCTGCCAGAACCGTGTTTCGAGGGGCGGGCACGTCCAGGGGTGCGCGGGAATGAAGAGGACGACGTAGGTGAAACACTACTGTGTGGCCATCTGCCAGCTGAGCGAGCAGCCGCAGGAGGATTTCGACGTCAACACGGAGCTCCTGATCATTGAGGGCAAGGAACTCCATGTAGCCACGTGGGACGCGGAGCCGCGGGACGGCGGCTTTGACGTCCTGGTCCTCAACGACCGGGTCAGCGCCCTCGGATTCATGGTGGTCACCGACTGGGAGTTCCTGGAAGGCAGGGCCTACGGGGTGGTGGAGCGGCGGGCCGGCGGCTGAGTGGCTGGCGCCCGCGACAGGACAGCTGCGCGCCTCAGCCACGGATCGGGATCCCTCGCCCAGCGCTCCAGCACAACGTCCGCCCGTGCGCTCGCCTGCCCTTCGAGCCCTGCGGTTAAGGGACGGACGACGTCGGCAGCCAGCGGGTCCACCAGCTCACCCAGCCGCGCCTCCCGTATAAAGCCCTCGATCCGGGTGAGGTCGGAGTTGTTGAGCAGGGCCACCCGCGACTGCAGCAGCACCACCGCGGCCAGGCGCCGTTCGAAGACGGGGACCGACCAAAGCTCGGAGCTGAGGGCCGTGATGTCATCGTGGACAAGGTCACGGTGGCGGCGCAGCATGTCGCGGACGGTTCCCCGCACCGCACCCACGGACGCGCCGTAGTACTGATGCCGCTCGCCCAGCCGGGCCTGCGCCTCTTCCGCCCTGAGCCAGGAGCCCTCGCGCTGCAGCGCGGCATCCACGAAGTCACAGGCGGCAGTCACCCGTCCATTCTGTCGCACGATTCAACGTGAGACACTCAGTCCCATGCGTGAACTGGTCGTCCTCGGAACCGCCTCGCAGGTTCCCACGCGGACCCGAAACCACAACGGGTACCTGCTTCGCTGGGACGGCGAGGGCCTGCTCTTCGATCCGGGCGAAGGCACCCAGCGGCAGATGATCCACGCCGGCGTTTCAGCCAGCCAGATCACGCGGATCTGCCTTACCCATGTTCACGGGGACCACTGCTTCGGGCTTCCGGGCGTACTGTCGCGCATAGTCCTCGACGGCGTGCAGCATCCGGTGGACCTGCATTTCCCGGCCTCCGGCGGGGAGGTGGTCCGTGCCCTCGTGTCCCTCGCCTCCCCCGGCCTCGACCTGCGCTTGCACCCCCACTCCGGTCCGGGGCAGATCGCGCCCGGCCTGGAGGTGCGGCCGCTGCGGCACCGCATCGAGACGTTCGGCTACCGGCTGGTGGAGCCGGAAGGCCGCACGCTCCTGCCTGGCCGCCTCGCAGCGGCAGGGATTGCCGGACCGGACATCGCACGGCTGCAGCGGGAGGGGAACCTGGGCGGCGTCCGGCTGGAGGACGTGAGCGTTCCGCGCCCGGGACAGAGCTTCGCGTTCGTCATGGACACCGCGGAGTGCCGCGGCGCAGGTGAACTGGCCGACGGCGTGGACCTCCTCGTGGCGGAGTCGACGTTCAGCGACGACGACGCCGGGCTGGCTGCCCGGTACCTTCACCTCACGGCCGGGCAGGCGGGCGCGCTGGCATCCGCTGCCCGCGCCGGGACGCTCGTCCTCACCCATTTCTCGTCACGGTACGGGGACGTCGGCGCCCTGGCCGAGCAGGCGGTCGCCCGTTCCGGCGGGGCCGCCGTCGTGGCTGCGCAGGACCTGGACCGGATTCCGCTACCCGGGCGGCAGCGGGATTACGGGTCGCCCGGCGGGGTTTGGCCGCCGGTCGGTCCGACGTCAGTAGACGAAGATGTCGATCCAGGCGCGGTTGTGGGCGTGAAGCAGGACCAGGAACAGCACGAAGTCGAACAGCAGGTGGACGGCCACGATGTAGGACAGTGACTTTGTCCGCGTGAAGATGAAGGCCTGGAGCAGGGCGAAGGGAAAAATGAACACCGGCGCCCAGGCGTGGAAGCCCAGCTCCCAGAGGAACGAGGTGAAGAGGACGGCCTGCAGCACGTTGGCCTGTGCGAGCGGCAGGTGCCGGCGCAGGAGCGCAAAGACCGTGCAGATAAAGAAGAGCTCGTCCCAGATTCCCAGCGCATTGGTGCCCAGGAAGAGGCGGAAGATTCCTTCGGGATCCGACACCGCGGGCCAGTTGTTGTAAACGCCGGTATTGACCATGTAGGCCGGGAGCACCGCGTAGCCCATGACCACGACGGCGGCCAGGTACCATTTCTCTGCCCGTGTCCACGGGTGTCCGGTCAGCACGGGAAACCTGACCGCATGGTCCTTGAAGGCAAACCGCGACACAGCGTAGGGAACACCCACGGCGAAGATCATCGCCGTGCCCATGACGAGCATGTGCCCGGTGCTGATGTCGGTGGTGATCGGAACAAGGCTGATGGCCACGAGCCCGGCGGCGATCAGGGCCAGATCGCGCAGGAGTGCCCGGTCGATGAATCCTGCCAGTGTCAGCGCCACGGCCAGCAGGCCGTACCCGGGGATTCGCTCCTCCGGGACGAAAAGGACAAAGCCGGAGAGCGACACGAGTGCCGCGGGAAGCAGTTTCAGCGAAACGGCATTGCGGACGCTGACCCCTGCTCCGGAGCCGGCTCCGGGCGCGCGACTAGACATACTTGCCGAACCAATCCAGCGTGTCGTTCCAGGCAGCGGTGGCCTGCGTCTCGCTATAGCGCTCGCCGGTGTCGTTGTGGAACGCGTGGTCGACGCCGGGATACACCTTGAGCTCGTGGCGGACGTCAGTGGCCGCAAGGGCGTCCCGGAGGGCGGGCATCGAGCCGGTGATCCGGTCGTCGAGTTCGGCGTAGACGCCGAAAACGGCCGGCTTGATGGCGGGGACCTTGTCCAGGTCGGGGGCGGGTCCGTAGAAAGCCGAGGTTGCCTTCAGCCCGGACAGTTCCGTCGCCGCCTGCCAGGTGATGCCCCCGCCAAAGCAGTAGCCCGTCATGGCAATCCGCCCGGAGTCGACGAAGGCCTGTGAGTTCAGGTAGTCGTAAGCTGCCGAGAAATCCGCGACGTGGCGCTGCGCTCCGGCCTGAGTCAGCGCACCAGGGACGGCGTCCCTGTCCAGGCTTGCGGTTCCGCCCTCCCTGCTCAGCAGGTCCAGCGCCAGGGCTGCATAGCCGGCTTTGACGAAGCGTCGCGCCACGTCCTGGATGTGAGGCGTCAGCCCGCGGTTCTCATGGCAGATGAGGACTGCCGGGCCGGCTTTGTCCCCCTCCGGGCGGGCGAGATAAGCGGTGATGTCGGTGCCGTTCGACGGAAACTGTACCGTTGCGGTTACCAGGCCGGCTGCCCCCTCGGGAACGGAGAGGGGACTCTTGGCACCGGGTACTGCGCCAGCGGAAGCAGTGCCGGAAGCAGTGCCGGCCGAAGACCCAGACGGGGTGGGCGTCGGCATCGGGTCGGTGCTGCGCGGCAGTTCCTGCGGAGTGCAGCCGACCAGAGCCATGGCCGCCGCGGCGGCGGCCATGCTGCCGGTGATGAACGCAACCCGGCGGGTGAACGTGTGCTGGCTCATGGCACCGGCACGGTAATCGTCGAAGAATTCCTCAATCAGGTATTTCTCGAACTTGCCAAGCTGCTGGGTCATGGCGGGCCTCCTGCCGTTTACTCAATAGCCTAGAACGGGTTCAGCAGCCGGTCCACGAACTGCCGGGTGCGCTCCTCCCGCGGGTCGCGCAGCACGGTGTCGGGATGGCCGCGTTCGACGACGACGCCGCCGTCCATGAAGATGACTTCGTCGGCCACCTGCCGGGCGAACGCCAGCTCGTGGGTGACCACCACCATGGTCCAGCCTTCGTCCGCCAACTCCTTGATCACGGTCAGGACGTCCCCCACCAGCTCAGGGTCCAGGGCCGACGTCGGCTCATCAAAAAGCAGGAGCTGCGGCCGAAGGGCCAGCGCACGCACGATGCCGACACGCTGCTGCTGGCCGCCGGAGAGCTCGAACGGGTAGCTTTTTTCCTTGGCTGACAGCCCGACGCGGGCCAAAAGGTCCCTGGCCTCAGCGATCGCCTCGGCTTTGGGCCGTTTCTGCACCTGGACGGGGCCTTCGATGATGTTCTCGAGCACAGTCTTGTGCGGGAAGAGGTTGTAGTGCTGGAACACCATGGCGCTGCGGTCCCTTAAGGCGGCCAGCTGCTTCTTGCTCACCGGTGCGGAAAAGTCGACGGCGGGCTGGCCCGCGAAGTCCACCACGCCGTCGTCGGGTATTTCAAGTCCGTTGAGGCACCGCAGGACCGTCGTCTTGCCGGACCCCGACGGCCCGATCAGGGCCACAACTTCGCCCCGGCGGACGTCCACGTCCACGGATTTCAGCACTTCATGGCTGCCGAACGCCTTGCGCAGCCCGCGCACGGCGAGCAGTGCTGCGTCGTCGGGGTGTCCGGATTCAGTGGGCGACGATTCAGTGGGCGACATAGCGGTCCAATCTCTTCTCCAGGACGGACTGGACGCCGGCGAGGGCCAGGCAAATGATCCAGTAGATGACCGCTACCTCCAGGTACAGGAGCATGAATTCCTGGCTGAAGGCCGCCACCTGTTGCGCCTGGCGGAACAGCTCGGTGACCAGGATCAGGGAAGCGAGCGATGTGTCCTTGACCAGGCTGATGAAGGTGTTGGACAGGGGCGGGACCGAGACGCGCGCGGCCTGCGGCAGGATGATCCGCACCAGGGACTGGTGGCGGGACATGCCGATCGTATGGCCTGCCTCCCATTGTCCTTTGGGAACGGACAGGATGGCCGCCCGGATGACCTCTGCCGCGTAGCCGCCCACGTTCAGGGAGAAGGCGATAATGGCGCTGGGCCACGGACTGATGGTGACGCCGATCGACGGAAGCCCGTAGAAGATGACGAACAGCTGGACCAGCAAGGGTGTGCCGCGGATGACCGATATGTACATTCGCGCAACGACGGAAAAGACGGGGTTCCGGCTGAGCCTCATGAGGGCGACCAGCAGGGCCAGCAGGAGTCCGAGACCGAAGGACGCCAGTGCCAGCGGAATCGTGCCGGAAACGGCGCCAATGAGGATGGGCCCCAGTGAGCTCCAGACAAGGTCCCAATTTATAGTCATGCTCTGAAGCTGCGTTCGACGTCCGCCTTCACGTGGTTACTTCGTGACGTCCGCGTCAAAGTATTTCTGGGAGATCTTGGCCAGGGTGCCGTCGGTCTGCAGCTCGCTGAGGGCCTTGTCCACGGCATCGGCCAGGCTGGTCGATCCCTTGCGGAAGGCAAGGGCGCTGAGCGACTTGTCCGTCGTCTCGGCGGCGATCTTGATCTCGTTGTCCTTCGCGGTCTTCTGATAGTCCAGGTACGTCAGCTTGTCGTTGATGGTGGCGTCAACGCGTCCCTGCTTGAGCAGGGTTACCGCCTGCGCCCAGCCCTCCACGGCCTCAACATTGGCGCCGCTCTCCTGCGCCAGTTTGTACCAGTTGCTTGTCAGCGACTGCGCGGTGGTCTTGCCCTTGAGGCCCTCAAAGGAGGTGACGCTGCTGTCGTCGGCCTTGGTGACGATGACGCCGGTGCTTACCGTGTACGGCTCCGAGAATTCATACTTCGCCTTACGTTCGTCGGTGATCGAGACCTGGTTAGCCACGACGTCGAACCTCTTGGCCTCAAGGCCCGCGAAGATGGCGTCGAACTGGGTTTCCTGGAAGGAAGGTTTCACCCCGAGCTTCCCGGCGACGGCGGTGATGATCTCGACGTCGTACCCGGTCAGTTCGCCGCTGCCGTCGGCGTGGAACGAGAAGGGTTTGTACGTGCCCTCCGTGCCGATTTCAAGCTCGCCTGCACTCTTGACATCAGTGAGGGAGGTATCCGTGCCGCCCGCCGGTGCCGAGCCGGACGGCGTGGTGGACCCGGACCCGCAGCCGGTAAGGGCGAGTGCTGCGGCGGCAATGAGGCCGATTGCGGAAAGACGTGTGTGCTTCATGATGAACCTTCGTCCTGTAGCCGGAAGGGCTCGCCAGCTGCACCGCACGCCGGCAGTCCACTCCCGACGATAGCAAGTTCCGGCTTCGGGGAATACAGCCTCTTGTTTGCTCCCGTCACGGGCGGACGCGCCCGCCAGTTGCCGAATTCATGAAATCCTCAACTTACTCCCCGGTAAGGGTTATGCCTGCACGCCGCAGCGGCTAGCCTGTCATAGATGCCGGGGGGAGCTTCCCGGCTGGACGCTACAAAGGACCAGCGAAAATGCCAAGCACAGTGACCTTTTCGGTGACAACCATGCCTAGGAGCGGCTCAGAGGGCAGCTTCCGGGACATCGTCCGCAACCTGCGGACGGACGAACTTGAGGACTGCTTCCTGACGGTCTTCCACGTCGGCGATTCATACGCCCTGCTCAGCGGTGAAGCCATCCACAGCGCGCACACCGCCACTAACGATGCGCTGCGCACATATCTCCTCGGCCGCCTCGCGGGAAACCGCATCGGCCTGGACTTTGACGTGCGGATCGACCGGGCTTCAGAAGCAGCCCGTTCACGTTCGTAACCGTCCGGGATGGGCTCGATGCCCGCGTTAGGCTCATCCCATGTCGCCCGAACGCTACCTTGCCGCACTGGCCAGCTCACTCGACAGCCTCACTGCGCTCGCCCGCCAGTCCGACGACGTGCTGTCCCGTTCCGTCCCGGCCTGCCCGGAGTGGACACTCGAGCAGCTGTTCGGGCATCTCGGCTCCATCGAACGCTGGGCGGCCGCCGTGGTTCTGGGCGGGACGTACGTCGAGGAGCCGGCCCCTCCTGCCAGCGGCGCCGCCGCCTGGTTTGTCGATGGCTCAACCGCCTTCTTCGAGACGATGGCGGCCCTTGATCCCGGCGCACCGTGCTGGAACTTCGGACCGCCGCCGCGCACGGCGGGTTTCTGGCTCCGACGGCAGGCGCACGAACACGCCATCCACCTCATCGACGCCAGCCAGGCATCCGGGCGGGCGGCGCCGGATCTCGGAACGGACTTCATGCTCGATGGCGTCGACGAGGTCCTGACCATGTTCACGCCGCGCCAGCTGCGGCTGGAGCGGATGCAGCAACCGGAGAAGGCCGTGTCATTCCATGTTCCGGCCTCAGGCGGCTTGTCCGCGGGCAGCTTGTCCGCAGGCAGCTGGACGGTTGGCCCCGGGCCCGCGGCGGCGTCGATCACAGCGCCGTTGACGGACATGTACCTGGGCCTCTGGGGCCGGTCCAACCTCAAAGCCACCGCCATCATCGAAGGTGACGCAGCCCTGGCCCTTCGTGTCCTCGGGGGCCCGCTGACACCGTGAGGCACTTCATCCACTTAACCGAGCGGCACCTGCACCGGCGTGAACCTGTACGGACCTCCACACTCCCGGCCATAGGGATACTCGCCGGTGGGCTCCGTTTCGATGGGAAAAGTGCGGGCAATGCGGTAGCCCGAGGAGAGCGCCGCTTCAAGGTAGATGGTCGTTACGCTGGCGGGTGGGACGAGGTAGGGGGCTGCCTGGGGCACCATCCACTTGCCGTCGGGGCTTTTGGCCACCGTCGCTGGAGTGCAGTCTTCCTCGAAGCAGGCTGCGACCGACGACGGCTCATGGGAAAACTGGAGTTCCACCGGGCCCACGTACGCGTATCCGATGGCCGGGCACACCCGGTCCCCCGTCCGGCTGAACAGCAGCAGTGCCAACGCCACGACGGCGGCGCCGACGCCGAGAGCAACCAGCAGTAACCCGCGAGGCTTCATGGTGCGAGCCTAGATCTTCCCGTCGCGTTTCGGTGGCCTAACTACCCTAGCGGTTGCCGGAATATAGGCTCGCGCCATGGATGCCGGCCTTATAAACTCGATTATCTTGTCCCTCATTAACGCGGTCATGTTCTTTTATGCGCTCTACGGAGTCGTGCGTGCGGCCCGGTACAAGGCTTCCGGGTGGGATTTCCTGACTGCCTTCCGCGATGGAGAATGTCGGGTATGAACACGGACCCTTGGGCATCGCCGGAACTCACCGAAGCACCCGCCGGTTGGATCCTCGCAACAGAAAATGGTTGGGGCGCCCTGGTGCTGTGGGCAGCAGGGCAAGGCAACTTTGTGAGGGTCCCTCTCGCTGACCGTGATCGCCACGGCATCATCGTCCAGAAGTTTCCGGACGGCAGCGAACGCCGTGCCCCGTTCGTGCTCACGGAAGCCGACCTGCAGTCGATCGACGACGACATCGACACTTACCTCGCCGACGCCGAGCTCCCTCCCAGGCCCAGGGGCTATGACTGGTTCATCCGTCCCCCGGACACAGGGCTGGGAGCGGACGCCTTCTGGAGCTCTGTTTGGGCCGCTACCACCGCCGCAGTACCTGATGATGCAGTGCGTCCCTCAACAATGAAAGACCCCGTAAGAGAGGTACTGACCCGCATGTATGTCGGTGGATTTTGACCGAGGTTTGGAAAGCGGTGCTGTAAGAACAGCCCGCGAACACGTAGTGTTCGCTTCATGGCTGCGTCTGGGGGAATCACTCGTAATGGAGTTTGCAGCGGAGCGCTGCTTTCGGTGGCCTGCCTCGCCCTAGCCACCGTGACGGCGGCGTGTGGACCGGCGCCGTCCCCAACCGGAGCGGGCCAACCAATCGACGAACCGGCTGCCACCACAACCGCCTCCTCTTCGGCCGCCGTACTGTCGCCGGGTATGACTCTCGCGCCTGTTCCGACGGCGCCACCTGCCCCTGCCAGCCAGGGTGACGATGACTGTTTAGGTCAAGGGCCAAAGGACGCTCGGCCCAGCGGAGTGCTGGAGTGCCAGTACTTCACGTCGGGTTCCCTGATCCCCGCCACCGTGCCCAGGAGTCAGGGGGTGAGCTCTGGTGACTACGCCGTAAGGTTTGGCAGCGTGGGCGGCAGGCCCTGGATGACCGTACGGATCCCGTGCGCGTCCTATGCTCTCCGGGTCAACATTGTCGGCCAAACAATCACGCCTGATCCGGCGACCATGGAAAGTTCTGTCGGGACCTGCGCTTTCCCGTGGGACCAGGAACAGAAGCGGATGGCAAAGTATGTCCAAGAGCCGCTCCAGTTTGTGGAAAAGAATGCCGGCATCGCGCTGCACAACTCTGAGTGGGGAGTCACTCTCTTCCGGACGCCATATGAGACCCATTAGATCTGATCGGCATCAGAGGGGTGACGATCAGACGTCAGCTGCTACCAGCGTCAGCGGAACGCCGCCGATCGGCGTTGCGGCGCAGCAAGACGAGGGCCAGCACCACCATCCAGGCGAAGGTGACGTAGGCGTTGACGCGCTCGAACGCGCCGAGCCAGGGCGTGGGCAGGTTGTTCGCGAGGCCACTCATGAGGGGCCCCGTCAGCCCGCCAAACGTCATGATGACCGCCAGAGATGCGATCGCGTAGAGCCGGAACCACCCCCGGAGCGCGACGGCCGAGGTGGCCACCGCGGCGAACACGAGCAGGCCGAACACCATTGTCACGACGAGGTGCATCGTGTCGTTGAAGCCGGGCTCCATCCCGCGCGAGCTCATGGGGAAGAAGGGGTGCAGCGGTGCAGTGACCACGCCGTTGGCGAGCGACAGGCCCGCTGTCCACCGCAACGCCCTGTTTCCCTCTGCCGACCGCCAGATACCCCCGGCGAACGCGATCCCGAGCAGGTTGTGCAGGGCGATCCACGATACCGCCAGAGGCCGCACCGGCGAGCCGTAAGCGGACAACTCGCTGATCGCCTGGTCTCTGAAACTGTAGCCGTCGTAAAACAAACCCGACACCAGGTCGCCGATTGCGTAAACCATCACCGCGGCAATGCCGGAGACCACCAGCAGGTCCCGCAGCTTCTGCCCGTGCCAGGCTCGCTGGACGGCCTGCGCCCAGGGCCCTGCACGCATGCGTGTCGCCATGGCACACCTCCCCCTGTCCCGGAGATCAAGCTTCCCGCCGCTGACAGAGCCCGCACAAGGGACGAAGGTCCCACGGCGGCTCACTGTCGACCATCACTGTCAGAAGTTTGCAGGCGCCGTTCGGATTTGAGGGAATTGACTCACTTTGGGCTGCGCGGCCCGGGCGGCCAGTTTGAGTTCGGTGGCATAGTTGTTGCAGCCGAAACGAAAGGCGGCTCTGTGTCCTACTCGTTCCAAGTGACCTTTGACTGCCATGACATCCAGGCGATGACTCGGTTCTGGGCGGTGGCCCTGAACTACTGCCTCCAGCCGCCGCCGGAGGGATTTGCCAGCTGGCTGGAATTTGCCGTGGCACAAGGCATCCCGAAGGAGCTTTGGCATGGAGCTGTCATTGACCCTGCCGGGCTGGGACCCCGCCTGTTCTTTCAGCCGGTCCCCGAGGGGAAGACGGCAAAGAACCGCGTGCACTTGGACATCAATGTCACCGAGGGCGCCGAGTCGAAGGCGGACGGACGCCTCCTGGCCCTTGCCCACGTTGATCGCTGCGTTGAGGCCGGGGCCACGCTCGTCGGGGTATTCGACGGCCATGACGGCTGGCACATCTCGATGCTCGACCCCGAGGGGAACGAGTTCTGCATCCAGTGACGGCTCGGCTGCTGTCTCGTCTCGAGGTTGGTGCTGGGCGGTTCCTGGCCTCTAGGTGATGGGACCGAGAAAGTCTTATCGGGGTGCTGAGTCAACGATTCGGTAGTCGACGGCCGTGTGGCCGACCACTTCATTCGAGCCGAAGCCGAAGGCTGCGTAGGTCATGATGGTTCGTTCGCCGATGACCTGCCCGGTATCGGGATCGATGATCATTTCTGCCCTTTGGCCGGCGCGCAGGGGTTCTGTCCGTCCGATTGCAAGGCCGACCTTGCCGTCGAAGTTGGCTTGTTCGCTGGCGGTGACACCGGGAATCAGGGCCAGTGCCTCGTAGAGACCTGCACGCAGGTCAGCAGGTATGAGTCCCATCCTCAGGATGTCGGTGATGCGGACGAAGTTGTTCTCATCCCGTGAGGCTGATCCTCCCTGGTATTGGGAGTCGAAGTGGTCGTATAACGCCTGCCCGTCACGGGGCAGGGCGTCCAGCTCAGCGTCGGTCATCAGGGTCCATGGGCCGCCATAGAAGTATCCGTCCTTGGCACGGATGACCTCTATTTCCATGGGCACCGGGTGGGCGTCGCCCCAGTCGCGCTCGAGCACCCAGTCCTCGTCGGGATTGCCTGGACGGTAAACGTCGATGGTCTGGACGTTCATGCTGTTTTTCATATTTCCCGCTTGATCGACTCCGGAGACGAGCCAGTTGGCGTGCGTGTGGACCAGCAGGTATTGGCCCGGGGCTGGTACGGGATCGACGAAGCTCATGGACTGGTCCGCCACTGCACGCAGGACGCCTGCTGCGTGCGCGCTTTGCGCCGTGATGCCTATCTGACCCACAGCCAGCGCACCGACGGTTACGGCCGCTGCTGTGAGCAGGACCCGTCGGGTTGGGCGGGGGCGGGCCGGGGTGCCGGGTTTCAGTGCCACCAGGGAATCATTGTTGTGGCGGCTCCGGGGGCCGCGACCGTGCGTATTCTTCCCGGGCCGATACCTGACTGGATCCTCTGCGCCGGCCAGGGTTGGCAGCTCCACGAGCTGCCTGCGCAGAGCTTCACGCCTGTCGTCCTGGAACTGGGATGTGTTCATGATGTTCTCCGTCCAAGAATTGCCTGAGCGTCAGGCTCTTGTTCATGCACTACTCGGCTGTACAGGGTCCCGAGCCTGGATTTGGCCCGGTGCAGGCGTGATTTCACGGTTCCGTCCGCGACGCCGAGGGCCGCACCGGCCTCTTTGGCTCCCAAACCTTCGATGACGCACAAGGTCAACACATCGCGCTCTTGTGGCTTTAGTTGAGTGAACGCTTGCCGGAGGGCAGAGGTTTTGAAACGGGCTTCGTCGGCTTCGGCAATGTCGTCGGCAATGTCGGTTGCATCCGCGGGCGGCGGAAGTTGGCCAAGGAAGTGCCTGTAGCGGCGTTGCTGGCGGACGTGGTTTCGAAGGGTGTTGTTCGTCGTGACCAGCAGCCAGGGCAGTATCGAGTCATTCACCATCCGGACATTGGCCCGCCGGCGCCACGCTTCGAAGAATACGACGGCGGTGACGTCCTCAGCCACGTGCGGCAGGCCCAGCACTTTGAGTGCGTGGCGCCAGACCCGGTCATGGTGGCGGTCGAAAAGGATACCGAACGCGTCCCCGTCCCCGTTGACAACCTGGCACCACAACACCTCGTCCGAGACACCCGATTCTTCGCCCATACCTCATAGTGTCCGGTCCTCCGCACCGGTTCCATGATTCAGCCGACCAATTTCGGCGGCCCTGTGCAACGCTCTGAGCCAGAGCCATACTGAAGTATGAGCGACGCCGACGACTTCATAGCCTGGGTCAAGTCTTCGCTGCGCCAGGCGGAAGTCGCGCTTCATGACGGCGACTCGGCGCCGCGCCGGGCGCTTTGGTCCCGCCACGAGCCTGTGAGCATTCTGGGCGCGTGGCGGAATGCATTTGGGCAGCAGGAGGTCGACGAGGCCTTCGCTGTCCTCGAGAGGGCCTTCTCCAACTGCACGTCCTACATTTTCGAGCTGCAGGCCTATGACGTGGTCGGTGCCATGGCCTACACCGCCGGCCTGGAGCATATATCGACCTCCGTCGACGGTCAGCCGCGCAGCTACACCCTGCGCGCCACCCAGGTCTATCGCCGCGAAGACGGCGAATGGAAGGTGGCGCATCGGCACGCCGATACCGTGACCGATTGACGACGACGTGTTTCTTTGTTGCCTTGGACCGCTGCCTGCACACAGGGTGAGGAGAAGGCTGTGACCGGACGAACGAGGTATAGCGGCCCGCACTGGCGGCGAGTTATGGCTGCCCTCGCCAACAACGACACGCGGACCGCTTACGCCCGGATAGTGCTCGGTGCCAAACTCCCCGAAGCGGTCGCTGGTCTAAAGGATCACCGACGAAACCGTGCCGTCGACGCCCTACTGGAGTCCGGGCTCGTTGACCGGAACGCCGCCGGCGAACTGGTGGCGTCCGAGGCGGTCTTCCGTGATCTTCTCACGCAGCAACCCCGGCGGCAGCCGCAGGAGGGCGTGGCCCGGTTCATGCGCTTGGGCAGGATCGACAGGTATCCGGCCAACAAGACGGAGCGACGGGAGCTCCTGGCCTGGATCGTCAGTGATGCCATAAAAGCCGACGAGGACCTCACGGAAAAGCAGGTCAATGAACGGCTCCTCAGTTATACCGACGACGTCGTGTTACTTCGTCGCTACCTGGTCGACTTCGGCCTGCTGGAACGGACCCGCTCCGGATCCTCATATTCCCGGCCGAAAGAGACATAGTGCCCCATGCGGCCGGAGGAACCGCCGATTCCAGCAACTGCATCAAAGAATGTCAGAGCCCCCTGAGATGCTGTGGGTATGGACAGCAGCGCAGCTTGGAGTGCGGAGAGCAGGGAGGCCATGGCGGCCGTCTCCAAGTCCGCTGCCGTGCTGGCGGGGTTTCTCGGCGCCGGCGGGCACAACGCTGAAGTGCCCGACGGCGGCCTGCCGCCGGATGCCGATCCGCTGCGGGGTCTAGCGGATGACTGCCTGGACGCCCTGGCCGAATTGGCCCGGCACGAAGCCCGGACTGCCGCCCTGAAGGTGAGGCTAACTGCCGAATACGTGGAGGCAAGCAGGTCGTTGGCATCACCAGCGGCATCCCCGCAGGACTGCACCGCCCGGGAAATGGCCATAGTCGCCGAGGTCGCCTGTGTCTTGACCATAAGCGAACGCACCGCCGGTGCCCTGCTGTCCGATTCTCTGGCCCTGACCACGGCGCTGCCGCTCACCATGGCTGCCCTGCAGGCCGGGACGATCTCTTGGCAGCACGCCCGGATCGTGGTCGATGAAACCGCGGGCCTGGACCGGGCCGGGGCGGCCGCGCTGGAAGCGCACTTCCTGGACCCCGATGCCCCAAACCTTGCCCGCGGGTGCCCGGCCGGGGACCTCGCCCCGGGCCGCTTCCGTGCCAAAGCCCGCATTTGGCGGGAACGCCACCACCCGGTCAACATCGAAAAACGCCACCGCCGCAGCCTCGCGGACCGGCGCGTGGAGTACGCCCCGGACCGTGATGGCATGGCCTGGCTCTCCGCCTACCTCCCGGCCGACACCGCCGCAGGGATCTGGGAGCGGACCACCTCCGCCGCCCGCGCCCTCCAACACCCGGACGAAGCACGGACCCTCACCCAGCTCCGCGCCGATGTCGCCGCCACCTGGCTGCTCACCGACACCACCGGCGTCACAGGCACCTCCGGCAGGGCCGACGGCGGAACGGGCGCGGACGGGGATACAGCAGGAGGCGTCCCGTCGCCGCGGGCGCAGGTCCTGATCACCGTCCCGGTGCTGTCCCTCTTGGGTGCCACGGATGAACCAGCCATCCTGGACGGGTACGGGCCGATCCCAACGTCCATGGCCCGCCGGCTGATCGCCGACGGCGCCGACTCTTTCTACCGCGTCCTGGTTGACCCACGTGACGGGGCACCATTGGAAATCGGACGGACAAGCTACCGCGTCACCAAGGCCCAGCGGCAATGGCTTCGACTTCGCGACGGGAAATGCCCCTTCCCCGGCTGCAACAACCACTCACTGGACAACGAAGCAGACCACCTCCTGGCCTGGGCCGACGGAGGGACCACCGGCATCACCAATTTGGGGCAACCCTGCCCCAGACACCACCGCCTCAAACACAGGTCCGCCTGGACACCAACCGGAGCCAGCAAGGACCACCCGCCGGGGTGGACATCCCCGTCAGGCCGGCACTACCCCAGCGAGCACCAGGACTGGGAACCACCCCACCGGCCAGACCACATCGTGATCGAAGACGCATACCCGGACCTGGGACCGCCCGCAGATCCAGGGCCCTACCCCGAACCGGAGCTACCCCCGGACCCCTTCCCGGACTGGCACCATTTCTTACCGGGGCATCGATTTCCCTCCGCGGACGTTGACGGCCCGCCCTTGCAGGCACCCCTGGACGACTTCCTCCCGGAAGCGTTCATGCTTCAAAGCGTCTGATCAATATACGGATGTTCAAAAAAGGCTGGACGAAGGGCAAACGGGATGGCCACCGCAGGGCGAATCGATCGTGGTCGGGACCCATCCCTCAGCGCGATCCTGACACGATGATTAATCAACTCAACCCTCCCGCGCTCGTGCGTGAGAGGGGTGAGTTGACGACGGATGGCCTGAGAAGACTAGAAGTCCCAGTCCTCATCTTCAGTATTGACAGCCTTGCCAATGACATAAGACGAACCCGAACCCGAGAAGAAGTCGTGGTTCTCGTCAGCGTTTGGCGACAGGGCCGAGAGGATGGCCGGGTTCACGTCGGTGACGGAAGCCGGGAACATGGCCTCGTAGCCCAGGTTCATCAGCGCCTTGTTGGCGTTGTAGTGCAGGAACTTCTTGACGTCCTCGGCCAGGCCGACGGAGTCATAGAGGTCGTGCGTGTACTGGACTTCGTTCTCGTACAGCTCGAAGAGCAGCTCGAACGTGTAGTCCTTGATCTCCTGGCGCTTCTCTTCGGAGACCCTCTCCAGGCCCTTCTGGAACTTGTAGCCGATGTAGTAGCCGTGCACGGCCTCATCGCGGATGATGAGGCGGATCAGGTCGGCCGTGTTCGTCAGTTTGGCCCGTGAGGACCAGTACATCGGCAGGTAGAAGCCCGAGTAGAACAGGAAGCTCTCCAGCAGCGTGGAGGCCACCTTGCGCTTCAGCGGATCGTCGCCCTGGTAGTAGTCCATGACGATCTGGGCCTTCTTCTGAAGGTTCTCGTTCTCGGTGGACCAGCGGAACGCCTCGTCGATCTCCTTGGTGGAGGCCAGCGTGGAGAAAATGGAGGAGTAGCTCTTGGCGTGCACGGACTCCATGAACGCGATGTTCGTGTACACAGCCTCTTCATGCGGGGTGAGAGCGTCCGGAATCAAGGAAACCGCGCCGACGGTGCCCTGGATGGTGTCCAGCAGGGTCAGGCCGGTGAACACGCGCATGGTGAGCTGCTGCTCGTCCGGCGTCAGCGTCGCCCACGACTGCACGTCGTTGGACAGCGGCACCTTCTCCGGCAGCCAGAAGTTGTTGACCAGGCGGTTCCAGACATCCACGTCCTTGTCGTCCTGGATGCGGTTCCAGTTGATCGCCTCGACGTGGCTAAGCAGCTTGACCTTCTCGGTCATGTCATCCCCTAAACGTTGGGTGGTTTCTCTAAGTTAAAGCGTACGACGGCGGGCGGGCGCCCGCCGTCGTACTCTCACGATTTGGTTGAAGCTACAGCATGCAGCTGACGCAACCCTCAACCTCGGTCCCTTCCAGCGCGAGCTGGCGGAGACGGATGTAGTAGATGGTCTTGATGCCCTTCTTCCAGGCGTAGATCTGGGCCTTGTTGATGTCGCGCGTGGTGGCGGTGTCCTTGAAGAACAGCGTCAGGGACAGGCCCTGGTCCACGTGCTGCGTGGCAGCGGCGTAGGTGTCGATGACCTTCTCGTAGCCGATCTCGTACGCATCCTGGTAGTACTCCAGGTTGTCGTTCGTCAGGTACGGCGCCGGGTAGTACACGCGGCCCAGCTTGCCTTCCTTGCGGATCTCGATCTTGGACGCCACCGGGTGGATCGAGGAGGTGGAGTTGTTGATGTAGCTGATCGAGCCCGTCGGCGGTACGGCCTGCAGGTTCTGGTTGTAGATGCCGTGCTCCATGACGGAAGCCTTCAGCTCGCGCCAGTCATCCTGGGTGGGGATGTGGATGTTCTTGAACAGCTCCGCGACCTTCTCGGTCTGCGGCACCCACTCCTGCTCCGTGTACTTGTCGAAGAACTCGCCCGAGGCGTACTTGGACCTCTCGAAGCCCCCGAAGGTCTGCCCGGTCTGGATGGCCAGCTTATTGGAGGCGCGGACAGCGTGGTACACCACCGAGTAGAAGTAGATGTTGGTGAAGTCCAGGCCCTCTTCGGAACCGTAGTGGACCCGCTCGCGGGCCAGGTAGCCGTGCAGGTTCATCTGGCCAAGGCCAATGGCGTGGCTCTGGTCGTTGCCGCGTGCAATGGAGGGCACCGAGGTGATGTTGGACATGTCCGACACTGCCGACAGGGAGCGGATGGCCGTCTCGATGGTCAGGCCGAAGTCCGGCGAATCCATGGTCTTCGCGATGTTCAGCGAGCCCAGGTTGCAGGAGATGTCCTTGCCGGTCTGGTCGTAGGACAGGTCATCGTGGTAGGTCGTGGGCTGCGAAACCTGGAGGATCTCGGAGCACAGGTTGGACATGATGATCTTGCCGTCGATCGGGTTTTCCCGGTTTACGGTGTCCTCGAACATGATGTACGGGTAGCCGGACTCGAACTGGATCTCGGCGAGGGTCTGGAAGAACTCGCGCGCCTTGATCTTGGTCTTCTTGATCCGGGAATCGTCCACCATCTCGTAGTACTTCTCGGTGACCGAGACGTCGGAGAACGGCATGCCGTAGACGCGTTCGACGTCGTACGGGGAGAACAGGTACATGTCCTCGTCCCGCTTGGCCAGCTCAAAAGTGATGTCCGGGATCACGACGCCGAGTGAGAGGGTCTTGATGCGGATCTTTTCGTCCGCGTTTTCCCGCTTGGTGTCCAGGAACCGGTAGATGTCCGGGTGGTGGGCGTGCAGGTACACGGCGCCTGCACCCTGGCGGGCACCGAGCTGGTTGGCGTAGGAGAAGCTGTCCTCGAGGAGCTTCATCACGGGGATGACGCCGGAGGACTGATTTTCGATCTGCTTGATCGGCGCGCCGACTTCGCGGATGTTGGTCAGCGCGAACGCCACACCGCCGCCGCGCTTGGACAGCTGCAGGGCGGAGTTGATGGACCGGCCGATCGACTCCATGTTGTCTTCGATGCGAAGCAGGAAGCAGGAGACCAGCTCGCCGCGCTGCTTCTTGCCGGCGTTCAGGAACGTGGGCGTGGCCGGCTGGAAGCGGCCCTCGATGATCTCGTCCACCATCTGCAGGGCAAGCTGCTCGTCGCCGCGGGCCAGATGCAGGGCAACCATGCACACGCGGTCCTCGTAGCGCTCCAGGAACCGCTTGCCGTCAAAGGTCTTCAGCGTGTAGGACGTGTAGAACTTGAAGGCGCCCAGGAAGGTCTCGAAGCGGAACTTCTTCTTATACGCGCGGTTGAAGAGCTCGCGGATGAAGTTCATCGTGTACTGATCGAGGGTCTCGCGCTCGTAGTACTGGTTCTTCACCAGGTAGTCGAGCTTCTCTTCCAGGTCGTGGAAGAACACGGTGTTGTTGTTCACGTGCTGCAGGAAGTACTGGTGCGCGGCCTCGCGGTCCGCTTCGAACTGGATCTCGCCGTTCGGTCCGTACAGGTTCAGCATGGCGTTCAGCTCGTGGTAGCCCAGCCCCTTGTAGGCGGCCGGCAGTGCGGGCTTCTCTGCGGTCTTCTCGACGGCGGGCATGGTTACTTCTGTGTCTGCGACAGTAGTGTCCAAAACTTGTCCAATCCTTGATTTACCAGGCGGACGTCTTCCGGCGTCCCCATGAGTTCGAAGCGGTAGAGGTGGGGTATCTGGCATTTGAAGGCGATGATGTCTCCCGCCATGCAGTAGTTGTCCCCGAAATTCGTGTTTCCTGCGCCGATCACCCCGCGGATCAGATCCCTGTTCTGCGGGTTGTTGAGGAACCGGATCACCTGTTTCGGCACTGAGCCCTCTCCGCCGGTCCCGCCGTAGGTGGGAACCACCAGCACGAAGGGCTCGGAGGCCACGAGCTCAGCTTCACGCTGATGCACCGGAATCCTGGCCGCATCCCGGCCCAGCTTCTCAACGAAGCGCCGGGTGTTCTCGGAGGCCGAGGAAAAATAGATGAGGTGACTGGTGGTCCGGGTCATGGGCGTCGTCTTCGCAGCCTCCGCTGCGAGCGGCGCATCGGCAAGTGCCGGCGCTGCCATGTGAGTCACCTCATCTACGTAAAGTTCTTTGCCGGTAGCGGCGGATGCAGCCTAGGCCACGGAAACGGCCGCGCTCAGCGCCAGCTCTTCGATCTTGTCCGGGCGGAAGCCTGACCAGTGGTCCTGGTCCGTGACCACAACGGGGGCCTGCATGTAGCCGAGGGCCTTCAGGCGCTCAAGGGCGTCCGCGTCCTGGGAGATGTCGACGCTCTGGTAGGTGATGCCCTTCTTGTCCAGCGCGCGGTACGTTGCGTTGCA
Source organism: Arthrobacter oryzae (assembly GCF_037911235.1). Lineage (GTDB taxonomy): Bacteria > Actinomycetota > Actinomycetes > Actinomycetales > Micrococcaceae > Arthrobacter > Arthrobacter oryzae_E. The sequence continues at coordinate 293,576 of NZ_JBBLYW010000065.1, forward strand.
CTGAACACAGGCCGGCTTCGTGTAAACCGTAACGGTCATGGTTCCTGTCCCCTTTTGTTGAAGTCACTGCTTTGAAGTCTCTGGTACATCGTTGCGGTAGACACTGCCCGGAACTGAAACCCCTCATCCGATGCCGGTCCTGCGTCCCGCTCAATCTGTATGTCGATACTACATGTAGTGCACGGCCCCGATGAGGACCCCAACATGATGTATTACAAGTATGTCATTTAATGCACTGTTAATCCACAGGCCGGCAGGTGAAAAATGTCCGTGTTTCAGCTGTTTTCACGGACGAAATCCACACCCTGTGGAGTAGTTAGCCACAATTAATCGCCCCGCGTGTCGCCTGGCAGACGGCGTGTCGCCGCTATACGACGGGCGTGTCGGAGGGCACACAAAAGGGGCCCTGAACACTGATTCAGGGCCCCGATGTGACGAACGGAACTATGCGGCTCCGCCAGCCGAACGCTTTGATGCCGCGTGGTCCAGGACAATCTGCTGGACGTCAAGGTAGCCCGTCTCAAAGCCTGCCCTGGAGTAGCAAAGGTAGAACAGCCACATCCGCTGGAAGACCGGGTCGAAGCCCATGGCCGCCACCTCGTCGGCGCGGGACATGAAGCGCTCCTCCCAGAGGCGCAGGGTCTGCGCATAATGTTCACCCATGGCGAGGCGTTCGCGGACCCGGAGCCCCGTCTGCTTCTCGGTGATTTCCTCGATGGCGCGGACAGACGGAATGACGCCGCCGGGGAAGATGTACTTGTGCACCCACGTGTAGCTGGTCCGGGTGGCGATCAGCCGGTCGTGCGCGATGGTGATGGCCTGGATGGCCACTTTGCCGCCGGGAGCCAGGACACGCTCGATCGTCTGGAAGTACGTGGCCCAGTATTCGTACCCGACGGCCTCGATCATTTCCACCGAGACCACGGCGTCGTACTCCCCTTCCACCGCGCGGTAGTCCTTGAGTTCAATGGTGACGGCGTCGGCGTAGCCGGCCTCGGCCACGCGCTGGCGGGCGAGCTCCTGCTGCTCGCTGGACAGGGTGACCGAGTAGACCGTGGCGCCCCTGGCAGCTGCACGCAGGGCAAGTTCGCCCCAGCCGGTGCCGATTTCCAGCACGCGCGTTCCCTCGCCGACGCCGGCTTTATCCAACAGACGGTCGATCTTTGCCTGCTGCGCGTCAGCGAGTCCGTCCCAGGCAACGGTCCGCAGCGCCTCGCCCCGCTCCGGGAAAAGCGCGCTGGAGTAGGTCATGGTGCTGTCCAGGAATGAGGAAAAGAGCTCGTTGGAGAGGTCGTAGTGCCGGGAGATGTTGGAACGGGTGTTCTGCTCGGTGTTGCGTTCCCGGCGCGGCTGGCGCGGGAGGTAGAGGGCGCGCAGTTTCTGCAGCGGCTCGGGCACGAGGCTCCCCACCCTGGCCGCGAAGACTTCCATGACGGCGGTGAGGTCGTCCGCGTCCCAGTCTCCGGCCATGTAGGACTCGCCCAGGCCGATCAGTCCGCCGTCACCGAGCCGGGCAGCGAAAGCCTCGGGGCGGTTCAGGGTCATCACCGGGTACGGATGGCCGGGCTCGGCTGCCGGGCCGGTCGCTGCCTTTCCAAGGACGGTGCCGTCCGGGTAGCGGACTTCAAGGGGAAGCGTGCGCACGGCGGCCTTGAAGATTGCGTCCGCAATGCGTCCCGCCACCCGGGCCTTGAGGCTGTCCGGCGTGGTGGCGATGCTGGGCCAGATGGTGGCATCGATCACGGCAGGGGGCCGCGGAACGCTGTAGGGAACGGTGCTGTAGGGAACGGCGCTGTCGACGGCGTGGCCGGTCCGGGCCGAGGTGGGACGCGAGTTCGCAGGCTGGCCCGCAGCGGATCCGGTAGCTTCGGTGATGGTCACTGTACTGCCTCCTGTGAGGGGTGGTGCGGTCTTTTGATGATGGGCAGCCTGCGTGCCCACAGCTTGATGCCCTGCCAGCGGATCTGCGCGGCGACACGCAGCGGCGCCAGGGGGACGGCGAGCGCGGCGGAGAGGATGGCCGGCACGGACGCCTCGTGGCGTTCGCCGTCGACGGTGGCGATGAATGGCTTCTGCCCTTCGCGCTCCAGCACGATCGATACGGCCAGCCGCTCCCCCGGTTCCGGGAGTTTCATCCGGTATTGGCCTTCGACGTCGTTGAACGGGGAAACATAGAACGCTTTGGGAACACTGGCCCGGCCGGCGTGATCCGTCTCGAGCAGATAGCAGTGCCGTTCACCGTAGGTGTTGTGCACCTCGGCGACAACGCAGCGCAGGCCGCCGTCGGCACCGTGGCACCAGAACAGGCTGAGCGGGTTGAATACGTGGCCCAACACCCGGGCACTGGCCAGCATGGTGATCCGCCCGCCGTCGAGCTCTATCCCCCGGGTCCGCAGGAACCGTTCCACGTTGCCGCGCAGCGAGCCTTCCGGGTCGCCGAGGTGGTCCGAAGCGCGGAAATCCGCGAACGGCCGGAGCAGCCGGGGCAGGGACGGCAACCGGTCGACGTCGACGTACCAGCTGTAGCTCCGGTACGTGAACGCGTTATGCAAGGGGGTACGCCGTACGTGTGCGATGGAGGTGCGGTAGATGGCAGCCTGCGTTTTCATCCGGCGCCCTCCGCGGCGGCGCTCTGCAGACCGGCACGCGACGGTGCGGCCTGTAGCTCCCAGTCCCGGCCAAGCCGGGCGGCCGCTTTGACTCCGGAGAGGGCCCCGTCCTCGTGGAACCCCCACCCGTGGTAGGCGCCGGCAAAGGCCAGGCGCCCGTCCCCCAGGCCCAGGATCAGCTGCTGGGCCCGGAGCGAACCGGGCGTGTACTGCGGATGCTCGTAGACCATCCGGTCCAGCACGGTTCCGTCGGCGATGAGTTCTGACTCCCCCAGGCTCACGATGTAGCGGCCGCCGTCGGCAGGCTTGAGGCGCTGCAGGCGTGTCATGTCGTAGCTGACAAGCACCGTGTCCGGGCGTGCGTCGCAGGACGGCAGGCGGTAGTTCCAGGACGCCTGCGCGTTGGCGCTGCGGGGCAGGACGGCGTCGTCGCGGTGGAACAGTGTCTGGTTGACCGAGTACGGCATCCCGCCGAGCGCCTCACGTTCCTCCGCGGAGGCATCGGCGAGCATGTGCAGCGCCTGTGCGGGGTGCGTGGCAATGACGACGGCGTCGAAGGTCTCCGTACCTTGCGGTGTGGTCAGTTCCACGCCGTCCGCACGGCGGCGCACCGCTGTGACCGGGCTGGACAGCCGGACGTCCGGCAGCGTCGCAGCGAGCTTATCCACGTAAGTGCGGGAACCCCCCTTGACCGTCCGCCACTGCGGCGAGCCGGACACTCCCAGCAGGCCGTGGTGGGCCAGGAAGGTGAACAGATAGCGGGCCGGGTAGGCAAGCGCCGTGGCGGGGTCGCAGGACCAGACGGCGCTCACGACGGGGGTCATGAAGTGCGAGATGAAGTAGCTGCTGAATTTCTCCCGGGCAAGGAACTCCCCCAGCGTCAGCTCGGGTTCGCCTACGCCGGCCACGTCCTGGGACCCCCCGGCAGGTGCAGCCGCGGCCAGCAGGGCGCGCGCCCGGCGGTGGAAGCGCGTCACTTCGAGCAGCATCAGAAGGTACCGGCCGCGCAGCAAGGTGGAGGGCCGGGGAATGATGCCGCGGCCTTTGGCACGGGCACCGGCATATTCGAGGCCGCAACCGTCGCAGCGGACCGACATGCTCATTTCGGAGTCCTGCGTCTCAACGCCCAGCTCCGCGAAGAGCCGCAGGAGCGTGGGGTAGGTGCGTTCGTTGTGCACGATGAATCCCGTGTCCACGCCAAGGGTCGGCCCCTCCGCCTGCGTCACGTCATGGGTGTGGGCATGTCCGCCCAGCCGGGAATCCGCCTCGAAGAGGGTGACGTTGTCCCGCTGGTTCAGGACATAGGCCGCGGTCAGTCCTGCCACGCCGCTGCCAATGACGGCTACCCGCCTGCCGTCCGGAATCGTTGCTGCTTGCGACACTGATCTGCTCCTGTTGGCTTCGCCTGAATCGTCCTGATGAATCGTCTTATGGGCAATTCGTCACCGAAGGGCACCCGGATGACTATGAATTCCAGCCGGGCGCCTTGACGCGATTCTCCTGCATGAGGGCGGCCCGTCCATGGCGACATTCCGGGGCCGCGCGGCGATATGCCACAATGAAGCGGGATTTTCCGAGGCGAAGGGCAACCATTGATCAACCCTGTTCATCTGCGGACGCTCGTGGAAGTCACCCGTTTGGGCTCATTCGCCGCGGCCGCCAACCGGCTGGGCTATACGGCCTCCGCCGTTTCCCAGCAGATGTCCGCGCTGGAGCGGGACACCGGCGTGGATCTCTTCCAGCGCTCGGCCCGGAGCATCCAGCCCACTGAAGCCGCCCTGGTGATGACCCGGCATGCCGCCAAGGTCCTCACGGACATCGAGGCCCTGATGGCCGCGGCCTCCCGGACGCACAACGCCACGCACCAGGAGCTCAGGCTGGGCATCTTTCCCAGCCTGGCCACGTATGTGCTGCCCCGGATCCTGCAGAACCCGAAGTGGAAAGAACTGGGCATCGACCTCAGGGTGTCCGTGGCGGAGCCGTCCCAGACCATTCAGGGGCTCCGCACCGGCGGCGAACTCGATGTGGCCCTGGTCTACCAGGTGGGCCAGTCCGGTCTGGCCTGGCCCCACACCGTCAACCGGCAATGGATCGGCGACGACGAATTCCGCGTGGTGCTGCCGGCGGCCTGGGGTTTCCGCGCCGAAGCCAAAGTGGCGGCGGACCACCTCTCCGACATGCCCTGGATCGTCCATCACCCGGGCACCAGCGACGCAACGGTTATTGAGCGGCTGTTCGCCAGCTGCAACCTCCACCCGCGGGTGGTGGCGTACAGCGACGACTTCCACGCGAGCCTCGAAATGGCCGCGGCGGGGCTTGGCGCCGCGCTGGTTCCCGAACTGGCCCTGCGGCACCGTCCTGCCGGCGTGGTGGTCCTTGATGTTCCGGAGATCAGGCTTGCCAGGAACGTGTTCGCCCTGCTGATCAATGACAAGCAGACGGCACAGGTTCAACTGTTCGTGGAGCTCCTGGCCGACACGCTCCACAGCCTGGGTACCACCCGCAAGAATTAGCTGGCTTCGGGTCGGGCCTTGCGGCGGCGGGCTTTGGAACGGCCAGGCGCCCGCCCGGCAAACGACAGGAGGGCGGCCACCAGGCCGTCCTTCGCCGTTCCGTACGGAGGATAGGCCAGGCGGAGGGTGTCAGGCCGCATCGGTTTGTCCAGGCTGGCCCGTTCGTGCGAAAACGTCCGCACTGAATGTTCGCCGTGGTAAGCCCCCATGCCGCTGCCGCCAACCCCGCCGAACGGGAGGCCCGGGACGGAGACGTGCGCCGCCGGCGCTCCGTACGCGAGGGCCCCTGAGGAGGTCTCCGCCGCAAAGGATCCGCGGACGCCGTCGTCTGCACTGAAGACATACACAGCCAGGGGCTTGCCGCCTGCGTTGATCATCCGGATCGCTTCGTCCGGTCCGGATACGGGGACCAGCGGGAGCAACGGGCCGAAGATTTCTTCATCCAGGACGGCATCTCCGGACGCCGGCCGCAGCAGGGTTGGTGCGAAGTACCGGCTTTCGGAATCCCGCTGGCCGCCATGGACCACGGTGCTGCCGTCCGCCAGTTCTGCCAGCCGCTCGAAGTGCCGGTCATCAACGATCCGGCCGTAGGAAGCGCTGCCTGCCGGGTCCTTGCCGAACATGGAGGTAGTGGCGTCCACGATCAGCGGTTGGAGGGCGTCCAGTATCTCTGGCGTTCCCAGCACATAGTCCGGTGCCACGCACGTCTGCCCGGCGTTCACGAACCGGCCCCACGCAATGCGACTGGCCGTGGTGGCCAGGTCCGCGGTTCCATCGACGTAGGCCGGGCATCTGCCTCCCAGCTCAAGGGTCACCGGCGTCAGGTGTTCGGCTGCCGCCCGCATCACCACGCGGGCGGCGTTTTGCCCGCCTGTGAAGAAGATGTGGTCGAACCGTTCCGCCAGCAGCGCCGTGGTCGCCGGGATGCCGCCGGCCACCACCTCGGCGGCGCCGCCCAGGTAGTCCGGCACCCAGCGGACAAGGGCCGCTGATGTGGCGGGCGCGTGCTCGCTCGGCTTGATGACCACGGTGTTTCCGGCCGCAAGGGCTCCGGCAAGCGGAGCGAGGGCCAGCTGCACCGGGTAGTTCCACGTGCCGATCACCAGCACCACTCCGAGCGGTGTCAGCTCGGTCCAGGCCCGGGCCGGCTGCACGGCAAGCGGAACATCCACCCGGCGGGGCCTCAGCCAGGCCTCCAGATGCCGCTCCAGGTGGGCCACTTCCGCGGTCACAAAGCCGATCTCGGTCAGCTGGGACTCGCTGCGGTGCTTGCCCAGATCGCTGAGCAGGGCAGCGGCAAAATCCTCCCGGTGTTCGGTGAGCATCCTGCGCAGATTGCCCAGCTGTTCGAGGCGCCAGGCCAGCGGGCGGCTCACCCCGCTGTCGAACAGTTCTCGGGATCGGGCGACGGCGGCAGCGGCAGTATGCATCCGATCAATGTACCGGCACCGGGCCTGGTATCCGTCAGGTATAGAGGTATTCGGTTGTGCCGCCTGGCTTCAGTGCGCAGCCAGAGGCGCCGCCACGCCCGGCGGGTCCACCAATCGAGCTGACCAGCGTGTAGTGGCCGGCCCGCTCCACGTCTTGGCGCAGCTGGGGGGCTTGTTGTCAGCTGCTGCTATCGATCGTCTTGTCCGCGCGTGGTCTCGTGGTGAAGGTTCTGCACAAGATCCCGTGGAACTTTCGGTGCCGGTGCAATCCATGCCTTCATCTGCTTGCGGCTGCGCAGATAAGCCAGTGGCCCCTTCGGGTAGCCGCTAAGCTCATTGACGACCAACCCGCGCGGGTACAAATCGGCACTCGCGTGGCCGGCTGTCCCGGCCGCCCCGACCTTCTGTCCGCGGATCCTCGCGAGGCTCTGCCGGAGCATCCGCCAGCCGGCGAGCGGCAATTGCGATCCCAGCCCCAGCAGATGCCGCCGGTCGGCCAGGATCAGCGAGGTGAGCATTGCGGTGAAGCCCAACCCGTTGCCGCGCAGCTGATGCAGCAGCTCTTCGACCTCGCGGCGGTGCCGATGGCGGGCGACTGCCGCCGGTTCGTATCCGATCGCGCCGCCGGTCCACAGGATCCGGATCAGCATGGCAAGGTCCTCTCCGCCGCGGGCCGGGGTGCCGGTTCCCAGGGCCAGATCGAAGCTGCCGAGCTTCAGTAGCGTCGATCGGCGGAACGACATGTTAGCGCCGGCGCCGTAGGCTCCCAAGCCGTAAACAGCAAACTCCCGCACATCGCTGCCCGCCGCGTCGCGGACGATGACCCGAGACCCGCGCAAGCATTTCGGGCCAAGCGCGGCCCTCAGCGTCAGCGGGGCGAACGAGCGCTCACCACTGAATCCACCGTAGTACCGCTCGTACCAGATCTGCGCCGAGGTCTCCATCTCGGTCGGCAGGACGAGACCGGTGACGGCGTCCAGCGTGGGATCAGTGGCGAACCGACTCCCGATGGCACGCAGCCATTCCGGCTCCACCAGGACGTCATCGTCCGTGAACGCTATGACATCACCGGAGGCCGCAGTGATTCCGGCGTTCCGGGCAGCAGAGATTCCCGGCCGGAGCTCCCGGACCACTCGGATCCGGCTGCGGCCAGCGATCAGGTCTGGGAGGGGATCGTCTTCGGGGAGCGTCCGGCGGTTGTCAACCAGGAGGAACTCGACATCCGGGTAATCGACGAGCGCAAAACCATCCAGCAGCAGCTGCAGGTCCTCGCTGCGCCCGACGATGGTGGGAACAACCACTGTGATGCTGGGCAGATCTGCGTCGGGTACTGCCACTGCCGCCAAGTCACCGACCGCCGCGGTGAAAAGGGGGGCCAGTTGGTCGGAGAATGCGGGCGCGGTCGGTCCGAGGTCCACGTCGACAGCGCCGCGAGGGACGCCGTCCCTGGTGCCGACGACCATCGCCGACTGATACCGATCGTCGCCCGTGAATTCGGGCAGCGGCTGGTCGAGATCGACCACCAGCACCTTAGTCGGACAGGGTTCTACCTTCGCGGTGCCTTTCAATGATTCTCCTAGGCTGGAAGAACGAATCGTTTGGGGCTGCATTTGTTCCTGACCGTACCCGATGGCTGCCGGTTCTGTAACACTTGGGAAAATAACATCTTGTTTCATCAGGATGTCGTTCCTGATGACCCCGGTGGCGGCGAGTGAGGCCGTGACGCTCCGGTAGTTAAAACAAGTAGGAGCTACTCGTTACACCCGTTGGGCTCGATCATAGGCTGAGTAACTCGTGGCAAAGTCAGGCACAAGAATGGGAACAGCCACGCGTGCGAGTAGTTTCCAGTGCCGCCTCATCATCCTTGCCGGCGCAGAATCATGCCTCCAGAATCCATAAAATTCAATGAAATGGAGAGACTTGTGTCCATTCCGAATCGAGTTTCAAGTTCCTCCTCCGGGACCCTGAACGCGACAGTGAGGGCATCGGTAAGCGTTGGTGTCCCGGCCCAGGGTATCCGCCAAGCGTCCGATCGGAGAGCGTCGATGTATGACCGGGACAGGAACATCAGGTGACTCCCCCAGCTGCTGATCTTCGGATCGCATACTTCATCACGTCATACGGCCCGGGAGACCAGTTGTTGCGCCTGGTTCAGACACTCCGTGCAGCGGAGCCGGCGTCACCGGTGGTTATCCATCATGACTCCTTCCAGCGGCCACTGGACCCTTCGTTGTTTGACGACATTCCCCACGTACATTTCCTCACCAGCGAGGAGCCCATTATTTGGGGCGACATGACCCTTGAAGCCGCCCGCTGGCGGGTATTCAGGTGGATCCTGAAAAACCTGGACGTCGACTGGGTGATGCTGCTGTCAGAGCAGGACTATCCTGTTGCTCCGCTACGTGACTTGCGCCTACGGCTGGCAGCGAGCGGGGCCGACGCCGTTATAAGGGGGCAGCGTATCGAAGAAATAGCAGACGCCCATCTCCGCCACGAATGCGACATTCGGTACAGGTACAAATATTATTCCGTGCCTAATCTCGGAATCGAACGGCGCCTGCCCGCAAAGTGGCAGGCCCGGATCGCTCACCGCCGCGGCCAATTCATCACGGTCCTAACGAGATATCAGCGCTGGCTCTCGATATACACGACGCCTGCCGTCCTGGCACTCCCAGCGCGAATTGGCATCAGGCAATGGAGGTCTCCCTTCTCGCACAGCTTTCCTTGCTGGTACAACGACTGTTGGTTCGCGCTTTCGAAGAACGCGATGCAGCACGTTGTGGATTACATCGACCAGCACCCGGGGTTCGCGCGCTACTACAGTCGCACCGTGATTCCCTTGGAATCGGCTACGGCCACGATCCTTTTTAATGATCAGAAAATCGTCGTGGAGAATTCCGCACTGCACGCCATCCGATGGTCGGACGCACAATCCGGCCGACCGGATGTCTTCACGTCTGCAGATTTGGACTACCTGACTTCCTCCGGCGCGGTGTTTGCCAGAAAGTTCGGCGCGCAGGACACCGATGTGTTGGACCAGTTGGACCCCATCATCATGAATGACACTGAGGAGAAAGTATGAAGCGGCACCAGTCCGTCCTGATCCCAGGCGGTGCAGGTTTCATAGGCTGAGAACTGGCCCCGGGGCTCACTCAACCGATTCACCCCAACTCTCGCTAACCCGTCGGCGTGTAGGCGTACTGAACAGCCCAATCGATCTGGAGGTGTCCTGCAGTCCGGGGATTCGGTACGGTGGCGCCTTCACCGATCTCGGTCTCGGCTTGCAAGGTCCACCGGAAATTGGTGGCGGGGACCCCGGACGCAACTGTGGTTTCGCCAACAAGCACGCCGTCCCAGAACCATTTGACTTTCCCTGGAGTCCATTCCGTTGTTGCCACGTGCCAGTCCGAGGAGTCAGTCGGCGAGTAGGCATGGGTCGGGGGGTCGAACGTCATCGCACCGTCATCGTAGGACCCCTTGATGGCAGAGGCTGGAAACATCTGCCCGTTTAGTCCGCCCTCCGGCCAGTCAATCTCTCCTTCGTTCCAATTTCCGCTGGATGGCCAGAGCATGAAGGCAATTTTGTAGCCGGGCAGGGGGTCGGATCGAAACCGGATGGAAAAGCGACCGTATGTCTGTCCCTTGTAGCCGAAAGGGACCGTGCTTGCCACTCTCGGTTCACCCCCGGCGGTATGGAGGAAATAGTCGAGTTTGCCCGCAGATACGGTGAGAACCGAATCTGGCGTGTAGGTACCGTTGCCCGATGTGTCCAGGAAACCGGAATAGCCGCGAATGTCTTCACCATAAACGCGGGCTATTTCACCTAGCCCGGCGGGGGTGTTGAAGTCCTGCGCGAATGTCTGCTTCCACCCAGGCAGGTCACCGGTCGGCATACTTGTTGTCGGCTCGTCCGAGGCGGCCATGAGGGCCGTTCCGATCGCACAGATTGCTACTACGGCCATAAAGTTTGAGTTCCTGCGGACCATGACTGACTCTCCTGACACTAGCCCCTCGCTCAACTTGCAACCAGTTGTTCAACTGGTCGGACTCTCGGCACCGCGAAGACAGCGGCCGTCAGGATCGCAGGTCATTCGGGGACGCAGGGCGTGGATCACATGCCTGTATTCACGAACTGATAGATGCGGGAAGACCCGTTGTCGAAGACCTTCTCCGTGATGCCCGTTGTAGCCAATTGACTTTCAATCCTGGGCAGAACGGTCGCTTCAGCCAATCCCGACTGGACTACATACTGCTCTTGTCCGTCCGAGAAAACCACGTAAATTTCACCGGTGTTCCCTACGCTGCGGATGCTATATTCGACGTCGCCGGCGGTTACGGTGTCCTGAAAATACCCCAGCAGCCCCTCCAGGGTGTTCAGTTTTCCGGCCCGGAGGTAGTAGGGATAGTTTGGACCGATTAAGCCAGGGAAAGCGCCGGCTGACAGGACGACCAGGTCAGCGTTTTCTACTCTTGAGTCCAGCCATTGAGCCGCAATCACATCACCCTCTGGAACTCGATATCTCGATTCAGCCTGGAAATAGGTCGCCGTGAAGAGCAGAGCCATCGCCAAGAGCGACGCGCTCGCCCCGAGAACCGCTTTACGCGTACGGAGTGGCCCCGACCCAAAGAGCCAAGCTACACCGATGGCTAACCACGGCAGTGCAAAGAGATAGACACGAAGACGCCCCTCCCCTCCGTACGATTGCCCGACTAAGGTGAACGCGGGCGCGAGACCGAGCCAGGCAACCAGCAGCGCCGTCCGCGCGTCACCTTTCAGAAACTGCCGCACGAACCCCATGCAGGCGAGTACGAGAGTCAAGCCGGAGAGAACCCTTACTCCAAATTCCTGCCACTGTACTGCCTCGGGGACGGGACCACTGGGCGATAGCTGGGCACTGGCGTTGCCAACTGGATCCAAATTAGTGAACAACCCATGAGTGCTTTCAACATAGGCCAGATTGGGAAGAAGGTAGGCGACAGCGATCCCCAGCAGGAGCGGGCCAACCCATCTGGGCCTGAAGAATCCACCAACAAACAGCGGGAGCAGTCCAAGCACAGCCATATAGGGCGACAGCTGGTGACTTACGACGATGACCGCTTGAAGCACAATGATGGCGATGGTGGCCACGATACGTACGGCATGGCCGGAAGGGCCACCACTCACGTCCTCGGCCAGCAGGGTCTGACTCGTCGGCCAGCGTTCAATGGACTTGACGTGCTTCACTGGCGTGCCGCGAAGGAATGTGAGTGCCGTGAGGCACATGGTCAGGTACAGCGTGAATGCGAATGCTTGTGGGGCAAAATAGTTCTGGCCCACCCAGTTGGTCAGGGCAAATACGAGCGCGGCCATCCAGTACACCCGCGGGTTTCTTGAGATTGCTCGGGCGATGGCCAGCACGATAAGCACATCGATCAGGGCGAAGCCGACCTCCGCCCACGACGCGTACTCCGCGGCGTCATGGTATCCCACGATCTCGCCCATGAAGGCGCTGCCGGCGAAGAACCCCGGCCACCTGTTATAAATGTCGATCGAAGGATCAATGCGACCCGCGGCGGCGATGAAGTCCGTCACTGCAATGTGTTTGTACACCCAGGGCAATCGGGGCACGCTCGTGAGTAGGCTCGCAGACGCGTAGAGCATTACCACTAGGACCGTGAGCGAGGCGCCCATAATCCACATTGAACTGGCCCGTCGGCTTACGACCCCCCAAATGCATTGTGCCAAGACGAGGCCGACGGCCACAAACCAGGCGAGAGGATACGCCGCAAGCAAACCCCAGTCACCGAGTGGCCCGGCATAGGTGGCCCTCAGAGCCGCACCCCACATCAGCACCGCGGAGAAAAGGATCAGCCACGGAACCAAGCCGATAAAACCACGCTGGCGTACCGACTCTATCCACGACCGCGCAGCGCCGGAACCTCGCCTTGCATCGCGGGAAGCGCGGAAGATGAGGGCGGCTGCTGCTACGAGCGTGACCATTGCGACTGGACGGGGATGCCACCACCCCGTCCAGGCCATTATCAGCCCCAGTACAGTTGCAAGCACAACGCTTGTCAGCACCGTCCAGACCACGCGGGCAACGGGGTCGGCCACGGGAAGCCAACGCAGAAGCACCCAGCCCGGGACAATCAACCACACTGTGAAATTGAACGCGGCGATGATTGGGGTACCAATATCAGCCACAATGCAGGCGGCAGCTATCACTCCGCAAACGGAGAGAACACGCTCGTTGACCCGAAACGGCCCGTAAATAGGTTGCGCCGGCTCGCGTGACACCGAACTTTTTTCGGCCAAAGTGCTCATGATAAAAAAGCCTTCCTTAGCGCGCGGGGATCGGCGCGGTGCCTGACCTTGGAAGCGTGGTTTCCAGGGGCGTCGCCGCCCGCACGTGCGCGCCCAAGGGCTCTGATGAACCACGGCAGGCACCCCAAAGCCAGGACGAGGCGAATGACGTTCCATTCGAAGGATTCGGGAAGGAGGACGGAGCCTCCCGAGGCCGAGATGACGGCCGCCACGCTGGTAACAAGGCGGCCCGGTGACCCCTTCAGGATCATTTGCGCCGGAAGCGCCATCCGCTGCAGTTTCGCCAATAATAAATATGCGAAAACGGTTGCCACCGCCGCCCCCATGATTCCAAGGAGCGGCACCAGCACGAAGTTGAGGATGACGTTAGCGGCGGCGGCGGCGGCCGTGACTATACCAATGACGTTGCCCCTCCGCTGCGTGAACAGCAGTTGGCCGGTAGCGCCGCTGGCCGCGACCGGGAAAGCTGACAACGCGACTAGCAAGACGACTATCGTGAGGGATTCGGGTCTAAAGCTCGGAGGTGCCACGACCCTGAGGGCGACGGGGGCAGCCAGGGTTAGGCCCAAAACCACCGGCATCAGCACCCGGTACAGTTCGTCACGCGAGTGTGCTGCCAGCTCCGTACGCTTTTCTTCGTCGCGAACAGCGGCGAAGCGCGGCGCCCATGCGCCGCTCGTGGCAGAGAGGAGGAGAATCACGGCGGAGCCCACGATGTAGGCCACTTGGTAGCGGCCGGCTTCTTCCGCTCCCAAGAGCGCCTGAATAATGATGCGGTCACCTGCGCTGAGCAGGAAGATAGCAAGTCCACCCATCGCGAGGGGAAAGCCGAGCCTGACTGCCCGCTCAATGACGGACCAGTTGAACAGTCCCCGGATGGATGGCCGCGTGAGGGCCATGCCGAGGACCGTTGCCACCAATTGGCTTGCAACCCCGCCCCAGGCGTAGGTCGCGGGATCTTTGTGGACCGTAACCAGTAGGACGAGGCCGACGATGGGTCCTCCAGTTGCGGACATAATACTCAGAGTCGCGAAGGCGCGGAAACGATCCTCCGATAGCAACAGCGACAGCATCACTTGGATCGCGGCCGCGGGGACAGTCCAGAGAAGGACCGGGAGTAAGAGATCGGGATTTGCGCTGAATCCGAGGGCGGACCCCCAGAGTTGAGCGGTCGCACCCAAGGTGAGAGTGACTAGTGCAGCAATGAGGATGGATACAGTTATAAGACCCCGGGATGCGTGGTCGGTCCCGTCCTCTGCTCGTTGGAGCACCAGTGCCCTATCGATCCCCAGCAAGGCGAGAATACTGATCAGCTGGTGGAGGGCTATGCCAGTCGCAAGCGCTCCGAAGTCGGCCGGCGGCAGCATATGTGCGAGGACCGGCGACACGATGACTCCCGCGATGAGCTGGAACGACCACACCACGACATAAAGCAATCCTCGCCCAAAAAGCTTCGAAGCTTCCGGGTCTTCCGTGTCACGTTTGCTCTCCCGGCTAAACATCCTCATCTGTGGAGCACCTCCTCCGGGCCAATTGAATGCGAATGCAGAGAGACGTGAGCGTCGATCGCGTCAAGGACCGGCGTGCTGAGCTCGGAACAGAATTTCCTCGCAAAGAGATGCGGCATATTGGGGTCTGAGTACTTCTCCCGGTTCAACAACACGTCCGTGTGAACCGTATCCAGCCAGGGCGGGCTCTTGCGGCGAAGGCCGTCCCAGGCAATCAGCCATAGGTTCGACGGCACCAACTGCGCCTTCCAACCCGGCACAAATCGCGGTGAGTTAAGTATCGAGTAGACAAAGGTCTCATCGGGCACCCACGTCCGCCGCCAAAAACGAATGAGCTCATGGTGCTCATCTGCGACCTCGACTACGGCTCTTGCATGGTCACGTGCAAGTATTTTCATTTGCGGTCCGCCGGTGAGGACGATGTCCCGGGGCAGGCGTCTCGGAATGGGAAGGCGCAGCATCCGTTTGCCTATGCCCCAGTGCCTATACCGAAAGCGGGCAAGGCCGCCGCTCCGGCCCCACTGCTCGTAAGGCAACTCGTGCACTTTGGCAAATGAATGACCAGGGTGCCTTTCGAGAAGATCGACAATTTCCTTTGCGGGGGCCAACGGATAATCAGAGCCACTCAAAAGCGCAAAATGTGTTGCGTCCGACGTTTCGAGCGCTGCCCGATACCCGTCGAGTTCGGCCCCGACCAGGCCCCATCGAGCCCAGGCGGTGGTAGTTCGCCCTAGGACGGTACAGCGCTCAGGCAGATCGGCGGTCATGGCGGCAAAAGTGGTATCGGGCGTTCTGGCATCGACGTGAAGAAAGACCGGGAAGGGTTCGAGGGCCTCGATCAACCGATGCAAGTGCACCGGATCGGCATGGGCAAGGATCACACATGCAAGTCGCGGCGTCAGGAGGGAAGCGGCGTTCACCTGATCACTCCTTCACCTGATAGGCGTTGGAGGAAGTATTTGAGCGGTCCGCGCGCAACCGATGCCATTTCAATGCGCAAAACCTCCGCGATCTGGGGATCCCGCTCCTGCGGCAGCACTGACGACCCGCTCGGGCGCGCGGCTTTCCCGAAAAGGATTCGCAACGCGCGAGGGCTTCGGGCAAGAGCGAGGCGGGCAGTTCGAGGGTTCAAGAGAACTTTCGTTATCCATGCACCAAGCGCAGTGCCGTACCCGCGCGCCTGAAGCCGCAACGTGTCCAGGTCATCACGGTGGCGGTGCCAGACAATCGCTGAGGGCTGGACGACGAGTGAGTACCCGTCGAGAATCACCCTGGTGAACATGTCCAGGTCTTCGGCGCCACCGGTGCGCGTCCCCACGCCGAAGGCGGTATCAAAGGCGCCCATACTGAGGGCGATTCGGCGGTTTAGGGCGAAATTGGCGCCCGTCCCGAATTCACCGACGCAGAATGGAAATGTTGGCAGGTCTGCCGGCGGCTCTGCGAGCGTGAAGATCTTTGGCTCGACTACCCTGGACCAACTGACCCGGTCCTCGAAAAACCCCTGGAAGCGCGAGCGCAGTTCACCACCGGGGACCAGCCCCGTGACGCAGGCGACGTCCGAGGCACGGTCAAAGCCCGCGGCGATCTCCCTCAGCCAAGCCGGGTCAACCACGGTATCGTCGTCAGTGAACGCGACAATTTCACCGCGTGCGTGGCGAAGCCCCGTGTTGCGTGCCCGGGACAGCCCCGGGACAGGCTCGGCGATCAACCTCACGCGCGGGTCGCCAAACTCGGCACGCACGACGTCCTCAGTCTCGGTCGTCTTGGCGGCATTGTCGATCACGAGAACATCGAAGCTTGGGTAGTCGAGCCGCAGTATGGCGGCAAGAGACCCCCGAAGGTGTGACGCCCGATCCCTCGTACACACAACCACCGTAATGAACGGCGTCGATGCAGAAGAAGCTGAGCTCACGGCAGCTGGAAGGGCCGAGACAACAGCCTCAAGAACGCTGGTGTCCACCAGCCCTCCCGGAGCCACGACATCTATGAAACCCCGCACGGAGGTACCCTCACGTACCAGCAACCTGGCGCGTTCGTACCCGTCAAAAACTAGCAGTTTCAGCCTGGAGTGTTCTGTGAGACTACTGGCATCAATGGAACCTATCCATCGCGCCCCTGCCCAATCGGGCGGACAATTGCTGTCCATCGCCGGGGCCACCTCGAGGTCCGTGGCGTCAAAGTACTGCGTCGGCTGCGATATAGGCAAATTCATTGCGGTCCCCCCTTGGTCGCTGCGGTCAGACGTGCTGCGGGCGTGATATCGCCCGTGACGGCTGCGCGCCATGGGCGAGCTGGCGTCCGCGTGCGTATCCGGCGGCGGTAAAGGCCAGCACGGAGACGATGGCTCCGGCGCGGGCCAATCCCTGCGGCTCGGATCCCCCGGCCCAGCCGCTTATCGCGCTGAATACGGCCCGCGGCAAGACGCTGCGGACATAGCGCCGTTCTGGTCCCAATGCCCGTTTGTGGCCCACCACGTGGCTGACCTGGGCTTTCGAGATCCCCTCGGACCAAGACCGCCCCAGCATGTACCGGAAAGTACCCCTGTGTGGCGGAACATGGTGACGGACCAGGGCGGCCGGTTCGTAGACAATCCGGGCCCCCGGTTCCCCCATGGATGCCCGGATGCAGATCTCGGTCTCCTCGCAGCCGAGCGGTGTGGCCCCCTTACGTCCGAGCGCGTTGTTGAAGCCGCCGACGTGCTGAAGAACTTTAAGCCGGAAAGACATGTTCGCGCCGATGACATTTCGTACCTCGGAGGCAACGCTGGGAAGTCCGCGGTGGCTACACCCGACTATCCAGTCAAGCTCCTCACCGAAGTGGCCCGGGCGCCCGGTTTGCCAGACCGGTTCGACCCGCCCACCCACAGCCAGCACGTCAGTGTCGTCATAGAGAGCCGTGAGCCGTTGAAGCCAGTCCGGAGCTGCCACAGCATCGTCGTCCAGAAAAGCCACGATGTCCGAGGTTGCCAGGCCTACGCCGGTATTACGAGCCCCCGAGAGGCCTCGTGGCCCCGTGCTCTCGACAAGCGTCACGTCCCGGACAGCGGCCACGAGACGCTTGTAAAGGTCCACGTTGTGGTCAACCACCACGATGACTTGGCGGGCAGCGAGAGTCTGGGCATTGACGGAGGCGATGACATTCAGGAGGAGGTCCCAGCGCTCCTCGGTATAGGAACAAATGACGACTGAGGTAGAGGGATACTGAATGGAATTGGACACGTTAAGCTCCTTCTGCCATGGCCAGGACTGAATGTGGATCCGTAGGTGTGCGGGAAAAGCGGACGTCGGGGTACCTGTATTTCAAGCGCCGGAGGGCTTCAGGCCGGGCGCCGGCCGTCGGGGCCTCCCAGGTGCTTTCGCGTGCAAGAGTACGCAAGACCCGCCACCCGTCGCGGAAGGTCTGAAGGTTCGATGTGCCCGAGATGCGGTCTAGTTCGATGCTGGGCACCTCGGCGATCCGAAGGCCGGCCCTGGCTGCCCGGACAATCAGCTCCGTTTCGATTTCGAAACCGTCTGACTCCAGTTGTAGAACATCCAGGCATTCCCGGCGCAACGCGATGTACCCGTAGCAAAGGTCGGAATAGTTGCTGCGCAGCGCAGCGTTTGCCAGCTCCGTGAGGACCTTGTTGCCCACGTTCCGCAACCAGGTCAAGTCTTCGGATCCCCCTCCGGTGACGTAACGCGATCCCTTGACAAAGTCGAAGTCGTGCTGAAGCGGAGAGAGGAACCAGCCAATCTCCTGGGGGTCCATGCTCCCGTCCGCATCCAGCATGACGATGATGTCCCCGGACGCCGCGGAGAAGCCGGAACGAACGGCAATTCCTTTCCCCTTGCGCGGCTCGTTGACGACAACGACATCCATACGAAGAGCCCGGGCAACATCCACCGTACGGTCGTGCGACCGACCGTCTACGATCACAACCTCGTCTACATATGAGGGCATACGGCGAAGTACCCACGGCAAATTCATGGCCTCATTCAGTGTTGGGATAACCACACTAATTGAAGCCTTTGCTGATGAATCATTAGTCACGGAGTAGGAATTCGAAACATGATTGGGAATAGACACAAGCCTCACCACTTCAATACATATATGGGGAATCTGGAGAGGTGCCGTGATACCTAAACTCACGAAAGCCAAGGCGGCACTGGTCACATAACCGGAGATGTGTGAGCGGCCCAAATTTCTGGTTTTCACCGACCATGCCCGGAGTGGTAGAGCCTATGAGTAGCTTTATCGGGAGGAACGAGTAGCGTCTACTTGTTTTATCGCGACAAGTAGAGTGGCCGCACTCGGAAGTACCGGTCGGTTCTCGCGGACCCACTCTGCGGAAACCATCCTTGCAGGGGACTTAGCAACGGAGCGGCGAGCCCTAATCTAAAGGCGATTAGCCGTGCTGGCGCCAATGCCAAGGCCGACTAAAACGTCAGGCGGCCGCGGCCCTGGGTTGGTGAGAGGCGCATCCACTGGACCTGCCACCGAAAGCCGGTTGGCTCACCCACTGAGGAAAGTTAATTTGTTGGTAATAATCCCGTATTCAGCATTTAATATTTAACGCAAGAGGCGATATTTGTGACGGTTCGTTGTGCCAAAGTCGCGGAGTCCCGCCTTAGTCCTTTCGCGTCCAGAAAAAAGTATCTCTTGCTCTTTGCCGGCATGCCTTTGTAGACTCCGAGCGATAACCTCGCAGGAGAAGACGCAAATGCAGGCGCCCTTTTTACCTCCGCTCGCACTTATTCCCATCGGAGAGCACACATGAGCATTGCAGTTGTCACCACCGTGAGCCGGAACTATTTGCACCTGGCAAATGTGCTGATGAATTCCGTCGCCGCGCACCACCCCGAGTCCCAGCGCTATGTGCTCGTGATCGATGAGGGGCCCGGCGATAGCGAGTCGATGGCGAACGCCGAGGTCCTGCGCCCCGAGGATTTGATTCCAGACCAGTTGGAGCGCACCGTCCAACAGGCCATGTACAAGCCAATCGAGTACGCGACAGCATTCAAGCCGAAACTGCTAATGCGGGCTCTCGAGTCCGCCGACCGGGTCATCTTCCTCGATCCTGACATGCAAGTCTTTCAGCCGCTCAACGCTGCGATTGACGCGTTGGACATGAGCGCCGGAGTCCTCCTTACGCCGCACCGCGTTACCGCTCCCGCATACGATGACCGCGAGATCTTCGAATGGGTGTTACACGCGTACGGCGCTTACAATACTGGCTTCGTGGGGGTGACGACCGCGGCCAAGCCGTTTCTCGACTGGTGGGACTCTCGCCTGCGCCGGGACTGCCTCATCGATCCCGATCGTCTCATTTGGGTAGATCAGCGAATCATCGATCTTGCCCCTGGCTTCTTTGACGTAGACCTATTCAAGGATTTGGGCTACAACGTGGGGTGGTGGAACCTTTCCGAACGCCCCTCCGAAGGGAAAACGATACCTGGTACACCGGACCGGAGCCCTTGGTGCTCATGCATTTCTCGGGCGTACGATCCACCAACGAACTCCGCCAATATCCACAACTGATTCACTCGCCCAAGAACCCCATCGCCTCGGACCGACGGCATTTGGACTGCATCCAGGAATTGGAAGACCAATACATTAGGGACCTTCAGGCCCAGGGCTTCGCCCGGTATGCAAAAATCCCCTATGGCTGGAACGAGACCCCGGGAGGGCGGCGACTTTCCGACAGCGACCGCCGCGGCTATCGCGACGCGGTCCTCCGGGCGGAGGCGGCCGGCGCACTCCCCCCGCTGCCCGACGACATCCCGTGGGGCCTCCCGGTCCGGGTTACCCAATCGGTGAAGACCATGGAATTCCCGCGCGGTCTTTTGCGCGATCTTCGGCGTGCGCGCAAGGCGCTCAAAGTTCGACGCTGAAACGAAAAGGTCCGGCTCAGCGGGGCCATGCCGCCATCGGGCAAACCAACACGCGACCCAACCGGCGCCAGATAAAAATCCCTGATGCTGGAATGGACTGCCGGAGAGGACTATGTTGAACATATGAACAAGGTAGCGAGCCGGCTCTTTGGTGAGATCGAGCTTAACCACGGCCGGGACCACAACATTGCAGCGAAGCATGAATTGGGCGGGCAGCCGGTTGAGCTGGACCTCAACATCAATGCGCACGACCACTTCGACGAGGCGGCCATGCACAAAGTGGACTACCGGCTGCGGTACCTGCCCGAGCTCGTGGACCAGGTGCGGGACATGATCGCCGAGGAGCTGGAACAGGAGGGCACCAGCCCCCAGGAGTACCGGCACTTCCACTGCAACGCCATCAAGGATGAGCACCTCAAGAAGGTCTTCGGCGTCGAGGACAAAAGCCAGCTGACGAATGCCGTCTTCCTGAAGGCCCTGAAACTTGGCCACGTGGGAATCTTCCCCGGCCAGCCCGAACGCTACTTCGTCCTGGACTTCACCCTGGGCGAGCACTTCACCGACGAAGTCCTGGTGGCGTCCGCGGACGAGGACGGTGTGGTGGACGACGAGATCGTCTGGGAGTCCTGACGCAGTCTGCCAGAGGAGATGACGACGACGGCGCCCGGTCACCGAAAAGGTGACCGGGCGCCGTCGTGCTCCAAGCAGTTGCGGTTACTTTGCTGCTTCCAGCAGTTCGGCGCGGACCGTCTTGGTGGCCGCGACCAGATTGCGCAGGGACTCTTCGGTCTCGGCGTAGCCGCGGGTCTTCAGGCCGCAGTCCGGGTTGACCCAGAGCTGGCGGGACGGGACGTGCTTCACAGCGGTGCTGAGCAACTCAGTGACTTCCTGCTCGCCCGGAACGCGCGGCGAGTGGATGTCGTAGACGCCCGGGCCGACGCCGCGGCCGAAGCCGTGGGACTCGAGGTCGTGGACAACCTCCATGCGTGAACGCGCGGCCTCGATGGAGGTGACGTCCGCGTCCAGTCCGTCGATCGCGTCGATGATGGCGCCGAACTCGGAGTAGCACAGGTGGGTGTGGATCTGGGTGGAATCGGCGGCACCGGCGGTGGCGAGGCGGAACGAGTTCACGGACCAGTCCAGGTAGGCGGCCTGGTCGGCCTTGCGCAGGGGAAGGAGTTCGCGCAGGGCGGGCTCGTCCACCTGGATGACCTTGATGCCGGCAGCTTCGAGGTCGGCGATCTCGTCGCGCAATGCCAGGCCCACCTGGTTGGCGGTCTCGCCCAGCGGCTGGTCGTCGCGGACGAAGGACCAGGCCAGGATGGTGACCGGACCGGTGAGCATGCCCTTCATCGGCTTGTTGGTCAGGGACTGTGCGTACTCGGCCCACTTCACCGTGATAGGGGCGCTGCGGGTGACGTCGCCCCACAGGATGGAGGGACGGGTGCAGCGTGAGCCGTAGGACTGGACCCAGCCGTGGACCGTGACGTCGAAGCCTTCCAGGTTCTCGGCGAAGTACTGGACCATGTCGTTGCGCTCGGGCTCGCCGTGGACCAGGACGTCGTAGCCGAGCTCTTCCTGCAGCTGCACAACGCGCTTGATCTCGTCCTTCATGAGCTGCTCGTACTGCTCGTTGGTCAGGTCGCCCTTGTTGTTGCGGGCGCGGGCCGAACGGATCTCGGAGGTCTGCGGGAAGGACCCGATGGTGGTGGTGGGCAGCGGCGGCAGGTGCAGGGCTTCTTCCTGGGCGGCTTCGCGGACCGAGTACTCGGAGCGGTTGAAGTCCGCCGGGGTCAGGGCGGCGGTGCGTGCCCGGACGTCGGAGCGCCGGACGCCCTCGGCTGCGGCGCGGGAGGCGATGATCCTTGTGGCCTCGTCGATGGCCGGCTGCACGGCGGCGGCATCGGTCAGCAGGCCGGCGAGGGTAACAACCTCAACGGCCTTCTGGTCGGCGAATGCCAGCCAGCTGCGGAGCTGCTCGGACAGCTGGGCCTCTTCCTCGACGTCGTGCGGGACGTGCTGGGTGGAGGTGGACGTGCTGACGGCCAGCTTGGCCACGGACTTCTTCAGTTCGGCGATCTTCTCCGCAGAGGCGGCAAGGTCGTTCCGCCAGATGTTGTGGCCATCCACGACGCCGGCAACCAGGGTCTTGTTGCCCAGCGCAGCGAGTGCCGCTGCCGAGGGAACAGCGCCCTTGAAGACGTCGATGTGCAGGGCGTCGATGTTGGTGGCGGCGAGGGTGCCCAGCTGGCCGTTCAGCGCACCGTACGGGGTGGAGACGAACAGCTGCGGGCGCTGCGCAACAGCGGAAAGGGCCTCGTAGGAGCGGGCAACCGCGGCCTGGATCTCTTCGGCTGAGGTGTCCTGGTCAACCACCAGGGCGGGCTCGTCCAGCTGGACCCAGATGGCGCCGGCGGCAGCGAGCTTCTCGAGCAGCGCGGCGTAGACCGGCAGGACGTCCTCGAGGCGGGACAGCGGGCTGAAGCCGGCCGGGGCGTCGTCGGAAGCCTTGCTCAGCAGCAGGAAGGTGACCGGGCCCACGATGTACGGGCGGGTCTCCACGCCGTTGGCCAGCGCGTATTCGAATTCTTCGACGATGCGGTTGGAAGTGAGCGCGAAGTTGCTCTCCGGGCCGATTTCCGGCACGAGGTAGTGGTAGTTGGTGTCAAACCACTTGGTCATTTCCAGCGGCTGCTCTTCCTTGTTGCCGCGGGCCAGCGTGAAGTAGCCGTCGATGTCCAGCTGTCCCTCGGCGTTGAGGAGGTTGCCGAAACGGGCCGGAACGGCGCCGAGGTGGGCGGCGGCGTCGAGCACCTGGTCGTAGAAGGAGAAGGTGCCCGGAACGGCGGCGGCTTCGGTCAGGCCCAGGCCCTGCAGGCGCTTGGCGGTGCCCAGCTGGATCTCCTTCGCGGCGGCGTCAAGCGCTGCGGCGTCGATCTTGCCGGCCCAGTATGCCTCGACGGCCTTCTTCAGTTCGCGGCGGCGGCCGATGCGCGGGTAGCCCAGGATCGAGGCGGACGGGAAGGGAGTGGTCACGGCCGGGGTGTTCTGCTCAGTCATGTGGAATTCCTTGGAAGTGTTGGTGAAAATCAGGGGTAATTGCTGTTCGGATGCGATGGTGCCGACGCCAAAGGCACGCGCGCTAAAAAGTGCGGCGGCGTCGGGCAGTAACGAAGCGGGCGGAGCGGAAGCGGCGTTTCAGCTCGCCATTTCCTTGTGGCGGCGGGCAATGGCGTTGAGCCTGCTCGCCGGACGGGCAGGCCGGGGCAAGGCCAGCTTGTCCAGGACCTCCAGAGCACAGGCGTGTTCGTTGAAGGTGTAGAGGTGGATTCCCGGCGCCCCGGCGTCCAGGGCGGCGTTGGCCAGGTCCACTGTTGCCCGGACGCCGATCAGCCGGCGTTCGACGTCAGTGTCCGCAGCAGCCAGGCGCGCCATCAGTTCCGGAGAGGGTTCGACGCCGGTCAGCTCACCCAGGCGGTTCAGCCTGCGCACGCTGGTCAGCGGCATCACACCCGGGATGATGGGGATGGTAACCCCCGCCCGGCGTGCCCTGGTGATGAGGTCGGCGTATTGCTCGGTCTGGAAGAACACCTGCGTGATGGCGAAGTCCGCACCGGAGCGCTGCTTGGCCAGCAGCACCTCGACGTCGTGGGCCTCGGTAGGTGACTCCGGGTGCCTGGTGGGGTAGGCTGCCACGCCGACCGCCACCTTGCCCGCGCACAGCAGGGCCGAACGGCGCTGCTCCACGCGGCGGATCAGTTCGATGAGGTCCTGGGCATAGCGCAGGGAACCGTTCGCCGGTGCTCCGCCGTCCTTGGGCTGGTCACCGCGAAGGGCCAGGATACCGCGGACGCCGACGTCAAGCAGCTCACCGATGATGCCGGACAATTCCTCGGGCGTGTTGCCCACGCAGGTCAGGTGGGCCAGCGGACGGAGCGTGGTCTCCAGCAGCAGCCGGTTAATGAGTTCGACGGCGGTGTCCCGGTTGGAGCCGCTGGCCCCGTACGTCACGGAAACGTAGTCCGGGTCCGTGGCCTCCAGCTCGCCGATGGTGGTCCAGAGCGATTCGGCGGCAGCCGGGGAACGCGGCGGGAACAGCTCATAGGAAAGCGCCACCGGAGCGGCGTCGGAGAGAGTCGGGTGTGTGTCAATAAGGCTAGGTGGAGACATTTGCGTCCTTGGCTTTGGGCCATTGCCGGCAGCTGCGCCGCAGTCCATGGGACTGTGTAAACGCCGAACCGTCAATGAATTTGAGTTTGGGAACACGGAGTGAACTTCGGCAGGGCGCAGCCGCGACTGTTACGCCTGACAAGAAGTTGTCCGTGAGCAAATGTCAGGCCCACATGGGGGCACCCACACCCTCCTGGCGGAGGATCGCTGACACGTTACCTCGGTAACTTGTATAAGACTCTAGGGCCCGGCTCCGCGGCGTTCAAGCTGGCCACCGAATTAAGACGCACCTTTACGCTCTGTTGCGTCGGCGGACAGAATATTGTTCGCCCGGAGGCCCCGCTTTCACCATCCGGTGTCCGTCAGTTCCGCCGCCTCGCCGCCTGCCGCGCCTTTCGGAGCCGCCGCTTCCCCCACCAGACTGCTGCGGCCATGAGACCCAGGACGTCGGCGAATCCCAGGATCGCCTCCCACGGCAGCTCGATCTCGCCGCTGTTGAGGTTGTTGAAAAATGACCCCAGCGGAGTGAGCAACGGCCACAGGACCAAGACGTTCCGGACCAGGGCAAAGGCGACTGCGTACACCACGCCGAGCCCGAACAGGAAGGCCATTCCTTCCCCGCCCATCCCGTAGCCAACGTGGTACAGGGTGTACAGGCCTGCTGCCAGCGCGATGCCGGGGATTCTGCCCAGGCTCGCGCAAAGGCGCGTTTGCACGAAACCACGGAAGAAGACCGTTTCGAAGGCGCCGACGGTCAGCGACATCACGAGCAGTGGAACCCAGTCCGCGGGGGCCGGCAAGGTATAGCCCATGAGCGTGATCGAGAACTGGATTGCGGCCAGGACAAGGCCCAACGCGGCAGCCTCTTTCCAGTTCCCCAGCCACAGGCCCAGGTCGGACAAAGGCCGTCCCCGTTGGACCGTGTAGAACACCGGCCCGGCGACGCCCAGGACAAGTCCGGCGCCGAAGCACAGGAAGAGGCCAAGGACATTGGCAGGGGTGAACACCGTGAAGGCAAGGCGGAAGAGCACGACGACAGCGACGTACAGCGCCGCTACGACAGCCAGGTCACGTTTATCAACTCTCCGTCGGTTGCCCTGCCCCCGAATTTTGGGACCTGACAGGATGGCAAGCAGGAGACCTGACGCGGGGATGACGACGCCGTACACAGTCAGGTCCAGGACCGCCAGCGACAGCATCGCCGCAACAAGCCAGAATGCCCAGATCCAGTTGAGCCGGCCTTCAGTTCCTGCCATCCTCATGTCGAGCCGCCGCTCTATCCTTCGGCCTCCCCTGTAATCAGCTTGGGATGCGTCGAGGCGGGCCGCTAGGGTATTTTGCCCCGTGACCGTCCGGACCCGCAGCGGCGGATCGGCAGGGCCTGTCACCAGGGCTTGTCGGTGCCAAGCTCGGCGTCGGCGTTGTTCAGGTACTCATCCCGTTGCATGCCGCCGTTCCGTTCCCGCTGCGCGGACTTGGCTGACTCCTCCAGCTTGTCGAGCTGGCTCTGCTGCGATTCCGGATCGGACTGCGGCTGTTGACCGCCGTCTTTGCCCGGTTTGGCATCAGCCCCGCCGTTTCCGAACTGCTCCGCCTTGGACTGGAGCCGTCCTTCGGCTTCCCGGAGGCGTTCGCCCTCGCCGTCCGCCCCGCTGGGGCCGTCCCGGCTGTCTTCCGGGCTGAAGCACCCCGGCGGAGCGGCCCTGACCGCAGCGAGGGCGTCGTCGTACAGCCCGGCTGCTTCGGCGGCGGAGGCCGGGGGGTTCCCGGATGCCGCAGCTTCCGCTGCCTCGTCGGCCAGCCGTTCGATGCTCAGGACCAGGTTGACGCGCACCTTGCACTCGTCGGCCGGCGCGGCGTCAGCGAGCGATGCCTCAAAGAGGGACCGGGCGCCTGCGTAGTCCCCGGCGAGGACCAGCGCGTCGGCGGCGGCAAAGGGCGCTTTGTGCCGTTCCACGATGTTGGCCACACCCAGGCCGTACGCCGCTGAATGCAGGGCAGCCTGATCGCCCCGGGTGAACGAGCCGGCCGCCTCGCCGCCCAGGTAGCCGACGCTCAGCAGCTTGACGGCGAGCGCGACGGCAAGGAGGACGGGCGCTGCAGACATCAGCAGCAATCGTCGTCGCCGCTGCCTGTGCCCGGCGGGCACGGGTGGCAGAGCCGATTGCCGGCTCATGAGCGGGCCTCCGTCTTTCCGGGACGGAGCTGCCTCAGCCGGCGGAGCACCCGCAGGCTTTCCCACAGCGCAAGGACGAATGCGGCCAGTGCAGGTGCCCAGTACAGTTCCGTCCTTCCCTCCAGTGAGTCGGACGTTTCCTTGAGCGCTCCCGGTTTGGCCGCCTGCAGCATCGGGGCCACTTCATCCCCGGCCGCGCGGTGGACGTAGGGCACGCCGAGTTGCTCCGCGATCCCGCGCAGCGTGTCCTCGTCGATTCGGGACACGGCATCGCCGGCGCTTCCGCCGCTGCGGTCCTGGATGTATACAGCCGCTTCTTCGGACGAATAGCTGGATTTCTCCTTCATGCGCCCGCCTTGCGCCGTGCCGTAACCGAGAACGGCACCGCCGCTGACCAGCGAAGCATCCAGCCGCATGGACTCAGGCGCCTTGCCGCTGGTCTGCTCGCCGTCGCCGAGGTAGTAAACAATCCGTGCCCGCTCGGGATGGCTGTCCCTGGCTGCCCTCAGCCGGTCGTTGAGCACAGTCCTGGCCACGCTCACGCTGCTGCCCGTCGAATACTGGGTGATCTGGGGTTCCAGCACACCGGTCAGTGTGTCCAGGGCCGATGTGTCCGTAGTCAGTGGCATCCGGACCACCGCCCGGGAGTCGAACGTAATCAGGGAAAACCTCGCCCCGGCCAGCTCCCCGGCGATGGCCATGATGTCCTTGCGGACGCCTTCCAGCCTGGGACTGCCGTTTCCGTAGTCCTCGGCCGCGATGCTGCTGGTGGTATCCACGACGAAGAACACGTTTAAGTCGGCAGTGGCCTCACGGACGCTGCCGCCCGGCACACCCGGCCGGAGCGCCGCCAGCAGGAGCAGGAGCACGAGAGCGGCCGGCACCAGCCGGACCCCGGGTTCAGCGCCGCGGCCCCGGCTTCGCACGGCCGTCCACCCTAGGAAACCGAGGGCGGCAAGCGCGACCGGAAGCATAATCCACCACGGCCAGACGGGATGCAAGGTCATGATCTCAGCCGCCACATCGCGCCCGCCAGCACCAGTCCGGACACCAAAGCCACGCCCAGCGGGATTTCGGCGCGGTCCGCAACGGCAGCCTGAGGGGCGGCTTTGAAGGCGGTGGCCTCTGTGGACTCCACCTTGCGGAGGATGTCGGGTACCGCGTCCGGGCTGTCCAGCGGGTAGTACGCGCCGCCTGTTCCTTCCGCGGCCGACCGCAGCTGGGCCCCTGGTTGTTCGGAGTCTGTGCCGTAGTCGAAATCCCCGGGGTTGAGGGCAAAGACGCGGACGTCCCTGGTCCTGGCCAGCGCCGCAGCTTCCTGCAGGGTGAAAATGGGTTCGCCCGAGATGAAGTTATCCGTGGCCAGGATGACCGACCGGGACCGTTCCTCCGTGCCGCCAGTGCCAGTGCCGCCAATGCCAGTGCCGCCGCTTCCCGTGTGGGATCCGGCGGCGGTTGCGGGGAAGCCCTGCACGCAGGAGGCCAATCCGTCCCCGATCAGCGAGGAGCCTGCGCCGTTCCAGGTGCCGTCCAGGAAGCCGGCACTGCCGGGCGCGCCGTCAAACGCCTCCCGGGCCGCTTCAAGCTGTTCCTGCACGAAGTCGTAGTCGTCCGTCAGCGGAAAGACCTGCACGGCGCTGCTGTCGAAGACCGTCAGCCCCAGCCGTTCGCCGTCGAACCCCCGGGCCAGCCGGGCAAAGACGTCCACCACCGCCGCATCAGCGCTGCTCATGGATCCGGAGGCATCGAGGCACAGGATGATGTCGCGGTTGCGCAGCTCGGGGCTGACGGTGGTTCGTTCGGCGGGCCGGGCTGCTGCCACCACGGACGCTGCCATCAGGACCGCCCCGGCGACGGCGGCCACGGTAAGCCAGCGGCGGTGCTGCCGCACCGCAGCCTGGTACTCCGGCAGTGCGGTGAGTCGCTGGCTGTGGGCCACGGGCAGACGGGAAGCGTCGTCGCCCCGCGCCCGTTTCCGGGCCACCCAGTAAGTTCCCGCGCCCAGGAGAACGGCGGCCGGAATCATCCACCAGAAGATCAGTTCCATGTCCGGACCACCTCCCGGGCCGTTTCCGCAGCAAGGGCGACAGCGTCGCAGGGCTCAGTGTCGCAGGGCTGAGGGTCGCAGGGCTCAGTGCCCCGGAGTTCAGAGTTCCGGGGTTCAGAGTTCCGGGGTTCAGAGTCGCGCGGTTCAGTGCCGAACTCGGCCGGGTAGAAGCTGCCAACGGCACGGGCGGCTGCCGGAATGCCCTGCTCGTGGAGCTCGGCCAGGGTCATCCGCGGTGCGTCGATCCCGGCGATGTCGCGGACAAAACTCCTGATCAGCAGGCTGAGTTCCTGGTGCGAACCCCGTGAGGTCAACCGGCCGGCCGCGGCGTCGGCCGCCACGGCATCGATCCGGCGCAGGTAGTCCCGCTTCAGGCTGGACGGATCCGACGACGGTCCGGCCGGAGCTGCGGGCAGGGGTTCCTTCCGCTGCCGGGTGCTTAGGAAGATGTAGGACAGCCAGGCGGCGATGAGCAGCAGCAAGCCCAGGCCGGCCCACGGCAACCAGGCGCTGTACTCCAGCGGTGCGTAGAAGCCGGCGTCACCTGCCACGGCGGTGCCGTTCCAGCAGGGTGAAGACCGCGGGCATCACATCATGGCTGCTGCCCGCGTGGACGTGGGCGATGCCCAGCCGCCGCAGCGCGGCCTCCCGCGCCGCGTCGCGCTGCTCCTGCGCCGCGGCATAGGCTCGCGCGACGGCCCCGGATGCTGCGAGGCGGCCGGGAAGGAAGCCGGAATCCGCAACGTCGTAGCGGTCGCCGGGCCGGGCCGCGGCTGACAGTGTCCCGGCCGGGTCGGGCCCGGCCAGCTGCGCGTCGCGGACGGTCAGCCAGAGGACCTCGTGCTGGGCGCGCAAACGGCGCAGCAGCCGCTCCATTCCGGCATCCGGCACCAGTTCGTCGGCCACGACGAAGAGCAGCATGCGCTGGCTGAAGTTGCGTGCCACATAGGAGAGCTGTTCGCCGATGCCGCTGCGGGGCGAAGTTAAGCCGGTGCGGTCGTTGACTTCACGCAGGAGCCGTTCCAGGTGCGCTTCGCCCGCCTTTGCGGGCAAGGACCGCGACGCCGTCCCGTCGCCGCACACGAGTCCCACCGCGTCGCCGTGGCGGTGGGCCAGGTAGCCCACAACGCCCAGGGCCATCACGGCAATGTCCTTCTTTTCTTCTCCCCCGAGCGACGCAGCCGCCATGTTGCGTCCGGTGTCGGTGACCAGCAGCACGGTCTGCCGCCTCACGGCAACGTAGCGCTTGATGAGCGGGGAACCGTGCCGGGCGGAGGCTTTCCAGTCGATGTCGCGGACTTCGTCCCCGGGGATGTAGGCCCGGAGGTCGTCAAAGTCCAGGCTGCGGCCCTTGAAGACGGAACCGTATTCGCCGTCGAGCATTCCCCGGGCCTTGCGGTGGGCGAAGATGGACATCTTCGATTTCACCCGGTTCAGGAGGCTGGACATGCCCGCGCTCAGGGAGTCTGGACGGATGCCACAACGGCATCGATGACTGCCTCGACCGGAACCTGTTCCGCCACCGCTTCGAAACCGAGGATGATCCGGTGTCTGAACACGCGGTGGGCCAGCGCCTTCACGTCCTCGGGAATGACATGGTCCCGGCCGTTGAGGAGCGCAACCGCTCGTGCGGCCTGGCTGAAGGCGATGCTGGCACGCGGGCTGGCCCCGAACTCGATGAAGCCTGCCAGGCGGGCGTCGATGTACTGCGCGGCATTCCGGGTGACAAACACCAGGCCCACGATGTACCTGACAATCGCAGGATCGATGTAGACACGCTTAACCAGGTCCTGAACCTCCGTGACCGCCTCCAGGGACGCGGCGGCGGCGGGGCGCTGTTCGTCGGTGAAGACGCCGGAATCGATCCTGCGGATGATCTCAGCCTCTTCGGCGGGCGTCGGATAGTCCAGGACGTCTTTGAGCATAAAGCGGTCCATCTGCGCCTCGGGCAGCAGGTACGTGCCCTCCTGCTCGATGGGGTTCTGCGTCGCCAGCACCAGGAACGGGGTGGGCAGCCGGTGCACTACTCCCCCGATGGACGTCTGCCTCTCCTGCATCGCTTCGAGCATGGCGCTCTGCGTTTTCGCACTGGAACGGTTGATCTCATCCAGGAGCACGATGTTCGCATGGACCGGTCCCAGCTGCGTGACGAACGTGCCCTTGGCGGCGTCGTAGATCTGCGTTCCCACGATGTCGCTGGGCAGCAGGTCCGGGGTGCACTGAATCCGCCGGAATTCCGCACTGACGGCCTCCGCAACGGTCTGCGCGGCGGTGGTCTTCGCCAGGCCGGGGACGCTCTCGAGCAGGATGTGGCCGCCGGTCATGAGCCCGACCAGCAGCGATTCCCGCAGCCGCGCCTGCCCCACCACCTTCGCGTCGAAGCTGCGCGAGATGCCGGCCATGACCTGCTGCGCCCGGGCCAGTTCCGCCGCTTCGATCCGGACTGCGGCCGTCGTCTGAAGCACTCGAAATCCCCCTGGTTGCTGTATCTGGCCGGCGGCTGCTGCTGCCGGATTTGCCGGCGGTCATAACGCGCCCGCCACGGGCCATCCTATCCAAGCCGTCGTCCGAAGATTCCACAATGGGGAGCCCTCCCCATGCGGGCCGTGCAGGACTATCCTGATGGCATGATTCAGCTTCCAGCCAGTTACCAGGAGTATCTCGCCGGCAAGAGCGAGAGTTTCATCAACACCGTCCGGCCGATCCTCATGCAGTCGGCGGCGGAGAAGTTGCATGGCGTCCGAGTCGTGACGCATCCCCATGACCACCAGGCCCATCTGGATGACACGATCCCGTTCGGAACGGTTGTCGAAGACATCGACTGACGGCGGCCTCAGCCCTTCACCGCCCCGGACAGAGCAAAGGATCCGCCGGCCCCCCGCGCCACGAGTACGTAGAGGACCAGGACCGGAACCGAATAAAGGATCGAGAAGGCGGCCAGCTGGCCGTAGGCAATCGCGCCGTGCTGTCCGAAGAAGCTGAAGATTGAAACCGATGCGGGCTGCTTCGACGGCGACAACAGCAGGATGAAGGGCACAAAGAAGTTGCCCCAGGTCTGGATGAAAACGAAGATGAACACCACCCCGAGGCCCTGGCGCATGAGCGGCAGCACCACCGCACGCAGGGCCGTGAGTCCGGAAGCGCCGTCCACCCAGGCTGCTTCCTCCAGCGAAACGGGAACCGCGTCCATGAAGTTCTTGGTCATCCAGATGGCCATGGGCAGCGCCGTTGCTGCCATGAAGAGCACCGTGGCCGGCAGGGAATCAAGCAGCCGCAACTGGACGAACAGGCCGTAGACGGGCACCATGATGGCGGTTATTGGCAGGCAGGTTCCGCACAGGATCGAATACATGAACGGCCGGTTGAACCTCGACTGGAAACGGGACAGCGGGTAGGCGGCAAGTACGGCGGCTGCCACGGTCGCCGTCGCCGTCCCGCCCGAGAGCAACAGGCTGTTCCACAGCGGCCCGAGCAACAGCTCAGGGGTGAGGACGGCTGAATAGTTTGTTAGCGAGGGGCTGGCCGGAAGCCGGGTCTCGTACCCCGCCTCCGTGTCCAGCGAACCAAACACCAGCCACAGCAGCGGCAGGAGGAAGCAGGCGCCGATCAGCAGCAGCGCCGCATCTGCGGGACCCCGTGCCCGGCGTCCTCCCGCCGACGTCGCGTCGCCGTGCCGGGCACGCCGCGATGCTTCGTCGAGAGACTGCCGGCCCGCCGTCGTCATCGTTTGTCCTTGAGCAGCCGGACGTAGGCAATGCCGAACACCAGGCCGAGCACAATGAGCACCGAGGCAATGGCGGTGCCGTAGCCAATGTCGCCAAACTTGAAGGCCTCCTGGTAGGCAAGGACCGGCAAGGTGGTGCTGGCGTTGGATGGTCCGCCGGCCGTCATCACCCAGATCAGCGTGAAGACTGCCAGGGTCTGCAGCGTCACCAGCATCAGGTTGGTGGCGATGCTTGACCTGATCAGCGGCAGGGTGATGAAGACCAGCCGCTGCCAGCCTGCGGCTCCGTCCATGAGCGCGGCTTCGGAGATGTCCTGCGGCACGTCGGCGAGGGCCGCCCGGTACACCAGCATGGAGAACGCGGTGCCGCGCCAGATGTTCGCCAGCACCACGGCCATCATGGGGTAGGCGTAGAGCCAGTCTGCCCCCGCCACGCCCGCCCCGCCAAGCAACTGGTTCAACGTCCCGTCCTTGCTGAAATACGCGTAGGCGGCGAAGGCGGCGACAATCTCGGGGAGCACCCAGGCCGCCACCACGGCAGTACCCACCACAGCGGAGACGGGCTTCCGGGCGCGTGTCATCAGGCCGGCGATCAGAAGTCCCAGCAGGTTCTGGCCCACCACCGCGGATGCCACGACAAAGACAATTGTCAGGACCACTGAGACCGGGAACGCTGAGTCGCTGAGCAGCCGCGCGTAATTCTCGACGCCGATCCAGGCCGGGTTCCTGGCGGAGCGGCCGGTGAGGGCCGCGTTGGTGAAGGAGGCGTGGAATGACCACAGGACCGGGGCCGCCAGGAAAAGGAGGATCAGCAGGACTGACGGCACAACCGGCAGCAGCCGGAGCTGCCGCCGGACCGTTTTTCGTTCACCCATGCGTTATTTCTGCACGACCTTGGCGTCACCCACCTGGTCCCTCACGGTCTGGTCGTACTGCGCGGCTGCCTCCTCCGGCGAGAGGGAACCGGTGATCACGGCTTCCGTGGCAACCTGTACTGCGACGGAGATCCGCGGATAGTCCGCTGTGGCGGGGCGGTAATGGGTGACGGAGACGAGCTCGGATACATCCTTGACGAACGGGTTGGCCGCCAGGTACTCGGGTTCGGCCGCGACGTCCGTCCGGACCGCGATCTGGGAACCGGACACGGTGAACGCCAGTGAGTTTTTCTTGCTCAGGGCCTCGGTCAGGAACTTGAACGCCAGCTCGGGGTTCTTTGAGTCCGCCCCGACGGCCAGCGTCCAGCCGCCGGACATGCTGACGCCGCCCGGTTCCTGGCCCCGCTGGGTGGGAAACTTCGCCACGCCCATGTCCTCCCCGTAGCCGGCCCATTCGTAGTTGCCGCCCTTCTGCCAGAATGACGGCGTGTAGGAACCCTCCACGGTTGCCCCCATTTTGCCCTGAGGCAACCATTCTCCGAAAACCTTCTTCCAGACGTTGGCGTCCAGCGCCTCGGCGGGCGTGACGGCGAGTCCTTCGTCGTAGAGGGTCTTCAGGAACGTCAGGGAATCCTTGAACCCTTGCGAGCCAATCACCCACTTCTTCTCCTGCTGGTCATACAGTTCGCTGTCCGTGCCATAGAGCAGTTCGTAGAAACTCTGCATCACCGTGCCCTCACCGGTGGCCTTGCCGGCATACATGTGGAACGGGACCAGCGACGGGTCCGCGGCCTTCATCTTGCGGGCGGCGTCGAGGATTTCGTCCCAGCTCCGGGGTTGCCACGGAACGGCAATGCCTGCCTTCTGCAGTACTTTCTTGTTGTACCAGATGGCGCGCGTGTCAGTGCCGAGGGGCACCGCGTAGATGCCGCCGTCGTCCCCGGTGCCGGCAGCCTTGGCGGCCTCGTTGTACAGCTTCCAGTCGTCCCATTTTTCGAGGTAACTGTCCAGTTTCAGGAGGTACCCGGCGTCGACGTCGGACCGTACTTTGAACGTATCCTCGTAAAAGACGTCGGGGGCTGTCTCCGGCGACCTCAGGGCCAGCGCCAGCTTGGTGCCGTAGTCGTCGTCGTTGGCCTCCATGGGTTGCAACTCCACCGTGGTGCCTTGGTTGGCGGCTTCGAAGTCCTTCTTGGCGTCCTGGAACAGGGTGTCAAGGGCAGTGAATGAATCGGTCTTTTGGTAGACGATCTTCAGCGTCCGGTTTTCGGCAGCGGGCTGTTCCGCGGAACAGGCTGTTGTCGCCAGCAGCGCTGCCGCCGACAACAGCGCTGCAAGGATTTTGGCAGGGCGGTGCATGACGCTCCATTCTTCGAGCGGCTGCAGCCCCCAATGTCCTCCAGCTGGCCCCAGCCTTGGCCGATATGCAATTTCAGGTTAGTGCTTCCCGCTGACAATGCGGCGGGACGCGGCTTCAGCCTTCCAGCAGCAGCCGCTGGGCGCGCGGCGCCAACGTATGCTCGAGCACCAGGCAGGCAGCTCCGATGGCACCCACGTCCTCCCCCACGCCGGTTCCAACAACTTCTACGTCATGGATCTGGCGGGCCGCACTGTTCTCCGCCAGCAGCTGGGGAACGCGGTCCAGGTACCTCCGTGAGAGGAGCGTCCAGAAGGGGCCGCCGAAGACCACCCTCTCGACGTCGAGGGTATTGGTGACCACGGCCACCGCCCGCGCCACCAGCACGGCGGAGTGGTCAAGGATCTCCCCCGCCTTACTGTTGCCGGCGTCGGCTTCCCCGCTGAGTCTCGCGAAGCTTTCCTGGATATCCAGGGCTCCGGAAGGATGGCGGACAACGTCAAGTACGCCGGCGGCTTCGGCCTGCGCCACGAGGACCTGCGGGATGGCGCTTGATTTCACGCATCCCCGCAGCCCGCAGTCGCAGGGCGGACCGTCCGGGTCCACGATGATGTGCCCGATCTCGCCGGCGTTGCCCGAGGTTCCGCGGACCACCTCGTCGTTCAGGACGATGCCGCAGCCGATGCCGGTGCCCATGTACATAAAGACAAAACTTCCGGAGCCGCTCGGACCGCCCGCCCAGGTTTCCGCGACCGCGGCGCTGGTGACGTCCTTGTCCACCAGGGTGGACAGCCCGGTGGCCTCCGCAAGAGCGTCACGCAGCGGCACACGGTCCCAGCCGAGCAGGAGGGGCGGATCAACAACGGTGCCCTCATCCAGGTTGATAGGGCCGGGGGCGGCCACGCCAAGTCCGGCAATCTTGTCCGGGTCCACTCCGGAGGCTGCCACGAGGTCCTTGATTTCGGCGGCAATGGTGGCGATGATTCCGTCGGGGTCACTGGCGCCGGGCGTATTAATCCGTGAGTGCCGGACAACGGACCCCACGAGGTCAAGGACAACGAACGTGGTGACGGCGGGATCCAGATGCACGCCAACCGCGTACATTCCGGCCGGGTTGAGCCTGAGGATGGTGCGGGGCTTGCCTGGCCCGCTCCCTTCCTTCCCGGCTTCGACTATGAGGTTTTGGTCGAGCAGCCGGCGCGAGATGTTGGAGATGGTCTGAGGGGAAAGCCCGACGATCTGGGCGAGTTCCACCCGGCTGAGTCCCCCCGAAGAACGCCTGATGGCGTCCAGAATCACCGTGAGATTGAAGTCCCCCATTCGGGGCAAATTTGTTCCGCGCCTCGGCGATGGCGTGCGGATCTCAGTCACGGATTCCCCTAAACATCTTCGGTTATGCACTGCTGATGGTTGAATCGTACGTTACCTGCGGGTTCGGCGGTACGCCCACACGCGGACTTAAGGCACGGCACGTTCGCTGCGTCCGGTGCTGACCGCAACCGTGAACTTGGCGTTCCTGCCCGCGACGCGGGTGGGACCGACAAAGCGTTCCAGGGCCGGAAGATACTGCAGGTGGCTGTTGTACACGGTCCAGAGCTCTCCGCCCGGCATCAGCACCCGCCCGGCGGCCCGGAACATCTTGATCCCCGCCCCGGCATGGACGCTGGCACCGAGATGAAAGGGCGGATTCAGCAGGATGAGGCCGGCGCTTCGGTCCGGCAGGGAGCCCATGGCATCGTCCTGGAGAACGGTGATCCGGCCGGCAAGTCCGTTGGCCTCCGCAGTGGCCCTGGCGGAGTCGACGGCGGCCGCTGACTGGTCCGTGGC
Source organism: Arthrobacter oryzae (assembly GCF_037911235.1). Classification (GTDB taxonomy): domain Bacteria; phylum Actinomycetota; class Actinomycetes; order Actinomycetales; family Micrococcaceae; genus Arthrobacter; species Arthrobacter oryzae_E. The sequence goes on from NZ_JBBLYW010000065.1 coordinate 329,989, forward strand.
CGTCACCTTCGATTCCGGATGGCTTCTGGCGTACATGGCGGCCAGGATGCCGGTCCCGCATCCGAGGTCCACCACGTTCCCGGCCGCCGGCATGTCCGGCAGGTACCTCAACAGGAACCTTGTCCCGATGTCGAGTTTGGTGCCGGCGAAGACAGCGCCCCGCGCGCAGACGGTCAGGTCAAGTTCGCTGCTGCGGTCGGCCACCGGGAAGGGTGCCGGGCCAGTGACGGTCCGTGCGTCCCGGGCGATCAGGATCCTGGATTTCTGCCGGGCAAGCTGGGGCTGGACGTCGGCGAAGTGCCGTTGCAGCACGGTGTTCATTCCCAGGCTCATGTGCTTGACCCGGCCGCCCGCAAGCAGGACTGTGTGCGGCGCCGCGTAGCGGGCTACGGCATCGGCTGCTTCCTCCAGTTCCGCGAGGGTTTTGGGCAGCTGCAGCAGCACCACGTCGACGTCGTCGAACAGGGCTGCACCGAGCGGCAGCTGGGCAAACCCGGAGTCGATCTTGAGGACTGCGGCGTTATTGCGGAGTGCGCGCTCCCCCGTGATGAGGTCCTGGTGGACCTTCACGTTCCGGACCCCGTAGGCGGCAAGTGCCCCCAGCGTTAGGGCCCCGTAGCGGTCCCCGATGACCGCTATGCGGCTGTCCGGTGTCAGCAGTTCGGACGCCGTTTCGAGGAGGAGCTTGTCGGTAGCATCCCAGGCCTGAAGGTTGGGGGCTTCAACATCCGGGAAGCGGCGCAGGCCGGAGAGGATGATGTCCAAGCTGTTGTCCGCCACGCGCAAGCTGCCGCCTTCTTTGTCCATGTCATTTCGCTGACCGTAAAGGGTCCTCGGGCGAAAAGTTACCCAGCAAACCTACCGCGAAACGGCCCCGTCCGCGGCCGCCGGCACCCCCTTCAGGCCGGCAGTGCTCCTCCGGGCCTGCGGCTCTCGAGCATTCGCAGGATGCCCGCCACTGCGGCCCTGCCCGCCCGGTTGGCTCCGATGGTGGACGACGACGGCCCGTAACCCACCAGGTGCACCCGTTCCTCCGCTGCCACCTGGGTGCCGTCCATGGCGATGCCCCCTCCACTGCCGCGCAAGTGCAACGGGGCGAGATGCTCCAACTCGGCGCGGAATCCGGTGGCCCAGAGGATCACGCCGGCCGCCAGGAAGCTTCCGTCAGCCAGCCGGACCCCGCCGGGTTCTATCTCCGTGAACATCTCCCGACGGGCCAAGGCGCCGCGCGCGGCAGCTGCACGCAGCGCGGGGCTCCAGATCAGTCCCGTCACCGACACCACGCTCTGCGGCGGAAGTCCCTGCCGGACCCGCTCTTCAACGAGGGCGACGGCGTCGTGCCCCGCTTTCTGGTCAAAGCCTGCTTCGCGCCACACAGGTTCCCGGCGCGTGAACCAGCTTGTGGTGGTGACCTGGGATATCTCATCAAGCAGGCCAACGGCCGATATGCCGCCGCCCACCACAATGACGTGCTGTCCGCGGAAATCTTCTGCCGCCTCGTAGTCGGCCACATGCAGCTGACGGCCCCGGAAGGTGGACTGACCCGGGTAAATCGGCCAGAACGGCCTGGTCCAGGTGCCCGTGGCGTTGATGACCGCCCGTGCGGACCAGCTGCCCGCTGGGGATTCGATCCTCAGGCGTCCCGACGGGTCGTCGTCCTCCCGGGAAACCGAGCGGACCTTCACCGGCCGCACGATGTTGAGCCCGAGCCCGTCCTCGTAGTCCCCGAAGTATCGTGAAAGGAACCCTGAACTTGGCTCAGCCGGGTCGACGTCCGGCTTGGGAATGCCCGGCAGGTCGCTGATGCCGTTGACTGTGGCCATCCGGAGGCTTTTCCAGCGGTGGCGCCACGCGCCGCCGGGTCCGGCTTCGGCGTCCAGCACAACGTAGGAGCCCGGCGCGTCCTGCACATCCGCTGCAGCATCGGCAGAGCCGGATTCTCCAGCGGGGCGGAAGCCGCGACGCTGCAAATGGTAAGCCGCCGACAAGCCGGCCTGGCCCGCGCCAATCACGACTACGTCCGCGGCCTGCAGCTCCACCGCCCTGTCCACCGCCCCGGCATCAGGGATTCTCCCCACCTAGACTTTCTTGACCACGCTGGATTTGAGCTGCATTGGACCGACGCCGTCCACCTTGCAGTCAATGTCATGGTCTCCCACGCCGTCCATGAGCCGGATGCCCCGGACCTTCGTCCCCACCTTGATCACTGTGGAGCTTCCCTTGATCTTGAGGTCCTTGATCACGGTCACGGTGTCACCGTCGGAGAGGACGTTTCCCACTGCGTCCTTGATGACTGCCGCCGCTGCTCCTGAAGTTTCCGCGGCATCGGCGGACCACTCGTGGGCGCACTCGGGGCAAACCAGCAATGCTCCCATCTCATAGGTGTACTCGCTGGCGCACTCAGGGCAAGGGGGAAGGGATTCGTTCACGCTCCCATATTAGTCGAGCGTTAAACAGCAGAAGCCGCGCTGGCCCGTCAGGGGCTGCGCGGCTTCTGCTGTTGAGATATCGGTGGAGCTGAGGGGACTCGAACCCCTGACCCCCTGCATGCCATGCAGGTGCGCTACCAGCTGCGCCACAGCCCCGAACTCATGTTTCCTTCGGAGCGAGCTCCGTAAGCAACTTGATTATCTTAAACCACAATCGTGTAAGACGCCAACTCGACCGCGGTGCGCGGCGGACCATCCGCCGTCGTTCGCTGCAACTGTACAAAAACAGCGCGGGAAACAAAAAAGTCCGCCGAAACCTTTCGATTTCGGCGGACCATCCGGTGGAGCTGAGGGGACTCGAACCCCTGACCCCCTGCATGCCATGCAGGTGCGCTACCAGCTGCGCCACAGCCCCGAATTTTCATTGCTCCGGCACCTTCAGTCTTCACCGTAGGGCCCGGTTCTGCGTCCGGATCTCTCCGAAGCAACTCAAATATCTTAGAACAGCCGTTCCGAAAATTCCAAATCGGGCATATTCGGTGGGGTCTCCGCGCTACTCGCTTTCGGAGGAGACGGCTGTCTTGGCCGAGGCGTCATCCCCGAGCTGGAGGTCCACCACGGGGCAGTCCTTCCAGAGACGTTCAAGCGCGTAGAACACACGGTCTTCCTCGTGCTGGACGTGGATAACGACGTCCGAGTAGTCCAGCAGGACCCAGCGTCCGCCGGAGCGGCCCTCGCGGCGAACAGGACGAAGATCCTGCTTGCCCAGTTCCTCTTCGATGCCGTCGACAATGGCATTGACCTGGCGCTCACTGGGCGCCGAAGCGATCAGGAATACATCGGCCAGGGCCAAACGCTCGCTGACGTCCAGGCCAACGATGTCCTGGGCTATTTTGTCCGCAGCGGCACGCGCAGCTACGCGGGCTATGGCGATGGATGAATCTGTTGCAGTCACGGGACTCCTTGTAGTGTTTTAAAGCTATGTTCGTCCGGCGCTAAAGGAATCAGCGCCGTAGTGTCGGAAGGGCAGCCGCGCAGGGTGATGCGCTGGTGCGTTGGATCAGGGGGCCAGGCCGCTGATGATCATGGTGACGCCGGCAATCAGCGCGACAATCCCCAGTGCAAGGACTGCCAACTGCAGCAGCCGGATACGGTGGGCCCGGCCCAGCCCGGCGGTGACAGCGTCCAGCGGCTCCAGGCCGTAGGCGGTATTGGCGGCCACACGCGGCCGGTCAACGAAATTCTCGCCGGCTTCGGCAGACCAGGAATCAGCGGGTGCCGAGGCCGCTGCCGGGGCTGCCGCAGGATCAGCAGCGGCCTTGGCTGCCGCCTCCGCGCGGGCAAGGACGCCGGCACGGCCTGTCACCGGCCCGGCAGTCCGCCTCGTCGGGCCGGATTTGCGTGCACCCTTGGCGCCGGGCGGCTGCAAGCGCGGGCCGGGATTGGTGACCACAGGCACATACGTCGTGGCAGGCTTTTTCATCACCGGCCGGTCAATGCCCGGTACCTTCTCGAACTCCAGCGGAGTGACCATCGCAAGGTTGCTGACGGCCGACGGCTCGGTCTTGGGGTGGGCAGGCTGACTGGCCTGTTCGGCCAGCTTCTGCTTGGCCAAGGCCCGTTTGTTCAGGATCGCGGCGCGCTCGGCCAGGGCGATCTGCTCCGCGAGGATTTCCGGGTCGACCGCTTCGGGATCGTTCGCCGCGATGTGCTCCATCTTGGCAATCTGGTTCCTGGCCTGTTCGGCGATAAGGGAACGCGCCGCGAGAGCCTGTTCGACGGTCATGCCGTCAGGAAGCTTGCTGTCCGCGTTCACCTGCGGGGAACCGGACCCTGGCGCTTCCGCCCCCTGAGTGGCCGCCTGCGGCGCCGGCTGACCCGGACGCGCCTGAGGCGCCGGCTGACCCGGACGCGCCTGAGGCGCCGGCTGCCCGGGACGTGCCTGCGGCACGATGCGCTGGGCTGCGGTGCGGGCCGGCGGAACTATCGGGTTCGCGGCCGTGGCCGGTGCGGCCTCCGCCTGGAGCTGCTGGAGGCGGAGCTGGCGGCGTGTGGGCGGACCTCCGCCGGACAGCCGCTCTTCCTTTTGCGCCAGTTCCTTGATGGTGCGAAGGGCAGCACGGTCCCTCGCCCGGCTCTGCGAGGAGCGTTCCGATCCCGAGGGGGTCCGGACGGAGTCCACGGGACCCGGAGCGACCCGGCGGATCCGGCCTGTGCCGTCCTCCCGGGAAGCAGCCGGCGTCCCGTCTCCGGGCAGTTTGGAGGCAGGGGGAACGGGACCCGGTGCCGAGGGCCCCGTATCCTGGTGCGATTCCGCGCGCTCAACTCGGGCCTGCCGCAATTCGCGGCGGCTACGGAGGGGAGGCTGTTCCTGGCTCATCTAACAACTCACTCGGTACTGGCTGGTTCGTGTAACTCGGTAGGTGCGGCCTTGCTGTCCGGGTCGGACTGCCCGGCATACAGGCCGTATTTCGCAATATACTGGACCACCCCGTCGGGCACGAGGTACCACACGGGGTTGCCGGCCGCGACGCGCGTCCGGCAATCAGTGGACGAAATTGCCATGGCGGGCACTTCGAGGAGGCTGACGTCCTTCCGGCCCATCCCGTCGAGGACGTGCCCCGGCCGGGTCACACCGACGAAATGCGCCAGCGACCACAGTTCATCGATGTTCTTCCAGGACAGGATCTGTGCCATGGCGTCTGCGCCGGTGATGAAGAACAGGTCTGCATCCGGCCGTTGCGTCCGGAGGTCCCGCAGGGTGTCGATGGTGTAGGTGGGGCCTGGACGGTCCACATCGACCCTGCTGACCGTAAACCTGGGGTTGGATGCTGTGGCAATGACGGTCATCAGGTACCGGTGCTCCGGTTCGCTGACTTGTTTGTGCGTCTTTTGCCACGGCTGCCCGGTGGGTACGAACACCACTTCGTCGAGGCCGAACTTGGCCGCAACTTCGCTGGCCGCGACAAGGTGGCCGTGATGAATGGGATCGAACGTCCCACCCATCACACCCAAACGCAGGCGGCGCTTGGCGCCGCGCCGCTTCAGGACCGCAGTGATGTTAGTGGCCTTGGCCGTGATCGTGCTTGTTCGGGTGCTGGCGGTGGGGGTCCGAGTGCTCCTCGACGGCTTCGTGCCGGTTGCCGAGGTTGCTGTAGGACAGCGTCACGAACATCATGACGAGCATGATCGCAAAGATGGCCACGCCGAAAACCCACGGTTCGGCCCACAGCGGAGCCAGTTCTTCATGTTCGGCGACGGACGCGCCCACCTGCTGCAGCAGCATTTTCTCCCCTAAAGAGTTCACACAATGACGACGGCGGTCATTCCCGCCGTTCCGGACTTCTGTTCCATGTTACAGCGTTGCTAGCTGCGGATCTGGCCCTCGCCCTGGACGATCCACTTCGTGGTCGTGAGCTCGGTGAGCCCCATGGGGCCGCGCGCGTGGAGCTTTTGGGTGGAAATGCCCACCTCGGCGCCCAGTCCCAGTTCCCCGCCGTCCGTGAACCGGGTGGAGGCGTTGACGATGACCGCTGCCGAGTCGATTTCGGAGATGAAGCGTTCGGCGTTGGCGAGGTCGTTGGTGATGATGGCCTCCGTGTGTCCGGTTGACCACTTGCGGATGTGCTGCACCGCCTCGTCAAGGCTGTCCACCATGCCGACCGCGAGGTCCAGGTCCATGTACTCGGTGGCCCAGTCCTCGTCAGTGGCCGGCACTGATTCCACTGACGCAGGCAGCGCTGCGCGGATCCGCTCGTCGGCGTGCAGGGTGACTCCGGCCTTCCGGAGCGCCGCGGCGACGGCGGGCAGGACTGTGGACCCGGAATGAACCAGGAGGGTCTCCACCGTGTTGCAGACGCTGGGCCGCTGGGTCTTGGCGTTGAGCAGGATGTCCACTGCCATATCTTCACTGGCGGATTCGTCAATAAAGATATGGACGTTGCCCTCGCCGGTCTCGATGACCGGGACGGAGGAATTAGTGACGACCGTCTGGATCAGGTCCCTGCCGCCGCGGGGAATGAGGACGTCCACCCGGCCGCGCGCCCGCATCAGCACGTTGGCTCCTTCACGGCCGAACTCGTCGACCGTCTGGACGGCGTCTGCGGGCAGGCCGACGGAATCGAGGGCATCGCGGAGGACCCTGATCAGGGCCTCGTTGGTGGATGCGGCGGCTGTGCCTCCGCGAAGGATGACCGCGTTGCCGCTTTTCAGCGCCAGCCCGGCAATGTCCACCGTCACGTTGGGGCGGGCCTCGTAAATGGCGGCGACGACGCCCATGGGGACGTTGACCTGGCGCAGGCGCAGGCCGTTGGGCAGCGTCTGGCCGCGGACAACGTTCCCTACAGGGTCAGGGAGGCCCGCGAGATTCTCCAGCGCGGCTGCCAGGGCGTCGATCCGTGCGTCATTCAACGTCAGGCGGTCCAGCAGGGCCGCGGACGTTCCGTTCGCGCGGCCGGCCTCCACATCCTTGGCGTTGGCGGCCAGGATCCGGGCCTTGCCCGCGAGCAGTGCCGCGCCGATGGCGCGGAGGCCCTTGTCCTTCCAGGCGCGGTTCGCGCGTGCCATGCTGCGGGCAGCGTGGCGGGATCGGTCAGCGATGGCGTGCACGGCAGCCTCGACCTCAGCCGGGGACAGTTGGGCATTTTCCGGCGCGGCAGATACGTCCGTGGAGTCGTTGGATTTCTCGGCGGCTTGGTGAATCAGTGCCTCAGTCATCATTCCAGTCTAGGCGAATCAGTCCGCTAGACCAGAACCAGGTCGTCAACGTGAACAACCTCACGGTCGAATCCGCGGCCGAGGGACTCCCCCAGTTCCACTGTGGAACGCCCCAGCATTTGCGGCAGTTCGTCGGAGGAATAGTTGACCAGCCCCCGGGCGATGACCGTACCGTCCGGCGAAACCATTTCGACGGCGTCGCCGGATTCAAAGGTGCCCTCAACGGCCGTGATACCGGCCGGGAGCAGCGAAAAGTGCTGGTCCCGGACAGCCCTGACGGCGCCGTCGTCGAGAATCAGCCGGCCCTGCACGTGCGCGAGGTGCGCGAGCCACATCATGCGCACCGACTTGCGGCCGCTATTGACGGAGAACCACGTTCCCACGTCCTCGCCGTTCAGGGCGGCGGCGGCGTTCGCAGTGGACGTGACCAGTGCGGGGATGCCCGAATCGGCGGCCATCGTGGCGGCCTCCACCTTAGTCTGCATGCCGCCGGTTCCGACACCGGCCTGACCGGGCTTGCCGATGTTGACGCCCTCGAGGTCCTGGGGGCCGTCAACCTGCGGAATCCGCTTGGCTCCCTTCGAGGGAGGCCCGTCATAGAGCGAGTCGACGTCGGAGAGCAGCACCAGGGCATCAGCCCGGACCAGGTGCGCCACCAGGGCGGACAGCCGGTCGTTGTCACCGAAGCGGATCTTGTGCGTTGCCACAGTGTCGTTTTCGTTGACCACGGGCACGACGCCGAGGTTCAGGAGACGGTTCAGGGCGCGGAATGCGTTCATGTGGTGGCTGCGCCGCATGAGGTCGTCCGCCGTCAGCAGGACCTGGCTGACCGTCACGCCGTGCGCTCCGAAGGCGTGCGTGTAGCGGGCCATGAGGAGCCCCTGGCCCACGCTGGCGGCTGCCTGCTGGGTGGCGAGGTCCCGGGGGCGCTTTACAAGGCCCAGCGGGGCCAGTCCTGCCGAGATGGCGCCGGAGGAAACGAGGATGATCTCGGTTCCGCCGTTGTGCTTGGCAGCCAGCGCGTCGGACAGTTCAATCAGTGCCTCTTCGGAGATCCCACCTTTGAGGCTGGTGAGTGACGACGATCCGACCTTGACGACGATGCGGCGTGCCCTGGCGAGCATGCGGCGGTCGTCGGTCCTGGGTTCCTCGATGACAATTGCGGAATTATCGGTCACGTGTGCGGGTTCACTCCTCATTTTCGGTGGTCAGTCCGCTCTCCTTGAGCGGCCGTGCGGCACGGCGCCCGCTGACTGATTCGGTCCAGATCCCGGCCTTGCGCTCGGCTTCCAGCTCGGCCCGGGCCGCAGCCTTGGCGTCGCGGCGCTCCTGCTGCTCGTCGCGCTTCTGCCCGCGGGTGGGGCGGTCGCCGATGTCGGCGAAGCGGACATCCGTGCCGCGGGGCGAGGCGAGCAGTTCGGCGCCGGCCATCATGGTGGGCTCCCAGTCGAACACCACGCCGTCGTCTTCACCGATCACTACGGTGTCGCCGGGCTTGGCGCCCTGCTTGAACAGCTCGTTTTCCACGCCCAGTTTGGCCAGGCGGTCGGCGAGGTAGCCAATCGCTTCCTCGTTGGTGAAGTCGGTCTGCTTGACCCAGCGCACGGGCTTGTCGCCCAGCACGCGGAACAGCGGCTCCAGGTTCTTTTCCTCGCGGCGGATCTTGAAGCCGGACTCGTTGACTGCCCGCGGGCGCAGCACGGGTGCGTGCACCTTGGGAGGCGTAGCTGCCACCGCGTCACGGGCGGCCTTGACGATCTCCGCCATAGCGAAGCCGAGCTGGCGGAGGCCTTCATGGCTCGTAGCGGAGATCTCGAATACCCGGTAGCCGCGGGACTCCAGCTCGGGACGGACGAACTCGGCCATGTCCTTGCCGTCAGGCAGGTCGACCTTGTTCAGGGCCACCAGGCGGGGCCGGTGGTTCAGCGGGACAACCTCGCCGTCGGAGCCGGCGTAGCTCATGTCAACCGCGTATTTTTCGAGTTCGGCTTCGATGATGGCCAGGTCGGAGAGCGGATCGCGGTCAGCTTCGAGCGTACCGCAGTCCAAAACGTGGACCAAAGCTGCGCAGCGCTCGACGTGTCGCAGGAAGTGATGGCCGAGCCCCTTGCCTTCGCTGGCTCCTTCGATGAGTCCGGGGACGTCGGCGATGGTGAAGCGTACGTCACCCGCCTGGACGACGCCCAGGTTGGGGATCAGTGTGGTGAAGGGGTAATCGGCGATCTTGGGGCGTGCCGCGGACATGGCGGCGATGAGGCTGGACTTGCCGGCGGACGGGAATCCCACCAGGGCGATGTCCGCGATGGACTTCAGTTCCAGGACGATGTCGCTGGACTCGCCTTCGATGCCGAGCAGGGCGAAGCCGGGAGCACGGCGCTTCTGCGATGACAGTGCGGCGTTGCCCAATCCGCCCGGACCGCCGGCGGCGGCGACGAACTCGGTGCCTTCGCCGACGAGGTCAGCCAGGACACGGCCGTCCTTGGACTTGACGACGGTGCCTTCCGGAACGGGAAGGATCAGGGTTTCGCCGTTCTTTCCGCCGCGCCAGTCGCCCATGCCGGGTCCGCCGTTGGTGGCATGGCGGTGGGGTGCGTGGTGGTAGTCCAGCAGCGTGGTGGTCTGGGGGTCAACGCGCAGGATGACGTCGCCGCCGTCGCCGCCGTTGCCGCCGTCGGGACCGCCCAGGGGCTTGAACTTCTCGCGATGGACGGAGACACAGCCGTGACCGCCGCTACCGCCGGATACGTGCAGTACTACCCGGTCTACAAAGCTCGCCACGTGAATCTCCTCTGTGCTTAACCTGACCGTCTTGGACGCCCAAATTGATTGTAATGCGGTTAAAAGAACAGTGGAGCGGGCCATCATGGCCCGCTCCACCGGTTTAGATCTTGTTGTTACTCTGCAGCTGCAGCAGCAACGATGTTCACGACTCGACGTCCGCGGCGGGTGCCGAATTCGACGGCGCCGGGGGTCAGTGCGAACAGGGTGTCGTCGCCGCCGCGGCCTACGCCGGCACCCGGGTGGAAGTGGGTGCCACGCTGGCGGACGATGATTTCGCCTGCGGAAACTACCTGGCCGCCGAAGCGCTTGACGCCGAGGTACTGGGCGTTGGAGTCACGACCGTTGCGAGTGGAGCTCGCGCCTTTTTTATGTGCCATTTGAAATGCCTGCCTTAAAAATTCTGGGGAATCTGCTGAAAACCTGAAAAGTAACGGAAGGTTACTTGATACCGGTGATCTTGACCTTGGTCAGTTCCTGACGGTGACCCTGGCGCTTCTTGTACCCGGTCTTGTTCTTGAACTTCTGGATGACGATCTTCGGACCACGAAGGTCCTGGAGGATCTCAGCCGTAACCGTTACCTTGGCCAGGTCCGCAGCGGCAGACGTGACTTTGTCACCGTCTACCAGGAGCAGTGCGGGCAACTCAATGGTGCTGCCGGCTCCACCGGGGACGCGGTTCAGGGTAACGAAGTCTCCAACGGAAACCTTCTCTTGGCGGCCGCCTGCGCGGACAATCGCGTACACCACTGGGGAACTCACTTCTCTCGACGTTTATTACTAGATTTGCGTGCGGAACCTGGGTCCAAATTGTTTGGCCTGGTTCACGCTGTGCCTCAACGCCGGTGGATTCCCCGGGGGAACCCATGAGTTATCCACGAACAATGCGTTTGGAATCCAAACGGACCGTCCTGAGGTTATAACCCAAGTGTTGGCGTAAGCACCGAAGATCTAGAATACGCTAATTTTGCCTTCGGTCGCAAATGAGGCTGGCTCCGGTGGCAGTACGTGATAGGCGCCACTCTGTGTAATACAGGCTGGTGCTGCAACGACTTCCGGAACCGTGCCCCACTATCCTACCGGCTTCGGAACCCTCTGAGGTGCAGCGTGCAGCCGCGGCGCGTCGAAGAAGTCCACCTCGTAGCGGCATGACTGCCGGAAGGCCACCCGCATGGCCTGGCGTTGCGTTTCAGATGCAGCACGGGCGGCAGCGTCAGCGATGCGAACCGCCTCCCGGGTGGCCGCGGCGAAGTCCTCGTCAGCGTAGGTACGGAGCCACTCGGCGTAAGGGTGGCCTGCCGGCGAGCCGGCCGCCAGGAACTGTCCGTGCAGGGTTGTGCCCACCTCGGCGTAGAGCCAGAAGCACGGAAGCACCGCGGCGACGAGCACTCCATAGCTTCCGGAAACGGAGGACGCCAGCAGGTGGTCCACGTAGGACTTGGTCACTGGCCCCAGGCCGTCGTCCACGTTCCGGGTGCTGAGCCAGGTCCTGTGCAGTTCCGACTCGACTTCAAGGCATTGTTGGGCCGCGCGCGCCCAGAACAGCTGCTCGGCCTCGGCGGGGGCAATGGCGGCGGCGCGGGACAGCACCCTGGAATAGCCGTTCAGGTAAATGGCGTCCTGGGCGAGGTAATACGCAAAGTGCTGCTCGGTGAGGGTGCCGTCGGCCAGGCCGCGGATGAAGTCCAGCCCGTAGATGTCGTCCAGGTCCGGCCCGGCGTCCTGCCGGAGCGCCGCAGCGAACTGCCCTTCGGCCGGTGCGTCCGGGTCTTTGGGTGCCAGATGGTGGAAATGATGGACCGGACCGTTGCCCGTTCCCACCTCCAGCCCTTCAGCCTCCCGGAGCGCTCCCTGCAGCCACGGCTTCACTTCCCGCAGCGATGCCTCCCAGTCCCCCAGCCTTGCCTGCGCGGTGGCCATCGCCGAGGACAGCGAACAGCCGGTGCCGTGGCTGTTCCGGGTGGTGATCCGCTCGCCGGGGACAACCACAACGTCCTGGGCGAGCAGGCCTTCGGTGTTGACGAGCGCGTCGGGGCAGGCACCGCCGTCGAGGTGTCCGCCCTTGACCAGGACCGTGGTGCCCGCCTGGGCGGCGAGGCGCTTGCCCTGGCCGAGTGCCTCCTCCCAGTCGCAGGCGAGGGGTTCGTTGAGGAGCATCGCCAGTTCTGCCAGGTTCGGCGTGACGAGGTCGGCAAGGGGCAGGAGTTCACGCAGTTCCGCCTCGGCCGCCTCCTGCAGGAGGCGGTCCCCGCTGGTGGCGACCATGACGGGATCAAGAACCACGACGGCGGGACGCGCCTTCGCCAGCCAGCTGCGGACGGCGGCAATCACCGCAGAGTCGCCGAGCATGCCGATCTTGACTGCGTCGACGCTGATGTCATCGCTGATGGCCTCCAGCTGGGCGGTCAGGAATTCCGCCGGGGGTACGTGGACGGCGCGGACGCCGTGGGTGTTCTGCGCCGTCAAGGCAGTGATGGCGGCCATGCCGTAACCGCCGTTGGCCGCAATGCTCTTGAGGTCCGCCTGGATCCCGGCCCCGCCTGACGGATCGGAACCGGCGATGGCCAGCACCCGCGGGGTTCTGCGCACGGGGGCGCCGTTGGACCCTTCGGGGGCTGCCGTGGAGGCAGGGGTGGGCAGGAATGATATTGCCAAAGGAGACATCCCTTCGCCGGTGCTAACCGGACAGGTTCAACGGGTGTGGATCTCAGCCGGCCCTGTGCGCGGCACCCCGTGTCAGTCCCCTAGCCTACTGTTTCCCCGCAACGAACTCGCGGGTGCGGCCCGAAACCGGCGTATTGCTACGCCTGCCTCGGGCCGCACCCGCGATGTCAGCCTGTGGAACCTGCCTGCGGCTCAGAGCTCGGAGGCGGGAACACCCACGCCGAGGATGATCGGCTCGTTAGCGGGCGCCTTGGCGGGCGCGTCCTTCTGCGCCGGCTCGGGTGCCTTTGCTTCGTGGGTGTGACCTGACGCCGCCACCGGAGCAGTCTCATGGTGTTCCACCGACGTCTGGTTCGCTGCGCCCTGGGCACGGCTGGCGCTCCGGTTGCGGCGGGGACGGCGCGCCCGGCCCTGCACCGCAGTGTGGTCGGTGTAGTCGGCTTCAGCATGTGCAGCCGGTGCCTGGACGGGTTCTTGAGCCGCCGGCTGAGCCGAAACCTGCTGTTCGGGCGCTGCCGCCGGTGCCTCAGCCGGAGCAGGCTCACCAAGGTGCGCGAAGGCCTCAGCCAGCCGGTCAAGCGTCAGGGCCGCGCCCGAGGCAGGTGCTTCCCCGGCATGCTCGACAAACGGCAATGCCACCTTTTCGCCCCCGAAGGTCAGGACCGCAGCCGGACGTCCCGAAGCAGCCACCTCCGTTTCGGATGCCTTGGCAGGCCGGGCCACGGCCGGAGCTGGCTGGCTCGTTGAGGGTCGGGTCGCGGAGGGCAGCGCTTGAGCGGGCTGGCCCGTAGCGGGCTGTGCGGCCCCTCCCCGGATCGGCGTGCCCGCCTGCCCGGAGGGTGCCTGTCCGGAAGGTCCCTGGGCTGCCAGCGCCTGCCCTACTGCCTGTGCCGCGGCGGCTGCAGCGGGGGCAGCGTGGCCGGCTTCGGCGTCGTGCAGGTGGGCTGCGTGAGCAGCGGCAGCGATGTTCGCCAGCGCCACGCGGGTGGCCTCGGCCTTGGCGTGGCGCTCGGCCTCGGTGGGCTCATGATGCGCCGGAGCCGGCGTCGACGGAGCAGCCTCGGAAACCGGCTGGCCGCCCTTGCCGCGGCGGCGGCTCTTGCGCTCCGTCCGTGGAGGCTGCTGGGCTTCGGTGCGCTGTACGTGGTGCTCGGCGGCAACGGTGTTGGCGCGGCGGTGCTCCACGGGCTCGTCGTGGGTGACGATGCCGCGGCCGGCGCAGGCCTCGCACTGCTCGCCGAAAACTTCCAGCAGCCCGGTGCCCATGCGCTTGCGGGTCATCTGGACCAGGCCCAGCGATGTCACTTCGGCAACCTGGTGCTTGGTCCGGTCGCGTCCGAGGCATTCCACCATGCGGCGCAGCACGAGGTCGCGGTTCGATTCCAGCACCATGTCGATGAAGTCGATGACGATGATGCCGCCGATGTCGCGCAGCCGCAGCTGGCGCACCACTTCCTCGGCCGCTTCAAGGTTGTTCTTGGTGACGGTTTCCTCGAGGTTGCCGCCGCTGCCGGTGAATTTGCCGGTGTTGACGTCCACCACGGTCATGGCTTCGGTGCGGTCAATCACCAGCGAGCCGCCGGAGGGCAGGAAGACCTTGCGGTCCAGGGCCTTGTGGATCTGCTCATCGATCCTCCAGGCCGCAAAGATATCCGTGTCCTTGGTCCACTTTTCGAGCCGGCCCACCAGGTCCGGAGCCACGTACGTCACGTACGCCTCGATGGTGTCCCAGGCTTCCTCGCCGGAGACGATCAGCTTGGAGAAGTCCTCGTTGAAGACGTCGCGGACAACCTTGATGGTGAGGTCCGGTTCGCCGTAGAGGAGCTCCGGGGCGAGGATCTTGGTGGACGTGGCCTGGCTTTCAATGCCTTCCCACTGGGCCCGCAGGCGGTTGATGTCGTGGGTCAGCTCCTCCTCGGACGCGCCCTCGGCAGCGGTGCGGACGATGACGCCGGCGTCTTCCGGGAGCCGGTCCTTGAGGATCCGCTTGAGGCGGTTGCGTTCGACGTCGGGCAGCTTCCGCGAGATTCCGGTCATGGAACCGCCGGGAACGTAGACGAGGTAGCGGCCGGGCAGGGAAACCTGGCTGGTAAGGCGGGCGCCCTTGTGGCCTACGGGGTCTTTGGTGACCTGGACCAGCACGGAGTCGCCGGATTTCAGCGCATTCTCGATGCGGCGCTGCTTGCCCTCGAGGTTGACGGCGTCCCAGTTCACTTCACCGGCGTAGAGCACGGCGTTGCGGCCACGCCCGATGTCCACGAAGGCGGCTTCCATGGACGGCAGCACGTTCTGGACCTTACCCAGGTAAACGTTGCCGATCAGGGAGTCCTGTTGGGTCTTGGAGACGAAGTGCTCTGCGAGGACGCCGTCTTCCAGGACGCCGATCTGGATTCTGTCGTCGCGCTGGCGGACGATCATCTGGCGGTCCACGGATTCGCGGCGGGCCAGGAACTCTGCCTCGGTGATGACGGTGCGGCGGCGGCCGGTGTCGCGGGATTCGCGGCGGCGCTGCTTCTTGGCCTCCAACCGGGTGGAGCCCTTGACGGAGGTAACGCGGTTGTTGACCGGCGCCTCGCTGACAGCGCGCGGCGCACGGACTCGGGTCACCGTGTTGGGCGGGTCGTCGTCTCCCCCGCCTGTCAGCTCAAGGTCCTGGTCGCCGCGGCGGCGGCGGCGGCGACGGCGGGAGGTCACGCCGTCGTCCGTGGTCCTGGGGGACTCCTCATCGGTGTCCTCGTCTTCGGCAGCACCTTCGGCAGGTTCCGACTCGCCGCCTGCTTCCCGGTCAGTCACACGGCTGCGGCCGCGGCGTCCGCGGCTGCGGCGGCGGCGGGAGCCTCCGGCCTCGCCTTCCTCGCCGTCGTCTTCTGTGCCTTCCTCTTCGTTTTCCTTGGCTACGGCAGGGGCGGCTGCCGGCCGGATCACGGTGCTCAGGTCCGGTGCCTGGAAAATCATGGAAGTGACCGCGCCGGGCTCAAGGAAGAGCGCACCGACGGGGCTGGCCGCTTCGGCTGCTGCGGGCTGCTCAGGCTCCGCACCGACGGCTGCTGCGGGCTGCTCAGGCTCCGCACCGACGGCTGCGGCGGGTGCCTGCGACGTGGCCGGCTCCTGGATGGGAGTTTCCTCGGGTGCAGCTTCCGGGGTTACATTTTCCGGGCCGGCGGCGGCCACTTCTTCTTCAGCTGCTTCGGCTTCCGCAACGGGCGCTGCGGGCGCCTTGGCGCGTGAGGCGCGGCGACGGACCGGCTTTTCAACGACGGCGGCTTCGGCCGGGGCTGAGGGCACGGCTTCCTCGGCCGAAGCCGCCTCACCCTGCACGTCAACCTGCGCGGCGGCGTCGTCGGCGAAGACCGGAAGCGGCTCGGCAGGTTCCACCTTCTTGCGGGAGCGGCTGCGGCGGGCCGGGACCTTCTCCTCCACAGCTTCGGTCGCACCGGCTTCTGCTGCGACTGTCTCGGCCGCCGGGGCTGCCTCTGATGCGCCGGCTTCGGCAGACTCCGCCTTGGGGACGGCTTTGCGCCTTGTCCGGACGGCCCTCCTGGGCGCTTGGGGCGCTGCTGCCTCTTCGCTTGCAGCGGATTCTTCGTTAACGGCTAGAACCTGATCATTATCCATATGTAGCGACACTCCTGCCCCTGACGCACCGCCACATCCGGCACCCATTGGGGCACATATTGTCAAAACCCGCAGGCGTTGACAGAAGTCAATTGGATACCCTCAGGTTCGCACCGGCAGTGGGGTGCGGCAGCCCTGGAGGGCCGGCGGCATTGTTCTGAAACCCGTTGTTCCTGAAAGCCACAACCAGGTGCCGTCCAATGGCATTGCGGGGAGGCCGGGATCTGTCATGGATCCGGAGCGTGCCCTGCTCATCATTGGCGGTCTTACAAACAAGCCACCGGACCGGAATTCGAATGTGGATCGTATTCCAGCCAGCTTCATTCTCTCATACGGACACTCAAACACGGTGGAAGCAGGGACATCCCGCACACAATCAGGGCGCTGCCGGCCGGAGCCTGTGCTTGCCTTCCAGCCTCCGGCGTTACAATCAGGGGCGAGGAGCCCTCGAGAAAAAGGACGCGACATCCCATGCCCAGCATCTCCAATTCCATGCAGCACAACTTGATGGACGGCGACCGCCGCGAGCATGCAGCGGCCGGGGAGAGCCTGCCCGCCATGACCAGGGACAAGCCGTTCGGCTGGCTGCTGGTCATCACCGGGGTGATCGGCTGGCTCGCATCAGGCGCCCTGGTCCTGGAAAAGCTGGCGGTCCTCAAGGATCCGAACCATGTCACCGCCTGCGACGTCAACCCGTGGGTCTCCTGCGGCGCCGTGATGCAGACGTGGCAAAGTTCCGTCTTCGGCTTCCCCAACATGTTTATCGGCATCGTGGCCTTCGCCGTCGTGATCACCACCGGCATGGCCGTACTCTCCGGCGCCAGGTTTGCCCGGTGGTACTGGCTCGGCCTGCAGGCCGGCGTGACCCTTGGCTTTGCCTTCGTGGTGTGGCTGTGGTCGCAGGCGCTGTACTCCATCCACATCTTGTGCCCGTTCTGCATGGTGGTCTGGGCCGCGATGATTCCGCTCTTTGTGTGGGTCACGGTCCGGAACATCACGCACGGGGTGATCAAGGTTCCGGCCGGCGCGGCGAAGATCGCTGGCGACTCCGGCTGGATCGTCACCGCCCTGCTCTACGTGGCCGTCATCGCCACGATCTTCTTTGCCTTCATCCAGGTGTTCATCGGGACCTCCGGCTACTAGGCCCAAAGTGCGAGCGTACAGTTGAGGCCCCCGTTTCTTCGGAAACGGCGGCCTCAACTGTACGCTCGCGCTTAAGGCAGGGTGCCTAAGTGTCCGCTCGCGCTGGTTGCGCGCTGGTGGCGGCTAGTCCTGGAACCAGATCTTGATCTCGCGCTCGGCGGACTCGACGGAGTCGGAACCGTGGACCAGGTTCTGCTGCACCTTCAGGCCCCAGTCGCGGCCGAAGTCGCCGCGGATGGTGCCGGGCGCCGCCGTCGTGGGGTCGGTGGTGCCGGCGAGCGAACGGAAGCCCTCGATCACGCGGTGGCCCTCGAAGATTGCCGCGACGACCGGTCCGCTGAGCATGAACTCGACGAGCGGCTCGTAGAACGGCTTGCCCACGTGCTCCTCGTAGTGCTGCTCCAGCAGTTCGCGGCTGGCGTCGACCTTCTTGAGCTCGGCC
This sequence comes from Arthrobacter oryzae, assembly GCF_037911235.1. Classification (GTDB taxonomy): domain Bacteria; phylum Actinomycetota; class Actinomycetes; order Actinomycetales; family Micrococcaceae; genus Arthrobacter; species Arthrobacter oryzae_E. Next base: position 347,776 of record NZ_JBBLYW010000065.1, read on the forward strand.
AGGGTGTAGCCCTTGGCTTCAACCCGGCCGAGGATGGCGCCGGTCAGGTTGCGGGTCACGCCGTCGGGCTTGATCAGGACGAGGGTGCGCTCAATGCTCACAGCTGCTCCAATGTGTTGGGGTGGGATTCGGAAATAAGTCTAGTTGCTTTGGTCTTCGGGGTGCGCGGCTTCCCATTCGGCCTGTTCGCGTTCGCGCTGCGCGGCCTCGCGGTCAATCCGGATGCCGGTCCGGATCCCGTACCACCAGGCCACGGCGAAGAGGATTCCCACGACGAACATCATGGGTTCGATGAATCCTGCGAAGATCAGGACGAGCTGCAGGATCCAGCCCAGGGCCACACCCCACGGCTTGGACAGCACGGCGCAGGTGAACACCAGCAGCAGGCTCAGGCCAATGCCGACGGAGAGGATCACTGCCGGCGGGAACTCGTCGCGGCGGAGACCGAAGACCGCCAGCGTGGCGAAGAAGGCAACGAACCCTTCGAGCACCAGGACCGTGGAGGCGAACATGACTTTGGTGGAGCGACGCTTCCTGGGCATGCCCGGCCGCCACTCCCGCTGCGCCTTTGTAAGTCTGGCCATGGTCAGGCGTCCGCCTTTCCGAGCAGGATCCGGGCTTCCGCCACGAGCGTGATGGAGCCGGTCACCAGGACGCCGCCGGCGAGGTCCTCGTTGGCTTCGGCATGCTCCACGGCCCACTCCAGGGCGTCGTCGAGCTTCTCGGCAACATGGATGTTGTCCTCGCCGAAGCCCAGGTCCAGCGCGATTTCCGCGAGGTCCTCGGCCGGGACTGCCCGGGGCGAGTTGGACTGGGTGAAGCAGTATTCGGCGGCGAGGTCACCCAGGGACTCCTTGAGCTGGCGCAGGATCTCCTCGGCGTCCTTCTCCTTCAGGACACCCACAACCACCACCAGCCTGGTGAAGCTGAAGGCCTCGTGGATTGCCTCGGCCGAAACCCGGATGCCCTCGGGGTTGTGGGCGGCATCCACGATGATGGTCGGGGCGGTCCGGAGCACTTCCAGGCGGCCCGGGGACGTGACCGTAGCAAACGCCTCCTGGAGGACGTCGGCGTCGAGCGCCTTCTCCCCGCCGAAGAAGGCTTCCAGCGCAGCGACGGCGACGGCGGCATTCTCCGCCTGGTGCGCTCCGTGCAGCGGCACCAGCAGCTCCTCGTACCGCCCGGCCAAACCCTGGATGGTCACCACCTGCCCGCCGACGGCGACGGTCCGGGATTCAACGCCGAACTCCACGCCTTCGAAACGGTATGGTGCCTGGACTTCGCGGGCCTTTTCGAGCAGCACCTGGGCGGCGCCGACCGGCTGTGCGGCACTGACCAGGAAACCGCCCGGCTTGATGATGCCCGCCTTTTCGTAGGCGATGTCTTCGGTGGTGTCGCCCAAGAGGTCAGTGTGGTCCAGCGAAATGGGGGTCACCACAGCCACCTGGCCGTCGCCGACGTTTGTGGCATCGGTGATGCCGCCCAGACCCACCTCCATGACGGCCACATTGACCGGCTGGTCGGCGAAGACGGCGAAGGCAAGGATGGTAAGGCACTCGAAGTAGGTCAGCCGGGGCTGGCCCTCGGCTTCGAGCTCGCTGTCCACGATCTGCAGGTACGGCCGGATCTCGTCCCAAATGCGGACGAAGGTCGCATCCGGTACCGGTGCGCCGTCGATGCTGATCCGTTCGGTCACCTTGGAGAGGTGCGGGCTCGTGTAGCGGCCGGTGCTCAGGCCGTGGGCACGGAGCCCGGCTTCGATCATCCGGGCGGTGGACGTTTTGCCGTTGGTGCCGGTCACGTGGATGATCGGGAAGGCCTTGTTGGGCTCCCCCAGGACATCCATGGCCCGGAACAGCGGCGCGAGGCGCGGCTCCATTTTGTTTTCCGGGGCCCTGCCCAGCAGCTCGGCGTAGACGCTCTCCACGGAGAATTCGTCGGTCATTGTTTAGGCCTCTACTTTGTCTGCCGCGGTCTTGACAACGCTGACCTGCGGTTCCTTGACGTCGTCCGCTACGGTGTCCAGCTGGATCGTGAGCGTTTCGGTCTTAACGAGCTCCGCGTTGGCCAGCAGGGCATCGACGACGTCCTGCTTGGCTGTGACCGTGGTGCGGATCCGGTCGCTCACGTTGAGTCCGGCGTCCTTGCGGGCCTGCTGGATGGCGCGGACCATGTCGCGGGCCGCACCTTCGGCTTCCAGCTCAGGAGTGACTTCGGTGTTGAGTACCACGAACCCGCCGCCGGGCAGGACGGCCGCCGCACGCGATCCTTCGCCCTCCGCGGCTTCCGCCACGACGGTTTCCAGCGTGTATTCCTGCGGTTCCAGTTCCAGCCCGCCAGAAACAACGACACCGGCGACGCCGTTTATTTCCTGCACGGACCAGTCGCCGGACTTGGAGCCCTTGATGGCCTGCTGGACGTTCTTGCCCAGGCGCGGGCCGGCGGCCCGGGCGTTGACCACGAGCTTCTGCTCGATGCCGAATTCCTCCGGGGAGGCGCTCTCGGCGTCGAGCAGGCGGACGGACCGCAGGTTCAGTTCATCGGCGACGACGGCGGCGAAGCCTTCCAGCGCGCCCGCGCCGGGTGCCACCACAGTGAGCTCCTGTAGCGGCAGGCGGACGCGCAGGTTCGCGGCCTTGCGCAGCGAGGATCCGGTGGAGCAGATCTGCTGGACCCGGTCCATGGCTTCCACCAGAGATGCGTTGGCCGGGAACAGGTCCGCGTCCGGCCAGTCGGCCAGGTGCACGGAGCGGCCGCCGGTGAGGCCGCGCCAGATCTCCTCGGAGACCAGCGGCAGCAGGGACGCGGCCACGCGGGTGACGGTCTCCAGCGCGGTGTAGAGCGCGTCGAAGGCGTCAACGCTCTCGTCGAAGAAACGCTGGCGGCTGCGGCGCACGTACCAGTTGGTGAGCATGTCCAGGTAGCTGCGGAGTTCGTCGCAGGCGCCGGAGATGTCGTAGCTGTCCAGCTGGGCGGTCATGTTGCGGACCAGGTCGCCGGTGTTGGCCATCAGGTACTGGTCCAGCGTGTCCGCGTAGCCGTCGTAGCGCAGCTTCGCATCGTAGCCCGACTCTGTTCCACCGGCTCCACCGGCCGCGTTCGTGTACAGCGTGAAGAAGCTGTACACGTTCCACAGCGGCAGGATGACCTGGCGCACGCCGTCGCGGATTCCCTGCTCGGTGACCACGAGGTTGCCGCCGCGCAGGATGGGGCTGGACATCAGGAACCAGCGCATGGCGTCGGAACCGTCGCGGTCCAGGACCTCGGAGACGTCCGGGTAGTTGCGCAGGCTCTTGGACATCTTCTGCCCGTCCGAACCCAGCACGATGCCGTGGCTGATGACGTTGCGGAAGGCCGGACGGTCGAACAGCGCGGTGGAGAGGATGTGCAGCATGTAGAACCAGCCGCGGGTCTGGCCGATGTACTCCACGATGAAGTCCGCCGGGTTGTGGGTGTCGAACCATTCCTCGTTCTGGAACGGGTAGTGGACCTGGCCGTAGGGCATGGACCCGGAGTCGAACCAGACATCCAGGACGTCCTCGACGCGCCGCATCACGGACTGGCCTTCTTCCGGGGTGCGGGGGTCGTCCGGGTTCGGGCGCGTCAGTTCGTCGATGAACGGCCGGTGCAGGTCAACCTGCCCGTCCTTGTTCAGCGGGAGCCGGCCGAAGTCTGCTTCGATCTCGGCGAGCGAGCCGTAGACGTCTGTGCGCGGGTATTCCGGGTCGCTGGACTGCCACACCGGGATGGGACTGCCCCAGTAGCGGTTGCGGCTGATGGACCAGTCACGGGCGTTGGCGAGCCACTTGCCAAACTGGCCGTCCTTGACGTTCCCCGGGATCCAGTTGATCTCCTGGTTCAGCTCGGACATCCGATCCTTGAACTTGGTGACCTCCACGTACCAGGAGGACACCGCGCGGTAGATCAGCGGGTTGCGGCAGCGCCAGCAGTGCGGGTAGCTGTGCTCATAGCTGGCCTGGCGGACCAGGCGGCCCTGGGCGCGCAGCACCTGGGTGATGGGCTTGTTGGCCTCGAACACCTGCAGGCCAACGATGTCGTGCAGGTCGCCGTGTGAGAAGAGCGGCAGGAACTTGGCGCCCTCGTCCACGGACAGCACCACGGGGATGCCGGCTTCTTCACAGACCTTCTGGTCGTCTTCACCGTAGGCGGGCGCCTGGTGGACGATGCCGGTGCCGCCGGTGGTGGTCACGTAGTCGGCCACAAGGAAACGCCAGGCGTTCTCCGTGCCGTACTTTTCGGCGTCGCTGAAGTCGTTCCAGAGCGGCTGGTACTGCAGGCCGGCCAGCTCGGCGCCGCTGTAGGTGGCGGTGACCGCAGCCTCGGCGGCCTCAACGCCGGCCGTGCCGTCGCCGTAGCCAAGGTCCTTGGCGTAAGCGCCCAGGAGGTCGGCCGCGAGGAGGAAGCTGCCCGAGACCGGAGCCTCCGGGGACGCCGCCTTGATGCCGTTGGGTCCGGCAGGCAGCACAGCGTAAGTGATGGAAGGCCCGACGGCGAGCGCCAGGTTGGTGGGCAGGGTCCAGGGGGTGGTGGTCCAGGCGAGTGCCTGTACGCCGGCGAGCTGCCGGGACAACTCCGACTCCCCCGCAGTGATGGGGAACGTGACCGTGACCGTCTGGTCCTGGCGGTTCTTGTAGACGTCGTCGTCCATGCGCAGCTCATGGTTGGACAGTGGCGTCTCGTCCTTCCAGCAGTACGGCAGGACGCGGTAGCCGTTGTACGTCAGGCCCTTTTCGTGCAGCTGCTTGAAAGCCCAGAGCACGGACTCCATGTACTCGACGTTGAGCGTCTTGTAATCGTTGTCGAAGTCCACCCAGCGCGCCTGGCGCGTGACGTAGCTCTTCCACTCGTCGGCGTACTTCATGACGGAGGCGCGGCAGGCGTCATTGAACTTGTCGATGCCCATGGCCTCGATCTGGGTCTTGTCCGTCATGCCCAACTGCTTCATGGCTTCCAGCTCCGCGGGGAGGCCGTGGGTGTCCCAGCCGAAGCGGCGCTCAACGCGGCGGCCGCGCTGGGTCTGGTACCGGCCCACCAGGTCCTTGGCGTAGCCGGTCAGGAGGTGGCCGTAGTGCGGCAGTCCATTGGCGAAGGGAGGGCCGTCGTAGAAGACGAATTCATTGCTGCCGGGGGCACCGCCGGGCGCGTCTGCGCTGCGCTGGTCGATGCTGGCCTGGAACGTGCCGTCCTGGTCCCAGTACTTGAGGATGCGCTCTTCGATCTCCGGGAACTTCACGGAGGCCGATACACCAGAGGTGTTGGAAGCAGTGGTGTTTGAGGCGGAGGTATTGGAAGGAGAGCTGGTGGAACCGGGGCCTGACGGTGCGGCTGAGGCCTTGGGGTAATAGGTCATCTCGACATCCTGGGTTGAGCTAGTGAACAAGTGGATCATTCAGGATGCGAGGACGGCCCCGTGCGCTGCTTTCCAACAACACCGGCACCGCGGTACCACCTCACTTACCGTCGCCGGACCCTGTGACAGGGGGAGCACCGGCGTCGGCCGCTCATTTGCTGCTGTGACGGGCTTACCCGTCCGGTTCTACTGCTCCGGGTTCCTGCGTGGCAGGAGTCCGAAGGTTCTTCCGGAAGCTCACCGGTGATGGCCGGGTCAACGCTGATACCCGATTCTACCCAGAATTACCCGAAGTTACTGTATTGGCGGGGCAATCCCGGGCACAAACAGGCTCAAGGAATGCATAGACTCGAGGCCATGACCATCCGTGCCACGACGTCCGCGGCCGCCGTGCCGCCCCGTCGGCGCCCGTCCGCCGCCTGGCCGGTGCTCGCGCTGCTGGTGAGCCTGCCGCTGGCGGTCCTCTCCGTATTCCGCGCCATCCCGGCGGGGTGGCCAACCGTCGTCGTCCAACTCCTGGCCTTCACTCCCTGGCTGGTGATCCCTGCCGGAGTCGCCTTGGCTTTGTCCGTCATCGGCAGAAGGGCGTGGCTGGCCTGGCTGACGGCTGCCCTCGCGGCCGCGCAGCTCTTCTGGCTGTTCCCCCTGGATTACGGGAGGGGCGCTCCGGAGGCCGGCGCAGGGACGGTGCCGCTCACGGTGATGAATATAAATTCTGAGTTCGGCCAGGCGGAGGCCGCGGAAATCGTCCGGCTGGTGCGGGAGAACGGCGTGGGACTGCTCACGGTCCAGGAGCATTCCCAGGCTCTCGAAGACAGGCTTGCCGCCGCGGGGCTGCCTGAACTGCTGCCGAACCGGCACAGCGATCCCACGGACGACGCCGGCGGCAGCGCGATCTACTCGGCGCACCGTATCGAAGCGGTCGGCGTCCTGCCCGATACACCGTTCCAGATGCCGATCGTCCGGCTCACCGTTGAAGGCACCGCAGCGCCCGCCGTCCTCGAAGTCGCGAACGTCCATGCCCTGGCACCAGTGGACGTGCGCGTTGACCAGTGGCGGAGCGATCTCGCCGCCCTGACCCGGCTGGCGGCGCGCCCCGGCAACCGCCTCCTGGTCGGTGATTTCAACGCCACGTACGACCACTCCGAATTTCGCGCGCTGCTCGACGGCGGCCCTGACGGCCGGAAGATGGTGGACATCGGGACCTCCGCGGGAATGCGGCTCATTCCTACCTGGCCGATGGAGGGGCAGTGGCTGCCCGGTATCGCCATCGACCATCTGGTTACCAGCCCGGGTATTACCGGTTCCGGGTACGCGGTCCACCGCGTACCCGGAACCGACCACGCCGCGATTCTGGCGACGCTGAGACTGCCTGCAGGCTAGCGCCCGGTTTTCGGCTGCTCGAACTGTTGCGGCAGCTTCATGCCGGTCTCGGCCATGACGGCGCGGAGCCTGTCAGGGTAGTCCGTGATGATGCCGTCCACGCCGGCGGCGATCAGCGAGCGCATGGTGGGCTTATCGTCCACGGTCCACGGGATGACCTGCATGCCCTCTGCATGGGCGCGCTGCACCATGTCGGCCGTGACATAGGGGACATAGCCGGGATCGGCCACCGAACCGTTCTGGGGCGAGCCATGCACCGGGGAGATGGCGTCGAAGCCCAGGTGGGAGGCCGCAGAGACGAGGTCTCCGCCAAAGTCGTCCGAATCAATGCCGCCGAGCCAGGGTGAGCTGCCGGGCTGTCCGGCCTGGAGGAAGTCCTTGTTCGTCAGGGCCACGGTGCGGATCTGCGGATCACGCTGCTGGACCAAGCGCAGGGCGCCCCAGTCAAAGCTCTGAATGGAAACCCGGTGCTGCATGTTGGCAGCCTTGATTTCCCTCAGTGCTATGTCCACGAACTGCTCACGTGGCGCCGTCTGCTCCGGGGCGCCGGCTTCAACCTTGGTCTCGATGTTGAACTTCACCCGGCTTGCCCGGTAGGAGTCCGCCAAAGCGAAGACTTCCGCCAGAGTGGGCATGTGTGCACCCGGGGAGGCGGCCTGTCCGGGGAACTGGGGAAGGGTGAGGGTCCCGCAGTCCAGGCTCCGGACCTGGGCAAAGGTCAGATCCTTGACGTACTTGCCCACATAGGGGAACTGCGGATCGCCAGCCTCCACCGGAGCCGTGTCCCGGCACTTGGCCGGGCTGATCTTGCGATCATGCGTGACGACCTCGCGGCCGTCCTTGGTGATCTGAAGGTCAAGCTCGAGCGTGGTGACGCCGGTCTCGATTCCCGTGGCGAAGGAGGCGAGCGTGGACTCGACCGTGAGTCCGATACCGCCCCGGTGTGCCTGGAGGTCGAAGTGGTTGTCGCCTCCCTGCGGGTTGGTGTCGGCTGCCACGGCTTGGGACGGGAGCGCGAGGAGCAGGGCTGCGCTGAGTATGGCAGCGCCGAGCGTCTTCGGGTGGTGCATGGTGTGGTCTCCACTCTGGTGGTGTGCAGGTGCACGTGCCACCGTTACCGCCGAGGGCCAACAACGTGCCACAGCCGCACAACGCGCACACCAACCGGAGATGAACCTCGGGTTGCTGGGGAGACCCGGGTTGCTGGGAAGTCCCGGCAAGCAGGTCACCCGGCCCCCTTGGGCCCGGGGGCCCGGGCCCTGAACCGTGGGCCCCGGGCCCCTTCTCAGCCCTGCTTGCGGATCAGTTTGTAGTTGGCGGCCTGTGCCACCGGCCGGATCACGATCTGGTCCAGGTTGACGTGATGCGGTGCCGTCACGGCGTAGCGGACCACATCTGCCACGTCCTCAGCCGTGAGCGGCTTCTCCACGCCCTGGTACACCTTCCCGGCCGCCTCCTGGTCGCCCAGCCTGTTGAGGGCGAACTCCTCTGTCTGCACGAGGCCCGGGGCAACTTCGATGACACGGAGATTGTTTTCCACCTCTTCCAGCCGGAGCGCTCCGGTCATGGCGTGCTGGGCGAACTTGGCCGCGTTGTAGCCGGCACCGCCCTCATAGGCGGCGAGTCCCGCCGTCGATGTCAGGTTCAGGACCGTCCCTTCCCCGCAGGCCCTCAGCATGGGAAGGAAAGCCCGGGTCAGTTTCATGGTGCCCAGGACGTTCACGTCGAACATCCATTCCCAGTCCTCGGTTTTGGCTTCGGCTATCCGGTCCGCGCCCCTGGCGCCGCCGGCAATGTTGATCAGTGTGTCGATACCGCCGGCCCGGGTCACCTCGGCCAGGAGCCGTTCCACGTCGTCGTCGTCGGCGATGTCCGCCGAAACCGCCGCCGCCCCGGTGGCCTCGGCCAGCGCCGCCAGCCGGTCCGCCCGGCGGGCGACTGCGAAGACAGTCCACCCCTCGGCCCTCAGCGCGCGGACTGTGGCTTCGCCAATTCCCGTGCTTGCTCCCGTTACTACTGCTGCCTTTGTGCGCTTTTCCTCAGTCATGGCACCACCCTAGCGCCGGAGCAACTCCGGCAGCACGCGGGCGTCACGGGGTGCCACGGCAGGGGGTCGCGCAGGCGATGGAAGAGATCATGAAACAATTGCCCCATGGCTGAAGACACTCAGGGTACAGACACGCCCACCACCGCCCCCATCAACGTTCCGGACAAGCCCGCCCTCGAGGGGCTGGAAGACGCCCTCACCCGGCGCTGGCTTGACGAAGGGACCTACAAGTTCAACCCGGACACCACGCGGGAGCAGGTGTACTCGATCGACACTCCCCCGCCCACTGCGTCGGGATCCCTGCACGTGGGGCACATGTTCTCCTACACCCAGACCGACGTCCTGGCGCGATACCAGCGCATGACCGGCAAGAACGTCTTCTACCCGATGGGCTGGGACGACAACGGCCTGCCCACAGAACGCCGCGTCCAGAACTATTACGGCGTGCGCTGCGATCCGGCCATCCATTACGACGCCGGCTACCGCCCGCCCGCTGAGCCCGCCAAGAACCAGCGCGACTTTGATGTCATCTCGCGCCGGAACTTCATCGAGCTGTGCGAGGAACTCGCCGTCGAGGATGAGAAGGTCTTCGAGAACCTGTTCCAGACGCTGGGCCTGTCCGTTGACTGGGACCTGACCTACCGGACCATCGACGACAAGTCCCGTGCCATCTCCCAGCGCGCCTTCCTTGCGAACCTCGCCGCCGGCGACGCCTACATGGCAGAAGCCCCCACGTTGTGGGACGTCACCTTCCGCACAGCTGTTGCGCAGGCCGAGCTCGAGGACCGCGAGGTCGCCGGGGCCTACTACCGCTACCCGTTCTTCACCGAAGACGGCGAGAAGATCTACATCGAGACCACCCGCCCTGAACTGCTGGCCGCCTGCGCCGCCCTGGTGGCAAACCCCGACGACGAACGGTACCAGCCGCTGTTCGGCAAGAAGGTCACCTCTCCCCTGTTCGGCGTCGAGGTGGAGGTGAAGGCGCACCACCTCGCCAAGGCGGACAAGGGCTCCGGCATCGCCATGGTCTGCACCTTCGGCGACCTCACCGACGTGACCTGGTGGCGCGAGCTCCAGCTGCCCACCCGTGCCATCGTGGGCCGCGACGGCCGCATCGTCGGCGAGACCCCGGAGTGGATCACCACCGAGGAAGGCCGTGCAGCCTTTGCCGCCATCGCCGGCAAGACGGTGTTCAGCGCCAAGGAAGCAGTGGTAGAGCAGTTGACCGCTGGCGACCTCCTCGACGGCGAGCCCAAGAAGATCATGCACCCGGTCAACTTTTTCGAGAAGGGCGACAAGCCCCTCGAAGTGGTGACCTCACGCCAGTGGTACATCCGTAACGGCGGCCGGGATGAGGACCGTCGCGAACGCCTGATCGGACGCGGCAAGGAGATCGAATTCCACCCTGCTTTCATGCGCTCCCGCTACGAAAACTGGATCTCCGGGCTGAACGGTGACTGGCTGGTGTCCCGCCAGCGCTTCTTCGGTGTGCCGGTGCCGGTCTGGTATCCCCTCGACGCCGACGGGAACCCGGACTACGACGCCCCGGTCCTGCCGACAGACGAGCAGCTCCCGGTCGATCCGGCTGCTGACGCCGCTCCCGGATACGAGGAAGCCCAGCGCGACGTGCCGGGCGGCTTTACCGGTGACGCCGACGTCCTCGACACGTGGGCCACGTCCTCGCTGACGCCCCAGATCGTGGGCGGCTGGAGCACGGACGAGGCGCTTTTCGCCAAGGTCTACCCGTTCGACGTGCGCCCGCAGGCCCACGACATCATCCGGACGTGGCTGTTCTCCACGGCCGTGCGTGCCGACGCGCTGCAGGACGCGGCACCCTGGAAGCACGCAGCCATCTCGGGCTGGATCCTCGACCCGGACCGCAAGAAGATGTCAAAGTCCAAGGGCAACGTGATCGTTCCCACCGACGTGCTCGAGGAGTATGGCTCCGACGCGGTCCGCTACTGGGCGGCGTCTGCCAAGCTCGGCGCGGACACCGCCTATGAGATCGCGCAGATGAAAATCGGCCGCCGCCTGGCCATCAAGCTCCTCAACGCCTCGAAGTTCGTCCTGAACCTGGGCGCCACGGAGAACTCAGTGGTTTCCACGGACCTGTCCGTGCTGACCAACCCGCTGGACCGTGCCGTGCTGGCCCAGCTTTCGGACGTCGTGGCCCAGGCCACCAAGGCGTTCGAGAACTACGACTACGCCCGCGCGCTGCAGATCAGCGAGAGCTTCTTCTGGCAGTTCACGGACGACTACGTGGAACTCATCAAGGACCGCGCCTACGGTGCGGCCGGCGAACCCGAGAAGGCGTCGGTGCTGGCGGCGCTGGCCACCACGCTGGACACGCTGCTGCGGCTGTTCGCACCGTTCCTGCCGTTCGCCACCGAAGAGGTCTGGGGCTGGTGGCGCAGCGGATCAGTGCACCGCGCCGAGTGGCCGGCCGTCCTGGAGGTCTCCGACGGCGACACCACCATGCTCGCGACTGTCGGGGTGGCGCTGAGCGGCATCCGCAAGGCCAAGTCCGAGGCGAAGGTCAAGCAGCGCACTGAGGTGCTGTCCGCCACCATCACAGCCACGGAGTCGATCACCACCCAGCTGAAGGCAGGCCTCGCCGACCTGAAAGCCGCCTCCAATGCGCGCGAGCTGACACTCGTGGCTGGCGAAGGCGAACTGACGGTCAGCGATGTGGTCCTGGCCCAGCCGGAGGACGCGCCGGGCGCCTAGCCGGCAGTTTCAGGGCAAAGGGGAAGCCCCATCAGCGTTTTGCCGTTGGTGGGGCTTCGACTTTTTCGATTGTCTCGTGACGTCTGTGACAATCTGGCGGAATCCTCGGAATTTCAGGTCTTCCTACCTCGTCACTGGTAGCCAGCTTCTGACTTTGCCGAAGGCTGCGTCAGATGCGTGTCACTGAATCTTTGGTTTCCGTGTCCCTCTTCTTTCGAAGTGGGTAAGAACTATTGTTGTCCTCCTCCGGGGCATCCGCAAGGGTCCCCGGCGAATTACAGGACAGTAATTCTCATGGGCCTGACGTTAGTTGAATTCGGGCCGCTCGGTGCGGCTTCGCTTAATTTCGAAGAAGTGCGGGCAAGCGGCCAGTGTCACTGCGGCGTCCCACAGGCGGCCGGCTTCCTCGCCCCTGGGAATGCGCGTCAGCACCGGACCAAAGAACGCCGTGCCGTTGAAGGCCACCACCGGCGTTCCCACATCCTGCCCCACAAGGGAGATGCCCTCTTCATGGCTGGCGCGCAGCTGCTCGTCGAAGGCGTCCGAGGAGGCTGCGGCGGCGAGCCCGGCGGGCAGGCCGCATTCGGCCAGGGCCTTACTGATGACGACGCCGAAATCCTGCTCGCCGCCGTCGTGGATCAGGCTGCCCATTGCGTCATAGAGCGGCTTGATGACGTGGTCACCATGCTGCTCACGAGCGGCGATGATCACGCGGACGGGTCCCCAGGCTTTGTCCATCGCTTTCCGGTAGTCAGGGTCGAGCTCCCGGCCCTCGTTCAGCACCGAAAGGCTCATCACGTGCCATTCGGTTTCGATGTCACGGACCTCCTCCACCTCGCCCACCCAGCGGGACGTGATCCAAGCGAAGGGGCACAGGGGGTCGAACCAGAAGTCGGCTTTGCTCACGGTGGTTTCAGGCACGGTGGTCTCCTTGGAAAGGTCATCAGGGCATGGCGCACTCAGGCGCGCATCTACCAAGAGCAAAGAACTAAGCAGATTTATTCCGCCGCTTCGCCACGACATCGTGGGCGATCATGGTGGGCTGGGCCTTCTTGGCCACCACGTCAGCCGTGATCACAACGCTGGCGATATCGTCCCGGCTCGGGAGGTCGAACATGACGGGGAGGAGTACTTCCTCCATGATGGCGCGGAGCCCGCGGGCACCGGTCCCCCGCTCGAGTGCCTGGTCCGCGATCATGTTCAGTGCTTCGTCGTCAAACAGCAGCTCCACGCCATCCAGCTGGAACATCTTCTGGTACTGCTTCACCAGGGCGTTCTTCGGCGTGGACAGAATCTGGATCAGGGCAGGCCGGTCCAGGTTGGAAACCGTGGTGATGACCGGAAGCCGGCCGATGAATTCCGGGATCAGCCCGAACTTCAGCAGGTCCTCCGGCATGACCTCGCCGTAGGAGTCGGCGTTGTTTTTGACTTCATTCAGCGGAGCACCGAAGCCGATGCCCTTGCGTCCGGACCGCGAGCCGATGATCTCTTCGAGGCCGGCGAACGCCCCGGCAACGATGAACAGCACGTTGGTGGTGTCAATCTGGATGAATTCCTGGTGCGGGTGCTTCCGTCCGCCCTGCGGGGGAACCGAGGCAACCGTCCCTTCCAGGATCTTCAGCAGCGCTTGCTGCACGCCCTCGCCGGAGACATCCCGGGTGATGGAAGGATTCTCGCTCTTGCGGGAGATCTTGTCGATCTCGTCGATGTAGATAATGCCCTGTTCGGCCTTCTTGACGTCATAGTCGGCGGCCTGGATGAGCTTCAGGAGAATGTTCTCGACGTCTTCACCCACGTAGCCGGCCTCGGTCAGCGCCGTGGCGTCCGCGACGGCGAAAGGAACGTTGAGGCGCCGGGCCAGGGTCTGGGCCAGGTAGGTCTTCCCGCAACCGGTGGGGCCGATCAGGAGGATGTTCGACTTGGCGATTTCGACGTCGTCGTGATGGACGCCTTCGGCGAGGCTGCCGCTCTTGGGGGCGTGGCCGGCCTGAATCCGCTTGTAATGGTTGTACACCGCGACGGCGAGGGAGCGCTTGGCCGGCTCCTGGCCGATGACGTATTCCTGCAGGAAGTCGAAGATCTCCCGCGGCTTGGGCAGTTCGAAGCTGCCGAGGTCCGCTACTTCCGCGAGCTCCTCTTCAATGATCTCGTTGCAGAGTTCAATGCACTCGTCGCAGATGTACACGCCGGGCCCGGCAATGAGCTTTCGCACCTGCTTTTGGCTCTTTCCGCAGAAAGAGCACTTCAGCAGATCCGTGCTCTCGCCAATCCGAGCCATATGTGAACCCCTTAGTATCTTGCTGCCACCGCAGCACTGCACCGGTTGCTGGAATCACGGTGGGTCCGGAAGGTCCGGCCGTGACATGTTCCACTCTAGGTCACATTCGGCCTGAGGGGTGGAACCTTACGTATTGAAAACGAAAGCCGGTGCGGTCCATTTTTCATGAACCGCACCGGCTCCGCGTGTCGTGCCAGTTACCTGGCGATCGCCTGCGGCTTGATCTTGCGGGAGTCAAGGACCTGGTCGATGAGCCCGTAGGACTGCGCCTCAGCGGCTGTGAGGATCTTGTCACGTTCGATGTCGTTGTTGACCTGCTCGGACGTGCGGCCCGAGTGCTTGGCCAGCGTGTCTTCGAGCCAGGAGCGCATGCGCATCACTTCAGCAGCCTGGATTTCGAGGTCCGAAGCCTGGCCGCCCTGGCCGCCGGACAGGGCCGGCTGGTGGATCAGCACGCGCGCGTTGGGCAGTGCCAGGCGCTTGCCCGGTGTCCCGGCTGCGAGCAGGACAGCGGCGGCGCTTGCCGCCTGGCCCAGGCACACAGTCTGGATCTCGGGACGGATGTACTGCATGGTGTCGTAAATGGCCGTCATGGCGGTAAAGGAGCCACCCGGGGAGTTGATGTACAGCGTGATGTCGCGGTCCGGGTCGGTGGACTCAAGCACCAGCAGCTGGGCCATAACGTCGTCGGCGGAAGCGTCGTCCACCTGCACACCGAGGAAGATGATCCGGTCCTCGAAGAGCTTGGTGTACGGGTCCTGGCGCTTGAAGCCGTAGGGGGTGCGCTCCTCGAACTGCGGCAGCACATAGCGGCTGGTGGGCAGGTTCCCGGCAGACGATCCGAAATTGTAGTTCATGTTCATTTCTCCTGGAATCATTTCTGTCTAAGCCGGTTACTTTTCCGAGCCGCTGGCGTTTTGTGTTCCGCCGCCGCCGGCCACCGATCCCGCGTGAGCGGCGATCTTGTCGAAGAAGCCGTACTCGAGGGCTTCCGTTGCCGTGAACCACTTGTCGCGGTCATTGTCCTTGAGAATGGTCTCCACGGACTGGCCGGTCTGGTCGGCGGTGAGTTCCGCCATGACCTTCTTCATGTGGAGGATGAGCTCGGCCTGGATCTTGATGTCCGACGCCGTGCCGCCGATGCCGCCGGACGGCTGGTGCATCAGGATACGCGCGTTCGGGGTGGCGTAGCGCTTGCCCTTGGTGCCGGAGGAGAGCAGGAACTGGCCCATCGACGCAGCCAGGCCGGTGGCGACGGTGACGACGTCGTTGGGGATGAACTGCATGGTGTCGTAGATGGCCATGCCTGCCGTCACGGAACCGCCCGGCGAGTTGATGTAAAGGTAGATATCCTTATCCGGGTTTTCCGCGGACAGGAGCAGCAACTGCGAGCAGATCGCATTGGCGTTTTCATCGCGGACCTCGGAGCCAAGCCAGATGATTCGCTCTTTCAGCAGGCGGTTGTAGATGTAGTTGTCCTGGGCTGCCGGATCGACAGTAGCCATCCGGGGGCCCCCTGCTTGCTGTGACATATGTACTTACCTCTCGCTGGCGACGGTGACGTCACGGGACGACGCCACTGAAAATCACTACTTGGACACTAACCGGTTTCGCGGCCTTTTTGTTCTCACGGATCGCACTGTTCGCTGACGGCGCACGATTGGCGCAACGGCAACGCACAGCACGGCACAGCCGCCATTCCGGCCCTGGAAATTCCGGGCTTAACCATTCCGGGCTTAACGGGGGAAGCCCCCGGATCAGGGATCCGGGGGCTTCCGTGCAACGGGTGTTAGAACTTCACTGCTGCCGGGTCATCACTCGGCGTGGCTTCCTCAGCGGAAGCTTCACCTTCAACGGCTTCGCTCTCAGCGGCCGGAGCTTCTTCAGCCTCAGCGGTTGCAGCTTCTTCGCCGCCGGGGCGGACGAAGTCGCTCAGGTCAACCTTGTTGCCTTCGGAGTCCGTGACGTCGGCCTGGCCCAGGACTACGGCCAGCGCCTTGCGGCGGCGGACCTCGGAAACCATCATGGGAACCTGGCCGGACTGGTCGATGATCTGGGCGAACTGGTTCGGGTCCATGCCGTACTGGCTGGCGGTGGTCACGATGTAGTCGATCAGCTCGTTCTGGCTGACGCCGACCTCTTCCTTGTCAGCGATGGCGTCAAGGATGATCTCGTTCTGGAAGGCACGCTCGGTGTTGGCCTTGACCTCCGCGCGGTGCTCTTCGGTGTCGTGCTCGCCCTCGCCGTGGGAGTTCTCGGCCTTGAAGTGCTGCTCCAGCTGCTCTTCGACAACCGAAGCGGGGACCGGAACCTCAACGAGCTCAACGAGCTTGTCCAGGACCTTGTCGCGCGCCTCGACACCCTGTTCGACAACCTTCGATTCGGCAGCCTGCTTGGCGAGGTCCTCGCGCAGTTCGGCCAGCGTGTCGAACTCGGATGCCAGCTGGGCGAAGTCGTCGTCGGCCTCGGGAAGCTCGCGCTCCTTGACGGACTTGACCACTACCTTGACCTGGGCGGCTTCACCGGCGTGGTCGCCGCCAACGAGGGTGGTCTCGAAGATGGCGTCTTCGTCGGCGCTGAGGCCGGTAACGGCCTCGTCCAGGCCCTCGAGCATGGTGCCGGCGCCGACCTGGTAGGACAGGCCGGAAGCGGAGTCAACTTCAGCGCCGTCGATCGAGGCGGTGATGTCGATAGTCAGGAAGTCACCGTCCGCGGCGGGGCGGTCCACGGACTTCAGCGTGCCGAAGCGGCCGCGGAGTTCGTCGAGTGCCTTGTCAACGTCTGCTTCGGAAGACTCGGCAGCCGAAACCTCGACCTTGATGCCGGCGTAGTCCGGCAGTTCGATCTCGGGACGGATGTCGACTTCAGCGTGGAACTTGAGTTCGCCGTCGGTCGCGGTGGGGTCCGGAACTTCGGTGATTTCAACCTCGGGACGGCTCAGCGGGCGGATTCCAGTTTCCTGGACGGCCTCCTGGTACCAGCCGTTGAGGCCTTCGTTGATGGCGGTCTCCAGCACGTAGCCGCGGCCGACACGCTGGTCGATCAGCTTTGCGGGGACCTTGCCCTTGCGGAAGCCAGGGACCTGGATCTGCGAAGCAACAGTCTTGTATGCCTCTTCGATGCTGGGCTTCAATTCCTCAAAAGGGACCTCAACATTGAGCTTGACCCGCGTGGGGGTGAGGTTCTCGACAGCGCTCTTCACAGTCTAAGTACTCCTGGTTTTGTGGGATGGGGTTCTGCAAACGCAATGATCTGACAAGCTGCAGAGTCGGGGTGACAGGATTTGAACCTGCGACTTCCTGCTCCCAAAGCAGGCGCTCTAGCCAAGCTGAGCTACACCCCGTAAGTGCACAGAACAGTCTACGGTCATAACGGCCGGATATGCACATTTGACACCGGGGCCCTGAATTAGGTTTAGTTGTATCCGGCTCGAGCAGCCGACCGGAAGAAATGCAGCAGTAACGCATCTCCACGGGGACGTAGCTTAATGGTAAAGCCTCAGTCTTCCAAACTGATTACGCGGGTTCGATTCCCGTCGTCCCCTCCAGGACAAGTCGTCCCCTCCAGGACAACAAGTCTTCTCCAAGACACCAAACAGCCCCTCTCCGGAGGGGCTTTTTTGTTGCCTCAGGACGCCTGCTGGCACACGGGGCACCAATAGAGCTTGCGGGCCGCAAGGTCCGTCAGCGCCACGGGGGTTCCGCAGTCGCGGCAGTCGAGGCCGTGCCGCCGGTAGACGAAGTGCGACTCCTCCGGCGCCGGAAGTCCGGCAGCGGGCTCGGTCCAGTAACCGGGAGGCGTGGTGATGATCCTGCCGTCGCGGACGCCGTCGGACATCACGCGGACAGTGTCTTCCCACAGTGCGCCGGCCGCGTCCGTGTCCAGGGAGCGTCCGGGGAGCCAGGGGTCCAGGGCCTGGCGGAAGAGCAGTTCGGCGCGGTAGACATTCCCGACGCCGGCTATCACCTTCTGGTCCATCAGCAGCGCGGCAAGGGGCGTCTTCCGGGCGCGTACCCCCGCGATGAAGCCTTCCTTGTCCCCGGGAAGGTTCCGCAGCGGGTCCGGACCCAGCCGGCCCAGTACGGTGCCGGCCTCCTCCTCCGTGATGGCGTGGCACGTCGTGGCGCCCCTGAGGTCCGCCCAGCCGTGGCCGCCGGCAAGCCGGACGCGGACGGCGCCGACGGGCGCCGGCGGGCCCGCGTACGCCGTATCGCCGTCGACACTGCTGCCGGTGCTGCCGTCAAGGGCAGCGGCGCCCGTCACGCCATCGTCGAACACTTCCCGCTCCCCCACCTTGCGGGGCGCGCCGATGCTGGACGCGCCCCGGAACGTGGCATCGCCGCCGAAGTCCCAGGCGCCGTAGAGGCCGAGGTGCACGTGCAGGACGAGCCCGTGCTCGAAACGCAGGAAAAGGTGCTTGCCGTGGGCCATCGTGCCAACGAGGGTGCGCCCGTCCAGCAGCGCCGCGCCATCGGCGAACCGGCCCTGCGGACTCGAAACGGCCAGGCACTGGCCGGAGAACACGTCCGCGAACTGGCGGGCCAGCCGGTGGACCGAATGCCCTTCGGGCACTAGGCGATTACCTCGCCCGTGTTTTCGTAGGCCGCGATCTTGCCGATGCGGCGGACGTGGCGCTCATCGTTGCTGAACGGCTCCTGGAGGAAGGCCTCGATGATTTCCGTCGCCTCGTCCACGCTGTGCTGGCGGCCGCCGACCGCGACGACGTTGGCGTCATTGTGCTCGCGGGCCAGTGTTGCCGTGGACAGGTTCCAGGCCAGTGCGGCACGGACGCCCTTGACCTTGTTGGCGGCGATCTGCTCGCCGTTCCCCGAACCGCCGAGCACGATGCCGAGGGCGTGGACGCCAGCAGCCTGGTCCGCGACGACAGCCAGGGCCGCGTTGATGCAGAAGGACGGGTAGTCGTCCAGCGCATCGTATTCCTTGGGTCCGTGGTCCACTACGGTGTAACCCTTGGCCGTGAGGTGGGCGACCAGGTGGGCGCTGAGCTCCATGCCCGCGTGGTCGGTGGCGATGTGGACGCGCGGAAAGTCGGAAGAAGTGGTCACGGCATTGTCCGTTCAGTCGTTAGCACCGGTAGGCTTCCGGGCTGCTTCGGGGGTCGGATCCAAGCGTACTAGGGTGCGGGCCCCGGCTGCCTGCCCTGAACACTCCGCGGACAGCGCTGCGGACCTCACGGCTGCGGCGGGCGCTTCTCGCCGCGGGCCCGGGCGGCCACGCGGGACAGGACGGCGGCCACCTTTTCAGCGGATGCGGTGCTGCCGCCGCTGACGGCCACCTTCTTGCCGTCGGCACGGTTGACGACGACGGCGGGGCCGCTGCTGACCAGCATGGCGGTGGTCCCGCCGTGGTGGCGGTAGCCCCAGCCGCCGTAGTCTGCGGCACGGACATCCGCCGGCGCCGCCGAGGAAATCGCCGATGCCGGAATCTCCATGACGCGGACGAATCCTGCAACGAACACCCGCAACCCGCTGCGGTCAACGATGATCCGGGCGAAGAGGAAAGCCGCCGCCAGCACGGCCAGTACCACCAGGAGGGCGCCCAGCCACGGGACGGCAATGGCGATCAGCGCAGCAGGGAAGAGCGAGGCGATGCCCAGCATCACAAACACCGAACTGCGCGCGTGGACCCACAGCCGCACTGAATCCGCGGCAAGATCAGGGTCCAGTTCACGCTCCAGCGCCTCCTGCAACGCCCGCTCATCATCCACCGACCACCGCTCGTCGGCCTTGAAAACGAAACACATGATGATGCCGAGGGGCAGCGCCGCCCCGCTTCCCAGGGCGAGAACGGACATGTCGACCCGTGCTTCGCGGACGTCGGCGATTCCAGCCTGCCCCACGAGCACTGCAGCCAGCACCGTCGTGACAAAAAGGCTGACGCTGAGTCCCGCGCCCATCATCAGACGCCGCATTATGGCGGGCCGGTTCAACGGCACGGCCTGCCCCAGGACGAGCCAGCCCACCACCACGATGATCAGGCCACCGAAGGTCACGAAGGCGGAAAACGGCGCGAACCCGGCCGGGCCGGCGTCGGACCAGCGCACCGCCATGGGGTCCGGCACGTCCGGCCTGAGCAAAAGTGCGCAGACAACGAAGGCGGCGGCCAGCAACACAGGGAATACCGCCGCGAACCGCAATGCCCTGACGTCCACCGAATCCCTGATCTTTCCCATACCTCAACGCTACTCCGCGCCGCCGCCGCGTGATCCACCTAACTTGCCATCGCCCCTTGGAGTGAAAGAATGACGTCAGAGTGCCGGCGATGACCGTTGCCGGCCGGTATACGCAACCCTTTCTGGAGGCCACACCTTGCCAGGCATGAACCTGACGCGCGCCGAAGCCCGCGAGCGCGCCAACCTCATCTCCGTTGAGTCCTACGACGTCAGCCTGGACCTGACCCGGGGCGACAAAGTCTTCGGGACCACCACCGCCGTAAAGTTCAGCGCGCGGCCCGGGTCCTCCACCTTCATCGACGCGGTAACCGACAAGGTCCTCAGCGTGATGCTCAACGGCGAGGAACTCGACCCCAAGGAAGTGTCCGACGGTGTACGCATCCAGCTCCCGTACCTGGCCGCGGAAAACGACCTGCTGGTAGTCGCCGAAGCGCCGTACATGAACACCGGCGAAGGGCTCCACCGTTTCGTGGACCCGGTGGACAACGAGGTCTACCTGTACACGCAGTTCGAGGTTCCGGATTCCCGCCGGATGTTCGCAGTGTTCGAGCAGCCCGATCTGAAGGCGAGCTTTACGTTCACCGTCACCGCGCCGTCGCACTGGGACCTGGTGTCCAACTCCCCCACGCCTGTCCCCATCGAAACCATTCCCGGCGAGGACGGCGGCGCCCGCTCCGTCTGGGAATTCGCCGCCACCCCGCGGCTGTCCTCCTACGTCACGGCGCTGGTCGCCGGCCCGTACCAGTCCGTGCGCAGCGAGGTGAAGTGCGCCGACGGGCGCGTTGTTCCGCTGGGCGTGTTCGCTCGCAAGTCGCTCATGCAGTACCTGGATGCGGACAACATTTTTGAGCTCACCCGGCAGGGATTCGAGTTCTTTGAGGCGCAGTTCGGCTGCCCCTACCCGTTCGAGAAGTACGACCAGCTCTTCGTTCCCGAGTTCAATGCCGGCGCAATGGAAAACGCCGGCGCCGTGACCATCCTGGAAGGTTACGTGTTCCGCGGCAAGGTCACTGGCGCGCAGGTTGAACGCCGTGCCATCACCGTGCTGCACGAGCTCGCACACATGTGGTTCGGGGATCTCGTGACCATGCGCTGGTGGAACGACCTCTGGCTGAACGAATCGTTCGCCGAATACATGTCCCACCTGGCCGCGGTGGAGAACACCGAGTTTGGCCACGCCTGGACCACGTTCGCCTCGGTGGAGAAGTCCTGGGCCTACCGCCAGGACCAGCTGCCCACCACGCACCCGATCTTCGCCGAGATCAACGACCTGCAGGACGTTGAGGTGAACTTCGACGGCATCACGTACGCCAAGGGCGCCTCGGTGCTGCGCCAGCTGGTTGCCTGGGTGGGTCCGGAGCAGTTCATGGCCGGGGTCCGCGAGTACTTCAGCAAGCACGCCTGGCAGAACACGGAGCTCAGCGACCTCATGGTGGAGCTGGAAAAAGCCAGCGGCCGTGACCTGGACCAGTGGGGGCGGCTGTGGCTGGAAACGGCCGGCGTCAACACGCTGTCTCCGGACGTGGCCGTGGATTACGCAGGAGTCATCACGTCCTTCGCCATCGTGCAGTCCGCCGTTGCCGAGCAGCCCACCATTAGGCCGCACCGCCTCGCCGTCGGCTTCTACAACGTCACCGACGGGCAGCTTGTCCGGGTTCACCGCGAGGAACTGGACGTCGACGGCGAACGCACCGACGTGCCTGCCCTCGCCGGCCTGCAGCAGCCCGACCTGATCCTGATCAATGATGACGACCTCGCCTACGCCAAGGTCCGGCTTGACCCGAAGTCGCTCGCTACCGCCACGGCCCACCTGAAGGACTTCCGCGAGAGCCTGCCGCGGACGCTCGTCTGGGGCTCAGCCTGGGACGCCGCGCGCGACGGCGAAACCCCGGCCCGCGGCTACGTTCAACTGATCCTCGCCAACATCGCCTCCGAATCCGATTCTTCGGTGATCCTGGTCCAGCTCCGCCAGCTGGCCACAACGCTCAGCTTTTACGTCGCCGAAGAGCACCGTGAAGAGACGTCCGTGGCCGCCGCGGACACGCTGTGGGACCTCGCCGGCGCAGTTCCGGCGGGATCAGACTCACAGCTGCAGTTCGTGAAGTCCTTCGCCCTGCTGGCCCGCAGCGAAAGCCAGCTGGATAGAGTCTCGGCGCTGCTGGACGGCTCCGAGTCCCTGGCCGGCCTCACCGTCGATCAGGACCTCCGGTGGGAGCTGCTCGCGTCGCTGGTGGCCGGCGGCCGGTCCGGCCAGGAGCAGATCGACGCCGAACTTGAGCGGGACAACACCGCCAACGGCCAGAACGCTGCCGCACTGGCCAAGGCAGCCATCCCCACGGCCGAGGCCAAGGCTGCGGCCTGGGAGTCCATCGTGGTGAAGGGCGAGCTCTCCAACGCCCTCCAGGCGTCCGCGGTGGCAGGTTTCACCCGGGTGCTGGACCCGGCCCTGCTGGCGCCTTATACGGAGAAGTACTTCGACGCCGTTCCCGGCATCGTCGCCAACCGCACCCACGCGCTCGCCCAGCAGATCGTCGTCGGGCTGTACCCGGCACAGCAGACCACCCAGGCCACCGTGGACCGGACCGACGAGTTCCTGGCTACGCTGCCTGAAGACAGCGCCGCCCTGCGGCGCATGATGCTGGAAAACCGCGACGGCGTGGCGCGCGCGCTGCGGGCCCGCCAGGCCGACGTTGGGTGAGGAGCGGTTTCATGGCCCTTGATGAGCACCGCTACGCCGTGACCGTCCGCTGGACCGGGAACCGGGGAGAC
The DNA here is from genome assembly GCF_037911235.1 of Arthrobacter oryzae. Classification (GTDB taxonomy): domain Bacteria; phylum Actinomycetota; class Actinomycetes; order Actinomycetales; family Micrococcaceae; genus Arthrobacter; species Arthrobacter oryzae_E. The sequence continues at coordinate 370,544 of NZ_JBBLYW010000065.1, forward strand.
GGAACGTCGACGTACCGGGGATACTCCCGCGACCACGATATCGAAATCCCCGGACTTCCCGTCCTCAAAGGTTCCGCGGATCCCACCTTCCACGGGGACAGGACGCGGTACAACCCCGAACAGCTGCTGCTGGCCGCCCTGTCGCAGTGCCACATGCTCTCCTTCCTCCACGTGGCCGTGAAGCACGGCGTGGTGGTGACGGCCTATGAGGACCGCGCCGAAGCCCTGATGCGGACCAACCGCGACGGCAGCGGCCAGTTCGAGTCCGCCACGCTCCGGCCCGAGGTGACCGTTGCGGCCGCCGTGGACGCCGCCCTCATGGACCAGCTGCACGAGGAGGCGAACAAGGTCTGCTTTATTGCCCGGAGCGTGAACTTTCCCGTCCTTCACGAACCCGCGGCCAAGGTGCAGGAGGCCTAACTGCGGGCAGGAATTGTTCCGCGAAGGAATTCGTCGAGGAGCCGCCGCTCGGTTTCGGGACTGAGTCCGGCCTTCCGGTCCCTGTCCAGGCCGCGGCGGCGTTCGTCGTCGAGCGTGTCCCGGAGCGTGTCCTGCCACGGGCGCAGCCTGAGGCCTGCCGCCAAGGCGGCGTCGTTGGAGCGGGCGGCAAAACCGTCACGCCCCGGCGGGAGCCAGAGGGGCAGTGAATCCGGGCCCGCCCAGTAACCGATCCCCCGGGCAACCAGCCAGTCTTCCGGCACTGCCAGTGCGCGGCCAACGTAGTTAGCCTGCCGCTGGGATTCAGCCAGGTAGTCATCGAACCCTACACCGCCTCCCACCGCGTTCAGGGCGCCGGTAATCCCCCGTCCGGCGGCTGTGAGCACCCATGCGGCGAGGTCCCGGACGTCGATGACCTGCGTGGCACTGGGGCCGATGGCCGGAACAATGACCGGCTCCGCGTCACGGGAGAACCGGGCCGGCCAGTAGCCGTAGCGGTCCGAACCGTCTCCGGGACCGCCGATCAGTCCGGCCCGGCAGAGGTGAGCTTTCCCGCCGGCAATGGATGTGGCGTACTGTTCGATCGCCGATTTCGCCTCGCCGTAGTTCTCCGGGGACAGGGCAGTGCCCCGTGCGAGCGGACGTAACAAAGCTGCGTCCTCGTCCGCTCCCGTCAACGAATGATCGGCATACACTGAGCAGCTCGACACCACGGTCCAGTGCGCGGTCCTCGGCGACAGCGCCTCCAGCGCTTCCCTGGCCTGCTCCGGGTCACGGGCCACATCGACGACGGCGTCCCAGTCCCCTTCCGCTTCTTCATAGGCCTGGTGCCCGGTGGTGCGATCCGCGCGCAGCCAGGTGCTTCCTTCAGGCGGAGGGACCGCCAACCCCCGGGCAAGACAGGTCACTTCGTGGCCCGCGGCGGCTGCCTGCCGGGCAATTTCGGCTGACAGGAAGGCTGTGCCGCCAAGAACCAGGATGCGCATGCAGCCACGCTACGGCGCTAGTGTTGAAGGTGAACAGAGTGTTATGCGCCCGGCGAACGAGAACGCCCGGCAGCTCCGGCGGAAGCCGATAAGCAGTAAGGAGCATCCCAGCCGATGTACATCATGTCGACGATCACCACACCCGCGGCACCAGACGTCTCTGACATCAACGCCGCCGGAATCGTGATCAGCATCGGAGTGGGCGTCACGATCTGGCTCATAGCTTCCTTTGTGATTGTTGGAATCACCAAGAGCGTGGCCGCGGGCACTACGTTCTTCAAGAAACCGCACTTCCGCTGGGTGGCACCTGCCCTTCGCGCCCTGGACCACGAGCGCCGCGTCCAGCGGGCCAGGACCATCGGTTCCCTGCTGAACAGCGTGGCGGGTGTCCTCATCGCCGTGATCACCATCATGTACGTCCTCAAGAACCTGGACGTGGACATCGCGCCGCTCCTGACCAGCGTGGGCATCCTGGGTGTCGCCATCGGCTTCGGCGCGCAGCAGCTCATCCGCGACTTCTTGGCCGGCATCTTCATCACGATCGAGGACCAGTACGGAATCGGGGATGTCATTGAGACCAGCGAGGTGGTGGGCACGGTGGAGTCCATGGGACTCCGCATCACCCGCGTCCGCTCGGACGACGGCGCCATCTGGTACCTGCGCAACGGTGAGATCCTGCGGGTGGGCAACCGCTCCCAGGGAAACTACGTGGCGCCGGTGGACGACGACGCCACGGTTGTGGCCGAGCCCCAATCCGCACCCCAGCAGAAGGCCGGAGAGTAACCATGAGCATGCCAACCCCTGAACAGCGCCAGCCCAAGATGCTGATGCAGAACGATCCCTTCACGCAGCCCGGGTACACGGACAACTTCTATGACGCCGTGGGCGGCCACGAGACCTTCGTGAAGCTCATCGATGTCTTTTACGACGGCGTGGCCGCAGACCCGCTGCTGCGGCCGATGTACCCGGAAGAGGACCTGGGACCGGCCAAGCGGCGTTTCCTGATGTTCCTTGAGCAGTATTGGGGAGGCCCCACGACCTACGGGGAGGAACGCGGACACCCCCGCCTGCGCATGCGCCACATGCCGTTCCGCGTCACTCCCGAGGCGAAGGACCGGTGGCTGCACCACATGCGCACGGCAGTGGACGCGCTGGAACTGCCGCCACTTTACGAGGGCACCCTCTGGGATTACATGGAGCGCGCTGCGCTGTCCATGGTGAACAGCCCCTCGGACGCCTGAGGACTATCCCCAATCAGCGCCGCTTCCGCCGCGTCGCGAGCGCGGCGCGGGCGTTGCCGCCAAAATGCACCAGCACGGCAATCAGAAGGAAAGCCACAAGCACCTGCGCCGTCGTCATCAACGCGGCCGGCCAGCCGCCCTCGAGCGTCGGATCGAGGAAGTCGTACACGTACCAGCCATCGATCGCCCCGCGTATCCAGGAGTAGATGAGGAAGGCGGACGGGTAGATGAGCCATGCGAGGGGCCGCCACCCTTTGCCGGGGACGGTCTTTGTAACCAGGAGCCAGTCGAACGCCATGAACAGCGGAGCCAGGCGGTGGTGTGCCAGCTGGGGCCAGTACATGTCCCAGCTCCACCACGGCTCGTCCGGCGGGGCGACGAGGACTGCGTAGATGATTCCTGTCATCAGCAGATAGAACGTGAGTGCGCCCAGCAGGTGGTCCCACCACTCCGGCAGCCGCGCCCGCGTCCGTGCCGCGGAAACGACAAGGACCAGCCCCAGGACGAGGTTCGACTGGACCGTGAATTCCGAATAGAGCTGGCCGATGTCCACATCGCTGCCCGGAAGGGTGGCGTCGTACGTCTTCCGGACAAGGGCGACCAGCACGAAGACGCCGACCGCAAGGCGGAGCAGGCGGATCCAGGCGCGGTCGGGATGCAGCGCATCGTTGAAGCCGGGGTGGCGCTCGATCGGGGGAACCAGAGTAGCGACGACGCTCATGCGCTCACTATGTCAGCCCGTAACGGCCGGCGGGAGGTCCTAAAGTCCCGACCCGGTGCGGACAAGGACGTGTCCGCGGGATCCGCTGAGCCGGAACCAGCGCCCCGCCCGGTAGAGCTGCTGTTCGCCGTCGGCGAGGAATCCGAGGGTAAGGGCCGCGAAGGCCGCGCCCAGCGGGAGCCCCGCAGCTCCGGGGAGTTCCCGGCCCCAGACTGTGGCCCGGGCGTTGTTGACGATCAGGGCGCCGGGTTTGTCCGGGATGATGGCGGCGATCTCCGTGATGCCTGCTTCTGCGGCCTGGCGCAGCGCAGCGTCGGGCAGCGTGGCGACGGGCTCCCAGCCTGTGCGCGGCGCGCCGACGCCGGCCCACGATTCGGTGACAGTCATGGGCGGCAGCGGCAGTTCGACGTCGTTCTCCCCTGCCCGGGCGAGCCGGTCCAGCACCGCCGAAATGGGGACGGTGACGTCGGTCTCCGCCGGCTGCGCCAGGGCCATGGTCCGCAGCCCGAGGATCGTCGGCGTGGCCTCCCCCAGCAGACGGGGGCGCAGCACGCAGACGTAGGCGGCGAGCACCGGGCCGGACGCTTGGAGGCGGATGGCGCCGTCGTCGACTGCCTTGGCGCGCGTGGCAAAGGTGCGCAGATCCGCAAGGTCGCGGGGATCGGTAAATTGCAGGGGCTGGGTTAGGACGTCAGACACAATATCGACTCTACCGGCTGTGCCTCTTTGGGACGGCGCCGGAGGGACGTCTAGAGTCGAACCATGACTGAAGCCGATGCCGGACTGCAGGGGCCACCGACGCAGGACCCCACCTCCTCCCTCATTGAACTCCTGGATCTCGGTGAGCTTGAGGGTGCCCGGACCGACGAGGACATCTTCATGGGTCCTTCCCAGCGCCAGCCGCGCCAGCGCGTCTTTGGCGGCCAGGTCCTGGCGCAATCACTCATCGCCGCAAACCGGACCGTTGATCCCGCGCGCAGCGTGCATTCCATGCATGGATACTTCCTCCGCCCGGGCGACGCCAACAAGCCCATCACGTTCGGTGTCCAGCGGTTGCGGGACGGCCGTTCTTTCTCGGCGCGCCGCGTCCACGCGTACCAGGACGGAATGCCGATCCTGTCCATGATTGCCTCCTTCCAGGAGGAAGATGAGGGAATCGACCACCAGTCCCCCATGCCCGAGGGCATACCCGATCCCGAGTCGCTGCCCAGCACGGCGGACCTCCTGGGCAAGTTCGACCACCCGGTGGCCCGGCACTGGGCCTACGAGCGTCCCTTCGATATCCGGCACGTGGACCCGCCGCTGTACGTTTCGGCCAACGGTGAGAGGGAATCCCGCAATGCCGTCTGGATGAAGACCTTCGGACCGATGCCGGACGACCCCAACACGCACCGCGCGGCCCTGGCCTATGCCAGTGACTACACGCTGCTGGAATCCATCCTGCGCAAACACGGACTGAGCTGGATCACGCCCGGCATGAGCGTCGCAAGCCTCGACCACGCCATGTGGTGGCACCGGCCGGTGCGCGTCGATGAATGGCTGCTATACGTGCAGGAATCCCCGAGTGCCCAGGGCGCCCGCGGGCTGGCCACCGGAAAAATCTTCAGCCGGGACGGGCACCACGTCGCGACGGTGGCCCAGGAGGGCATGGTCCGGGTTCCGACCGACCTCAAGAACAAGGTGGTGGGCGCCTTCCAGACGAAGGTCCTCCAGCACCAGATGCGCAAAGCCGGGAAGGACTAGCCGGGTCCCGCGAGTTTTCCATGGGTGCATCTGCGGCGAACTCTCGGTTCAGCAGGTTCGGGGCACGAGTGCCTTGGCCGCCTTGGTAAGAGTTGCGGTGGGCCCGTTCATTCCGCCGAGCGCCCCTTTCTCGTCCGTGCCGATGAACCGGATTTCGCTGCCCTTCTCCCAGCCGCCCGATCTTACTGCCGGGGGACGTGGCCGGGACAGGCGTAGAGACGGATGAAGTAGGGTACTGCCCATGGACATCATCCTGGTTCCCGGTTTCTGGTTGGACGCCTCCTCCTGGTCTGAGGTCACCCCGCCGCTCGCCGCCGCCGGACATCGGCCACTCCCCCTGACGCTGCCGGGCCTGGAGTCGCCCGACGCGCCGCGCGCAGGCATCGGGCTGCGCGAGCACATCGACGCCGTCGTCTCCGTCCTCGACGGCCTGGATCAGCCGGCGGTTCTTGTCGGCCACTCCGGCGGCGGGGCCATCATCCACGGTGCCGTTGACGCGCGGCCGGACCGCGTCGTCCGCGCGATCTACGTTGACAGCGGACCCCTCGGCGAGGGCGGCGTCATCAACAACGAGCTTCCCGCGGACGGCGACGAGGTGCCGCTGCCGCCGTGGGACGTTTTCGACGACGCCGACCTTACGGACCTGGACGACGGGCTTCGGACCATGTTCCGCGAACGCGCCGTCCCGCAGCCGAAAGGCGTCGCCTACGACCCGCAGCATCTCCACGATGAGCGCCGCTACGACGTCCCGGCCACGGTCATTGCCTGCGAGTTCCCTGTTTCCTTGCTGAAGGAGTGGATTGCGGCCGGCCACCCCTACGTCGCGGAGCTGGCGCGCATCCGCGACGTGGAATACGTCGACCTACCCACCGGGCACTGGCCGCAGTTCACCAGGCCCGCCGACCTCAGCGCGGCGATCCTCGCCGCCGTCGACCGTCACTAGGCCATCGTCAGCGGAAAGATCCTGCCCGGCCGGCGTCACCGGAGCGGTGTAAGGACCGCTATCTGGTAGCCGCCCGCCTTTTCGACGAGCTGATAGCAAAACCGCTCCCGGGGCTCGCCGCCGTTATAGGACCAGGTGACATCAGCCCACACGCTTCCCGGCCCCTCGGCCATGATGTCGACTCTCTTCTCCACGGATTCAACGCCCTCATACTGGCCCCACGCCGACGCGAAGAACGCCTCGGTCTGCCCGGCGTCGCTGACAGGGATCGACTCGCCGGGAAACAGAATGAGCGACGGAACGGCGTACATTCCTGCGATTGCCTTGGCGTCGCGGGCCAGCAGGGCGGCTGCATAGCGGTCGAAAAAACGGTCAACATTGTCCGTAGCTTCTGTCATGCCAGAATTATACGAAGTCTGGAAGCAGCCGGCTCAAGGGCGAACGGGTTAGAACGTATCGCGTCGATCACCTTGACCCGGACAGCCACGAAGGTGCGCCGTGACGTTGCCCCGAAGCTTCGCAGCTGCACCTTCGGGGTTGGTGACCAGGTCCGGGCGGCCGGCGGCATTGTAGAAGCCCTCCGAACGACGACCGCCGGCGCGAGGCGCCGCTCGTCGTCGTCCGCAAACCAGCTTCCCTGGCTGACCTCCACACGGTGGATGACGCCGTAACCCGGACCCACCACGTTCAGCAGGACCTGCTGCACGCCCGGCGGAGACTGAAACTCCAGCTGCGTGCATAAAACTGCTCCCCGAGAGTCAGAACTGATTTCTCAGTCCAACTTTCGGGGAGCAGTTCATTTCGCGGAACCGGCCTTTAGCGTGGCCCGGGTTGGCGCTGGAGCCTAGTCGCGGGTCAGGCGGCGGTGCGTGACGCGGTGCGGCTTGGCCGCATCCGGGCCGAGGCGCTCCACCTTGTTTTCTTCGTACGACTCGAAGTTGCCTTCGAACCAGTACCACTTGGACGGGTTTTCCTCGTCACCTTCGTAGGCAAGGATGTGGGTGGCTACCCGGTCCAGGAACCAGCGGTCGTGCGACACCACGACGGCGCAGCCGGGGAATTCCAGCAGTGCGTTTTCGAGGCTGCTGAGCGTCTCGACGTCCAGGTCGTTGGTTGGTTCGTCAAGGAGGAGCAAGTTGCCGCCCTGCTTGAGGGTCAGCGCCAGGTTCAGGCGGTTGCGCTCACCGCCGGAGAGGACACCTGCCTTCTTCTGCTGGTCCGGGCCCTTGAATCCGAACGCCGCTACGTAGGCACGGGACGGCATTTCGACGTGGCCCACCTGGATGTAGTCGAGGCCGTCCGAGACAACCTCCCACAAGGACTTGTTGGGATCGATGCCCCCGCGGCTCTGGTCGGCGTAGGAGATCTTGACCGAGTCGCCGATCTTCAGGTCGCCGCCGTCGAGCGGTTCCAGGCCCACGATCGTCTTGAACAGGGTGGTCTTGCCGACGCCGTTGGGGCCGATCACGCCGACGATGCCGTTGCGCGGAAGCGTGAAGGAGAGTCCGTCGATGAGGGTCCGGTCCTCGAAGCCCTTCTGCAGGTTCTTGGCTTCGAGCACCAGGCCTCCGAGCCGGGGTCCCGGCGGAATCTGGATCTCTTCGAAGTCGAGCTTCCGGGTGCGGTCAGCCTCTGCGGCCATTTCCTCGTAGCGTGCGAGGCGGGCCTTGGACTTGGTCTGGCGGCCTTTGGCGTTGGAGCGGACCCACTCGAGTTCTTCAGTGAGTCGCTTTGCCTGCTTGGCGTCCTTCTTGCCCTGGATTTCAAGGCGGGCGCGCTTCTTCTCCAGGTACGTGGAGTAATTGCCCTCGTACGGGTAGAGGTGGCCGCGGTCCACTTCCGCGATCCACTCGGCCACGTGATCCAGGAAGTACCGGTCGTGAGTGACGGCCAGGACGGCGCCCGCGTAGCTGGACAGGTGCTGCTCCAGCCAGAGAACGCTTTCGGCATCGAGGTGGTTGGTGGGCTCGTCGAGAAGCAGAAGGTCCGGCTTCTGCAGCAGGAGCTTGCACAGCGCAACACGGCGGCGCTCACCACCGGAGAGGAGGGTGACGTCAGCATCGGCCGGCGGGCAGCGTAGGGCATCCATTGCCTGCTCAAGCTGGGAGTCGAGGTCCCAGGCGTCGGCGGCGTCGATGGCTTCCTGGAGGTGGCCCATTTCCTCCAGAAGGGTGTCGTAGTCAGCATCGGGGCTGGCCATTTCCTCGGAGATCTCGTTGAAGCGCTGGATCTTCCCGTAAATCTCGCCCACGCCTTCCTGGACGTTGCCCAGGACAGTCTTCTCCTCGTTCAGCGGCGGCTCCTGGAGGAGGATGCCTACCGTGTAGCCAGGGCTGAGCCGTGCCTCACCGTTGGAGGGAGTGTCCAGGCCGGCCATGATCTTGAGGATGGTGGACTTACCGGCACCGTTGGGGCCAACAACACCAATCTTGGCCCCCGGAAAGAAGGACATGCTTACGTCGTCGAGAATAAGTTTTTCGCCAACGGCCTTTCGGGCCTTGGTCATTGTGTAGATAAATTCCGCCATGGTTCCAAATCTAGTGGGTCGGCGGGCTTAACTCACATTCGCGACCGGCATTCGACGATGGTCCGGTTCAGGGTCAGCCGCCCACGAAGCACTGCCCGGTTGCGAGGACGGGAAGGACGGTGACCACTACAGTTCCTTCGCGGATCTGGCCGATTACGCAATCCTCACCCTGCAGGGCGGCCGCCTCAATGGCGTCGACCTCCAGGCCGGTGGGCGTGCGGCCCGCCGACACCTGCAGTGAACCGGCGGGTATTCCGGCCCCCGTCAGCGCCGCCGCCACCTGTTCCTGCCCCGGCTTAGGGTTGGCTGCGGCGACTCCGCGGAGAGCATTACCAACGGTTTCACTTAAGCGGGCAGTCGCGGCGTCAAGTTCCGGCTGCCCCGCGGCCGGAGCGGCAGAGGACCCGGCCGGTGCTGCCGGCTGCGCCGAGGGTGATCCGGGCACAGCGGCCACAGGCTGTGAAGAGGGCACCCAGGATCCGGAGCCCGTTCCGGTGCAGCCGGCGAGGCCGGCCGCGATCACGGACGCCGCCATGAGCAGGGCGGAGGCGCCGCGTACACGCTGTCCGATTCCGCGGTACCGCGTTCCGGACTGGCGACCGTACTGTTGCTGGGGAGTCTCTGCTCGGATCACTGTGCCATTCTGCCATGCGGCACCGCAGGGGGACGGTGCCGCACTCGCGGCATAGCGGGTATGTTCAGGCGGCGGCCCCGGTAAGTTCGCCGGTCACCGGATCGAGCTCCAACACGTCGCCGTTTTCGTCGTCAACGAAGGTGCCGTCAGCTGCGGGGTCGTCGCTTTCGTCTTCCTCGCGGCCGTCTCCGGCGTCCTCCGGGTCTTCAGTACCCGGCCCGATGCCGTCCTGTGTCCCGGACACGGAGCCTTGCTGTCCCTGCCCCATACCGGGCTGGGCGGAGTTTCCGGCCATGCGGATGAAGTTGGCGGAGCCCCACATGAGGTCATGGCCCACTGACTCGGCGTTGATCTCGGCAACATAGTGGATCCGGCCGTCTTTTTCCCAGCTCCGCATCTTGAGCCGGCCCACGATGATGACGCGCTGGCCTTTCTTGATGCTGCAGCCCATATTGCCGGCCAGCTGTCGGTAGCCCTGCACGGTGAACCAGTTCGTGTTGCCGTCCACCCACGTGCCGGACGCGCGGTCGTAACGCCGGTCGGTGGAGCCAAGCCGAAACGATGCGGTGGGCACTCCGCCGGGTGTGGTGGAACTTTTGATCTCCGTGGCAACGAAGCCCCGGACAGTGATGGTGTCAGTCATCTTGGTTTCCTGTCTCGAAAATGATGGTGCCCTAGCAGGCATCTTCAGCTTTACGCCGCCAGGGCCAGGGAGCGAGGAGCGGCTTTCGTTATGTGCAAAACTCCCGATGAAGTCCGGATGTTGGGGACGAGTCAAAACGCCCGGAAACAGGCTGACTGACCGAAGGGGCGTGGCACTGTAAACTTTTCTAGGCGCCGCCGGAATGGACCGGACGCGCCCACGTGCCCCAGTAGCTCAGGGGATAGAGCAGCGGCCTTCTAATCCGCCGGTCGGGGGTTCGATTCCCTCCTGGGGCACACAACAGGAAGCGGCTCCCGCCTGCGCACAGCAGCGGGGGCCGCTTTGTCCATCCTGCCGACGGCCAGGTTCGAGGCCTCCAACGGAGGCGGGACGTGCCATGCCGCCTCCTCCTTTCCAGGCGACAGTCTCCGGAGGACAGTGTTAACTGACATGCCGGAGGCGGGACAGCACCCTTCTGCAAGCTATTCACGATAAGCATGCTTATGATTTGAGGGCGGCGCCGACTCATTTTGAAGTGGCGTTGGCGCCGCACCTTCCGCCACGGTGGATCACCTCGGAGAGGATGGACCGAATGACTCAGCAATCACCGGACTACGAGCCGCACGAAACAGACGCGTCAGCACCCCACCCCGGACCGGCCCAGGCGATGCCTGCCCAAGGCGTACCGACTCAGCCTGCTGCACCGGCACCGGCACCAGCGGCACCGGCTCCAACTGCGACGACGTCGCCCGATGACCGGCATGTGACACGTGCGGGCATGGTCTGGGCGGCCGTAGCCACCGCGCTGGCGGTGATGGTGCTCCTGATCGTCTTCATCCTGCAGAACCAGGATTACGTCCAGGTCAGGTACTTCGGGCTCGAGGGCGCGGTGCCGCTGGGCATCGCACTGTTCATCGCGGCTGTGGGTGGCGGGGTGCTCGTGGCTGTCGCCGGGGCCGCAAGGATTATCCAACTGCGTGCCGCGGCCCACCGCCGCCGCGTCCTGGCGCAGCGGGTCCGCTAAGCACCAACAGCGCCGTCGGCGCCAGGCTGCGTCAGGCTGCGTCAGCCGTGGTCTACGTCGCCCCGGTGCCCTTCGGGGGTGTCATCCATCCCGGCGATATCGGGTTCGATCGTTGCGGCCAGGTCGCCGGCGACTGTGTCCCGTCCTGCCTCATCCGCCGGCCGCGTCGTCCCGTCGTCGCCGCGCGCGGTGCCGTCTTCATCTGGAATCTCAGTCATGTGCCCAAGCTAGTCGCGAACGACTCGCTTGTCGACGACTCGCACGGCGGCGCCCGCGGCCGTGCCAACAGGCTAGGAACCTCAGCGCTCCAACAGTTCCTTGAGGTTCCCCAGCACCATGTCCCAGAGCTTCGCAGACTCCTCAGCCTCTGAGTCGCTCTTGTTGTTCCCCTGAGTGATGGTGACCCGGGTGCCGTCCGCGCTTTCGTCCAGCCGGTACTCCACGGTGTGATAGTTCTCCGGCTCATCCGGCAGCCCCGTCAGCGGGCTGTAGTGGCTGATGCGCAGCAGTTCTTCGTGCCGGTTTTCCAGCACGATGCCCTTGTCCCTATAGCTCTTGCCTTTCCACTCCCCGGCGAAGGTTACGGGCTCGCCTACCCGCCACGAAGTGGCCACCTCCGTGCCGAGGAAATATTGCCTGACGATGTCCGGATCGGTCAGCGCCTGCCACACCCGGCTCCGCGGTGCCGCCACGAGCACCGATGCCTGGGCGTCCTTGATCTGATCTTCCATGTGAGTGCCTCCTTGGCACGACACTACGCGCGGCCACCGGTTGTGTTAAGGAAAGGCAAAGGCCCGGCGCCGCGATGCGGTGCCGGGCCGTTGCCGTCAGCGGTCAGGCGTACGGCAGGACGAGTCCCGCGTAGCGCTCCTTCATGGTCGCCAGGACGCTGTCGCCGTCGGCGTCCCAGATTTCCTGGTTGAAGATTTCCACTTCGATGTCGCCGGTGTAGCCGGCGTCCCGGACCCAGGTGCCAATGGTCGCGAAGTCAATGACGCCGTCGCCCATCATGCCCCGGGACAGCAGGGCGTCGGCCGCGATGGGCAGGTTGAAGTCGCAGACCTGGTAGGACGCGATGCGGTTCTCCCGGCCGGCCCGCTCGATCTGGGACTTCAGCTCCGGGTCCCACCACACGTGGAAGGTGTCGACGGCGACGCCGACGGCCTTCGCGTCATACGGCGCCGCCAGGTCCAGGGCCTGGCCCAGGGTCGAGATCAGGGCACGATCCGCGGCGTACATCGGGTGCAGCGGCTCAAGTACCAGCCGCACGCCGTTCCCGACGGCGAACGGAACCAGGTCCGCGAGGCGGTCGGCGACGCGCTGGCGGGCAGCCACCACGTCCTTCTCCCCCGGGGCGAGGCCGCCGACCACCAGGAACAGCTCCCGGGTATCCAGCGCCACGGCTTCCAGGATTGCGTCACGGTTGTCGGCAAGTGCCGCAGCCTGTCCTTCGGCGTCTGCTGCCGTGAGGAAGCCGCCGCGGCACAGCGAGGACACCCGCAGGCCTGCGTCCTTGATGAGCTTGGCAGCTTTGTCCACGCCGGCTTCATGCACGCGGTCGCGCCACGGGCCGATCGCGGGGATGCCTGCGCGGGCGCAGCCGTCAACGGCCTCGGCCAGGGTCCATCTCTTGGTGGTGGCGCTGTTAAGGGACAGCCTTGAGAAGTCGTTGCTCATACTCCCACTCCGTTGATGCGCAGGTAGTCCGACATCCGGAACGCGGCCAGGGCCGGGTCCTTCAAGAGTCCGGCCTGGTCCGCCAGTTCGAAGGTCTTCGCCAGGTGCACCACGGAACGGCCGGAGTGCAGTCCGCCCACCATCTGGAAACCGGGCTGCTTGCCGTTGAGCCAGGACATGAACGCGATACCGGTCTTGTAATAGAAGGTGGGCGCGCTGAAGATGTGCTTCCCCAGTTCCCGGGTGGAGTCCAGGATGGCCCGCGCCTTGACGGCATCGCCGGCGTCATAGCTTTGCAGCGCTGCCGATGCTGCCGGGTAGATGGCGGCGAAGATGCCCAGCAGGGCGTCCGAATGATGGGTGCCGTCGCCGTCGATCAGTTCCGGGTAGTTGAAGTCGTCTCCGGTGTAGAGGCGGACACCCTCGGGGAGGGCAGACCGCAGCGCCACCTCGTGACTGGCGTCCAGGAGCGAAACCTTGACGCCGTCCACCTTGTCCGCATGCTCGCGGATCAGGGAGAGGAACGTGTCCGTCGCCGTGGGGACGTCGTCGGAGCCCCAGTAGCCGGCCAGGGCGGGATCGAACATGGTGCCCAGCCAGTGCAGAATGACCGGCTGGTCCGCTTCCTGCAGCAGGGTGGAGTAGACGTGAAGGTAATCGTCCGGACCGCTGGCCACCTTCGCCAACGCGCGTGAGGCCATCAGGATGACCTTGGGCCCGGACTCGGAGACGACGGCGACCTGCTCGCGGTAGGCGTCCAGGACAGCCCTGATTCCGGCGGCGCCGGTCGGCAGGGCGGCCAGGTCCAGCTGGTCGGTGCCGGCGCCGCAGGACACCAGGTCGCGGACGGACTTGCCGGCGGTGGCGGCGTTACGGGAGGAGACCACCGATGCGGCCTCCACGCCGGTGCGCTTGATCAGCTGCTGCGTGGCAGCCCAGTCCAGGCCCATTCCGCGCTGTGCGGTGTCCATGGCGTCGGCCACCCCGAGGCCATAGGACCAGAGCTCATGCCGGTAGGCCATGGTGGCGTCCCAGTCGAGCCTGGCCGGCGCGCCCGGAGTGTTATCCGCGGTGACTTCCGGGATGACGTGGGCCGCGGCGTAGGCGTGCCGCGAGGTAATGGGGGCCGAGGGCTTTGCCCAGGCGGGCGCGGACTTCAGACGGTATTCGCGGGTTCCACCGTCGTCGGTGGGAAGGATCAGGGATGTCATCAGAGCGAGATCTCCGGGATGTCGATGGTGCGGCGCTCGTCATTGGACTGCAGGCCGAGCTCGGCCAGCTGGACGCCACGGGCGGCGGACAGCAGGCCGAAGCGGTGCTCGCGGCCGGCAACGACGTCGCGCAGGAATTCTTCCCACTGCAGCTTGAAGCCGTTGTCCAGCTCGGCATTGGCGGGGACTTCCTGCCACTGGCTGCGGAAGGACTCGGTCACGGGCAGGTCCGGGTTCCAGACGGGCTTGGGGGTGTGGGCACGCTGCTGCGCGACGCACTTGTTCAGGCCTGCGACCGCTGAACCGTGAGTGCCGTCGATCTGGAATTCCACCAGTTCGTCGCGGTAGACGCGGACGGCCCAGGAGGAGTTGATCTGGCCGACCACCTGGTCGCCGCCCGGGGTTTCCAGTTCAAAGATGCCGTAGGAGGCGTCGTCGGCCGTGGCCTTGTATTCCTTGCCGGCTTCGTCCCAGCGTGCCGGGATGTGGGTGGCGGTCTTGGCGTTGACGCTCTTGACCTTGCCGATGATGCCTTCAAGGACGTAGTTCCAGTGGCAGAACATGTCCGTGGTCATGCCGCCGCCGTCTTCCTTGCGGTAGTTCCAGGACGGGCGCTGGGCTGCCTGGACGTCGCCTTCGAAGACCCAGTAGCCGAACTCGCCGCGGATGGACAGGATGCGGCCGAAGAAGCCTTCGTCAACGAGGCGGCGCAGCTTGACCAGGCCGGGCAGGTACAGCTTGTCATGCACGACGCCGGCGGTCACTCCGGCTTCCTTGCCGATCCGGGCCAGTTCGATGGCCTCCTCCAGCGTTTCCGCGGTGGGCTTCTCGGTGAAGATGTGCTTCCCGGCAGACATGGCCTTCTTCAGGGTGGCCGCGCGGAGGCTGGTCATGGATGCATCGAAGACGACGTCGACGGTGGGGTCGTTGATCACGGCGTCCAGGTCGGTGCTCCACTCGGAAACCTTGTGCAGTTCGGCAAGCTCGCGGATCTTCGCTTCGTTGCGGCCAACCAGGATGGGCTCGACCTGGACCCTGGTGCCGTCCTCGAGGGTGAAGCCGCCGGCGTCGCGGATGGGAAGGATGGAGCGCAGCAGGTGCTGGCGGTAGCCCATCCGGCCGGTAATGCCGTTCATGGCGATACGGATCGTCTTTGTTTCGAAGCCCATGTGTCCTCCACAGTTCGTTAGCTCAGTACAAGGTGCTGGGAAAGCGCATTCCCACTGCATTTATGATGCATCTTCCTGCGCAGCATGGCAAGCGCTTTCCCGAAACTCTCCCGAACTGCCATAATGGCCATGACGCGCACGTTTGCTGAACAGGAGATATCGGTGGCTGCAAGTACCCTCACCGAGGTGGCACGATTGGCCGGAGTCTCACCGGCCACTGCATCACGGGTCCTCAACGGTTCTGCCCGTAAGCCGGGCCCGGGAGTCTCTGAACGGGTGCGGCAGGCAGCCGAAACCCTCGGCTACATCCCCAACGCACAGGCCCAGGCCCTCGCGAAGTCCAGCTCGGGACTCGTGGGCCTGATTGTGCATGACATCGCGGATCCTTATTTCTCGGCCATAGCCCGCGGCGTGCAGGAAGTGGCGCGTGAGCAGCACAAGATGGTGCTGCTGGCCACCACGGCCGGGACCCCTGCCGACGAGAGGGAAGCTGTGGCCGCCTTCGCCGCCAGGCGGGCCGACGCCATTGTGATTGCCGGGTCACGGTCATCCCGGCCTGAAGACGAGCAAGGAAACGCTGAACTTGCCGCTGAACTGGACCGCTACTGCCGCAACGGCGGCCACGTGGGTGTGGTGGGGCAGGCCATCGTCGGAGCAGGTGCGCTGGACGGATACCACCTCGTGGAAGTGCCGAACGAACAGCTGGCTGCGGAACTTGCCGGCAAGCTGGCGTCCAGCCATTCGCGCGACTTCGTGATCATCGGCGGCCCCGAAGGGCTCATCACTTCCGATGACCGGATCCGCGGCTTTCAGTCCGGCCTGGCCGCGGCCGGCCGCCCGGCCGCCGAGGTCCTCCGCGCCTCCTTCAACCGTGCCGGCGGCTATGAAGCCGGACTCGTGCTGGCCGAACGCATCAGGGACGCCAGGAAAGCCGAACCGGGAAACGAGGGCGCGAAACCGGCGCTGTGCATCTTCGCCGCGAACGACGTCATGGCAATCGGCGCCACCGCGGGGCTCCGTTCGCAGGGGTTCCGGGTTCCCCGCGATGCCCTGATGGCAGGATTTGACGACATCGAGACCCTCCGGGATTTCCGCCCCGGGCTCTCAACGGTCCGCCTTCCACTGGAGGAGATCGGCCGCCTGGCCACCCTGAGCACCGTGGGCCCTGAAGTTCACGGCGGACTGGATATGGACCACGACGGCGGCGCGGCCGTCACGGGTCAGGTGACGCTCCGGCGGAGTACCGAGTGGACCCCCTGACAGCCCTTGCCAGTAAGCCGCCGGGCCTCAGTCTCGTCCCCGCCCGCCGCGGTGCGGACGCGCCACCGGCGGACGCACGCCGGCAGTCCCCGGCCATTTTGATCCTTCCCGGTGGCGGCTACGAACGCCACGCGGACC
The DNA here is from genome assembly GCF_037911235.1 of Arthrobacter oryzae. Classification (GTDB taxonomy): domain Bacteria; phylum Actinomycetota; class Actinomycetes; order Actinomycetales; family Micrococcaceae; genus Arthrobacter; species Arthrobacter oryzae_E. The sequence continues at coordinate 386,899 of NZ_JBBLYW010000065.1, forward strand.
ACGAGGCCGAGCCGGTTGCCGAGTGGCTTTCGTCGCTGGGCATCCATGCCTTCGTGCTGCGCTACCGGGTGGCTCCGCACCGCCACCCGGCGCCGCTGGCGGACGCAAAGGCCGCCCTGGCCTGGATCCGGAGCGGCGGCCACGGACTCGCTGTGGACGGTTCACGGGTGGGGGTCCTTGGATTCTCCGCGGGCGGGCACCTGGCTGCCACACTGGCGGCCGGCATTCCCACCGGCGACGACGCACTTGACGTGCCGGATTCCCGTCCGGACCTCGCCATTCTGTGCTATCCGGTGGTGTCCTTCGAAAGGACCGTCCACCAGGGCAGCATCGATAACCTGCTCGGCGCCTCTCCGTCCAAGGATCTCCTTGCAGGGCTGTCTGCCGAGCTGACCGTGACCGGCCGGACTCCCCCGGCCTTCATCTGGCACACCTTCGACGACGGTGCCGTTGATGTCCAGCACAGCTTGCGCTATGCCTTGGCGCTCCGGCAGGCTGCCGTGCCGGCCGAGCTGCATGTGTTTCCGGAGGGACGGCACGGGCTGGGCCTCGCTGCCGGAGTGGCCGGCGTGGAGCGGTGGACTGAGCTGTGTGCCGCGTGGCTTGACGGACACGGGTGGCGCGCGTGAACACCGCGCCCTTAACCACAGCACCGGCGGCCCGGCACCGGGGGTCCTGGCCTTCCGTAGCGGATTGCCGGTGGGCTGGTGTGCCGTCGAGCCGCGCGACTGCTACCCGCGGATTCTCCGTTCGCAGGTGGTGAAGGCATCAGCGCCAGCCGTTCACGACCGGCCCGCGGACGGCGCTGAAGGACCAGTCTGGTCGGTGACCTGCTTCGTCGTCGCACCGGGCCACCGACGCAGTGGTGTGGCTGCGGCGCTCCTTCGCGCCGCCGTCGGCCATGCCGTTGGCCATGGCGCCGGCATCGTGGAGGGCTACCCCGTGGATCCTGAGCAGCGGCCGAAAGCAGGCCCGGCGGACCTGTACCAGGGAACGCTGAAGCTCTTCCTGGCGGCCGGGTTCGAGGTGGTCAGCGATGCGGTGCCTGGCCGGGCGGTGGTCCGGCTCATCGTCCGGGCTGAAAACTTGCCGGGCCTGAACTTACCTTGCCGGTGTCAGGCTGTACGGGGAGGCCAGGACCGAGCGCAAGGCACTGCCTGCTGCGCCCAGGAGGGCAGCCGACTGGCCGAGCTCCGAGACCGCCACCCTCGCGGGGCTGACGACGCCGGGCGCATAGTCAGCCAGGCTCCGTACTACCGCCGGTGCAATCCACGGCCCCATCCGGGTGAAATGGCCGCCCAGGACCACAGCGGAGAGGTTCATCAACCGGGCCGTGGAGGCCGCTGCAATGCCCAGGTAGTGGCCTGCCCGCTCAATCGCTGCCGTTGCAGCCGCATCTCCGGCGTCAAGCCGTTCGGCGAGGTGCGAGAGGCGTGCCGACGCCGTGCCCGGGGGAATGCCCGCGGCGGAGAAGATGGCCTCCTGGCCCGCGAACGTTTCCAGGCAGCCGCGGCCGCTGCACGAGCAGGCCGGACCAGAAGGTTCCACCACCACGTGGCCCACCTCGCCCGCCTGTCCGTGGGGTCCCGAGAAGAGCCGGGATCCGATGACCAGGCCGCCACCGACGCCCACCTCACCGGAAACAAACAGGTAGTCGCGGAAGTCCAGCCCGTGCCCGTACCAGAGCTCGCCCAGCGCGGCGCAGTTTGCCTCGTTATGCAGCACGGTGCCCAGCGGCGCAGCGGGCAGCAACGCGTCCAGCTCAAGGGCCACCCCCTGCCAATGCAGGTTGGGAGCGCTGGCAACAGTTCCGGATGCCGTGTCCACCAGGCCGGGAACGGCCAATCCGCCGCCAAGGATCTCGATCCCGGCGAGGGACGCCTCCGCAGCAACCTCACTGACGAGTCCGGCCAGACGGGCCATCACGGACCCAGGCGGCTGGCCGCGGTTGCCGCATTCCAGTGTCCGGTGGGTGCGGAGTGTTCCGCCGAGGTCCAGGACGCCTGCCGAGATGTAATCGACGTTAATTTCCATGCCCACTACGCCGCGGCGGGTGCTGAGCTCGAGGCCTACGCCCGGGCGTCCGCGTTCACCATCCCGCGTGGCGCCGGATTCCATGACCAGCCCGGAGTCCGCCAACTCCGCCACCAGGCTGGACACTGACGCCTTGGTCAAGCCCGTCAGGGAGGCCAGGTCGGCGCGCGTCGGATAGCGCTGCGGATCCGTCCTCGCCCGCGCAATGGCAGCAAGGACCCGGACCAGGTTGCCGCGCCGGACATCCTCAACCCGGCCCGGCGCCGGACGTGGCCCGCCGCCGTCGGCATCTTTTTCCAGTGACATTTCCGCCGCCTTTTTCATTGACCCAAGTCAATCATGACGCATATAGTTCAGATTGAAAACTAATTCGGCGGCCGGCACTCGAACTCTGGCCGACAGCCGGCACCACCTCTGAACCAAGGACGCTTCATGACTCTTCAGCCCACCCCTGCAGACCGCTTCACCTTCGGCCTTTGGACCGTCGGCTGGACCGGAGCGGACCCCTTCGGAGTCGCCACCCGCCCCGCCCTGGACCCCGTCGAGGCCGTCCACAAGCTCAGTGAACTCGGTGCCTACGGCATCACCTTCCACGACAACGACCTGGTCCCGTTCAATGCCACGACCTCCGAGCGCGACCTGATCCTCAAGAACTTCAAGGCAGCCCTGGCCGAGACCGGCCTGAAGACACCCATGGTGACCACCAATCTGTTCAGCCACCCGGTCTTCAAGGACGGCGGCTTCACCTCCAACGACCGCTCTGTCCGCCGGTTCGCGCTCAGCAAGGTCCTGCAGAACATCGACCTCGCAGCCGAGCTGGGTGCAGAGACGTTCGTGATGTGGGGCGGACGCGAAGGCAGCGAATACGACGGTTCCAAGGACCTCTTGGCCGCCCTGGACCGGATGAAGGAAGGCGTTGACACGGCCGCGGCCTACATCAAGGACAAGGGCTACGGCCTGCGGATCGCCCTGGAACCGAAGCCCAACGAGCCCCGCGGCGACATCTTCCTGCCCACCGTGGGCCACGGACTGGCCTTCATTGCCCAGCTGGAACACGGCGACATCGTCGGCCTCAACCCGGAAACCGGGCACGAGCAGATGGCGGGACTGAACTTCACGCACGGCATCGCCCAGGCGCTGTGGGCCGGCAAGCTCTTCCACATCGACCTCAACGGCCAGCGCGGCATCAAGTACGACCAGGACCTCGTCTTCGGCCACGGCGACCTCACCAGTGCCTTCTTCACCGTGGACCTCCTCGAAAACGGCTTCCCCAACGGCGGCCCGAAGTACGACGGCCCGCGCCACTTCGACTACAAGCCCTCACGCACCGACGGCTACGACGGCGTCTGGGAATCCGCGAAGTCCAACATGGCCATGTACCTCCTGCTGAAGGAGCGTGCCCTCGCCTTCCGTGCCGACCCCGAGGTGCAGGAAGCACTGCGGACATCCGGCGTCTTCGAACTCGGCGAGCCGACGCTCGCCGCCGGAGAGACCACCGCGGACCTGCTGGCGGACGCTTCCGCTTTCGCGGAGTTCGACGCCGATGCTGCCGGCCAGCGGTCGTTCGCCTTTGTCCGCCTCAACCAGCTGGCCATCGAGCACCTGCTCGGCGCCCGCTAGGCTTCCCCCATGCCCTTGGTAGCAGGAATCGACAGTTCCACGCAGTCATGCAAAGTGGTGATCCGGGATGCGCAGACTGGCGTCCTGGTCCGCCAGGGCCGCGCCGCCCACCCCGACGGCAGCGAGATACACCCCGACCACTGGTGGACCGCCCTGCAGGGTGCCATCGAACAGGCCGGCGGCCTGGACGATGTGGCCGCCGTCGCCGTGGGCGGCCAGCAGCACGGCATGGTGTGCCTTGATGCCTCCGGTGCAGTGGTGCGCCCGGCCTTGCTCTGGAACGACACACGCTCCGCGGAGGATGCGGAACAGCTGATTGCCGAGGCAGGTGACGGCGACGCCGGGACGGGAGCGGCCTTCTGGGCGGAGGCGACGGGCACCGTCCCGGTGGCATCCCTCACCATCACCAAGCTCCGCTGGCTGGCACGCAATGAACCGGACAACGCCCGCCGCGTTGCGGCTGTCTGCCTGCCGCATGACTGGCTGAGCTGGCGGCTCGCGGGCCACGGTCCGGGAACGGGCCCCTCGTCGCTGGAGCTGCTCCGGACGGACAGGTCCGATGCCTCCGGAACGGGATACTTCTCCACGGCATTGGGGACCTATCTCCCTGAAGTCGTCGAAAAGGTGCTGGGCCACGTGCCGGTGCTTCCCGCCGTCGCCGGTTCCCTGGAGCCGGCAGGCAGAACGCCGGCCGGCGCAATCATCGGCCCCGGCGCCGGTGACAATGCGGCTGCAGCCCTCGGCGTCGATGCCCGTCCCGGCGACGTTGTGGTGTCGCTGGGGACATCAGGAACGGTTTTTGCCGTCTCAGAGAGACCGGCCGCCGATGCCAGCGGGCTCGTCGCCGGCTTCGCGGACGCCACCGGCAATTTCCTCCCGCTGGCCTGCACGTTGAACGCCACCCGGATCTTCGATTCCACGGCCGCGCTGCTTGGCGTGACGCTGGCGGGGCTCACTGAACTGGCCCTTGCCGCCCCGGCAGGGTCCGGCGGGCTCACACTCGTCCCGTATTTCGAGGGTGAGCGCACGCCCAACCTGCCGCTGGCCACAGGATCCCTCCACGGCGCCACGCTGGCCAGCTACACGCGCCCCAACCTGGCCCGGGCCGCCGTCGAAGGGGTGGTCTGCTCCCTCGCGGACGGCCTGGCCGCCCTGCAGGCCCAGGGCGTGACGGCCGGCCGGATCATCCTGGTGGGTGGCGGGGCGCAGTCCGCCGCCGTGCAGCAGGTTGCCGCGTCTGTTTTCGGCCTGCCCGTGGTGGTGCCCGAGCCCGGGGAATACGTGGCCGACGGCGCCGCCCGGCAGGCGGCGGCCGTCCGCACGGGACGGTGGCCGGCGTGGGTGTCTGCCAGAACCGAAGTAACAGCGGCCGACGGCGGTGCACCGGAGGTCCTCGAACAGTACCGGCGGTATGCCAGTAGCTACCTCAACGGCTGACGCCCGCCTCACGCGGCTCGGGACCGCGCGTCACCGGCTGATCGCGCGGATGGTCCAGCCGGCCTCGTGGGACTCCCCCGGTGCCAGCCGCACCACGCGAGTTCCGCTGTTGAAGGCATCAGGCGGGCATGTCATGGGTTCCACCGCGAGGCCCAGCCGGGACGGTCCCGCCGGCTTGTCGGCGGTATGGATCTGCAGCCAGGGCCACGCCGTGTCCCATTCCAGTTCCACCCCGGTGCCCGAGGGATCATGGATCCGTACGGCAGCCAGTCCGTCCGCGCCGGTGACCAGGCCCGTAAAGGCGTGGTCGATTTCCACCGCCCCGAGGACTTTTTCCGTCCGGAAGTCAAAGGAGTGGCCCTCTACGCACGCCATGCCTTCCGGGAGCAACCGGTCTTCCGAGACCTCCATGAACTCTGTGGCCGGGATCTGTACCGTCCACTCATCGAGCGGGGCAGTCCCGGCCACTAGGTACGGATGCGGGCACACGCCGTAGGGCGCCGCGTCCACACCAACATTTTCTGCGCGTACGGTGCTGTGCAGACCGTCGGCCCGCAGGTCGTATTCGACGGAGACGTCAAGGCGGCCCGGATAGCCCTCACTCGGTTCAATGCGCGTTCCGAGGCGTACGGAGGACGCGGTGTGCTCCTGCAGCTGCCATTCCGCCCCGAACACCAGGCCGTGCAGGGCAGTCCCCCGTTCCTCCTCGTTGACCACGGCGTGGAATTCCTTCCCGTCGAAGCTGTACCGGCCGTCAGCCAGGCGGTTCGGCCAGGGCGCGCAGATGACACCGCGGTAGTCCGGAATGCTGCCAGAGCCGCCGAACCCGACCACCAGATCGCGGCCATGGTGCTGCAGTTCCCGGAGCGCGCCTCCCCGGGCGGTGGCGATGGCCGTGTACGGGCCGAAACTGATCTGGTGCTCGGTGCGGGTCATAGGAGGTCCATAACTGCCGGAATAGCGGATGTTAGCGCTCACCATCATAATCCACGCGTCTCGTTGCCGGGCGGGACGACAGTAGAGTGGCCACCATGGCCAACCAGGACCTGATTGCCGGAATCCGCAGCCGGCTGAATGCGGCGGCTGACCCCGTCCGGGCGGCCGGAAGCCAGGCCTACATGAAATCGGACATGCCCTCGCTGGGTGTCCGGGTGCCCGAGGTCCGGAGAATCACCTCCGGCGCCGCCGCGCAGTGGCCATGCGGCTCATTCGAGGAACTGCGCGGAACTGTCCTGGACCTTTGGCGCTCTGCGTCGTTCAGGGAAGAGCGGTACGCCGCCATTGACCTGACCGGTTCCCGGTTGGCCAGGGGTCGGCTGGAGATGCTTCCGGTCTATGAGGAAATCATCCGGACCGGGGCCTGGTGGGATCTTGTGGACGGAGTGCCACACCGGATCTGCGCCCTGCTGCAGGCCCGCCGTCCGGAGGTTGAGCGGCTGCTCCGCATCTGGAGCAAAGACCCCGACATGTGGATCCGCAGAGCTGCCATCACGGCCCAGCTCGGGGCGAAGGGCACCACCGATACTGCGCTGCTTGCCTCCGTCCTCGAGGCCAACCTGGCGGACCGGGAGTTCTTCATCCGCAAGGCCATTGGCTGGGCGTTGCGCGAGTACGCAAAGACCGATCCGGAGTGGGTCAGGCAGTTCGCGGCCCGCCACGAAAACGGACTCAGCCCGCTCTCGCGCCGGGAGGCCCTCAGGAACCTCCCGGTCAGATGACCGGGCGGGTGGTCACCGGCTCATCCGGCTTGCTGAAAAGCTGCTTGGTTTTGGGATCCAGAAAGATCAGGTAGAGCGCGAACATCAGTGCGATGATGGCCGCCGCGTTGCGCGCCAGTGCCAGGGGAAGGCCCAGGTCCTCGGTCTGCAGGTAGGGGAAGACTTCAAGCTGATCGGAGATGGCGTAGACCATGAAGAACGACACGATGAAGTAGAGGGCCTTCACCTGCCAGTCGTCCCGGATGCCGGTGACGGCGAACAGCGGGATGAGCCAGACCACATACCAGGACTGGATCATGGGTGCGAGCAGGACCACTGCCGCGAATCCCAGGGTGAGCCTGCGCATCAGGCGGTCGTGGTCGCCGCGGAAGATCAGCCAGGCGACAAGCCCGACGGCGAGCAGCTTGCCGGCGTCGTAAACCCATTTGGCCAGTCCCCACCCATCCAGCCCGAAGGCGTTGGAGATCGAGGCCACCACCAGCCCCAGCAGGCCTACGGGCGCATACCAGATCCAGATGCTGCCGGGAGCGGACAGGCCGTTCACCCAGCCGAAGCCAAAGCCGTTGACCATGCTCATCGCGTACAGGATTGCCAGGCTGATGCCGGCCGTGAGTCCCCAGAAAACAAACTTCCGCGGCCAGCTGGCGTTCTTACCGGCCCAGAGGAGTCCGATGAATGGCAGGAACACAATGGTGATCGGCTTGACGGATATCGACAGCGTCACCAGGAGCAGCCCGAACAGCACGCGCCTGGTGGCGCAATAATAGAGCCCGGCCAGGGCGAGTCCGATCATGAGCGCATCGTTGTGGACACTTGCGATGAAGTTGGTCAGGAACAGCGGGTTGGCAGCCGTCAGCCACAGTGCCCGGTGCGGATTTACGCCGTGCAGCTCCGCCAGCTTCGGGACGTACACGATGCACAGCACCACACCGATCAGGGCAGCGGCGCGGAACAGCATGATGCTGGCTTCGGGATGCACGTTGGTTGACCACACCACCAGTTGTTCGATCCACAGGAACAGCTGGCCGTAGGGAACGGGCGCTTCGGTCCACATCTTGTCGGCACCGAGCTGGAAATAGTTGGACAGCGCAGAAATCCCGTTTTCGTACGGATTGAAGCCCTCGACCATCAGGCGCCCCTGCCCGATATAGGCGTAGACGTCACGGCTGAAAAGCGGCACTGAGAACATCATGGGCAGCCCCCACAATGCAACAGCCTGCAGGGTGGCCTTGCGGGCGCCGTGGCCCCAGACCCTGACCCGCTGGCCGAGGCGAAGCCAGGCCCGGACCAGAAGCATGCCGCCCACAGCAAGCAGCACGATCGAGAGTGCCACTCCTAGTGCTTCGGTTCGCATCCAGATGAACAGCGGCAGGCGGCGAAGCTCGGACACAGGCGCCAGCCAGCCGACCCCCAGCGAACCGATGGCCATGAACATCGAACCGGCGAACCCTGAGAGGAGGGGCGAAAGCGGATTGTCCACTTCAGCTTCAGCCGTCCCCGGTGATGTACCGGCAGCCACATTTCCCGCCGCAGGCACAGGCGCCGTCATCTCAGGACCGTCCAATCTGTTGTGGGGCATTTTCCACCCGGTGTCGGCCGGACAGGCCGGCGGAGGTGGGGCCGCAGCGGTGCAAAGAAGGCACAGCCACGTACACGAAATCCTAGCATCGGACAGCTCTGCGGCAGCGGAACGGTAGGCTGGTCGGGTGCCTATAACTAACGAACGCATTGTCTGGATCGACTGCGAGATGACCGGCCTGGACCCCAAGAACGACGCCCTCATTGAGGTGGCCGCCCTGGTGACGGACTCCGAACTCAACATCCTCGGCGACGGCGTGGATGTCGTCATCCGGCCGGACGATGCCGCCCTGGCCCAGATGAACGATTTCGTCCGCGACATGCACACGCGCTCCGGGCTCCTCGAAGAACTGCCGCACGGGAAGACCATGGCAGAAGCCGAGGCAGTGATCATGGAGTACATCGCGAAGTGGGTTCCGGATCCCCGCAAGGCTCCGCTGGGAGGCAATTCCGTGGGCACGGACCGTGTATTCCTCGTCCGGGACATGCCCGCCGTGGTGGAGCACCTGCACTACCGGGTCATCGACGTCAGCACCATCAAGGAACTGTCCCGGCGCTGGTTCGCCCGGGCCTACTTCCAGGCCCCGGCCAAGCACGGCGGGCACCGGGCACTCGGGGACATCAAGGATTCCATCGACGAGCTGCGGTACTACCGTGAGGCAATCTTCGTCCCGGCACCGGGGCCGGACAGCGCCACAGCACAGCGCATTTCCAAGTCCGTCATGGCGTCCGCAGGGCGCCCGGTGGAGTCCGCGGAAAAGTAATCTGCGCCACGTTTGGGGGAAATTTCGGCAAAACCGGCAAAAGTGGCAAAAACACCTCCGCGGAGCAGGTAAGCTATATGACGTTGCCTTCCAAGACAGCCGGTTCGCCGGACGGTCTGGCGCGGCACATGGTGGGCTTAGCTCAGTTGGCAGAGCGCCTGGTTGTGGTCCAGGAGGTCGCGGGTTCAACCCCCGTAGCTCACCCTCATGAAGGGCATGATTTTCCGCCCTTGCGCAAAGGCCGCACCGGTTATCCGGTGCGGCCTTTACTTGTTCCCGTACTGCATCAAAAGGAACCCACCTGACATGACCGTTCTGCCGATCACCATCTGGGGCGAGCCGGTTCTCCACCGCCGGGCCGCCGAGGTGGAAGTCTTCGACGACGAACTCCGCACCCTCATCGCCGACATGTTCGACACGAACGACGCCGCCAACGGTGTGGGACTCGCCGCCCCCCAGGTGGGAGTCGGCAAGCGCATCTTTGTGTACAAGTACGCCAACGACGACGGTGTGCCCCCTACCGGTGTTCTGGTGAACCCCGTCCTGACACTCTCCAAGGTTTCCGGCGCACTCCCGGATCCGGATGAGGAGGTGGAGGGCTGCCTGTCATTTCCCGGCGGCCAGTACCCGCTCAAGCGCGCCGAGTGGGCTCGGGTGCAGGGGTTCGACGGGGACGGGAACCCGGTGGACTTTGAAGCAACGGACTGGTTCGCGCGCATCATCCAGCATGAGTACGACCATCTGGACGGCAAGCTCTACGTGAACCGGCTGATGGATCGCTTTGCCCGCAAGGCCATGAAGCAGGCCAAGCGGAGCGGCTGGGGAGTTCCCGGCCTGACATGGATGCCCGGCGTCGACCCCGACCCGTTCGGGCACTAAGCGACGCGGCCGGTGCAGCTGCCAGCGGCGCCCCTGCCACAGCGGAGCCGATGCTGCGGCACTCCCCTAGCGCGGAATAATGGTCCGCTGCTCCGGACACGATGAGAGGACGCGCTTCATGGCGTCCTTTTCAGCCTGGGTCACCCACAGGGTGTAGGCGGCCTTGACGGAGATCTGGCGGGCCACGTAGTGGCATCTGAAGGCCTTGTTTTTCGGCAGCCAGCTGGCCGCGTCCGAAGCGCTCTTTTCCTGGTTGGCCGGACCATCCGCAGCCACGAGGTTAAGGGGATCGTTGGCGAAGCTCTGGCGCTGCTGCGGCGTCAACTGCTGGGCACCCTTTTGCCAGGCGTCGCCCAGGGCCACGACGTGGTCGATCTGGACCGCCTTGCTGCTTTCCGCTCCCCTGGCGAAGGTCACCACAGCTCCCGTGTACGGCTCGTGGAACTCGCCGCCCGCCACCCGGCACCGGGAGCCCTCCGTGAACTGCGCGCCGTCCAGGTCCCGTCGCAGGATGTCATTACGGGTGTCGCAGCCGTTGCGGTCCACATCCAGCCAGGCCTGGCCGTATGCCGCCCGCTCGTAGTTGTCGTTGGACGCCCGCCCTTTGACCTCGAGCGTTTCGAGCGCAGCCGACGCACTGCCGTCCGGTACCGGCCGCACCGGGGGGACGGCTTTCATCCACGCCGCGTCCAAAACGGGGGCTTCGCTTGGTCCGCTGACCGAAGACTCGGCTGCGGCAAACTGGCCTGCCGAGAAAAACCAGCACACGGCGGCGACCAATACCGCGGCGAGCACAATCAGCAGCGCCCAGGCCTGGCGGGAGCGGCGGCGGGCGCGGCGGTAGGCCGCCCAGCTGATGGTCATGGTTGATCTGTCCGGGGAGAATTCCTATGCACCGGACGAGCCTAGGTCAGGCCACTGACAACGTGGCCGATATCCCCAGTGTGGAGGAGGAGTTATTGCTCCTTTATCACACGCTTGAGGTCCTCGGCGGCAAGGTCCAGCAGCTCCTCGAGCTGTTTGACCCTGCTCACGGGAATCTCTCCCGCGGCATGCGCCACCCGAGCCTGTTCAAGGAGGCGCGTGGCTTCCTTGTGGTTTTTCCGCGCTACGTCGAGGGCGCGTTCAAGTGTGGTTTCATGTTCGAGAGTCGATTCCTGTTCCATGACTCCATTTTGGGACCGTTTCCCGGCCGATGCCAGAGCACCGGCCGGGAAACCTCAGACCTTCGCCTGCTTAGTGCCTAGACCGCGATGGCGGCCAGCGCCGCAGCCGGTTCCTTGACCGGGAACGACGGCGGGTTGACGCCGGCCATTTCCTCCATCACGCGGACAACCTGGCAGCTGTAGCCGAACTCGTTGTCGTACCAGACGTAGAGGACCAGGTTCTTGTCGTTGGAGATGGTGGCCAGGCCATCAACGATGCCTGCACGGCGGGAGCCGACGAAGTCGGTGGAGACCACTTCGGGGGAATCGATGTAGTCGATCTGCTTGCGCAGGTCCGAGTGCAGGGACATCTGCCGCAGGTAGTCGTTGACCTCGTCCTTGGTGGTGCCGTGCTCCAGGCTGAGGTTCAGGATGGCCAGGGACACGTCCGGGGTGGGGACGCGGATGGAGCTGCCGGTGAGCTTGCCCAGCAGTTCGGGCAGCGCCTTCGCAACAGCCTTGGCGGCACCGGTCTCGGTGATCACCATGTTCAGTGCGGCGGAGCGGCCGCGGCGGTCACCCTTGTGGAAGTTGTCGATCAGGTTCTGGTCGTTGGTGAAGGAGTGGACCGTCTCAACGTGGCCGTGGACCACACCGAACTTGTCGTTGATGGCCTTCAGAACCGGGGTGATGGCGTTGGTGGTGCAGGACGCCGCAGTGACGATCTTGTCCGAGTCCAGGATGGTGCCGTGGTTGATGCCGTGGACGATGTTCTTCAAATCGCCCTTGCCCGGTGCCGTGAGCAGGACCCGGGAAACGCCCTTGCTCAGGAGGTGCTGGGACAGGCCTTCGGCGTCGCGCCAGCGTCCGGTGTTGTCCACCACGAGGGCGTCCTTGATGCCGTAGGCCGTGTAGTCCACCGTGGACGGGTTGTCCGAGTAGATGACCTGGACCTGCACGCCGTTGGCCGTGATGGTGTTGTTGTCGGTGTCCACCTTGATGGTGCCCTCGAACGAACCGTGAACCGAGTCCCTGCGCAGCAGGCTGGCACGCTTGGCGAGGTCGTTGTCCGAGCCGCGGCGGACCACGATGGCGCGGAGCCGGAGGCCGTGGCCGCCACCGGCCTTTTCGATGAGGAGGCGCGCCAGCAGGCGGCCGATGCGGCCGAAGCCATAAAGCACGACGTCGGTGCTGGTGCGGTCGTCGCCGCCCCGCTTCCCGACGACGTCGGCGAGCTCGGCACGCAGGAACTCGTCCAGGCTTGCACCGTTGGCCTCAGCCTTGAACTTCTGGTTCAGGCGGGCGATGTCGATGGCCGCTGCGCCCAGGTCCAGCCCGGCGAGGGCATCCAGCAGCGGGGCCGTCTCTTCAAGGAGCAGCTCGTCTTTGCTCATCCGGCGCGCGAAGCGGTGCGCCTTCAGGATGTTCATGGTGGATTTGTTGATCAGGCTGCGGCCGTGGATTGAGGTCACCACATTGTTCTCGCGGTACAGCCGGCCGATGACCGGGATCATGGCCTCGGCAAGCGCCTCACGGCCCATCCACGTATCAAGACAAGAATCTGACGTCTGGCTCAAAGAACTACCTTCCTTGGGTCAACCACATACGTCCTCGTATGCGGATGTCGGCCACCGGAGGTATTCCGGGGCACAGGCATCGGCGGGGATTCGGTCCACCCCGGACACCTTGGAGAAGCGCAAAGAAAAGCCGCCGGCTGCGAACGCAGACCAGGCGGCAGAACTTCTACGTTCGCTATCCATTCTAGGTCGGCGTCGGCTCCGCCACCGCCCCGTAAAGCGTGAAGTCACTCACATGCCGTCATGCGCAGGCCTCACGGCATAGGATGACCGCATGGGACTCATAGTTGCGCTACTTGTCATCTGGCTCATTCTTTCGATCCTGGGCTTCGTCGTGAAGGGCCTGCTGTGGCTGGCCGTCGTCGGCCTCGTCCTTTTCGTCGCCACGGCGGCGTGGGGATGGGTGAAGCGCAAGGCCCGGGCCTAACCCAAACACGGCTTCGACCTTCAAAAGGGCCGGCACCACATGGTGCCGGCCCTTTTGCCTGCACATTTGTTTGGCTGGGCCGGTTCGCCCGGGCTGCTCACGGGCCGTCGCGGCGGTGGTGGATGGGTTGACCGATACGCCGGGTTCTGTGTTCCCGCGCCGTTGCCGGTGCGGGAGTAGCGGCCATCCATCTACGAACGCCGTTGCCGACGCCCTCCAGCGGCCTACCCGGACACTCGGGCGGGCAGCCCTCGAACGTGTCCTGTCTGGCCTTGCTCCGGGTGGGGTTTACCTAGCCTTCCCGGTCACCCGGGAAGCTGGTGGTCTCTTACACCGCCGTTTCACCCTTACCTGCTTCGTGCCGCTTTCAAACCGGCGCGATACAGGCGGTCTATTTTCTGTGGCACTGGCCTGCGGGTTACCCCGAGTGGGCGTTACCCACCACCCTGCCCTGCGGAGCCCGGACGTTCCTCGAGCCACTTGCGTGACGCGCGGCCGCCTGGTCAACCCATCCGCGTTTCATTCTACGGGCTATGCCGGCTGTCCGGTTCCGCAGCCGGTCTAGAGGGCTTTTCGATCCCTTGGTGGGACAATTGAACAAGATCACCCCTGGCACGAAGGAGGGGATCCGGATGGACCCCACCAGTACGTACATCGCCATCGCCGTCACAGTGCTGCTGCTCATCTTCCTAAAGATGTCCATCCGCATCGTGCGGCAATATGAGCAGGGCGTGCTTTTCCGGCTAGGCAGGGTCATTGGCATTAGGCTGCCGGGCCTGCGGTTCATCATCCCGGTCGTCGACCGTCTTCCGTTGGTCAGCCTGCGGATCGTGACCATGCCGATCCAGTCGCAGGGAATCATCACCCAGGACAACATGAGCGTCGACATCTCAGCCGTGGCCTATTACCGCGTGGTCGATGCCGTGAAATCCGTCGTGGCCATCGAGAACGTGGCGGCCGCAATCGACCAGATTGCCCAGACCACCTTACGGAAGGTGGTTGGCAGGCACAGCCTCGACCAGACGCTGTCAGAAACCGAACGCATTAATAGCGACATCCGGAAAATACTGGATGCCCTGACGCTGGAGTGGGGTGTCGAGGTGACCTTGGTGGAACTGAAGGACATCCAACTTCCCGAAAGCATGAAGCGCGCCATGGCCCGCCAGGCTGAGGCCGAACGGGAGAAGAGGGCGAAGATCATCGCAGCTGAAGGTGAGGCCATCGCGGCGGCTGCCCTCGGCGACGCTTCGGACACCATGATGGCCCACCCGCTGGCTCTGCAACTGCGGAATCTGCAGTCCTTGGTGGAAATCGCGGTGGACAAGAACTCCACAGTTGTCTTCCCTGCGCCGCTTATGAGCACCATCGGCGAACTGGCCGCTTTCCTCGCCCGCGAGAACCAGGCGGCCACAGCCGCAGCCAAACCGCCGGTCAAGGCTGCCTGAGCTGAAGCCAGCACAGCACTCCCCCCACCGCGCGCCGGTAAGATCGTACGGTGCTGATTCTGCTGCCGCCGTCTGAAGGCAAGACCCCCGCTGTCCATGGTGAAGCCGTCGACTGGGCAGCCCTGAGCTTCCCCTCGTTGAATACCTACCGTGCAAAAGTGCTGGAAGCCCTCGGAGGCGTCAGCGCCCACCGGGACGCGCTCGCCCTGCTGGGCGTCGGCGCATCCCTGAGCGCCGACGTCGAACGCAACACCCGGCTGCACACGGAACCGGCGGCGCCGGCGCACCAGGTCTATTCCGGCGTCCTGTACGACGCGTTAGGCTATCAGTCGCTGACGGCGGCGCAGCGCCGGAAAGCGGATGAATCAGTCCTGGTGATCTCCGCCCTGTGGGGCGCCATCCGCTTCGCTGACCGGGTGCCCGCCTACCGGCTGTCGATGGGTACGCCACTGCCCGACGTCGGCCGGCTGGCCTCGTTCTGGAAGCCGCAGATTTCGGATGCGCTGGCGGGCGAAACCAAAGGGGAGCTGTTGGTGGACTGCCGTTCCAGCACCTATGCCGCCGCCTGGGCACCCCCGCCGGCGCAGACCGTCACCGTCAATGTCTTCTCGGAAGTGAACGGCGTGCGCAAGGTGGTCAGCCATTTCGCCAAGCACACCCGCGGCGAACTGGCCCGCCACCTGCTGACACGCCGAGGCGCCGCCCCCCGGACACCGGCGCAGCTACTGAAAGCGGCACGCGAAAAGTGGGAGGCCGAGCTGGTCCAAGGCTCTCCGCGCAAGGCGCACGCCCTTAACATCATCCTGCCCAACTGACTCGCAATTAACGTCGTCATTCGCGCTTTTCACGACGTTAACTGCCAGCTACTTGGGTATGCTTAGGCCCATTCAGCCGAGCGGACCAGGATGCAGCCGGAGTCCGGGCAGTAAACAATGTCGTCGTCGGCGGCTGCCTTGATGTCGGCGAGGTCGCCGGGGCTGAGCTGCATGCCGGAGCCCTCGGACTTGCCGTGGAACAGCCGGGCTGCGCCGACTCCGCGCTTGGCCAGGGTCTTCTCATAAGCCGCCAGCAGACCGGCATCGAGGCCTGCCGCGAACTCCGAGCGCCTGGCACCCACCTCGGCGGCTTCCGCGGCAATCTCAGCCAGCGCGGCGTCCAACTCGGCGCGGATCCCGCCAAACGATCCCTGGACATCGTCCACAATCTTCTGCTGCGCCGCCTGGCGCTCACGGAGCCCTTCCAGCCGTTCCATGACTTCCAGTTCCACGTCCTCGAGGGTGGATAGCCGTTTGGTGAGCGAGGCGATGTCGCTTTGGAGCGCGACAAGGTCCTTGGACAGGCCGGTGCCGCTGTTCAGCCGGGCTTCGTCGCGTTTGATGCGGGAGGCCACCTGCTCCACGTCAGCTTCCGAGCGCTTGAGTTCGGCTTCGGCGTCGTGGACCGCCATTTTCGCCGCGCCCAGTTCGCCGTTGGCTACGGCCAGGGCGGCTTGGAGGTCGCTGATCCGGGGATCGCTTTCGAGGGTCCGGCGGCGGTTGGACAGCGATTTGAGCCTGGCGTCGAGTCCCTGCAGTTCGAGCAATTTCAACTGTTCTGCCGGTGCTGCCTTGGCCACTATTACCTCCGCTTGTTCCTACCGGCCGAAGCCGGGCACCGGACCGGCGCAGTTTAGACTCTAGTCCCCGCCCGGAGTCAGAATGAAGTCCCACGGATCGCTGTTGGTGGTGCTCACCCGGATCTCGACGTCGTGGCCCTGGTCGCTGAGGACGTTTCCCAACGCTTCGGCCGCCGCCGGCAGCCACAGCCACTCGCTGGCGAAGTGGGAAACGTCGATGAGGTACGGCCTGTCATTCACGGCGTTCTCCCGCGCCTCGGACGCGGGGTGGTGGCGCAGGTCGGCGGTCACGAAAAGGTCGGCGTTGCTGGCCCGGACCTCGTTGAACAGGGAGTCCCCCGCGCCGCCGCAGACTGCAACGCGCCGCACCAGGCCGTCTTTGTCCCCGGAGACCCGCACGCCGCCGGCGACGGACGGCAGGATGCCAAACACGCGGGCGGCGAAGTCCCCCAGCGTCATGACGTCCTCAAGGTCGCCGACCCTGCCGATGCCCTCTTCGGGCAGGCCGTTCGGCGCAGGGGTGAGGGGCACCACGTCCTGGAGGCCCAGGGCATCCGCCAGGACGTCGGAGACGCCCCCGACGGCGGAGTCACCGTTGGTGTGGACGGTCAGGAGCCCTGTCCCGGACTCGATCAGGCGGTGGACTGCCTTGCCCTTCGCGGTAGTGGCCGCTACGGAGGTGACTCCCTTGAGCAGCAGCGGGTGGTGCGTGATCAGGAGGTCAGCGCCCCACTCAATGGCTTCCTCGATAACGTCAAGGGTCGGATCCACTGCGAACATGATCCTGTTGACTTCGGCCGACGGATGGCCTGCGACCAGGCCCACCTCATCCCACTCCTCGGCGAGCGACTCCGGCCAGAGCTCTTCCACGGCCAGCAGGATTTCGCCGAGCGTGGTGGCGTCCGCGGTTTCGGCAGCGTCAGACTCGGCAGCGTCAGACTCGGCAGCGTCGGATTCAGCACCGGCGGACCCAGCACCGGCGGGATCGGCAGCGGTACGGGCGTCTTCTGCAACGTCGGTGTTCACAGGTTCCATACCCTCATTTTTACCCTATCCGCCGGCGTCGCCTGCACGCGCGGCAGTCTCGTAAGGTGGTGGAGGGAATCATCAGCGCGCTTCAACCATTGAAGAGGACATGAAGACTTTTGTGCTTGGCGGAGGCTGCTTCTGGTGCCTTGACGCCGTCTACCAGAAAACCAAAGGCGTCACGTCCGTCATCTCGGGCTACACCGGCGGGCACGACCGCCATCCCGACTACTACTCGGTCTGCTCCGGCACCACGGGCCATGCCGAAGTGGTGGCCGTGAGTTTCGACGAGGAAGTGATCCCGGCCGAGATCATCCTGGACATGTTCTTCGCCCTCCACGATCCCACCACGCTCAACCGCCAGGGATACGACGTCGGCACCCAGTACCGCTCCTCCATGTTCTACGAGACCACGGAGGAAAAGATCCTCTTCGAGGAGGCGATCGAACGGAACCAGGAACTGTGGGCGCACCCGATCGTCACCGAGGTCAGCAGGCTGCCCGTGTTCCACGTGGCCG
The DNA here is from genome assembly GCF_037911235.1 of Arthrobacter oryzae. Taxonomy (GTDB): domain Bacteria; phylum Actinomycetota; class Actinomycetes; order Actinomycetales; family Micrococcaceae; genus Arthrobacter; species Arthrobacter oryzae_E. The sequence continues at coordinate 404,682 of NZ_JBBLYW010000065.1, forward strand.
AGGATTTCCACCAGGACTACTACGCCAAGCATCCGGAGCAGGGCTACTGCCAGGTGATCATCAACCCCAAGCTGGCGAAGGCGCGGAAATATTACTCTGCATGGCTTAATGCTTAGCAGCGGTCCGGCCGCCCTCGTTAGGCTGACCTCAGTATTCGCTGTTCAGAGAACTCTTCAGAGATAGGCACAAATACATGGCACGGATCTACGACGACGTCACCCAGCTTGTCGGCGGCACTCCGCTGGTCAGGCTCAACCGGCTCACGGAGGGCCTCGACGCCCAGGTGGCGGTCAAGCTCGAGTTCTACAACCCGGCCAACAGCGTCAAGGACCGTATCGGTGTTGCCATTGTTGACGCAGCGGAGAAGTCCGGGGCCCTCAAGCCCGGCGGAACCATCGTCGAAGGTACCTCCGGGAACACGGGCATCGCCCTGGCCATGGTGGGTGCCGCACGCGGCTACAAGGTCATCCTGACCATGCCCGAGACCATGTCAACCGAACGCCGCGTGATGCTCCGCGCGTTCGGCGCCGAGATTGTGCTGACCCCGGGCTCTGAAGGCATGCGCGGCGCCGTGGAAAAAGCCCAGGAGATCGTGGCCAACACGGAGAACTCCATCTGGGCCCAGCAGTTCGCGAACGAGGCCAACCCGGAGATCCACCGCACCACCACGGCCGAGGAAATCTGGACCGACACCGACGGCAAGGTGGACATCTTCGTCGCCGGCATCGGCACCGGCGGCACCGTCACCGGCGTCGGCCAGGTCCTGAAGGAGCGCAAGCCGGACGTCCAGATCGTCGCCATCGAACCGAAGGACTCCGCCATCCTGAACGGCGGCGCCCCCGGCCCGCACAAGATCCAGGGCATCGGCGCCAACTTCATTCCGGAAATCCTGGACACCAACGTCTACGACGAGGTCCTGGACGCCACCCTGGAGGATTCCGTCCGCGTTGCCCGCGACCTCGGAGTCAAGGAAGGCATCCTGGGCGGCATTTCCTCGGGGGCGATCGTCTGGGGAGCCCTCGAACTCGCCAAGCGCCCGGAAAACGCCGGTAAGCTCATCGTCGCGGTTGTCTGCGACTTCGGCGAGCGTTACATCTCCACCGTGCTCTATGACGACATCCGAGGCTAGGTCTTAGCCCGCCATTCACCGTTTCCTGTAGAAAGGTCTTTGTGAGCTTCTTCGCAAGACTTAAGGAAGACCTCGACGCCGCCCGGTCGCATGACCCGGCGGCTCGAGGCTCTTTTGAGAACTTTTTTGCCTACTCCGGCCTTCATGCCATCTGGGCGCACCGCCTGACGCACAGGCTCTGGCAGAATCCTGCGCTCCGCTTTCCGGCCCGCCTGATTTCGCAGCTGGCGCGTTTCCTCACCGGGATCGAAATCCACCCGGGAGCCACCATCGGCAAGCGGTTCTTCATCGACCACGGCATGGGTGTGGTCATTGGCGAGACGGCGGAAATCGGCGAGGACGTCATGATCTATCACGGCGTGACCCTGGGCGGACGTTCGCTGGCGAAGGTCAAGCGGCATCCGACCATCGGGGACCGGGTGACCATCGGCGCCGGCGCCAAGATCCTGGGGCCCATCACCATCGGACGGGACAGCGCCGTGGGTGCCAACGCCGTGGTGGTCAAGGATGCCCCGCCGGAGTCCATCATCACCGGTGTTCCGGCAAAGTGGCGCCACCGCGACGCCCAGCGCGAGACCAAACCTGCCGTGGACCCGGCCGAGTACTACATCGAGTACCGGATCTAGCCCGAAAACCGCTTGTAGACCGCCCAGAGCACCACGTCGAACGCGGTGTCCGGCAGGATCCTTCGCAGGGTCAGGATGGCCCGCGCGCCCTTGCCTACGGGATAGCGCGTTTTCGGACGCGCGGCCGTCGCCGCGTGGACTATGGCGTCGGCAATGACGTCCGGGTGGGTTGACATGCTGGAGCCTTCCGTGGAGGCCAGCGCTGCAGCGACAATTTTCGCCTGGTCCCGGTAGGGGCCGTGCCCGGACGTTTCCAGCAGGCTTTCGCCGGAGATGCCGCCCCACTCCGTCTGTGTGCCCGCCGGTTCGATGATGGACACCCTGATGCCGTGGGGCTTGAGTTCCAGGCGAAGGGAGTCACTCAGGCCCTCGACGGCGAATTTTGTGGCGTGGTACCAGGCTCCAAGGGGCTCGTACATCTTCCCGCCGATGGAGGACACGTTGATGATCCTCCCCTGTGCCGCTGCGCGCATGGCAGGCAGCACCAGCTGGGTCATGCGCGCCAGCCCGAAAACGTTGACGTCGAACTGCCGCCGGCCTTCAGCGGGTTCCACTTCCTCCAGGGAGCCGTAGGAGCCGTAGCCGGCGTTGTTCACGAGGACGTCGATCCGGCCGTGTGCCTCCAGGATTTCCCCCACGGCCGCCGCCATGGACGCCTCGTCCGTGACATCCAGCGCCAGCACCTTCACCCCGAATGCTTTCAGCGGCTCCATCTTTTCGACCCGCCGGGCGCCGGCGTACACAGTGAAGCCGTGCTCGCTGAGCTTCTTTGCAGCCTCAAACCCGATGCCGGTGGACGCACCGGTGACAAACGCGACTGGCTGGGACATGGGCTGCACTCCTTAGGGACAACGGCCGGCTTAACGACAACGGCCGGCGCCTCCCAGAGTATCCGGGAAGCACCGGCGCTTGATGTCACCGTTGGTGTCAGAGCCAGTGTGGCGCTGAGGCTAGTGGGTGTCCACTGCCTCGATTTCGGACTTGTCTTCGCCCCACAGGGTGTGGAACGTGCCCTCGGCGTCAACGCGGCCGTAGGTGTGCGCACCGAAGAGGTCGCGCTGGCCCTGGATCACGGCGGCCGGCAGGCGCTTGCGGCGCAGGCCGTCGTAGTAGGCCAGCGAGGAGGAGAACACGGGTACGGGGATGCCCAGCTGGACAGCCGTGGCAACCACGCGGCGCCAGGCCGGGAGGACCTCGGCGATGGCCTTGGTGAAAGCCGGGGCGAACAGCAGGTTGGCCGGCTTTTCGTCCGCGGCGTAGGCCTTGGTGATTTCCTTCAGCAGTTCCGCGCGGATGATGCAGCCGCCGCGCCAGAGGGAAGCGATCTCGTCCAGCTTCAGGTCCCAGCCGTATTCCTTCGCGGCCGAGGTCAGCATGTCCAGGCCCTGGGCGTAGGACACCAGCTTGGAGGCGTACAGCGCCTGGCGGACGTCCTCAACGAACGTTTCCGGAACCTCGACGGCGATTTCCTCGCCGGCGAGCAGTTCCTGGGCCAGCTTGCGCTGTTCGGCCTGGGACGAGAGGGCGCGTGCGAACACGGACTCCGCAATGCCCGACGTCGGGGATCCCAGCTCGAGTGCGGAGATGACCGTCCAGCGGCCGGTGCCCTTCTGCCCTGCGGCGTCCACCACGACGTCGACGAACGGCTTGCCCGTTCGGGTGTCCACGTGGCCGAGGACCTCGGCGGAGATTTCGATCAGGAACGAAGCCAGCTCGCCCTTGTTCCATTCGGCGAAGATCTTGGACTGCTCGGCCGGTTCGATGCCTGCACCGGAGCGGAGAAGGTCGAAGGCTTCGCCGATGACCTGCATGTCGGCGTATTCGATGCCGTTGTGAACCATCTTGACGAAGTGCCCGGCGCCGTCGGTGCCGATCCAGGCGCAGCAGGGCTGGCCGTCGACGTTGGCGGCGATCTTTTCCAGCAGCGGTCCGAGGGCGTCGTACGATTCCTTGGAGCCGCCGGGCATGATGGACGGGCCGTTCAGGGCGCCTTCCTCACCGCCGGAAACGCCGATGCCCACGAAGTGCAGGTCCTTCTTGGCCAGGGCGGCTTCGCGGCGGCGGGTGTCCTCGTAGTGCGAGTTGCCGGCGTCGATGATGATGTCGCCCGCTTCCAGCAGGGGCTCAAGCTGCTCGATCACGGAGTCGACCGGCTTGCCGGCCTTGACCATGATGAGGACGCGGCGGGGCTTTTCGAGGGAATCGACAAGCTCCTGGAGGGTTTCGGTACGCACGAAGTCGCCGTCGTGTCCGTGCTTTTCCAGCAGCGCGTCAGTCTTTTCAACAGACCTGTTGTGCAGGGCAACGGTGAAGCCGTTCCGGGCCAGGTTGCGGGCGAGGTTGGCCCCCATCACCGCAAGGCCGGTGACACCGATGTGTGCTGACATCAAAACTCCAATTCATTTCTGTGCAACGTGTGCATTCTGTTCCGCACTTCCTGCGGAACACGCTTTAAGAACCAGTGGCTGTCAATAAACCATATGTATTTCCGTTGACTACGGGAAAGTTGCGCCCACGTTTTGGAAGGTGGCGCGTCACAAAACAGTCTATGATGCCGCCGGCGTTCGGCCGGGCGGAGGCGCCCGGCCCGATTATGCTTACGACTATGTCAACCAGCCTCCATCATCGCGCCATCGAACATCTGGGCACCCGCATCGTGAGCGGTGCACTGCCCCAGGGCCACGTGATGCTGGCTGAGCAACTCGAAGACGAGCTGAAGGTCTCGCGCTCCGTGGTGCGTGAAGCTGTCCGCGTCCTGCAGTCCCTCGGCCTGGTGGAAACCATCAAGCGCGTGGGCATCCGGGTGCTGCCGGCCAGCCGCTGGAACCCGTTCGATCCCCTGGTCATCCGCTGGCGCCTTGCCGGCGAGGGCCGCGGCGCCCAGCTCAGGTCCCTCGCGGAACTGCGTTCCGCCGTCGAGCCTGTCGCCGCCGAACTGGCCGCCGCAAATGCCCCCCAGGAGATCCGCAGGGAACTGCTGGACGTATCGCTGGCAATGCGCGACGCCGGAAAGGCCGGCAATGTGGCGGAGTTCCTACAGCTGGACATCCGCTTCCACTCCCTCCTCCTCACCGGGTCCGGCAACGAAATGTTCGCCAACCTCGTCGGGCAGGTGGCGGAAACCCTGACCGGCCGGACCGTCCACGGACTCATGCCGAACCATCCGCGTGAGACCGCCCTGCAGTGGCATGTGGACGTGGCGGAGGCCATCGCCGCAGGAAACGCCGCCGCGGCCCGTGAGGCTTCCGGCCGGATCATGCGCGAGACGATCTCCGAGATGGAAGCCAGCTGGCGGGACCAGCCCAGGACCTTCATCCCCCTGCGGAACAACTGAGCGCGAACGTACACTTGAGGCCCTTAGGGCAGGGCCGCAAGTGTACGTTCGCGCGGCTATTCTACTCAGGGCTGAAGTCCAGCAGCACCTTCCCGGATTCGGCCGAGTTCCCGGCCACTGCGAAGGCCTCAAGCGCGCGTCCAAGCGGGAACTCGTGGGTGACCACCGGGTCCACGAACAGCGTGCCGTCCGCGAGCGCATCGATGACCTCGTCGATTTCGGCGTTAAAGCGGAACGAACCCAGCAGCTCCAGTTCGCGGGTGATAGCCAGCGAGATCAGGACGGGCTGGGGCCCGGAAGGCAGCAGGCCCACCATCACCACCCTGCCGCCGCGGACAGCGCCCCTCAGGGCGGAGGCAAGCCCGTGGTGGCTGCCGGACGATTCGATGACCACGTCCGCCTCCACCGCGGCAATGGCCTCGGCTTCATCGCCCTTGAGGACCTCGTCGGCGCCGACGCCGAGGGCGATCCCGAGGGGTTTGGGGTGCATGTCCACGGCCACAATCCGCCGGGCGCCGGCGCGTTTGAGGACTGCTACAGCCAGCGCCCCGATGGGGCCGCTGCCGATCACCAGGGCCGTCTTTCCCCGGACGTCCCCGGCGCGGGCTACGGCATGCCAGGCAACACTGGCCGGCTCCGCCAGTGCGGCAGTCCGCAGGCTGAGGCCTTCGGGCAGCGGACGGAGCATCCGGGCGGGCAGGGTGGCGTAGCGGCTGAATGCACCGTCAGCGTGCGGGAAACGGGCGGCGCTGCCCAGGTAGGTGCAGCCCGGGGACAGGTTGGGCCGGTCTTCGGGATACCGTGCGGCGCCCGGGCCGGGCGTCGCCGGATGGACCGCCACCGGAGTACCTGCCGCAGGTCCCGTGCCGTCCGCCGCCGCATGCAGGACGGTACCCACAATTTCGTGCCCCAGGACCATGGGCGCACGGAGGACCGATTCCCCCGCTGCGCCGTGCAGCCAGTAATGGAGGTCCGAGCCGCAGATGCCGCCGAAGGCAACTTCCACCACCGCTTCGCCGGCACCTGGAACCGGGACGGGCACGTCTTCGATGCGCAGGTCGCCGGCCGCGTGGGCCACTACGGCTGCCGAAGTGGCAGGGAGTTCCTGGAGGCCGGGCATCAGACCACCACCGTCATTCCGCCGTCGATGAAGATGGTCTGGCCGTTCACGAAGTTGGACCCGTCAGAGGCCAGCCACACCGCTGGACCGGCCAAATCCTGCACAGTTCCCCAGCGGTTCGCCGGGGTCCGGCCCAGGATCCACGCGTTGAACTGCTCATCGTCCACCAAGTTCTGCGTCATCTCCGTGTGGATGTACCCCGGCGCGATCCCGTTGATCTGCAAGCCTGACGCCGCCCACTCCGCAGTCATGGCCCGGGTCAGGTTCCGCAACCCGCCCTTCGCCGCAATGTACGGGGCGATGGTGGGCCGTGCCAGGTCTGTTTGCACCGAGCAGATGTTGATGATCTTCCCGTGGCCGCGCGGGATCATGTGCCGCGCGGCTTCGCGTCCCACCAGGAACGCGCTGGTCAGGTCGGTGGAGATCACCCGTTCCCAGTCCTTGAGGTCCAGGTCCAGCATGGGAACGCGGTGTTGGATGCCCGCGTTGTTCACCAGGATCTCCAGCGGCCCCACGTTCTCCTCCACCCAGGCGATACCCCGCGCGGCCTCCGTGTCCTTCGTGACGTCGAACGCGCAGCTGTGCACCCGCCCCGGCGCGTACTCGGCAGCCATCGCGGCTTCGGCGGCTTTGAGCCGCTCCGGGTTGATGCCGTTGAGCACCACTGTGGCGCCGGCGTCGGCCAATGCCCGGGCCAGCGCGTTGCCGATCCCCCGGCTCGATCCGGTGACCAGCGCGGTCCGGCCTGTCAGGTCAAAAAGTCCACTCATCGTTTGCTGTTCCTCAATTGGTTGTGGCTGCTGGTTGCGACTGAGTCGCCGAGATTCGAAATTGTTTTACGGACGGCGGCGAGGTCGAGGTCTCCGAGCCCCTGACGCTTGAGTTCCGCGTACAGTTCGACGCCGGCCGCTGCCATGGGTACGGCGGCCCCCACGGCGGCCGCACTTTCCAGCACGAAGGAAAGATCCTTGTGCATGAACTTGGCCGGTCCGGTCGGTTCATAGTCCTTCGCGGCGAGGCGGGGCCCGACGATATCCAGGACCCTGCTGCCGGCCAGCCCTCCGGACAGGACTTCGTACAACGCCTCAACGTCCATGCCCGAGCGTTCGGCGAGCTCGGCGGCTTCCGCAAGTGCCGCCGTCGTGGTTCCCACAATCAGTTGGTTGCAGGCTTTGGCCAGCGACCCGGAACCCAGCGGTCCCAGCCGCCGGACTGTGCTGCCTATGGCGTTGAAAAGGGGAAGGAGCCGCTGGAAGTCGTGCTCTTCCGCGCCTGCCATGACTGCCAATGTTCCGTCCTCGGCGCCTTTGGTGCCGCCGCTGACGGGCGCATCGACGACGACAGCGTTGCCCCGGCTCACGGCAGCGACCGTCGCCCCGAAGTCCCGGACAGCTGCCGGCGAAACGCTGCTCATGACCACGACGGCGGTACCGGGCTTGGGCGACTCTTCGGCCCAGAGCGCGAGGAGCCCGGCCGCCGCGTCTTCGATGTAGGACAGGTCAGGGAGCATAAAAATGATGACCGGCTCGTCACGGAGGGCTGCGACGTCTCCAGCGCGGACGCCGCCGCGGGCGGCGAACTCGTCCAATGCTGCTGCTGACCTGTTCCAGCCGGTGACGTTCCACCCGGCCTTCAGCAGGTTGGCTGCCATGCGGCCGCCCATCAGCCCCAGGCCGACGAAACCGGCCCTCTTTTCACTCAAAGTTTCGCTCAGATTAGGGTTTGCCTGCGCATCCATCGGCAGCGGCACCTCACTATATCGTGGTTAACGGTGGAAAAATCTGTTCAATATCCTAGCCTCCATTCAGTATGATGAACACTATGACGACTACAACCACCGTCGCAATCGCCGTCCCGCTCGAAGCTGAGCTGGTGGAGCGCATCCGCGCCGTAGACCCTTCCGTGACCGTCCTCTATGAGCCCGACCTCCTGCCGCCCGAACGCTTCCCCGCCGACCACACCGGCGACCCGGACTTCAAGCGCACGCCGGAGCAGGAGGAACGTTACTGGGACATGCTCAACAAGGCCGATGTCCTGTATGGCTTCCCCAACGAGAGCCCTGCCGGACTGGCCCGCATTGCCGGCAGCAACCCCCGGCTCCAGTGGATCCATGCAATGGCCGCAGGGGCCGGCGGAGCCGTCAAGGCTTCAGGACTGGAACAGGAAACCCTGCAGAAGTTCAAGGTCACCACGTCAGCCGGCGTGCATGCGCTGCCGCTTGCGGAGTTCGCAGCCCTGGGCATCCTCAACGGCTTCAAGCGCAGCGCCGAGCTCGCAGTGGACCAGGCAGCCAGGACCTGGCCTGAACTGCGAACGCCGACCCGCCTGGTGAACGGCTCCACCCTCGTGGTCACCGGCCTCGGCGAGATCGGACTGGAGACGGCCCGCATCGCCAGGGCGCTCGGCATGAAGGTCAGCGGCACGAAGCGGAACGTGGAGCCTATCGAGGGCATCGACGAGGTCGCCGGCAACGACTGCCTAGCCGCGCTGCTCGCCTCGGCTGACGCCGTCGTGAACACCCTCCCCGGCACGCCCTACACAGAGAAGCTGTTCAACCGCGAAGTTTTCGGCGCCATGAAACCGGGGACGGTCTTCGTGAACGTGGGCCGCGGCACCGTGGTGGACGAGGACGCACTCCTGGAGGCGCTCGACAACGGACAGGTGGGGTATGCCTGCCTCGACGTTTTTGCCGTCGAACCCCTGCCGCAGGACAGCCCGCTCTGGAACCACCCCAAGGTGATGGTGTCCCCGCACACCTCGGCGCTGAGCGCGGCGGAGAACCGGCTGATCGCCGAACGCTTCAGCAGCAACCTGCGCACGTTCCTCGACGGCGGGGAACTCCCCCACCTCGTGGATACCGTGCACTTCTACTAAGCCGGACTATTGCCGCCGTGCCCGCTCGACGTCTGAAGCGCTGGCGCCCTGGCCCCGGGCAGCAAGCCCGGCCACCACGCCGTCGATGTCGGCGTCGGGCCGGTTCTGGCTGAGCTTGGCCTTCGCTTCGATCCTGGTGATGACAAGTTCCAGGCCAACGACGGCGCGCAGCTGTCCGGAGATGTAGCGCTCCGGTGCATCGTCCACGCTCCACGGGTGGTCGAAGCCTGCTTCGTTGACGTCGGTCAGCCGCCTGACCTGGCCGGCGAGCCAGGCCGGGTCGTCATGGATCACCAGCGTGCCGTAGACGTGCGCCGTGGAGTAGTTCCAGGTGGGCACTACGCGCCCGTGCTCGGCTTTCGAGGCGTACCAGGACGGTGAGATGTAGGCGTCAGCGCCCTGGATGATGGCAAGTGCTTCTCCGATCACCGGCTCGGACCACTGCGCATTGTTCCGGGCAACGTGGGTGTGCAGGGCGCCGTGTTTGCCGATCGAGGGGTCGAAAACGAAGGGCAGCAGCGTGGCAAGCAGGCCCTGCGGGGTCATGGTGACGAGGTTGGCCGCTGCCGGCCGGGTCAGGAGGTCGCGAATCGCGTCGGGTCCGGCTGCGAAGTGGGCTGGGGTGTACACGGTGCTAATCCTTTGCGGGCTGGAGGGATCTTGTGGCGTGCGGAACGGCGGATGGAGCGGCTTTCGGCGCGGCGGCCGGCCGGAGCCGGCCCCGGACCCGGACGGCCGCGCCGGCGCAGAGGATGACGGCCAGGCCGCCGATGATGGTGGTCCAGGTCAGGGCCTCGCCCAGCAGGAGGGCTGCCCAGCAGATGCTCAGCACCGGCTGGATGAGCTGGATCTGGCTGACCTGGGCCATCGGACCGATGGCGAGCCCCCGGTACCAGGCGAAGAAGCCCAGGAACATGCTCACCACGCCGAGGTAGGCGAAGGCCGCCCACTGGATGGGCACGCCTGACGGCGGCTGCTGGGCCAGGGAGAGCATCGTCAGGAACACCATCAGCGGCGACGCCAGCACCAGCGCCCAGGACACGGTCTGCCAGGGGCCGAGTTCGCGGGCCAGGAGGCCGCCTTCCGCGTAGCCAATGGCCGCTGCCGCCACTGCGCCCAGGAGCAGCAGGTCCGCCGAGTGCAGTTGCCCGAATCCGCCGGACTGCATGGAGGCGAACGCGACGGCAGCCAGCGCGCCCGCACCGGTAATGACCCAAAACGCCACCGGCGGACGCTCGCGCCCCCGGAGGACGGCTGCCGTTGCCGTCGCGGCCGGGAGCAGCGCGATGACAACGGCACTGTGGCTGGCTGGCGTGGTGGTGAGGGCGAACGAGGTCAGCAAGGGAAACCCGATGACGACGCCGGCGGCCACCACCGCGAGGCGCGCCCACTGCACGCCACGGGGCAGCCGCTGCCGCGTGAGTGCCAGGGCGGAGATGGCGAGCACGGCCGCTGCCACCGCTCGGCCTGAACCGATGAAGAGCGGCGACATGCCCGCGACGGCGATCTTGGTGAACGGAACAGTGAACGAGAAGGCCGCTACTCCGAGGAGGCCCCATCCCAGCCCGGAAGACTGCTGGTTCAGTATCACTGGGCGAACTGGCGCAGTAGCGCTACTATGGTATCTCATGAACAACGATAGCAGTTCCCGGATTTCCGCGAAACTGCGGGAATGGATCACCAAGGCCCCACCAGGATCCAGGCTGCCCTCCACGCGGTCGCTGGTCGCTGAGTACCAGGCAAGTCCGGTCACAGTGCAGAAGGCCCTGCAGGCCCTCGCCGCGCAGGGCCTCATCGAAAGCCGGCCCGGCGTGGGGACGTTCGTCCGAGCCGTCCGGACGGCGCGCCCCTCGGACTACGGCTGGCAGACGGCGGCCCTGCGGTCACCGCTGGCGCCGCTTCCGGCGGCCTCCACCACCATGCGTGACGTGGCAAACGATGCCATTTCCTTCCATTCCGGCTACCCGGACCGGGAGCTTCTGCCAGAGCGGCTGGTGCGTGCCGCCCTTACCCGCGCAGCCCGCGGCGAAGCGGCGTTATCCCGTCCCCCCGCAGCGGGCCTGCCGGAACTGCAATCGTGGTTCGCCCACGAACTCGGCACGTCGACACCGGCCGGGACCACGCCACCCAACCCGAGCGACGTCGTCGTACTCCCGGGAAGCCAGAGCGGGCTCAGTTCCATTTTCAGCGCGCTAGCCGGCCGCGGACAGCCGCTGCTGATGGAATCCCCAACCTACTGGGGCGCCATCCTGGCAGCGGCGCAGGCCGGGGTCCGCGTGGTCCCGGTACCCAGCGGACCGGACGGCCCCGACCCGGCGGAACTGGCACGGGCGTTCGACGAAACCGGAGCGCGCCTGTTCTACGCACAACCCAACTACGCCAACCCTACGGGTGCCCAATGGGCCGCAGGGCGGGGCGAAGAGGTCCTGGACGTGGTGCGCGCGAAGGGCGCCTTCCTGGTGGAGGACGACTGGGCACACGACTTCGGCATCACCACCAGTCCCGTGCCTGTCGCTTCCCGCGACGACTCGGGGCACGTGGTCTACCTTCGGTCGCTGACCAAGAGCGTATCCCCGGCCATCCGCATCGCCGCCGTCATCGCGCGCGGCCCGGCCCGTGAGCGCATCCTCGCGGACCGGGCAGCCGAGTCGATGTATGTCAGTGGCCTGCTCCAGGCCGCAGCACTCGACGTCGTGACGCAGCCGGGGTGGCAGACGCACCTGCGCAGCCTCCGCCACCAGCTGCAGTCGCGCCGCGATCTATTGGTCGCCAGCATGCGCGAGCATGCCCCGCAGGCACACATCGAACAGATCCCCAAGGGAGGCCTGAACCTTTGGGCGCGGCTGCCCGACGGTACCGACCTCGAACGGCTGGCACGCGACTGCGAAAGCGCCGGGGTCATCATCGCCGCCGGGCGGGAGTGGTTCCCGGCCGAACCTGCAGGCGCGTTCATCCGGCTCAACTACTCCGGGTCCAACCCGGGAGCCTTCCCGCAAGGCGCGAGGATCATCGGCCAGGCCCTCGAACGCAACAGCGCCTAGCCCCCCCGACAAAGGCCGCGGCTCCTTCCTGACGGAGGGAGCCGCGGCCTTGTGGTGGGGAATCTTGTGGCGTGGGTGCAGTTACGGCACTGCGGGGCCGTGCTAGCTTGCGTCCTCCGTGAGGATAAGGTCGCGCCCCACGGTCTCCGGGGTGAAGAAGGTGGTGCCGAACGAAATCAGTGCGAGAACCAGCGAGTAGATGGCGAGCACGAGCCAGGAGTGGTCCGTCGCGGCCAGGAGCGATGCGCCCACGAGGGGAACAAGCCCGCCGGCCATCACGGCGGAGAGTTCGCGGCTCATGGCCACCCCGGTGAAGCGGTACTGGGAACCGAACAGTTCAGGCAGGAGCGGGCACTGCGGGCCCAGCATGGACTGTACGCCGATGGCGATGCCCACCACCATGACCACCCAGACGAGGGTCACGTTGCCCAGCGTCACGAGGTAGAACGCCGGGAGGGCGATGACCGCCTGGAACAGTGCTCCGTAGCGGTAGACCGGCACACGTCCGTAACGGTCCGAGAGGGCGCCGAAGGTGACCACCATGACGGCGGCAAAGCCGGCGGCGATGAGCAGGCCCACGGGGCCAATGAACTTGTCCCCCGGGAATACACCGTCCTTGGCTGCCATGAAGGCGATCAGGAGTGCGGAGTAGATCGAGGAGTTGCCGTTCTCGCCCATGCGCAGGCCGATGCCGATCAGGACGTTCTTCTTCGAGTGCTTCCATAGCTGGCCGATGGGGTTCTTGACCACGTTCTTGTGTTTTTCCAGCTCCTGGAATACCGGCGTTTCCTTGAGCCGCAGCCGGATGAAGATGGCTACTGCAATCAGGAGGATGCTGGCCAGGAAGGGCACGCGCCACAACCAGCCTTCGAGGACGGCCTTGTCAGCCATGGCAATCAGTGCGAAAGTGCCGGCGCCCAGGAGGGTGCCCAGCTGGATGCCGACGAACGGCAGTGATGCGAAGAATCCACGACGGCGGCGCGGCGCTACTTCGGAAATCAGGGTGGTGGCACCGGCCTGTTCAGCCCCGGCGCCGAGGCCCTGGAGGATGCGCAGCGTTACCAGGAGGACCGCCCCCAGCATGCCGGCCTGCTCGAAGGTCGGCAGGAGGCCGATGGCGAAGCTCGCGGTTCCCATCAGGCCGATCGTGAGGATCAGGACCATTTTTCGGCCAAACCTGTCGCCGATGTAGCCAAAGATGACCCCGCCGAACGGACGGGCCGCAAACCCGACGCCATAGGTGGCGAAGGACGCGATCAGGGCGCCGTCTTCACCGAGGGGCTTGAAGAAAAGCGGTCCGAAGATCAAAGCCGACGCGAGGCCATAAATGTAGAAATCGTAGTACTCCAGAGCGGAGCCCACGGAGCTGGCAAGAGTTGCCCTCCGCAGTTGTTCCGGTTCGACGACGGCGCCGTCCGCATCCGCAAGCGGTGATTCAGTACGAGTTGTCACTAGCACTCCCTTAAGAACACTCCAGACCCCCGTTGGTCTGGTGGGATAGCGACGGCACCGGTGGTGTCGATCACTATATTGAACAGAGTACAGCACCATGAACAGTTCGCCAATGATGAAATCCGATTTATTTCCCGGGGAGTGAATGACCGGCCCTGCCGGGGCCTGTTAGCCCATGGGGTTGCCCAGTGAACGAGCCAGTTCCTGCAGCTCTTTGACCATCATGGCGCCCTGCTCCTGGGAGTAGGTTGCCTTCAAGGCGGTGACGGACAGTCCCAGGCTGGGCCCGTGGGCTCCCCTGGTGGGAACCGCAACCGCAAGGCACACCACGCCGGTGGTCGACTCTTCATCCTCGAAGGCGAAGCCCTGCTCCCGGATGACCGGCAGTTGTTTCTTGAATTCGGCGCCGGTCCGAAGCGATTTGGGAGTCAGCACCGGCAATTCAGCATCATCGGGAAACATCTCGTCGATGTCATGGTCGTGCAGTCGCGCGATGAGCGCTTTGCCCACGGCGCACAACGACACAGGCATCTTGTCACCAATATTCGAGGTGAGCCTGACCGCAGGGTGTCCTTCATACCGGGCCAGGTAGATCACGTTGGTTCCGTCCAGCATGGCGATACGTACAGTTTCGCCGGACAAGGTGGGAGCCTGTTCGCAGAATCGGTAGAACTCCTGGACCTCGTCCAGCCGGCTCAGGTAGGCGGCGCCGAGTTCAACAAGTTTGCGCCCGAGCGTAAAGTCGGCCCCCTGCCGGTTGATGAGGCGCGCCTCCTCCAGCGCCAGCAGGAGATTCGATGTTGACGACTTGGGAATGCCTAGTTCCCGCGAAAGGTCGCTCAGCGTGAGCCTGCCTGTGGCGGAGGCAGCCAGGGCCTCCAGCACGGCAGCGGCCCTCGTCACGGCTGGCGCGGGGGACGCACTCCCCAGTCCGTCGGAGGTGCGGGGAGCCCGGGAATCGGCCATGATTCTCCTTCAGTTAAAAGCGCGTCCGTTAATGCGCCGTTCATTCAGGTCTGTTCATTCAGCTGAACAGTAACCATCATAATGTGTGGGCCCCGGTTTTGGGCCCGGGCGGAGACCTCCTACGGGCTTGTTCCAGGGCAGGACCTTTGACCCTTGGAGGGCGCGGCGCGTCATGCCTCAAAATCTTTCACATTTCGAAAAATTCACTGTATATTCAATTGCAAGCCTTCCACCGCGGCATCCCCCAATAGCCGCGGTGGAAGGCTTTTCCAATGCCTGGGCGGCTTTCCTGTTCGGCGAATCACGCGGCGTCGGCAACAGCCTCCCTCAGCCGCCAGCCTCCGCCGAGTCCGTCGCGGATCAGTTCCATGGTGGTCAGTGCCGACTTTTCGTTGCTGCCCAGCCTCGCCTGGACCTGCCACACTTCGATATCCACTCTTCCCAGACCCCTGGGCATCCTGCGCTCAGCCTCCCACCAGCTGACGCGCTCAAACCAGCGGACCGGCTCCGCGCCGACGGTCCATTCCCGTCCGCCGCGGAGTACAGACAGCGGCCGCCCGTCCGGGGCCATCCTCATCATGACGTGTTCCATGCCGCCACACTAGGGAGGGGGTCGGACATTTTTCTGCACTGGCAGCCATGACAAAAACCCCGCCACGACCGGCCTGTTCGGCCTGCTGTGACGGGGTTTCGTTGGTGGGTCCTACCGGGATCGAACCGATGACATCCACGGTGTAAACGTGGCGCTCTACCAGCTGAGCTAAAGACCCAAACCGTGGTCTCGGCGCCTCAGCGCTTCAACCAACGAACAGCAACTGTACCGGATGGAACCGGCGGAACGCCAATCGGCCGCCCCTTCCGCCCTGCGGTGAGGCAAAGGTCACAGGTCCGGCAGTTCGGCGGCCAACCACGTGAGCGATTCACTGACTCCGGCCTCCAGCTTGATCGTGGCCAGGTCGTCCCCCCGCGTTGCTCCCCTGTTGATGATGACCACCGGCTTCTCCTGCTTGGCGGCGTGACGTACGAAGCGAAGGCCGCTCATGACCGTCAGTGAGGATCCGGCAACAACAAGGGCGCCGGCCTCGTCGACCATGGCGTAGGACCGCTCCACCCGGTCCTTGGGAACATTTTCACCGAAGTAGACAAAGTCGGGTTTCAGTGTGCCACCGCAGGCCGGACAGTGCGCCACGACGAAACTGCGGATGAGGACCGAGTCCTCCACGGTGGCGTCGGCGTCGGGCGCCATCTCCACCATGCCGTCAGCCAGGGCCTGTTCCAGGAATCCCGGGTTCAGTTCCTCCAGGACTCCGGCCAGCAGTGTCCTGCTATACCGCCGCGCGCAGGAAAGGCATGCCACCCGGTCGAAACGGCCATGGAGGTCAACCACGTTGACACTGCCGGCGTCTTCGTGGAGCCGGTCCACGTTCTGGGTAATGAGGCCGGTCAGCAGGCCGCGCTGCTCGAGCCGGGCAGCAGCCGCATGGCCGTCGTTAGGGTCAGCCCGCCGCAGGTGGGACCAGCCAATGTGGTTGCGCGCCCAGTACCGCTGGCGGTTCCCGGCGTGGCCGATGAACTCCTGGTACGTCATGGGCGCCCTTGGGGCCGCGTCGGGCCCCCGGTAGTCAGGAATGCCCGAGTCGGTGCTGAGGCCTGCCCCGGTGAGGAGGGCAAAGCGGTTTCCGGCCAGAGCGTCCCGAATTCCCTGGAGCACACCGAGTTCGTCTGGGGCAGGACTGGCAGCGCCCACCGGCGGCAGGCTGGCGAACCCAGTCATGCCAAGTCCGGGGTGCCGCTGCCTCATGCCGTCAGTTCCCGCCGAGCTCCGAGAGCGCCGCGCGGTAACCTGCCAGGTCGCGGGCCTGGCCGCGCGGATTCACCACGACGTACCGGACGATGCCGTCGGCGTCGATTATGAACGTGCCACGCTGCGCCATGCCGCTGTTGGGATCGAACACGCCGTATTGCGAAGCCACTTCGCCGTGCGGCCAGAAGTCTGCCAGCAGATCAAACCCGTAGCCCTCCTTCTCCGCGTACGCGCGCAGCGTAAATTTGCTGTCCACGGAAAGTGCCAGGACCGTGGCGTTCGCGTCCTCGAACAGCGCGAGGTTGTCCCGGATCTCACAGAGTTCGCCGGTACAGATTCCCGAGAAGGCGAACGGATAGAAAACGACGACGACGTTGCGTCCCCGTAGTTCCGACAGCCTGACAGGTTCACCGTACTGATTAACCAGTTCGAAGTCGGGGGCCGTCTCTCCGACGGCGGGAACGCTGGCCGCTGCTCCGGCATCCTGCACCGATTGCAGTTGCTGCAGCGTCACTTGTTCTTCCTGGTGACCAGGCGCGTTGCGCTCCAGTCCTTGGAGACACCCGCTGACGTGGTGAGGTGGAGCCCTGCCGTGGGTGCGGCCTCCTGGATCTCCGCCGGGGACACGTAGCCGTGCCGCCCTGACTTCGGCGTGAGCACCCAGACAACGCCGTTCTCACTCAGGGTGGTCAGCGAATCCATCAGGGTGTCAATCAGGTCTCCGTCGCCGTCCCGCCACCAGAAAATGACGGCGTCCACCACGTCATGGTCGTCCTCATCAAGGAGCTCGGAACCGGTCAGGTCCTCAATATCATCACGTAAGTCGAAGTCGACGTCGTCGTCGTAACCGAACTCCTGAATCAGATCCCCGTTTTTGAAACCCAATTTTTCCGCCACATTTACCGAAGTGGCGGCGTCGGCCTCGCTCACGTGTTCCTCCAATGCTTAGTCATTTGCATAAATCTAGTGATTTCCATTACTACAAGCCAACACCCTTTGTGCCTGCTCTTCAAGCTGTTGCCCCGCGATCCCACTTATTCTGCGTCACACCCGGGGCCCGGCGCCGGTCCGGCAGGGCCGCGATCCGTCACACAACCAGTATGACGTCAAATACGACAGGGACGTCAGGCAGCGGCTACGCATCGGCCAGCACTCACAGCTAGAGTGGCTGATGACGACTATGCCGACGGGGCGATCGCCCTGGATTTTTAAGGCTATAGACGTGATAGGACCCTGCCCGGCGCACATGACCGGGCTGTTGTAACCGATACGTCGCACACGTCGCGTTCATGCCAGGCAGTTACCCTGCCGGACCTGAGTGCGCCGATGCATGCGCGCAAAGAGAGGTTGG
>NZ_JBBLYW010000066.1:0-99425 GCF_037911235.1 Arthrobacter oryzae
TGCACCCGCAGCCCGCCCCGGACGCCGGCGCCCTTCGGGCTCTCCGTAAAACCAAGAAGATCACGCTCCAGTCCGCCGCAGACAGTCTCCAGCTCTGGCCCACCAGGCTATCCCGGCTCGAACGCGGACTCACCCGCGACGACGTCTTGCACCAACGCTACGAAAACTGGCTCAACGAACATTGACACCTATAGGAGCATCAGTTTTGTGCGGGCTGCGGGCGTGCCGCTTCACAGTGGTTCGGGCCGACAAGTCCGGACAGCAGCGAACCGCTACGCTGGATGCATGCGCATGGAGTATGTAGAGGCCGTGCTGTCCCTGGTCCGGCTCGTGCCTCCGGGAACAGCCGTAGCCTACGGGGATATTGCCGAGCTCCTCGGGTCCGGCGGTGCGCGGCAGGTGGGCTCCGTCATGAGCCACCACGGAAGTTCCGTTCCCTGGTGGCGGGTCCTGAGGGCAAACGGCGAGGCACCCCAGGGCCTGGAGGCCGAAGCCCTGGCTTTTTACCTCCAGGAAGGGACTCCGCTTCTTGGCCGCTACCAGGACTTCCTCAGGTCCGGCGAGGGGCGTTGGCGCGTCGACCTGACGGAGGCGCGGTGGGCCCCCGCGGAGGGTGACTTTGACCTCATTGACCTGATTGCAGACCGGCTGGAGCGGCGGCTCCATAAATTGTCCGCCCCCGATGATGAAATGACTGTGTGACACTTACCAGCGATACCCCCGATATCCAGTCGGAGCAGCGGATCCGCGCCGGCCAGCGATCAGAGGTACATTCAGGCCAGCTATCGGTTGCGAAACCTGCCGGCACGGCCGCCGGGCTGAGGCTCCTTCCTCCCCGTCAGGTCCACAGCATCGTTCCGGTGCTGTCACCGGACCAGCAGGCGGCCGTGGACGTCCCGCACGGGTCTGGGCCTGTTCTGGTGCCGGGCGCTCCGGGGACGGGAAAATCCACCGTCCTCATCGAAGCCGCGGTGCGCCGGGCCGAGCGCGACGGCCTGGACCCTGAAAGAATGCTGGTGCTGGCGCCGAGCCGGCTGGCTGCCGACTCCCTGAGGGACCGCTTCACGGCCCGGCTCAACCGGAGCCTCAGCACGACGCCGGCGCGCACCTGGGCGTCGTATGCCTTCGATCTGATCCGGCGTGCCAAGGCGGAAGGCATCCTGCCGCTGGCGCGGCCGCCGCGGCTCCTGTCCGGGCCTGAGCAGGACCTGATCATCAAGGAACTCCTGGAGGGCCACGCCCTGCCGGGCCTCGAGCTGCCCTGGCCGGATGACCTGGATGCCGCACTGGAAACCCGCGGGTTCCGGCAGGAAGTCCGCCAGCTCTTTGACCGGATCATCGAGTCCGGCCGGACGCCCGATGACCTGGTGGTCCTGGCCGGCCAGTGCAACCGGCCGGACTGGATCGCCGCCGCCGCACTGTATGCCGAGTATCGCGACGTCCTGGACCTGCGGATGCCGGAAGCTTTCGACCCCGCGGGAATCATTACAGCGGCCCGGCAGATCTTCCAGGACGCCCCCGACTTCCTGGCGGCGGAGCGGGAGCGCCTCCAGCTGATCCTGGTGGACGATATCCAGGAAGCCAATCCGGCGGTGTTCGAGCTGTTGGCGGACATCGCGGCGGGCAAGGACGCCTTCGTGACGTCGTCCCCGGACACCGTGGTCCAGGGGTTCCGCGGCGCCAGGCCGGACCTCACGGCAGAATTGCCGCACCTGCTGGCTCCTGCCGGCGCCGCCGGAGACGGTTCCCGGGAACCGTCCGGGAAGCACACCGTCCTGGAACGCCCGCTCCGGGTGACACACCGCCACACTCCCGCTGTCGCCGAGGCATGGCTTTCGGTGGCAGGGCGCATCTCGCAACGGGCAGGCGGCCAGTCGGCCCGAAGGCTGGAGAATGCCGCGCCGATGCCCGGTCATCCGACGGGAGGCTCTTCTCCCTCCCGTGCCCCCGGCAGGGGCACGGTTGAGGGACACGTCCTCCCCTCGGCGGTCCAGGAGCTGCGCTACGTGGCGCAGCGAATCCTCGACGCACACCTGAACCACGGACGTGAGCTCGGCGACATCGCCGTGATCGTCCGGAACGGCGGTCAGCTGAGTCAGCTGCAGCGTCACCTTGCCGGCCACGGCATTCCCGTGCGCGTTCCGGTGGCCGAATCTGCGGTCCGGGACGAAGTCGCAGTGCGGCCCCTGCTTGATGCCTATGCTGTGGCGCTGGATCCCGCGGTACTGACCCCGGAATCTGCGGTCGCGCTGCTGACTTCCCGGATTGGCGGAGCGACCTCCATCGAGTTGCGCCGGCTTCGCCAGTCACTGCGCCGCGAGGAGATCCTCGGTGGAGGAGGCCGCACCAGCGATGCGCTGCTCGTCGAGTCGCTGCTTGAACCAGGAGCCCTGGCCACCACGGGCATCGAAGGCCGCTCGGCGCGCCGGGTCGCCTGCATGATTGAGGCCGGGCGGGCGGCAGCGTGTGCACCGGGGGCCAACGCGGAAACAGTGCTTTGGGCCCTCTGGAACTCCACGGGGCTTTCCGCCCGCTGGACTGACGCGGCGTTGGCCGGTGGAGCGGCGGGGGCCAGGGCAGACCGCGACCTGGACGCCATGATGGCACTGTTCCACACCGCCGAACGCTATGTGGACCAGTTGCCGGGGTCGGGACCGGACCAGTTCCTTGAGTACCTGCTCAGCCAGGAACTGCCCATGGACACGCTGGCAGCCCGGGCCCAGCTGGAGGACGCCGTGGAACTCATGACCCCGGCGAGTGCTGCCGGACGTGAATGGCCCGTCGTCATCATTGCCGGGCTGCAGGAGGGAGTGTGGCCCAACACCCGGCTCCGCGGGGAGCTCCTCGGCAGCACACTCTTCGCCGACGCCGTTGAGCACGGGGTGGAACATGCCCTTCAGCTGGGGCCCGTCAGCAGGTTGCGGGAAATCCGGTACGACGAACTCCGCAGCTTCTCCACGGCAGTCTCGCGCGCCCGCGAAGTGCTGATCTGCACCGCCGTTTCATCAGAGGACGAACAGCCCTCCTCCTTCCTGGACTACGTGGCACCGCTGCACCCCGGGCAGGATCGGCGGACGTTCACTCCGGTGGAACGGCCAATGACCCTCCGGGCCCTTGTGGCTGAACTCCGGCAGCACGCGCAACTGGACGGCAGGTCCGCGGCTGAATCTGTCGAAGCCGCCAGGGTCCTGGCCCGGCTGGCCGTTGCCGAACCGACCGTCCCGGGAGCCAGTCCCGACTCCTGGTGGGGACTCGCGCCCTTGTCTTCCGGTGAACGGATTGTTCCGGCCGGAGGAACAGTGTTCGTTTCCCCGTCCAAAGTGGAGACGGTCCACAAGTCGCCGCTCGACTGGTTCATCCAGGCTGCCGGCGGAGAAGCCGCCACCGACTTCGCCAGAAGTCTGGGAACCCTGGTCCATGCCATCGCGCAGGATCTGCCTGATGCGTCGGGCGGGGAGTACGTGGCGGAACTCGTCCGGCGGTGGCCCGCGCTCGGCATGAAGGACAACTGGGAAGGCAAGCTGGATTTCCAGCGGGCCGAAGGCATGGTCCGGAAGCTCGCCCAGTACATCCTGGTCATGCGCAGCGAAGGCAGGAGCCTCGTGGGGGTCGAACGGGACTTCGACGTGAGGCTGCCGGACATCGTTGACGCACCGCAGTCAGGAACCCCGGTGCCGGCAGCCACTGAAGCTGAACCCGAGGTCCGGTCCGCCGTCCTCCGCGGACAAGTCGACCGGCTGGAGATCGATTCCGAGGGCCGGCTGGTGATCGTGGACCTCAAAACCGGCAAACGCCAGCCGTCGAAGGCCGATCTGGCCCGCCACCCGCAGTTGGGCGCCTACCAGGCCGCGGTACTCGCCGGGGGCTTCACGGGTCCAGGCGTATCGGTCGGAGACGTTCAGCAGGGAGACGTTCAGCCGGGAGATGTTCAGCCGGGTGGGGCCGTGCTGGCACAGCTCGGCACAAGCAACAAAAGCCCGGGCATCCAGGTCCAGGCGCCGCTGGACGGCTCCGATGGCAACTGGGCGCTCGAAATGGTGAACGAGGCCGCACGGCTGATGTCCGGCAGCGTTTTCGAGGCGCGCCACGATCCGGCAAAATCGGGACACGGTGGCCACGGCTGCCGCCTGCCGGAGGTCTGTCCCCTTTGTCCGCGCGGAAAGCAGGTTACTGAATGACGACGCCCCTCAATGTCCCGGCACCCCGGTTTTCCCCGGAGGAGCTGACCAGCATGCTGGGCGAACGCAACAGCCCCACCGCAGAGCAGTCCGCCATCATTTCCTCGCCGCTCACGCCGCGGCTGGTGATCGCCGGTGCCGGATCCGGCAAAACCGCCACCATGGCCGACCGCGTCGTGTGGCTCGTTGCCAACGGCTGGGTCAGGCCCGAAGAAGTCCTGGGTGTGACGTTCACGCGCAAGGCTGCCGGCGAGCTGGCCAGCCGCATCCGGGCCAAGCTGGCTGCCCTGCAGCGGATTGCGGCGGAGGACACCGGACACAGGATTTTTCCCGAGGGCCTGCTCAGCGAGGATGCCCTGGAACCCAAGGTCTCCACTTACCACTCCTACGCCAGCGGCATCGTATCCGACTACGGCCTGCGCCTCGGTGTCGAACGCGACGTTGTGCTCTTGGGCGGAGCGCAGGCATGGCAGCTGGCCAGCGAAGTTGTTGAGGCCTTCGACGGCGAATACGAGCACTTCCGTGCTGCCAAATCCACCCTTGTGAAGGCCGTCATCCAGCTCGCGGGCGAGTGCGCTGAACACCTTCGTGATCCGGACGAAGTGCAGGAATGGCTGTTGCACCGCGTCGCCGAATTTGAAGCACTGCCGTATGTGGCCGGAGCAAAAAAGAACCCGACCCAGGCCGCGGGAGAGCTTGGCGCCATGCTGCGCACCCGGGCCAGCGTTGCCGAAATGGTGGGCAGGTACTCCGAAGCGAAGCGGGCACGCGGGGCGCTGGATTTCGGAGACCTCGTAGCGCTCGCCGCTCGGGTCGCCAGCGAGATTCCGCTCGCCGCCGAAGTGGAACGCCAGCGGTTCAAAGTGGTGCTGCTCGATGAATTCCAGGACACCTCGCATGCCCAGCTGGTGCTGTTTTCCAGGCTCTTCGGCGGCGGCCATGCGGTGACGGCCGTGGGTGATCCCAACCAATCGATCTACGGTTTCCGGGGTGCGTCCGCCGGCCAGCTCTTCCATTTTGTCCGGGAATTCCCGGTCCTTGTCCGTAATTCGTTCGCGGTGGCACCCACCTCCTACCTGACAACCGCGTGGCGCAACGGGCGGAACATCCTTTCCGCGGCCAACGTCATCTCGGCTCCGCTCAGTGCCGCTGCTTTGCAGAGCGGTCCGGCGGGGGAGCGGGGATCCGCGGACTCCGTGGAGGTCCCGCCTCTGCAACCCAGTCCCGCGGCTGCCCGGGGCAACGTTGTCATCGGACGCTTTGCCACGGACGAAGACGAGGCCCGGGCCATTGCGGGGGACGTTTTGCGGTACCGCGTCACAAACTTCGAAGACACTGCCGGAGCGGAGCGGGTACCCCCTGCGATGGCGGTCCTGTGCCGCCGGCGCGCACAGATGGAATGCATCCGGCGTGAGTTCGAACTTCGCGGAATCCCCTACGAGATAGTGGGCCTCGGCGGACTCCTGGACACCCCGGAGATCGTGGACCTGGTCGCCACCTTGCGCGTCCTCGCGGATCCGGGCCGGTCGGACTCACTCATGCGGCTCCTGGCGGGAGCGCGCTGGCGCATAGGTCCGGCAGACCTCATGGCCTTCCGGGATTGGTCCTCATTCCTCGCCCGCCGCCGGGAGCACCCGTCGAGGGACACGGATGAAAGTGACGACGCCGATGCCGCTGTTATCGAGAGCGACATCACCGATTCACCCAGCCTGGTGGAAGCGCTGGACTGGTTGCCCCGGGAAGGCTGGACGTCGGCCCACGGCAGGTCCCTCAGCGCTGAAGCGCTGGACCGGCTGCACGCCTTCTCGGCCGAACTCCGGCAGCTCCGCGGGTTCATGGGCGATGACCTCACTACGCTGCTGGGCGAAGTGGAACGGGCCATGCTCCTGGATATCGAGGTGGCGGCCCGTCCCGGCATCAGCATTCATCAGGCCCGGAGAAACCTGGACGCATTCCATGATGCGGCGGCGGGGTTCCTCCACACCTCCCAGCGCGTTGATGTGCTGGCTTTCCTGGCCTGGCTGGAAGCCGCGGCCATGGAGGAGGGCGGGCTGGACGTCGCCGCGCCGGACGTCAACCATGAAGCCGTTCAATTGCTGACCGTGCACGCGTCCAAGGGCCTGGAATGGGACGTTGTTTTCGTTCCAGGCCTGAACGCCGGCGCGTTTCCCAGTAGCCGGGATTCGCGCTGGAGCAGCGGAAGTGCCGCCCTGCCCTGGCCGTTGCGGGGAGACCGTGCAGACCTGCCCCAGTGGGACACGGACCAGCCGGATCAAAAAGGCTGGCTTGAGGCCGAAAAGGATTTCAAGGCGGAGGTCCAGGCGCACGGCGAAGCCGAGGAACGCAGGCTGGCCTACGTGGCTTATACCCGGGCGAAATTCGTGCTGTGGATTTCGAGTGCCGCCTGGGTCGGTTCCCGGGCCGGCATGGCGGAGATGTCGCCATTCCTTTCGGAACTGGCGCACCTTGCAGGTATTGGGACGGTGGCCGGCGAAACCCCACCGGCCGTCGAGCCGGCTGCTGAGCGGACGGGGAAGGCGACGGGAGGGGCAGAGGAGCTTGCCGCCGTCGTACACCCCGCGTCGGTGGAGGAGTCATCGCTGCCCGCAGAAAGCCCGTTGACCCAGGACCTCGAACTGGCTCTGTGGCCGTACGACCCGCTGGAAGGACCTGCCGATCCGCGCACCGGTGCAAGGCTCAGGCTGGTTCCGGGGAGGCGGGCGGCGATGGAAACAGCTTCCGGGCGGGTCCGCGAAGCCATGGCCGCCGGCCCAACCGGCGGCGCCGCGCCGGTTTCTACTGCAGGGGAGGGCACGCGGCCCCTCCGGAGCGTTGCCGCCAACTGGGCGCAGGAGGCAACCTTGCTGCTGGAGCGCCGGTTCCGCAGGGCCACAGTGCAGGATGTCCACTTGCCCGGCCATATCTCGGCGTCAACCTTCGTGGACCTGGGTGACGACCCCGGATCCGTGCTTGCGCGGCTGCGGCGGCCGGTTCCCCGGGAGCCGGGCATGTCGGCCCGCAAGGGCACGGCGTTCCATGCCTGGGTGGAGGAGTACTTCGGCAAGGCAGGCATGCTGGAGCTGGACGAGGCACCCGGTTCGGACAACCATATTGACGAGGCCTACGGGCTGGATTCCATGGTGGAAACATTCCGGAATTCAGAGTGGGCGCACCGTGCTCCTGCCCATGTCGAGGTTCCGGTGGAGACGCGCATCGGTGACGTCGTGGTGCGTGGCCGGATCGATGCCGTTTTCCGGGACGCAGACGGCGGCTGGGACCTGGTGGACTGGAAGACAGGCCGCCGTCCAGCCGCCGGGCAGCTGAAGGTCAAGGCTGTCCAGCTGGCCGTCTACCGTCTCGCCTGGGCCAGACTCAAGGGAGTTCCCCTGGACAGTGTCCGGGCGGCCTTCTACTACGTAGGGGAAAACCAGGTTGTCCGGCCCCACGACCTCGGCACGGCGGAGCAACTGGAAGATATCGTGACAGCCGCCCTCGGCGGAACCACCGCACTGGCCAAGGCTGCTGCCGGCCCGGCTAGTGGGACTTTGCGTCCACAATCTTGAGCGCGGCAGTGGACGTGTCATCCGCTGCAGTCGGTGCCGGGGGCGTGCCTGTTGCTGCCGGAGGTTTTTCGGCCGGAGCATTTTCTTCCGGAGCGGCGGCATCGGCGTCGGCGGTCTTTTCGACCGGGATCGGCGTCACGTGCACGGATGGCATGGCGGCGGCACTGGCCGGTCCGGCCTGCGGCACAGGTTCCACATGCACGGCCGGTCCGGCCTGCGGCACAGGTTCCACATGCACAGCCGGGACGGCCTGCGGCAAAGGCTCCACGCTGATGGGCTGGCCGCCGTGCTCCGCAATGTCGTCGGCCAGCGAGGCAAGCATTTCTTCAGCTTCACCGATCATGGTCTGGTCGCCGGCGGCCAGGCCCTTGACCAAGTACTGCGCCAGCGCAAACTCAGCAGAGAGCGCCGCACGGCGGAGCAGGTGGGCGTCCGGGGCGTCCCGGCGGCTCGACGTGTAGTGGCGCAGGACGGCGTCGACGAAGCCCTGTTCGTTGGAGGCCACCAGCCACGCCATGTCGTCGGCAGGATCGCCGATGCGTAGATCGGTCCACCCGGTTATGGCGGTCACACGTTCCCCGTCGACCAAAATGTTGTCCTCGTGCAGGTCGCCATGGACAACGCAGGGATTGAAGCGCCACAGCGACACATCTTCCAAGGCATGTTCCCAGCGGCGCAGCAGCACTGGAGGGATCTTCCCGGTGGTTGCGGCCTGGTCGAGTTCATTGAGCCTGCGCTGCCGGAACTCGTTGGGTGTGTAACTGGGGAGGTCGGCGTTGCTGACCAAAGACCGGGGCAGGTCGTGAATCGCAGCCAGCGCCCCGCCCACTTCCCTCGCGAGCCCTTCCGGACCAGCAGTCAGTTCTTCGACGCTGCGGGTAGTGCCCGCCAGGTGCGAGTAGACGAAGGTGCTCAGGGCTCCCTGGCGCACGGTGCCCGCCACCGTGGGCATCAGGAAGGGCAGTTCGGCCCTGATTCCCGGGGCGAATGCGCGCAGCACCATGAACTCAGTTTCCAGCCGGGCGCTGGCCTCCGCGTGGCGGGGCGAACGCACCCGCCACTGCTTCCCTTCGGAGTCCAGGAGGAGTGCCGAATCGAAGTCCGCCGGATCGTCCGGGGCGGAACTCACGGCGGTCGGCGTCAGCCCGGGGACTGCCGCAGTTGCTACAGCTGCCAGTTCGATCGGTTTTCTTCTCACCCATCCACGGTAGATTGACTGGCGCCCAAGATGGCGATGTACTACGGCGAGTCTCCAGATCGGGGCGATTTCCCTCGCGCATCCGGCCCGTGATCCCGCCCACGGCGGGGCATCACAGGAGGCATCACGGAGGGCTTGGAGGGAGGCCGTCGCGGCGGGAGCAAATGTCAATTGTCTGCCGGAGTCAGTACGGTGGGTACATGAGTCTTGCGGAGTCCCCGGCATCCAAAAATCAGGTACCCGAAAATGTGTCCCAGGGCAGCACACCAACGGTGCAGCGGCTGCCGGCGAACCACCTGATGGACACAGTCCTTCCTGTCCGTCCCGCCCTCGTTGACAGGGGCTCCGGCGCCAGGATGAAGCCGGGGATGGTTGACGCCGTCGTTAGCTCCGGGCGGGCGCTGGCCATGGTTCTGTCCCACCGGCAGGCTTTGGTCCGCGGCGACAGCCTCCTGCTGACAGACGCGGCCGGACTCGCGGAGAGCCTTGCCGAGGCGGGGTCGCCGCCGGCCATGACCATCTACCTCGGTGCTGCCCTGGCCGGTTCGCACCTGGACGAGGGCACGGAAATAGTCCTCTTTGTCCTGGCGGAACCGTTCGAGGTCCGGGCGGAACAGTTTGAACGCGGCATCGCCGGAATCCCGTCGGACGCCGTCTGGACGGGGTTCCGGGACGTGGCGGCCCGCTTGAATGCCACTGATACCGCCCTCTTCATCGAGGCCAGTGCCATTGCCAACTGGCATGCCACCCACGTTCATTGTCCGCGGTGCGGTGCCACGACACTTGTTGAGGCAGGGGGCTGGGTCCGCCGGTGTCCCGCAGACAACTCCGAACACTACCCCCGGACGGACCCCGCCATTATCGTGACGGTGGTCGGACCCGATGATCGGCTCCTCCTCGGTGGCGGCGGACCGCTCGATGCGAAGAACTTTTCCACCCTGGCCGGATTCGTGGAGCCGGGCGAGTCCCTTGAGCAGGCCGTCGTCCGCGAGATCCAGGAGGAAGTGGGCGTGCGGATTACCGCCACCCAGTACCTGGGTTCCCAGTCCTGGCCTTTCCCTGCATCCCTAATGCTCGGGTTCACGGCCAGGACACTGGACACCGAGGCAACGCCCGACGGCGTGGAGGTCACCCGGGCGCGCTGGTTCAGCCGTTCAGAACTCCAGGCCGCCGTGCTGAGCGGGGAGATCGTCATCTCCAGCCGGCTGTCTATTGCCCGGTCACTGATCGAGCATTGGTACGGCGGCGTCATCCAGGATCGTCCTGCCGACGCCTGAGTTCCCCGCAGCGAACCTCCCCACCCGCCACATCGAGCCACCCATGACAAGTGACCGAGCACCAAGTGACATGAGCATCAAGTGACAACTGACAATTTTGAACGCACCGCCCCCGGCTCCGGCGCGTCCTCCGAACCCGGCCCGCTGGACAGCCGGTCCCTGGAAGACCGCATTCTCGGCGGACTTGACGACGAGCAGCGGGAGGTTGCCAGCACTCTGAACGGGCCCCTGTGCGTGCTCGCGGGTGCAGGCACCGGCAAAACGCGCGCCATCACCCACCGGATTGCCTACGGAGTGCACTCGGGTGTCTACAGCCCGCAGCGGCTGCTGGCAGTGACCTTCACCGCGCGCGCGGCGGCGGAGATGCGAAGCCGGCTTCGCGATCTCGGCGTCGGCAACGTCCAGGCGCGTACCTTTCACGCCGCTGCGCTGCGGCAGTTGCAGTTCTTCTGGCCGCAGGCCGTCGGCGGTGCGCTCCCGAACCTGCTGGACCACAAGGCCCAGATGATCGCCGAAGCTGCCCGCCGCCTCAGGCTCAGCACGGACCGTGCGTCCATCAGGGATTTGGCCTCTGAGATCGAGTGGGCCAAAGTGTCCATGCTGACGCCGGCAAACTACCTTGAGAATGCGCAGGCTCGGGGCAATCCCGGCGGCTTCGACCTCACCGCTGTCGCCCGCGTGTTCCAGGCCTACGAGGACGTCAAGACCGACCGCAACGTCATCGACTTCGAGGACGTCCTCCTGATCACCGTCGGGATCCTGCAGGAGGACCCAAAGGTGGCAGCCACAGTCCGGGAGCAGTACCGGCATTTCGTCGTAGACGAATACCAGGACGTTTCGCCGTTGCAGCAGCGGCTCCTGGAACTCTGGCTGGGAGGACGCGACGAACTCTGCGTCGTGGGCGATGCCAGCCAGACCATCTATTCGTTCACCGGGGCTTCACCCAAGCACCTGCTCGGTTTCAAGGCCATGTACCCCGGCGCCAACGTGGTCAAGCTGATCCGCGATTACCGTTCCACGCCGCAGGTGGTCAAGCTGGCCAATGACCTGCTCGCCGGCCGTCGCAGCGGAGGCCCCGTAGCGGACGCCGCCTGGGCGGCGCCGCTCAAACTGGTCGCACAGCGGCAGGCCGGACCGCCGCCGCAGTTCACGGAGTGCGCGGACGATGAAGCCGAGGCTGCCACCGTTGCGATCAAGATCCGGGAACTGCTCGACGCCGGCACCCCGGCCAGCGAGATCGCCGTGCTGTTCCGGACCAACGGGCAGTCGGAGGCCTATGAACAGGCATTGGCTTCAGCCGGAATCGGCTACCAGTTGCGCGGGGGAGAGCGGTTCTTCGCCCGCAAGGAAGTCCGGGACGCAATCCTCCAGCTCAGGGCGGCCACACGGGCCGCTGCGGAAACTTCTGAGCCCGAGCCCCTGGGCCAGCTGGTCCGTGACATCGTGGCATCCCTTGGCTACACGGAGTCCGCGCCGCACAACGGCGGAGCCCTCCGGGAACGCTGGGAATCGCTGGCCGCACTGGTTGCACTGGCTGATGAGCTGGTCCTGAGCCGGGGTCCGCAGTTCACCCTCGCGGACTTTGTCAACGAACTCCAGGAGCGTTCACTGGCCCAGCATGCACCCACTGTCCAAGGGGTCACCCTGGCGTCGCTGCACGCGGCCAAGGGCCTCGAATGGGACGCAGTTTTCCTGGTGGGGCTCTGCGAAGGCCTTATGCCGATCTCCTTCGCCGACTCCCCGGAAGACGTGGACGAGGAACGCCGCCTGCTCTATGTGGGCATCACCCGGGCCCGCGAGCATCTGTCGCTGTCCTGGTCCCTGGCCCGGACCCCGGGGGGCAGGGCCAACCGGAAGCCTTCACGCTTCCTGGACGGCCTACGGCCGGATTCGGTGGCCAGTTCGACGGCGCGCGGCAAGGGCCCTGCCCCGCGGCGGAAGGCAGCAGCCCCCGCGATGTGCCGGGTCTGCGGAAGCATGCTGTCCACCGGCGCTGAACGCAAGGTGGGCCGATGCAGCCAGTGCCCGCCTAGCTACGAGGAGCAGACCTTCGACGCGCTGCGCCAGTGGCGGAAGGAAGTTGCCCTTGCCGCAGAAGTCCCGGCGTTTGTGGTGTTTACCGATGCGACGCTGACGGCGATTGCGGAGGCACGGCCCGCCTCCCTCGAGGAATTGGCCCGGCTGGCCGGAGTAGGCCCCTCCAAACTGGAGAAATACGGTGAAGCCGTGCTTGAGGTCCTCACGGAAAGCAGCAGCGCCTGATGGCCGGAGCTGCGCAGGCCCGGGCGATACCGCTGACCACCCCCGACGGCGCCCCGGTGGTGGTACGGCGTTCCGCGCGCCGCCGCCGGACTGTCGCCGCGTTCTGGGAGAACGGCACGGCTGTGGTGGCCATTCCGGCGCACTTCAGCAAGGCGCAGGAAAGCGAATGGGTCCACCGGATGCTCGAGAAGCTCCGGCTGCAGGGAGTGCGGCGCTCGCGCGGTGAAGGCAGGCGTCGGCCGGCCACGGATGCCGCCCTGGCGGCGCACGCAGCCGAACTGTCGGCGAAGTACCTTGGCGGACGCTCCGTGCCGTCGTCAGTGCGCTGGGTCAGCAACCAGAATTCCCGCTGGGGATCGGCTACTCCTGCCGACGGAACCATCAGGCTCTCCGACAAGCTGCGGAGCATGCCGCAATGGGTCATCGACTACGTGCTGCTTCACGAGCTCGCGCATCTGCTTGTCGCCGGGCACAACGCCGCGTTCTGGCGCCTCCTGGAGGCCTACCCCGAGACGCAGCGGGCCAAGGCGTTCCTGGAGGGCGTGGCTTTCGCGACGTCGCGGGGCATGTCGCCGGACGCCGACGGACAAGGCGAGAGCACTGACGGAACCGAAGTCCCGTCAGTGCTCAGCTAGCCGACCGCAAAGCCGGCGGGTCAGGCCTTCGGCGTCCCGCCGTCGTCGTCCTTGCCCAAGCCGTCCTCGTCCGGTCCGGAGCCTTCTTCGTCTTTGGCAGGTTCATCGAATCCGCCGTTCAGCAGTTTCTGCAGGGCATCATCCACCTCAGTGTCGCTCGCTTCGGCGAGCTGGCGCCGCGCACTGAATCCCTGGGGATCATCAAGGTCCTCGCCCGTGGGCAGGAGGTCGGGGTGCTGCCAGATGGCGTCCCGGCCCGCGGTGCCGCGTTCTTCCTTGAGGGATGCCCACAAGGCGGCAGCTTCGCGGAGGCGGCGCGGACGCAGTTCCAGTCCCACCAAGGATGAGAAGGCGTGTTCGGCAGGGCCCCCGGTGGCGCGGCGCCGCCGGACTGTCTCGCGCAGCGCGGATGCCGAGGGCAGGAACTTCTCCGTGGCTGCTGCGGTCAGCTCGTCCACCCAGCCTTCGACCAGGGCCAGCGCGGTTTCGAGTTTTTCCAGTGCCTGTTCCTGGGCAGGGGTCCGCTGCGGCATGAAGACACCCTGGGACAGCGCCTCCTGAATGCCTTCAGGATTGCTGGGGTCGATCTCCCGGGCCAACTCCTCGATCTTGGAAGTGTCAATGTGGATGCCCCGGGCATACGCCTCGATGGCACCGAGGAGGTGGCCGCGGAGCCAGGGTACCTGGACAAAAAGACGGGCGTGAGCCGCTTCGCGCACGGCCAGGAAGAGCCGGATGTCGTTTTCGGGCAGGCTCAGGCCTTCGCCGAACTTGGCCACGTTGGCCGGGAGGAGGGCCATCTCGAGGTCGGCCAGCGGAACCCCGATGTCCGTTGAACTGACTACTTCCGCCGAAAGGGCACCAATTGCCTGGCCCAACTGCATGCCGAAGATGGCACCGCCCATGTTCTGCAGCATGGAGGAGGCTCCGCCCATCATGGACTTCATTTCCTCGGGCATCTGCTCTGTCATGGCGGTGGACAGCGCATTGGCAATGCTGTTCGCCACCGGTTCGGTGAGCCGCTTCCACGTGCCGAGAGTCTCCTCGACCCATTCCGCGCGGGACCATGCCCGGCCGATCAGGCCTGTCGCGGGTAGCTCCGTGACCTGGTCAAGCCACAGCTCGGCCAGGCGCAGGGCCTCGTCGATTTCACGCGACTGTTGCGCCGTGACAGAGGGGTCGGAGCCACTCGCAGCCACCCGCCGTGCATTGTCGTGGGCAAGCTGCCAGTTGACGGGGCCTTCGGAGGTCGCGCTCATCATGGCCTGCACCTGCGAGAACATCTGGGCCAGGAGGTTCGGGTCGTCCGGAAGTCCTGCTGCTTTGGCCAGTTCAGCGGGGTCTATGTCACCCATGCCCTTGCCGCCCATGAGGTTTTGAAGCATTTCCGCAAGCGGATCCTTGGGGGTGTCGTCGTCGCCATTGGACGGATTGAGTGGGTTGGAGGTCATGATCCCGCCGATCGTCGGTGTGACTGTTGATCACCTTCACGGTACCCCGGGGCGTCGGCGGCTGTCTGCCGAATCCGGCCCCGTTCGCTGTAGGCAAAGAGCGTCCACGCCTGCTCACCGCGTAGTGTTAGTAATCGGAATATTTGCAGGCTGCCGTCACCACGATCGGGTTCAGCCACACTGCCTCGTCCGCGGGCGCAGGTACAGAAGAGGTCCTTCATTGACAATCATTCAGGGTGACCACGTTCCAGGGGATCCCGCGGATTCCGGAAGCGGCGGAACCACCCGCGGCAGGCGTTCGGGGCGGCCGACGTCGCGCCGTGCCAAAGCGCCCGATAACCGCTACGGAGCCATGGTGGCGTCCGGATTGATGGCACTCGCGCTGGGAATTACCGCCGCCAGCCTTCCCGTGCCGTATGTGGTGGAATCGCCGGGACCCACCTTCAACACCCTGGCTAACGACAACGGGAAACCCGTGATCAGCGTGACCGGTCGCGAGACGTTTCCGGCCAAGGGGAACCTGGACCTCACCACTGTGTATGTTGACGGCGGACCCAACGGCCCGGTCAGCGTCTTCGAAGCCTTCTCGGCCTGGCTGGACAAGTCCAAGGCTGTCTATCCGGAGGAGCTGATCTTTCCGACCGGGGTCACGAAAGAAGAGTCCCAGCAGGAGAGTGCCGTGGCGATGACCACCTCCCAGGAGAACGCGACGGCGTCCGCCCTGAAGGAACTGGACATTCCCTTTGAACAGAAACTGCTGGTGGCGGACCTTGCCGACCAGTCGGCGTCCGCAGGCAAGCTTCAGGCCGGCGATGTTTTCTCCAGCGTGAACGGCAAGCCCGTGACGTCGCTCCGCGTGGTGCAGGAGGAACTTGCCGCCGGAAAGGGAAAACCCGCCACCGTCATCGTCACGCGTGACGGCGCACAAGTCACGGAGACCATCACTCCGTCGGAGAACGCCGCCGGCAAGTTCATCCTCGGCGTGCTGCTGCAGTACGAATTCACGTTCCCTTTTGATGTCAAGATTTCCCTCGAGAAGGTGGGCGGTCCCAGCGCGGGCATGATGTTCGCCCTGGGCATCATCGACACCGTCACCCCGGGGGACCTGACCGGCGGTAAACACATCGCCGGGACCGGCACCATCACGCCCGACGGCGTGGTGGGATCCATCGGCGGCATAGGACAGAAGATGTACGGGGCCCGGGCCGACGGTGCGGCGGTGTTCCTCGCCCCGGCCGCCAACTGCGCGGAAGTGGTGGGGCACATCCCGGACGGGCTGCAGGTGGTCAAGGTCGAAAGTCTGGCTGAGGCCCGGGAAGCCGTCGCAGTGGTCGCCTCAGGCGGCGACACATCCGGCCTTCCGGCGTGCACCAGCAACTAGACTAATTGCAGGAACTAAGCACCACCGCCACTCGTGGCAATAATGATTGACGTCGAGCCTTCTTTCCGGGGCGACACGGCAGTCGCAGCATCACATCTTCACGCGCACCTTGATTTTTGACAAGACCAGTAACTGACAACCAGCTATGAGGTACCGAGTTTGTCCCGTCCCGCCAGCTCCACTCCGCCCGGAAGACCCCAGCCAAGGCGAGGTGCCTTGACGCCGACGTTGATCGTCGTAGCACTGGTTGTGGTCGGATTCATCTTCTTCGCCAACGTTTGGACCGATGTTCTCTGGTACCAGCAGCTTGGGTTCTTTGAAGTTTTCCTCACGGAGAACCTGGCCCGGATCGTCATCTTCCTGGTCGCCTTCGCGCTCATGTTCGCTGCGATGTTCTATGCCATCCGCATCGCCTACCACGCCCGTCCCGTCTACGCCCCGGATTCGGAGATCAGGGACAACCTGAACCGCTACCAGGCGCAGCTGGAACCGGTCCGCCGGGTGGTCATGATCGGCCTGCCAATACTCTTCGGGTTGTTCGCCGGCAGCGCCGCCGCCAGCCAGTGGCAGAAAGTTATGCTCTTCCTGAACCAGGAACCGTTCGGGCAGAACGATCCGCAGTTCAACCTCGACATCAGCTTCTACCTGATGACCCTGCCGTTCCTCGGCTTCGTCACCGGCTTCCTCATCAGCGTGGTGGTGGTCGCCGGCATCGCGGGAATCCTCACGCACTATCTCTACGGCAGCATCCGGATCATGGAACGTGGCATCTTCACCAGCCGGGCCGCCCAGATCCACCTTGCCGTGACGGGCGCGGCATTCCTGCTGCTGCTCGGCGTGAACTTCTGGTTGGACCGCTACTCCGCAGTGCAGAACAGCAACGGACGCTGGTCCGGCGCCCTCTATACGGATGTCAACGCCGTCATCCCCACCAAGTCCATCCTGGCTGTCGCCGCCGCGCTGGTGGCCATCCTGTTCATCGTCGCGGCCGTTATCGGCAAATGGCGCCTGCCTGTCATCGGCACGGCCATGCTGGTCATTACGTCCATCCTTGCCGGCGGTGTCTACCCGTGGGTCATCCAGCAGTTCCAGGTGCGCCCGTCCGAACAGACCCTTGAGAAGCCGTTCATCGAGCGGAACATCAGCATGACCCGCGCAGCCTACGGCCTGGACAAGATCCAGGAGGAGCGGTACAACGCCACCACAACTGCCACCACGGGTGCGCTGGCCCCGGACGCACAGACGACTGCCAATATCAGGCTCCTGGACCCGAACCTGATTTCGGACGCCTTCTCCCAGCTTGAGCAGTACCGGCCGTACTATCAGTTCCCCAGCGCGCTCAACGTGGACCGCTACGAAGTTGACGGCAAAGTCCAGGACACTGTGATCGCGGTTCGCGAGCTGAACCCGGACGGCCTCAGCGCCAACCAGCAGTCCTGGTTGAACCGTCACGTGGTCTACACCCACGGCTACGGCGTCGTGGCCGCCAAGGGCAACAAGTTCACCGCCGACGGCAAGCCTGAGTTCCTGCAGTCCGGCATTCCGTCCACCGGTGTCCTCGGCAACGACACGAGCTACCAGCCCCGGATCTACTTCGGTGAGAATTCTCCCGAATACTCGATCGTCGGAGCGCCGGACGGCGCTCCGAACCGTGAACAGGACCGTCCTGCCGGCAAGGAAGGCGACGGCGAAACCCAGTACACGTTCACCGGCAACGGCGGGCCGAACGTTGGCAGCTTCTTCAACAAGGTTCTCTACTCGATAAAGTTCCAGTCTTCCGACCTCCTGCTGTCCGACGGCGTGAACCCCGAGTCGCAGATCCTCTACGACCGCAACCCGCGCGACCGCGTGGAAAAAGTCGCCCCGTACCTCACGGTCGACGGCAACGCCTACCCGGCGGTGGTGGACGGCCGGGTGAAATGGATCGTGGACGGCTACACCACGAGCCAGTACTACCCGTACTCCCAGCAGGAACAGTTGTCGTCGGCCACCGCCGACTCACAGACGACCGCCGGGCGCACTGTTGCCCTGCCCAACAGCTCGGTGAACTACATCCGCAACTCCGTCAAGGCAACGGTTGACGCCTACGACGGCTCTGTAACGCTGTACGCCTGGGACGACCAGGATCCGGTGCTGAAGGCCTGGCAGAAGGTCTTCCCCAGTTCCCTGAAGCCCTACTCGGAGATGTCCGGCGCGCTCATGAGCCACGTCCGCTACCCGGAGGACCTGTTCAAGGTCCAGCGCGAACTGCTGGGCCGCTACCACGTCACCCAGGCCGACAACTTCTACACGAACAACGACGCCTGGTCCGTGCCGAACGATCCCACGGTCAGCGAGCCGGTCAAGCAGCCGCCGTTCTACATGTCGCTGCAGATGCCTGACCAGGAGAAGCCCGCGTTCCAGCTCACGTCATCGTTCATCCCGCAGGTGGTCAACGGCACGGCGCGTAACGTGCTCTACGGATTCCTCGCCGCGGATTCCGATGCCGGCAATCAAAAGGGTGTGAAGGCCGAAAGCTACGGTCAGCTCAGGCTCCTGCAGATTCCGCCGGAAGCGCAGGTTCCCGGCCCGGGCCAGGCCCAGAACAAGTTCAACTCGGACCCCACGGTGTCCCAGGCGTTGAACCTGCTGCGCCAGGGCGCCTCCGACGTCCTCAACGGCAACCTCCTGACCCTCCCGGTAGGCGGCGGTCTCCTCTACGTGCAGCCTGTCTACCTCCGGTCCACGGGCGAAACGTCCTACCCCACGCTACAGCGCGTACTCGTGGCCTTCGGTGACAAGATCGGCTTTGCCCCAACCTTGGACCAGGCGTTGAACCAACTGTTCGGCGGCGACTCCGGCGCCGCGGCAGGGGACTCGGACAACAACGGGCAGACTCCTCCCGCTACCGGAGGGACCACCCCGCCGCCCACCGGCGGCACCGACGCCAAGGCGGAGCTGAGGGCGGCTCTGGAGGAAGCGAACGCTGCCATCCGGGCCGGCCAGGAAGCCCTCGCCAAGGGTGACTTCGCCGCCTACGGCGAGCAGCAGAAGAAACTGTCCGCGGCACTGCAAAAGGCGATCGACGCCGAAGCGAAGCTCGCCACCGAAAGTGCGTCGCCGACGCCGGCGCCCACCCCGGCCCCCACGGGGGACCCGTCGGCGGCCGCGACGCCGTCGCCCTCACCGAGCAGCTAACAGGCGGGCAGCTAATCAGGCGGGCAGGCTGCGCACAGCAGCCGGCCCGGCCGGAACAGGCCGGCTTCCCCATCCGCAGGGACGGGGAAGCCGGCCTTTGCCGTCTCCGGCGAACGCACTGTTGTCGGGGCAGTATCGACGGAGACTGCAGGCGCCCTTGTCCGCGGAGACGCAGATCACGTCCCCTCAATTTGGTCTGAAGTTCACCGGCGGGTAATGTTGTTCTTGCGACGCGGGGTGGAGCAGTTCGGTAGCTCGCTGGGCTCATAACCCAGAGGTCACAGGTTCAAATCCTGTCCCCGCAACTGAAGGAAAGGCCCGGAATTCCCCCAAGGGATTCCGGGCCTTTTGCTTTGTCGCCGGGTGGCGGGCAGTGGTCGGGGCCGCCGCAAAAGTAGGGTAGTGTTGATCAAGCGACGCGGGGTGGAGCAGTTCGGTAGCTCGCTGGGCTCATAACCCAGAGGTCACAGGTTCAAATCCTGTCCCCGCAACCACCAAGAGAGGCCCTGACCGGGAATGTGCCGGTCAGGGCCTCTTTTTTGTCCGCAGGACACCAACTACTAGCATTTCCTAGTATTCTCATTCGCGGGGGCAACGTGCCGCGGTGCCAGGTGGTGTTCAACGACGAACACCGCATTGGCAGGCCGTCGCTTCCGGGAAGCGGATCTTATATTGCGGGGGATGACCGTGGCCATGCACGGGTTCGCTCTTCCGCTGTTCATGATCCAAGCTATTAAGGCGCAGTTAACCTGGCCGGCGCTCCTGCCGGTGCAGCCGGCCGGGTGGATCCGCCCACGTCACTAGTCGATCATTCTCGAGAGGAATGCTGTTCGATGTCATTACCAACCAAGAAGAAGCCTGGAAGCGCGAAGAGCAAGTGGGCCAGACTGTACTGGGCAGTGCCGGCCGTGCTGGTCGCCCTGGTTCTCGTGGTGCTGGTTGCTAAATGGGCTACCGGGCTTGCCGGTGTGAAGGACTTCCTGGCGGCCTACCCGGGCCACTCTGAGCTCCCCGAGGGCACTCCGGAGGGGTTCCCGGCGTGGCTGGCCTGGCAACACTTCCTCAACGGCTTCTTCCTGCTGCTGATCATCCGTTCCGGGTGGCAGGTGCGCACGCAGACCCGTCCGGCTGCCTATTGGACCCGGAACAACAAGGGCCTGATCCGCACGCGGAATGCTCCGGCCAAGATCAGCCTGGCGCTGTGGTTCCACCTGCTGCTGGACGCACTCTGGATTCTCAACGGCATCGTATTCGCCGTCCTGATTTTCGCCACCGGCCAATGGGCGCGCATCGTGCCCACCAGCTGGGACGTCTTCCCCAACGCGCTCTCGGCCGCGTTGCAATACGCCTCGCTGAACTGGCCCACGGAAAACGGCTGGGTGAACTACAACGCCCTCCAGTTGCTGACGTATTTCATCACGGTCTTCATCGCAGCCCCGCTGGCGTTCATCACCGGTCTGCGGATGTCCTCGGCATGGCCCAAAAACGCCAAGGCGCTGAACAAGGCCTACCCGATCGAGGCTGCACGCGCCGTGCACTTTCCGGTGATGATCTACTTCGTTGCCTTCATCGTGGTCCATGTGTTCCTCGTGCTTGCCACCGGCGCGCTCCGAAACCTGAACCATATGTATGGTGGCAGCGACGAAGTCAGCTGGGTCGGTTTCGGCATCTTCGCTGCGTCCGTCGCCGTCATGGTCGCCGCATGGTTCCTGGCGCGGCCGGTCTTCCTCAGTCCCCTTGCCTCCTTGATGGGCAAGGTCAGCAGCCGCTAAGCAGGCAGCCCCGCGGCCGCCGGCCGGGGGGCTCTGACCGGCGCCGCTGAAGGCGGCCCCGGTTCAGCTGTCCTTCAGCTTCTGATAGGTGTCCAGGGCCCGCTCGCGCGACTCCGGCAGGCCCACCACCGGTTCCGGGTATCCGGCAGCCTGTTCCGGCGCTTTCCAGGGTTCGTGGATGGCCTTGTCATCCATGCCGGCGATTTCCGGGATGTACTGCCGCAGGTAACGGCCCACGGCGTCGAACTTCTTGCTTTGCGTCACCGGGTTGAAGATCCGGAAATAGGGGGAAGCGTCCGCGCCGGATCCGGCAACCCACTGCCAGTTGGCAGGATTGCTGGCTGAATCGGCGTCCACCAGGGTGTCCCAGAACCAGGCCTCACCCAGCCTCCAGTCAGCGAGCAGGTTCTTCACCAGGAACGACGCTGCCGCCATGCGGACGCGGTTGTGCATCCAGCCTGTCTGCCACAGCTGACGCATTCCCGCGTCCACCAGCGGATACCCTGTCCGGCCCTGCTGCCAGGCTTCCAGTTCAGCATCCGACGGCGTTTGCCACTCGAAGCGGTCGAAGTCCGGGCGGTAGTTCCGGGTGGCCAGCTCAGGGTTCTCATACAGCAGCTGCCAGCAAAACTCACGCCAGCCCAGTTCTGAACGGAAGATCCCGACGTCGGCGGGGGCCTGCCGCGGGAAGCGCTCACGGAGCGCATGCCAGACACGGAAGGGACTGATCTCACCGAAGCGAAGGTGGGGCGAGAGGCGGCTGGTGCCCTCGACGCCCGGCCGGTCACGGCCGGTTCCATAGTCTTCGACAGGGCCGTCAAGGAAATCCTGCAGGCGGCTGTGGGCGCCCGCTTCGCCCGGCGTCCACTCGTCCGCGAGCCCGGCGCTCCAGTCCGGACTGCGGGGGAGCAGCCCCCAGGCGTCCAGGTCATCGCTGTGGGGCAGCGCGCCGTCGTCGCCCCGGGCCAGAGGCGGCAGGTTCCGAAGGGCATCGGAGGGCATCCGCGGCTCGCCGCTCTCCAGGCAGGCGCGCCAGAAGGGCGTGAAGACCTTGTACGGTCCCCCTGCTCCGGTCCGCACGGTCCAGGGCTCAAACATAAGGCTTGCCTGGAAACTTGCGGCGTCAAGGTCATGTTCCCCGGCCCAGGTTTTGACGCCCGCGTCGATGCTGCGTTCCGGGCCGCCGTACCTGCGGTTCCATCTCAGGTGCGTGGCCCCGGTCTCGGATGCCAGTTCATGGATGATCGCGGCCGCGTTACCTCGGCGAAGCACCAGCCGGGCGCCCGCGGATTCCAATCCGCCGGCCAGGGACTCCAGCGAATGGTGCAGCCACCACTTGGCTGCACCGCCCAGTGCTCGCACCCCTGGTGACTCTTCATCCAGGACGTAGACGACCGTCAGGGGGTGGCCCAAGGCGGCGGCGTCGGCAAGGGCCGGATTGTCATCCAGGCGGAGGTCATCACGAAGCCAGACAATGGTGGAAGGCATGATTCCACGGTACACGGCAGCCTCTGCTATTTACCGGCCGGTAACTTGGCCGTAGACTCGCTCCAGCCGTCCGTTGCGCCCACACTTCCGCAGGGACGGTTCCGTTCGGATCAGGCTTTTCCTGTCGACAACGGCACACGGCTGGAGGCGGCCGGATGCCGTCCACCTGCTCGCCGCGATGTTGCCGCGCCAGGAAAAAGGATGACCAATGAAGCTATTCCTTCCATCCAACCAATGGCCGCGAACGGAACGCCGCAGCGTGCCGGTCACGCGGTCGCTCCTGGCCGGACTTGCCGCGGCCGTCTCAGTTTCGGCATTGATTGCGCCGACCGCCCACGCCGCGCCCATTGGCGGCGATGACTGGGTGGTCAGCGTGGGCGATTCGTATATTTCAGGGGAAGCGGGCCGCTGGGCGGGCAACTCGAGTGACCCCGCCCAGGCCGATGCACTGGGCGACGCCGCCTATCTTGACGCCGGGCAATCCGAAAGCACGGCGGGCTGCCACCGCTCGTCCTCGGCGGAGATCAGGATCGGGCAGGCGCAGGCACTCAACCTGGCATGTTCCGGCGCCAAGACGGGGACGTCCTGGAACTCCTCCGGTGAGTTCAAACCGGGGCTGGACTTCTACAAGGACGCGGCCGGCAACACGGGCCAGGCGCTGGCGCTGCAGAACTTCGCATCATCCCACCGGGTCAGCATGGTGGTGGTCTCGATCGGCGGCAACGACCTGGGGTTTGCCGGCATCATCGCCACGTGTGTCTCGAAGTTCATGACCAGTCCGTCGTGGGCGCCGAGTTACTGCAAGGACTCCGCCACGGTGGCCACGAACTTCTCGGCTGCCAACCGGGCAGCTGTGGCCTCCCGGATAGGTGCCTCCCTCGCTAACGTGGCCAAGGCCATGGGCGGTGCCGGGTACGCGCCCGGGGAGTACAGCCTGGTGGTGCAGAACTACGTCTCGCCCCTGCCGCGGAGTTCGGATATTTCCTATTCCGAAGCCGGATTCAGCAGGCAGAGCACTTACGGCTGCGGGTTCTGGAACGCGGACCTGGACTGGGCTACGGGCACCGCCGTCCCCGCGATCAACTCCACTATTTCAGCCGGAATCGCTGCTTCCGGCGTACCCGGTGTTCACACGCTCAACGTGGCCTCACTCTTCAGCGGCCATGAACTGTGCGCGGAAACCACCAAGAAGCTGAACAGCACCTCACTGGCGGACTGGCGGAGCGCTGGCGCCGCGGACATCAGTGAATGGATTAATGAGGTCCGGACTGCCAGCACGGCCTTCAGCGATTACTCCATCCAGGAATCGTTGCACCCTAACTATTGGGGCCAGTTGGCACTCCGTAACTGCCTGCGCCAGGTTTATAACGACGGCGATGTTCGTTCCGGGAGCTGCACGGCAGGGGCCGGGCTGACGCCAGCGGGGGAGCCGGCGGTGAGCTTGAGCTAGCAGGGCCAGCGATAGTCCTGAAACGAAAAGGCCGGGGTCCCTTGAGGGGACCCCGGCCGTTCTGTCGCCCGGTCCGGAAACCGGAGCGGCTGCCTAGAGCTTGTCGAAATCTGCTTCTTCGACAGTGGAGCCGGCAGCCGATGAACTGGTCGAGGCGCCGATGGCCGGCTTCGCGCCGCCGGACTTCAAGGCCGCGAGCCGTGCCTCGATCTCGGTCTGTTCGCCGAGGTCTTCGAGCGAGTTGAACTGTGCGTCCAGACTGGACGCGGCGAGCTCCTGCTGGCCGCGGACCTTGGCCTCTTCGCGGCGGATCTTCTCTTCGAAGCGGCCCACCTCGCTGGTGGGGTCCATGAAGTCGATGCTCTTGAGGGCGTCGTGGACCTGCGACTGCGCAGCTGCCGTCTTGGAACGCGCCACCAGTTCGTTGCGCTTGCTGGTCAGCTCGTTCAGCTTGCCCTTCATCTGGTCCAGGCCGGTCTTGAGCTTGTCCACAACCTCGGTCTGCGAGGCGATGCTGGGCTCGGCCGCCTTGGCTTCGTTCTCGGCTGCCATCTGGCGCTGGATGGCCACCTTGGCCAGATTGTCGAACTTCTGGGCGTCCACTGTGTCGCCGCTGCTGCGGTACTCGTCGGCCTTACGGGAAGCTGCAAGGGCCTTGTTGCCCCAGTCCTGGGCGTTCTTGACGTCCTCATTGTAGTCGTCCTGGAGCATCCGCAGATTGCCGATGGTCTGCGCCACGGCAGATTCAGCTTCGGCAATGTTGTTGGTGTAATCCCGGACCATCTGGTCCAGCATCTTCTGCGGGTCTTCGGCCTGATCCAGCAAGGAATTGATGTTCGCCTTCGCCAGCTGGGCCATACGGCCGAAAATGGACTGCTTAACCATGGTGTTGCCTTTCATCCTGCTCAGTGGTCGCCACTGAATTCAGTGAACAGTTGATGTACCGCTTCTACCCGGCGGCCGGCGGGACCGGCCGCCGCCTAGTCTGTGGATCGGCTAGAAGTCGCCGCCGCCTCCGGAATCGCCGCCCCAGCCGCCGCCGTCGCCGCCGCCGAAATCGCCGCCGCCCCAGCCGCCGCCGTCACTGTGGCCGCCGCCCCAGCCGCCGCCGCTTCCGCCGTTGAGGATGGAGTTGATGAGGATGCCGCCCAGGATGGCGCCGCCGAGGCCGCCGCCCCCGCCGCCGCCGAACATGCCGCCGCGGCCGTAGCCCTGGTTTGCGTAGCCGAAGCTGTCCACGTCGCCCTGGGCGAGCTGCGCGGCCTGGGCTGCCAGGGCGTGCGCCTGCTGGGCATATGTCAGCGCCGTGACGGGATCATTGCGGGAGATGGACAAGGCATAATCCAGATTCCGCTGGGCTTCAGCCAGGCGGGTACGCGCCTCGGTCCCGACTCCGCCGCGGCGCGCCGTGATGTAGTCCGAGGTGGCGCTGATCTGCGCCTGCGCCGACATGATGGTCTGCTGCAGCGACGCCTGCGCCCGGCGGGATTGTTCCTGCTGGTCGCGGATGCCGGTCAGGGACTGGTCCAGCGCCTGGTGGGCGGTTTCCACCCGCTCCAGGGTGGCAATCGGATCGATCTTTCCGCCCTGGATCTCCGCCTTGACCTGTGCCAAAGCAGCTTCCACTTTGGCCACCGGTCCGGCAAGTTCGGGATGGGCTCCGGACTGGATCATCGCCTTGGCCTGCGCAAGGTCCTGGGACGTGTCCACTACTGCACCTTCGAGGCTGTTGCGTGCTTCGTCCAGGCTTCCGGACACCTTGGTGATGGCGTCGAGCAGAACCTTGGTCTGGTGCAGGCTTTCCTCCGCGGCGCGGACGGCCACGGCAGCCAGGCTGCCCTCGCCGGACGCCAGCTTGTCCTGGGCCGTTGCGGTGGCATTCTGCACGAAGGCGAGCCGCTCCTTGGCCTGGCCGATGTTGTCCGAGACCTGGAGCAGGGCGCTGTCCGCGTATTTGGCCCGGAGCGACGCAAGGGTCTGTTCTGCAGTGGCTATCCGGGCGTCGGCTTCCTGGGCGCCGGCGTTCACCGCGGCGAGGGCCTGCGGTG
Organism: Arthrobacter oryzae; assembly: GCF_037911235.1. Lineage (GTDB taxonomy): Bacteria > Actinomycetota > Actinomycetes > Actinomycetales > Micrococcaceae > Arthrobacter > Arthrobacter oryzae_E. Next base: position 25,881 of record NZ_JBBLYW010000066.1, read on the forward strand.
CGTTCTTCTCCAGTTCACGGAGTGAATCGAAGTCCGCTTTTTGTTCCTGGAGGGACGCCATGGCAGCTTCCGAGCGGCGGATAATTTCACCGAGCCAGCTCCGCTGCTGCTCTTCAGTGTCCGGGATATGGTCGTCAAGCTGCTGCTGCAGTTTGAACGACTCGGACATGTGGCTCTTGGCCTCCTGCAGCGCCTTCGTGAAGTTCCCGACGGCGGCATCGCCGTACTGTGCCTGGGCGAAGCCGAGTTCCTGCTCACTCGAGTTGATGGCGTTATCCGCCTCAATAAGCAGTGAACCGCTCCTTTTGCGCAGCTCGTCCACGCTCAGGGAAGCGAGCGGGTCCAGCTCTGCGCCCTGCGGTCCGTAGCTGGCGCTCGAAGCGGCTGCAGCCTTCTTCCGGCGGTTTCGGAAGTAGAGGTAAGCGCCTGCCCCGCCGGCCGCAACCACACCGGTGCCGACCAGGACGGCAGTGCCGGCGCCGTTGTCGGAGGAAAGTTTGCCACTGCCGCCACCCGCTGCGTCGCCGATGGCCTCCGCGGCGTTTATTGCCGCTTGGGCGTAGTTGCCGTTAGCCAACTCCGGGCCGATGGCGGTGCTCTTGATGTTTTCGAGCTGAGCCGCGGTGATCTTGCTTCCACCTTTATTCAGAATGTATTGCCTGGTATCGGTGGCAACCGCAAGAATCAAAGCGTTAGGGCCAAGACCGGCTTTTTCAGCCACCGCGTCCGTCCAGGCTTCTCGATCAGTCGGGTTTTCGAACTTCTTGACGGTGACGACGTGCAGTACCGTGGCGTGGTCCGTGCCGAGCTTCTTGATGGCGTCTTGGACCTCGGACTTCTGGCCGCCCAGCACGCCTGCGGAGTCAACGACCTTGGTCGTTGGATCGAGCGTCACCGGTGGCTCGGCCCAGGCTGAGGTGGCGGGAACCGCCAGCAACCCGACGAGGCCGATCACGGCGAGGAGACGTTTGAACTTAGACCGCATGTGCAACCCTTCAGCACTTCTGCGACTGATTCGGGCCGAGCCAGTCGTCACAGAATGCAGCAGCGCCCCCACGCATGTGTAAAGCCGCAGGTCGCTGTGGCAATTCCATTTGATTCTATGGTGCACCAATTTGCCCGTCCACAACGGGGAATATGCCACCAGCGAAAAGCGCTTCACGCAGGGACGGGGCGCCCCCAAAACCGGTTCCGACGGCGTTCAGGAACCTCCCAGCCAACGTCCGCTTTAGCTTCAGTCTGAGGGTCCATAGTTAAAGGCAGACAAGGATGAAAGGAAGTCTAATGACTGAGAACCCAGCGCAGGGTGGATCGCCTGAGAACAGGGGTCCTGAAAAGCCCCGGGAAGGCTGGCCGGCGCAGCCTCCCGGAGACTCAGCCCATCATGATCCTACGGTTCAGGACAACCCGACCATCCGGCTCGACCAGGCCTCCTCCGGCGATGCGCAGGGCCACTCCGGAGACGAACACCAGCAGGCCGGCGCGGACGATGCTCCTCGGCCCGTGTACCCGCAGCACCAGCCGTTCTACGGCCAGCAGGCAGCTCCATACGCCCAGAACGGTACGCACCCGGAAGACGGCAGCTACTCCGGTGCCGGCGCACCCCAGTCCAATGCAGCCCAGTACGCAGCCCAGTCCCACGGCAACTACCAGGGCACCGGCCCCTATACGGGGCAGGGTAGCCAGTACCAGGGAAGCATGTACGCCTCCGACCCTGCCAGCACGCCGAAACGGAAAGCGGCCTTCGGTGTGGGTACCCTCGTGGCCAGCATCCTTGCCGCCGGCCTGGTGGGCGGGGGAGTGGTGGCCGCCAGTGACGCCTTCCTCAACGACGGCTCCACGTCGTCCGTCAGCAGTACCGGCAGCCAGCCGAGCACCGTCATCGTCAACAACAAAGACGACGTGAACGTCATCACCGCAGCTTCGGTGAAGGCCTCGCCGAGTGTTGTGACCATCAAGGCGACGAGCGGCAGCGACGGCGGCACCGGCTCGGGAATCATCCTGGACGAGGACGGCCATATCCTCACGAACACCCACGTGGTGACCCTTGACGGTAAGACGGCCAACGCCACTATTGAAGTGCGGACCAGCGACGGCAGGGTGCTCACTGCGAAAATCGTCGGCACCGACCCGCTGAGCGACCTGGCCGTCATCAAGGTGGACAACGCTTCCGGGCTGACGCCGGCAACACTTGGTGACTCCAGCAAACTGAACGTGGGCGACACCGCCATCGCCATCGGATCGCCCCTTGGCCTGACGGGCACGGTCACCGACGGCATTGTCTCCACCCTGAACCGGACCATCAGCGTTGCTTCTTCGGCTGCCCCGAAGGAAGGCGCGGATGATTCCCAGAGCGACGATGAGGGCGGCTTCCAGTTTGCGCCGCCGGACGGCGGCCAGAGCCAGGGCACGTCGAACCAGGGCTCCATCGCCATTAACGTGATCCAGACCGATGCCGCCATCAACCCCGGCAACTCCGGCGGTGCCCTGGTCAACAGCAAGGGCGAGATCATCGGCGTGAACGTGGCCATCGCCTCGGCCGGCAGCGATTCGAGCTCCAGCACCAGCGGCAACATCGGCGTGGGCTTCAGCGTTCCCATCAACCATGCCAAGCGAGTGGCACAGGAGATCATCGATACCGGCAAGGCCACGCACGGCCAGTTCGGCGTTAGCGTCAAGGCGAAGTCATCCACGTCGTCGAGTTCGTCCTTCTCGGTAGGTGCCGAAGTGGCCACCGTGGAGTCCGGGTCGGCTGCTGCCAAAGCCGGCCTCAAGGTGGGTGACGTCGTCACCAAGTTCAACGACCTTGCCATCAGCGATCCCAACCAGCTGACTGCAGCGGTTCGGGAGCAGCCGGCGGGCGCGTCCGTGAAGGTCACTATCCTTCGCGGCGGCCAGGAACAGCAGGTCGACGTGACGCTCGGCGCCGCGGCAGAACAGTAAACGGCTGCTCAGTTCCATCGGCACATCCGGCAGCGGAGGCGGGACCACCGGGAAGGTGGCCCGCCTCTGCTGCCTTACCCGTGGTGCTGTGCCCTGCCTGACCGCACAGCCTGACCGCACTGCCTGACACAGGCGTTAACGGGACGACGCCGGCACCCCGCTATATGGTTAGCTTGGATCTACCCGCACCCCGGGGGAGATCCGCGGCCATAACCTCACCCGGCTGGCTATCCACACGCATGGAAGGCTGCTGTACAGAAAGTGGAAGAGACATTGAAGATCATCGTTCTGGTCAAGCATGTACCAGACGCGCAATTGGACCGTCACCTCAGCGGCGAGGACAACACCACGGACCGCGCCGATAGCATCCTGTCCGAGCTGGACGAGTACGCCCTGGAAGCTGCGCTGCAGCTGATCGAGGCCCGCGGCGGAGCGAAAGCCGGCAACCAGGTCATCGCCCTGAGCATGGGTCCCGCCGGCGCCGTCAATGCCATCAAGAAGTCCCTCCAGATCGGCGCCACCGAAGGCGTCCACCTGCGGGACGACGCCCTGGCCGGATCTGATGCCGCCGCCACCTCCCTGGCGCTGGCAGCAGCCGTTCGCCACCTCGGGGCGGACAGCCCCGTGGACCTGGTCCTGACCGGCATGGCGTCCACCGACGGCGAGACCTCCCTGGTTCCCGCGCAGCTCGCGGAGCGGCTCGGCCTCCCGCAGGTCACGTTCGCCTCCGAACTTGAGGTCGACGGCGGCCGCGTCATCGCCCGGCGCGACAGCGACACCCACTACGACACGGTGGAGGCACCGCTGCCCGCCGTTGTGTCCGTGACGGACCAGATCAACGAGCCCCGATTCCCCAACTTCAAGGGAATCATCGCGGCCAAGCGCAAGACCATCACCACCCTCAGCCTTGCGGAGATCGGCGTAGACCCCGCGCAGGTGGGCAAAGCCGGTTCCTGGACCGAGGTACAGACGGCAGCGGCCCGCCCGCCGCGCACCGCCGGCACCATCATTACCGACGAAGGCGACGCCGGCATCAAGCTGGTGGACTTCCTGGCCGCCCAGAAGCTGCTCTAAGAGGAACCCCGACATGGCAAAAGTACTTGTATTCATAGACAACCCCGGCGCTGCCCTCAAAAAGAGCAGCCTGGAACTGCTGACGATCGCCCGCTCGCTGGGTGAGACGGTTGTCGCCGTCAACGGCCCCCTGACCGACGACGCCGCCGGCGCCCTCGGTGCCAACGGAGCCACGGCCATCTTCCGGGCCTCGTCCGACGACCTGGACGCGTACCTGGTCGGTCCCAAAGCCTCCTTCCTTGCCGAGGCCGTTGCAGCCTCAGGTGCCACCACCGTTCTCCTGGAAAACTCCTTCGACGGCAAGGAGATCGCGGCCCGCCTGGGCATCAAGCTCGGCGCCGGCGTGATCACGGACGTCGTCGGCGTAGAAGCAGACGGCACCGCCCACAAGTCCGTGTTGGCAGGGTCCTACACCACCACGGCCAAAGCCACCACGGCGGTGTCCGTGCTGACGGTCAAGCCGAACAGCGTCACCCCGGAACCCGCAGCCGCAGGAGCGACCCCCGAGGTCCTCACCGTTGACGTCCCGGAATCCGCTACAGCCGGCGCGGCCCGCATTACCGGCCGCAAGGACAAGCCCGCCAGCGGCCGTCCGGACCTCACCGAGGCCCGGATCGTGGTGGCAGGCGGCCGCGGCGTCGACGGCGACTTCGGCCCGGTGGAGGAACTCGCAGACGCCCTCGGTGCCGCCGTCGGTGCGTCACGTGCCGCCACGGACGCCGGCTGGATCGGCCACGATGCGCAGGTGGGCCAGACAGGCAAGACCGTTTCCCCGCAGCTGTACATTTCCGCGGGCATCTCCGGCGCCATCCAGCAGAAGGCAGGCATGCAGACCGCCAAGGTCATTGTCGCCATCAATAAGGACGCCGAGTCGCCGGTCTTCGAAATCGCCGACTTCGGGATCATCGGGGACCTCTTCGAGGTCCTCCCGCAGGCGACCGAAGAGATCAAGAAGCGCAAAGGCTGATGAGTTGAGCACCAACGCCACGGCGCAAAGCCCGTTCAACCCGGACCACCACCGGGTTGAGCGGGTCCTTTGTTTTACCGCCCATCCGGACGACATCGACTTCGGGGCCGCCGGCACCATCGCCGCCTGGACCGAGGCAGGGGTTGAGGTCAGCTACTGCATCATGACCGACGGCGATGCCGGCGGCTTCGATCCCGCGCAGCGCGAGGAGATAGTGGCTACGAGGGCCGAAGAGCAGCGCCGGGCTGCTGCGCTGGTGGGCGTCACGGACATCCATTACCTGCACGAACGTGACGGCCATCTGGAACCCACGCACGAAGTGATGAGGGGAGTGGTGAAGCTGATCCGCGAGATCCGGCCCGACGTCGTTCTTTCCATGCATCCCGAACGCAACTGGAACCGTATCCAGAAGAGCCATCCGGACCACCTGGCCGCAGGCGAGGCAGTGACCCGGGCAGTATATCCCGCCCTGGAAAACCCTTTCGCCTACCCGGATCTCGCCGAGGCCGGGCTCGCGGCCTACAAGCTCCCGTGGCTGTGGCTGTTTGCCGGGCCGGAGGAACGGGAGAACCACTTTGTGGACATCACCGCCCACGTGGACACCAAACTCGAGGCCATCCACGTGCACGCCAGCCAGCACCCGGACCTTGAGGCCATGGACCGCACGGTCCGCAGCCTCATGCTGGCCACCGGCGAACGGGCCGGCCTGCCCCGGGGACACAGTGCCGAGGCCTTCCACGTCGTTACCGTGAACGGTCCAACGACCATTGCCGGCTTCTAGGGGCCGCCCTGCCCCGGTTTAGGTGAGCCGTGACGTCGCGTAAGCCTTGATCCCCTCGAAAAGGTAGGGAGCCAGGCCTGCGCTGCTCTTATCGTAGAAGGCGGTGAACCGCGGGTCCTCGACGTACATCCGGCCAAGGCCGACGTAGCTTTCGGCGTCCGGGGTCCAGCTGGCGCACACCCACTTGTAGTGCCGGTCGACGGCGGCCTGGACGTCCGGCGCGTCAGCCTTCAGGCCGGCGTCGAAGCAGCGGGCCAGTTCCTCGTTGATGTCCCGGGCTTCCTGAAGGAACGCTTTTTTCTCGGCGTCAGTCATCGCGGCGTGGCGTCCCTTGCTGTCCTCAATGGTCCGGTCGCCCCAGCGTTGCCGGGCCTCCTGCTCGTAGGGATTATTGTCGAAGTCCTTGAAGATGTCCTCGGCGGACATGGTGTCTCCTTGTCTGAGCGCTGTCATGGTGGCGTCCACGGTGGCGGCCATCCGGTCGAGGCGGTCGCGTTCGGCCAGTAGCCATCTGCGGTGCACACCGAGGGCCTCCAGCTGGCTGGTTTGTCCGGCCAGTACACCGGCGATGGTCTCGAGCCCGAGCCCCAGTTCCCGCAGCAGGAGAATCCGCTGAAGCCTGAGCAGCTCCGCGTGGCCGTAATAGCGGTAGCCGTTGTGCCCCGTGTAGGCAGGAACAAGGAGGCCCAGCTGGTGGTAGTGCCGCAGGGTCCGGGACGAGACATTGCTCTCCCGGGACACTTCGGCAATGGACCAGCTGCGGGGTTGCTCCTGCTTCATTCCTTCATCGTAGAAGTTGACGCAACGTCAAAGTCAACAGTCGCGTTAGGCTCCGAGAGGGGCCGCGGCAACTGTAGGCAGCGTGGGCGAAGCGGAACCGCCCACCGGCTCAACGGTGATACCCAGCGATGCCGCCGAGTGAATCCCCTTTACCACTGCCGGTTTGGACAGCGCCTCGGCGTCCATGAGCCCCTGCGAAACCGGAGCGGAGCCGTCCTTGGGGATCAGCCACATCTGGTACACCTTCCCTGCAGGAGGAGCCGGGACGCCGTTCATCTTGACCACGACTGCGTCCTTGGATGTCGAAATGGCGACGGTGGCCGTGCCTCCGCCACTGACGTCGACGGTTGCCTCCCGGACATCCTGGGCCTGGAGTACCTGGTTGAGTGGATCGTTCTGGTTGGCTACGTAGGCGCCCACGCCCACGCCGCCCAAGGCGATGACGGCGGCAGCGGCCACGCCCACGAGCCAGTTGCGGAGTCCCGGTGCCCGGCGCCGTTCTTCCCGGCGCAGGCGCGCTGCACCGAGTTCATCGGTGCCGGGAGTCCGGCCCGGTTCCTGAGGATGTCCGTGGACCGGGGGAGAGGCGAGGGGAATCGTGCCCGGCTGCGCCGGGAGTTGCGCCACGATGCGGTCGAAGAGCCCCGCAGGCGGTTCCTCCTCTGCGGTAAACGTAACGGCCAGCGTTTCCCGCGCCTGCCGGACGCGCTCATCGAAAGCATCCCGTTCCGGCTTTGGCGCGGCCGAGATGTAGTCTTCTATGGCCGTCCGCTCGGAAGGGCTCACGGCGTCGAGTGCGTACACCTCCGCCAGCTCCACGGCCCGGCCGGAGGCCAGGTCAGTAGCGATAGCGTGGGCAAACGTCCCGGAGGAACTGCTGCTGTTCGGCTGGTTCATGTCGGTCATCTCAACTCACCCCCAGACAGGTCTTCAGGCGGATCAGTCCATCGCGGATGCGGGACTTGATGGTGGGCACGGCGGCGTTCAGTTTCTCGGCGACTTCGCGGTACGTCAGCCCGCCGTAGTATGCCAGCCGGACGGATTGCTGTTGCGTCTCGGTGAGGGTGTCCAGGCATCTGACGACAGCTTCGGCTTCCAGCCTGCTTCCCACCTCGTCTGAAACCGAGTCATGGTCGATCTCCTGGCTGCTGGCCCCGTATTTGGCCTCCCTGTCGGTGGACGACTGGGAGGACCGGACCTTGTCCACTGCCCGGCGATGGGAAATGGTCATCAGCCACGCCAGGGGACTGCCGGCCTCAGGGTTGAACTTTGCTGCATTCTGCCAGACCTGGAGGAATACTTCCTGCGTGGTGTCCTCGCTGAGTTCGGGATCGATCAGGACGCGGCGGGCCATGCCGAAAACGCGCCGGGACGTGAGTTCGTAGAACTCTGCGAAGGCCTCCTGGTCTCCGTTGGCGATACGCGCCAACAGGTCACCGAGCCGCCGGTTCACGTCGGCTGAAGTGCCAGGAGAAGCAGTGGCCTCCGGATTTGAGGCGTTGGGAGTTTCCATCACTCCCAAGCATAAGTCGACTCGGGCCGTACTTTTCGCAGCAGCGGGTCTTATGGCGGCAGGAGCGACCGGAATGTCGCCTTGGGTCTCACTGTTCCGGCCCGGGGACCTGCGGACCTGCAATGTAGTCACCTGCCGCTCCTCACGATCCTGTTAATGGCCCGGATTGGCCTTCACGGGTGATTCGGAGCGGATGCGCGGAGGGATGGGTGCCGCCTAGAGCTTGGCGCCCGCGAAGCCGTTCTGGCGCCAGGCTTCAAAAACCGCAATTGACGCCGCGTTCGCAAGGTTCAAGGACCGCAGGGACGGCAGCATCGGCAGCCGCACCCGGGACGTTACATGCGGGTCGTGCTTGAGTTCCTCCGGAAGGCCCACGGATTCCGGGCCGAAGAGGAGCACGTCGCCGGGGAGGTAACTGATGTCGGTGTAGGAGGTCTCGCCGTCGGACGTGAACGCGTAAACGCGCTCGGGCTGAAGAGCCTTCCAGGCGGCCTCGATGCTCTTATGCACCGTCACGACGGCGAGGTCGTGGTAATCCAGCCCGGCGCGGCGGAGCTTGGCGTCGGAAAAATCAAAGCCCAGCGGCTCCACCAGGTGCAGTTCGGCGCCTGTGATGGCAGCCAGCCGGATGGCGTTGCCCGTATTGCCGGGAATTTCAGGGGTGTGGAAAAGGATGCGGAACACCGTCCCATCCTAGCCACCGCCGGCCTTAGTGCATTCCTCGCAGCAGCCTGGCCAGGGCGGGGACGTTGACAGTATTCGGGGCTGGACCGGAGCTCAGGAACTCCTTGAGTCCGCGGACCAGCCCTGCCCCGTTGACCACCTGGACGGTTTCATGGCCGCGCTGTGCACGCCGGTGGTGGTCAATGACAGGTTCATGCAGGTTGCCGTCGGGACTATGAATGACGGTCCAGCCGGTCACGTTGAGCTCAGGAAAGATGTCCTGCATGCGCCGGACAATATGAGCCAGCTGCGGCGGTGCAATGGCCCGGCCGCCGTGCGTCAGGGTGCTGCCGTTCCAGGCGTAGGCTCCCTTCGGCAAAAGCATCGAGCCGATGAGCGCCAGCCGGTAGCCGGACAACACCGCGTGGTCGATGTGGCTGTTGTCCGCAGGGGACTGCAGCCCGTTGATCAACCTGGCCGCGGGAATGGCGGGCAGGATCTGCCTGCTGATCAGCTGGACGGTCCGCATCTCCCGCTGGATCCGGGCTTCGGCTCCGAAGATACCCCGCTTCCGTGGCATGCCGTGGACCTGCCTGCCGGCGATCTCTTCCGGAATCAGCGGGACGGTGCCGGACTCCGGGTGCTCGAATGGCGGCACGTAAACCGGCGGGTCCCCTGCGGTGTTGCGCGGGGTGTTGGGCCGATGGACGGTCGCCGAAGCGCGGCTGCCAGCGGCAGGAGCGTCGAAATGGGCGCCTTCCGCCGTTGCCGCGCCCGTGGTCCCGTGTGCGTAGGAGCGGTCATAGGCAGCCCGGCGCTTCGGATCTATCAGTGTCTCGTAGGCCAGCGTCACCTGCCGGAAAACGGCGGCGTCCCCGCCGTGGTCGGGATGTGCCCGCCGGGCAGCCTTGCGGTATGCCACCTTGATCTCTTTGTCGGTCGCCGTCACAGGAAGGCGAAGGACCTGGTAATGGGAGCTGCTGCCCTGGGTCAAGCACTGATCCTTTTCTTGTCGGTTCCAGTCCACTCAGGCAGTCCGGTCCGCCCAGTTTAACCGTGTAAAGGCTCAACGTCCGTGCCCGCGGCCCAGGTTCCCGGCGGCTGGCATAATTCAGCGCATGATCATCGCCGTCGCCGTCAACCCCCGGGCGTCGTTCGGCGGAAGGCAGCACACCGGCAACGCCGTGGTGGCGTATTTCCGCGCCGCCGGTGCACGTGTCGTGGTGCTGAGGAAGGCCAACTATGACCGGTTGGAATCTGCGGTGCGTGAGGCGCTGGAGGCAGGCTGCGACGCCCTGGTTGTAGTGGGCGGTGACGGCATGGTCCATCTGGGCATCAACGCGCTCGCCGGATCAGGTGCCCCTTACGGTACTGTGCCGCTGGGGATCGTTCCCAGCGGCACGGGGAACGACATGGCCCGTGCACTCGGGCTTCCTTTGAACGATGCTGTTGCCGCCTGTGAACTGATCCGGGAGGCATTGAAGTCCGGCGGGCGCTTTATTGACGCGGGACGGGTTACAGGCGTCGGCACCACCCGCTGGTTTGCCGGAGTGGTTTCCGCCGGCTTCGACGCCGCCGTCAATGAACGGGCCAACGGCTGGCGCTGGCCCCGCGGCAAAAGCAGGTACAACCTGGCCATGCTCCGTGAACTGGCCACCTTCAGGGCTATCGACTACACCGTGACGGCCGACGGCGAGACCTGGCGGCAGGGGGCCATGCTCATCTCGGTAGCGAACGGCCAGTCAATTGGGGGCGGCATGAAAGTGACACCTGACGCCCTGCTGGACGACGGATTCCTGGATTTGTTCATCGTCAAGCCGCTCTCCCGCGCGCAGTTCCTTGCCGTCTTCCCGAAGGTCTTTTCCGGCCGGCACACCGGGCACCGGGCAGTGCACATCAGGCAGGTCCGCCGGGTTGAGCTCTCTGCCGCGAACGTTGTTGCCTATGCCGACGGCGAGAGAGTAGGCCCGCTGCCGCTGACCGTAGAGGTGGTGCCTGGCGCGATCAGGGTTCTGGCCGCGCCGTGACGGCGTGCCTGCCGAACCGTCTAAACTCTTGCGGAGGACCGGCCGGCGCAGTGCCGCCGGCAGAGGGTATCTGGGGGCAAAGTGCAGTCTATAGGCAGGAGACCCGGTGCGGGCGGGCCGCGATGCGTACCGGGGGCCACCCGGCGGATGGCGTGGCCCCTGACCTTGGCCCTGGTGCTTGCCGGCGCGGCCGGCTGCAGCGTGGGCATCCCGGACCCCGCCGCCCCGCGTACCGTTCAAACCACGCCCGCGCTCGCAACGCCCACCATTACGCCGGGCCACGATGCTGCGGCGGTGGCGGCCAAGGACCTTCCCTTTACGGCCGGAGACTCGCTGGCCGCAGGAGTCCCCGTCGGCCTGTCCGACGGGCTCCGGGAGGCACCGGGCTGGAAGGCAGTCAAGGAGGACGTGGCGGGGGAGAACCGTTACCTCAAAGCCGACGGATGCGTTGCCTCCGCCCGGGTCAGCGTGAACCAGGAGCCACTGGCCGTCACCGGCGATGACAAGGCCTCCACCGTTGAGTTGTTCAAATACCTGGACCCCACCATCCTCCCCGGCTACCTGAAGACTGACACCATGCGCTGGGGCGGTGAGCCGGACAAGCCCGGGCCCAGGACCGAGGTGCTGATCTACGAGGGCGGATCTGCGCCCGGCGGAAAGTCGACCGCAGTGCTGGCCAGGCTCTTTGGCAAAGCGGGTTCGTCCGTATATGTTTCTCTCTCGTGCCCGGACCCGGCCGCTCTCACAGCGGCCCGGGCGGACGTGGCGGAACGCCTGATTGTTGTTCCGCCAACAAACTGAGTTAGCCGCTACTGGTTACGGGAATTCCGGGGTGACAGCCGGTTGAGGGCCAGCGCGCCCACGAGCAGGCCGAAGTCGCGAAGCGCGACGTCGAAGAAGCTGCCCAGGATCAGCAGGTTGATGATGATTCCCAGCAGCCACACGGCCACCAGCATCGATCCGAAGCGTGGCCGGACTGCAACCGCGATACCGGCGGCAACTTCCACGGCGCCCACGACGTACATGATGGTCTGGGCCGGGAGCGGAACCACCGCCGTCGCCACCGGGGCCAGATACATGGTCCAGTCGGTGAGCAGGTTCGTGAACTTGTCGAGGCCGAAGAGGATCGGGGCGACCGTGAAGACCGTGCGCAGCAGCAGGAAGGCCTGCCTGCCCGGTTCAGAAGCCAGCGTACGGCCGGACGGACTCAACACCGAGGACGATTTCATGACGACTCCTTCTAAAAGTAGGTATCCTAATTTTAGAGAGCGTGACAGCATTAAGCAATGAATCTTGCTTTTAGAGTTAGGGTGTTCCATGCGCAGACTTTCCTGGGCCCGCCGGCTCGCGGCCGTGGCATCGCTTGGCGACGAGACCCGCAGAAATCTCTTCGGATTCGTTGCATCATCGGCCCGGCCGGTAGGACGGGACGAAGCGGCCGCTGCGCTGGAAATCCCGCGCAGCACGGCGTCGTTCCACCTGGACAGAATGGTGCAGGACGGCGTGCTCACCGTAGAGTTCCGCAAGCTGGGCGGAAAGGCCGGGCCCGGTTCGGGCAGGCCGGCGAAAATGTACCGGCCGGCCCAACCGGAGGTGGGAGCCTCCGTGCCTGACCGCAATTACGACCTCGCCGGTGAACTCATGGCCACCGCCATCGAACATTCCACTGCAGCCGGAGAGCCAGTCCGGAGCGCGCTGCTGGCCACCTCACATGCAAAGGGCCTGGCAATGGCTGAGGGGAGCCGAAGCCTCGAGGAGTTCCTCGCGGCGGAGGGCTACATGCCGGTTCCCGACGGCGCCGGAGGCTTTGCCTTGCAAAATTGCCCGTTCCACCGCCTCGCGGACGGACATGCGGAAGTGGTCTGCGCCATGAACGGTGCTTTCCTCAGCGGCGCCGCGGCCGGCTGTGGTGTTGAAGAAGGCCGCATCGTGGGTAACACAACGCCAGGCCAATGCTGCGCCCGGGTTACGCCGCCCTGATCTCCGGGGATTTATGGGTCCGGCCGGCCAGCAGGACGCCCGCTATGACAAGCAGGCCCCCGATGGCCTGGGGCAGGGTGACCGGAATGCCCATCATCACCGTGATGACCGCCGTGAACACCACGATCAGGTTCAGGTAATTGCCGGCGGTCGCCGGTGGCGTCGTCTTGAGTGCGAGGTTCCAGCACAAGTATGCCCCCAGCGACGGGAACGCGGCGATGTAGGCGATCGACCATCCTTCGGCTGCTGTCGAGGGAAATCCGGCTCCCGCGGCGATGGCGGCCGGAGCCATCAGGGCAGTGGCCATCACCACCTGAACGGCCGTGGACGCAATGGCCGGCAGCCCCAGCCTGCGGGAAATGATGGTGTAGAAGCCCCACACGGTGATGGCCCCGAGCATCAGCAGCTCACCGACATTGAACGTAATGCTGAACACCCGGTGCAATTCGCCGCGGGTCAGGACCAGGAGTACGCCCGCCAGGCCCAGTGCTATGCCCAGCCAGCCGAAAATGCCCGGCTTTTCTCCAAGGATGAAAATGGCCATCACCACGATGAGCGCCGGGTTGGCGGCGGTGATCAGCGAGGCATTGAGTGCGGAGGTGTGCTGGAGGGCCGTGTAGAGGAGCAGGGTGTAGCAGCCCATGCCCAGGGCGCTCAGCAGCAGCAGCACCCGCCAGCGGCCCAGGACGGCGCGCCAGTCGGGACGTTCCACGAAGTGGGCCAGCGCCACAAGCGGAAGCGCCGCCAGTGCCCACCTCCAGAAGGTGAGTTCCAGCGGCGTCAGGGTGTTCACGGCTGCCTGTCCCACCGCAAGGTTGCCGGACCAGAACAGGGTGGCCAGAACCAGGTAAATCGAGGCTTTCACCGCTCGAATCTACACGGGGGCCGGAGCGTGCGGTGTGTCCGCGGCTAGAATTGGCTTGTGTCCGTCTACCTCGATCATGCCGCCACCACGCCCATCGCCGCCGAGGCCCTGGCGGCACTCACGCGTGAGCTTGCCAGGACCGGAAACCCGTCGTCGCTGCACGGCTCCGGGCGCCGCGCGCGCCGTTCGGTGGAGGATGCCCGGGAAGCCATTGCCGCCGCAGCCGGTGCCCATCCGTCGGAGGTCATCTTCACCTCGGGCGGCACGGAGGCTGACAACCTGGCTGTCAAGGGCCTCTACTGGTCCCGCCGCGCCGAAAATCCGGGACGCACGCGGATCCTCTGCTCCGCCGTCGAACATCATGCTGTCCTGGACACTGTTGAGTGGCTGGAACGTCACGAGCAGGCGGAAGTGTCCTGGCTGCCCGTGGATTCCAGCGGCGTTGTTGACCTTGATGTGCTGAAGTCCGAGCTCTCCCGGGATCCGGAGTCCATCGCACTCGTTTCGGTGATGTGGGCCAACAACGAGGTTGGCAGCATCCAGCCAGTGCACCAAGTGGTTGAAGCGGCCCACGCCGTGGGCGTTCCGGTCCATTCCGACGCCGTCCAGGCCTTCGGTTCCGTGCCAGTCGACTTCCGGGCAAGCGGGCTGGACGCCATGTCCATCTCCGGTCACAAGATCGGCGGGCCGGTGGGCGTCGGCGCACTGCTGCTCGGCCGCTCCGTCAAGCTGACGCCGGTGCAGCACGGCGGGGGCCAGGAGCGCGATGTCCGTTCAGGGACGCTGGACACTGCGTCGATTGCCGCCTTCGCCGCCGCGGCAGAAGCCGTGACCAGGGACCTTCCGGGGGAAGCGGCACGCATCGCCGGGCTGCGGGACCGGCTGATTGCCGGCGTGCTGGATGCCGTCCCCGAAGCTGTGCTGCGCGGCGCGCCGGGGGACGGACGCCTGCCCGGAAACGCGCACTTCACCTTCCCGGGCTGCGAGGGTGACTCCCTGCTGTTCCTGCTGGACCTGGCCGGCGTCGAATCGTCCACGGGCTCCGCCTGCACCGCCGGCGTACCGCGGCCCTCGCACGTACTGCTGGCCATGGGGCTCGATGAGGAGGCCGCCCGGGGAGCACAGCGTTTCTCACTGGGGCACGCTTCCACGGACTCCGACGTCGATGCCCTGCTGGCTGCGCTGCCCGGCGCCTATGAACGTGCCCGCCAGGCGGGGATGGCCGGGCATGAATCGTCCATCCAGACCGCGGCCACTGCGGCGCGTCAGTCCTCTGCCAGGAGCTGATCCAACGCGACGGCGGGATCGGCCAAACGGTCGGCCGGGATAGTGGCGCGGCTGGAGATCAGGGCCTTGATGGCTTTCTGGGTGCGGGGAACGTTGACGTTCATGCCTGCCACCACCCGACCCTCCTGCTGCCAGAACGCAATGAATTCCTTGCTGGCCAGCGAGCCACGGATGACCGGTTCGGCGCCCGCCGCCAGCATGGGGAACCCCGAATACTCCATGCTGACGTCGTACTGGTCCGTATAGAAATACGGAATTGTGTCCAGTTGCGCGTCCTGGCCGAGCATCGACTTAGCGGCGATCTTTCCTCCGTTGAGTGCATTGGACCAATGCTCGCTGCGGTGCTGCTGCCCGGTGAACGGGTGCAGGGCGTTGGCCACGTCCCCGGCGGCGAAGATGTCCGGCGCACTGGTCCGCAAGGAGGCATCCGCCACGATGCCGTTGTCCACGGCAAGACCGGCCGCCTCCGCCAGTGCAGTGTCCGGAACCACGCCTACGGCGATCACCACGATGTCGGCCGGCAGCACTTCGCCCGAACCGGTAACCACGCCGGTGACGCGGCCGGCGTCGCCACGGAGTTCAGACGCCGTGGTGCCCAGCCGGAACCTGACCCCGTTTGCTACGTGAACCGAGCGGAAGAAAGCGCCCAGTTCCGGTCCGATGGCGGCTGCCAGCGGAATATCCTCAAGTCCGAGCAGCGTCACATGGTTGCCGTAAGTGGTGGCCGCAGCCGCGAGTTCCATCCCGATCCAGCCGGAGCCGATCATCACCACGTTCTTTCCGCCCGGCGAGATCTGTTCCCGGAGGCGGCGGCTGTCATCCAGGGTCCGGAACGTGGTGACGCCGTCCAGCCCGCTCCCTGGCAGCTGCATGCGCCGGGGGAGGGCGCCCGTAGCCAGCAGGAGCGCGTCGTACTCCACAGAATCGCCGCTGCGGAGATGCACCGTGTGCGGGCCGGGGTCGACGGCGGCGACGGGCACGCCCAGCCGAAGGTCGACGTCGTTCTCGGCGTACCAGGCCTCCGGTGCCACCGGCACGGCGTCTTCGCCCGCTGTGCCCAGCAGGTAGTCCTTCGATAGCGGCGGGCGAAGGTACGGGCGGTGCAGCTCGGAACCGACGAGGGTGATCCGGCCGGAAAAACCTTCGCCGCGCAGGGTGCGGGCCGCAGTGGCGCCCGCCAGGCCGGCTCCTGCGATGACGATGCTCTGGATGCTGCGTTCCACAGTCATGGTGACGCTCGATTCCTGGAAGCTCCGGCGCTGAGGGCCGGGGGGTTCTAAAAATAGTAATCTTGACAATAGAATCCGCGGGGCGGGCAGTCAAGGGCGCGGAGGCGATTTCCGGTCCCTCTTTGCCAAGGCAGTAGAATAGACGGGCATGCAGTGTGTCCAGCCGGCGTGCCACGCGCCGGCCCGGGATGCGCTGCAGCCGCACAACCCCACCTTCCCCTAAAGAAAGCCAGCATGCGAGTTCTTGCAGCCATGAGCGGCGGAGTCGATTCCGCCGTAGCAGCCGCCCGCGCCGTCGAGGCGGGACACGACGTCGTCGGTGTCCACCTGGCGCTGTCCAGGATGCCCGGGACGCTCCGGACCGGCAGCCGCGGCTGCTGCACCATCGAGGACTCCCGCGACGCCTGGCGCGCCTGCGACGTTTTGGGCATCCCGTACTACGTGTGGGACTTTTCAGAACGGTTCAAGGAGGACGTGGTCCAGGACTTCATCGACGAGTACGCCGCCGGACGCACCCCGAACCCCTGCATGCGCTGCAACGAACGCATCAAGTTTGCGGCGCTGCTGGAAAAGGCAATCGCGCTGGGGTTCGACGCCGTCTGCACCGGCCACTATGCCAAAGTGATCACGGACGCGGACGGAAACCCGGAACTCCACCGCGCGGCCGACTGGGCCAAGGACCAGAGCTACGTGCTCGGTGTGCTCACCCACGAACAGCTCAAGCACTCCATGTTCCCGCTGGCGGACACTCCTTCCAAGGCTGAAGTGCGCGCGGAAGCCGAACGCCGCGGGCTGTCCGTGGCCAACAAGCCGGACAGCCACGACATCTGCTTCATTCCGGACGGCGACACTGCCGGGTGGCTGGCGGAAAAGATCGACATGACCACCGGCGACATTGTGGACGAAACCGGGTCCAAGGTGGGTGAGCACCCCGGCGCCAACGCGTTCACCGTCGGCCAGCGCCGCGGCCTCAAGCTGGGCACTCCGGCCGCCGATGGCAAACCGCGGTTCGTCCTGGAGATCCGGCCCAAGGAAAACAAGGTGGTAGTCGGGCCTGAGGCGCTCCTGGCCATCGACGAGATCCGCGGCATCAAAGTCTCGTGGGCGGGCCTGCCCATTGCGGAAATTGCCACCGGTGAAGAGTTCGACTGCCACGCGCAGGTCCGCGCCCACGGGGATCCCGTCCCCGCGACGGCCCATACGGAACTGCTGACGGACGACGACGGCGCGGAGCGGACGAACCTTGTGGTGACGCTGACCGCCCCGCTGCGCGGAGTGGCTCCCGGGCAGACCGTGGTGCTTTACCAGGGAAGCAGGGTCCTGGGGCAGGCCACCATCGACGCGGCGCGGTCGCTGCAGCGCGCAGCACTCTAGCCGAAAACGCGCAGCACTCTAACCGAAAAAAGGGCGCCGCCGCAGCGGGCCATAGTCAATGAGGCCTGCGACCGCAATAATTGAGGCCTGGGGAACCAGACTTGATGCAGACCGACGCCTTGCCAGGTCGGCTCTGCACAGTTGAGGAAAGCGGGCCCGCTATGGTCTCTGCAGCGCTCGGAATCGGGCATGGCCTTGAGATGGTCGCGCTGACTGCGCTCGCTGAGGGCCCCTTCACCCGCAAGTCAGGAAAGCCGCTCACCACCAGCATCCGGGTTCCCGTGGAGAGGCTTGCCAACGGCCCGGTCGGGGCACGGCTGGCGCTGCGGGTGCGGGCCCCCGGAGCTGACGGGCCCCGGCCTATCTCCCTGTCCGTAGACCGCAACGAATGGTGCATTGACGACCAGGCCGCACCTTCCGGGCTCGACGAGTTGCTGGCAGACAGCCGGTTCCTGGCGCAGCATGTCTATGCGGTGGCGACGGCCACCCTTCAGGCCTTTGAAGCCACCCTCGGACGCCGGATGGGCTGGGCCTCGGGCCACCGGCTGGTCATCAGTGTGTACGACAAGATCCCCTACACCTCCACCGGGTACGACCGCGAGCGCGGGCTGATCCGCTTTGGCCACAGGACCGACGACCGTTCCAAGCGTTCCGTGCCGCTGGCCCTGTATCACGACCTCGTGGCCCATGAGGTGACGCACGCAGTCCTGGACGGCTACCGGCGGCTGTGGACGGACAGCGATGCCTTACTCGACGGCTATGCCCTGCACGAATGCATCGCGGATCTCGTGGCAATGCTGAGCGTGTTTTCGTCGCCTGAGCGGGTGGAGCAACAGTTGTCAGTGGCCGTTCCGGGCATCGACGGCAGGCGGGGAATCGTGCCCGCCCGGAACATGGAACAGAAAGTCCTGGCGTCCGGGCTGTTCGGCCTGGCTGACGGTCTGTTCTCCCGCGGCGCCGCCCGACGGCCGCTCGCCATGGACGTGCCCTTCGAGTGGCGGCTGGATCCTGAACCCCACCGGCGAGGCGAAATTGCCGTGAAGGCGGTGCTGGACGCCGTCGTTAAACTCTGGCTGCAGCGGCTGGAAAGGCCAGGCGGGCGCTCCAGCCGGTACCAGGTGGCCGAAGCCGGGGCGCATCTTGGGCATCAGATGCTGGGGATGGTGCTGCGGGGCCTTGCCTATATGCCGCCGGTGGACCCGGGCTGGGAGGACCTGCTGCGCGGAATCCTCGCGGCCGACGCGGTGCTGGTGCCGACGGACATGATGGGATTCAGGCAGGCTGTACGCGACGCTTTTTGGGACATCGACCTGTCCACGGAACCCGATGAACTCCTGGACGGGCTGAAGCACCTCCGCGACCTGCGCTATCCGGTCAGGTTGTCAGCCCTGGCCGCCGACCCTGAGGAGGTCAACCGGTTCATCTGGGAGAATCCGCGGCTTATCGAGGCGTCCGGCATCGATCAGAACACCAGCATTGTTGTGAACCGGGTGCGCCCCAGTACGCGCGTAGGACCGGACGGGTTCGTCGTCTCCGAAATCGGAGCCTCGTACGTGCAGTCAGTCACCTTGTCCAAATCAGAAGCAAGGAACAAGCTGGGCCTTCGGGTGGACACCGATTACTACACCGTCCGTGGCGGGGGCCTGTTGCGGTTTGATGAGGGCGGACGGCTGTGTTTCGCCGCACTCAAGCCGGTGATGGACGCGGAGTGGCAGCAGGAGAAGCTCGAAACCATCAAAAGGGAAGCCGGGATCAGAATGCCCGCTGCAACGTTCCACCCGGAGGACGAACGCCAGGAGTGAGCCTCCGTCAGCGGCCCCCTGTGTCAGCTTCCCCAGGGAGCTTTCCGCGCCGCCGTCGAGCCCTCCAGCTGCGCCACCTGGTCGAAACCGCCGGCGCGGAGGCCCTTGCTGACCAGCTTCAGGATGTCCGCCCGGCCGAGAGTGCCGTCTCCCGTCACGGCCTTGATGAAGTTGTACGTGAAGGCGCCGTTGTAGCGGCCTTCCAGGAAGGCATCGGCGGCGGTCTGGTCGGCCCGGCAGGCAGCCAGAAGGACCGGTTTGACGCCCCGCCCGGCTTTGACCAGATCCCGGAGCGCCCTGGTGTCGCTGAATTCGGTGGCGGCAACGCCGCGCGCCGTCGGTGCCGGCAGGAAGCGTGGCCGCCTCCCGGGGAGGAGGTCCAGCGATTTCAGGCCGGTACCGCTGTGGCAGGTGTCGAGGACAACGTCCATGAGTATCCCGTCAGGTAGCCGCGCAAAGAGGGCGAACAATTCGTCGTCCGAAATGACGGTGGCCGGATCCCACGAGTCGCCCGTGTTGTTGATGTCGTAGCAGGCGAAGGCTTCGTCCAGCCGGTCAGCCTCGTCGTTGCTGCTGTCCGGAATCTGCGTTCCATGGCTGGAGAACGTAAAGACGATGTGCTGGAGGTCGCCGGCGGCGGCGCGGTCCAGCATTGAATCAAGCTGCGCCATGACCTGCTTCTTCGTGGCCTGGGAATCGAGCAGCAGGGAGATATCCGCTGGGGCGAAGCCGTATCCGGCCTGCAGCAGTCCGGCGAGGTCGCGGGCGTCATTGACGCAGCCCTGGAGCCAGCTGGATTTCGGCAGATGTTCAAATTCGTTGATCCCCACACAGAGGGCGGCTTTGCTCATGATGTGTTCCTTCGGCCAGGTAGGGCAACTCTATTCCCGTGTTTGAGCCTCTTCAATGGCAACCGCCCAAGCCTTCTGCAATCATTCCGCCGGGCCCTGATCCGGCCGGAACGCTGAAGAAAACGATAGTTTTGCCCCAATCAGATAAATTTTGTGTCTCAACTCACTCTTTGCAACGATTCAGCGGCTGGCTGTCTGGTTGAATCGGGTGATCAGGACACCGTCCGCCAACCGAGTCCAACTGATCCAGTTGCGAGGCGGCGCGCGTGTACTCATCGAACAGAAAGTCCACAGATGGCAATGAATAAAAAGGCCCTGCACAGCGCTATCGCGCTCGCGGGTGTTTCCGCGTTTGCACTGACAGCCTGCACAGGCCCGTCCGGCGGCGGCGGAACTACCACCGGCGCTGCCGGAGGCGGAACTATCACCTACGGGACCACGGACAAGGTCGTTACCCTCGATCCCGCTGGCTCCTACGATGCCGGCTCCTTCATGGTGATGAACCAGATCTATCCGTTCCTCCTGAACGCCAAGCCCGGCACGGCAGACGCCACGCCTGACATCGCGGAATCCGCGGAATTCACGAGCCCCACGGAGTACACCGTCAAGCTCAAGTCGGACCTCAAATTTGCCAACGGCCACGCACTGACGTCCTCAGACGTGAAGTTCTCCATCGACCGCGTTGTCAGCATCGCGGATCCGAATGGTCCGGCCTCCCTCCTGGGCAACCTCGAGACCGTGACCGCAAAGGATGACACCACGGTGGTCTTCACTCTCAAGGCCGGCAACGACCAGGTCTTCCCGGGCGTCCTCGCCGCCAACTCCGGACCGATCATCGATGAAGAGGTCTTTCCGGCGGACAAGCTGATGACCGACGACGACATCGTCAAGGGCAAGCCGTTCGCAGGCCCGTACACCATCGAGAGCTACAAGAAGAACGAGCTAGTCAGCCTGAAGGTCAATGCGGACTACAAGGGCCTCCTCGGCAAGCCCGCGAATGACGGCGCCACCATTAAGTACTACGCCGATTCAAACAACCTCAAGCTGGACGTCCAGCAGGGCAACATCGACGTCGCCGGCCGCAGCCTCACCGCAACCGACGCCGCTGACCTTGAGAAGGACTCCAAGGTCAAGGTCCACAAGGGTCCCGGTGGCGAGTTGCGATACATCGTGTTCAACTTCGACACCATGCCTTTTGGTGCAAAGTCTGCCGACGCTGATCCCGCCAAGGCCCTGGCCGTCCGCCAGGCCATGGCCAATGTCGTGGACCGCGACGCCATCGCAACCCAGGTTTACAAAGGCACCTACCTGCCGGCGTACTCGGTGGTCCCCGACGGTTTTGTCGGCGCAATCCAGCCCCTCAAGGAAATGTACGGCGACGGCAACGGCAAGCCCAGCCTGGACAAGGCCAAGAAGGCGTTTGCCGACGCAGGCGTCACCGCACCCGTCAACATCAAGCTGCAGTACAACCCGGACCACTACGGCAAGTCCTCCGGTGACGAGTACGCCATGATCAAGGAACAGCTGGAAAAGTCCGGCCTCTTCAAGGTTGACCTGCAGTCCACCGAATGGGTCACCTACTCCAAGGACCGCACGGCCGACGCCTACCCGGTGTACCAGCTCGGCTGGTTCCCCGACTACTCGGACGCGGACAACTACCTGACCCCGTTCTTTGTTCCGGGCAACTTCCTGAAGAACCACTATGAAAATGCATCTGTCACCGAGCTGATCAAGAAGCAGCTCACCACGGTTGACAAGGCAGAGCGTGAAAAGGTGCTCGGCGAAGCCCAGACCGCCGTCGCCAAGGACCTGTCCACGCTACCGCTGCTCCAGGGTGCCCAGCTGATGGTCGCCGGTGCGGACGTCAAGGGCGTTGAAAAGACCCTCGACGCTTCGTTCAAGACCCGTCTTGGCGTAATTTCCAAGTAGGTCCAGTTCTCCATCCGGTCCTGACCGGCCGCGGAGGCGGGGCGCCTGTAGGGCGTCCCGCCTTTCGTGCGGAAGCAGGGCAACAGATTCCGGGGCTCACGAGGCCGCCGGAAGCACACATTTAGGTACCAATGACAACACTTATCGAGGCGCCGCCAACCGACGCCGACGGCCTCCTGCCGTCAAAGAAGAAGTCGTCCGGCGGGGGACTGGGCCAATACATCCTGATCAGGTTCCTCCTGATCTTTCCTACAATTTTCATTCTTGTGACGCTGGTGTTCTTCCTGATGCGCATCACCGGCGATCCCATCACTGCGGCCATGGGCGGCAGGTTGCCGCCGGAGCAGTTGGCGGAGCGGATCACTGCGGCAGGCTATGACCGTCCGATCCTCGTGCAGTACTTCGAGTACCTGGGACAACTGGCCACAGGCAACTTCGGCACTACGCTCTCGGACAACCGCCAGGTCACGGAGATGCTGGCCACCTACGGCTCTGCCACTCTGGAACTGACCATCAACGCGTTGCTGGTGGCCCTGCTGGTGGGCATTCCGCTGGGCATGGTCGCCGCCTACCGGAGGGACCACGCCCCCGACGCCGTGCTGCGCGTTTTCGCCATCGTCTGCTACGGCACGCCCGTGTTCTTCGCCGGCATGCTCCTGAAACTCACTTTCGCCGTTTGGCTCGGGTGGCTGCCTGTGGCCGGCCGCGCCAAGACCTCCAGCGAACTGGCGCTCACCTCGCTGCAGTCGCCAACAGGCATCTACTGGCTGGATGCCATCCGCAGCGGCAACATGGCAGCACTCGCCGACGTCACGGCCCATGCGGTCCTGCCGGCCGTCGCCCTGGGCCTGCTGACCGCAGGCATCTTCCTCCGGCTGGTCCGCACCAACGTCATCGGAACCCTGGGCAGGGACTACGTGGAGGCCGGGCGCTCCCGCGGCGTCAGCGAATTCCGACTTGTCACCAAGCACGCCTACAAGCCTGCGCTGATCCCCATCATCACGGTGATGGGCCTGCAAATCGCCGTGATGCTCGGAGGCGCCGTGCTGACTGAAACAACCTTCGAATGGAAAGGGCTGGGGTTCCAGCTGGCCACGTACCTCACGGCACGCGACTTCGTCGCGGTCCAGGGCATCGTGGTCCTCCTCGCCGTCATCGTGGCCGTGACCAACTTCATCGTGGACATTGCTGCTGCGCTGATCGACCCCCGCGTGAGGTACTGATATGAGCTCCCCTACAACTGTTGAACCCGCAGCGGATCCCCGCGCTTCGCTCTTCCGCCGGCTGCCGGTCATCTCGCACTTCAACAAGAGCGTGGGCCTGCAGCGCGGAATGCTGGTGGCAGGACTCGTCCTGACCGGCGCCTTTGTGCTGACAGCCATTTTCGCGCCGCTCCTGGCGCCGTACGGGTACTCCCAGCTCTCCGACGCCGACGGAAGCTTCCCCGCCCAACAGGCACCGGGCGGAAAGCACCTGCTGGGGACCACGGTGGGCGGCTACGACGTTTTGTCCCGGGTTATCTGGGGAACGCAGACGGCCATCATGGTGATCGTTGTGGCTGTCCTGATGTCGATCTTCATCGGCGTCATTCTGGGACTCGTCAGCGGCTACATCGGCGGCTGGCTGGACCGGATCCTCGTCGTCATCGCGGACGCCATTTACGCCTTCCCCTCGCTGCTGGTCGCAATCGTCATGGCCATCGTCATCAGCGGCGGCCAGTCCAGCCTGCTGGGCGGCATCATGGCCGCGGCAATCTCCATCACGGTGGTCTTCATTCCTCAGTACTTCCGGGTGATCCGGTCCGAAACCATCCGCCTCAAGGCCGAACCCTTCGTGGAATCCGCCAAGGTAGTGGGTGCCTCGAACGTCCGCATCATGAGCCGGCACATCTATAAGAACGCCACGCGCACCCTGCCGTTGATCTTCACACTGAACGCCTCCGAAGCAATCCTCACGATGGCCGGCCTGGGTTTCCTGGGCTTCGGCATCGAACCAAGCTCCGCCGCCGAGTGGGGCTTCGACCTGAAGCAGGCGCTGGCCGACACCACGTCCGGAATCTGGTGGACGGGCGTTTTCCCCGGCCTTGCCATGGTGCTGACCGTCGTCGGCCTCACCCTCATGGGTGAGAGCATCAACGACCTCAACGACCCGCGGCTTCGCGGACGCAAGAAGGCCGCTTCCGGCAAGGGCGGGCCTGATTCGAACGTCGCCGCGCAGGCAGGAATCCAAGCAGAAGTGAGCAGTTCATGACCACCAACATCCACAAGCGCGGCGCGGGCCCGGTCCTCGATATTGACCACCTCAAGGTCACTTTCGCCACCGACGCTGGAGACGTCTATGCAGTCAAGGACGTCAGCCTCGAGGTCAACCCGGGCGAAGTGGTGGCGATCGTCGGCGAGTCAGGCTCCGGCAAAACCGTCACGGCGAAAACAATCCTCGGACTCCTTCCGGAGACGGCCATCAGCTCCGGAGCGGTCCTGATCAACGGCAACAACGTGATCAGCGTCAGCCCGGCCAAGCTTCGGCAAATCCGCGGCAGGGATGTCGCCATGGTTTTCCAGGAACCGTCCACCGCGCTGAACCCCGTCTTCACCGTCGGGTGGCAGATCGCCGAAGGGATCCGCGCGCATGCACACGGCAAAGGCGGCCGTGTATCCGCCAAGGAAGCCAAGTCCCGTGCCGTCGAAGCCCTCCGGAAAGTAGGGATCCCTGACGCCGAAAAGCGGGTGGATTACTATCCCCACCAGTTTTCCGGGGGTCAGAAGCAACGTGTCGTTATTGCCGCCGCGCTGGCACTCAACCCGGGCCTGATCGTTGCCGACGAACCCACAACAGCCCTGGATGTCACGGTCCAGGCGGAGATCCTCCAGCTCCTGAGGGACCTGAGGGACAAGTACGGCACCTCGATCGTGCTGATCACGCACAACATGGGCGTGGTGGCGGATCTGGCCGACCGGGTAGTGGTGATGTACCAAGGCGACGTGGTCGAGGAGGCTACAGCCAAGGTCCTGTTCGCCGAGCCGAAGCAGGAGTACACGCGGAAACTCCTGGCCGCCGTGCCACACCTGGGCAGGAATTCCGCTTCCCAGGGAATGACGGCGCGGGCCCACCAGGACCGGAAGGTCCTGGTGGAAGCCAAGGGACTGACCATCGAATACCCCGGCAGGCTGGGCAGCCCCGGCTTCAAGGCCGTGGACGGCGTGAGTTTTACGCTCTCTGAAGGCGAGGTGTTCGGCCTCGTCGGTGAGTCAGGGTCGGGCAAGACCACCATCGGACGCGCCATCGCCGGCCTCAACCGCATCACCGGCGGCAGCCTGAAGGTACTGGATTACGAGATGCTGAACCTCAAGGAGCGGACGTTCAAGCCACTCCGCAAGGAGATCGGCTTCGTGTTCCAGGACCCGGCGGCGTCTTTCAACCCGCAGCTGACCATCGGCGACTGCGTTGCCGAACCGCTCATCATCCACAGCAATCCCACGCCGGCCCAGGCGCGGAAGCGCGTCGGTGAGCTGCTCGAGTCGGTCCAGCTGCCGGCGTCGTACGCTGACCGGTTCCCGCACGAACTGTCCGGCGGACAGCGCCAGCGTGCGTCACTGGCCAGGGCCCTGATCCTGAACCCGAAGCTGCTGATTGCCGACGAACCGACCTCGGCGCTGGACGTTTCGGTCCAGGCCGTGGTGCTGGAACTGTTCAAGGACATCCAGGAAGAGTTCGGGTTCGCGGCGCTCTTCATCAGCCACGACCTCGCCGTCGTGGACATCCTGTCGCATTGGGTCGGGGTGCTCTACAAGGGCAAGCTCGTGGAACAGGGGCTGGGAACCCAGGTGATGGGGGCGCCGCAGCATGACTACACACGCCGGCTGATCGCGTCGCTGCCCGTGCCTGACCCGGACGAACAGGCCAAGCGCCGGGAAGCGAACCGTGCGCTCCTGGCCGGTTAGCCCGATTCGGTCGTGAAGATGCCCGTTGCCCCTTCCGGGCAGCGGGCATTTTCGTAGGAGGTCCCGCCCCTGGGCAAGATTTCGCGGACGCTTAACAGCCACAGGGAATCGGCGGGGTGCCCATAGACTGGAACCATGACCGAGCAGAACCAAGATTTTCCGGACGCCGAATCCTACGACCCCTCAGCCAGCTCATTGGCCGGACAGGTTGACCCATCGGTGATGGCGGAACTGCTGTCCATCCGGTCCAGCATCGACAACATCGACGCCACGCTTGTCTTCCTCTTGGCCGAACGGTTCAAGGCAACCCAGAAGGTCGGTTTCCTCAAGGCCGCGCACCGGCTGCCCGCAGGGGATCCGGGCCGGGAGACCGCCCAGATTGCACGGCTGCGCCGCCTCGCCGAGGAGGCCCACCTGGATCCGGCTTTCGCGGAGAAGTTCCTGAATTTCATCATCGGCGAGGTCATCCGGCACCACGAAGCCATTGCCGAGGATCACCAGGCCGCGGAGAACAACGGACCAGGTGCAAACCAGCCGCTGCTTTCCTCGCCCGCACCGTCCACCGCCGTCGACGCCTAGGCCATGCCGGAATCACAGGTAACTGCCACCGCCCTCGGGCCGTGGCCCGGTGAGGACCCGGTGGAAGCAACCCGGATAGTCCGCGGCGAACTCGGCAGTCCCCACCTGCCTTTCCTGGTGGAGCTGCCGGAACGCGGCGTCGGCTCCGATGCCCTCGGCAGGACTGCGTCCCTCCTGGTGGACCTTTCCGTCGATGTCCAGCCCCATGGATGGCGGATCGTCGATCGTCCGGGGAAAGACGTCATGCGGGCCAAGTCGGCATTGTCCACGGATATCAACGTCCTTGCCGACGTCGCCGGGACGGAAGAAAGTCCGGCACGGGAATTCAAGGTGCAGCTGCGCGGACCGCTCAGCCTGGCCGCAGGACTGCACCTGCACAGCGGTGAACGGGCGCTGCTCGACTACGGCGCCCGGCGTGATATCGCCGAATCGCTGGCGGCCGGCGTCGGGGAGTTCCTGGCCCGGGTGGGCACTGCCGTTCCCGGTGCCCGGCTGGTGGTCCAGATCGATGAACCTGATATTGCTGCTGTCCTGGCCGGCACGATTCCCACCTCCAGCGGCTACCGGACCCTGCGCGCCGTTCCCGGTCAGGAAGTGACGGAGGCGTGGCGTCTGGTCATCGATGCGGTCAGGAACGCCGGTGCCGCCGAAACGGTCATCGCGGTGGCCGAAATTGAGGCGCCGTTCGAACGCATTCTCTCTTCAGGGGCCGACGGGATAGCGGTCCCGCTCAAGGCGCTTACCTCCCGCCAATGGGAACAGCTTGCAGGTGCGGTAGAGGCAGGAAAGAGCCTGTGGGCCGGCGTGCTGCCGGTTGGCAACCCCTCCGCCGCCCTGCCGCGCGTGCAGGATGCGGTAGAGAATGTGTGG
The DNA here is from genome assembly GCF_037911235.1 of Arthrobacter oryzae. GTDB lineage: Bacteria > Actinomycetota > Actinomycetes > Actinomycetales > Micrococcaceae > Arthrobacter > Arthrobacter oryzae_E. The sequence goes on from NZ_JBBLYW010000066.1 coordinate 53,336, forward strand.
CGGCCCTGGCGCCAGCTGGGTCTTCCGGCTTCCTCGCTCGGCTCGATCCGGGTGACGCCGTCCGAGGGGCTGGCCGGGTACACGCCGTCGTCTGCGACCGCCGTGCTGACCCGCCTCACCCAGGTGGCCGACGGGCTCAACCAGCTGACGCTCGGCTAGAGGCGGCTCTCCCACCTGTCCGGGCGGGCGTAGCCCGGGAGGTGGCCCGGCGCCGTTGCGCCGCCGGGATAGGAGCGGAGCCTGTAATCGAAGCTCCCGGCGTAAACCAGCACGAGTCCCAGCTGGGGCTGGATCACCTTGACCTGGATCCGGTGCTTGCCCTGTGTTCCGGCGGACGGTTCCCACCACTGCTCCGCGTAAGCCTTGGCATCCAGAGCCGCCGGCAGCGGTATACGCAAGGGACCCAGGAACAGCCGGGACGCTTCGGAGACGCCGCGCAGCCTGCCTTCGGCGGTCACGCTGAGGTTGAGGTCCGTGACCAGGCGCCGGTAACGGCCGACGTAGTCCACCAGCCCCGGGGTGCTGCGGGAGTCGTCAAAGCTTGTGGTGTCATGGAACAACCGTGTGCGGCCGGGGAAGTGGATTTCGCGCCTGGCGGTGAGGCTCGATCGTCCGAACGGGTCGAGGTGCGCGTGGTTTTCGATCCGGAACGGAACGCCCTCACCATATTCCGGGAAGAACGCCTCCTCCCCGGTGGTAAGCCGTAACAGCGGACGCAGCCATTGCTGCCGGCACCCGACGACGTCGAACACACCCTCGCCCACGCCAAAGCGACCGGAGCCGGGAGCCAGCGAGAAGTACTCCTGGAGCTCGGGCTGCAGGCGGGCGAAGTCGCTGCCCAGGGCACGTTCGTAGATGGGCGTGTTCACGGTAGCCTCCCGGTTTTCGACACATCGGTCATAGTTTTCCCGCCGCTTTCAGGCGGATGTAGGCGTCGGCCAGCGCCGGCGGCAACTGATGGGGCTCGGCGTCCACCACTTCGACGCCCATCTGGCGCAGCTGGATGGCCACTGCCTCGCGCTCCAGCAGCGCCCGCTCGGCGGCCGACGCGCGGAACACCTGTGCCGCCGTGGTGCGTTCCTTCTGCATCGTACCGAGCATGGGGTCCCGCACGGAGGCAACCACCACAACATGCTGCTGCGCCAGCTGCGCGGCCATCGGCAGCAGTCCCTCTTCGGGCGCACCGCCGTCCAGCGTGGTCAGCAGCACCACCAGCGAGCGGTGCGCGGAGATCTGCCGGATCTGGGCCGGTACCTGGCTCCAGTCCAGCTCAATGAGTTCCGGTTCCAGCGGCGCCATGGCCTGCACGAGCTGTCCGAGCAGGTTTCCTTTCGACGCGGATCCGGCCCGTCCCCGGGTTCGCCGGTCGAAGGCGAAGAAATCCACGCGGTCTCCGCCGCGTTCCGCGAGGACGGCCAGCAGAAGGGCCGCCTCGATCCCGGTGTCGAGGCGGGGTTCGTCGTCGATCCTCGCAGCCGCAGTCCGTGAGGTGTCCAGCATGATCACCACGCGCCGGTCCCGTTCGGGACGCCAGGTACGGACGACGACGGCGGACCGCCTCGCGCTGGCGCGCCAGTCAATGGAACGCACGTCGTCCCCGCGGACGTAGTCGCGGAGGGAATCGAACTCGGTGCCGGCCCCCCTGATCTGGACCGCCGCCTTTCCATCGAGCTCGCGCAGCTTGCGGAGCTTGGACGGAAGATGGCGGCGTGAGTGGAACGGCGGGAGCACGCGCACGGCGCCGGGGCACGGGAGCGTCCGCTGCCGCGCGGCGAGCTGCAGCGGGCCAAACGCGCGAAGGGTCACGTGCGGTGCCTTGAGGTCACCCCGCCGGGCAGGCTTCAGCATCACCTTCATGCGCCGCCTTTCACCGGCCGGAACGTCGATGCGCTGGCGTGGATTCTGCGCACCGGCGGACGGCTGCCAGGCGTCCCGCACCAGGGCGCGGAGCGGGCGGGAACCGGTGTTTCCGATGGTCAGGACGGATTCGCAATTGCCCGTCAGCGTGACGTTGCCGGGCAGCGCGCGGTCCAGGGTGACCTTCCGGAGCGATCCCGCCAGGGCGAGATCCAGCAGCAGGAAAGCGCACAGCACCAGGCAGACCAGCAGGACCGTGCCCCACCCGGGATACAGCAATACGGGCACCAGCCCCGCAAGCGCCAGAAGTACGAACCGTCCGGAAATGGCCATGTCGTCAGCGCGGCACGGGAACAGTCGCCAGGATGCTGGCAAGGACCCCGTCAACGTTCACGCCGTCCATCTGCGCTTCCGGCTGCAGGGCTACGCGGTGGCGCAGGCAGGGGAGCGCCAGGGCCTTCACATCATCCGGTGTCACGAACTCCCTGCCGGACAGCCATGCCCACGCGCGGGCGGCGCTCAGCAGGGCTGTTGCGCCGCGCGGGGATACACCGAGCTGGAACGACGGTGCCGCCCGCGTGGCCATCGCGATGTCCACGATGTAGGCGGCCACCTCCGGTGCCACCGTCACAGCAGCCACTGCCTGTCGCGCCTGCTCCAGCTCGGCTGCGCCCGCCACCGCGCGGACGCCGGCGGCGGCCAGGTTCCGCGAGTCAAAGCCGGCCGCATGCCTGCGGATGACCTCGATTTCGTCGGCCCGCCCGGGCAACGGCATTGCGAGCTTCAGGAGGAAACGGTCCAGCTGGGCTTCGGGCAGGGGATAGGTGCCCTCGTACTCCACCGGGTTCTGCGTGGCTGCGACGATGAACGGCACGGGAAGCTGCCGCGAGACGCCGTCCGCCGAAACCTGGCGTTCCTCCATGGCCTCCAACAGGGATGCCTGCGTCTTTGGCGGTGTCCGGTTGATCTCGTCGGCGAGCAGGATGTTCGTGAAGACGGGGCCCTCGCGGAAACTGAACTCAGAGGTTCGGGAGTCGAAGACCAGCGAACCGGTAATGTCCCCGGGCATCAGGTCGGGAGTGAACTGCACGCGCTTGGTGTCCAGGCTCAGGGCGGCGGACAACGTGCGGACCAGCAGGGTCTTGGCCACGCCGGGGACACCTTCCAGCAGGACATGCCCGCGGCACAGCAACGCGATCAGCAGCCCGGTAACGGTTGAGTCCTGGCCCACTACCGCTTTGGCAACCTCGTGCCGCACATCGAGCAGGGCCTGGCGGACGGGATCGGTGCCGGGCGTGGCTTCCGCCGTCGCCAGCGCCGGACCGCCGGGGCCGCCCTGCGTGAATCCGTTGGTCTGCTCACTCATCGGGCGGTTACCTCTTTCTCTAGTGATTCCAGCTGCTGGGCCCAACGGACCAGCTCGCTTTCCGTTCGGGGACGGGCCTCCAGCACCTGGGCCATCTCCTCAGGAGTGCGGCCAAGGTGCCGTGCGGCGCCGTGGACAATTGCCGTGGACTCAGCGTCCGGTCCCAGCCGGAGGAAGCGCGCGAGCCGGACCAGGGTTCCCGCCCTGAGGTTATCGGCTGCGCGGTCCACGGCGTGCGCGTCGTGGTACAGGCGGGCGCGGCCCTCGGCGGTCTCGACGGCCTTGACCACCACCGAAAGCGGTTCGAAGACCAGGGGGCCCAGCCGCCGTCCCCGCCAGACCATGGCCAGCACCGCCACCAGGGCCAGCCAGGGGCCGAGGAACGCCACCCACGGCGGGGCAAGTTCGTCCAGGGTCTTCGGCCGGTCCTCAACAGTGACGTCGGCGATGCCGGGGAGGTACCAGACCAGGGTGTCCGAGGCCCCAAGCGTCCTGAGCGCCAGTGCTGCATTGCCGTGTTCGTCAAGCGCGCGGTTGCTGACGATCCGTGTGCTTCCCAGCACCACCAGGCGGCCATCGTCACTGCTGGCGTACAGGCCGCCCAGGCCTTCAGCGGGTTCATAGCAGGCACGGTCCGCCTCGTAAAGATAGGCGGACTCCGCCGTGACCGACCCGGCGGCTGCTGGATCGTCCAGCTCGCAGCCCGGATCCAGGGTTGCCAGTCCGGCCGGAACCACCCCGGCCGGGCGGATACCGTCGCCGAAGGCACTCAGGGTGTTGAGCCGGGGCGTAATCACTACCAGCTTGTCTGCGGCCTGCTGCAACGCTTGCAACTGCTCGCGGTCCAGGTAGCCGTTCCGGTCATAAAGCAGCAGTGTGGCCCCCTTCCCGCCGGGTTCGACGCTGAGCCCGGGTTCGGCATTGTCCAGCGCGGATAGTGTGTCGGCCAGGTTGTCCGTCTGGCGGACGTCCACACCCTGGTTTCTGAGGATTTCCGCAGCAGCCCTTCCACCCTCGGGAGCGGCGTTGCGCGTAGAGAGGGGATTGCTGTCCCCCCGGGGCGAGAGCTGGGCCAGGAATGTCAGCCCTACTCCAAGGGAGAAGACCAGAATGAGCACGGTCCACGTCCGGTGCCGTCGGATCCATGCGGTCAGGGGTCGCCCCGTGCGTCCGGCCGCGGCGGGGAGCCCGCCCGGAGCCGGCCGGTTCTCAGACTCGAGTACGGGGGTCATCGCGGCAGAGCCAGTCGGTCCGCAGCCGGCCGGCCGAAGTCGGGCTTCGCTGTTTCGAGGAGCTGGTCCAGGGCGAGCATTCCGGCATGGTCCGCGGCGGAAGCCCCGGCGCTGCCATACCTCACGGCGTCGAAGACAACGGCGGCCCGCCGGAGCTCAGCGGCATGGCTGCCGAAGGCGCCGGCCAACTGTCCGGCCACTTCGTCCGCCGTCCGGCCGGGCAGCGGGTCGATCACCGTGCGGTCCTCCGCGGACCGGACGATGGCGCGGAACTGTTCGACGACGGCGGCGCGCCAGTCAGCACGTGCTGCCGCAGCTGCGGCCAGCTGGCGGTACTCGGCCGGGGTGACCGAAGGGTCGACGTCGACGTCGTCCACGGCCGTGCGGCGGCGCCGGGCGTTCAGCCGGGGGCGCGCGACGAGGATGGCCACAGCGATGAGGACCACAACTGTCACCCCGATAACCGGTACGGCCACACCGCTGTCTACCGCAGGGTCGCCGCTGCCCAGGGATCCAAGCCATTCAGAGAACTGCCGCCACAGATCGGTCAGCCAGTCGGGCTGCGCATCCTGGTAAACGGGCTTGGCGAGCTCCTCGGCGGCCCACCGGCGGGCTTCCTGCCTGTCGGGGTCCACCGGAGTCCCGCCCTGCGCGCGGCCTGCGGTCCCATGAAGCACCGTTCCCGGCAGGGATGCCGCATCGAATGTGGAAAGGCGGCTCATCCGGCGCCCGGTGGCCGATAGCCCGGTGGCGGACCGTAAGGGGGCGGCTGGCCGTATCCCGGTGAGGTTCCGTAACCCGGTGGCGTTCCGTAACCCGGTGGCGTTCCGTAACCCGGTGGCGTTCCGTAACCCGGTGGCGGGCCGTAAGCGGGACCGGGCCGGTCGGTGAAGGTAGGACGGCCGCCAAAGTGCGCCTCCGGTGCCACACCGCGTCCGGGAACGCCGTCGGCGTCCTTGCCTGATTCGAGCTGCCGCTGAAGGGCAAGATCCAGGCCTTCCTTGCGCATCCGGAGATCCATGTACAAGAGGCCCATGACTGAAGTCTGGAAGGCGTATCCGACTGCAGCGATGAGGGCAGTAACAATGATCGACGCGATCTCGATGCCCGCGTCGAGGGCGCGCTCCCCGTCGCCGCCGTGGGGCGCGAGGACTGAGGAGAGGCCCTGGGACGCGAGCCCGAGGGGGATCAGGACTATTTGGCTGATGATGCCCACGAGGAGGGACGTGACGAGCAGGATGCCGAAGATACGCCACCAGTTGTGCCGGGTGAGGTGCCAGGACCTCCGCACGCCGTCAATGACGCCCTGCTCCTCGACAACCATCGCCGCCGGTGTCACGGCGAGCCGGACGGATACCAACACCACGGTCACCACGGTTCCCAGGAACAAGGGGACGAGGATCAGCGCCGACGTTCCGCCCATGGCATCGGCCAGCAGCAAGGTACCGCCCACGAGGACGACGCCGAGGGTGACGCCGGTGAGGATCTGCATCCCGCCCAACGCAAGCAACGAGCCGATCCTTGACCTCGACAGCCGCCACATCTCCTTGAAGCCGGTACGCCGGTTGAGGACGGACCGGGCCACCGGAACCACCATCACACCCTGAAGCACAATGGAAATGAAGAAGGACACCAGTGCCAGGAAAGCTGCGCCAATGACGAGTCCCCCGCCGACGTCGATAACTTCCGGGGGAGCGAGTCCTGCCAGCCAAAGGCCGATCGACTCTCCGCGGGATTCGGCATTCGCCGAAAAGACCTCCCCGACGACGGTTGCCAGGGTCTGTGCCAGAAGCGCCGCACCCAACATTGCCGCCGCGTTGCGCCTGATGGTCTGAAATGAGCCGTCCAGGAGTTCGCCGAACAACAGCGGTCGCAGGGGCACGATTCCGGGCTTGGGCGGGGCTACATACTGCGGTTGAAGGGGCCCGGTCTGCTGCCCGGAGTAGGGGGAAGAGCCCCACGCCGGCTGGCTCCCGTAGGCGGGCGGCGGTGCGTTCCACTGAGCGGGGGCGTCCCAGGGGAGTGGCTGCACCGGCTGCTGCCGGCCCTCCCCGGGCCACGCGTTCGGATCCTGCTCTGACAACCTGTTCCTCCCCAAAAGACGCTGTCCGCGAGCCGCCCGGCGGGATCTCCCGGCCGATGACCCAGGATCGGCAGTGTCGTGCACTGTCCGGCCCGCTCCCAGCCTATAGTTTTGCCCGCAGGCCTCATAGCTTCCGGCTGATTCTTCCCGCTGTGGCGCCGGTCCGCGGCCTTGACCGCGTTCTGGCCGGCGGTTGCCGCGCCATGCCGTGTCGGCGCTCAACGGGACAAAGCCCATTCAATAGGCGAATATATAACTATGAAGGCACGCATTCTGGTAGTGGACGATGACGAGGCGTTGGCCGAGATGATCGGGATTGTCTTGCGCAATGACGGTTTCGAGCCGGTCTTTTGCGCAGACGGCGGGCAGGCGCTGGAAGTCTTCCGTTCTTCCAAACCGGATCTTGTGCTTTTGGACCTGATGCTCCCCGGCACGGATGGCATCGAGGTATGCCGGCAGATCCGTGCGGAGTCGGATTCGCCCATCGTCATGCTCACCGCCAAGTCGGATACCTCGGACGTGGTCCGCGGCCTGGAATCGGGTGCTGACGACTACGTTCCCAAACCCTTCAAGCCCGCGGAGCTGGTGGCACGGGTGAGGGCCCGGCTCCGGCCCGGCGATCAGAAGGCGCCCGAAACACTGCGCATTGCCGACATCACCATTGACGTGGCCGGCCACCTGGTGAGCCGGAACGACGAACGCATTTCGTTGACACCACTCGAGTTCGACCTGCTGGTAGCCCTGGCGCGCAAACCGTGGCAGGTCTTCACCCGGGAGCTCCTGCTGGAACAGGTCTGGGGATACCGGCACGCAGCGGATACGAGACTCGTGAACGTCCACGTCCAGCGGCTGAGGTCGAAGATCGAGCGCGACCCCGAAGCCCCCGAAGTAGTTTTGACGGTCCGTGGTGTCGGCTACAAAGCAGGTTCCTGAACCGTCCAGCGGCGAAGCCGGCCATGAGCCGGAGGTAGCCCGGCCCCACAAAACGGAACACGCCCACGTCCACAGCGCTCCGGAGCATACCGACGCCATGGCCGGAGTGTTCTCTGAATTGCCGTTCCGGACCCGCATCTGGTTCCGCCGCGCCCGGATCGTGGGATTGCGGGTCCTGCGGCTCGTCCGGACCGGCCTGATCCGGCTCCTGCCCGGTGTCCGGTTCCTGCTGCGCGCGCTGCACCGGCGCTGGCGCCGGTCCCTGCAGTTCCGCACGGTCCTCACCACCCTGTTGCTCTCGATCGGCTCCTTCGCCGTGGTCGGGGCCTATCTGTCGAACCAGATCGCCAATAACCTCTTCCAGGAACGGCTGACCCAAGCGGAGTCGGAGACGCTCTACCACGTCAAACAGGTCCAGGACACCTTCGACGGCGCCCAGGTCACCGACCAGTCAAGTGTCATTACGCTGGTCTACGACACCCTCAATGCCGTCGAGGGGCGCGGAAACGTCATCCAGCGGCGGTATGTTTTCGAAGCGATGCCGGAACAGACGAAGCCCCGCAACCGCTGGGTGGAATCGCGGGCCTCGGACCAGCTCACTATCAGTGTGATCCCGCCGGAGTTGCGGAAGGCCGTACAGGAATCGGGGAAAGACCAGTTCTGGGCGTCCACTGAGTTCCCGGTGGGTACGGAAGACCGGCCGGGTATCGCTGTGGGCAACAAGGTCACCTTCAACGGCACCGTGTACGAGCTGTACCTGATCTACGACCTGAATACCGCGCAGAAAACCCTGGATGAAATCCAGAACGTCCTGCTGGCCGGCGGGGCGGTCCTGGTGCTCATTATCGGCGCCATCGCGTGGTATGTGACCCGGAACGTGGTCAGCCCGGTCAGCCACGCGGCGGTGGTGTCGGAGAAGCTGGCGGCCGGGCAGCTCCAGGAACGCATGGTGGTCAAGGGCGAAGACGAGGTGGCGCGGCTGGGCGCATCATTCAACCACATGGCCGCCAGCCTGCAGGAACAGATCACCCAGCTGGCAACGCTGTCCCAGATGCAGCAGCGATTTGTCTCGGATGTGTCCCATGAACTGCGCACGCCCCTCACCACGGTGCGGATGGCCGCGGAAGTCCTGTACGACGCACGGCATGATTTCGACCCCATCAACAAGCGCTCGGCCGAGCTGCTCTACAACCAGGTGGAGCGGTTCCAGTCCCTGCTGGCTGATCTCCTGGAGATTTCCCGCTTCGACGCAGGCGTGGCCGTACTCGACGCCGAACCTACCGATATCCTGCAGCTCGTGGCGAATGTCGTGGAAGACGCTCAGCCCGTCGCGGCGGAGTACGGCTCGGAAGTCACCATCAATTCGCGGGAAGAGAGCGTCGTGGTGGAGATGGATGACCGGCGCATCGAACGGATTCTCCGCAACCTCGTCCTTAACGCCCTCGAACACAGTGAAGGGAAACCGGTCAACATTTCCGTAGCTGCCAACGAGACCGCCGTCGCCGTCGCCGTCCGTGACCACGGCATCGGAATGACGCAGGCCGAGGCTGCCAGGGTTTTCGACCGGTTCTGGCGTGCAGACCCCGCCAGAGCCCGGACCACAGGGGGCAGCGGTTTGGGCCTCTCCATTGCCGCGGAAGATACGAAACTCCACAATGGATGGCTCCAGGCATGGGGCAGCAAAGGAACGGGATCCAACTTCAGGCTGACGCTTCCGCTGAGGCAGGGCGAGGCCATCTCCAAGTCACCGCTGCAGCTGGAACCTGCCGACGTCGAATTGCCAGGTGGATCGGGGCAGGGCACCATGCTGTTTTTTGAAAGTGTCGCGTCGCCAGAGCACGGAGGGAACGGCACCGAGCCTGGTCCGGCTGAGCCTAAGCCAGCCGCGCCGGCGGTCCGCGCCCCCGCGCCGAAGCCCGCCGCGGGCCGGGAAGAAACGAAATGACCGGCGGATCACCTCGGTTGCGCGCCCTCGTCGCGGCCCTGATGACAGCCTTGCTCCTGGTGATGACCTCGTGCGCCCAGATTCCGCGCTCCGGGCCCGTCGGTAAGAGTACGGATGAGAGTGCCGGCAAGCCAAACAACGCCCCCGTGTTCTTTCCGGTGGCGCCGCGCGAGGGCGCCGGACCTGATTCCGTCATCGAAGACTTCTACCTCGCCGGCAGTGGCTATGAGGACGACTACGCCGTGGCGCGGGAATACCTGACACAGGCGGCCTCAGTAGCCTGGAAACCGGACCAGCGCACCCTGGTTTTCCGCTCAACGAGGGTGGTCCGGACCGGAGTCGAAAATGTCTTCAACTACGAACTGGACGTCGCCTACTCGGTCGACGCGGACGGGATCGCCACGCAGTTCCCCGAAGGCACCAAGGAGAACATCCCCGTCACGCTCACGCAGGTTGACGGCGAATGGCGTATTTCGGCGGTTCCTGACGGAATCGCCATCCCCGAGCAGACCTTCAAGGTGATTTACGGCGCCTACCCCATCTATTTCTACGATCCCGGCTTCACCTATGCCGTGCCCGACATCAGATGGTTCAACAAGAAAAAAACGGTCAAGGCGATGACCAGCGCGTTGCTCAGCGGCCCGGCCCCCTACCTCAAGGGCGCCGTGGTCAGTGCCTTCCCGTCGGGGATGAAGCTCACACGGGAGTCCGTTCCCGTCGTCTCCGGCGCAGCCCAGGTGGACCTTTCGGCAAAAGAACTCGTGGAAGCCTCCAACGAGGACAGGCTGAGGATGCAGACCCAACTGGCTCTCACCTTCCGAGGCCAGCCGGATGTCGTCAACGTGGAGCTGCGGGCAAACCAGGACCTCGTCCGTGTCGAGGACAACGGGTCCGTGCTGCCTCCGGTCCGGGACAAGAACGTCCCGGCCCGGCAGATTGCCGTGAACGACGGCCAGCTGGTCCGGTACGAGAACAACCGAATCTCGCCGTTGCCGGATATCCAGCCGGTAGGGGCACTCGGCCCCGTTTCCCCTGCTGAATCGCCGGTTTCACAGTCGGTGGCGTTCCTCAACGGCAGCCGGACCACGCTGTACTCGATCGTGCCTGGCCAGCCCGCGCGTGCGCTGACCACACGGTCCACCCTGACTCATCCGTCGTTCGGCCAGCAGGATTGGGTCTGGACGGCCGGCCCCGGAGCCAACGGTGCCACGGAAGTACTTGCCTACCGTCCCGCAGGCGTGACGGAAGGAGCCGCCGTGCCTACAGTCACGCTGGCCCCTGCCTGGCTTGCCGGACGCACAGTCAAGGAGTTCCGCATATCGCGTGAAGGGGTGCGTGCCTTGGTTATTTCGGAGCAGAACGGGAAGACCCGCGTACAGGTGACGGGCATCGTGCGCAATGCCGACGGCACGCCCCGGGACCTGACAGCGCCGACGACTCTGCTGACGGACCGGCAGCCGGACCAGGGTGTGTGGGTCAGCGACACCACCGTGGTGGTTATGAAGGCATCGGCCACTGACAACGTCACACCGGAACTGCTCTCCCTGGCATCAACGCAGACCCAGCAGCTGGCACCCTGGCCAGGGCTTACGGCAATCAGTGCAGGCAACGGGCCGGAAGAAATTTTCGGACAGTCTGCTGACGGCATTTTCCAGCGACTCGGAAACGGCTGGTCGCCCCAGCTGCAAGGGCCTGTGGATCCGTCTTTCCCCGGCTGACGCCGCGGCACCTCCACCACAGGGCTCTGTCCGCCTAGCTGCGCTGTCCAGGTAAGCGGACCTGTCCACATAGCAGGACCTGTCCACATGGGCGGACCCGTCCACATAAGCGGATGGGGAGCTGCCGCGTGGGTATCCCGTCTGGCAGCCTTGATGATGCCATGAGAAGCTCCGACCCGGATCTCGAACCGCCCGCACCAACGCAGGCAAAGCACCGCAGCGACTATGCACGGTGGTGGGCACGGGCGGCGGATGGTGCAGCGAACGCCGGCCGCGAGCTACTGTCACTTGCCGCCCCGGTGGAATGCGTCTGTTGCGGGACGGAAGACTTCTCACTCTGCGGCCACTGTGAGCGGGCGTTGCGTGTGCTCACGAGGACTCCGTTCCGGGCTGAAGGGCAGGCTCCCGCCCTGATGGACGTGAACGGTTCGGTGATCCTGCCCGTCGTGGCGGCGGGGGTTTACCGGGAAGAGCTCGCACAGGCAGTGCTCTCCTTTAAGAAACACGGCCAGGGCCAGCTCGAGTCGGTGTTGTCCAAAGCGCTGGGAAGGGCCATCAAAGCGGCGGCCGGGACTATGGCCGGATTCTGCCTGGTGCCCGTTCCCACTACCAACAGCGCGTTCAGGAGGCGTGGTTTCAGCCCTGTGCATCTCATGCTGCGGAACTTGGCCGGAAGCGGGACCCTGGATGCGGGAAGCGTCGCCAACGCACTCCGCAAGGGAGGCATCCTCACACAGGGAGCGCGGGCCGCCGGCGGGTTGTCCGAACGCCTCCAGTCGCTGGTTCCAGCCCACGCCATGGCCGGAGGGCAGAAAGGCCTGGGACGCGGCGCCCGCGTTAGGCGCGTCCGTGGCTCCATGCGGGTAAGGCGCCCGCTCCTTGCGCCGGACATCACGGGACGCCGGTGCATCCTTGTGGACGACGTCCTCACCACCGGCGCCACGCTGGCGGAAGCGGCGCGGGCTGTGCACCAGGCGGGAGGTGTCGTGGTGGGTGCCGTTGTCCTGGCGGCGACACGCCCGCCCGACGTCGCCGATCCGCCGTCTATTCCCGGCGCCAGGGCAGCGATGGGCGGCTGACTTGGAAAAAAATAAACGAAGAAAAGGTGAATAACGGGTAGCGATGAACTAACGTCGGTTGTGGGTACCAAGATCAGTTGTACCTGTCGATAGCGGCTCGGAAAGGGGCTCGACTGTCAGTCAGATCGGCCCCCGGGAAGTGCCGCCGTCGTGTCACCGAAGTCATTTGGAGGGCACCATGGAGTTCATGATCAGCGGACGGAATTTGACGGTTTCAGACCGCTTCCGCGAATACGCCGACGAGAAGATCTCAAAGATCGCATCGCTGGGAGACAAGGTCCAAAGGGTGGACGCGAAGGTCTCCAAGGAGACCAAGGCCCGCCAGACCGCAGACTTGCTCACGGTTGAGCTGACTGTCTTGGGCCGCGGCCCCGTCATCCGTGCGGAGGCCAGCGCCGCCGACAAGTTCGCCGCGTTCGATCTCGCTTACAACAAGCTTCTTGAGCGCCTGCGCCGGGCCAAGGACCGGAAGAAGGTCCACCACGGCCGGCACACACCCAAAGCCGTCCGCGAGGCGACGGCCAGTCTTGAGCCCGCAAGCGCCACCGAGCCTCTCTACGTCGAGGCAAGCAATCACCAGGAGCCCCGGCCCGCACCGGTCGAAAGGTCGCCGTACGACGTCGACAACGACATCCCTGCAGGGGATTCGCCGGTCCTGATCCGCCGCAAGGTGTTCCCGGCGGCATCCCTCACGCTCGACGACGCCGTCGACAACATGGAACTCGTGGGCCACGACTTCTACCTGTTTGTGGACAAGGAAACCAAGGCGCCCTCCGTTGTCTACCGTCGCGACGGATGGACCTACGGCGTCATCAGCCTTGACCAGACATGCGAACCGGGTGAAGCAGCCGTGGAGGAGAAGATCCTCGCTTACCGCTCGGAGGATGAACCTGCGCGCGCCTGAGCTGCGCGTCCGTCTCAGCTGGTGTTGACCAGCCAAGGGAAGGACTGACATGGGCGCATCGCTGAGCCTCGACCAGGCACGGCGGATCGCATTGGCAGCCCAGGGATTGGACAAAGGACGGCCCGCCGGACCCGTGACTGCACGGGCGGTGGGCCGGACCTTTGACCGGCTCCACCTGGTGCAGATCGATTCCGTCAACGTCCTCGCCCGCAGCCACTACCTGCCATTCTTTTCCCGGCTGGGAAACTACGACCGCGCCATTCTGCATCGGATGGCCTCCTCGCACCCGCGCCGGATGACGGAGTACTGGGCACACGAAGCCAGCTTCATCCGGCCCGACCACTTTCCGGACCTGCTGCTGTGGCAGAACCGGAAATGGGTCGGCGCGGCAGGCATGGACCCGGAGCTGCGCACCGGCGTTGCCACTAAGATCCTCGACGAGCTCGCGAAGGGAAAACCCCTCACCGCCGCCGAGATCACCGCACGGATCGGGCACGTAGAGGACCGCCGGACGGACAACTGGGGCTGGAACTGGAATGCCGTAAAACGCGTTCTGGAGCACCTTTTCGAAGACGGGCTCGTCTCGGCCTCCTCCCGGACGGATCAGTTTGAGCGCCGCTACACGCTGACCGAGAAGGTCTATGCAACGTTCGACGGCGGGGGAGGAACGCACGCTGATCCCGCCGCGGCGATGGACCGGCTCATCGATGCCGCTGCCAGGGCCCACGGCATTGGCACCGTCGGCTGCTTTGCGGACTACTTCCGCACGCCCATGAAGGCCGCCGCCATCGCGGTGGAGAACCTGGTGAACCTCGGCGCCCTTGAACACGTCTCGGTCCGGGGCTGGAACAGGCCGGTCTACCGTCACGTCGAGTCACGGCTTCCCCGGAAGGCAACCGGACGGGCGCTCCTGAGCCCCTTCGACTCGCTCGTGTTTGAGCGCCGGCGGTTGGAGGAGCTCTTCGGCTTCCACTACAGGATTGAGATCTATACACCGGAAGCCAAACGGCGTTTCGGATACTACGTCCTTCCGTTCCTGCTGCGGGACGGCATTGTGGCGCGCGTGGACCTCAAAGCTGACAGGGCGGCCGGGCAATTGCTGGCGAGGGCTGCGCACGCCGAACCGGGCGCCCCCGCTGACACCGCCGTCGAACTCGCAGCGGAACTACACCTCATGGCCGAATGGCTGGGGCTCGACGAAGTGGTTGTTTCGCCCGCCGGAGACCTGGCGCCAGCCCTTGCCGAGGCGGTCGCCGCCTACGGAACGGGACTATCAGCTCTCAGGGAACAGGCGTAACGTGCCGTGCGTGTCTCCCGTAGACTGAACACGCCAGAATTCGGCAGCTTGAGACTGGGAGCAACTTCACGTGGCATCACTTATCGAAAAACTTCTCCGTACGGGTGACAAAAAAACCCTGAGGCAACTGAGGAACTATGCCGATTCCATCAATGCCCTGGAGAGCTCTTTCCAGACCTTCACGGACGCCGAACTGCGCGAAGAAACCGACCGGCTCCGGGAACGCCACCAGGACGGCGAAACCTTGGACGATCTCCTGCCGGAGGCCTTCGCCGCCGTCCGGGAGGCCTCCTCGCGAACTCTGGGATTGCGCCACTTCGACGTCCAGCTGATGGGCGGCGCTGCCCTGCACCTGGGCAACATCGCCGAAATGAAGACCGGTGAAGGCAAAACGCTCGTGGCCACTGCTCCGGCCTACCTCAACGCCCTCGCCGGCAAGGGCGTCCACGTCGTCACCGTGAACGACTATCTCGCTGAATACCAGTCGGACCTCATGGGCCGGGTCTACCGCTTCCTGGGCCTGAGCAGCGGCTGCATCCTGTCCAACCAGGACCCTGCCGTGCGCCGCGAGCAGTATGCCGCCGACATCACCTACGGCACCAACAATGAATTCGGCTTCGATTACCTGCGCGACAACATGGCCTGGGACAAGTCGGAACTCGTCCAGCGTGGCCACCACTTCGCGGTTGTTGACGAAGTGGACTCCATCCTCATCGACGAGGCCCGCACCCCGCTCATCATTTCCGGTCCGGCCCAGGGCGACACGAACCGCTGGTACAGCGAGTTCGCCAAGGTGGTCCTGCGGCTCAAGCCCGAGATCGACTACGAGGTTGACGAGAAGAAGCGCACTGTAGGTGTGCTCGAAGCAGGCATCGAAAAGGTTGAGGACTACCTCGGCATCCACAACCTCTACGAGTCAGCCAACACTCCGCTGATCGGCTTCCTCAACAACGCCATCAAGGCCAAGGAACTCTTCAAACGGGACAAGGACTACGTCATCCTCGACGGCGAAGTGCTGATCGTTGATGAACACACCGGCCGCATTCTGGCAGGCCGGCGCTACAACGAGGGCATGCACCAGGCGATCGAGGCCAAGGAAGGCGTCGAGATCAAGGCGGAGAACCAGACCCTCGCCACCGTTACGCTGCAGAACTACTTCCGCATGTACGACAAGCTTTCCGGCATGACGGGTACCGCGGAGACCGAGGCCGCAGAGTTCATGGGCACCTACAAGCTCGGGGTGGTGGCCATTCCCACCAACCGGGACATGCAGCGCATCGATCAGTCGGACCTCGTCTACAAGAATGAGGCCGTCAAATTTGACGCCGTCGTCAAGGACATTGCTGAGCGGCATGAAAAGGGCCAGCCCGTTCTGGTGGGAACAACCAGCGTGGAAAAGAGCGAGTATCTCTCACGCCTGCTGGCCAAGGAAGGCATCCGGCACGAGGTCCTGAACGCGAAGAACCACGCCCGGGAAGCTGCGATCGTCGCGCAGGCCGGCCGTAAGGGCGCCGTGACCGTCGCCACGAACATGGCCGGTCGCGGCACCGACATCATGCTGGGCGGAAACGCTGAATTCACAGCCGTAGCCGAACTGGCGTCCAAGGGTCTGGATCCGGAAGAAAATTCGGAAGAGTACGAGGCCGCGTGGCCTGCGGCATTCGAAGCGGCCAAGCAGGCCGTCAAGGACGAGCACGAGGAAGTCTTGAACCTCGGCGGACTCTACGTCCTGGGCACCGAACGCCACGAATCCCGCCGCATCGACAACCAGCTCCGGGGACGTTCCGGACGCCAGGGCGATCCCGGCGAGTCGAGGTTCTACCTGTCCCTGACGGATGACCTGATGCGCCTGTTCAATTCCGGTGCAGCCGAACGGCTCATGAACAGTTCCGTTCCGGACGACGTCGCGCTGGAATCAAAGCTGGTATCCAGGGCCATTGCATCGGCCCAGGGCCAGGTTGAAGGCCGCAACGCGGAACAACGCAAGAACGTCCTCAAGTACGACGATGTCCTCAACCGCCAGCGTGAAGCCATCTATGGTGACCGCCGCCGCATCCTTGAGGGTGACGACCTCCACGAGAAGGTGCAGTTCTTCCTGGAGGACACCATCACGGCCCTCATCGACGAAGCGACCGCCGAAGGCACCGGGGACGACTGGGACTTCAACCAGCTCTGGACGAACCTGAAGACGCTCTACCCAGTCAGCGTCACATCCCACGACGTCATCGACGAGGCCGGCGGCAAGTCCCGCATCACAGTGGATTTCCTCAAGGAAGAGATTCTTTCCGACGCCCGCCTGGTCTACCAGGCCCGGGAACAGGCCATCGGGTCCGAGAGCATGCGCGAACTGGAACGCCGCGTCGTGCTGTCCGTGATCGGCCGGAAGTGGCAGGAACATCTCTACGAGATGGACTATCTGAAGGAAGGCATCGGCCTCCGGGCCATGGCACAGCGTGATCCGCTCGTTGAATACCAGCGCGAGGGATTCATTATGTTCCAGGCCATGATGGAGGCCATCCGCGAGGAAAGTGTGGGCTTCCTGTTCAACCTGGAGGTCGAGGTGACTCCCGCGGAGGACGTCGTGGTTGCCGACGGCGCCGGGGAACACACGGAGCACCACGAGCCGCAGATCCGGGCGGCCGGCCTGGAAGCCCCGGAGAAGCCTGCCCAGTTGCAGTACACGGCACCGGGCGAAGACGGCGCCAGCCAGACGCGCGTCGAGGGCAGGTCTTCGGGACGTTCAGGCAATCCGGCCAAGGCGGCCCAGGACGGCGGACGGAAGCCGGCCCCGAAGAAGAAAAAGCGGTAGTAAACTGACGGCTGCCCGAGCGGCAGCACCGTGAAGACGGGTGAGGACCGGAACCAGGTTCCGGTCCTCACCTGTATTTGCGTCTGAACGCTCCCGAAGCATTCCGCATGAGGGGGTGGCGGGACCATGCCCTTCGTGACACCTGTCAGCCGATCTCCAGAGCCGTGATCCGCCACACCTGGTTGCTGCGTTCCAGCCGCACGGCGACTGCCCGGACCCTCAGCTCATCCACCACGACGGCGCTTGCCTCATAGATTCCGTCGGCGACTTCGCAGGCGCGGACTGACCGGACGGCAGGGTTTCGGTGTAGGCGTCCTGCTGTCGGCGAGGACCCTGCTGCAAGCCGGCGGGTCAGCGCAGCTCGGTGCTGCAGCGAGGCCAGGCAGCGTTGGTCAAGCCGCCGTGAAAGTTGCTGGATAGGACGCGTTCCGGCCAACACTTCGACGGCGGCCTGCACGGTCCCTCGCGTGATCGCGCAGACTTCCCTGTTCTCGCCCGCTATCTGAAGGACGCGGCGGGCGTCAGCGGCTGCTTGTCGGGTGGCCGGCCGGGACGCCGGCTCCGCGTCAGGCTGACGCGGACGCGGGGAGGAAGTATCGGTGGCCGGGACCGCTGCCAGCCTGCGGACCGGTGAGGGGCCGGCGACGGGGCGTTCCGCTGCCGGTGATGCGGGGACCAGATGCAATGCGCTCATGACGTTTCCTCTGATTGATATCGGATTTCTGAGATTTTTCCGGGGACGGGCTGCGGATCAGGTTGCGGATGGGGGCTTGAGGATTTGTCCCGGCAGCAGGACATCGGGGTTCTCTCCCACGATTGCCCGGTTGGCCTGATACCAGCGCGGCCACTCCACCGCGATGTCCAGGTCAGAGGCGGGGGAGCCGCCCAGATGCCTTGCCGCAATGCTCCAGAGCGAGTCCCCTGCCATCACGGTGACGTTTCCGTTTTCGTCAATGGGCTGCTGGCGGGCAGACCTTGAAGGTTGTGCGGCCAATGGACCCGGGCTCACGACAAGGGCATTCGGTTTCCACCCAGGATCCATGCCGCCGGGACTCGGCTTGGCTCGTGGAGCCGCCTGATCCGATGGTGCCCAATCCGCTGCAACGGCTGGGCCGGACGTTGGATGCCATTGCGGGTCCGTAGTGTCCGTAGCGGCATGGGCTAGCGGTGCGCCGAGGAGCTGAAGTCCCACTGCGGCCAGGGCGAGCCGGCGCATGAAATTCGGGCTGAATTTTCCGGTGATTTCCGCTGCCCGGCTGTTTCCCGCCTGCTCGAGGGCGGCGGACGTGAATGCGATCAACATCGACAAAACCCACCACGCCACGATGATGAGTCCCGTGGTGTTGACGACAAACCCGAGAAGGTCTTCGAAGGCCAACGACTGCGCCCGCGCAGATGACCGTTGCCAGCGCTCGACCTGCGCCGCCCCCGTCGCCGCCAGGAAAGTGCCAAGAAGGAGAATTGCCACAGCCAGCGTTGCGTCCGAGCCGAGCAGCCTGCCGCGTGAAACATCCATGATTCGGCCCCTAAGACTGTTTGATGCATTTTGATGTTGTTTGATACACCTGAGTCCAGTTTGATCCCATTGTGAGCCTTTTGTCCAGTGTTTTGTTTTTTGTCCCCCGGTGGGGGTCCGCGAATTGACCCCGGACCGGTGCGGGCCTAGATTTGCGGGATGCGTTGGGATGCGTTGTTTGAGGACATGGAGGCGCAGCTGGCCTCGGTGGGCCGGCTGGAGCTTGAGTCGGAAATCGGCGAGCGGTCGCGGGCGGACGTCGCGGGCGTGGATGTGGCGGACAGGCTGCGCGGATCCCTAGGCCTCATGGTGGCGGTCCATCTGGGATCGGGAACCGTCTTTGAAGGAACATTGGGCCACGTGGGAGCGGAGAGCCTGGTGCTCAACGATCATCGTCACCAGGTTCTGATTCCGTTTGCAGCCGTGTCCCGTTACCACGGTCTGGGGAGGTTCGCCTTGGCGGAGCCATCATCAGTCAGGCGGAAACTGGGGCTGGCCAGCGCACTTCGTGGCCTGGCGCGTGACAGGGCTGATGTGGCGGTTACTCTTGCTGGTGCCACGCAAGGGGTGGCGGGGCTAAGCGGCGTTATCGACCGGGTGGGCCGGGATTATTTCGATCTGGCCCTGACCCGGCCGGGAGAAGTCCGTCGCGCAGCAAACGTCAGCCAGGTCGCGTCCGTGCCCTTTTCCTCGCTCGGTGCACTCCGGTCCGTTCGCGGCACGGAATTCTAAAAGCACCCCGGGTGCATTCGCGCCGTCGCAGCTGGGCGGACTCTTTCAGGCGGGCGAGCTCAGACCGACTTGGATTTCGCTTCCTGGATCATGCGGTCTGCCTCGGCATAACGCTCTTCGATGTACTGCTCCAGCATCTTTTCTTCAACGCGCCACTGCCCGCGGCCACCCACCTGGATGGCCTTGAGTTCTCCGCTTCGCACCAGCGCATAAGCCGCCGGAGAGTTGATCTGCAGCTGTTCAGCTACGTCTGCGAGGGTTAGGAATCGGGGCATGGTTCTATTTTGCCACCATTGTTGTCGAATGATGAGGTTATCCACAGTTTGGCGTTGTTTGATGTTGTGACTTTCGGTCCGGTCGTTTTGCCGTAAGAATGAGTGAGCCCGGCGCACAAACCAGTTCCGTCGGCACCGATGGGGGGAGCGGTACGTGAGTGCAGGAACGACGATTACGGCAGCCAGGCTGAAGAAGCCGTCCTGGAAGGATCCGCGGCTCTTGCTCGGATTCCTTTTGGTTCTGGCGTCCGTTGCCGGCGTTGTGTCGCTGGTCGGTGCAGCCGACCGGACTACCGAGGTGTACGCCGCAAAAGGGCCGATAGCCGTAGGGGAGAAACTCACGGCCGAGAACGTCAACCGGGTGAAAGTCAGGCTCGGCGACGTGGAACCGCACTATGTCACCGCTGAGGCCGGACTTCCGGAAGGCCTGGTTGCAGTCCAGCGGATAGGCCCGGACCAGCTGGTGCCACGGGACAGCCTTGGCAAGCCTGACGCCTTGGACCGCAAGCCGGTGGCCATCACCATCGACGAAGCCCTGCCGGAGCAGGCAGCCGCCGGTTCGCGCGTGGACGCCTGGGTGGCGCTGCCAGATGCCCGCAACGGGTTCAGTGAGCCGACGCTGCTGCTTCCAGGCGCCGAGATCGCTGAAGTCACCCCTGGTTCGACTACGCTCGGATCCTCGCGGTCCACAGTGGTCATGGTGCTTGTCACGGACGAGCAAATGCCAAGGCTGCTGGGTGCCCAGGCGAACAAGGCCAAGATCTCCGTGGTCTGGAACCCGGGAGGTGGAACACCATGAGTATTCCGGTGGTGACAGTCGGGCAATCCCGGGAGGACCTGGTGGGCGGCCTGGAACGCCTCCACGGACCAGTCACCGTGGTGAGGAGGTGCTCCGAACTGACTGAACTGCTGGCCGCCTGCCAGAGCGGCCTTGCGCGGGCAGCCGTCGTCGCGGAAGGGAGCGACGAGCTGACTGCTTCGCTGGTCGATCGGCTCACCGCCGTGGGCGTCGTGATCGTTGCACTGACAGATAGTGCAACCGAATCGGCGAGGCTGACGGCGATCGGCGTGACGGTTGCCCCGGCAGGCGTGGACTCCGCAGCACTCGCGGGCAGGATCTCGGGCGCGGTTGCCCAGCGGGCCCGTCCCGGGTCGTTTCAGGCACGGGGCAGCGACTATGCAGACACCGGTGCCGCGATCCGGACCCTGCCAGGGGAAGAGGATGACATCCCGGCGGAGCCGGCCGGAACCGGACAGATCATCACCGTCTGGGGTCCCGCGGGCTCTCCCGGCCGGACGTTGGTGGCAGCCAACATGGCCGGTGAACTGGCTGCCGCAGGCAACTCAGTGCTCCTGGTCGATGCTGACAGCTACGGAGCAAGCATTGCGGGATTACTGGGGCTGTTGGACGAATCCGCAGGGCTGGCCCAGGCCTGCCGACTGGCCGACCTCGGACAACTGGACGCCGGGGCGTTGCTCAAGGTTGCCACGCCCGTCGCCCTCAAGTCGGGAACGCTCCGCGTACTTACCGGGATCACGCGCGCGGACCGGTGGACCGAGTTGCGCGCGTCTGCCCTCGGCGTGGTTTTTGAGAAGGCCCGGGAGGTGGCGGATTACGTGGTCGTGGACACCGGATTCTGCCTGGAGGCAGACGAGGAACTCAGCTTTGACACCATGGCTCCGCGCAGGAACGCCGCCACCCTCCGGAGCCTCGAACTGGCGGACACTGTTTATGCCGTGGGATCGGCCGACTCCATCGGCGTTCCCCGGCTCGTCCGGGGCCTTTCCGAGCTTGAGGCAGCGGTTCCCCAGGCGTCACCGCGGGTGATCCTGAACAAGGTCCGTGCTTCGGCCGCCGGACGCTTTCCTGAGCGCCAGCTCCGGGACGCGTGGGAAAGGTACGGACCTGCGGAGGGCATTACCGCATTCCTCCCCTTCGACGGTGCGGCCAGCGACGCAGCGCTGTTGTCCGGGAGCCTTTTGCTGGAGGCCGCCCCCGAGTCCGGGTTGCGCCTGGCAATTGGCGAACTGGTTTGTGCACCTGTCCAGCAAAAGCGCCGATCCTCTATCTTTTCTTCCACAGCGAAGCGTCATCTAAAGGGCTAGGCTCACCATAAGGGCTGCAAAGAGGCAGCTATGAACTTGTGATGGAGGCGTTTGTCGATGTCGTCTGGGTCCAGCGTGGAGGATCAGTCCGTTTTACTCGGAGCCCGTGAAGGGTACTTCGGAGACTACTACGAGCACCTTCCGGAGGAAGATTTCCGGGCCTATTCACCGGACGTCCTGGCCGCCCGCGCGGAAACCCACCGCGACGTTGCCACTGTCCGAGTTCCCGGCACGGCCAACATCAGGATTGTGGACGAAGCGGACTGCAGCGTCGTGTACATCGTCACGGATGACATGCCATTCCTGGTGGACTCCGTCAATGCCGAGCTTGTTCGGCAGCACTCTGCAATCCACCTTGTCCTCCACCCGCTTTTTGTTGTCACCCGCAACCGCGAAAGCGCGCGGATGACAAAAGTGGACAGGGTCCCGTCCAGCATCGGCATTTCCAGCGGTGACACTGCGGCGATGCCGAGCCTGTCACACCTGATTGCCCAGGGTGACAACGCCTCGCACATGGAATCGTGGATAGCGGTCGAAATCGGCCCCGCCAGCGAGGAATCACACGGGCGGCTCGTCGAAGGCATTGAACGTGTCCTCGGGGACGTCCGGGCGGCTGTAGAAGACTGGCCTAAGATGCGCAACAAGGCGCTGCAGATCGCACAGGACCTGGACAATGTGGCCAACCCCTCACAGATCGAGGAATTGCGCCAGGCACAGGAGCTCCTGCGATGGCTCGACGACGGCAACTTCACATTCCTTGGCTACCGTGAATACGACCTCGTTAACGAGTCCGGCGAGGACGTCCTGGAGCTGCGGGAAGAAAGCGGCCTTGGACTGCTCCGCAGCGGCGCCGAAGGACACCACGTCCAGCACCTCACCGTCGCGGGACGCAAGAAGGCGCGTGAAAAGCGCGCATTGGTTATCACCAAAGCCAACTCCCGCTCCACGGTGCACCGCCCGGCGTACCTCGACTACATCGGGGTGAAGAGCTTCGACGCTGCCGGAAACGTCAACGGTGAGCAGCGGTTCATTGGGCTCTTCGCCACCAGCGCGTATGCGGGATCCGTCAGGAACATCCCTGTTGTTCGCGAGAAGGTGGAGGCTGTCCTGCGCAGCGCCGGGTTCCCGCCGCACTCCCATTCGGGCAAAGACCTTCTGGGTATCCTTGAGACCTACCCCCGCGATGAGCTGTTCCAGATCGAGGTTTCCGACCTCGCCGCGACAGCCACCGGAATTCAGCGGCTGCAGGAACGGCGGCGCACCCGGCTGTTCCTGAGGCCCGATATTTACGGCCGGTTCATGTCCGCGCTGGTGTACCTTCCCCGCGACCGCTATACAACGAACGTGCGCCTCCGCATCGAGCAGGAACTCCGCGAGACCTTCCACGCCGTCTCCATCGACTACGAAGCCAGGATGACCGAATCGGCGCTGGCTAGGCTGTTCTTCCGGATCCGGCTGCCGAAGGATGCAGACGTCAGCGACGTCAACGTCGAAGAGCTGGAGAAGCGGCTCGTCCGGGCTGCGCGTTCGTGGAGCGAAGGCATCACGGAAGTGCTGCGGGACAGCGGCGCCGGTGGCGACAACAAGGGACTTGCCTCGGCCTGGGCCGAAGCCTTTCCGGTCAGCTACCGCGTGGACTACGAGGTCGAAGACGCACTGGCGGACATTGAGCGGTTCGAGAAGTACGGGTCGTCTGCTGAACTGGCTGAAAAGGGCCTGCACGAGAGGCCCGGCGTCCACGTTTACCTTCCCGAGGGGGCAGGAGCCACTCTTGAAGAGGACGCCCGGGTCAAGCTCTACATGCTGGAGCCGAAGAGCCTCAGCCAGATCCTGCCGTACTTCCATAACCTTGGCCTTGAAGTGCTCGATGAACGGCCCTTTGAAATCGAGACGGCGGACAAACGGGACTTCTTCCTGTACGACCTGGGACTGAAGTACCCGGCAGGCGTGGCTCCCCTTGCAACGGGCCAGCTGTTGGCGGAAGCCTTCGGCGCCGCCGTTTCCGGCGACGTCGAGTCGGACAGCTTTGACCGGCTGGTCCTGCGCGAGGGCATGCACTGGCGCCAGATTGTGGTCCTCCGCGCCTACGCGAAGTACATGCGCCAGATGGGCAACACGAATTCATTCGGATTCATTGCCGACACGCTGCTTGCCAATCCCGAGGTGACCCGTTCGCTGGGCGCCCTGTTCGCGGCGCGCTTTGACCCCGCCCTCGAGGATGACGTCCGTGCGGCGCGCCAAGCAACCGTCCGCGCCGAGCTGGCAGCTGCCATCGAACAGGTCGCCACCCTCGACGCCGACCGCGTGCTCCGTACTTTTGCCAACCTCATCGAGGCCACACTCCGGACGAACTTCTACCAGCAGAAGCCGTACCTGAGCTTCAAACTGAATCCGGCCGCGATCGACGGACTGGCCTTCCCCCGGCCCATGTTCGAGATCTGGGTCTACTCGCCCCGGGTCGAGGGCGTGCACCTGCGCTTCGGCAAGGTGGCCCGCGGCGGACTGCGCTGGTCTGACCGCCGGGAGGATTTCCGCACCGAGATCCTTGGCCTTGTTAAGGCGCAGACCGTCAAGAACGCCGTTATTGTCCCCACGGGCGCCAAAGGCGGATTCTTCGCCAAACAGCTCCCGGACCCTGCCGCTGACCGGACAGCCTGGATGGCGGAGGGCGTGGAAAGCTACAAGACATTTATCCGCGGCCTGCTGGACCTGACGGACAACCTGATCACCACTCCCGACGGCGAAGCCGTGGTTCCGCCGTCCGACGTCGTCCGCTATGACGACAACGACAATTATCTTGTTGTCGCCGCGGACAAGGGAACCGCAACGTTTTCGGACATCGCGAACGGGCTCTCGGCGGAGTACGGCTTCTGGCTGGGGGATGCCTTCGCTTCCGGCGGCTCCGTGGGCTACGACCACAAAGCAATGGGGATCACCGCCCGCGGCGCGTGGGAATCGGTCAAGCGCCACTTCAGCGAGCTGGACCTGGACACGCAGTCGGAACCGTTCACCGTGGTGGGCGTGGGCGACATGTCCGGGGACGTCTTCGGCAACGGGATGCTGCTTTCGCAGCACATCCGGCTGCTGGCAGCGTTTGACCACCGCCACATCTTCCTCGATCCGAATCCCGATGAGGCCGCGTCCTTTGCAGAGCGGCAGAGGC
Source organism: Arthrobacter oryzae (assembly GCF_037911235.1). GTDB lineage: Bacteria > Actinomycetota > Actinomycetes > Actinomycetales > Micrococcaceae > Arthrobacter > Arthrobacter oryzae_E. The sequence continues at coordinate 78,351 of NZ_JBBLYW010000066.1, forward strand.
TCTTCGATCTGCCCCGGTCCTCCTGGGACGACTACGACAAGGGCCTCATCAGCGAAGGCGGCGGCGTCTTCGGCCGGCAGGCAAAATCCATTCCCGTCTCCGAGCAAGTGCGTACGGCCCTCGGCCTGCCGGACGGCACCACCGAACTGAGCCCGCCGGAACTCCTTCGTGCCATTCTCCTGGCGCCCGCGGACCTGCTGTACAACGGCGGCATCGGCACCTACGTCAAGGCAAGCACGGAAACGCATGCTGAGGTGGGGGACAAAGCCAACGACGCCATCCGCGTCGACGGGCGCGACCTTCGCGTCAAGGTGGTTGGAGAAGGCGGAAACCTGGGCATGACCCAGCGCGGACGCATTGAAGCCGCACTGCAGGGAGTCATCCTGAATACCGACGCCATCGACAACTCGGCCGGCGTTGACTGCTCGGACCATGAAGTCAACATCAAGATCTTTGTGGACCGGATGGTCGCGGCGGGCAAGATCGACGCCGCAGAGCGGGCGGACTTCCTGGCATCCATGACGGACGAAGTAGGGCGGCTGGTGCTGGAGGACAACATTGACCAGAACATCCTGCTGCTCAATGACCGCATCCGTGTGGCGGAGTGGAGCCCCAGCTACGAACGGCTCATGGACTGGCTGGAGAAATCCGCCGACCTTAAGCGCGACCTCGAAGCCCTGCCCACCACTGAGACGCTGAGGGAACGACTGGCCCAGGGTCAGGGGCTGACCTCGCCGGAGCTGTCAGTGCTCGCGGCTTACGCAAAGATCGAACTTGCAACGGCACTGCGGGAGAGCGACCTCGCCGACGACCCGTGGTTCAGGCAGACACTCCGGTCCTATTTCCCCCAGCAGCTCCGGGAAAGGTTCGACGCCGAGCTCGACACCCATCCGCTGCGGCGCGAGATCATTGCCACTGTCGTGGCCAACGACATGATCAACCTGGGCGGCATCACGTTTGCGTTCCGCACCATTGAAGAGACATCAGCTAATGAAGCCGCCGTGGCCAAGGCGTTCGTGGCCCTCCGCGAAGTCTACGAGCTGGACATCATGGTGGGCGAACTCAATGAACTGCCGGCATCTTTCCCCACCGAGCACTGGAGCACCGTCCACTTGGACATTCGACGGCTGCTGGACCGGGCTGTCCGGTGGGTCCTCGGCCAGGGTGGTGCCTCCCGGCCCATCTCGGAGATCGTGGACGAGTTCAAGCCGCTGATGGATCCGATGCGAGCCCGCCTTCTCGATTACCTGCGTGGCGATGACCGTGTCCGCGTGGCTGCGTGGCTGGAAAAGGCCCGCAGCTGGGACCTTCCTGAGGATCTCGCCCATCGCTGGGCGGAACTGTTCGAAAGTTTCGTGCTGCTCGACATTGCCAAGATCGCCCACGCCAACCCGGAGCCCGTGGAAAGCATTGCGCATGTCTACTACACGGTCTTCGACCGCTTCCACGTGGACTCCCTCCTGGAACGAATCACCAAGCTGCCGAGGCGGGACCGCTGGCAGGCGCTGGCCCGCGCTGCCTTGCGGGATGACCTCTACTCCACGATTTCGGACATTACGACGTCGGTGCTTGAGTCGACGTCGCCCGGAGCCTCGGCGGAGGACCGCGTTGTGAACTGGGAAGGCCTGAATGCCGAACAGCTGGACCGTGCCAGGAGCATGTTTGACGAGGTCAACTCGCTTGAAGCGGACGATATGGCCTCACTGTCGGTAGCATTGAGGCTCTTGAGGTCAATCGTCCGGCGCTAGGGATCCCGTTCCAAGCGCCGAATCTGGAGGTGTAGTGGCAATCTTTACGGACCCCATCAGGGAACATGCTGATTTCGGGCCGGGGGATGCCGAGTGGCTGCACCTCCTGGTGGGTGACTGGCAGATGGTCGCCGACCTCGCCTTCGCCGACCTGGCCCTCTGGTTTCCGCATCCTGAGTTCGGTTATGTGGCCCTGGCCCACGTCCGCCCCTCCACCACGCATACGGTGTTCCACGCCGATTTCGTGGGGGAGGGGATCAGGTCGGACCTGCAACCGCTGGTAGACAAGGCGTGGAGCAGCCGCACCATCGAGCGCTCCAGCGAAACCAACTGGAGCAGCGACATGGCCCTTCGGGTTGAAGCTGTCCCCATGGTTCGGAACGGCCGGACGCTGGCCGTCGTGACCACCCACATGGACCTGTCGAGTTCACGGATGCCGTCCAGGCTCGAACTGACGTACAGGCAATGCGCCTACGATTTGCTGCGGATGGGAACCCTCGGCTTGTGGCCGGATTTCGCTTCGCCCACCGGCTCCCGCCGCGGCGCTCCCCGCGTGGGCGATGGTCTGATCCGGCTCGATGCAGACGGGATTGTGCAGTACGCCAGTCCGAACGGTGTCTCCGCATTCCGGCGCCTGGGTGACGGCGAATCACTCGAGGGCAGGTCCCTGGCCGAAGTCACGGCGGGACTGCTGCGGGACCGCCGCATGGTGGATGAAACCCTGCCGCTGGTAGTGACAGGACGTATGCCGTGGCGCAGCGAAATTGAATCCCGCGGAGTCAGCCTGTCACTCCGGGCCATCCCTTTGCGCGATGAGCAGCAGAGGTTCGGGGCGCTGGTGCTCTGCCGTGACGTCTCGGAGCTCAGGCGCCGGGAGATGGAACTGGTGACGAAGGACGCCACCATTCGGGAGATCCACCACCGGGTGAAGAACAATCTGCAGACTGTTGCTGCGTTGTTGCGCATGCAGTCGCGCCGGATGGTCAGCGATGAGGCCAAACAGGGCCTCGAGCAGGCCATGCGGAGAGTCGCAACGATTGCCCTCGTCCACGAGACGCTGTCCCAGGGGTTGACCCAAAGCGTTGATTTCGATGAGCTGATCGGCCGTCAGTTCCGGCTCTCCGCCGAAGTCGCTTCGCCGTCGCAGCAGGTCAAGACTGCCAGGTCCGGCCTGTTCGGTGAGCTGCCCAGCGACTTCGCCACTCCGCTGGCCTTGGTGATCAACGAACTGGTGACGAACGCCGTCGAACACGGACTCGAAGGGAGAACCGGAACTGTTTGGCTTCTGGCTGACCGGTCGGAGGGCGACGACGGCGACGAATTCCTGACCGTGACCGTTGCCGATGACGGTGTCGGGCTTCCGGAGACTCCCCACGTGGAAGGCCTGGGATTGCAGATCGTCAGGACCCTCGTCACCAGCGAGCTCGGCGGAAGCATTCAGTGGAAACCCCGCGAGGGCGGCGGCACTGCAGTGCAGATCGTCTTGAACCTGCAAAAGCGGTGACGCCGGCCCCTCAAGACAAGGCAGCTTAAAATACAAGGCGGCCGCGGACTGTGAAGTCCGCGGCCGCCTTTATTAGCCCTGAGGCCGGAATTCTTCGTTCAGGAAGCCCGACGTGCGCGAGCGGCGCGGCGCTTAAGGGCCCGCCGTTCGTCTTCGCTCATTCCGCCCCAGACTCCGGCGTCCTGTCCCGATTCGAGGGCCCACTGGAGGCAGGTATCCACCACCGGGCAGCGGCGGCACACGCTCTTGGCCTCCTCGATCTGCAGGAGAGCAGGCCCGGTGTTTCCTACCGGGAAGAACAGCTCCGGGTCCTTGTCGAGGCACGCTGCGCGGTTACGCCAATCCATGCTGATCAGTCACTCCATTCCTGGGAACTCGTTAAAAGACCTCTTGTGAAAATATTCACTAGAGGCTACATAAGAAAGGGACCCTGCCGGGTCCCCTTGGTCATCTGAATTAAGCGTGTCATGTTAACGCTGTGTAAACAAGGGGTAATCGTCCACGAAGTGCCTCTTAAGCGTGAGCGATACGTCACATAGCTCGCCGGCGCTCTCCCCGGTGTCGACTATGTCCGGTATGGTGCCAGTGTGTCAAGACCCCCAGAGGACCACTCCGACTCCACCCCCGAGCCCCGACTTCCCGGCTCCACTGACGCTTCAGGTGCATCTCCGAGCCCTGTTTCCCCGGAAGCCCGGGCCACACGTCCACCGGCGGTCACCGTCTTGTCGCTGATTGTGGCCGCTGAAGCAACAGCCCTTCTCGGGGCTGCGGCCTGGTACGCGACCCAACTGGTCACCGGAGCGCCCGTCCTTTCATTTTGGGGGGCCGTATTCACCCTGGTGCTCCTGGTTTCTTTTGCAGCGTGGCTATACGCCGTTGCTTATTTCCTGTTCCGTGGATACCGCTGGCCACGGGCGGGGGCCCTGGTGGCTCAGTTGTTTGTCCTGACCATCGGATTTCCGACACTCACGGGTGGCTATGTTGCTGCGGGATTCGCCATGCTGGTTCCGGCGCTCGTGGCCGTGGTCCTGCTTTTCAACAAAGGCGTGATCAGTTATGCCTCCCGTGCCGGGGGAGCGCCTCCGGCGCTGTGATTGGCGGCGTGAGAGGCGGTCCCGGCGCGGCTGCCAGCTGAACGGGTGTTCCCCGGCCTTCGGCAATGAGGACGGCCCGTCCGGGCGGCGGGTTGGGCTCCACCTCAAAGCGAACACCGAAGAAATCCCCGTCCATCACGTTGCGCGGCGCGATCAGGATTCCGGTTCCCTGGCCGCGGGCCTGGGCGGCCAGCGGTACGCGCTGGCCAAGTGACGGGCTGAACCCCGCCGTCAGTATTCCCCCCAACCCCAGTCCGTGGAGGGTCGCGAGATGACGGCCGGTTTCCGGTGACAGCAGATCCGCATCGTCCACGAGCAGTATCGAGTCCTTGTTGAGCCTGCCTGCATCAGCGCTCGCCACAACCTCCGCCCAGTAGCTGGCGACATCATCTTCCGGGCCGGGAAAGAGCCATCCTGGAACGTCAGGGTTCAGGAACGGAATAGTTGCCAGCAGGGAACTTTTGCCGGACGAGGGGCCTCCCAGAACCGGCACGACGCCGGCTGGCAGGAGTTGGAGAGTTGCCGGGATGAGTTCGTCACCGCCGAGGCCGACGATGATGTTGCGGTTTTTGTTTCCGCCCCGGGCGTGAGCCGCGCTGCCGGCGGATGACACCGGGTGGCACGTTACACGCGACAGGATGTCGGACACACCCAGGCGCGTCGGCAGGGCTTCAATTCTGAACGGCCTGACAGCAGGTTCCTTGGCCATGGCCGCGTCGGCCAATCCAGCCGGGGCCGAATCATAAAACTGGGCCACCGAGCCCGGGCTGGCCGTCAGCGGGCCGAAGACCACCGAGCGTCCCCGGAGCCGCGTGACGTCCGGCAGCCGTGGCCACGCAAGCCGGCCCTCGTCGGTGGAGCCCGTGGGAAAGTAGGCCCGATTGGGGACGGATGCGAAGTAGCGGGCTGTTACAACCTCCCGGTCGCCGCCAATGAGCACCGTCACGCCTGCCTTGGCGCCGTCCCGGACGATGTCCTGGACCAGGTCCTCCGCCCAGGCCAGCGGCCCCGCCCGGAGCGACGAAACCCACGAGCCCCAGCCGCCAAGCACCAGGACAATCGGCGGCGAACTTACGTCTGCCGGCCGGTTGAGCCGCAGGGAGATTTCGAGGGCAACGCGCTCAAGGATCCGAACTGCGCGGCGGAGTTCGTGAAGGCCGGCGGACGCTCCCACCCGCGGCTGGAAACTTACGGAGCTCCATGAGTTTCCCGCGTCGAGCAGGTAGATGTGGGATTCCACGTCATGCCCGATCAGCTGCTGCAACGCCAGGTCCATGGCTTCGTCCACCCCGCTGCCCGTCACGCCGACGAAAGCCAGGTGGCCATGGTCGGACGGCAGCCACGTCAGCAGGGAAACGTGTTGCTGCTCCGGCTCGTCGACTAATCCGAGCTCTACTGACCAGACACCGGACGTGGATCCGCCGGTGCCTGCAGTTCCGGTGAGGACGACTTTCGAAGGTAACGGAGGTGCCACCGGGCGGCGGGGCGCAGCGCCTCCCATGCCGTTCCAGAGGTCCACCAGCGATTCAACAAGGGGAACAGCCGCCTGGGCCGGGGAAAGCGGCAGGCCGACGTCTCGTCCGTCGCGCTCCGGCGCCGGCGTGCCGGCGGCCTCCGCTGCGAGGCGGACCCGGACCGTGGAAGAGTTCACCGCTCCACTGGCGCCAGCCAGGGAGGCAGCTTGGAACTCGACCGGGTCCTCCGTTCCGCGGGCAAGGTATGCGCGGCCTGGGCTGCCCACCCCTATGCCTGCGGCGACCCTGGTGTTGATGATGTCGACCGATTCCATTTCTGACTGGACTCGCAGCGCAATACTGGTGGTGACGTTCGCGCGGATGTCCGCCGTGAGGGCTCCCTGGGGTCGCTGCGTGGCCATAATCAGGTGGATTCCCAACGACCGGCCGATGGCCGCAATCCGCATGAGCTCCTTCAGGGCCTCGGGGGCGTCTTCGACGAGCATCCTGAATTCGTCGATGATGAGGACCAGGTGGGCGAGCGGACCGGCCGGGGAGCCCGCGGCCCTGTAACCGCCCAGATCCGGTGCCTGTGCGGCCGAAAGGACTTCCTCCCTGTACCGGATTTCGGCGCGCAGGGAACTCAGTGCGCGGTCCAGTTCATTCCGGGTGAGGTCAGTGAGCATTCCGACACAGTGGGGAAGACCGGTCAGCGGTCCGAGGCCCGAACCGCCCTTGAAGTCAAAGAAGAGGAAGGTGATCCTGGTCGGCGGGTAGCTGAGAGCCAGGCCTGCGGTCAGGCTCCGGAGAAGTTCGGACTTTCCGGAGCCGGTGGTTCCGGCCACCAGCAGATGCGGACCGTCCGACTCAAGGTCAAGCGTGCGGGGGCCCAGGGCGGCCATCCCGATAGGGACGGAGAGCCCCGGCCTCAGGTCTCCGGCGAGCCAGCGGGCCGACACGTCTGCAGGGGACCAGGGAAGGATGTCGGCCAGCGAGCAGTTCTGCGGCACAGCAGGTTCAGCCTGGGGACTGCACTCAAGCTGCAGCGCCATACTCCGGCAATACCGGTCGAAGACCCCCTCCGGAACGAGGTCAGGCAGGAAGTCCGTAGGGGAATTCGTACCGCATACCCTGGCGGTGGCTCCGCCCAGTTCGATGACATCGCCGGATTCCGCGGCACCATCCAGTGTGCAGTCAAGCACCTGCCAGCCGTGGCTGACTGCGACGTCTGACAGGTCCGGAACTTCCGCCGGGACATCGACGCTGCCAGTCAGGACGAGCACGCCCCGTTCCCGGGCCCGGTCGATGCCACGTTCCAGAAGGGTCGCCGTCGTCCGTCGGTTGGATGAGAGGATGACCTGTGCAAGGTACCGGGCGGTCAGCGGCAGGGTGCAGGGTGACCCGTGCACCAGGACGCGGGTCCGTGCCGCAGAACGGTAACTGGTGAGCTGCATGATGAGGAACCGCGCCAGACCGGCGACGTCCTGCCGCGGGCCACGGACAAATGTATGGTCTGAAAGCTGCAGGATGAGCGGCATAAGTCCGACCGCCGGCGCCTCGAAATCGGGGTCGACCGGATCCAGGCGAATGTTGGCCAGTTGCTCCGCACGTCCGAGCCGCAGCCCGATGTCGTCGGGTACGGCTGGGGTGGCCGGCCGGCTGGCATGTGGTGCCTGCCCTCTCAGTGCGAGTTCGGCCGCGGACGGTGCGGAGCGTCGTCGTCGTTCCCTGTCTTCTCGGACGGCGGCAGCCACAAGCGACTTGAGTCGACGCCGCTGGCGGCGTCCGGCGATCACGGGGACGAGCATGGAGACGGCAGAGACTGCCGTGAAGGCCAGGAACATCCACATTCCGGTGATGACAGCCAGGCCTACGCCAATGAGCAGCGGCAGCACCGCAGTGACCAGGAGCAGGCCCCTGTTGCCGCCTTCCGGCCTATGCGGAATCTTGATTGGGTCAGCCACACTGGACCCGGCAGCGTCCCACTCCGGGAGCCGTCCGGCGGGCGCGGGGCCGAACACGACCGACAGCGTCGAACTCCCGCAACTGATGACCGAGTCCGTTGAGACCTCGGCCTGCGCCACCCGCTTCCCGTCCACGAACGATCCGTTGACGCTGTCCAGGTCGGCGATGGTGACAGCTGTGTCAGTCACATCCAGCCTGGCGTGTTCACGCGAGAGGGCAGGGTCCGGCAGGACGATATCCGTGCCGCTCCGGCCGATCCGGTACGTACCGCGCCGCAGCGGCACCAGTGTCCCCGCAGCGGGTCCGCTGTGAACGGCAACCAGCAAGGTGGCGGCCTTTTCCGCACCGATCTGCGAAGATCGTCCGCCGGCACCGTCGACGATGACGGCCCCGGAAAGGAGGGGAGGTACACCGAGTACGAGAGAGGACAGCGGAAGGCCGGCAACCGAGAGTTCGCCTGCGCCGTATTCGCGCTCCAAAGCATGCTGCAGCGCGGACCCGGCGCATCCCGGCCGCGCCTCGATCGTGAGTTCGAGCGGGGGACCAGGGCTGCCGGCCTCGGGTCCGCGGACCAGCGTGCAGTGGAGCGTCATCGGGTGCTTTCCCTTGGGACGGAGACGGTTTCTGCCCAAGCTACCGGCGGGCACCTTGCGGGGGCATCGCCCGAAAAGGTCTATGTGGAAAAGCCCGGCCTGTGCCGGGGATTCACTGGTGGCGGTGCAGCCTCGGGTAGGCTAGAGCAGCAGCCAATGCACAACATTGGGCTGCCCGCATTCGAATCAGGAGATTTTGTGACCGCTGACCTCGTCATCGTAGGGTCGGGCTTTTTCGGCCTGACAATCGCAGAACAGGCCGCCACTGAGCTGGGCTTGAAGGTCGTTGTTCTCGACCGCCGCCACCACATCGGCGGGAATGCCTACAGCGAAAAGGAAGAGCAGACCGGCATCGAGGTGCACCGCTACGGGGCCCACTTGTTCCACACGTCAAACGAACGCGTGTGGGAGTATGTCAACCGTTTCACGACGTTCACCAACTACGTGCACAAGGTCTACGGGGTCCACAAGGGTGAGGTGTACTCGCTGCCGATCAACCTGGCCACGATCAACCAGTTCTTCCGCTCCAACCTGACTCCGGGCGAGGCGCAGGCGCTTATCCAGGAGCAGGCCGGCGAACTCGCAGGCACTGATCCGCAAAACCTGAACGACAAGGGCATTCAGCTGATCGGCCGGCCCCTGTACGAGGCTTTCATCAAGCATTACACCGGCAAGCAGTGGCAGACGGATCCAAAGGACCTGCCCGCAGGGATCATCTCGCGGCTCCCGGTGCGATACAACTATGACAACCGCTATTTCAACGACACCTACGAGGGCCTGCCGACCAACGGCTACACCGCGTGGATTGAAAAGATGGCGGACCACCCGAACATCGAGGTCCGGCTCAACACAGATTTCTTCGATGAGTCGCACGAGTACAGCAAGAACAAGGTTGTCGGCAACATCCCGGTGATCTACACCGGACCGGTTGACCGGTACTTCGATTTCTCGGAAGGCGATTTGTCCTGGCGGACCATTGACTTCGAAGAGGAAGTCCTCAACGTCGGGGACTTCCAGGGTACGTCTGTAGTGAACTACAACGACGACGATGTCCCCTTCACGCGCATTATCGAACCTCGCCACTTCCACCCGGAACGCGACTACCAGACCGAGAAGACCGTGATCATGCGTGAGTTCTCCCGGGCCGCTGAGAAGGGTGACGAGCCGTACTACCCGATCAATACCGCAGCCGACCGGGAACGCCTGCTCAAGTACCGCGACCTCGCGGCTGCGGAGAAGGATGTCCTGTTCGGCGGCCGGCTCGGAACGTACAAGTACCTCGACATGCACATGGCGATCGGTTCAGCCCTGACCATGTTCGACAACCAGATCCGGCCGCATTTTGAAGCTGGCGCCATGCTGGAAAGTGGAGGAGTGGACGCATGAGCGCTGAGCTTTTGGCTGCTCCCGACAAGGGCGGCGGCCTTCTCGACGTGCTCCGCCGCCGGGAACTGCTCCGGCTCATCGTGCGGAAGGAACTCAAGGTCCGCTACCGCAGCTCGGTGCTGGGCCTGCTCTGGAGCTACGTCAAGCCGGGCGTGCAGTTCATCGTTTTCTACTTCGCGCTCGGAGTCTTCCTGGGCCTGAACAAGCAGCCCAACTTCGTGATCTACATGTTCTCGGGCATCATCCTCGTGAACTTCTTTTCCGAGGCCTTCAGCAACGCGACACGGTCCATTGTTGCCAATGGTGCGCTGGTCAAGAAAATCTTCCTCCCGCGGGAGCTGTTCCCGGTGGCCTCCGTCTGGGTGGCCATGGTCCACTTCCTGCCCCAGTTCCTGATCCTGCTGGTGGCCTGTTTCTTCTTCGGGTGGACTCCAAGCATCGTGCAGCTTCTGGGCGCCGTAGGTGCATTCGTCATTGTCTCGATGCTGTCGCTTGGCCTGGGCCTCCTATTTGCAGCCGCCAATGTGATGTTTCGGGACTCCGAAAACATCGTTGACCTGATGCTCATGATGGCCACGTGGCTCTCGCCTGTCCTCTATGCCTGGTACCTGGTCAGGGACACTCTGGGGGAGACGTTCTACTTCTTCTACCAGCTCAACCCGATGACGATCGCCGTCGAACTGTTCCACTTCGCATTCTGGGCACCGACCGGGGCGGTGCGGACTGCCGCCGAAGGCGCCCGAATGCCGGACAACCTCATCTCGCTGTGGTTGCCGGTCGGGCTGTTGATTTCGTTGGTGCTCCTCGCAATTGGCCAGACCGTATTTCGTCGCCTTGAGGGCAGATTCGCGCAGGAGTTGTGATGGCCGCTGAAGCAATCATCGTAGAAAAGGTATCCAAACGATTTAACCTCCGGCACACACGGTCTCTGAAGGAGACCGTGGTCTGGCTTTTCAAGGGACGCCGGGGGGACCTTTCCTCGACGTTCATGGCGCTGGACGATGTGGACGTTACGGTAGGCGTCGGCGAGTCCGTGGCCTTGCTGGGTTTTAACGGTTCTGGAAAATCGACCCTCCTGAAGCTCATCTCCGGTGTCATGAGCACCGACACGGGCAGTGTCAGGACGCGCGGCAAGGTTGCGGGGCTTATTGAAGTGGGCGCCGGATTCCACCCGGACCTGACCGGCCGTGAAAACGTGTTCCTGAACGGTGTACTTCTGGGAATGACCGAGAAGGAAACAGCAGCGCGCTTTGACGAGATCGTTGAGTTCTCCGAAATCGGAAAATTCATCGACACCGAGGTGAAGTTTTACTCATCCGGAATGTTCCTGCGCTTGGCGTTTTCAGTCGCCGTTCACACGAATCCCGACGTTTTCCTGATTGATGAAATTCTTTCGGTCGGCGACGAACCGTTCCAGAAGAAGTGCCTGGCGCGCATCCAGGAACTCCGGGAGTCAGGCTGCACGCTTGTTGTCGTCAGCCACGACCTCGACATGGTGAGCAAAGTCTGTGACAGGGGTGTCGTGCTGCGGCAGGGCAAAAAGGTCGCAGACGGGCCTATCGGGGAAGCAGTACGCCTTCTCCGGGAAGGCTGAGACGGAGCTGACGCATATGAACACGATTGCAGTAGGGAGTTTAGATGAGTAGGGCCCGTAAGCTCTTCGAAGTTGTAGACGACGGCGGTTCAGGCCTGGCAGGCGGAGAGGGCCGACTCTCCGATAGGGAACTCGGCCTGCTCGTTGGCGGGTTGAACTACCACTCACTGATCCAGCCTGGCCGTGAATTCAAGGTCATCGTCCTCCGCGCCCCGGACGGCGAGTTTCCGCACCTGACGGGCCACGCCTGCCACCGCCACGAGTGGGAGCCGAACCGCACTGTGGTGTGCACCGTGGGGGTCAAGAGCACGGTTCCATCGACAGTGGCCGCAGACTCGGCCCTTGTTCCCCTGGTGCTCGATCTGGGCGGGGAGCGCGCAGAAGGCGGAGCGACCTACTATGACCGTCCGGGCCGCAAAGCGAAAATTCTTCGCCGCGCCCGGTTTGGCGCGCCGATCGCCTTCGACGCACTACGGCAGGGACTGACCGACTACTACGAAAAGCGTGTCACTCCGAATCGCCGGCCGCCGCGGATGGCCCCGATCGAATCCGCTGCGCCGTTGCGCAGCCCGTCCGAACAAGGCGAACCCGCCATTATCTTCGGGCTGCATTGGCTGGAAATGGGCGGGGCGGAACGATGGGCCATTGAAACCATCGCCCTGGCGCGTGAGGCCGGCTTCCTGCCCATCGTGCTGACCGACCGCGAGTCGGCCCACCCGTGGATCGTGCGCCCCGAACTTGATGGCGCCCTGGTCCTGCCGCTGACGCTCCCCGTTTCGGACGAGGAGGAATCGGAACTCCTGCTGGCATTGCTGACGAAGTTCTCGATCCACGGCATCCACGTCCATCACAACGGGTGGCTCTACCACCGCCTTGCGTGGTTCAAAGCCATGGACCCGGGGATCCGGACGGCTGACTCGCTCCACGTCATCGAATGGAGGACCGGAGGCTTCGTCGAAGTGGCAGTCAAACTGTCCAATGCCATCGATATGCACCATGTCATCTCGCCACAGCTGAGGGACTACATGGTCCTGCAGCGGGATGTGCCGAAGGAACGGGTCGCCCTCGCTCCGCTGTACGGCCTGAGCGAGGTAGGGACTGCGGAACATGTTGAAAAGGACCCCGGGCGTCCCTTCACGGTGTCTTTCATCGGGCGGCTCAGCCAACAGAAGCGCCCTTACCTCTTCCTCCGGTACGCCGCCCAGCTCCGGCGCTCCACGGAACAGGACGTGCGGTTCATCCTGCACGGATCAGGGGCCCTGGCTGAAGAGACGTCGAGGCTGGTTGCGAAGTACGGACTGTCGGACTGCCTTGAGCTGCGTCAGCCGCCGCGTTCCGTTGATGACACCTTGGCTGAGTCGGACCTGCTGGTGATTTCCTCGGACAATGAGGGACTCACCCTGACGACCTTTGAGGCGACAGCCCAGGACGTCGCGGTCCTGTCCACAGACGTTGGCTCCCAGGCGTCGCTCGTGTCCGACAAGGTGCTGGTACCCAGGCAGCCCCTGGCCTTCATCAAGGAAGCTGTCGAGCGCACCAAGGCGATCATGGCCTCGGAGGAACTGCGCGAACAGATCGTTGAAGAGCAAAGGCAGAAAATCGCCGCACTGAAGGAACTCCCGGAAGCACGGGAATGGACCACAGAACTTTACGAAGGATGGAAAGCATGACCGACCAGGTCGCAGCCGTAGTCGTCACCTACAACCGTGTTGACAAGCTCGGAAGGGTTCTCGACTCGATCCTCTCCCAGTCCCGGCCCGTTGACCGGCTGATTGTCATCGACAACGCCAGCACGGACTCCACGCCGCAACTGCTGGCAGTTTACGAAGACGATCCGCGGGTGGAGATCGTCCGCCTGGATTCCAACACGGGCGGTGCCGGGGGTTTTGCTGCCGGCATGGAGCGAGCTTACGAGCGCGGCGCCGACTGGGTGTGGATCATGGACGATGACTGCTACACCGAGGAAAATGCCCTGGAGAAGCTTCTTTCAGGGCATGCAGAAGCTGAACAGGAACTCGGACGCCATGTACCGTACAGCTGCTCCGTCGTCCGTTACACCGACGGCTCGATCTGCGAGATGAACAACGCCGGCGCCACCTGGGACTGGGGACGCCTGATCGCCAAAGGCCAGCGTGCGGTGCTGATCACCAACTGTTCCTTCGTTTCAGTCCTCATTCCGCGCCGGTCCATCGCCAAATATGGACTGCCCCTTGTTGAGTACTTCATCTGGTTCGACGACATGGAGTACACACTCAGGATCAGCGCCGAGGGACCCGGAGTCCAGATCCTCGATAGCATGGTGACCCACGACATGCCGACAAACCGCGGCGTGAACTTCGGCGACTTGAACCCCGGGAATGCCTGGAAGTTCCTCTATGGAGCGCGCAACGAATCGTCATACCGCTGGCATCACGATGACAAGCTGGCCTGGTTGCAGTTTGTGGTCACAACGTACGCCTGGATGGTCAAGGGCGGCGTGGGGCGCCGTTTGCAGCTTCGGGTGGCAAAACAGATCCTGGCAGGCCTGAAGTTTGATCCCAAGCCGAAAATGGCCAGAAGCGTCCGCTGAGGCGCCAACGGCATAGCAAAAGGGGGCCCGGACGGGCCCCCTTTTGTTCTGTCCCCGGCTTAGCGGACCGGATACAAAGCCAGCGCTTCGGTCCTCTTTCTGCCCGCCAACCGAATGGCGCTTGCTTCAAAGCCCGCCGAGCCGGTTGCTTCCGGAAGTTCCGCGTCGCCGCCTGCAGCGGCATAGGTCCAACCGGAGCCGAGTTCCAGCAGCGATCGGTGCTTGATGTCGTAGTAGTCGTCAAGGATGCCGATGGCGACGCCCCTGGCGCCTGCGGCGGCCGCAACCATGTGCGGGTGGAATCGGGAGGTGTACCACTGCTGTCCCCGGCGGACCGGCAGGCCTTCACTCCACACCTGTGTGAACGGGGTGAAGTTCTCCTCGGGGATTAGTCCTTCAAGGGCATCGAACATTCGACGGTCCGATCCCGGAATCGCCTCCACGTAGCCCACCGAGAGACCGTTTGCGAGGGAGTTTTCGACAACAACCCGCAGCTTGTCCCGGAGCCGGGAGAACGTCGCTTCATCGGTCATGTCGCTCTGGATGCACAACATCACATCCTTGGCGCGTGCCTGGACACGCTCTGAATCCGCGCTCCGGCGCAGCTCATGGAGCAGGCCCAGGAAGACATCATCCAGCCCCGTTTCGAGGCCGAGGAACTCCGCGCTGGCGTCGTCACGGACGCTGACCGCCGAGAAGTCCGCGAAGGTTTTCGCGAGTAGTTCGGCGTTTTCAGGCAGCGGCATCAAGCCGAGCCCGGAACCCACCAGCCTGCATCCGTTCAGCTTGCGTGTGGCCGCCATACCTGCGACGAGTCCCACGTGGTCCGGCCAGACACCATTGACATAGCCACCGCCAAGCAGGTGGATTGAGTCGGCCTGGCCCAGCACCATCAGCCCGACGTCGTACATAGGGGTGCCGCCGTGGGCAACCATCTTGCCCACGTGCTCCCATACGCCCTGGGCAGACTGATCCGGAGCCTCTGCGCAGGCCCGCCAGAGCGTATTCGTGGCGCGGAACCCAGGATGAATCCCGGCGAAAAGGGCACTTGCGGTGCCCGGCTGCGGGCAGTCCAGCCAGACAGCGGCGTCAGGCCGGACGCGGGCCAGGAACCGCAGCCACGCAGCAACGATCAGCTCATCGCCATAGTTCGGATTTCCACCGGAGGCAACGAGATAGAGGTTCTCAGTCATCGGCCAAGGTTAACACTTTCCGTTGGCGCCAACCCAATTGGTACAGCTCCTAAACGGGCATCCCGGCGGCCGCCAACTTGGGCCCGTAGCTGACAATGGCATAAGCTACCATGGGCCCGGCTCTACGCGACCCACTTATGCAAAGGTCTGAGGAGTTGGGTGGGTTTGTCGACTAGTCGAACTGTGCCGTTGGGGCAAGGGGCGCAGTTCCAGCAGCACGAACGGCGTCCGCGGCGCGCAACCGGAACGAAAAGCGGATTTCGCGCCGATATCCAAGCCCTCCGTGCCATTGCGGTGGGGCTGGTGGTCTTGAGCCATCTCTGGCCGGGTAAGCTCACCGGCGGCTACGTCGGAGTTGACGTATTCTTCGTCATTTCAGGCTTCCTCATTACGTCCCACTTGTCGAAGGAACTCTTCGCGACAGGGAAGCTGCGCCTGGCGGCCTTCTACTCCAGGCGCATCCGGCGGCTCCTTCCGGCGGCATTCGCCGTACTTGCCGTGTCCCTCGTTGCGGCCGTGATGATCCTTCCGTACTCCAGATGGACGGACACCGCTCAGCAGATCCTGGCAAGTGCGCTCTATGCGGAGAACTGGGTGCTGGCGGCCAACGCCGTTGACTATTCCGCATCAACCGCATCCGCAACGGTGGCCCAGCACTACTGGTCGCTGTCCGTGGAAGAACAGTTCTACCTGCTCTGGCCCCTGCTGATGGTAGGCCTGGTCACGCTGGCTGTGCGTCTCAAGGTGCGTCCCCGGGTTGTCGTTGCGGCGGGGATCGCCGCGGCAGCTGCCGGCTCATTCGCCTTCTCCGCCTACCTTTCCGGCGCGGGGCACCACGAGGCCTACTTCTATACGCATGTACGGCTCTGGGAATTCGGTGTTGGTGCCGGGCTGGCACTGATGGTCAACAGGCTCAAATTCACCCCAGCCGCCGCAAACCTACTCGCCCTGCTGGGCTTCGGCGGGCTGATCGCCACTGCCGTCCTCTATGATGCCGCCACACCGTTCCCGGGCACGGCCGCGCTGCTGCCGGTCATGGCTACCGCAATGGTCATTGCGGGCGGAACCCCGGGCCACGCCATGTGGCACAGCCGGCTGACCTCACTTCCGCCGGTGCAGTTTCTGGGAAATATCTCCTACTCGCTCTACCTCTGGCACTGGCCGCTGATCGTCGTCGGTCCGTTCCTGATCGATGCCGAACTCCGGAGCCCCGACAAGCTCGTTCTGTTGGCGATAGCAGTTCCCCTGGCGTGGGCCACCAAAGTATGGGTAGAGGACAAGGGGCTGCAGTTCCGGCCGAAGTCCCAGCCTGCCGTGAAGACCGTCATGGCCATGGTGCTGGGAATGGCCGTGATAGCTGCCGGCACCGGCGGCGTCTACCTGGGCCAGCAAGCACGGGTGGCAGAGGCAGAACAGATCATGCTCAACCAGAAGACGTCCGTCTGCTACGGCCCGCGGGCCATGGACCACGCAGCCAAGTGCGGCGACAGGTTCGGTCCGGCTTTTGTGCCGACCATGAGCGAAGCTAACGCCTACCATAAGACGGCTTCCGAATGTACAGATAATCTGGACATCCTCATGGCCGGGGACAAGAAGACCACCAGAATCTGCGACTTCAGCGGCGGCGCACCGGCCGCCCCGACTGTCTGGCTGGTGGGTGACTCCCATGCCCAGCAGTGGCAGGCGCCTTTGTTCGACCTGGCCAAACGGAAAAAGTGGCTGCTCAAAATCAGCTTCCTGGGCGGGTGCCCGCCGGCTGCGGTGACGTATGCGGGCTTCTATGCGTCAGTGGCGGACCAGGCTAGCGTCAAGAATTGCAGGTCGTGGGGACAGGCGGTGTCCGAGGCCGTGGCCGCAGACAAGCCAGCCTACGTCTTCACCTCTGCCTTTGCCCGAAGGGAACGGGTCGAGGACGGTTCGGGACGGTCCCAGAATGAACAGTACGCCGAAGGTTTCGGCAAGTACTGGAGGGCCTGGACCTCCGCCGGCAGCACGGTGGTGGTCCTGGCGGATCCTCCCTACAACGTCGACGTCCGGGCTCCGGACTGTGCCCTACTCAACGTGGAAGACCCGGCCCGGTGCGCTGTGGACCGGGCCGCGGCTGCTCCGCCGGATCCTATGGTCTACGCGGCCCGCGCCAATGAACACCCACGACTAAAGCTCGTGGACCTGACTGACTATTTTTGT
Organism: Arthrobacter oryzae; assembly: GCF_037911235.1. Classification (GTDB taxonomy): domain Bacteria; phylum Actinomycetota; class Actinomycetes; order Actinomycetales; family Micrococcaceae; genus Arthrobacter; species Arthrobacter oryzae_E. Next base: position 95,638 of record NZ_JBBLYW010000066.1, read on the forward strand.
GACAACAGCCGGTGCTACAGCGTGGTTGGGGGAGTGGTGGTGTATTTCGACGTCAACCACCTGAACGTCGAGTTCAGCCGGCTCCTGGGGCCGATGATCGAAGATCGGCTCTAAGCGGATTCCACGGCCTAGCCGCAGGAGACAACTTCCAGCAGCCTGGCGTCCCCCTGGCTGTCCACAACCTTTACTGACGGTGATGCCTTGACATCCACGACGCCTCTAAAGCCCTGGGCCGCCGCTGCGTTGGCCAGATAAGTGGATCCGAAGTCAAGGATGTACTCGACGTGCCGCGACTTGGCGATCGAGCACACGGTGGAACCCGGGAGTGCGGCGCCGATGTCCTTGTTGATGGCCGCCAGCTCAGGGTCGTCAGTGGAGAACATATGGTATGTGCTCACTTTGCGGCCCGTGAGGGCATAGGCCAGAGATCCGCCGTTCCAAGGGTTCACGGCGATGGTCGCGTTGTCGGGAACAGTCTGCGGCAGGCGGTTGATCACGGCCAGCTCGTCGGAGTCGACGATCGGCGAAGAGGAGTCCAAAACGTAGGCCCGTGACGCCTCCTCCGTGATTCCGCGCATGGTTCCGGTCTGGGTTGCGACGACTGCCGCGAAAATGATGAGTGCCGCCAGTCCTGCCGGGGCCGCAGCCGGGAACTTGCGGCCCAGCGTCCCGCTGACGCGGGCAGCGGCCTTGGTCACGGGAGCCTTAAGGACGTCCCAGAGGAACAAGCTGCCAATGGCTGCGAGGACCACGGTAAAGATGGGAAGGAGCGCTGCAAGGCGGTAGCTGTCCTGGTACCAGCCGCCGGTCAGCAGCATCCGCCAAAAGCCCTTGGGTGTGGAGGCAGTGGTGACGTAAAGGATCACCGGCACAAGCCAGCACAGGACAATCCAGAAGTTCCGGGTTTTCCGAAGCACCTGCTGAAGGCCGATGAGGGCGAGGATGGAGAGCGCCCACGCGACTGGCCGGCCGATGGGCGCATTCAAGATGACTTCGCCCACCGCACCGGTCAGGCCCGTGAACGGCGCCCACCCGTCGTAATCCACGAGGGGGCGCAATACGCGCCACACCAGTGCAAACACCAGAAGCCCCGCGAGGGTTGCACCGATGATGATCAGCGGCCGCATGGGACGGAACGGGCGGCCGCGGAGGCTCAACAACTCGCGTCCTGCGACCCACAGGCCCAGGGGGAGTGAGAACGCTACCAGGGACAGGAGGCCGTTGGTCTGTGACAGGGCAAGCGCCGGGATGGCCACGGTGAGAGCCATCCACAACGTGGTCTGGTCTTCACGGTGGTCGAACCCAAGCCGGCACAGTCCAATGACGACTGCCAGGGCCGCCGGCAGCAGCGCGTAGGACAGGATATTCGGGTACAGGGGGCCGAAGTCCATGATCGAGATCGGGAATGCCGTGAACCCTGCGGCGAAGACACCTGTGAGAGCCAGTGCCACGGGACGGGGACCGACAATCTGGTGCACCAGCAGGATCAGCGCCGCCGGCCAGATCACCGCGCCGATAGTGATGTTGAAGACGTTTTCAGCAACAACCACATCCGACGCGGACAGTTGGGCTATCAGGGCTGCGACGGAGTGCCACGCGGAGGGGTAGATCGCGCCGCCGCCTTCACCTCCTGCCATGCCGCCCAACGTCAGCGAGGACGCGTTGCCGGTCTCGATGATGTAGCGGATGGCATTGAGGTGAAACACATTATCGAAGCGCTGCGCGAAGTTTTCCGGGCTGCCGATAACCTCCGTGAGCCGCCTCGCGGTCAGGACTCCGCCGAGGGCCATGCCCGTGGCGGCTCCCGCCCAGGCAAGGAAAGGTGCCGGCTGCGGCGCGGAAAAGTCGGGTTTGAACACAAACCGCCGAATTGCCCATGCCGCCGCGGAGGCACCCGCCGTCGTCAGCAGCAACGGCGTGAGGTTCCAGCGGAGGCCAACAGCGCCGGCTGCGATACCGGCCACGCCGACGATGCCGACGGTGAGCAGGGGCGCAAGGCAGAGCAGGGGAAGCCTCCGGGCACCCATGAAGTAGGCGAGCACCCCGCCGGGGCCGAAAGTGATGAGGAGAGCGACGGCAAGTGCGGGCAGGGTGTTCCACCAGGACATGTAGGGATATACCTGTTCTTAGTTGTTTGCGCTGCGGAGTAGCTCCAGCAGGTAAGATCCGTAGCCGCTCTTGACCAGGGGCTCGGCACGTTCGCGCAGTTCCTCGTCGCTGAGGAATCCAAGCCGCCAAGCGATCTCTTCCGGCGCGCCAATCTTCAGGCCCTGGCGGTGCTCCACCGTGCGGATGAAGTTCGACGCATCGTTGAGGGAGTCGAACGTGCCGGTGTCCAGCCACGCCGTGCCGCGGGGAAGGATTTCAACCTTCAGCTGACCGCGCTCCAGGTATGTACGGTTGACGTCCGTGATCTCAAGTTCACCGCGGGGGGAAGGCTTAAGGTTCTTTGCTATGTCAATAACGTCATTGTCATAGAAATACAGTCCGGGAACGGCGTAGTGGCTGCGCGGCTTTTCCGGCTTCTCTTCCAGGGAGATCGCTTGGCCGTCGGCGTCGAACTCCACAACGCCGTAGGCTGTCGGGTCCGAGACCCAGTAGCCGAACACTGCACCGCCCTGGATGTCCTTGAAACGGCGCAGCTGGGTTCCCATGCCTTGGCCGTAGAAGATGTTGTCGCCCAGCACCAGTGCCACCGGTTCGTTGCCGATGTGCTCTTCTCCGAGGACAAACGCCTGCGCGAGGCCGTCCGGGCTCGGCTGCTGCTTGTACGTAATATTGACGCCGAATTGCCAGCCATTGCCGAGCAGTCGCTGGAACTGTTCGGCGTCGTGGGGCGTGGTGATAATCAGGATGTCCCGGATGCCGGCCAGGATGAGGGTGGAGAGCGGGTAGTAAATCATGGGCTTGTCGTAAACAGGCACAAGTTGCTTGCTTGAGCCAAGGGTGATCGGGTGCAGCCGCGAGCCTGTGCCGCCAGCCAAGATGATTCCACGCATGCGCTCTATCATTGCGTGCATTGTCACGGCCAGCAAACCAGTAAGTCCTGTCGTGGAGGCCCGGCGCTGAAAGTCCCGGTGCGTGCCGCGCTAAGCTGGCTGAATGCAGAAACTCCTTGTCACCGGCGGTGCCGGCTTCATCGGTTCGAATTTTGTCCACTACGTTCTGGAGAACACCGAGGATCACGTCACTGTCCTGGACAAGCTGACGTACGCCGGCAACCTGGAATCCCTCAGGGGGCTCCCCGAGGACCGTTTCCGCTTCGTGCAGGGTGATATCTGCGACGCCGCACTGGTGGACACGCTCGTGGCCGGCGCGGACGTTGTGGTCCATTACGCCGCGGAATCGCACAACGACAACTCCCTGCATGACCCGCGCCCGTTCCTGGATACGAACATCATCGGCACCTACACGCTGATCGAGGCCGCCCGGAAGCACAACAAGCGTTTCCACCACATCTCCACCGACGAGGTCTACGGCGACCTGGAACTCGATGACCCGGAACGGTTCAGCGAGTCCACCCCGTACAACCCCTCCAGCCCGTACTCCTCCACGAAGGCCGGCTCCGACCTGCTGGTCCGCGCCTGGGTGCGGTCCTTCGGGCTGCAGGCCACAATCAGCAACTGCTCCAACAACTACGGCCCGTACCAGCACGTGGAGAAGTTCATCCCGCGCCAGATCACCAACGTGATCGACGGGATCCGCCCCAAGCTCTACGGCAAGGGCGAGAACGTCCGCGACTGGATCCACGCCAACGACCACTCCTCGGCCGTGCTGGCGATCATCGA
>NZ_JBBLYW010000067.1:0-110314 GCF_037911235.1 Arthrobacter oryzae
TGCTGAGCCTCCGCACTGCTTCCTGGCAGACGTAGATCAGCCCGGACACGTTGACTTCCATGACGCGGCGGATGGTGGCCGCAGGCACGTCCGCGAGATTCCCGATCAGGTTGCCGGTGATACCGGCATTATTGATGACGGCCGTGACCGGGCCCAGGGTGGCTGCCGCGTCAAACATGGATTCCACTGCCTCGGGATCGCTGACGTCTGCCTGCCTGGCGAGCGCTTCCCCGCCGGAGTCACGGATCTCCCGCACAACGGACGCGGCACCAGCGGCGTCCGCGGAGTAGTTGACCAGGACCGTGTACCCGGCACGTGCCGCGCGGAGGGCGATGGCAGCGCCGATTCCGCGGCTGGCGCCGGTGACAATGGCTACGTCCCTGCCTGTGGCAGCCACGGAAACGGCGTGCTGCCTATTTAGCCAGTTTATGGGTCAGCGCGACCTCGATCGCGGCGCCCACAATCCCGGCGTCGTTTTTGAGCTCGGCCGGGACAATCGGCGTACGGAGCTTCATATGCGGCAGGTACTCGTCGGCGCGCTTGGAGATGCCGCCGCCGACGATGAAAAGTTCGGGGGAGAAGAGGAACTCGACGTGGGAGAAGTATCGCTGGAGGAGGACGCTGTATTCGGTCCAGCTCAGGCCGTCCCGCTCGCGGGCCACGGCTGACGCCTTGCTTTCGGCGTCAAAACCGTCAATTTCCAGGTGTCCGAGTTCGGCGTTCGGGACCAGCTTGCCGTTGAAGATGAAGGCGGAGCCGATACCCGTCCCGAGCGTAATCACGAGCACTGTGCCCGAAACGCCTTCACCGGCACCATAACGGGCTTCGGCGAGGCCGGCGGCGTCGGCGTCGTTGATGACCTCGACCGGGCGCCCCAGGCGCTTCGTCAGCAGCGCATCGATGTCCGTGTTGAGCCAGGACTTGTCGACGTTGGCTGCCGAGTGCACCACACCGTGCTGGATGATGCCCGGGAAGGTCACACCGATGGGGGAATCCACGGCAGGGGCGTCCGGCCGTGCGTTGAGCTCCTCGACCACCGCGGCCACTGTTTCGGCAACGGACTCCGGGGTGGCGGGCTGCGGCGTGGGGACCCGGAAGCGGTCGCCTACGAGCTTGCCCTTCTTGAGGTCGACTATGCCGCCCTTGATTCCGGTGCCGCCGATGTCAATTCCGATCAGCGGGGCGTTCTTGGTTGACTTGTCGTCCTTCTTGGCCAATGTGATTCCGTTCGTGGCTGGTGTCGGGCAATGGGGGGAGCGGATAAGAAACCGGCGGGGCCGGCAGGAAAATCAGGGAAGGGTGAGGATCTCGGCGCCGGATTCGGTGACGAGCAGGGTGTGCTCGAACTGGGCCGTGCGCTTGCGGTCGCGCGTCACCACTGTCCACTCATCGGCCCACATGTCCCACTCAACCGTACCCAGTGTCAGCATAGGTTCGATGGTGAACACCATGCCCGTTTCCATGACTGTGTTGTAGGCGGGAGCAGCATCATAATGCGGAATGATCAGGCCGGTGTGGAAGGCTTCGCCAACGCCGTGGCCGGTGAAGTCCCGGACGACACCGTAGCCGAAACGCTTGGCGTAGGACTGGATGGCGCGGCCGATGACGTTGATTTCCCGTCCGGGGGCCACTGCCTTGATGGCGCGGTTGAGGGACTCCTTGGTGCGTTCCACCAGGAGTCGGGATTCCTCATCCACGTCTCCCACCAGGAAAGTGAAGTTTGTGTCGCCGTGCACGCCGCCGATGAAGGCGGTGATGTCGATGTTCAGGATGTCGCCGTCCTGCACCACAGTGCTGTCCGGTATTCCGTGGCAGATCACCTCGTTCAGCGATGAGCACAGCGACTTGGGGAAGCCCCGGTAACCCAGCGTCGACGGATAGGCATGATGGTCCAGCAGGAATTCATGGCCGATCTTGTCCAGCTGATCAGTCGTGACGCCGGGCTCGATGTGCTTGCCGACCTCCACGATGGCCCGGGCCGCGATCCGGCTGGCGATCCTGATCTTCTCAATGGTCTCGGCGGATTTCACCTCCGAGCCGGTGAACTTCTCCGGGCCGGGCTTGCCAACATACTCGGGGCGGGGAATTGACGCCGGGACGGGCAGCTGCGGGCTCACCGTTCCGGGGACAAGAGTTCCGGTGGGTGCAGTCGAAGCAAGAGAAGGCATAGATTGATCATATAAGCAGGCGTAGAAGCCCATGTAACGGACAGCCGGATCGGCACACGATGAAGCGCTACGTTACGTGGATCACTTTCAGCCGCAGGAAGTCCGTAGGATGCGAGGAGCAGCGATGACCGAGTACTGGTACAACGTCAAAACCCATGAGGTGGAAGAGGACGCCATGTCCGATTGGACGCAGCTGATCGGGCCATACAAGACGCGCGCCGAAGCCGAACACGCGCTGGAGAAGGTCAAGGCACGCAACGAATCGTGGGAAAAGGGCGAGGAAGACTGACGCGTTTCGAGGAACCGGCAGTGCCGCCGTCGGGTTCCGGGTGCCGCGGCCACTCCAGCGGGACGTCCGTCTGCAAGAGTAAGCACACATCCGAGTACCGGACAGGCCGGTATCGCGAAGAGGAGAGTCATGGCCGAAATCAAGCCAGAATACACAGGAGAGTGGCGGTTCGATCCGACGCATACACGCATCGGCTTTTCGACCCGCCACGCAATGGTCACCAAGGTTCGCGGAGCTTTCAACGACCTCGAAGGCTCGATAGTTGTCGACGCGGAGCAGCCCGACCGCTCAAAGGTTGAACTGACCGTCAAGGTCGCGAGCATTGACACCCGAAATGCTGACCGCGATCAGCACTTGCGGACCAACGATTTCTTCGACGCCCCCCGGTTCCCGGAGATCACCTTCGTGAGCAACCGGGTGGATCAGGTAGACGAGGGCCACTTCATTGTCAGCGGCGACGTGACTATTCGGGGCATCACCAAGGAGATTTCGATCCCGATCGACTTTATCGGCGTCGAACGGGACCCGATGGGCAACCTCCGGGCCGGCTTCGAAGGTTCCCGTCGCATCGACCGCCAGGATTTCGGGCTCAAATGGAATACGGCCCTGGACTCCGGCGGCGTGCTCGTGTCGGACAAGATCACGCTGGAGTTTGAAGTGTCCGCCATCAAGGTCGGTGACGGCGCCACACGCGCCGAAGCGTAGGGGGAGCCCCGGCCGGTGCTTCCTTAGAACGAGTGCTCGGGGCCGGGGAACTGGCCCGTCCGCACATCGTCGCCGTAGGCCTTTGCTGCGTTGCTCAGCGACGTACGCAGATCAGCATACTGCTTGACGAATTTGGCCATTTTTCCGCCGCGAAGTCCGGCCATGTCCTGCCACACCAGGACCTGGCCGGTCGTCGTGTTGCCGGCACCGATGCCGACGGTCGGAACAGCTATCGCGGCATCGACGGCCGCTGCGGTGGCGGCAGGAACCATTTCCATCAGGACACTGAAGGCTCCGGCGTCGGCGAGGGCCACAGCATCGTCGATGAGCCGTTGTGCGTCATCACCGCGGCCCTGGACCCGGTAGCCGCCCAGGGAATGCTCGCTTTGCGGAGTGAATCCGATGTGCGCCATGACCGGAATGCCGGCCTGGACCATGGCGCGGACGGTTTCGGCGTAGAACTTGCCGCCTTCAATCTTCACGGCATGGGCAAGTCCTTCCTTCAGGAATCGGACGCCGGTGGCCACCGCCTGTTCGGCTGAGACCTCATAGCTTCCGAAGGGGAGGTCCGCCACCACGAGGGCCCGTTTGGCCGACCGCGCCACGGCGCGGCACAGCGGCAGCAGTTCCTCGACGGTCACCGGGAGGCTGGTCTCGTTTCCGAAGACGTTGTTGGACGCGGAGTCGCCAACGAGAAGCACCTCGATGCCGGCTTCGTCGAAAATCTCGGCAGTGTACTGCTCGTAGGCCGTGAGCATGGCAAAGTGTTCGCCGTTGGCCTTGGCCTGCTGCAGGTGGTGGGTCCGGATTCGTGCCACGGGCTTCCTCGCAGTGTCCGGCCCCGGTGCACTCCCCGCAGGCGTTTCGGCGGCCCCGGCGGGCCCGTTGCCGTAGGGAGCAGGTACTTCAGTGGACATGCTGGAATCCGAACTGTTGCTTGTGGCCATGGCTAGAGCGTAGTGCGATACTGCAAGTCCTAGCTACCGAACGCCATGCCCCTGCCGGTGAATCGCGTCACAAACCGGCGTCTCCAGGGCCTTGCGCGGGCCCTCCTGCCCGGCGCCAGGGTCAGGCATGCATGTTAACGGTGTGTTACGCAGACCTCCGGCTCCAACATTCAGCGGGAATGCTTAGTAAAGTGAATCGTGAGCTGCCGCCGGCCATAGAGAGTACGGACCCGGGGCATCAAAAACGTTGATCCGGAGAAGAGGCCATCATGGACCGCCAGCAAGAGTTTGTCCTGCGGACAATCGAAGAACGCGACGTACGGTTCGTGCGTCTGTGGTTCACGGATGTCGTGGGTTCACTCAAGTCTGTTGCGCTTGCCCCCGCCGAAGTCGAGGGCGCCTTCGAAGAGGGCCTGGGCTTCGACGGCTCCGCGATCGAGGGGCTGGCCCGCGTGTTCGAATCGGACATGCTGGCGCAGCCGGACCCCTCCACGTTCCAGATCCTGCCGTGGCGCGGGGAAACCGAACAAACTTCGCGCATGTACTGCGACATCCTGACGCCCGACGGCGAGCCCTCCGCGGCGGATCCCCGCAACGTCCTCAAGCGCACCCTCGCGAAGGCCGCGGACATGGGCTTCACCTGCTACACGCACCCCGAGATCGAGTTCTACCTGCTGAAGTCCCAGGAGCCCGGGCCGGACGGGTCGCCTGTTCCTGTGGACGAGGGCGGGTACTTCGACCACGTCCCGGGCGGCGTCGCGCAGGATTTCCGCCGTACCGCCGTCACCATGCTCGAATCCGTGGGAATTTCCGTCGAGTTCAGCCACCACGAAGCCGGCCCCGGGCAGAACGAGATCGATCTCCGTTACGCGGACGCCCTGCAGACTGCGGACAACATCATGACCTTCCGCACCGTCATCAAGGAAGTCGCCCTCCAGCAGGGCACGTACGCCACCTTTATGCCCAAACCGTTCACCGCCCACCCGGGTTCGGGCATGCACACGCACTTCTCGCTGTTCGAAGGCGACACCAACGCCTTCTACGAAGCCGGTGCGGAATTCCAGCTGTCAAAGACCGCCAAACAGTTCATCGCCGGCATCCTCAAGCACGCCCCAGAGTTCACCGCTGTGACCAACCAGTTCGTGAACTCGTACAAGCGGCTCTGGGGCGGCGGTGAAGCGCCCAGCTACCTGAGCTGGGGCCACAACAACCGCTCCGCGCTGGTGCGCGTTCCGCTGTACAAGCCGGGCAAGGGCCAGTCCGCGCGCATCGAGTACCGCGGCATCGACTCCGCGGCCAACCCCTACCTGGCGTACGCCGTCCTGCTCGGCGCAGGACTAAAGGGCATCGAAGAGGGCTACGACATTCCCGCCGCCGCCGAGGACGACATCTGGTCGCTGAGCTCGGCAGAACGCCGTGCCATGGGGCACGATCCGCTGCCCGCGAGCCTGCACGATGCGATCAGGACCATGGAGGATTCCGAACTCATGCCGCAGATCCTCGGCGAGCAGGTCTTCGAGTACTTCCTGCGGAACAAGCGCGCCGAATGGCAGGACTACCGTCTCCAGGTGACGCCCTACGAGCTGCAACGCAACCTCGGCATCCTGTAGGCGGCTCCGGTGAGCCTTGCCCGTCGCCTGATCTCCGCCGGTTTCAGTGACCTGGAAAAGGGGGAGCGGTTCTTGGCTGCCCGGGAACTTGAGGGGATCGACCAGAAGGCGCTCTTCGCAGGCCTCCACCTGGCGGCCAGCCCGGACACCGCGCTGCAGTCGCTGGTCCGCCTGATCGAAAAGCATCCCGACCTTCGGAAACTTGCTGCCGCGGACATTGACACGAGCGAGCCGCTGTACCGGGTCCTGGGTGCCTCGGAAGCCCTGGGCGAGTTCCTGATCCGCCACCCGGAGCACCTTGACGCTTTCGATGTGGTGGCGAGCCCGGAGCCGGTCGCCGCAGATGCGGGTGAACTGAGGTCGAGGCTCCTGCGGTCCGTGCAGGCCGATCCGAAGGTACGCAGGCCCGTGGCCGGGCTGTCCGGGGCAGAGGCCTATGTGGCGCTTCGCACTGCGTACCGCAGGGGTGTGGTGGACCTGGCGGTCAAGGACCTGTGCGCCGCCGACCCTCTGGACTTCATGCCCGCCGCGGGTGCCGAGCTGGCAGACCTTGCGGGCGCAGCCATCGAGGCGGCCCTGGCGGTATCCCGGGCTGAAGCCTGCGAACAGTTCGACCCGGCGGAGATCGCCGACGTCGGGCTGGCGGTCATCGGCATGGGCAAATGCGGTGCCCGCGAACTTAACTACATCTCCGACGTCGACGTCATCTACGTGATCGAAGCGGACGGCCTGGACGACGCCCGTGCCAACACCATCGGGACAGCCCTTGCCACCGGGATCTCCCGGGCCATCATGTCCATCGGCCGCGAACCAGGCCTGTGGGAAGTGGATGCCAACCTGCGGCCCGAGGGCAAATCGGGACCGCTGGTGCGGACGCTGGCATCCCATGAGAGCTACTATGCCCGCTGGGCCGAAAGCTGGGAATTCCAGGCCCTTCTGAAAGCGCGAACGATCGCCGGCGACGCGGAGCTGGGCGCCCGGTACGAGGCCGCGGTCCTTCCGCTGATCTGGGGTTCGGCGAACCGGGAAGGATTCGTGGAATCCGTGCAGGCCATGCGCCGCCGGGTCACGGACAACATTCCCGCGGATGAGGAACAGCGCCAGATCAAACTGGGCCGCGGCGGCCTGCGGGACGTCGAGTTCACCGTGCAATTGCTGCAGCTGGTGCACGGTAAGGCCGACGAATCCCTCCGCCGCCGGGACACCACCTCGGCCATCGCCGCGCTCTCCGCCGGCGGCTATATCGGACGCACGGACGCCGCTGAATTCGACCACGCCTACCGGTACCTGCGCCTGCTGGAACACCGGATCCAGCTCTTCCAGCTGCGCCGTACACACCTGATGCCGGAGCGTGAAGAGGCCCTGCGTGCCCTCGCCAAGGCCGTGTTGGGCCCGTTCGCGCGTGAACGCCCGCACCCCGATGCCCTGCTTGCTGCGTGGCAGAAGACCAAGCGTTCCGTCCGCGAATTGCACGAGCGCATTTTCTACCGGCCGCTGCTGAACACCGCCGCCAAGCTGAGCAGTGAAGACGCGCGGCTGACGCCGGAGGCGGCCCAGGGCCGCCTGGCCGCACTGGGGTATCTGGATCCGCCGGGCGCCATGCGCCATATCGAGGCGCTCACCGCCGGAGTCAGCCGGCGTGCCGCACTGCAGCGCCAGCTCCTGCCCATCCTGCTCGGCTGGCTGGCCGACGGGGTGGACCCCGACGCCGGGCTGCTGGGTTTCCGCCGTGTCAGCGAGGCTCTGGGTACAACGCACTGGTACCTGGGGATGCTGCGGGATTCGACCGCGGCCGCCGAACGGCTGTGCCATGTGCTTTCCAACTCCCGCCTGATCACCGACCTGCTCGAGGTGTCCCCTGAATCGGTGGCGTGGCTGGGGACCGACAAGGACCTGGCGCCGCTGGGATTCGAGGCCCAGTGGCTGGAAATCACCTCAAAAATGTCGCGGCACGAGGATCCGGAAAGCGCCATGCGCCTCATCCGCCTGATCCGGCGCCGGGAGATCCTCAGGGTCGCCATCGCGGACAGCGCCGGACGGCTGGACCAGGACCAGGTGGGCGCCGCCCTCGCGGACACGGACCGGGCAGCCGTACTGGGCGCACTCCGCGTCGCTGAAGGAATCGTCGCTGCGTCCGGTCCGCTGAAGACCCGGGTCCTGGTGGTGGCCATGGGCCGGCAGGGCGGACGTGAAATCGGCTACGGCTCGGATGCGGATGTCATGTATGTGCACCGCGGCCTTCCGGGGGTTCCCGAGGAAGAGGCGCAGAACCAGGCCGCCCAGATCGTGGGCCACATTTCGAACCTGCTGACCCAGCCGCTGAAGCCCGCCATCCTGGCCGAGCGGGTGCTGATGGTGGACGCCGACCTGCGGCCGGAAGGCAAGAGCGGCGCCATGGTCCGGTCCCTGGATTCCTACGCCGAGTATTACAGGCGGTGGTCGCTGGTCTGGGAAGCCCAGGCGCTGCTTCGGGCCTTGCCCATCGCAGGGGATGACGACCTTGCCGCTGACTTCGTGGAGCTGATCGACCCCATTCGCTATCCTGCGGAGCTGTCGGACAAGGACATCCGGGAAATCCGCCGGGTCAAGGCCCGGGTTGAAGCAGAGCGGCTGCCCCGCGGCGCCGATCCCGCGCGGCACCTTAAGCTGGGGCGCGGCGGCCTGAGCGACGTCGAATGGCTCGTTCAGCTGCTGCAGCTGCAGCATGCGGGCAAGCACGCGGAGCTGCGGACCACGTCCACCGTGCCGGCCCTGGAAGCCGCTGCCTCCCTGGGCCTCCTGGGGCAGGATGAGGCGGAGATCCTGCTCAGCGCCTGGCGGCTGGCCAGCCGCATCAGGTCGGCCAACGTCATCTGGACAGGCCGGGCGTCCGATCTCCTTCCGTCCTCCCGCAGGGACCTCGAAGCCGTGGCCCGCTGGTGCGGCTACGACCCAGGCAACGCCGCAGCCCTCGAAGAGGACTACCTGCGGCTCAGCAGGCGCGCCCGCGCCGTTTTCGAACGCGTCTTTTACGGCCAGTAACCCGGTCCGCGGCAGGCTGCGCAGCAGCACCGGGTGCTGACACGCGGCGGGCCCGGTGCTAGTTTGACCGCATGGCCACGCAACTCTTTCTGAACCTACCCGTCAAGGACCTCAACAGGTCGGTCGAGTTCTTCACAGCGCTCGGCTTTTCCTTCAACCCGGATTTCACCGATGAGAATGCCACTTGCATGATTATTAATGACGGCGCCTACGTCATGTTGCTGGTGGAAAGCTACTTCAAGACGTTCATTTCCAAGGGCATAGCGGACACCGGCAGCAAGGCCGAAGCGATCGTTGCATTCTCCGTGGACAGCCGGGAAGCCGTGGACGAAGCGGTCCGCAAGGCCTTGGCTGCAGGCGGCGCTCCCGCGCAGGAAGTCCAGGACTACGGCTTCATGTACAACCACAGCTTCCAGGACCCGGACGGCCACCTCTGGGAGGTCTTCTGGATGGACCCGGCCGGACCGCCGCCCGACGCGCAGGCCCCCTAAGGCCCGCCGCACTGCACTTCCAGGTTTCAGGTCCGCTGTGGATTACGGCGCCGGCCGTCACCACCACCGGTGACGGCCGGCGTCGTGGTTTGTGGGTAGGCTCGGTCCATGCCTGATTCCGTGTGGCTCATTGCCCTGAAGAGCCTTGACGACGACGCACGGGCCATCAAGCTCGGCGAAGTTGCGGAACTTGAACTCGCCGAAGGCCAGCAGGACTTCGCCGGCGATCCGCTGCGCATGATGCTCGTGGCGCTCGAAGAGGATTCGCGCGTTCCCTATGTGGTGGACTCGGGCGGAAAGGCAGTTGGCGTCCTGACGCTGCAACGCGACGCGGCATCGCTGGCCGGCTGGGCGGACGACGGCTCGGTGTGGCTGTTGCGGGGCTTTCTGATCGACCGCACGCACCAGGGCCACGGTCTGGGCACCCAGGCCGCTGCTGCTGCCGTCCGGGAGGCCGCAAAACTGACGGCCCGGCTGGGCGGGGGAGAGGCCGGCGTCGTACTTTCCGTCAACGAACGCAACCCCGCCGGCGTGGCCGCTTACCGCAAGGCGGGTTTTGAGGACCGGGGACAGTACCTGGGCGGCGACGCCGGTCCGCAGCGGACAATGTACTGCGCCTTCTAGGCGCTCGCTCCGGCTCCGGCTTCAGCCGTGGGGCCGCTCCCGGCCGGCCGGACGTGTGTGCTCCTTGGGGTTGCTGTGACTGGAGTGACACATGTATCTTTAGTGCATCCTGAGTGCATCTGTGATACTGGGGGCCGGTGAATGCCACGCAGTACAAAGCGGAGCGAGGCCTTTTCCCGACCCGTCGGTGTTGGTTGAACCGCGCCCCTTCATCAGTGCCTCAGTGACATACAGCCTGCGCGGCCTTATCTGCGCCAGCAGCGCTCCACTTCTTCCCAGGATCCGGTTCGCCAAGAGGCGGGGCGCCGGCACCTAGCCTCCAGGGGTCCGTGAATCCAGCCCGTTTAGGCCGGCTGGCGATGCCAGATCGATTCCGGGATTTCGGCAACGGCACGGACCGCACCGGAAGTGGGAAGCCCCCTGCAAGGCGGTCCTCCCAGGTCTCCCCAGCCCTTCAGCACGAAAGCCACCATGCCTCTTCCTCAGCGAACCGCTGCCCTCTTCGCCGCGTTGTTTCTATCGTCAGCCGCGCTGGCCTACCTGCCGGCTTCACCCGCACTGGCCGCCACGGCCCCTTCTCCCGATACCATCCCCGTGGAGCAGGTGGACGGTACACCCCACGCTGCGCACGCTTCGGAGGCGGGCGTTGCCCAACTGCCGAAGGGCCAGGAATTCGCCACCGAATCCCTGGAAAGTCAAAGCGCTGCCGGCCTCACAAGGACCGGCGATATCAAGGTGGCGCTAGTGACAGTGCAATTGGCGGACAAGAGCTCGGCGGAAACCAGCGCCATTTCCCTGGACGCGGCCAAGAACGGAATTACGGCTTCCAGCAGCTATTGGAAGGCTATGTCCAACAACAGGCTGTCCATGTCGGTGGCCTCCGTTCGGACGGGATTCAAATCCTCGGCGACGTCAGGCCAGGACTACTACACCATCACCAACACGGTGACCCGCGAACTGGGATGGGTCAGCAGCCCGTACACCGCCCTGGTCATTTTCATTCCCGTTCCCACCCTCTCCTGGGGCGCCCTGGGCTTCGGGGCCAGCAGTGATGGCACGAGCGGTCGTATCCTGATGCCCCAGCCCAGCAAGTTCACCAACAACGTTGTCGCGCACGAGTTCGGGCACGTTCTTGGCCTCATGCACGCCGACAGCCTGCAATGCGGCAGCGGGATCGCCGACGTCGGCCCTGCCACCACGGGCGGATTCGCGGACTCGTCCTGCAGCATCCGTGAATATGGCGACACCACCGACCTGATGGGCGCCGCGCAGTACAGCATTCCGGCCATCAGCTCCAGCTTCTGGGATCGCGGGGGATTCGGCCGCGGGGACGAGGTCTTCAATGCCGGCCTGGTTTCGGGAATCACGAAATACACGCTGAAGGCCTGGGCCGGAAGCGACGCCAACCGCGCAGTGAAGTTCACCGATCCGAAGAGCAAGGAGGTCTACTACCTGGAACTGCGCCTGCCTGTCGGCTACGACACATCGACGGCCGTCAGTGGCAACCGGGGCGTCAAGATTGTCCAGTCAGGAGGAGCCACCGCCGTCAGTTCACTGATTCTCATGCCATCTACTCTCCCTTTCTCGGGCTACTACGCGCCCAACCAGACCTGGCAGGCAGGCCAGACCTTCACCACCTATACAGGCACGAGGGTGACGATCGACTACGTGACGAGCACGTCAGCGGGCGTCACCATCAACGCCTCACCGTTCGTTGACGCGTATCAGTCCGCGTTCCAGAGCCAGATCGACTGGATGTACTACCAAAAGTTGTCCACCGGCTGGGCCGACGGTACCTTCCGGCCGTTCACCACGATGTCCCGGGAGGCAATGGCTGCGTTCATGTACCGGCTTGCGGGTAACCCGGACTTCACTCCGCCGGCCGTGTCGCCGTTTGCCGACGTTCCGACCTCCCACGATTTCTACCGTCCGATTGCATGGATGAAATTCACCGAACTTTCCACGGGCTGGGCGGATAGGACCTACCGGCCTTATGAATCGATCACCCGCGAAGCGATGTCAGCCTTCCTCAACCGCTACGCGGGGAAGCTCTGCCGCATTTCAGACGCGGAGGTCGCTGCCCCCGTCGTTTCTCCTTTCGTCGACATGACGCCCGGGAGCGGCTTCTATCGGGAGATTTCCTGGATGAAGTACGCCCGCATCTCCACCGGCTGGGCCGACGGCACCTACCGGCCGGCCGACGCCGTGACCCGTGAGCAGATGGCCGCTTTCATCTACCGTCTCGACGGTTACGTGGCAGCCAATGGCGGGTGCGTGGCCTGATACGCCCCCCATGGGCGAAAGGTGACGACCGAAGGCGGTCACAGGTGAACCTGTGACCGCCTTCGCATTGCCCGGGCGGCCATCGACGAGGCGTTCCGCACGACAAAAAAGTCCGCAGGTGCTGCCGGGGCAGCACGTGCGGACTTCTTCGTGGACTAAGCGGAGCTCAGTCGCGGGGTCTGACTAGACGCCGTAGTAGAGCTCGAACTCGTACGGGTTCGGGCGCAGGGACAGCGGGCGGATCTCGTTCTCGTACTTGTACTCGATCCAGGTGTCAATCAGGTCCTGGGTGAACACGCCGCCGGCCTGCAGGAACTCGTTGTCCTCGGCCAGTGCGTCCAGGGCTTCCTCGAGCGTGCCCGGTGCCTTGGGGATGTCCTTGGCTTCCTCAGCGGGGAGCTCGTAGAGGTCCTTGTCGATGGGAGCCGGCGGTTCGATGCGGTTGCGGATGCCGTCAATGCCGGCCATCAGCTGGGCAGCGAATGCCAGGTACGGGTTGGAGGAGGGGTCCGGAGCGCGGAATTCGATGCGCTTGGCCTTCGGGTTGGAACCCGTGATGGGGATGCGGATTCCTGCGGAGCGGTTGCCCTGCGAGTAAACCATGTTGACCGGAGCTTCGAAGCCCTTGACCAGGCGGCGGTAGGAGTTGACCGTCGGGTTGGTGAAGGCGAGCACAGCGGAGGAGTGCTTCAGCAGGCCGCCGATGTACCAGCGGGCGGTGTCGGACAGGCCGGCGTAGCCCTTCTCGTCGTAGAACAGCGGCTCGCCACCGGTCCACAGCGACTGGTGGCAGTGCATGCCCGAGCCGTTGTCACCGAAGACGGGCTTCGGCATGAAGGTGACCGACTTGCCCCAGGCGTCAGCGGTGTTCTTGATGACGTACTTGAACTTCTGCAGGTCATCAGCCGCGTGGGTCAGCGTGGTGAACTTGTAGTTGATTTCAGCCTGGCCGGCGGAACCGACTTCGTGGTGGCTGCGCTCGACCTCAAGGCCGGCCTCGTCCAGGGCGACACACATGGCGTCACGCAGGTCGGCCTGCTTGTCGGTGGGGGAGACCGGGAAGTAGCCGCCCTTGACGGGGGTCTTGTAGCCGAGGTTTCCGCCTTCTTCTTCGCGGCCCGTGTTCCAGTGGGCTTCTTCGGAGTCAATCTTGTAGAAGCTGCCCTGCGGGGAGGACTGGTACTGGACGTTGTCGAAGACGAAGAACTCGGCTTCGGGGGCGAAGAAAGCGGTGTCGGCGATGCCGGTGGAAGCGAGGTAGGCCTCAGCCTTCTCGGCCACGCCGCGGGGGTCGCGGTGGTAAGGGTCACCCGTGCGGGGGTTCACGATGGAGAAGTTCAGCGCAAGCGTCTTCTCCATGCGGAAGGTATCCAGGAATGCGGTGGTGACGTCCGGGATGAGCTGCATGTCGGACTCGGCGATGCCCTGGAAACCGCGGATGGAAGATCCGTCGAAGAGCTGGCCGTTGATGAAGAAGTCTGCATCAACGCTCTTGGCCGGGACGTTGAAGTGCTGCTGCACGCCGGGAAGATCGGTGAAGCGGATATCGACGAATTTAATATCTTCGTCCTTGATGAACTTGAGGACTTCGTCCGCAGTCTTGAACATCTATGCTCCTTACGCATAAGTAATAACTGGCTGGAAAGCCATGTGGTCCAGCGCAATCCGACGGCGCGAAAACACAAAAGTGTCCCCGCTCCCAGCTCGCTAGCAACTGTTACCACCCTAGGGACACGGGATTTCCCGTCCGTGTCCGCTATGTTTCCGGCAGGTTACGTAACCGCCTGATATGTAAACGCTATACGGTGTCCACACTGTGGTCCATCCGCATCCATACTGTGAACTTCGTAGGGGGAGCCGCGCAGCGGATAGGCTTAAGGCGTGGTTGATCGCAAAGACATAGGTTCCTGGCTCAGCGGGCCGGACACGTCCGGCATTTCCAAATACCCCGGCGAGCGCCTCGGCTTGCCCGAGGCGGGCCCCGGTTCCTTGGCACGGGCGGGCCGCCGGATCCTGGCCATCTGCATCGACTGGGGACTCGCGCTCCTGATCAGCAACTATGCCTTCGGCGGAGACTCTTGGGCGACGCTGGCCGTGTTCGCAGCGGAGCAGATCCTGCTCATTGGAACCCTCGGCTACAGTATTGGCCACCGGCTCCTGGGAATCCACGTGGTCCGACTAGGCGGCGCCCCGGCAGGGCCGCTGGCCGCCCTGGTCCGCACCCTGTTGCTGTGCCTGGTGATCCCCGCGGTCATCTTCGATCCGGATCACCGCGGCCTGCACGACAAGGCGATGAACACCATCCTCGTGCGTATGTAGCCCCGTTTCCGTCCCCGGCTTTGACGCGTCCCGCTCTGATTTCGGCGAGATCGTCACGAAACATTTCGGGGCATCAATGTGAAGACTGTCGATGAGGACGCGCGCGATCTGGTCCCTGGCGATAACGCCGTCGCGCGGTGAGCCGGCCTGTCGCCTGTCGCCTTGGAGCATGACAATGTTCCGCGCCTCAGCCACGGCGTAGCGGCCGATGCTGCCGGTGGCACCGACGACCAGGAGAGTGGAGGACGGTGGCTCATTTTTTCTCCTTGACCGCGGCCTTGGTCGTTTCACGCTGGGTGGCGGCCCAACTGGCGAGGAGTTTAAGTGCGTCCTCGGATGGTGTCTGGGGATCTGCTGTGTACACGTTGATGCGCAGTCCCGGGTCTGCGGGGAATTCCAGCGCTTCAAAGCCCAAGTCCAAATCGCCCACGATCGGGTGGTGGAGCCGTTTGCGTCCGGCGCGGTGGTACTTCACGTCGTGACGGGCCCACCGGGTGCGGAACTCCTCGCTGCGGGTTGAGAGTTCACCGATCAGGTCCGTGAGGTCCTTGTCGTACGGGTTTTTCCCGGCCGTGGAGCGCAGGACTGCGACGACGTCGTCCGCTGCGCGTTCCCAATCGGAGAAGAACTCCCGCGCTTTCGGATTCAGGAAGGTGAAGCGTGCGCTGTTCGGCGGAGTGGGCCCCTCCGTCATCATGTCCAGATACAGGGCACGGCCCAGTTCGTTGGATGCGAGGACATCCCCTCGGTCGTTGCGGACCCAGGCCGGCGCCGCCGTGATCGCATCGATGACGCGTTGCACGCTCGGCCGCACCGTCAGAGGGCTGCGTTTGCGCCGCACCCGCGGGGAGGCGGTGGCGGCGCGGGCAAGGTCAAAAAGATGGGCCGTTTCGGCGTCGTCGAGCTTCAGGGCACGCCCGAGGGCTTCAAGGACGCTGTCCGAGGCGCCGGAGAGGTTTCCCCGCTCAAGGCGTATGTAGTAGTCGATGCTCATCCCGGCGAGCATGGCGACTTCCTCGCGGCGCAGCCCGGTAACGCGCCGGTTGCCGCCATAGACCGGCAGCCCGGCCTCCTCAGGCGTGATCCTTGCGCGGCGGGAAGTCAGGAACTTCC
Organism: Arthrobacter oryzae; assembly: GCF_037911235.1. Taxonomy (GTDB): domain Bacteria; phylum Actinomycetota; class Actinomycetes; order Actinomycetales; family Micrococcaceae; genus Arthrobacter; species Arthrobacter oryzae_E. Next base: position 15,571 of record NZ_JBBLYW010000067.1, read on the forward strand.
GCACGTCGTCACTGTGTGTCATGGCTTCCACGCTACGCCGCCGCCCCGGAACGAGGGAGGCACTGGCGTTACCCGGAACGGCCGTGACTCCCCGCCCGCAAGGAATCAAGGTTGCATTGAAAGCATGAAACCTGAACCCGCAACCGCTCCCCGCCAGGCAGCGATCCTGGCGATCATCCTCGTCAGCTACTTCGTGATCCTGCTGGACAACTCAGTCATCTTCACTGCCCTGCCGAGCCTGCAGGAAGACCTGATGCTGAGCACCGGGGAGCTTTCCTGGGTTCAGAATGCCTACACGCTGGTCTTCGGCGGCCTGCTGCTCCTCGGCGCCCGGGCAGGAGACCTGTTCGGACGCCGGCGGGTCTTCGTGTTCGGGCTGGTGGTGTTCTCGATCGCGTCCCTGCTGATCGGAATGGCCCCGGCAGGTTGGTGGGCGATCGCCGGCCGCGCGATCCAGGGTATCGGGGCGGCAATCGTGGCACCCGCCTCGCTGTCCCTGCTCACCGCGAGCTTCCCGGAAGGCCGTGAGCGCACCCGGGCCGTCGCTTTGTACGGTGCGACCGCCGGGATTGGCGCCAGCCTGGGGCTGGTCATCGGCGGGGCGCTGGCCCACTGGATCTCCTGGCGGGCCGGGTTCTTCGTCAACGTGCCCATTGGCGCGGCGATGATCGCACTCGCACCGCGGTTCATCCCGGAAACAGGCCGGGCACGCGGCCGCTTGGACGTATTCGGCGCGCTCAGCGCCACACTGGGTGTCGGCGCCCTCGTGTTCGGCATCATCAACACCGTCGAAGCGGGATGGACTTCCCCGGTCACGGTCACGGCCATGAGTGCCGGCGTCGTGCTCCTGATCGCGTTCGTCCTGATCGAGCGCAGGGCGGCACAGCCGATCATGCCGCTGCGGCTGTTCGCGAGCCGCCGTCGCACCGGCGCCTACCTTGCCCGGTTCCTGTACCTGGGCGCGATGATCGGGTTCTTCTTCTTCACCACCCAGTTCCTGCAGGAAGTGCTGGGCTTCGACCCGCTGCAGGCCGGCATCGGATTCCTCCCCATGACGGCGGTCAACTTCGCCGTCGCGATGAGCATCCCGCGGCTGGCAGGGCGGATGCCGGGTTCCATTCCACTCGTGGCAGGCATCCTGACCACTCTTGCCGGGATGTTCTGGCTCAGCCGAGTCGGAGTCGACTCCCCATACCTGACTGGTGTGGCTCTGCCTATGATCCTCATCGGCGCCGGTCAGGGCCTCGCTTTCGCGCCGCTGACCTCGTTCGGCATCATCAGCGCTCCCGCGGCAGATGCCGGCGCGGCATCGGGCCTGGTGAACACCTTTCATCAGGCGGGAACCTGCCTCGGGCTTGGTATCGCCGTCGCTGCCGCAGCGACCGTCCCGACCACGAGTTCTGCCATAGCGCAACTGGCCTCGCAGGTCAGCGTCGCCCTCACGACAGGGAGTGTCCTCCTGCTCCTTGCCCTGGCCGTCACCGTAGCCCTCATTCTGCCCGCGGACTTGGCTGCCCGCCGCACCAGGGTACTCCGGACGGCCGTGCCCGTACCGGAGGCCGTGCCCGTACCGGAGGCCGAGCGCGTCCGCTGAGCTGTTGGAGAGCCTGGTCCCCAGGTCCTCCGGACACCTGGACCCACTCCTTCCGCGTCCTGAAGGACAAGCCTTCATTCCCCCTTCGACCCACGCATTCAACAACACAAAGGAAAACTCCCATGAAAACACGCAAGCTCGGCGGTGGCCTTGAGACATCAGCCATCGGCCTTGGCTGCATGGGCCTGAGTTTCGGCCTCGGCCCCGCCACCGACCGAACCGAAGCACTTGCCGTCATCCGGTCCGCCGCCGAACGCGGCGTCAGCCTCTTCGACACCGCAGAAGGATACGGCCCCTATGTCAATGAGGAACTCGTCGGCGAAGCGCTGCAGCCGATCCGCGACAACGTTCTGGTAGCCACCAAGTTCGGGTTCGACATCAACGACAACGGCGAAACGGTCGGACTCAACAGCCGCCCCGGACACATCCGGGATGTCGTCGACGCCTCTCTGCGCCGGCTGCGGACCGACCACATCGACGTGCTCTACCAGCACCGAGTCGACCCGAGCGTCCCGATGGAGGACGTCGCGGGCACCGTTAAGGAACTCATCGACGAGGGCAAAGTACGGCACTTCGGACTCTCGGAGGCGAGCGAAACAAGCATCCGCCGCGCCCACGCCGTCCAACCAATCGCCGTCATCCAGGACCACTACTCACTGTGGATGCGGGAGCCCGAAACCACGAAGTTCGAGGTTTGCGAGGAGCTCGGGATCGGACTTGTCGCCTGGGGACCCCTCGGTCAGGGATTCCTCACCGGCGGCATTACCAGAGGCATGCGGTTTGATAACCCGGACGACCTCCGGGCCGACTTCCCGCGCTTCACTCCCGAAGCGATCGAGGCGAACTTCGCCCTCATCGACTTCCTCAAGCAATTCGGCGCCGAAAAGGGTGCATCCCCGGCTCAAATCGCACTGGCCTGGCTGCTGGCCCAGAAACCGTGGGTAGTGCCGATCCCCGGTGGCACCCGGATCGCGCACTTGGACGATAACCTTCCGGCGGCCGATCTCGAACTCACCGCGCACGACCTCCGGCGAATTGACGAAGCACTCGCCGCCTTCGACCTTGTCGGTGCACCGCTCTCGGCAGGCCTTGACGCCGCGATCGACCGCGACCGCTAACCCTGCCCGGGAATCATAGCTCCGCTGGCAGTCCGCCGGCAGGGCCTGCCTGGATTGGCTTAGACGCCCGCGGTCTGGTGCTCCTTGGCTGCCTGCTGGTCGGCGCCCGCCGCCGTCAGGTAACCGCGCCTGCCTGCCCAGCGCTCGAACAGGACCGTGGCAAAGGGAAATACCGCGGAGAATCCGGCGAAGAAGGCGACGCGAAAGGGCCACCGCTGCAGCCGCCACAGGGCCAGTGCCGTTACGCCGTAAGCGATGAACAACGCCCCGTGAATCGGGCCGGCAATCTCCACCCCCAACTCCGAGGTCCTGGCCACCCATTTGAAGTACATTCCGGTCAGGAGAGCCGCCCAGCTGAAGGCTTCGGCGACGGCGAGAATCCGGAAGACGCGGATGACGGTTGATTTCGAGGGAAGTTTCACGGTACTCCGGTTTCTTCTGAGGCTTCTTCTGACGGCACTTCGGCGGTGCTGGCGGGCGGCCCAAAGCAAACGCCCCGGTTGCCGGCCAGATGGCCGATGTCCGGGGCGTTGCCTGTGCTGTTAGCGGCCGCGCGCTGCTTTGCGGTCCGGCCGGGCCTTGTAGGGATCGATTCCCTTGGGGATGGGGAGGCGGTTACCCAGCGACGAAATGCGCTTCGATACGGCGTTCACCTCAAGCTTGGTGAGTTCCTTGTCCAGCTTGTTCATCTTTTTGGCGACCTGGCTGATGGGAACCTGGCCCTCACCGCGGCCGCTCTCGATCCAGTGGACCGTAACGTTGGGCAGGATGCGTGCCAGGCGCTTGCGTTCAGCGTCGACGAGGGGCCGAACACGGTGGGTGGGGCCTTCACTGACAAGGACGACGCCGGGACGGCCGATGGCGCGGAATACTGCGTCCTGGGTGCGCGGGTTGACGGCAACCGGCTGGTCTTCGGTGATCCAGCCGCGCTTGAGCGTGCCCAGGACAGCGCCGGAGGCGCCGGGATGGTTCTCGATCTGGGCGAAAGCGGCGCGCTCAGCGCGGCGCGAAAGGATAAGGGTGGCGGCAAGCAGACCGAGGGGGATGCCGATGATCAGGCCCGTGATCCAGTTTTCGAGGAGGAAGCCCACCAGGAAGCTGACTGCTACGACTCCAAGGAAGGCAAGCAGCATCAACCAGACCACCATGGGATCGTGGCGGCGCGTCATCTGGAAGACTTCGTTGATCTGCTTCAGCCTGCTGGGCTTCTTGACCTTGGCTTCCTTCGGCTTGCGAGAGAAGAGGCCACGCTTCGGAGCGTCAGAGGCTGCCGGAGTCGGTTTGCTGGAATCAGGGGAATTCGCCATAGTGCCTTAATTCTACGTGATTTATGCCTGAGGGCCGGACGCCGGAATGCTCCGGTGCCGGCCCTCAGGCATAAATGTTACGAAAGGTCCTAATGGTGTGCTGCGATGAGGGAGCTGGCTTCCTGGCGGGTGCTGCCGGAGCTTTCGATGTGCGCGAGTTCGGCCGGGATTTCCCAGCCCTTCTTGCGCATCGCGGTGGCCCAGAGCCGGCCGGCACGGTAGGAGGAGCGGACCAGCGGGCCACTCATGACCCCGAGGAAGCCGATCTCGTCCGCTTCCTGCTGCAGGTCTACGAATTCCTGCGGCTTGACCCAGCGGTCCACCGGCAGGTGCCGTTCGGACGGGCGCAGGTACTGGGTGATGGTGATCAGGTCGCAGCCGGCCTCGTGCAGGTCGCGGAGGGCCTCGGAGATTTCCTCGCGGGTTTCGCCCATGCCCAGGATCAGGTTGGACTTGGTGACCATGCCCAGGTTCCGGCCCTGCGTGATGACGTCAAGTGACCGCTCGTACCGGAACGCGGGGCGGATGCGCTTGAAGATCCGCGGCACGGTCTCGACGTTGTGCGCGAACACCTCGGGCTTGGAGTCGCAGATCGCCTCGATGTGCCCGGGTTTGCCGGAGAAGTCCGGGATCAGGAGTTCGACGCCGGTGCCCGGGTTCAGTTCGTGGATCTTGCGGACCGTTTCGGCGTAGAGCCAGACGCCCTCGTCGGCGAGGTCGTCCCGGGCCACGCCGGTGACGGTGGCGTAGCGCAGCTGCATGGCCTGGACCGAGCGGGCCACCTTGGTGGGTTCGAACATGTCCACCGGGGAGGGCTTGCCGGTGTCGATCTGGCAGAAGTCGCAGCGCCGGGTGCACTCGGAGCCGCCGATCAGGAAGGTGGCTTCCTTGTCTTCCCAGCACTCGAAGATGTTCGGGCAGCCTGCCTCCTCACACACAGTGTGGAGGCCTTCCTTTTTGACCAGGTTCTTGAGCTGGACGAACTCCGGGCCCATCTGGACCTTGGCCTTGATCCACTCCGGCTTGCGCTCCACCGGTGTGGCCGCATTGCGCTGCTCAATGCGCAGCATCTTCCGGCCTTCTGGTGCCAGTGTCACAGTAGAGCTCCTTCGGGGTTTGAAACGAGTGCTTCTTCGTGCTTGCGGAATTCCTCCACGACCCGGTCCGCGATGTCCGCGGGGGCGATGGTCGTGCCGGCCTCGAGCGACATCGTGGTGACGCCCGCGTCCGTGATGCCGCAGGCAATGATCTGCGCATAGGGTGAAAGGTCATTGCTGCAGTTGATGGCGATGCCATGCATTGTGACCCCGTCCAGGACCCGGATGCCGATTGCGGCGATCTTGCGGTCCGGCCCCTTGCTGTCAGCTTTGATCCAGACGCCTGCGCGTCCCTTGATCCGCTCAGCTTTGATGCCGTAGTCCGCCATGACCGCGATCATGACGGCTTCGAGCCGCTCAACGTAGTCGCGGATGCCGGACCGGTTTTTCAGCTTGAGGATCGGATAGGCGATCAGCTGGCCGGGCCCGTGCCAGGTCAGTTTGCCGCCGCGGTCCACGGCGACGACGGGGGTTCCGTCGAACGGCCGTTCGTGGTCTTCTGTGAGCTTGCCGGCCGTGTAGACGGCGGCATGCTCAAGGAGCAGGACTGTGCTGGGCGCTTCAGCTGCGACGACTTTGTCATGGAGTTCGCGCTGGATCTCCCAGCCCTTCATGTAATCAACGAAATCCGGAGCAAGACCCAGCGTGGAAAACTCAAGAGTCATGGCATCCAGCTTAGACCCCGTCCGCCGTCGTGCCTGATTCTGTGCTTAACCTCTCACTGCGTAGCCTGTGGATAACTTCTGCGGGATTTTGCCGATTCCGCTATTCCTTGGGTATGGAGAAATTCGAGCATGGCGGCGGGGCTCCGGAGGTTTCCGGCTATGAGGTCGGGCGTGAACTTGGCCGCGGGGGAAGCGCGAGCGTGTGGCTGGTTCGGGAGGCGGGCAGTCTGCGGGAGTTTGCGCTGAAGTGCTTTGACCCGGTGGAGAACCGTCCGCCGTCCGGGTCCGACGTCGGTGTTCCCGGCAGGGAGCACGGGGACACCGAAGACGCCGTTCGCCGCGAACTGCGGATTCTTTCCGCACTGGACCACGACCACCTGGTGAAAGCGCACGATGTCGTCAGGCTCCGAGGTGCAGCGGACGGCAGCCTGGGGCTGGTTATGGATTATGCGGCCGGCGGATCCTTGGCCCAGCTGGTCAGCTGCCGCGGCCCGTTGAGCGTGGGTGAAACCGTGACCGTCCTGACGCCCATCGCCCAGGTGCTGGGCTACCTGCATGGCAAGGGCTTCATGCACTCGGATGTTGCCCCGGGCAACGTGCTGTTCACTGCCCACGGCAAGCCCCTGCTGGGGGACCTCGGCGTCACGCGCATGGTTGGCGACGCAGCGGATGCTTCTCCGGCCGGCACCGACGGCTTTATGGACCCGGCACCCGTGGACGCGCTACGGGCAGGGCTCCAGCCTGAGCGGGATGTCTATTCGGCGGCCGCCATCGGGTGGTACTGCCTGACCGGGAAGGCGCCTGAGCGCGGCCCGGACCGTCCGCCGCTGTCGCTTCTGGTTCCGGGCGTGCCAGCGGCCCTTGCCGCGGCGTTGGAGGCAGGCCTTAAAGAGGACCGGCGGGAGCGGCCGACAGCCCTGGAGTTCGCAGCGGCTGTTTATCGCAGTGCGGACGCAGCCCCGGTGGACCTGTCCGGCGCGGTCCACCCCACGGTGCTTCCCCGGCTGCTGACACGCCGGAACGTTCCTCTGTCACGCGGTTCCAGAAGGGCGGCGAAAATGGCAGCCAAGCTCCGCGTTTGGCGCCGCCGGCTGGTCAGCTCGGGAGGCCGCGTCCGGTGCGTGCGCCGTACGCCGGGGCGGCACGCCGGGCGAAACCGTCGGTGGATTGGTGCCGCGGTCGCTGCCCTCGCCTGCGCGGGGATCGCGTCAGTGGGGTTCCTGGCGGGGCCGGAGCTGGACGCACGGAAAGAGGCTGCGTCCGGATCGGTCTCCGCGCCGTCGGTGCCGGTGACAGACGTCCTCTCGGGGCCCGCCATTACGTCGGTTCCGGCGGAGGTCCGGGAACTGGCGCTCTCCGCAGAGCCCGAACTGGCTGTTCGGGGCTTGGCGGGGATACGGTCGGCCGCGCTGAGCTCAGGGGAACTCGAGATGCTGGACGAAGTCAATCTGGAGAACTCTCCGGCAGCCGTTGCCGACGCCAGAATCGGCGGAAGGCTCAGGGAAACGGGCCATGTCCTGGCAGGCTTCGGCACCACCCTCACATATGCGGAGGAAGAGCCGGGAGGTTCGGATTCACGGACAGTTGTAGCAATCACCGCGGCCACTTCGGCATACCGGGAGACGGACGCCGGAGGCAATATCGTGGCCGTGGAACCGGCTGGTCCGGAGCAACGGCTGCGCCTTGTCCTGGTCAGTGACGGCGGTCGTTGGCGGATCCAGGAGATCCTCCCGGCGGCCTAGCCGCTCCTGTTACTGGTCCTTGCCGGTGACCCAGGCAGTGGCCTGTTCCAGCGAGGGATGCTTCCACTCGAATCCGGCCCCGGCGAGCCGCGCGGGCTCCATGCGCTGGCTGCCCAGCAGGAGCTCGTCGGCCAGCTTGCCCATGACCAACCGCAGCACCGGCGCTGGTACCCGGAAGAGGGCCGGGCGGTGGAGCGCTGCCGCGAGGCGGGCCACAAGGGCGTTGACGTCCGCAGTCTCAGGGGCGCAGACGTTGACCGGCCCTGACAAGGGGGCGGCAAGCAGGAAGGTGAAAGCCGAGGACACGTCCGGCAACGTAATCCAGGGCCAGCACTGCCTGCCATTCCCCAGCGGCCCCCCAATGCCCAGCCGAAGCAATGGCAGCAGGCGTCCCAGTGCGCCTCCCGACCTGCTGAGGACAACGCCCGTCCGGGGAGTCACAACACGAACACCGGCGGGAGCCTCTTGCGCGGCGGCTTCCCACTCCCGGCAGATCCGGGCCATGATTCCCGAGCCGTTCGGGGAATGCTCGTTCAGTACCGCGGCGCCGCGGTCGCCGTAGTAGTTGGATCCTGACTGGCTGACGAAGACCTTGGGCGGCTGGTCCACTACCGCCATGGCGGCCGCCAGGGTCCGGGTGGGGTCCAGCCGCGAGCGGAACAGCTCGTCGATGCGGGCCCGGGTCCACGGCCGGTCTCCGATGCCGGCCCCTGCCAGGTTGATCACGGCGTCCGCGCCCTCAAGATGGCCGGGATCAAGCTGTCCGGATGCCGGATCCCAGCGTAGTTCGTCTGCACCTGCCGGCACCCGTCGCACCAGGCGGATCACATCATGGCCGTCCGACCGAAGGTGGGCGGACATGTGGCTGCCGATGAGGCCGGAGGCGCCGGCCATGATGATTCGCATGATCCATCTCACCATGCCCGGCACGGCGGCGGAACCTCCCGTCCGGCCTACCGACTTTGACTATGATCTAACGATGACCTCTTCGAGCTACTTTCGTTTCCCGCATCTGCACGGCGATCTGGTCACCTTCGTGGCCGAGGACGACGTCTGGATAGCGCCCCTGGACGGAGGCCGCGCGTGGCGGGTTTCGTCCCTTCAGCTACCCGCCAGGAACCCCCGCTTCACGCCCGACGGCAAGCGGCTGGTGTGGACGGTAGTGCAGGGGACAGCGCCCGAGGTTGTCACCGCGGATGTCGACGGCGGAGGGTACCGCCAGCTGACCTACTTCGGCCATGCGTCCACCCGGGTCAAAGGCTTCACCGCTGGTGGCGATGTGCTGGTCACCAGCGCCTTCCGGCAGGCCGAAAGCCGCCACACGCACGCCTACAGTGTTCCGCTGGAGGGCGGCTGGTCCGAGGAACTGGCCTTCGGGCCGGTTGAGTCCGTGGCGTTCGGCCCGGAGAACGGCGATGAACGCCCGGTGATCGTGTCCAGTGTGCTCTCGCGCGAGCCGGCCTGGTGGAAGCGGTACCGCGGCGGAACCGCCGGCAAGCTCTGGATCGACGCCGACGGCAACGGGGAGTTCGAACGCCTTGTCCCCGAACTGGACGGCAACCTCGCGGATCCCATGTGGGTTGAGGGGCGGGTTGCTTTCCTTTCCGACCATGAGGGCTACGGGAACCTGTATTCGGTGCTTCCGAACGGCACGGGGCTGCGCCGCCACACCGATCACGAAGACTTCTACGTGCGCCATGCCGCCACTGACGGCAAGCGGGTGGTGTTCGAATCCGCCGGCGAGCTGTGGCTGGTCCCCGACCTGGAATCGGAACCAATAAAACTGGACATTTCGCTGGGATCGGCCTCCCAGGGGCGGAGGCCGGCGCTCCTGAAGACCACCCGCCACCTTGGCGGTGTGATTCCGGACCGCACCGGCTCCTCCAGTGCGGTGGAGGCGCACGGCACCATCCACTGGCTCCGCCACAAGGACGGACCGTCGCGGATTGTGGAAGCCACACCCGGCGTTCGCGCCCGCCTGCCGCGGCCGCTGAATGATGGCCGTATTGCCTATGTTGCCGACCACGATGGCGCGGAGGCCCTGTACATCAACGAAATCGCTCCGCAACTGGCCGGCGCGCAGGCGGCACCGGCCCCGCAACCCCGGCAGGCCGTCGGGCAGGAATCAGGAGCCTCCCTGCCAAAGCCCGTGCCGGCATCGGGGACCACACGCGCCGCGGAGCACGGCGCCGAGCACAGCCCCGTAGGCGGAAGCGACGTAGCGGGAGGTGCCCCGGAGGACGCGGCCGTCCCGGCCGGCGGCGCCGGTAACGCGCGGCTGCAGAAGATCAATTTCCCCAAGGCCACGCGGGCGAGTGCCATGGAGGCCAGCCCGGACGGCCGCACCCTTGCGATCGGGACATCCTTCGGCGAGGTCTACCTGGCCGACACGCGGACCGGGACCATCAGGCTTGTCACCAGCATCGGCGAGGGCACCATCGACGGGCTGTGCTGGTCCCCGGACTCGGCCTGGCTCGGCTGGTCCGAACCGGTCACTTCCTTTGGCTCACGGAGCCGGCTTCGGATTGTTAAGGTCCACGATCCGGAGTTCCGGATCGTGGACGTCACGGACGGACGCTTCCGCGACGCGTCGCCGTCGTTCACTCCGGACGGCAAGTTCATCGCGTTCCTGTCGAACCGGAGCTTTGACCCCGTGTACGACGGACACTCCTTTGACTTGTCCTTCCCGAGCCCCATCAAGCCATATCTGGTGGCCCTTGCTGCGGACACGCCGTCGCCGTTTGGCCCCTCGGTGGACCTTGCTGACGTGCCAAACGACGAAACGGACGGCTCTGACGGGGACGCCGCGGATGCCGGAAGCGGAAACGCGCCGAGTGCCGCGCGCTCCGGCGTGCCCGCCGTCCGGGTGGACCCTGACGGGCTGGCCCACCGCGTGATCGGCGTACCGGTGCCGCAGGGAAACTACTCCGCACTCGAGGCCACCCCGGGCGCCTTGCTCTGGCTGGACAACGCCCTGGCCGGTGTCACCGGCGACGGGCGGGCCAGTACGGACGATAAGGACGCAGCACCCAGCCTCGTGCGCTTCGACATGGCCAAGCGCAAAACAGCCACCATCGTGGACGCGCTGGACAGCTACCGGGTCTCCGGTGACGGACGGAAAGTGGTCTTCCTGCAGGACAAGCAGATCCGCGTGACGCCCGCCGATGCGAAAGGCGACGAAGTTTCCGGCCAGCTGGTGAAGGTGGACGTCAGCCGGATCCGTGTGCTCCTGCACCCGCTGAGCGTGTGGGGCCAGGCATTTGACGAGGCATGGCGGCTCCAGCGTGACTTCTTCTGGACCGAGGACATGGCCGGGCAGGACTGGGAATCAGTGCACCGCCGCTACCGTCCCCTCGTGGACAGGCTGGGCTCGCATGACGACCTCGTGGACCTGCTGTGGGAGCTTCACGGCGAACTGGGTACGTCCCACGCCTATGTCCGTCCGGCCGCTGTCACCGAAAACGGCAGCAACGGGCAGGGCCGCCTGGGCGCGGATCTGGCGTTCACCGGGGCGGGCTGGGAAATCACCCGTATCCTGGCGGGGGAGTCTTCGGACCCGCTCGCAACCTCGCCGCTGACCAGGCCGGGGGCAGACGCCAAGGCGGGGGACATCCTGCTGGCCATCGACGGCGTGGAACTGTCCGAAACGCTGACGCCCGCCATGCAGCTTGTCGGTGCCGCCGGGAAGGCCGTGGAGCTGACCCTGCGCAACGGTGCCGCGCACGGCGAGGCTGCGGGCAGGCAGCGCCGCATTGCCGTGGTGCCGGCCAAGGACGAGGAACGCCTGCGGTACCAGGAGTGGGTTGCGGGCAACCGCAGGACAGTTCGTGAGGCTTCCGGCGGAACGTACGGCTACCTCCACATCCCGGACATGCTGGCCAACGGCTGGGCCCAGCTCCACCGCGACCTGGACACGGAAACTGCACTGGACGGACTGATCGTGGACGTCCGGCGCAACCGGGGCGGGCACACGTCCCAGCTTGTTGCCGAACTTATTGGCCGCAAGGTGACCGGCTGGAGCATGCCCCGCGGGGAGAGGCCCCGGACGTACCCCCACCACGCGCCCCGCGGACCGGTGGTCATCCTGACTGACGAATTTGCCGGCTCGGACGGGGACATCATCACCCAGGTGTCCAAGCTGCGCGGGATCGGGCCGGTCATCGGCACCCGGACTTGGGGCGGCGTGGTGGGCATCGACAACCGCTTCTCCCTCGCGGACGGCACCGGAGTGACGCAGCCGCGCTACGCCACCTGGTTCGGCGGCGGCGTGGGCTGGGGTGTCGAAAACTATGGCGTGACGCCGGACATTGAGGTGACATTCCCGCCGCACGCCTATGCCGCCGGCAGGGACCCCCAGCTCGAGTACGGCATCGGCGCCCTCAAGGAAATGATCCAGGAGCTTCCCACGGACCGGCCCCCGCTACGTGAAGGCTACCGGCGGCTGCTGCCGGCACCACTGCCGGCCCGCACCCGCAAGGACTGAGCCGGCGGGCTCCCGGACAAACAAAGGCCCCGCTCTTTCCCCCATAACCAGGGGAACGAGCGGGGCCTTTGCCGTGCGGCGGTGCGGCATCACTCGGGAGCGGCCGCGCTGCGCCTGCGACCGGGCAGCCTGTGCCCGGCCGGTCCGGGCTAGGAAGCCGCGAGCGTGGCGTCCAGGGTGATGTCGATGCTTGCCAGGGCGCCGGAGACGGGGCAGCCGACCTTGGCTTCCGCTGCGATCTTCTGGAATTCGTCTTCCGAGATGCCCGGGATCCTGGCGTTCACCGTCAGGTGGCTGCCCGTGATGCCGGTGCCCGGCTTGAAGGTCACGTCCGCCTTGGTGTGGACCTCTTCCGGAGTGTGGCCGGCCTGCGCCAGCATGTTGCTGAAGGCCATGGAGAAGCAGGCCGAGTGCGCTGCTGCAATCAGTTCCTCGGGGCTGGTCTTGCCTTCGGCCTGTTCGGTGCGGGCCTTCCACGTAACGGCGTAGGTGCCCAGTCCGGAGCTGTCCAGCGTGGTGTTGCCGGACCCCTCGAACAGGTCGCCGTTCCATACGGTGTGCGCGGTGCGTGTTGCTGCCATATCCACTCCTCAGCTTAGATTCGATCCGGTCCGGGCTTCCGCCCGAACCTTCCGGATCAATCCTAGGGATTCAGGAGCCGCCGCGCACGGGCTGTCCGCTGTCAGAGGATTATGACTGTCTACACTGGCTCAATGGGAACTCAACGCCGCAGGGATCGGGCCGCCGGCACTTCACCGCAGGCGAGGATCGCCGCCATCATGGTCAATGCCGGAAACGCCGACAAACTTGCGACCTTCTGGGCGGCGCTGCTGGGAACCACCGTTTCCGCGCGCTTTGACCAGTTCGTCTGGCTCAAGCCCGCATCTCCCGGAGCGCCGCAGCTGGCATTCCAGGAGGTGCCCGATGCCACTCCGGGACGGCGGCGGCTGCACCTTGATGTGCATGGCCCGGACCCCGACAGCCTCCGCGCCCATGCTGAAGCGCTGGGCGCCGTGTTTGTGGAAGGACATGACATCGGTGATTTCCACTGGGACGTCATGCATGATCCTGAAGGGAACGAATTCTGCATTGCCCGTGACTGACGGGGGACTTGCTGTGCATGCCCGGCGGGAACGACCGGCGGGAACGACGACGGCGACGCTCCCCGGCCGGGGAGCGTCGCCGTCGTCGTGAGGGTACTTTGCTTACTGCCAGAGGGTGGCGATGGCCACGTTGAGCAGCGCAAGACCGCCAACGCTGTGCGCCAGGCCCTTGCTGACCGGCTCGTCCTTCTTGTATTTCCGGCGGCCCATGAAGGCCAGGACCGCGACGGCCAGCGCGATGGCGAATTTGATGCCTAGCTTGAAGTAGTTCGCTTCCATGTCCAGTGCCGGGATGAGCCCCATCATCACGATGCCTGTGATGAGCTGCAGGGCTGCGCCGTCGAATTGGCGCGGATGCACGGTGGGCTTTTTCATGTTGCCGATCCAGATGCCGACAATCATGGCTGCGCCGACGATGTGCAGGAAGACCATGATGTTGTAAACGATGTCCATGGGCCCAGTCTAGCCAGACGGTTCTACGCTTCGTAGTAAGCCCCGCGGGACGGGAAGGCGACGATTTGGTAACCAAACGACGGCGGCGCAGGCCTTCCGGTGATAACCACCGGTGCCTGCGCCGCCGTCGTTGTTGAAGCTGTTGTCCCTGCTGTTTGTTCCCTGCCGGGAGACTACAGTCCCAGGTCCGCCTCGAAGGCGCCGGCCTCAAGGCGTGCCTTGAGGGTCTGCAGGAAACGTCCTGCGTCGGCGCCGTCCACCAGGCGGTGGTCGTACGTCAGGGAGAGGTACATCATGGAGCGGATGGCGATCGAGTCGTCGCCGTTTTCGTCGGTGACCACCACGGGGCGCTTGACGATCGCACCGGTGCCGAGGATGCCAACCTGCGGCTGGTTGATGATCGGGGTGTCGAACAGTGCACCGACCGAACCGATGTTGGTGATGCTGAACGTTCCGCCGGACAGCTCATCCGGGCCGATCTTGCCGTCGCGGGTGCGGCTTGCCACGTCTGCGATCTTGCCTGCCAGACCGGCCAGGTTCAGGCTGCCGGCGTCGGAGATGACCGGAACCAGCAGGCCCTTGTCCGTGTCCACGGCGATGGCCAGGTGCTCGGCGTTGTGGTAGGTGATTTCCTGCTTGTCTTCGTCGTAGGCAGCGTTCACCTTCGGGTGCTGCTTCAGCGCTTCCGCGACCGCCTTGGCGATGAATGGCAGGAAGGTCAGCTTCACGCCGTTCTGCGCCTGGAAGGAGTTCTTGGCCTTGACGCGCAGCTTGGCGATCTTGGTCATGTCCACTTCGTGGACCTGCGTCAGCTGCGTGGAGATGTCCAGGGACTCACGCATGCGGCGGGCGATGACCTGGCGGATGCGCGGTGCCTTCTGCACGGTGCCGCGCAGGGACGAGGCGGCTGCACTTGCCGGTGCTGCCCCTGCGGACGCAGCCGGTGCCGGTGCGGCTGCAGCCGGCGCGGCCTTGGCCTCAGCGGCGGCCAGCACGTCCTGCTTGCGGATACGGCCGCCCACGCCGGTGCCGGTCAGTGAGGAGATGTCCACGCCCTGCTGGTTGGCGAGCTTGCGCACCAGGGGAGTGACATAGCCGGACTCGGCCGGAGCGGCGGATTCTGCTGCCGGGGCTTCCTGCTTGGGAGCAGCCGGTGCTTCTTCCTTGGCGGGCGCTGCGGCCGGAGCTGCGGGTGCAGCAGCAGGAGCCTCCTGCTTGGGGGCCTCGGCAGCGGGCGCTTCCTGCTTGGGAGCCGGGGCTGCCGGTGCTGCGGCGGGTGCGGCGGCGCCGGAACCGATGACGGCAAGGACGGACCCGACTTCGGCGGTCTCGTCTTCGTTGACGCGGATTTCCTGCAGCGTGCCGGCAACCGGCGACGGGATCTCGGTGTCCACCTTGTCGGTGGACACCTCGAGGAGGGGCTCGTCAACCTCGACGGAGTCGCCGACGGCCTTGAGCCAGCGGGTCACGGTGCCTTCGGTGACGGATTCGCCGAGGGCGGGAAGGGTTACTTCGTGGCTTTCGCCGGAAGCTGCGGGGGTTGCTTCGGCGGCCGGGGCTTCAGCCGGTGCGGGAGCCTCGGTGGAGGGGGCCTCCTCGGCGGGTGCTTCTTCGGCCGGTGCTTCTTCGGCGGCGGGCGCAGCCTCTTCGGAAGCGCCGGCGGAACCGGAGCCGTCACCAATGCGGACGAGCGGAGCGCCGACTTCGGCGGTCTCATCTTCGGCGACGAGGATTTCCTCAATCACGCCAGCAATCGGAGAGGGGATTTCGGTGTCTACTTTGTCGGTGGAAACCTCGAGCAGCGGCTCGTCCACCTCTACCCGGTCACCTACCTGCTTGAGCCAGCGGGTGACGGTTCCTTCGGTGACACTCTCACCGAGGGCGGGCAAGTTAACGGATTCAGACATGTCGTCCCCGTTCTCCTTATTGATCTTTAGTGCGGATGATTGCTGCCGTGTTCGAGCTTAGTGCACCCTGCGGATCAGGCCGGGTGCACTAAGCTCAGGGTTCTTGCGGTGGTACGGGGGATTTCTAGCCGTGGAGGGCTTTGCCCGCGAGGGCAAGGTGGGCCTCGCCGAGGGCCTCGTTCTGGGTCGGGTGGGCGTGCAGCAGCTGTGCCACGTCCTCCGGGTATGCTTCCCAGTTCACGATGAGCTGTGCTTCGCCGATCTGCTCGCCCATGCGGGATCCGATCATGTGGACGCCCACCACGGGGCCGTCCTTCTGCCGGACCAGCTTGACGATGCCGCCGGTGCCGAGGATGGAGCTCTTGCCGTTGCCGGCGAGGTTGTATTCCTGGGTTTCCACCTGGTCGTCGCCGAACTTCTCCTTGGCGGCCTTTTCGGTGTAGCCAACAGTGGCGATCTCAGGCTCGGAGTAGGTGACCTTGGGGATGTTGACGTCCTCAACGATGACCGGCTTCAGGCCCGCGATCTCCTCGGCCACGAAAATGCCCTGCTGGTAGCCGCGGTGCGCCAGCTGGACGCCGGGGACGATGTCGCCCACGGCGTAGACATTGCCGACGCCGGTGTGCAGGCGTTCGTTGGTGATGACGAAGCCGCGGTCGATGGTGATGCCGGCCTCTTCGTAGCCGAGGTTGGCGGTGACCGGTCCGCGGCCGACAGCCACGAGGAGCAGGTCGGCTTCGAAGGTCTTGCCGTCGACGAGGGTGACCTTGACGCCGTCGTTGTTCTGCTCAACGCCCTGGAAGAAGACGCCGGTGGAGAACTTGATGCCGCGCTTCTTGAATGCGCGCTCGAAGTTCTTGACGATCGCAGCGTCCTCGTTCGGGACCAGCGACGGCAGGCCTTCAACGATGGTGACGTCCACGCCGAAGGACTTCCAGACTGAAGCGAACTCGACGCCGATCACGCCGCCGCCCAGGATGATGGCGCTCTTGGGGATGGTGTCCATGACGAGGGCTTCGTCGGAGGTGATGACCTTGCCGCCGATTTCCAGGCCCGGCAGGGTGCGGGAGTAGGAACCCGTGGCGAGGACAATGTTCTTGCCCTTGTAGGCAGTGCCGTTCACGACGACGGTGTCGGTGCCCTGCAGCTTGCCCTCACCTTCAATGACGGTGATGCCCTTGGACTTGATCAGGCCCTGGAGGCCCTTGAACTTGCCGGCGACGATGCCGTCTTTGTAAGCATTGACAGCGCTCATGTCGATGCTGTCCAGCGTGACGTTGACGCCGTACTTTGCGGAATCGCGGGCGTGGTCGGCGAGCTCCGCAGAGTGCAGGAGCGCCTTGGTGGGGATGCAGCCGTTGTGCAGGCAGGTGCCGCCGAGCTTCCCCTTCTCCACGAGGCCAACAGTGAGGCCAAGCTGAACGGCGCGGAGGGCCGTGGCGTATCCGCCGCTGCCACCGCCGAGTACCAGGATGTCGAATTCTTGCGCAGTTGCCTGATCGGCCACTTAGACGCTCCCTCGCGTGAACGATGACACGAGAGTACGCATCATCTGGTCTTGGAACTTGCTCTGCCCGTGATTATGCCAGCAGGCCGGTTCTCTTGCATTTGTGACTACCGCAGTTCACCTTAGCGAACCACTTATCCATGCTCCACCTTGTCACGGTGTTTGTGGAGCGCTTGTGTCCAGTGTCACGCGGCTTTGTGGCGGAGGAATCACGGACCCGCCACAAAGCCGCGGACGGCCTCACCGGCCCTGCTGATAGCCGGTGAGGCGGAAGCAGTTACGCAGAAGCCGCCAGTACGTCTTCGACGTAAGCCACCAGGGTGCGGACAGTGCAGCCGGTGCCCTGCTTGGGGGTGTAGCCGTAAGGGCTGCCGTTATTGAACGACGGGCCGGCGATGTCGATGTGGGCCCACGGGATCTGCTCGCCGTCCTTGCCCTTGCCGACGAACTCACGCAGGAACACCGCAGCGGTCATCATGCCGCCGTGGCGTTCGCCGATGTTGGCCAGATCCGCAACCTCGGAATCAATGCTCGCGCGGAGCTCTTCCGGCAGGGGCATCGGCCACACGAGCTCGCCGGCGCGGTCCGCCGCGGCCTTGAGCGGTCCGGTCACGCTGTCCGAGCCCATGACGCCGGCCGTGCGGTTGCCGAGCGCGATCAGCTGTGCACCCGTGAGGGTGGCGACGTCGATGATGGCGTCCGGGTACTCCTGGCTGGCGGCCACGATGCCGTCGGCCATGACCAGCCGGCCCTCGGCATCCGTATTAAGCACCTCGACGGTTTTGCCGCCGAACATGGTGAGGACGTCGGCCGGGCGCTGCGCGGCACCGGAAGGCATGTTTTCGGCAATGCACAGCCACGCGGTCGCCTTAACGGGAAGGCCAAGGCCTGCGATCGCCAGCACGGTGTTAAGTACGACGGCGGCGCCCGCCATATCGCTCTTCATGTCACCCATGCCGAGGGCGGGCTTGATCGAGATGCCGCCGGTGTCGAAGGTGATGCCCTTGCCCACAAGCGCGATCTTGGCGGTGGCCTTCGCGGGCGCGTACTCCACCTTGACCAGGCGCGGCTGCCTAGTGGATCCCTTGCCGACACCCATGATCCCGCCGAAGCCCTCCTTCTCGAGGCGCTTCTCGTCCCAGACGGTGACCTTGACCGGCAGGCCCTTGGAGAGTTCCTTGGCGGCATCGGCAAAGGACTCAGGGAACAGGTGGCTCGGCGGCTGGTTGACCAGGGAGCGGGTGGCGTTGACGGCCTTGCCGATCAGGGCCGACCGGTTAAGAACCGGCTGCAGGTCCTTGTCGGCGGCGAAATCGGTGAAAATCACCACGTTCTTGACCGGGTCCTTGCGGCCGTTGGCTGCTGACCGGTACTCGCTGAACGAGTACGAGCCCATGGCGGCGCCTTCGGCGATGGCGGCGACGTCGGCGAGGGACGCCGTCGGAAGGGCCAGTGTCACCGTGGTGAGTCCTGCCAGTTGGCGGACAGCGGAGCCGGCGGCGCGGCGCAGCGACTCTTCGGTGAGTTTGCGTCCGGCGCCGGGCTTGCCGACTCCGGCGAGTACCAGGACGGAGGCGCCGGCTTCCGGAAGGCCCGGCAGCCTGTGGACCTGGTCGGCTGCGCCGGTGAGGCCAAGAACCTTCAAGGACTCCGCGACAGCCTCGGCGGACTTGGCCGACAGCGGGTTGTCCAGCAGCACGGGACCGTCGGGACCCTGCGCCACTCCAATGACCAGGGCGTCCGTGGGCGACTTCTTAACGTCACGGGCAATGACGCTAAGTTTGATTTCAGTATTCTTGACCACGAGGATCAGTCCTCAATTCTCTGTGATTTTCGGCAGGAAGCGCATGTTGGGCGCCCCGCCCCGGGAACGGGCCGTCGTCGGCTTGAGACGCAACCCGGTGTCTGCAAGGCCGTCCGTAGGGCCAGTTTCGATCGTAGTCTCTCCGCACCTGCGGCGCTGAATCTTATGAGACCTGCAGCACATCGTCCTCATGCGGTTCGCTGCCGGAATGCTTCGGACGGCCGGTGCGTTGTACGACATATCCGGCGGATCTGCCCGGATCACCCCGCCCATAGCGCTGCCGATCCCGCCTCCGCCGCCACTTCGAAAGGAACATGCCGTGCTAGAACGGATTTCCGGCTCCCTGCTGGACCCCGATGCTCTTTATGTGAGCAATGCCGAGCTGTTCGACGACCCGGCCCTCCGCGGGCTCAATCTCGTGATGGGCTTCACGGGATTTGCGGACGCCGGCCATGTGGTCAAGCAGATTACTGCCGAACTGCTGGACACGCTCGACTCGGAGGTCGTAGCAGTCTTCGACGCCGACCAGCTGATGGACTACCGCTCGCGCCGTCCGCACGTCACGTTTGTGGAGGACCACCTCCAGGACTACCAGGCCCCTACCCTTGCCCTGTACCGGCTGGTCGACGGGCTGGGCAAGCCGTTCCTCTTCCTGGCCGGCTTTGAGCCCGACCTCCAGTGGGAGCGGTTCGCGCGCGCCGTCGTCCGGATCGTGGAGCACCTCGACGTGAACCTCGTGACGTGGATCCACTCGATCCCGATGCCCGTTCCCCACACCCGGCCGGTGGGCGTCACTGTCCACGGCAACCGCCCCGAGCTCATCGAAGGCATTTCGGTCTGGAAACCTACAGTGGAGGTCCCCGCCGCGGTGGGCCACATCCTCGAACTGCGCCTCACCGAAGCAGGCCGCAACATCGCCGGATACGTCATCCACGTCCCGCATTACCTCGCCGAAGCCGAATACCCCAACGCGGCCGTGGCCGGGCTTGAGTATCTTGGGGCGGCCGCCTCGCTGGTGCTGCCGACTGACCGGCTGCGGGAGTCCGGCCGCGAAGTCGGCCGGCAGATCGCCGAGCAGCTTGAGGCTTCGGAAGAAGTGCAGCAGGTGGTTTCACGCCTCGAGACCCGCTATGACGAGAAGGCTGAGGGGACGGTGCGGCGTTCCCTGCTGGCGGATGAAAACGATGAACTGCCCAACGCTGATGCGCTCGGCGCGGCGGTGGAGGCCTATCTCGCCCGCGAAGAGCCCGGCCAGTAGCCCCGTCAATAAATAGGACTTATCCCGCCAGCGGGCATAATGGAGAGGTGACTGCACCGCGCGCCTGGCTCATCTGGACCGTCGGTATATTCGCGTATCTTGTAGCAGTCAGCCAGCGCACGTCCTTTGGCGTCGTGGGCCTTGAAGCGACCGAGCGGTTCCACGCCACGGCAGCGGAGATCTCCTTCTTTACGGTTCTTCAGCTGTTGGTCTATGCAGGCCTGCAGATCCCGGTGGGAGTCCTCGTTGACCGCCTGGGATCGCGGACCATGATCGCCGGGGGAGCCGTGCTCATGGGCCTGGGCCAGCTCCAGCTGGCGTTTGCGGACAACATACCCGGCGGCGTGCTCGGCCGGGTATTGGTCGGCGCCGGGGACGCAATGACGTTCATATCCGTCATCCGGCTGGTTCCGCTGTGGTTCGCCCCGGCCAGGGTGCCTCTCATCACGCAGCTGACCGGAATGTCCGGCCAGCTCGGGCAGCTCTTCAGCGTGGTCCCGTTTGCACTGATCCTCCATTCGGCCGGCTGGACCCCCGCCTTCCTGACCCTTGCGGCGATGTCCGCGCTCGCCGTCGTCCTGGTGCTGGCCGTGCTGAAAGACCACCCGCCGGGCCACGCCAGTCCCGGACCCGGCCAGGGACTCAGGGCCACCGGCATCTCACTCTCCACCGCTTGGCGGCAGCCCGGCACAAGGCTCGGGCTTTGGAGCCACTTCACCATCCAGTTCAGCGGCACGGTGTTCGCCATGACGTGGGGATACCCGTTCCTGATTTCCGCCCAGGGACTCGATGCCGGCGCAGTCTCCGGCCTGATGTCCATCTACGTTGCCGCAGCCATCGCGGCCGGTCCGCTGATCGGCAGGTTCGTTTCCCGGCACCCCCTCCGACGCTCCACGATGGTGCTCCTGATCGCAGCCACCACGGCCGCTGCCTGGGCAGCCGTCTTGCTCATGCCGGGCCGCTCGCCGCTGTGGATGCTTGCCGGGCTCGTTGTGGTGCTGGCCATCGGCGGGCCGGGATCCATGATCGGCTTCGACTTTGCGCGCACCTTCAATCCTGCCCACCGGATTGGAACGGCCACGGGAATCGTCAACGTGGGCGGATTCATTGCGGCGCTCGTGGCCATCTACCTCGTGGGCGTGGTGCTCGACGTCCTCCATGCCACCGGGTTTTCCCGGGGCGAGCTGTACGGCCTCGACCCCTTCCGGATCGCGCTGAGCGTCCAGTTTGTGCTGATCGGAATGGGCGCCGCCGCAATCATCGCCACCCGCCGGAAGGTACGGCGCCAGATGGCTGCCCAGGGCGTCGTGGTGCCGCCGCTGCTGACAGCCCTCGCGCAGCAGCGCCGACGCAACCTGGAGCGCCGCCGCGGGGAGTAGCGGATCCGGCTTTCCACATAGCAAAGGTTGGTTCTTACCCCGAAGCGCCGGCCGTTCCAGTCTGGATGCATGACATCTCCCGATCTACCGACCCCGGAACTACCGACCCCGGAACCACCGACCCCGGAACGACTGACCGTTACCGGCCCTGAGGACATCCTGGGCTTCATTCCCCACTCCCTTGGCTACTGGCCCGCCGACAGCCTGGTGGCGATGACCATGCAGGGCAAGCGGCTGGGCGCCACCCTCCGCGTCGACCTGCCCGTGCTCGACACTGAAGCCGGGCTCAGCCGGTTTTCCAGCACCGTTCGGGACTACCTTGAGGCGGACCACGACGCGGACGGAACGCTCCTGGTGCTTTTCAGCAACGACGGGTGGATTGACCGGACGGGCCCCGCTCCGGGATCCGTCCCCGCTGCAGCCGCAGCGGCAGGACCTCTTGGACGGCTTCTGGCAGCCCTGGAGATCGAACTGGAATCCTCCGGGAGGCCGGTCCGTGATGCCTGGTTCGTCGGCGACGACTTTTGGCGGAATGCCTACTGTTTTGATCAGTCCTGCTGCCCGCTTCCCGGCCGCTCCGTGGATGAAATCCGGGACAGCAGGCTCAACGCCGAGATGGTGTTCAGGGGGAGCAGTGTGGGCGAGGACCCCTCGTCCGCCGCCAATGCCTCGCCAGTCACGGCACCGGCCGATGCTGCGGTACTGGCATCGGAGCATCGATGGGCCGGCGAATTTGCCGCACTTCGGGGGAGCCGCTCCCAGTTCGCCAGGATCATGGATGTCTGGGATTGTGTGCTGGCGGCCGAACCGGAAGGGACCCTGCCGGCCGGGCTGGCCGGGTACCTCCGGGCCTCCCTGCGCATACCCCATTGGCGGGACGCGGTGCTGGTGATGAGTGCGGCGGGCCGGACGGCAGCGGAGCAGGGCGCTGAGGAGTTCGGCATCTTCGAGCCGGACGCAGGCCTGCCCGTGGTGTCGCCGCTACTTGACGGACTGCCGGCGGCGGGCCCGGAAGACGATGCCGCCTACCCGGTTCCAGGTTACGGGGAAGTGCTGCTGGGGCTGGCGCCGCGGTCGCCGCGCTGGGAGCGGATGCGGGCCCTGGAGCGGGTGTTGCAGCAGCTCGGTGCGGCCGGCGGCGGAGAGGGCGGCGCGGCGGCGCTGACGGGACGGGGCTGGATTGAGTGGTGCCGCGGCCGGGGTTCGTTTGCGCATGCCCTGCTGGAACGGGCCGCCGCTGAGCATCCCGGATACCGGCTCGCTGAACTCCTGTCAGAAGTCGTCAGCCGGGGGACATTGTGCGGGTGGGCCGGGCGCCGTGATGCGGCGTGGCAGAAGTTCGAAACGGATGCGGCCTAGCGGCGGGGCGCGGAGGAATCGGAGCCGGACGGGGTAACGCCGGACAGACTGCTGCCCGGTCGAAACATTCGGGCCCGCGGACTGCGCTGCGGCGCCGATTGGGAAAATCATGAGACAATGGATGCCGAGACCCGGTTGGGTCCGTGAATCAGGTGCGTGTAGTGGTGCCCGGAAACGGGAACATTACGGCCGCTCCGGCAGTTCTACTTAATGACTCTGCCGGCCGCGATCGCATCTGATGTGAATCACGGACTTGACAGGGTCATAGTGGTGTTGCCCGTATGGTGATTCCACAGACCGCCGCTAGAAAGGTTTTCTGTGACCCCGTCTTCCGCGAAGAAGGAACCCGCCGACCAGGCCGAATTGTCCCCTGAGGAGAAGAAGGCGGCGACGAGCGCCAAGCGTGCCGCCACGCGTGCAGCCAATAAGGCTGCTGCAGCCGAGGGCGGCGCCCCCGCAAAACCCGAACCCAAGAAGCGCGGACCCAAGCCCGGCGCCAAGGCTGCTGCTGAGGCTGCCGGCAAGTCCGACGACGATGCAGAGGACGTTGAGCTGGATGAAGATCTGGACGACGTCGTTCCGGATCCGTCGGAGCTGAGCGAGGAGGAAGCCGCCAGCAAGACAGGCGCTGCAGCCACCGGCTCAGGCTTCGTCTACTCCGATGCGGACGACGACGACGCCCCGGTCCAGCAGGTCATGTCGGCCGGCGCCACGGCCGACCCCGTCAAGGACTACCTTAAGCAAATCGGCAAGGTTGCCCTGCTGAACGCAGAGCAGGAAGTTGACCTTGCCCTGCGCATCGAGGCCGGCCTGTTTGCCGAGGAAAAGATCGCGGCTGACGACGGCTCCATGGATCCTAAGCTCAAGCGCGAGCTCGAGTTCGTCATCCACGACGGCAAGCGTGCCAAGAACCACCTGCTGGAGGCCAACCTCCGCCTCGTTGTGTCGCTCGCAAAGCGCTACACCGGCCGCGGCATGCTGTTCCTTGACCTGATCCAGGAAGGCAACCTGGGCCTGATCCGTGCGGTCGAGAAGTTCGACTACACCAAGGGCTTCAAGTTCTCCACGTACGCCACCTGGTGGATCCGCCAGGCCATTACCCGTGCCATGGCCGACCAGGCCCGCACCATCCGCATCCCGGTGCACATGGTGGAAGTCATCAACAAGCTGGCTCGTGTCCAGCGCCAGATGCTTCAGGATCTTGGGCGCGAACCTACGCCCGAGGAACTGGCCCTTGAACTGGACATGACCCCCGAGAAGGTCGTCGAAGTCCAGAAGTACGGCCGCGAGCCCATCTCGCTGCACACGCCCCTGGGCGAGGACGGCGACTCCGAGTTCGGTGACCTTATCGAGGACTCCGAAGCCGTTGTTCCCGCCGACGCGGTCAGCTTCACGTTGCTGCAGGAGCAGCTGCACTCGGTGCTCGACACCCTGTCCGAGCGCGAAGCCGGTGTTGTCGCCATGCGCTTCGGCCTGACCGACGGACAGCCGAAGACTTTAGACGAAATCGGCAAGGTCTATGGAGTCACGCGCGAGCGTATTCGCCAGATCGAATCAAAGACGATGTCCAAACTGCGGCACCCGTCCCGGTCACAGGTCCTGCGCGACTACCTGGACTAGGCTGCATTCACCCATGGGAAAGGCCCCGCCGGCTGGCGGGGCCTTTCCCATGGGCGGAAAACCCGGCACATAAAACAGGGCCCCTCCGAAACGGAGGGGCCCTGTGTCAATCAGAGAGTTGCCTAGTCCACTGATACCGGCGGCTTCTCGTGAAGCCGGCCCGTCTCGTCGTGCCAGTCGGAGCTCAGCGGCTTGAGCGTCGCCTCGACTGCCCGCGCGTGGTGGCCGCAGAAGAGCAGCTCCCCGCCGGAGGTCTCAAGAACAACCCGGACGTACGCCTGTGCTCCGCAACGATCGCACCGGTCCAGTGCGTTGAGCGTGCGGTCCGCAACTGCTGTTGTCATTTTCGGCCTCCTTAGTAGATCTGTATATCTATATAACCAGCATTCGTAGCAAAACCATGACAAGGATGGATCACTTTCGCTGTGCGCGTATCACCGTTCCGTAACGGCTAAGGCCGGACGAGGTCGATGAGGGAGTGGCTGGCCGGCGTCCCGGCGCGGGCCGACTAACCTAGGAAGAGCGTCAAAAGCCTTAGCTGTCCCGTCACTGAAGGAGTTCACAACCCGTGGCACCAAGTTCTGATTACACTGCCCGGCACCTGTCTGTACTGGAAGGCCTCGAGGCCGTCCGCAAGCGCCCGGGCATGTACATCGGTTCCACCGACTCCCGCGGCCTGATGCACTGCCTCTGGGAGATCATCGACAACTCAGTCGACGAGGCCCTGGCGGGTTTCGGCCACGACATCCAGATCATCCTGCACGCCGACAACTCCGTGGAGATCCATGACGACGGACGCGGCATCCCCATCGACGTTGAACCCAAGACCGGACTGACCGGCGTCGAGGTCGTCTTTACCAAACTGCACGCGGGTGGAAAATTCGGCGGCGGCTCCTATACAGCGTCGGGCGGTCTGCACGGCGTGGGTGCATCCGTGGTCAACGCACTGTCCTCACGGCTGGACGTCGAAGTGGACCGCGGCGGGAAGACATACCGGATGTCCTTCCGGCGGGGCGAACCCGGACGGTTCAAGGATCCCGGGACCAAGCCTGATCCGGCGTCGGCGTTCGAACCGTTCGTCAATGACTCTGTCCTTGACGTTGTGGGCAAAGCCAAGCGCGGCGTGACCGGCACCCGGATCCGCTACTGGGCTGACCGCCAGATCTTCACCCCGGACGCCAAATTCTCATACGACGAACTGGCCGCCCGGGCCCGGCAGACATCGTTCCTGATCCCGGGCCTGAAGCTGACCGTCCGCGACCAGCGGAGGCTTCCGGGCACTCCCGGCGAGCTGGCCGGCCACGAGGAAGTTTTCCACCACGACGGCGGCATCTCCGAGTTCGTGGACTTCCTCGCCGCGGATCCTGCCGTCACGGACACCTGGCGGCTGCACGGCTCAGGCAAGTTCAAGGAAACCGTTCCGGTCCTGGACGAGCGGGGCCATAGCCAGCTGGCCGAAGTGGAACGCGACTGTGAAGTGGACGTGGCCCTGCGCTGGGGCATCGGCTATGACAGCACAGTCCGCAGCTTCGTCAACATCATCTCCACCCCCAAGGGCGGGACGCACCAGTCCGGGTTCGAGCAGGCCCTGGTCAAGACCTTCCGCAAGGCCGTGGAAACAAATGCCCGCAAGCTCAAGGCCGGCAACGACAAGATTGAAAAGGACGACATCTTCGCAGGGCTGACCGCGGTGCTGACCGTACGCCTGGCGGAGCCGCAGTTCGAGGGCCAGACCAAGGAGATCCTGGGCACGTCCGCCGTCCGGGCCATCGTGGCCCGCGTGGTGGAAAAGGAAATCAACGCCAAACTGAGCTCCGCCAACCGCAATGACAAAGCGCAGTCCGCGCTGCTCCTGGAAAAAATCGTCAGCGAGATGAAGTCCCGTATTTCGGCACGCGTCCACAAAGAGACGCAGCGCCGGAAGAACGCGCTGGAGACGTCGTCGATGCCCACCAAACTTGCGGACTGCCGCACCGACGACGTTGCCCGCTCGGAACTGTTCATCGTGGAGGGAGACTCCGCGCTGGGTACCGCGAAGCTGGCCCGCTCCTCGGACTTCCAGGCGCTGCTGCCGATCCGGGGAAAGATCCTGAACGTGCAGAAGGCCTCAGTGGGGGACATGCTCTCCAATGCGGAGTGCGCAGCGCTCATCCAGGTCGTGGGCGCAGGGTCAGGGCGCAGCTTCGATATCGGCGCCGCCCGCTACGGAAAAGTGATCCTCATGACGGACGCTGACGTGGACGGCGCCCACATCCGCACGCTGCTGCTCACCCTCTTCTTCCGCTACATGCGGCCGATGATCGATGAGGGCCGGGTGTTTGCCGCTGTGCCCCCGCTGCACCGCGTGGAGGTGATCAATGCCGGGCAGAAGGCCAACGAGATGATCTACACCTATTCCGAGGCTGAACTCCATGTCCTGCTGGCCCGGCTGGCCAAGGAAGGCAAGCGCTACAAGGAACCCATCCAGCGTTACAAGGGCCTCGGGGAGATGGACGCCGAACAGCTGGCGGAGACCACCATGGATCCCCGCCACCGGACGCTGCGCAAGGTGGGAATCGAAAACGCCAAGCATGCCGAGGAAACGTTTGACCTGCTGATGGGCTCGGACGTCGCGCCCCGCAAGGACTTCATCATTGCCGGAGCTGCGAGCCTGGACCGGGAACGGATCGACGCCTGAGAGCTGCCGGCCGGGAACAGCTACCCGAGCAGCCCCGGGACAATCAGCAGGGCCGTGGGGACCGCCAGGAGCAGCAGGCAGCCCGCCAGGACAAGTGCCCGCAGCGACGCCGGCAAGGGCTCCTTCGGGGATAGCAGGCGGCTGACCCGGGAGGCCGTGGTCCTGGCCGATCCGGCGCCGCCGGACGCGCCGTGGATGCCGGCGTCGACAATCTCGTCTGCTGCAGGCGCCAGCCCGTCGCCGTTGAAGTCCACGCGGCCGCCGGGGGCGCCGCCCGGTCCGCTGGCAACGATGGCGATGGCTTTGATCAGCGTGGCTTTGCTTTCGGTCTTCAGGGCCACGTCGTCGGCGAGCATTTCAATCAGTGAGCTCACGGCTTCCTGGGCGAGGCGCGTGGTGGGAAGCCAGGGGAGGGCCTGGCGCCAGGCCGCGAAGGCCCACAGGAGGAGGTGGTGGCGCTGGCTGAGGTGGGCGTTTTCGTGAATGAGGACCGCCCGCAGTTCCGCAGGCTCCAGGGCGGCCATCAGGCCGTCGCTCAGCACCGTGACTGACCGGGCACCGCCGGGAAGGCAGTAGGCCACGGGGGAATTGTGGTTGATGACCACGGTTCCGGGTCCGTCGGTGGACGGTGACGCCAGGAGGGCCAGGAGTTCGCGGTGGCGCCTGCGCTGCCGTTCGATCCGGTAATAGGTCAGCAGGAGCGTAAAGACAAGGTGCGCCGTCAGCAGGGCCGCCGCTGACAGGGCGAAAAGATGCCAAAAGCCCAGCGCAGTAGTGGGTGCGTTGAAGAGGACCATGCCGGCCAGTCCCCGCAGGCCGGCCAGGAGGTTGTCACCGATCGGCTCGAGGCCGTAGACCAGCATGGCGCCAATCATGGACAGGCCGCCGGCAAGGGCGATTGCCTGCCAGAGCAGCATGGCGGTGAATGGTGACCGGGCCGGCCATTGCGCACGCGAGAGAAGGATAGGCACCGGCCACGCCAGGACTATCGCCAGGACCGCCAGCAAATATGAGGTCCAGAACATACGCTGCTAGATGTGGCCAAGCAGTTTGCGCAGTGTTTCGGCTTCACTTTCGGTGACGGAGCCAATGAACCGGGCGAGCACGGCTTCACGGTCCGGCGCTGATCCCAGAACCTCGTGCATGAGTTCCGCGGTGTGGTCAGCCCGGCTGGAGACAGCCTGGTAGCGGTGCGGGCGGGTTCCCCGTTCGCGTTCCACGAGCCCCTTCTTCTCCAGGCGGGAGAGCACGGTCAGGACGGTGGTCACAGCGAGATCCTTGCCCTCGTGGCCGGCGGCGCCGCCCTGGGCCTGGGTGCTCTGCGCCAGCAGGTCCCGCAGGGTGTTGGCGGTGGCCGCTTCCTGGCCTGCCCAGAGCAGGTCCATCACTGCCCGTTCCAGTTCACCAAGACTTGCCATTCCTACATCCTTCTTAAAGTTCCGATCCGCGGGGCCGAAAGGCCGTCGCGGAACGTGGTTACGAATACTTAGGTTCTAAATTTACCTCTTTTTGGAATTTCTTTCTACATGAGGTAGAACAATCGGCGCGTCGCACCCTTGCCACTGGCTCCGGCCGGTGGAACTGTTGGTTACACTGCACACCCTAAAATGTTCTACACTCTGTAGAAGTTAGTTTTCTACGAAGCGTAGAAGACTTGGACTGATGAAAGCCTAGCCAAAAGTAGGGACTCCCTTGGACGCTTTGGAAATCGCACGCTGGCAGTTCGGTATCACCACCGTGTACCACTTCATGATGGTCCCGCTGACCATCGGGCTGGGCCTCGTGGTGGCAGTCATGCAGACGGTCTGGTACCGCACCGGCAAGCCGGAATACCTGCGCATGACCAAGTTCTGGGGGAAGCTGTTCCTCATCAACTTCATCATGGGCGTGGCCACCGGCATCGTGCAGGAGTTCCAGTTCGGGATGGCGTGGAGTGAGTACAGCCGGTTCGTCGGGGACGTCTTCGGGGCTCCGCTGGCGCTGGAGGCACTCCTGGCCTTCTTCGTCGAGTCCACCTTCCTGGGGCTCTGGATCTTCGGCTGGAAACAGCTGAAGAGGGGCGTTCACCTGGCCTGCCTCTGGATTGCCGTGGTGGGCTCCGTATTCTCGGCGTACTTCATCATCGTGGCCAACAGCTGGATGCAGCATCCCGTGGGCGTGGAAATGATCGACGGCCGCCCGGTGATGACCGACGCCTGGGCTGTCTTCACCAACAACACCGCGCTCGTCGCGGTGCCGCATACCCTCTTCGGAGCCCTGGCCGTTGCTGGCGGCTTCCTGCTGGGCATCGCCTGGTACCACCTGTGGCGCCGCCGCCATGACGGCATTGACACCGTGGGTCCCGACGGCAAGGTCGTTCCGGGAGAAGCAGACATCCCGGGCCGCGACAAGGCTGACTACAAGGTCTGGATCCGCTCCCTGCGGATCGGCGCCGTCGTCGCCATGATTTCCTTCGCCGGTACCGCCCTTACCGGTGACCTCCAGGGCAAGCTCATGTTCGAACAGCAGCCCATGAAGATGGCCGCGGCCGAGGCCGCCTGCCACGACGGCACCGGCTTCTCCATCCTCAGCGTCGGCAACCTCGGCTCCAAGAACTGCGACGAAATCGTGGCGCTCATCGAAGTTCCGGGGATCCTGTCCTTCCTCGCCAAGGGTGACTTCACCACGGAAGTGCAGGGTGTCAACAGCCTGCTGGACCAGTACAAGGCCGACTACGGAACCCACCTCCCGGACAACCCCATCTACGGTGACCGCGCCGGGCAGGAAATCGAGTATGTCCCGGTCATGGAAGTGACCTACTGGGGCTTCCGGATGATGATCGGCTTCGGCGGACTGGCTGCCCTGGCAGCACTCGTGGCCCTCTGGCTGACCCGCAAGGGCACCGTGCCGGCGTCCCGCGGACTGATGCGGCTCGCCGTCGTCGGCATCATGGCGCCGTTTGGCGCAAACGCCGCCGGTTGGATCTTCACGGAGATGGGCCGCCAGCCGTTCGTCGTGGCACCCAACCCGGACCCCAGCGGCATCGACCAGGTCTTCATGTTCACCGCGGCCGCGGTATCACCGGGGGTTTCCGCGGGAGAACTGCTGACCTCCCTCGTGGTCCTGACGGCCGTCTACGCCGTGCTGCTGGTGGTGGAGGTGAAGCTGCTGGTGAAGTACATCCGCGGCGGCGTCGTGTCCGCCATGCCCGAACTCGCCTACGCCGCGGTCGATGAGAACGAGGATGCCACACCGGGTCCCGGCACCGGCAAGCCCGGCGGCTCCGACGACGTCCTGGCATTCGCCTACTAAGCGCAGAGGAAATTCGACAATGGAACTGCTGCCCACCATCTGGTTCATCGCCATCGCGGTGCTGTGGACGGGATACCTCTTTCTCGAAGGTTTCGACCTCGGCGTCGGCATGCTGATGAAGCTCTTCGCCCGCAACAACACCGAACGCCGCGTCCTGCTCAACACGATCGGACCCGTCTGGGACGGCAACGAGGTCTGGCTGCTGACCGCCGGCGGCGCCACCTTCGCCGCCTTCCCGCTCTGGTACGCCTCGCTGTTCTCCGCCCTCTACCTTCCCTTGCTGTTGGTCCTCGTGGCGCTGATCTTCCGTGCCGTGGCTTTCGAGTACCGCGGCAAAGTGGACACGGACCGGTGGCGCGCGATGTGGGACTGGGCCATTGCGGCAGGTTCCCTCGTGGCTGCGTTCGGTGTCGGCGCTGCTTTGGCGCTGACCACCACCGGGCTGCCGCTGAACGCGAACGGTGACCGCGAAGGGGGACCCTTCGCCTGGTTCAGCGGTTACGCCGTCCTGGGCGGCCTGGCCGTGGTGTGCTTCTCGCTGCTGCACGCACTGGCGTTCCTTGCACTCAAAACCGACGGTGAAGTCCGGCACCGCGCCCGCAACTGGTTTGTCCGGTTCCTTCCCGTACTGTTGCTTCCCATCGCAGGCTGGGCCATCAGCGTCCAGCTCCTCAGCGGTGAGGCCTGGACCATCGCGGCGGTTGCCGCGGCGGTCGCGGCGGCGGTGTTGGCCTGGCGATTCGGTCGTAGCGGCCTGGAGGGAAAGGCGTTCCTGTCGCTCGGGGTGTTCCTGCTGCTCGGCAGCGCCTCAATCTTCGGCGCGGCCTTCCCGGTGGTGCTGCCCTCCACCCTCAACCCGGACTTCAACCTGACCATTTCCAATGCGTCGTCCTCGGACTACACGCTGGGGCTCATGACCATCGTCGCCTGCGTGGGCCTGCCCCTGGTGCTGGCCTACCAGGCGTGGACCTACTGGGTGTTCCGTCGCAGGGTCAGCGCAGCCCACATTCCGGAAGCCCACAGTTTCCTGCCTGCCATCGCCGCCCGGGCACTGGCACCCAAAGACTAGGACCACATGAGACCGCAGTTCCCGGCCGGCCCCGCAAACCGGCTAGCGCTCTATTGGCTGGGCCTCCTCGCTGCCCTCAAGGCTTTGTCGCTGGTTCTGATGGCACAGGCCGTGGCATCCCTGCTGGCCGGGCTGGTCGCAGGGAGCCCGGCCTGGGCGGATCAGCTAGGCTGGGGACTGGCCGGCGTTGTGCTCCGGTCCCTGACTGTGTGGGCCCAGGGCGTGGCCTCGCGCCGGGCCGCACTCGGGGTCAAGGAGGAGCTCCGCGCGACGCTGCTGGCGCGGGCACTGCGGAACGGCACGCGGGCGGCCGGCCCGTCCGACGGCGGCCTGGCCATCCTCGCCACCAGGGGCCTGGACGCACTGGACAGCTACTACACCCAGTTCCTGCCGGCCCTCGTCAACTGTGCCGCCATCCCGCTCCTGCTGGGCGCCCGGATCCTGTTCGCTGACTGGGTCAGTGCGGTGGTCGTGGTGCTGACCGTGCCGCTGGTGCCGCTGTTCATGGTGCTGATCGGGCGCTACACCGAAGACCGCGTGCGGGAAGCGCAGTCGGCCCTCGCACGGTTGTCGGGCCACATGCTGGAACTGGCGAAAGGGCTGCCTGTGCTGGTGGGCCTGGGCCGTGCCACCGCCCAGCGCAAGGCGCTCGAGGACATTTCGGAGCAGTACCGGTCCCGGACCATGGACACGCTCCGGACGGCCTTCCTCTCCGCCCTGGCCCTGGAACTCATCGCCACGATCTCGGTGGCCGTGGTGGCAGTCTTCATCGGCGTGCGCCTGGTGCACGGGGACATGGCGCTCGAGGCCGGGCTGCTTGCCCTGATCCTGGCGCCGGACTGCTACCTGCCGCTGCGCGAACTGGGCACCGCCCATCACGCCAGCGACGACGGACGTGCCGCCCTGGCCGAGGTCACCGCGGTCATGGAAGCACCCGAAGTACAGCCCCTTCGGCCGCAGGCCGGCAGGGAGCCGCTGGGCAACCGGCAGCCGGGGGAGAAGGCGTCCGACGGCGGTGCGGGCCTTCCGTCGGTAGCTGCCAGGAACCTTGTGGTGGCGTACGGCGGACGGCGGGAGCCCGCCGTCGGACCGCTTACCTTCGACGCGCCTGCCGGGCGGATCACTGCCCTCGACGGTGCCAGCGGGGCGGGCAAGAGCACCATCCTTGGTGTCCTGGCGGGAATTGTGGGCACAGGCGGCGGGACAACGGTGAGCGGAACCATTGCCGGGTTCTCGCCGTCGGATGTCGCGTGGGTGCCGCAGCATCCGGTCATGGTGGAGAAAAGCGTGCTGGCCGAGGTGCAGCTCTACCTGGAGGACGGCACTTCCAAAGTCGCAACAGCCGGGAAGGCACAGCGCTGCCTCGAGGCGGCCGGAGCCGGACACCTGGCAGCGAAACATCCTGCCGAGCTCAGTCCGGGGGAGCTGCGCAGGGTTGCCCTGGCGCGCGGGCTTGCACGGATTGAGGCAGGAGCCACGCTGCTGCTGCTGGACGAACCCACCGCACACCTGGACCGTGACTCCGCCAACGTGGTCAACGAATCCATCCTGAAGCTCCGCGGCCGGGCGACCGTCCTGCTGGTGGCCCACGACCGGGCCACCCGGGAGATCGCTGACCACGTGGTGGCTGTTGCCGCAGGTGCCACGGCCGGGCGGGCAGGGGAACACGCCGCTGCGGCCGGGCATGCTCCGCCGGCCCGGCATGCCACTGTTCTGCCGGCAGCTGGCCCAACGGCGCCCCCGTCAACGGCGCCGCCCCCGGCAACGGCGGCGGCCACGGCAACTGCGGCGGCCCCGGCCGTCGACGCTGCCGCCGAAGTAGCCAGCACCCCCGCCCGGATTTTCAGGCTCCTGCGGCCGGAGTTCCTCAAATTTGGCTCGGCAGGTGTGGTGGGCGTCCTGGCGGCCCTGTTCGCCGTGGCGTTGGCAGGACTCTCCGGGTGGCTGATCATCCGGGCCAGCGAGCAGCCGCCCATCCTCTACCTGCTCACCGCCATTGTGGGAGTCCGGTTCTTCGGCATCGGCAGGGCAGTCCTGCGCTACACCGAGCGGCTCCTGCTCCACGACGCCGTGTTCGCCTCGCTCACCAGGCTTCGCGGCCGGCTGTGGGATTCCCTGAGCCGTCGCGCCCTGTCGCTGCGGCGGCTTCTGCAGGGCGGCAACGTCCTGGGAACGGTGATTGACGACGTCGACACGGTCCGTGACCTGCTGCCACGGGTGGTCCTGCCGCCCGTCACCGCAGTGGCGGTGGGCGTATGCGCTGTGGTGGCCACCTCACTCCTGCTGCCCGTGGCCCTGCCCGCAGTGATCGCCGCAGCGCTGGTGTCCCTCGTGGCAGCGCCGGCCGCGGCCCTGCTGGCGGACAGGATGTCCGCGCAGGCCGAGCAGCGGCTCCGCTCCGGGGTCCTGCGCGACGTCGCCGCAGCGCTGGACGCCCGGGCCGAACTGCACGCCAACGGTGTTGCCGCACCGGTGCTGTCCGCCATCGGCGACGCCGACAAGGAGGCCACGGCTGCCTCGCAACGCTCCGCCTGGGCGGAAGGGCTGGGCCAGGCGCTGACTGTTCTCGCCTGCGGCGCCGCCGCGCTGGCCACGGCAGTGCTGGCCGGCCCCCAGGTCACGGACGGATCCGTGGCGCCCGCAACGGCCGCCGTCGTGGTCCTGCTGCAGCTGGCGCTGGTGGATCCGTACGCCGCCATGACGACGGCGGTGCGCCAGTACCCGGCGCTCCGCCTGGTCCTTGACCGGATCAGCGAGGCCGGTGTGCTGGACGCTTCCGGCGCGCAGGACGCTGAGGCATCCGGTCCCCATGCCGGAGGCGCGTCCGGCCACACTGCCGGCGGGCTGGAGCCCGTTGCGCCCCGCGCCGGCGCGCAGCCCGGCTTGGAGCTTGACGACCTGTCCGCGGCCTGGCCGTCCGGACCCGAGGTCTTTACCGGTGTTTCTGCGACGGCGGTACCCGGCCGCTGGCTGGCCGTGACAGGAGCGTCGGGATCCGGCAAATCCACCTTGCTGGCCGTGATGCTCGGGTTCCTGCCGCCGCACTCCGGCCGGATCGCCGTCAGCGGACGCGCCGCGTGGTGCCCCCAGGAGGCGCATCTGTTCGATTCCACCATCCGCGGCAACCTCCTGCTCGGCCGGCCGGAAGGCAAAGCCGGCGACGCTGAACAGGAGATGGCTGACGCCCTGGCCGCCGTGGGGCTGGAACCGCTGCTGCGCCGGCTGGAGGACGGCTCCGACACCCGGATCGGACCCGGCGGCGCATTCCTGAGTGGCGGGGAACGCCAGCGGCTGGCTGTGGCCAGGACGCTGATGACCGGGGCCGACGTCATCCTGCTGGATGAGCCCACCGCACACCTCGACGCCGAGGCTGGCCGGGAAATGCTGGCTGACCTCCGCCAGGGGCTGGCCGGGCGGACCGTGGTCCTGGTGACGCACAATCCTGACGACATTGACCCGGCCGACGGCCGGCTGGACCTGGATGCGGCGGCTGGTGCGGCCGCGGCCGCCGGCGTCGGTCCTGCTGCCGGAGCCGGACCGGTTCTGGCGCGGGGCGGTGCCGGCAGCTAGCCTGTTGCCATGCTGAACGACGACGCTCCGACGCCCGGATCCTGGCGGAAATCCCTCGCGGACTACGGCCTGGACTGGCGTCCTGCGACTGAGCAGGACACCGAGGCATGGGCGGCACTGATCGCCCGGACAGCCGAGGTGGAAAAGCCGGTGTGGTTCGAGCGCGCGGCCGACCTCGACCAGATCCTGCAGTCGAAAAAGAACCATCCTGCAGACAACACCCTCCTGGTGCTGGACGGCGGCGCGGTTCCCCGCGCCTATGCCCGCATCACCAAGAACAAGGACGGCGACAAGTCCTACGGCTTCGGCTGCGTCGACCCCGCCTGGCAGCGCCGCGGGATCGGCACGGCGCTGCTGGGATGGCTCAGCGAGCGGACCATCCAGCGCTTCGCCGAAGACAGCGAAACCGAAGACAGCAGGACGTCAGACGGCGGGACATCAGACAGCAGGCCGGAACGGCACCGCCCCGTGCCGCGGCTGCGTATCCACATGGAGCAGCAGCATGAGCACCAGCAGCAGCTCCTCCGCAAAGCCGGATTCCAGGTGGTGCGCTACTTCAACGAAATGCACCGGCACCTGGACGGCGTTCCGCTTCCCGAGGTGCGGCTCGATGACGGGCTGGACCTCGTGACCATGCGCCCGGAGCTCAGCGAAGGCGTCCGGCAGGCACACAACGCGGCCTTCAGCGACCATTGGGGCAGCGAGCCGCGGGATGAGGAATCCTGGGGTTTTACCGTCAATGATCCGCAGGCGAGGCCGGACCTGAGTGCAGTGGTCGTGGACCGCGCGTCAGGAATCGTCGCGGGCTACCAACTCGCCAGCCACGACCCCGACAGTGCGGCGTCCAGGGGCTACAGCGAGGGCTACACGGACCTGCTGGGCGTGCGCCGCGAGTACCGTGGCCGGGGCATCGGC
The DNA here is from genome assembly GCF_037911235.1 of Arthrobacter oryzae. GTDB lineage: Bacteria > Actinomycetota > Actinomycetes > Actinomycetales > Micrococcaceae > Arthrobacter > Arthrobacter oryzae_E. The sequence goes on from NZ_JBBLYW010000067.1 coordinate 51,489, forward strand.
CAGGCCCTGCTCGCCGATGCGATGCGCCGCTTTGCGGAGGCCGGGATGGACCGCGCCTCGCTTGACGTTGATTCAGAGAATCCCACCGGCGCGCTCGCCCTCTACGAAAAGATGGGCTACACCGCCGTCAACAGGAGCCTGGCCTGGGACAAGGAACTTGCCGGACACAGCTGACCGCCGCCGGCAGCAAACCGTCCTTTTGCCGCGCGCGTCAGGCGTCGACGTCGTGCAGGTGATGGACGACGTCGTGCAGGAAATACTGCGCAAGGGTCATCACCGTGAATTCCGAACCGTTGCTCCGGAAACCCTTCCGGCCCCATTCGTCCTCGTGCACGCCGGCAAATGATCCGGCCACCTGTTCACCCTCGGCGGTCAGTTCAGCGCTCACCACGGCGGGGTCCGCATTGGCGTAGTCCTGCTCCACCGCGGTCTTGTCCTGGTCCCAGTCCTCGAAGCGGGCGTTGTCCTCGCCCAGCATCAGGTTCAGGCGGTAGTCGAAAAGGCTGAAGACGTCCCGGACATGCGATGCGTACTCCAGTACGGACCAGGTTGCGTCGTCCGGGCGTTCCGCAACGTCCGGCCGCCGGAGCGCCGCCCTCCAGCGCGGAAGCATGTTGGACACGCTCCCGGCAACTGTGGCCGGAGTGACTGTTGAGGCGTCGAAGCCGCATTCCGGGCAGGCCCGGGTCAGTACCCAGGTCCAGTCCTTTTCGTCAGGGATGATAGGCATGCCAGTAGTCTAGGCCCAGGTCATGCTGGGCCCAATGGCTTCCACCGCCTGCGACAGCGGGATGCCCGAGCCGTCCCTGCGGCCGTGCTCCTGCGGCAGTGAACGCGCCACGCCCGCAAGTGACGACGCCTTTGCCGGCCCGTGGCCCGCCCAGGCGATAAGCAGCGTATCTTCGCCCTTGAGGAACCGGTGGGCCCGCACTCCGGCAGTGGCCCGGCCCTTGGCGGGGTACTCCTCGAACGCCGTCACCTTCCCGGCCCCCGGAGCCGTACCCGGCAGGGCGCCGTCGGTCCCGGAAACGGTCACCACGACGGCGTCCCCGTCGTCGGGGGCTACAGTTCCGAAGAACAGCACCTGGTCCCCGGCGGCCAGCTTGATGCCGGCCATGCCTCCCGCGGTGCGGCCCTGCGGCCGGACATTCGATGCGCTGAAGCGCAGCAGCTGTGCCTGCCGGGTGAGGAACACGAGGTCGACGTCGTCCGCCGCGGCAGGTTCAACGCCCACCACTGTGTCCTTGTCCTTGAGGCTGATGACTTCCCAGTCCTCGCGGTTGAGGGGGTAATCGGGTTGCACACGTTTGACGATGCCGTGCGCAGTCCCGATCGCCAGCACCGTATCCAGCGGCACAAACGCAACGAGCGCTTCGCCCTTCAGCAGCGTAATGAAGTCCTTGGCAGGCACTCCGCCGGTCAGGTTGGGGAGCCCGGACATCGGCGGCAGGACGGGCATGTCCATGACCTGGAGCCGCAGCATCCTGCCCAAGGACGTGACGGCGGCGATCTCGCCGCGCGCGGAGGTTTTCACCACAGACCGGAAGACGTCGTGCTTTGACCGCGGCCCGGACTCGGCGAGGGGCTCCTGGTTGGAGGTCCGGGCGATCTGTCCGCTGGCGGTGAGGATGGCCCAGCAGGGGTCGTCGGCGATCTCCAGTGCGAGGGGTGCAGCTTTTCCCTTGCCTCCCGGTGCAGCGGCCAGCGCGGCGACGGTGGGGGAGACTGCTTCGGATTCGAGCAGGACGGTCCGGCGGGGGGTGCCGTATTTTTCGGCGATCTCAGCGAGTTCGTCGGACACCAGTTCGCGCAGCAGCTGGTCGGAGCCGAGGATGGCCTCCAGTTCGGCGATTTCACGCTTGAGCTGGTCCTGCTCCTTTTCAAGCTCGATCCGCGAGTACTTGGTCAGCTGCCGGAGCCGGAGTTCCAGGATGTAGTTCGCCTGGATTTCGGTGAGGTCGTAAATGGACATGAGGCGTTCACGGGCGGCGGACACCTCGTCGGAGGACCGGATGATCTGGATGACCTCATCGATGTCCACGATGGCGATCAGGAGGCCCTCCACCAGGTGGAGGCGGTCCTTTTTCTTTGCCAGCCGGAAGGCCGTGCGCCGCCGCACCACGGTGATGCGGTGGTCCACGTAGACGGAGAGGAGCTGCACCAGCCCCAGCGTCTGCGGCTGGCCGTCCACGAGCGTCACGTTGTTGATGCCGAAGGAATCTTCCATCGGCGAGTAGCGGTAAAGCTGCTGGAGCACGGCGTTCGGGTTGAAGCCGTTCTTCAGCTCGATGACCAGGCGCAGCCCGTGCTTGCGGTCGGTGAGGTCCACGATGTCGCTGATGCCGGTCAGCTTCTTGCCGTTGACGGCGTCCTTGATCTTCTCGATCACCTTTTCCGGGCCCACCATGTAGGGGAGTTCGGTGACCACCAGGCCGGTGCGGCGGGCGGAGAGCTGCTCCACTTCCACCTTGGCGCGGGTCTTGAACGAGCCGCGGCCGGTGGCGTAGGCGTCCCGGATGCCGTCCAGCCCCACGATCCGCCCGCCGGTGGGCAGGTCCGGTCCGGGGACGAACCGCATGAGGTCCTCCAGGGTGGCCTCCGGGTTCGCGATCAGGTGCCTGGCTGCGGAGATGACTTCCACCAGGTTGTGCGGGGCCATGTTGGTGGCCATTCCGACGGCGATGCCGGTGGCGCCGTTGACCAGCAGGTTGGGGAACGCCGCCGGGAGGACGTCCGGCTGGGTGAGCTGGTTGTCGTAGTTGGGGACGAAATCCACGACGTCTTCGTCGAGGTGGTCGGTGAGGGTGAGCGCCGCCGCCGCGAGGCGGGCCTCGGTGTACCGCGGGGCCGCCGGGCCGTCGTCGAGCGAGCCGAAGTTGCCGTGGCCGTCGATCAGCGGCAGCCGCAGCGAGAAGTCCTGCGCCATGCGGACCATGGCGTCGTAGATCGCAGTATCGCCGTGCGGGTGCAGCTTGCCCATGACCTCGCCCACCACGCGGGCGCTCTTTACATGGCCGCGGTCCGGGCGCAGTCCCATCTCGCTCATCATGTAGAGAATGCGCCGTTGCACCGGTTTCAGGCCGTCACGGGCGTCCGGGAGGGCCCGAGAATAGATGACCGAATAGGCGTATTCGAGGAACGAGCCTTCCATTTCCGACGTGACGTCGATGTCAACGATGTTCTCGGTGTAGTCCTGGACGGCGTCCCCTGCCGGGGCGGAACTTTGGCGGCGGGCCATGGGGCTGGTGGATCCTTAACGGTTTACTGGCGAATTTTAGCTAGGCTAACCCTATGGTGGATCAGCCCGGGGACGGCGTATATCCGGAATATTGGGAAGCCGATGTCGTTTTGCGGGACGGCGGGACGGCTCATGTGCGTCCTATCCACCCCTCAGATTCCGACGCCGTGCAGGCTTTCCATACCGGCCAGTCGCAGAAGTCCATTTACATGCGGTTCTTCGCCTTCAAGGCGCGGCTCTCCAGCAAGGAGCTGAAGCGCTTCACGGAAGTGGACTACAAGGACCGGGTGGCGCTGGTGATCACCATCGGCGGCGAAATCCTGGGCATCGGCCGCTACGACCGGCTGGCCGATCCCGAAGAAGCCGAGGTTGCCTTCAATATAGCCGACGCCCACCAGGGGCGCGGCATCGGGTCGATCCTGCTGGAGCATCTGGCGGCCGCCGCCCGCGAGAACGGCATCCGCAAATTCAGCGCCGAAGTGCTGCCGGAAAACCGCAAGATGCTGATGGTTTTCTCCGATGCCGGCTATGACGTCAAGAGGCATTTCGACGACGGCGTGGTGAGCCTGGAGTTCAACATCGACCCCACGGAAAAGTCGCGGGCTGTGATGGAATCCCGTGAGCACCGCGCGGAGGCGCGCAGCATCCAGGAGCTGCTGGCGCCGTCGTCGGTGGCGGTGATCGGTGCCAGCCGTAAATGGGGCACCGTCGGCTACCAGTTGCTGGAGCACATCATTGAGGGGGGCTTCACCGGGCCGGTCTACGCAATCAACCCCGAGGCGCTCGAACTCGCGGGAATGCTGTCCTTCGCCAGGCTCTCCGACGTTCCGGACCCCGTCCGGCTGGCCATTATCGCCGTCCCGTATGAGGAAGTCCCCAAGGTAGTGGCGGACTGTGCGGCCGCAGGAGTCAAGGGCGTCGTGGTGGCGACGGCCGGGTACGCCGACGACGGCGAACGAGGGCTGGCCCGGCAGCGCGAGCTGGTCCGCCAGGCACGGTCCAACGGCATGCGTGTGATCGGGCCCGCATCCCTGGGAATCGTCAACACCAACCCGGCCGTGTCCCTGAACGCGTCCATGGCGCCGAGCCTGCCGCGCCGGGGCGGCCTTGGCCTGTTCAGCCAGTCCGCCGCCATCGGAGTGGCTTTGTATGCCGCTTCCAGCCGGCGCCGGCTGGGCCTCTCCACCTTCCTTTCGGCCGGCAACCGTGCGGACGTCTCCGGCAACGACATGATGCAGTTCTGGGAAGACGACGCGGACACCGCCGCGGTGGGGCTCTACCTCGAATCCATCGGCAACCCGCGCAAGTTTTCCCGGCTGGCGCGGCGCCTTGCCCGCACCAAGCCCGTCATTGTGGCGAAATCGGACTCGATGGGCCTCCAGCTCCCCCCGGGACATGCGGTACGGACGACGCAGGCGCCGCCGGGTGCCCTGGACGCGATGATGCGCCAGTCCGGCGTGATCCGCGTGGAGACCATTGAACAGCTCATGGACGTGGCACAGATCGTGGCCCGCCAGCCGCTCCCTGCCGGGGCGGACATCGCCGTTTTCAGCAACTCCCGCGCGCTCGGCAAAGTGGTGGCGGACAGTGCCGCCGCCAACGGGCTGGGCGTTGAGCGGATCGTCACCGACGTGGATCTCGACGCCGGGATGTCACTGGCGCTGCCTGCCCTCCGCCAGAGCCTGACCGGGATACTCGCCGCTGACACCATCCATGCCGTGGTGGTTGCGCTGCTGCCGGCACGCGGCCTCACCGTGGAGAAAATTGCCGGTGTCCTGGCGGAGTGCTCCGCAGCGGCCGGGAAGCCGGTAGTCGCCGCCTTCACCGGGATCCTGGACCCGTCCGTCTATGTCGAGGGCATGGTGGGGGCGGAGTCTGTGTCGGTCCACTCCGTAGAGGATGAACCCGCAAGCGGATCAGTGCCGTGCTACTCCAACCCCGGCGCCGCGGTCGCTGCGCTCGCCGCCGTGGTCAAGTACGCCGAATGGGTGGACCGCGACAAGGGCCTGTTCGTGGAACCTGATGGCTGCGACCCGGAAAGTGTCAGGACCGAGCTGGAGGAACTGCTCCATGACGTCCCCGGTGAGCAGCTGGTGCAGCTCGACCCGGTGAAGGCGGCCACGCTGCTGTCCCACTACGGCATCCACGTGGTGCCCTCCGCGGGTTTCGACACGCCGGACGAGGCCGTCGCGGCCGCAGAACGGCTGGGCTGGCCGGTGGTGCTCAAGACCACCGATCCCGCCCTGCGCCACCGGCTGGACCTTGGCGGCGTGCGGCTGGACATCCAGGACGCGGATTCGCTGCGGCGGAACATCGTCGAAATGCGCCGCGCCCTGGCACCGTACGGATCACCGTCCATGGAAGTCCAGACCATGGCGCCGGTGGGGCAGGCCTGCACGTTCCGGGCTATCGAGGACCCCCTGCTGGGTCCGGTGATTTCCTTCGGACTGGCCGGCGACGCGGTGAACCTGCTGGAGGACTGGGCGCACCGGGTTCCGCCGCTGTCCGGAGCCGATGTGCACGACTTCATCCGGGCACCGCGGGCGGCCCGGAAACTGTTCGGCTACCAGGGGCTGCCGGCGGTGGATGTGGCAGCGCTGGAGGACCTGGCCGCGCGGCTGACCTGGCTGAAGGACAACCACCCCGAGATAGCGCTGGTCCAGTTCAACCCCGTGCTGGCCGGCCCCCGGGGGGTATCAATCCTGGCCGCCGATGTCCGGATAGCGAACGCCGCCCAGCGGACAGACAGCGCGCGCCGGGCCATGCGGAGCTAGCGGACCCGGGCTCACAGTTAGCAAGTGCCCAGTCGATCTGTGAAAATGGGGGAATGAGCCCCCAGCCTCCCACGTCGAAGCCACAAGCACACCGATCCGGTCACCAGGCCTCACACAGCCACGGCGCGCACGACCACGGTGCCCAGGGCCAAAGCCTTGAAGGTGCCCTCCAGCAGGCAGGCTTCTATCCCCGGCTGGTAGCCGACGTTGTTGACGACGCACTGGACGGCCGCGACTGCATGGCGCACCTGGTGCACCTTGAGACCCACTTCGACCGCGCCGAGGTACGCCGGCACATCACCGTCCTGGTGCTGACGGACGACATGCTGGTGATCGCCCACGTGGACGACCAGCAGCTGGACGAGGCCGGAGAGCAGATCGTCGCCCAGATCTCCACGGAGTCCGTGCCCGTAGCGCAGATCCGTTCCGTGGTGCTGAGCTACATGTACGCCCAGCCGCAAAACTACAAGCCCTCCGACCCCGTCCGGGAACTCACCCTTTCCATCGCCTGGTCCGGCGGCCAGCGGCTGGACATGGGCCCGGCCAGCTGCGGTGATCCGCAGTGCGAGGCGGACCACGGCTACAGCGGCACGATCGCCCAGGAGGACATCGTGCTCCGCATCAGCGCGGAAGCTGACGGCCTGCAGGCGGTCCAGGACGCCAAGCTGTTCGCCCGGGCGCTGCGGGCTGTGAACACGGGTTCGCCCGCGCCCGTGCCGCACAGCCCTGTGTCCGCGCCGCGCCCCCGCACGGGCGTCTTTGGAAACCGCCTCAGCCGCGGGCACCAGCGCTGAGATGACGCCAGGGAACAAATCTGAACCGTCCGCCGTCGCCGTCGCCGAGGGTGCCCCCGCACCTTCGCCGATGCCCCCGGCGCCGGCCTACGGCCAGCGCTCCATCGCGGAAGTCCTCACCAGCGCCGCAGCCAGCCTCGGAATCGAGGGCTTCGAGAACCGGCTGAACTTGCCGGCGGCCCGGCGGGTGTGCGTTGTCCTCGCCGATGGCCTGGGCCGTAGCCTGCTGAAGCAAAAGTCCGCGCATACCCCCTTCCTGCGGTCCGTGATGCAGCAGGGCCAGGGAGCGGTGCCGGTGGCCCTGGACTCGGCTTTCCCCTCCACCACCGCGTCCTCCCTCGCCAGCTTCGGCACGGGGCTCCCGGCCGGCCAGCACGGATTGGTGGGCTACGACGTCCTCGATCCACGGCAGGACAAAGTGGTCAACATGCTGGGCAACTGGGATGCCGGTGTGGACCCCCGTGAGTGGCAGCCGTTTCCCACGGTGTTCGAGCGCGCCTCCGCCCACACGGACGTCACCACCATCAGCCTCCCGCAATTCGGCGACTCGCCTATGACGCAGGCGGCGTTGCGGGGCGGACGTTTCATCGCCGCAGGCACCCCGCACGCCAGGACGGCCGCCGCGGCGGACGCCATGCTTGCCGCGGAAAGCTCGCTGATGTACTTCTACGTGAACGACCTGGACAAGGCCGGCCACCGTTACGGCTGCCAGTCTGCCCAGTGGGAGCACCAGCTGGAGGAGCTCGACGCCACAGTCCGGCGGCTCAACGCCACCCTTCCGCCCGGAACCACGATCCTGTTGACGGCGGACCACGGCATGCTGGACGTCCCTGAATCACAGCGCTTCGACTACTCGGCGGAACCTGCCCTGATCGCCGGTGTCCGGCACACGGCGGGGGAGCCCCGCATGGTCCACCTGTACCTTGAGCCCGGCGCGGGGGAACAGGACCGCGCCAGGCTGATTGGATCGTGGCGGGAACGCTTCGGCGACAGGATCTGGGCATTCAGCCGCGACGAGGCCGTGACCGCCGGACTGTTCGGCGACGTCAGGCCGGAGGTCGTCCCGCGCATCGGGGACGTTCTGGTGGCCGCGAGGGACGCCCTGGCGTTCTACGACACACGCCGCGTACGCCCCGCGGCCCTGGAGGTCGTCGGGCAGCACGGATCGCTGACCAAAGCGGAACGCGAAGTTCCGCTGCTCTGTTTCACGGCTCAAGGCAGAAAGGGAGCGCGTGGCTGAACTCGTGTTCTTCTCAGGGACCATGGACTGCGGAAAATCCACCCTTGCCCTGCAGATGGACCATAACCACCGGGCCCGGGGACGCGGCGGCGTCCGGTTCAGCCGCAACGACCGCGCCGGCGGTGCCAGGATCTCCAGCCGGCTCGGACTGGAGACCGACTGCGTGGAGGTCCTGGACAATACGGACTTCTGGGACGAGGTCATTGAGCGCCGCACACGCGGCCTGCGGGTGGACTACCTCATCTGTGACGAAGCGCAGTTCTACTCGCCATTGCAGGTGGAACAGCTGGCCCGGATTGTTGACGAGATCGACGTCGACGTGTTTGCGTTTGGCATCAGCGCGGACTTCCGCACACGGCTCTTCCCGGGATCGCAGCGGCTCATCGAACTCGCGGACCGCGTCCAGGTCCTGCAGGTCGAGGCGCTGTGCTGGTGCGGCCGCCGGGCCACCCACAATGCCCGCACGATTGACGGCGTCATGGTGACCGAAGGTGCGCAGGTGGTGGTGGGCGACGTCGACATGGCCGGGGACCCGTCCTCCGCCGGCGCTGCGGAGCACGAACCCGTGGTGGGCTACGAGACGTTGTGCCGGCGGCACTTCATGCGGAGGGTCACGGCCCACGGCGCCAACGTCATGGCCCAGCAGGACCAGTTGCTGCCGTTCGAGGTGGACGCCTGCCTGTGGCACGGTTCCGGGGAAACCCGGCGCGGCTAAGCCGCGGCCTGCTGGCCCTGGCTTGGGGCGGGGCCTCAGTCGCCGCGGGGGCCGAAGACTATTTCATCCCAGCTGGGGACGCTGGACCGCTTGGGTTTGGACGGCTGCCGTTCGGGCTGCTCGGTTTCCCGCTCGCTCCTCGAACCCGCCGGAGCATCGTCCCGCTTTCGGCGCGGGCTCCCGCCGCCCAGCAGTTCATCCAGGCCGACGTTCGGTGCGGATTCGCGGTTCCAGCCGGACTGCCGGCCGGGGGCCGTCTCTTTGGCGGGAGCTGATTCCACGCCGGCAGCGGCATCGCGATGCGGGCCGGCGTCGAGAGCCGCCGTCGAACTGCCGGACTCTTCCGGCGGTGCTTCCTCCGGCTCGGTTACCGGGCGCAGCGGGGACGCCACAATGGTGATTTCCCGGGTTTCCGTGCTGACGCCGTCGTGAAGTTTTAGTCGTTGGTCTTCATCGCCGGTGTGCCGCGGAGCGAGGCTTAGGCGCGAAAGCATGGAAGCCCGGCCCTCGCGCTTGCGGGTGAACGAATCTCCCTTGGCAGCCGGTGCAGCGTCTTCTTCGCCGTTCTCAGCACCCGTTCCGCCGCCGTCGGGCTCGGGCTCGGCCACCACCTCGGAGGGGCGGGGGTGGGCCGCGGGAACACCGTTGGTGAGCAGCAGCGCCAAGGCGTCGTCCGCGTCCTCGTCCACGCCGAGCCGCTGGCCGCGGCGTGACCGCAGCATGTCGAGCAGCCCGTCCGCATCCTTGCCGGGTTGGCCGGATGCCGTCCGGGCGGCGGCCGCGTCCGCATCTGTCTCGAAGTCAAACGGGCGGTCGGAGACTGCCGCAAGGCGTCGTGCCGGTATGGGACCGTCGAGCGGTTCCAGTTCGCTCAGCTGCTGCGCCCAGCGGTTGGCGTTCTGCAGCGATTTCCGGGCCGGACTGAAGGTCCACATGGCAGGCGGTTCCTCGCCGATGCTGGCATGGCCGCCGGGATTGGTCTCGAAGCGGGCAACCACGGTCCAGGTGCCGTCCGGGCGCCGCCAGGAGTCCCATTCCACCGTTGAGGATTCGATGCCGTGGGCGTTGAGCCGGTGGGCCACCATGTCACCCAGGGTGGCCGGGTTGTCCCCGAAGGCGGAGCGGTAAACATCATGGCCCGGCGCAGGGGATGCCACCTCGATTTTGCGGGCCTGCTGTGCCACGTAGTCGCGTTCCGCGAGTACGGGTCCCTCATAGCGCTGGACTTTGGCGAGGGGAATCCCGGAGAGTTCTGATACTTCGGCGGCCGTGGCCCCGCTTCTGATGCGCGCCTGGATGTCCCGCGGGGACATGGCAACGGGCGCGGCTTTAGCGGCAACCTTCGCCGGAGAGCGGCTGGCCGCGAGCCGGAGAGCTTCGTCGATCGGCAGCTGGAACATCTCGCCGCCGGTGCCGCTCAACAGGAGATGCTCCCCGTCGTCGTGGACGCCTACAAGCCGTAGATCCTGCATACAAATCCTCCACCCTGGCATTACTGACATTCGAAACTCTGCCACCCGGCAGTCACATTTCCGGGGAGGGGAGAGGGCGCGCCGCGATATTCCACGACTTTCCGGGCGCCGCTGCGTCCCAGGCCAAAAACGGGCGCCCGGGCCGGGCACAAAACCAGGCCTATCTGCGTTTACATCGGTGAACCGGGGATCCGGCGATCCAACCGAAGAAAGCGGAGTGTGACCAGCACATAATGGCGACAGACTACGATGCGCCGCGGAAATCAGCAGAGGAACTGAACGAAGATTCCATCGAGGAACTGAAGACCCGGCGCGCGGACAAGCCCACGGCAGTGGTGGATGAGGACGAGTCCGACCTTGCCGAAGGCTATGAACTCCCGGGTGCCGATCTGTCCGGTGAGGAACTCCTGGTCCGGGTCCTGCCGGCCCAGGCGGATGAATTCACCTGCTCGTCCTGCTTCCTGGTCCGTCACCGCTCGCAGATCGCCCGTGAAAAGAACGGGTTGCTGTTCTGCAAGGACTGCGAAGGCTGACCACGCGCTTGCAGGCGGCTTGCGGCCCGGCGCTTCTAGTCGCCGGAGAGGGCAGCCGTCAGTTGTGCCGGGTGCCGCGTGGAAGTGAGCCAGTACGGCGTGGGATCGGACGGATCCGTGATGTCGATCCTGACCACCGGGTCCACCCAGCCGCGGATGCAGAGGTAGGCCAGCCCGTTCAGCCGCGGGCCGCGTTCCGCCGTCGCCTCCTTGCCGCTGAACGGTGTCACGGTTCCTATATAGCGCCGCTCGATGGTGGCCCGCCCCACCTGGAGGGTGTCTGTGGTCACCGTGATGGAGGGTGTGGACAGGACCAGCAGCACCGCAATGATGGTGAAAAGCACCAGTGCCGCCGTGATGCCGGCCGCCAGGCTGATCGGGGCAAAAACGAGGATGCCGGCGCCGGAGAGCCCTGCCGCCACCAGCCAGATCCACAGGTTCGGGTGCAGCTTCTCGCTGTAAAGGACGGTGGTTCCGCGGGGCGTGCTGTTGGAGGCAGGCACAGCTGCACTAGATTCCGGCATAACCCCAGCTTTCCACCTTTCCCGGGGTATTTCACCTTGGCCCGGCACCGTCGGGCTTCCTCGGCGGCTAGGCCCGGATGCGCCGCTGCCGTTAGAGTGAATGACTGTGACTGAAGAAACTGCAGCCGTGAGTACTTTGCCGCCGACCTCCCCGGAAGGCACCGCCGCGGCCTACGGATCGCCCACCCTGTCGGTCCAGCTGAAAATGCTCGACGCCGGACTCGAAGCCCCGTCCTATGCCCACCCCGGCGACGCCGGGGCAGACCTCCGTGCCCGCGAGGACGTCGTCCTCGAGCCGGGTGAACGCCGGTTGGTGCCTACCGGAGTCTCGATCGCCTTGCCGAACGGCTACGTGGCCCTCATCCACCCGCGTTCGGGACTGGCCACCAAGCACGGACTGACCGTCGTCAACGCCCCGGGAACGGTCGACGCGGGATACCGCGGCGAGATCGCCGTGACCCTGCTGAACACGGACCGGGAGAAAGCCATTGAACTGCGGCGCGGCGATAGAATTGCACAGATGGTCATTCAGCGCGTGGAGTACGCGCAGTTCGTGGCCGTTGCGGAATTGAGCGACTCAGTCCGCGGTGACGGCGGATTCGGTTCCACCGGCGGTTTCGCGATACCGCAGGCCTAGCCCCGGGCGCTGCCCGGCTCTGCCGGATTTACCGCGGTCCAGGCGGCACGGCGGACAAGATCACAACTAAGGAGACAACCCGATGGTTTTTGGGCGTGGCAAGAAGGCCAAGAAGGACCAGGCAGTAGAGCCCGGGGAAACCCCGGAGACTGCGGACTCCGCTGCCGGGGAAGATACCGGCCGGAAAGCCACCGGGCCCTTTGACGTCTCGGAAATCGACAGCACCGACGGTTACGTGGACCTCGGCGCGCTCCTGATTGCACCCCGTGAAGGTCTCCAGCTTCGGCTCGAGATTGAGGAAGCCACGCAGCGGGTTGTGGCGGTCACCATGGACCTCGAAGGGTCAAGCCTCCAGCTCCAGGCCTTCGCCGCGCCGCGCACCGAGGGACTTTGGGACGAGATCCGGGAACAGATCGGGCAGTCCGTGGGAAGCCAGGGCGGCCAGGTCGAAGAGGTCCCCGGAGTCTTCGGCACCGAACTGATCGCTAAGCTTCCGGCCGGAACGGCCGACGGCTCGGGCGGCTACCGGGTGGCGCGCTTCATCGGCGTCGACGGTCCCCGCTGGTTCCTGCGCGGCGTCCTGGGCGGCGAGGCTGCCCTGGACCGCGATGCCGCCGCGAACCTTGAATCCCTGTTCCGCCAGATCGTGGTGGTCCGGGGCGAAAGCCCGATGCCGCCGCGTGACCTGCTGCAGCTTCGCCTGCCGAAGGATTCCGCTCCGGCGCCGCAGCAGGGCGCACCCGAATTCGAGCAGCCGGAGCGCGGACCGGAGATCACCCAGATTGGCTGATCCGGCCGGCGAGTATCCGCAGCCCGAACTTTCCATCAGTGGATTGCCGGACCGTGGACGCGTGCTGTGCCGTGGCTTTATCGAGTCCGTAACCTACGTGCCGGCCACCCAGATTGCCACCTTCACCGCCATCGTCACCGACCACGACCTCCCGCGCAAGAAGGCCGGCTCTGCCCCGGTCGCCGCGGAACCGGCATCGGCCCGGAGGCCCGGGGGACCGGGCCGGCGGGACCGGCTGCGGGTCGTGTGGCTCGGCCGGTGGCGGGTTCCCGGCGTGGAACCGGGAAGTGAACTCAGGCTCCAAGGCATGCTGACGTTGCGCGACGGCCTTCCCACCATGTTCAATCCCCGCTACGAAATACTGTCCCGCCAGGAGAACGAATGACGCCGTCCGAGAACCCGGATCACGCTGCCGGACCGGCCGCGTCCGAACCGGGCAAAGCACCGCCCACGCCGGAAACGCCGTCAGTGGCCAACCTCGCGGAAGGCTACGCTGCGAAGGCCGGCCTGCACCGGTCGAAGGACGGCAACATCGACGTGCTGAAGAGTGCCGGCGGCGTCCAAGGCATCGCGGAGACCATCGTCCCCGGACTCGTGTTCCTCGTGACCTTCACCATCACCCGCGAGCTCACCCTGTCCCTGGTGGGCGCCCTGACTGCGGCTGCCGCCTTCACGGTGGTCCGGCTGGTCCAGCGGCGGCCCCTGACCCAGGCGCTGGCCGGAATTGTCGGCGTCGGAATTTCAGCTTGGCTGGCGCATACCACCGGAAAGGCGGAGGACTTCTACGTCCCGGGATTCTTCACCAATGCGGCGTACATTGCCGGGATGGTGCTGTCCATAGCGCTCCGCTGGCCCATCGCGGGCCTGCTGTTCGGCTTCATCAGGAACGAGGGCCTGGACTGGCGAAAGGACCCGGCCCGCGTCAGGGCCTACCGACTGGGGACCTGGGTGATCGTGGGCGTCCTGGCGCTGCGGCTGCTGGTCCAGGTGCCGTTGTACTTCATGGGTGAGCAAGGCCTGGCCGCCCTCGCCACCACGCGGCTCCTCATGGGTACTCCGCTGTACATCCTGGGTGTGTGGGTGGCCTGGCTGATCACCAGGCCTGCTGTGCCCGCGGCCGGGCGGCCGGCTCCGTCGCAGTCCGGGGGTCCGTCGCAGCCTTAGCCGCCGCTGCCCGGGGTGCTTCGGCGCTAGCCGTCGAAGCCGTCGTCCTCGGGAGCCTGCTGCTCCGGTTGCCGGGATTCGTCCTGCCGTCCGCCGTCCTGAGGTTCCTGGTGCTCCGTGTCCCGGTCCGGCTGCTGTTCAGGAGAGAGCAGCGCCCTGAGTTCGTCTTCGGCAGCAATGGTGGTGACGAAAAACAGTTCGTCCCCGCCGTCGAGCACGTCGTCCCGGCTGGGCGTGATGGGGGCCTGGTCCCGGAGGATCGCAACCAGCGTGGAGTCCTCGGGCCAGTCAATGCCGCCCACGGTGAGGCCGATGACGTGCGAGTCATGCGGCACGGTGAACTCGACCAGGGACGAGACACCGGTCTGCAGGGTGAGCAGCCGGACAAGGTCGCCGATTTCCACCGCTTCCTCGACCAGGGCGGTCATGAGCTGCGGGGTGTTCACGGCGACGTCGACCCCCCAGGAGTCGTTGAACATCCAGTCATTCTTGGGGTTGTTCACCCGGCCCACGGTGCGGCCGACGCCAAACTCCGTCTTCGCCAGCAGCGAGACCACAAGGTTGACCTTGTCGTCTCCCGTGGCTGAAACCACCACCTCGGCGTCTTCGAGCTTGGCGTCCTGGAGAGTGCTCAGCTCGCAGGCGTCACCTACCAGCCAGTGCGCGCCCCGTAGCCCGCTGCGGCCAATGACTTCCGGCTTCAGGTCGATGAGCAGGATCTCGTGTTTGTGGGCAAGGAGCTCACGGGCAATCGAGGAACCGACGCTGCCCGCCCCGACGATGACGACTTTCACTTACTGCTCCTTGGGGGGTTCTTTGGCAAGAATGTGGCCTACTTCGGCGCTGCGGTCCACGCGCAGCATGGCGTGGACGGTGTCGCCTTCCTGGTACGACGTGGCGGCGGCGGGCAGCATCCCTTCACCGAACCTGGTCAGGTAGGCAATCCGGATTCCGGCCGCCTTCTCGATCTCAGCCACGGAGTGGCCGATCCAGGACGGGTCGAGGTCGATTTCGGCCAGGACCAGCCGTCCGGACGGTTCACGAAAGTCACCTGCAAGGTGTTGTTCGGGCAGGATCCGGCGGAGTACCTGGTCCGCGCTCCAGCGCACGGCGGCCACCGTGGGAATGCCCAGGCGCTGGTAGATCTCGGCGCGGCCGGGGTCATAGATCCTGGCCACGACGTGGGGGACGTGGAAGGTTTCGCGGGCAACCCGTGTGGCCAGGATGTTGGAGTTGTCGCCGCTGGACACGGCGGCGAAGGCATAGGCCTCACTGACGCCGGCCTGTTTAAGGGTTTCCCGGTCGAACCCGACTCCCGTGACCTTGCGGCCCGAAAAACCGGTGCGGAGCCTGCGGAAGGCACGGTCGTCCTGGTCGATGATGGCCACCGAATGGCCCGCATCCTCGAGGGTGTGCGCCAGCGTGGCTCCCACGCGTCCACAACCCATGATCACGAAGTGCGCCACCCGTGCCTCCTCAGTCTTTTTCCTGTTGCTCCGTAAGACTCTACCGGCCGTCCGGGCACAGCGTAGGGGCCCCGGAGGGAACAGCAACAAGCCGTCATGACATCGCGTCCGAATCAGACTAGCTTTGTGGAGTGCTGACTATATTGAATGCCGCGAAGCGGGTGCTGGTGGGGAGGCCCTTCCGGAACGACCGGCTGGCCCACACCCTGTTGCCAAAGCGGATCGCGCTTCCGGTCTTCGCCTCGGACGCCCTGTCCTCAGTGGCGTATGCGCCCGATGAAATCCTCCTGACCCTGGCACTGGCGGGTGTGAGTGCGGTGGCGTTTTCCCCCTGGGTGGGCCTCGCCGTCATGGTGGTGTTGCTCACAGTGGTGGCATCCTACCGCCAGAACGTGCACGCCTACCCGTCCGGCGGCGGCGACTACGAAATAGCCAACGTCAACCTCGGCAAGCATGCGGGACTGACGGTCGCGTCGGCGCTGCTGGTGGACTACGTGCTCACAGTCGCCGTCTCGATGTCCTCGGCAGCAACATACCTCACCGCCGCTGTGCCCGCGCTGCACGGCCAGCAGGCCATGATAGCTACCGTGGGCGTGGTCATCCTCGCGCTGGTGAACCTTCGCGGCATCAAGGAGGCCGGCAGCGTTTTCGCCGTTCCCACGTACATCTTCATGGCGTCCATCCTCGGCATGACTGCCGTCGGCATCTTCCAGGCGGTGACGGGACAGCTGGGCGAGGCCCCGTCCGCGAACTTCACGATTGTTCCGGCGGCCGGGTTCGATGAAGGGCTGGTCGGTCTGGCCGGCGCCTTCCTGCTGCTCCGGGCGTTCTCCTCCGGCGCAGCGGCCCTGACCGGTGTGGAAGCAATCAGCAACGGCGTGCCCAACTTCCGGAAGCCCAAGAGCAAGAACGCGGCAACCACGCTCCTCCTGCTGGGGCTGATCGCGTCCTCCATGCTTGCCGGCATCATCTACCTGGCCAACGCCACCAAAGTGCACATCGTCCTGGACCCAGCCACGGAGTTCCTGGTCAACGGGCAGCCGCTACCGGAAGACTACATCCAAAGCCCGGCCATCAGCCAGATCGCCCAGACCATCTTCGGTCCCGGCTCGGTGCTGTTCTACATCGTGGTTGCAGCAACCGGCGTCATCCTGGTCTTTGCCTCCAACACGGCCTTCAACGGCTTCCCGGTCCTCGGATCCATCCTGGCGCAGGACGGCTATCTTCCGCGCCAGCTCCGTACGCGCGGCGACCGCCTGGCCTTCAGCAACGGAGTGCTGGCCCTCGCCGCGGGCGCCCTGGTGCTCATCCTGTCGTTCAACGCCGACGTCACCAAGCTCATCCAGCTGTACATCGTTGGCGTCTTCATTTCCTTCACCGCCAGCCAGCTGGGAATGGTGAGGCACTGGGGCCGCGAACTGAAGCTGGCACGGGACAAGGCCGTTCGCCTCCGGATGCTCAAGTCACGCAGCATCAACATGATCGGCTTCGGGATGACCGCACTGGTGCTGACCATTGTGCTGATCACCAAGTTCGAGCAGGGCGCCTGGATCGCCCTGCTGGCGATGTTCGTGCTCTACCTCATCATGTGGAGCATCCACGCCCACTACGACAACGTGGCCAAAGAGCTGGCTGTGGACGAGGACTCCTCGCCCCGGGCCCTTCCGTCCCGGGTGCACGCAGTGCTGCTGGTTTCCCATGTCCGCAAGCCCGTACTGAGGGCACTGGCGTACGCCCGCGCGTCGAGGCCCTCGCGGCTCGACGCCATCACCGTGGACATCAACTCCGAGGAAACCGCGCACACCCTGGCCGACTGGGAGAAACTGGAAATTCCGGTGCCGCTGACCGTCCTCGCCAGCCCCTACCGGGAAACCGTGACTCCCATCATGGAATACGTGAAGAACATGCGTCGGGACTCGCCCCGTGACCTCATCGTGGTCTACATCCCCGAGTACGTGGTGGGCAAATGGTGGGAACAACTGGTCCACAACCAGACCGCGCTGCGAATTAAGACCCGTCTCCATTTCGAGCCGGGAGTCATGGTGGCCAGCGTGCCGTGGCAGCTCAAATCGTCCGAAGAAGCCAAGAAAATGCAGGATATCCAATGAACCCCGAGACCCAGACCCGCACGGACGCCGAGCTCGTGGTGGATGTCGGGCCCATCGCCCACGGCGGGCACTGCGTTGCCCGCCACGAAGGCCGCGTGGTGTTTGTCCGCCACGCCATTCCCGGCGAGAAGGTCCGGATCCGCCTGACCGATGCCGGCGAGGGATCCAAGTTCTGGCGTGCCGACGTGGTGGAAGTGCTTGAAGCGTCTCCGGACCGCGTGCCCCATTTCTGGCACCTGGCGGACTCCCTGCGGGCGTGGTCCCACGGCCACCCTCCCGTGGGCGGTGCGGAACTGGGCCACGTGTCACTGAAACGCCAGCGAAGCCTCAAGGCTGACGTCCTGGCGGAACAGCTGAAGCGGCTCGCCGGCGTCGAACGCGTCACCGGGGTGGAAACCGTGGGGGGAAGCGCCGCCGGCGCCGCCGCCACCGGCAGGGACGCAGGACTGGGCTGGCGCACGCGGGCAAGCTTCGCCGTGACGCCCGCCGGCGGGCTGGGCATGCACGCACACCGCTCCGACCACGTCATCGCCATCCGCGAAATGCCGCTGGCTGTGGCCGGCATCAATGAGCTCAGGCTGTGGGACATCGACCTGCAGGGCATTGAGCGCGTGGAAGTGGCGGCCCCCGCCAACGGATCGCGCCCGCTGGTACTGCTGGCTCCGGCCGCGGGCACCCGGGCCAAGCGACTCGGCGCGATCCTCGCGCAGCTGCCCGAAGAGGTCTCGGTGGCCAGCTTCGATCCGCTCAAGGGCGAGGTCCTGCAGCTGCGGGGCCGGACGTGGGTCCAGGAGTCCGCCGCCGGACACGAGTACCGGGTCACGGGGGAGGGCTTTTGGCAGATCCACCGTGACGCGCCGGACACCCTTGTCGGGGCGGTCAAAGGTTTCCTGCACGACGGCGGGTACCTGGAACCGGGCGCTGTGGTGGCCGACCTGTACGCCGGGGCGGGCCTGTTTACCGCCGCACTCGCTGACGCCGTCGGTGTGACCGGCTCCGTACTGTCCGTTGAGGGTGCTCCGGGCGCCAGCAGGGACGCGCGGAAGAACCTGCACGGGGCGTCACAGGTGGAGATCATGCAGGGGCGGGTGGAGCGCGTCCTGCGGCAGAAACCCCGCAACTTCGATGCAGTGGTGCTTGATCCGCCGCGTGCAGGGGCGGGCAAGGCGGTGGTCAGCCAGCTGATGGCAGCAGGCCCCCGCGCCATTGCCTACGTTTCCTGCGATCCGGCGTCGTTCGCCAGGGACGTGGGGTACTTCCGGGAGGGCGGCTGGTCGCTCTCGGGGCTCCGGGCGTTTGATCTGTACCCGCACACGCACCACATGGAGACGGTGGCGTTGCTGACGCCCCCGGCCTGATGTGACTAGGATGGGCGTAGTAGTCCCACGTCGCGCGCCGAATTCCCGGCTGACCCCATGCTCTTTTGTATGACCTTGTACTAATTAGGATGACCTAACTAGCAAGCGGTCTACCGCGCGACAAAGATGAAACTGTTGCGAGAGGAGTCCTGCGATGAGCATTGTGGACAGCTTCGGTTCAAAAGGCAAACTTAATGTAGCCGGTACCGAATACGAAATTTTCCGGTTGAACTCCGTTGAAGGTGCAGAAAACCTTCCGTTCAGCCTCAAGGTATTGCTTGAAAACCTATTGAGGACCGAGGACGGCGCGAACATCACGGCCGATCACGTCCGAGCACTGGCCGGCTGGGATCCCAACGCCCAGCCCGACACTGAAATCCAGTTCACGCCGGCGCGCGTGATCATGCAGGACTTCACTGGCGTGCCCTGCGTTGTGGACCTCGCCACCATGCGTGAGGCCGTCAAGGAGCTCGGCGGAGACCCCAAGCGGGTCAACCCGCTGGCAGCCGCTGAAATGGTGATCGACCACTCGGTGCAGATCGACGCATTCGGCAACTCCGGCGCACTGGAGCGCAACATGGAGATCGAATACCAGCGGAACGGGGAGCGTTACCAGTTCCTCCGCTGGGGCCAGACCGCGTTTGACGACTTCAAGGTTGTCCCGCCGGGAACCGGCATCGTGCACCAGGTCAACATCGAGTACTTGGCCCGCACCGTGATGACCCGCGAAGTTGACGGAGTGGTCCGGGCTTACCCGGACACCTGCGTCGGCACCGACTCGCACACCACCATGGTCAACGGCCTGGGCGTGCTGGGCTGGGGCGTTGGCGGCATTGAAGCCGAGGCTGCAATGCTGG
The DNA here is from genome assembly GCF_037911235.1 of Arthrobacter oryzae. Taxonomy (GTDB): domain Bacteria; phylum Actinomycetota; class Actinomycetes; order Actinomycetales; family Micrococcaceae; genus Arthrobacter; species Arthrobacter oryzae_E. The sequence goes on from NZ_JBBLYW010000067.1 coordinate 71,159, forward strand.
GCCAGCCCGTGTCCATGCTGATCCCGCGCGTCGTGGGCTTCAAGCTGACCGGGTCCATCCCGGCCGGCGCCACCGCCACCGACGTCGTCCTCACCATCACCGAGCAGCTGCGCAAGCACGGTGTGGTGGGCAAGTTCGTGGAATTCTACGGCGAAGGTGTGGCAGCAGTGCCGCTGGCCAACCGCGCCACCATCGGCAACATGAGCCCGGAGTTCGGCTCCACGGCCGCCATGTTCCCGATCGACGACGTCACCCTCGACTACCTGCGCCTCACCGGCCGGTCCGAAGAGAACGTGGCCCTCGTGGAGTCCTACGCGAAGGAACAGGGCCTCTGGCACGATCCTTCCAAGGAGATCAAGTTCTCCGAGTACCTCGAGCTGGACCTGTCCACGGTTGTTCCCTCCATCTCCGGCCCGAAGCGTCCCCAGGACCGCATCGAGCTCACGGATGCCAAGGAGCAGTTCCGCAAGGACATCCACAACTACGTGAGCATCGAAGACGGCAGCGTGGACGAGTCCCTGGAAGAGTCCTTCCCGGCCTCCGATCCGCCCTCCTTCACGCACGCTGATTCCCACACCACGGAAACCGCGCGCGTTGAATCTGCGGCCAACGGGGCCGAGGGACGTCCGTCGGTCCCGGTGCACGTTGTCACCGCGGACGGCCGCGAGTTCGAGCTGGACCACGGTGCGGTGTCCATCGCCTCGATCACGTCCTGCACCAACACGTCCAACCCGTCCGTGATGCTGGCTGCCGCACTGCTGGCCCGCAACGCCGTGGACAAGGGCCTGGCCTCAAAGCCGTGGGTCAAGACCTCCGTGGCGCCCGGCTCCAAGGTGGTCACCGACTACTACGAGAAGTCGGGCCTCACCCCGTACCTGGAGAAGCTCGGCTTCTACATCGTGGGCTACGGCTGCGCCACCTGCATCGGCAACTCCGGTCCGCTCGACGCCGAAATCTCCGAGGCCATCCAGGCCAACGACCTTTCCGTCACCGCAGTGCTCTCCGGTAACCGCAACTTCGAAGGCCGCATCAACCCGGACGTGAAGATGAACTACCTGGCCTCCCCGCCGCTGGTCATCGCCTACGCCCTGGCCGGAACCATGGACTTCGACTTCGACACCGACGCCCTCGGACAGGACAAGGCCGGAAACGACGTCTTCCTGAAGGACATCTGGCCGAACCCGGTCGAGGTCCAGCAGGTCATCGATTCCTCGATCGACAAGGAAATGTTCGCCCGCGGCTACGAGGGCGTCTTCGACGGCGACGACCGCTGGAAGGCCCTCGACACCCCGGCGGGCGACACCTTCGCCTGGGATGAGAAGTCCACGTACGTCCGGAAGCCCCCGTACTTCGAAGGCATGAAGGCAAAGCCGGAGCCCGTCACGGACATCACCGGCGCCCGCGTGCTGCTCAAGCTCGGCGATTCCGTCACCACCGACCACATCTCCCCGGCCGGTTCCTTCAAGTCGGACACCCCTGCCGGCCAGTACCTGCTGGCCAACGGTGTGGAGCGTAAGGACTTCAACTCCTACGGCTCGCGCCGTGGCAACCACGAAGTGATGATCCGCGGCACGTTCGCGAACATCCGCATCAAGAACCAGCTGCTCGACGGCGTCGAGGGCGGCTTCACCCGCGACTTCACGCAGGCGGACGGTCCCCAGGCGTACGTCTACGATGCCGCCCAGAACTACCAGGCAGCCGGCACCCCGCTGGTTGTCCTGGCAGGCAAGGAATACGGCTCGGGCTCGTCCCGTGACTGGGCCGCCAAGGGCACCGCGCTCCTGGGCGTCAAGGCAGTCGTGGCCGAAAGCTACGAGCGCATCCACCGCTCCAACCTGATCGGCATGGGCGTCCTGCCGCTGCAGTTCCCGGCCGGCGAATCAGCCGCAACCCTGGGCCTGACCGGCACGGAAACCTTCGCGGTTGAGGGCGTTACCGCCCTCAATGAAGGCACTACCCCGAAGACCCTCAAGGTCACCGCTACGGCTGAAGACGGCTCCGCCAAGTCCTTCGATGCGGTCCTCCGCATCGATACCCCGGGCGAAGCGGACTACTACCGCAACGGCGGCATCCTGCAGTACGTGCTGCGCCAGATCTCCGCCAACTAACGGCAGGGCTCCACACCGGCACAAGCGAATGCCCCGGTCCGTCACTGACGGGCCGGGGCTTTTGCGTTGCGGCGGTGCAAGTGCCCCGGCCAGCCCCTGCGTCCGCACCTGCCCGGAGGCGTTAGAGTTAAAAGGCATGTCTACCACCCGAAGGAGGCCCCGTTGGGAATCTTGGACACCATCCGGAATCCACAGGACCTGAGCAAGTTGACCGAAGAACAGCTGTCCCAGCTGGCTGCGGAGGTCAGGAGTTTCCTGATCGGCAACGTGTCGCAAACGGGTGGCCACCTCGGACCGAACCTCGGCGTCGTGGAACTGACCATGGCCGTACACCGTATTTTCGATTCCCCCCGGGACAGCATCGTCTTTGACACCGGGCACCAGTCGTACGTCCACAAACTCCTCACCGGACGCCAGGACTTCAGCACCCTCCGCCAGGAAGGCGGCATGTCCGGCTACCCGGACCGGGCCGAATCCGAGCACGACATCGTGGAAAGCTCCCACGCCTCCTCCTCACTGTCTTGGGCAGACGGCATCTCCCGCGCCCGGCAGCTGACCGGCGACGGCGACCGCTACGTGATTGCCGTGGTGGGCGACGGCGCCCTGACTGGCGGCATGGCCTGGGAAGCGATCAACAACATAGCGGCGGACAAGCGCCGACGCGTGGTCATCGTCGTCAACGACAACGGCCGTTCCTATGCAGCCACGGTGGGCGGCTTCGCCGACTACCTCGCGTCATTGCGTCCCACCATCGATTCCTTCCGGGCCGCACCGGCATACGAGGGCACCCTGGACTGGTGGAAACGGAAGCTTCAAAACGGCGGTCCCGTGGGCCAGTTCACCTACCGGAGCCTGCATGCCATGAAGAAGGGCATCAAGGACTGGTGGGCGCCGCAGGGCATGTTCGAGGACCTCGGCATGAAGTACATCGGCCCCGTGGACGGCCACAACCTCCAGGCCATGGAGCACGCCCTCTCGACTGCCAAGAACTACGCCGGCCCGGTGATTGTGCACGCGATGACCGAGAAGGGCCACGGCTATGCGCCGGCGCGCGCCCACGAGGCCGACCAGTTCCACGCAGTCGGCATTATCGATCCTGAGACCGGGGAGCCCACCGAGGTGGGAGGCGCCAAGTCCTGGACTTCGGTCTTCGCCGATGAAATCGCAGCGATTGCCGATGAGCGCAAGGACATCGTGGGCATTACCGGTGCCATGCTCATTCCCGTGGGCCTGCACAAGTTTGCCGCGCGGCACCCGGAACGTGTCTTCGACGTCGGGATTGCCGAGCAGCACGCACTGACCTCGGCGGCCGGCATGGCCTTCGGCGGGCTCCACCCCGTGGTTGCCGTGTATGCAACCTTCCTGAACCGTGCCTTCGACCAGTTGCTGATGGACGTTGCCCTGCACAAGGCAGGGGTCACCATTGTGCTGGACCGTGCCGGCGTCACCGGCCCCGACGGCGCCAGCCATCACGGCATGTGGGACATGGCGATGGTGCAGATCGTGCCGGGCCTCCATCTTGCAGCGCCCCGCGACGCCACCAGGCTTCGGGAGGAACTCCGCGAGGCCGTGGCCATCAAGGACGCCCCCAGTGTTGTCAGATATTCCAAGGGGAACGTGGGCGCCGAAGTGGAAGCCCTGGAACGGCTGGGCGACGGCGTCGATGTCCTGGCCCGCCGCCCGTCAGGCTCCAGCGAAAACGACGTCCTGATCGTGAGCGTCGGCGCCATGTCCGAACTCGCCCTGGACGTCTCGAACCGCCTCGGCGCGCAGGGCATCAGCTCCACCGTGGTGGACCCCCGCTGGCTGCTGCCGGTCCGGAAGTCCATCATCGCGCTGGCAGCCCGCCACCGCCTGGTCATCTGCATCGAAGACGGCGTCCGCGCCGGCGGCGTGGGCTCACGCATCCGCCAGGAAATGCGCGCCGCCGGGGTGGACACCGCACTCAACGAGGTGGGGCTTCCGGTGGAGTTCCTGGACCACGGCACGCGCGCGCAGGTGCTGGAACGTGTCGGATTGACGGCCCGCCAGATCACGCACGACGTCGTTGCGCAGGTTTTGGGGACCAAGGTGCCTTTCGCGCGTCCCCTGCCCGGCCAGGAGCACCCGACTACGGGCAGCCTGCCGAAACTGTGATTCCGCACGAGGCCACACCTCCCGAGAGCCTCAAACCGGGAGACCTGGTGGTGGCGCGGAACCGGAAATGGGACGGCGGCGCCCACTGGGTGGTGCCAGGCAACTACCTCGGCGAGGACCGCCACGGCTGGTGGATCTTCCAGCCGCAGGGATCATTCATCTCACGGCCCGGCGCTGCTTTCCATGCCAGGTCGGATGCCGTCCTGCTCGTCCCGCGGATCGGCGACTACGTGGCCACGTTCTATGACGACACCTACCCCGGGGACTTCCGGGTGTACGTGGACCTCGCCGTTGGCCACGGCTGGAACGGCATCCGGCCCGGCACGCTGGAGTTCCACGTGATCGACATGGACCTGGACGTGATCCGGTCCGTAACCCGGGGCGTCTACATCGACGACGAAGACGAGTTCGCCGATCACCAGGTGAGCATGGAGTATCCGCGGGACCTCGTGGACCGCATGCTCGAGGAAACAGAACAGCTTTATCAGGCCGTCAAGGCACAGCACGCACCGTTCGACGGCACAGACGCCGAGTGGTTCAGGAGAGGACGGGCATGAGCGGAATTATCAGGGTCTACAAACGCGACGACGAAGGGGTCCTGCTCTTTCGGGAAGCCTGGTTCGATGAGGACTACAGCCAGTTCGTGATGAACCATGGCGCCGTGGGGCACCAGAGCAAGACGGACGAAACCGACGTCGCCGACGCCGCGGCCGCCGAGGGCCTGATGGACGCCTTCGCGGTGCAGTGCGCGGAGGACGGCTATGCGGAGATTCCCGACGAGGAACAGTTCTGGGTGGTGGCCCAATACGCCCTGAAAACCAAAGACGGCACGGACCGTGACCGCTACCTGGAGGAAAAAGCCAAGGACGCCCTCATCAGCCATCTTGCCTGGCGCGGACTGGGCACCGTGGAACGGTCGGAATTCGGCGACGCCAAGCTCAACATCTTCTGCCTTTGCCCGGACGTCAACAAAGCCGTCAATGCCATAAAAGTCTGCATCCGCGGCGAGGACCTGGACTTCACCAAACTCAGCATCGCGGCGGCGCCGTTCGGAGACCCGGAGGCGTTTAAGCTCAAGCACTCGCCGAAACCTGCTTCGGGCTTTACCCTCTAAGAGGGGGAAACCGACTTTCTGGGAGGCATCCGCTATGACGCGTAAATCCGTTCAACCAGGCCACACCCCGATTCCCCGCGGAATCGGCGCGCCTGCCCGCCGGGCCATGGCCCACGCAGGATTGGAAACCCTGGAACAGGTGGTCCAGTTCGGTAAGCGGGAACTGCTTAAGTTGCACGGAATGGGCGTCAAAACCATGGCCCAGCTCGAGGATGCCATGGACGAGAACGGACTCGAGTTCCCCGCGACCTGACAGGCGCTCCGGAGACTCAGGTCTCGGACCGAGCGCAGGCCCGTACGCAGGCCCTGACGCTGTCCGAAGGGGCCGCGTCCGGGCCGTAGGCGCGGCCGTTATAGGCTGAATTCATGACTGAATACCGCCGTGTGGGAAATTCCGGATTGACTGTCTCCGTTGTGGGACTCGGCTGCAACAACCTGGGCCGGGCCAATACGGTGACGGAGTCGCAGGAGGGGACCGACGCCGTCGTGCATGCCGCCCTGGACGCGGGCATTACGCTTTTTGACGTCGCGGACACCTACGGCAGGGAACCCGGACTCAGCGAAACCATGCTGGGCAGGGCCCTTGGCGGCCGGCGCGGGGACGCCATCGTCGCCACGAAGTTCGGCATGGACATGCACGGAGCCAACGGCAACGACTTCGGCGCCCGCGGATCACGCCGCTACATCGTTCAGGCCGCCGAGGCTTCCCTGCGGCGGCTCGGAACTGACTGGATCGACCTCTACCAGTTCCACACTCCGGATCCGCTGACCCCCATCGACGAGACCCTGGCCGCCCTGGATGATCTTGTGACCAGCGGGAAGGTCCGCTACCTCGGCCACTCCAACCGGGCCGGCTGGCAGATTGCCGAGGCCGAATTCGTGGCCCGCGCCCGTGGCGGGTCGCGCTTTATCTCCACCCAGAACCACTACAACCTGCTGGACCGGCGTGCCGAGCTCGAAGTCACGCCCGCCGCCGAAGCCTACGGCCTGGGCGTGCTGCCGTATTTCCCGCTGGCCAACGGCCTGCTGACCGGCAAGTACGCGCCGGGCAAGGCTCCGGCGGGCTCCCGCCTCAGCCACACCCGGACCAACCTGGTCAACGACGCCGACTGGGACCAGCTGGACAAGTTCAGTGCGTTCGCCGCGGAGCGCAACCTCAGCGAAATCCAGGTGGCGTTCTCCTGGCTGGCGGCCCAGCCGTCCGTCAGCAGTGTCATCGCCGGCGCCACGAGGCCCGAACAGGTCCGCGAAAACGCCGCCGCTGCGGCCTGGGTGCCCAGCGCTGAAGAACGTGCCGAGCTGGACGCGATCTTCCCCCGCACGCCCAAGGTGGCACTCTTCTGATGCATTCGGTCCTGATGGACGTCGACACCGGGATCGACGACGCGCTGGCCCTGGTGTACCTCCTGTCCCGCCCCGATGCGCGGGTGCAGGCGATCACCTGCACCGCCGGAAATGTGGGCGCGCGGCAGGTGGCGCTGAACAACCTTGCCCTCCTGGAGCTGTGCGGCAAACCCGGAATCGAGGTGGCCATCGGAGCCGAGGTGCCGCTGGAGATCCCGCTGGTCACCACGGAGGAAACCCACGGGCCGCAGGGAATCGGCTACGCCGAACTTCCGCCGCCAGCGCAAGAAATTTCGCATCGGCACGCCGTGGATGTGTGGGTGGACGAGGTCCGAAAGCGCCCAGGCGAGATTACCGGTCTCATCACCGGACCGCTGACCAACTTCGCCCTAGCCCTGCGCCGGGAACCGGAACTTCCCCGCATGCTCAAGGGCCTGGTGATCATGGGCGGCTGTTTCTACTACCAGGGCAACACCACCCCGACGGCGGAATGGAACGTCTCGGTTGACCCGCATGCAGCCAAGGAAGTGTTTGCTGCCTACCGGGGCCTCCCGGAGGACAAGCTGCCGGTGGTGTGCGCGCTGGAGACCACCGAGCTGATTGAGATGCGCCCCGAACACCTGCAGCGCCTGGCTGAAGCGGCGGGCTCCGGACCGGAACTTGTGCTTCCGGAGCAGCCCGAGGGTCTTCGCAGCCGGTCCGGCAACAAGCTGGTGGCGTGCCTGTCCGACGCCATCCGCTTCTACATGGAGTTTCACCGGCTCTATGACCAGGGCTTCGTGGCCCACGTTCACGACGCCTTCGCTGCCTGTGTGGCCGTGGGGCGCACGGATGTGGCCACGGCACTGGCAACGGTGGATGTCGAAACCCGTTCTCCGCTGCTGATGGGCACCACTGTGGCCGACTACCGCGGACTGTGGGGCCTGCCGCCGAACGCCCGTATTGTCACGTCAAACAACCCGAAAGAGTGCTTTGATGAGCTCATCGGTTCGGTGGGGGCGCTGGCCAGGCAGCTGGCCTAAGATGGTAGCTGCGCCGAGGTGACATAGGCGCACGTTTGCCGACCCCGGTACCGGCGTACCCAAGTCCGTGTACCCGTGGAACGCAGTCCGTGTACCCACGGAACGCACCCGCAGCCACAGCCAAAAGGAACAGCCATGTCACAGCAATCCCGGACCCTTGCCGCCCCTGGACAGGCGGCGGTCCGCAGCCGTCGCCTGCTCGAAGTCCTCGGCGCGGTATCCATTGCGGCCACCTTCGTTTTCCTCGTCCTGACGCAGCCCGCCGACATCACCAACGGACTGGCGAGCGGTTCCACACTGGTGGCGCTTGGCGGGTTCCTGCTGGGAGCCATCCTCCTGATCGTCGGAGTGCTGCCCACCCTTCCCACGTCCACGCTGGTGCTGATCCCGGTGGCCCTCGTCCTCAATATTGCACTCGGGCAGATCATGGGATCCACCGGCCTGCCGTTCTACTTTGACGCGATCGGCACCGTACTCATTGCGGTTCTTGCGGGTCCGGCGGCCGGGGCCGCAACGGGCGCCCTCAGCAGCGTCGTCTGGTCCTTCATCAACCCCACGGTGCTGCCCTTCGCAGCCGGGGCGGCGCTCATCGGCTTCCTCGCGGGCCTGGCTGCCCGCTCCGGACTGTTCCGCCGCTTCTACCTGGCCCCGGTGGCGGGTTTCGTAACGGGCATCCTGGCCGGAGTCGTCTCCGCTCCCATTGCTGCCTTCGTTTTCGGCGGCACATCCGGCGTCGGTACCGGCGCAATTGTCGGTGCCTTCCGGGCCATGGGCGATACCCTCCTGGCCGCCATCACCAAGCAGGCACTCATTTCGGACCCCATGGACAAGGCCATCGTCTTCGCCATAGTCGCCATGCTGGTCTACGCCCTGCCGCGCCGGACCACGCTGCAGTTCGCCTTCGTGCGGCGCTTCAACGTGCTTGCCGGCCAGAAACGGGAATCGCCGGACGCCTGATTCCGTGCCTGCCCGCCTGAACATGCCTGCCGCGCTGAACCCCCTGACCGCCCTGGCTGCGGCCGTAGCGGCTGCGGCGATGACGACGGCGGTGTCCGGTTGGGCTTTTTCCCTCGCCGTTGCCCTCGGCTGCGCCGTGCTGGCAGGGCGGGCTGGCGTGGCCGGCCGGCTGGTGCCGGCCGCCGCCGTGATCCTGGCGCCCTTTTGGCTGTCGCTGCTGATCATGCACGGACTGTTCTTTCCCGAGGGCCGGACGGTGCTGGCGCAGTGGGGTGCGGCCCGGGTCACCGCGGAGGGTCTTGGTTTCGCGCTGGACATGGGTGCCCGGACAGCCGCCTACGTCATGGTGTTCCTGCTCTTTTCGTTCACGGTCCGTGTGCCGGACCTGGTGGCTGTCATGTCAGCCCGGCGGGTGCCTCCGCAGTTCGGCTATGTCCTGGCATCCACCCTGACCCTGGCCCCGGCCATCAGCGGCCGGCTGGCGCGGATCCGGAATGCCCAGGAATCCCGGGGACTTGTGCTCGGCGGCGGGCCGCTGGCACGGCTGGCGGCGGCACGGCTGCAGATGATTCCGCTGGTGCTCTCGCTCATCCAGGATGCCGGTGAAAGGGCGCAGGCCCTTGACTCCCGGGGGTTCAGCGATGCCGGGGCCCGCACCAGCTACCGGGAAGTGACGGATAGTGCGGCCCAGCGGGTGTTCCGGGCCGTTGCCCTGCTGCTGGCCGCGGCCGCCGTGGCGCTGCGGATCTCCGGGCAGTGGCCCGAAGCACAGTGGCCCGAAGGACAGTGGCCCGACATGCTGTGGGGAGCACCGGCATGAGGACTGCGCCTGTGCTGGACGCCCGGATTGCGTCTTTCAGCTACCACGGTGAGGACGGCGCCGTCCTCGACGACGTCCAAATTGCCGCGGCGCCAGGCACACTGACTGCCGTGCTCGGCGGTTCAGGCAGTGGCAAGTCCACCCTCGGCAGGCTGCTGGCCGGCTGGTTGTCCGGCGGCCACGCGGGCAGGTTCACCGGCAGCCTGCACCTGCGCGCCGCGTCCGGAGGAGCGGCGCCGGAAGACAGCGCACCCCTCGAGTTCCGCGGCACTCCGGACGACCCCCGCATCAATCCCGCCCTGTGGTCGGAGCACGTGGGCTTCGTTCCGCAGGATGCGGCGTCGCTCTTGTCCACTGTGGCGTCCACGGTGGCCGAGGAACTGGCGTTCGGCCTCGAGAACCGGGGCATGGAAAGGCACTTGATGCGAACGGAGGTGGCGCACGCGGCCGAGGCGGCGGGCCTGACAGACCTGCTGGAACGTGACCCCGCCACCCTCTCCGGGGGTGAACTGCGGCGCCTGGCCGTGGCCAGTTCTGCCATAACGCGGCCAAGTGTGCTGATACTGGATGAGCCGCTCGGGTCGCTGGATGACGCCGGCGCCGCCTCGGTCCGCAGGCTGGTCAGCCGTCTCCTGGACTCCGGCACCGCCGTCATCGTCCTGAGCCAGGCCGCCGATGAGCTGGCCCTCTCAGCTGCCCGGTGGCTGGTGCTCGACGGCGGAACCGTCACGGTCCGCGGCACCCCGGCCGGGCTGGCGGGCAGCCCCGGGCTGCTGCACACCGGCGTCGTGTTTCCCGGCGGGGCGGGCCATAGTGTCAGCCCGCCCCGCCGGGCGGGAACTGCCACTGCGGAAACTGTCCTGGAGCTGGAGCGCATCAGCTTCGGCTATCCGGCCGGACGCCGGAAAACGAGGCCGACGGTCCTTGGCGACGTTAGCCTCACGGTGGGAGCGGGAGAGATCGTAGCCCTGACCGGCCCGAACGGTGCTGGCAAGTCCACCCTGCTCCGGCATTTCAACGGCCTGCTGCGCCCGGACGAGGGGGCCGTACGGATCCGCGGCGCGGATATCGCCGGCATTCCCACGGGCCGCGTGGCGGACCGGGTGGGCCTGCTTTTCCAGCATCCGAGGGACCAGCTTTTTGAGCGGACCGTGCTGCGCGAAGTGCTTTTTGGCCTGGAACGGACGTTCGGGCCGTCGGCGGAGGCCAAGGCACGGGCAGCGCTGGACGCCGTGGGGTTCGCGGACCAGTTGCACATCCATCCGCAGGAGCTTCCGGCTTCCCGGCAGCGGCTGCTGGCCCTCGCCACGGTACTGGCACGCCAACCGGACCTCATCGCCCTGGACGAGCCGACGGTGGGGCTGGACCGCCACGGCCTCGACCGTCTCGACGACGCCATTGGTGCCGCAGTGGAGCGCGGCGCTGCCGTCGTCATGGTCACCCACGATCTGGCCTACGCCAAGGCCATGGCCCACCGGGTCCTGGAGCTGAAGGACGGCCGGCTGCGGGAAGCCTGACCGCTACCGGGGCACGGACGCAGCTGCGCCGCCGTCCGCACCGAATGACGGTGCAGGCGGCGGCGCAGGGGTGCGGGCGGCCAGGGTGCGGCCGGGCGGCCCTAGGCGGGAACCGCCGCGGAGGCTACTCCCGGTGCCAGGAACTTCTTGCCGTTGACCCGTTCGGAGGCCCCCACGCGGTCCAGGTACGGCGTGATGCCGCCCAGGAACATCGGCCAGCCTGCGCCGAGGATCATGCACAGGTCGATGTCCTCGGGTCCGGCCACCACGCCCTCGTCCAGCATGAGCCCGATCTCCTCAGCCAGTGCGTCCTGCGTGCGCCGCAGCACCTCCTCGGCCGTGGACGGGGAAGTGCCGAAGGAGAGGAGCGCCAGGGTCTCAGCCGGAATGAACGGTGTGCCGTCCGGGCCCTTCTCCGGAGTGCCGTTCTGCACAGCCCACAGGGACTTGATGCCGTTGTCGATCAATTTCTGCAGGTTTTGCGAGACGGTGAACCGGTCCCCGAACGCAGCATGCAGGGATTCCTGGACATGCTGCGCCACCGGCAGCCCCACCATCGCGCCGAGCGTGAACGGCGTCATGGGCAGTCCCATGGGCCGCAGGGCGTTGTCCGCCACCTCGGCCGGAGTGCCCTCATCGAAGGCGGCCGTCACTTCGCCCATCAAGCGAAGCAGGATGCGGTTGACCACAAATGCGGCTGCATCCTTGACCAGGACCGCAGTCTTCTTTAGTCCCTTGGCAAGCTCGAATGCGGTGGCCAGCACGGCGTCGTCGGTCCTGGGCGCCCGGACGATCTCCAGCAGCGGCATCACGGCCACCGGGTTGAAGAAGTGGAAGCCCACCAGGCGCTCCGGGTGTTCCAGGTCCTCAGCCATGGCAGTCACGGACAGCGAGGACGTGTTCGTTGCAAGGATGCACTCGGGGGAGACAATCGCCTCCACCTCAGCGAACACCTGCTTCTTGACGTTCAGTTCCTCGAACACGGCCTCGATGACGAAATCCGCGTCGGCGAACGCTTCCTTGGACACGGAGCCTGTCACCAGCGCCTTCGTCCGGTTGGCGGCGTCGGCGCTGATCCGCTTCTTCGCCAGCATCTTGTCCACCTCGGCGTGGACGTAGCCCACACCCTTGTCCACGCGGGCCTGGTCGATGTCCGTCATCACGACCGGCACCTTGAGCTGCCGGGCGAAGAGCAGTGCCAGCTGGCTGGCCATGAGACCCGCTCCAACCACACCGATCTTGGTGACGGGCCGTGCCAGCTTGCGGTCCGGTGCGCCGGCCGGACGCTTGGAGCGCTTCTGCACGAGGTCCAGGAACGCGTATACCGTGGAGCGGAACTCGTCGGTCTGCATGAGCCCGGCCAGCGTCTCGCACTCGAGCTCCGCCGACTCTGCCTGGGTCATGGTCCGGTTGGCCTCCATGATGTCCAGCACCTTGGCCGGGGCGGGGGAAGCGTTGGACGTCTTGGACTCCACGAAGGTCCGCCCGGCGGCAACGGCCGCCGCCCAGCGTTCGGCAACCGCGGGGTCGGACGGGTCGACGGCGTTGCGGCGTTCCGGGGCCGTCTCGCCGGAGATGACGCCTGCGGCCCAGGCAAGGGACTGTTCCACGAAGTCGGCCGGTTCAAACATGGCATCGGCAATGCCCAGGCCGAAGGCCTGCGGACCTGTGAGCGTCCGGTTGTTGCTGAGCGGATTCTCGATCATGACCTTGACGGCATTCTCGGGTCCGACCAGCCGTGGCAGGATGTAGACGCCGCCCCAGCCGGGCACCAGCCCGATAAAGGCTTCGGGAAGAGCCAGCGCACCGGCACCGGTGGAGACTGTGCGGTAGGTGGACTGCAGGGCGATTTCCAGCCCCCCGCCCAACGCCACACCGTTGATGAAGGCGAAACTGGGTACTCCCAGGTTGGCCAGGGTGGCGTACACCTCGTGGCCGAGCTGCGCCATCCACAGGCCGTGGTCCCGGTTGTTGAGGGACTTGACGGCGGACAGGTCCGCGCCCGCCACCAGGAAGTAGGGTTTGCCCGTCACGCCGACGCCCACGATTTCGCCGCGGGCAGCACGCTCTTTGAGCCCCTCGAGGACGGTGCCCAGTTCCACCAGGGTGTTCGGGCCCAGGGTGGTGGGCTTGGAATGGTCCAGGCCGTTGTCCAAGGTGATCAGCGCGAAGGTTCCTGCGCTGGGCTTCCCGCCTGTAGCCGGGAGCTGGATGTCCTGCACGTAGGAATGCGTGACCGTCTCATCGGGGAAGAGATCGGCAAGCTTGCGGAAATCTGCGGCGCTCATGCTGCGGCTCCTTCAGTCTCGGTGGTGGGTGCAGTCTCGGTGGTGTCGGAATCCTGCAGCGACGCAACGGTGCCGCTGTAGCCTGTGTATTCCGAGTGACGCGGGTTTTCCCAGATGACGGTGGCCCCCATGCCCAGGCCGATGCACATGGTGGTCATGCCGTAGCGGACCGAAGGGTCTTCCTGGAACTGGCGGGCCAGCTGGTTCATCAGCCGTACTCCGGACGAGGCCAGCGGATGCCCGACTGCGATCGCGCCGCCGTAGCGGTTGACGCGGGGATCGTCGTCGGAAATGCCGAAGTGGTCCAGGAAGCTCAACACCTGGACGGCGAACGCCTCATTGATCTCGAACAGCCCGATGTCCGTGATCTCGAGTCCGGCGTTCTTCAACGCCTTCTCCGTTGCGGGGACCGGCCCGATGCCCATGACCTCGGGCTCCACGCCGGCAAAGGCGTAGCTGACCAGGCGCATTTTCACCGGCAGCCCGAGTTCAGCGGCCGCCTCCGACGAGGCGAGCAGGGCCGCCGTCGCGCCGTCGTTCAGGCCGGCGGCATTGCCGGCAGTCACGCGGCCATGGGGTCGGAAAGGTGTGCGGAGCGCGGCGAGGTCCTCGAGGGAGGTGCCCGGGCGGGGCGGTTCGTCAACGGTGTTGACCGTCCAGCCCTGCCCCGGCTTCATGGTGGCCACCGGCACGAGGTCCGGCTGGATCTGGCCCTTGCCGTAGGCTGCTGCCAGCTTGTCCTGGGACGCCACGGCGTAGGCGTCCGTGCGGTCCTTCGTGATGGCAGGGAACCGGTCGTGCAGGTTCTCCGCGGTATTGCCCATGTTCAGCGCGGCCGGGTCCACCAGCCGCTCGGACATGAACCGCGGATTGGGGTCCGCGCCCTCGCCCATCGGGTGGTTGCCCATGTGCTCCACTCCGCCGGCGATGACCACGTCGTAGGCCCCGAAGGCAATGCCGCTGGCGGTGGTGGTCACGGCGGTCATGGCGCCGGCGCACATGCGGTCTACGGCAAAGCCGGGGACGGTGCGGGGGAGCCCGGCCAGCAGGGCGGCGGTTCGGCCGATGGTGAGGCCCTGGTCGCCGGTCTGGGTGGTGGCGGCAACAGCCACCTCGTCAATGCGGTCCGCGGGGAGCGTGGGGTTGCGGCGCATCAGTTCACGGATGCACTTGACCACGAGGTCATCGGCACGGGTTCCGGCGTAAATGCCCTTCTCACCTGCCCGGCCGAACGGGGTGCGGACACCGTCCACAAAAACGACGTCGCGGCCGGTGCTGTTCTTTCCGCTGGAACGGGGTTGGCTCACGTGATACTCCTCATCGAGACATGGGTGCCGGACGCACGCCAGTGGCGGCGGCGATCCGGGCGGCATTAATCCCAATGTTACTCGTGAGTAACTTAGCTGGCAAGGACCCTGCGGGCATTGTGGAACCGGTTGCGGGAAGCTTAGCCCTCCGTAGCGGGAACGGCCTTGGGCTCTTTGGATTCCTTGGGGGGCAGGGGCTGTGGATTGAGGAACGCTGCGGTGATCAGGGGCGCCGTGAGCTCAATCTGCCACGGCCGGGCGCCGAGTTCGCTGAGCTCTTCGCCGATCGCTTCCTCGCTGAGCTCCGCGGGCGGACGCCAAGCCACCCGGCGGAGGAAGTCGGGCGTGAGCAGGTTTTCGACCGGAAGGTTCAGTTCGTCTGCTTTGTTCTGGAGCAGCGGCCTCGCAGTCGCAAGCCGCTCGGCTGCAGCAGGGTCCCGGTCCGCCCAGACGCGCGGCGGCGGAGGCGCGTTGGTGGGCAGGTGCAGCGGCGGGAGTTCCTCCATGGTCCGGGCGGTCGCGATGCACCGCAGCCAGCGCGGAGCCTCGCGCTGCGCGGCACGGCCGTGAAAACCTTTGGTGCCCAGCAGTTGCGGCACGGTGGAGGGCATGGCCTTGGCGGCCGCCACCAGGGAAGAGTCGGGGATGAGCCGGCCCGGGGCGACATCGCGCTTCCGGGCCAGGGAATCGCGTTCCAGCCACAGTTCCCGGACCGCGGCGAGCTGGCGGCGGTCCCGGATCTGGTGCAGGCCGGAGGTCTTGCGCCAGGGATCCACACGGGGCGGGGCGAGCCCGGCTGCAAGGATGGCAGCGAATTCCTGCTCGGCGTACTCAAGCTTTCCGTCGGCCTGGAGCAGCTCGATGAGTTCTTCGCGGAGCTCGGTGAGGACCTCGACGTCCAGGGCCGCATACCGGAGCCAGGGTTCAGGCAGCGGGCGGGTGGACCAGTCGGCAGCGGAATGTTCCTTCGCCAGGCCGAATCCGAGCAACTGCTCGATGACGGCGGCCAGCCCCACCCGCGGCAGCCCGGCCAGCCGCGCGGCCAGTTCGGTGTCGAACAGCTTGTGCGGCCACATACCCAGCTCGGACAGGCAGGGAAGGTCCTGGCTCGCCGCGTGCAGGATCCATTCAACGCCTTCCAAGGCGTCGTTGATGATCTGCAGGTCCCCGAAGGGTTCCGGGTCGATGAGCCATGTTCCCGAGCCCTCGCGCCGGATCTGGACCAGGAAGGCCCGTTGCCCGTAGCGGAAACCCGAAGCGCGCTCCGCGTCCACCCCGGCCGGACCCGTCCCGGCGGCAATGGCGGCGGCGCAGCGTTCCAGTCCTGCGGGAGTTTCAATGACTAGCGGTACTCCGTCACGCGGGGAGTCAAGGTCGATGACCTCGGGGACCAGGCTGTCGAAGCCTTCCACCGTGATGTGGGGAGTTATGTCAGCAGCCGGGACGCCGGCTGTGGTGTGTTCCGGATTTTGAGGGGTCATGATGCCTTCAGTTTACCGACATCGCGCTGGAGGGCGTCCCGCCGTGGCCAGCCATGGTCAGTTGCGCCGCCTGCGGGGGAGTGCGGAGACGCCCTCCGGCAGCGGAGGGAGCCCGGCGAAGGTGCAGACCATGTCCGACCACGCCTCCAGGTGGGTCCTGATATCCGGCCCCTCAGGCGTCCAGGACGCCCGCAGTTCGATGTCGATGGAACCCGGCCGGTCAGCGAGGGTCCCGAAGCTCTCGGACAGGATCCTGGTGGCTGTTCCGCCCGCGGCGCGGTACGGTGCCTTGTGGTTTTCCAGCGCCTCAACGAGCCAGGTCCACGCCACCGAGCCCAGCATTTCGTCGTTGCCCATCTCCGCCTCCAACTGGGCGCGGATATAGGTGACGATCCGGAACTCCCCGTCCCACACCGCCGAGCCGTCGGGGTCGTAGAGCAGGATGAACCGGCCCGTGGCGAGTTCCTCGGCGTCGTCGTCAACAGTTCCCGAGGCCCGGACCAGCGCGGCGGAAACGGGTCCGTGCACAGCGGCGGGGGCCGGTCCCGGGACCGGGCCGATGACCTCCGCGCCGAGGGCTACTGCGAAGGGCGCCAGCCGGGAGGGCGCGGGGATCTCGTCCAGGTGCAGCTCACTGCGGCACCGTGCTTTTCGAAGGGATCCCAAAGCGGCAAGGAACTCCGCGGGAACCTGGGCGAGTGCGTTCACATTCGCAGGTTACGCAAAGGATGGCGCCGATCCCGGCAGGCTCGCCGCCCCGTGCGCCCGCTCACCGTGCCGCCAGCTCCCGCTTGATGGCGGCGACGAACGAATCCACGTCTTCTTCGCTCGTGTCGAAGGAGCACATCCAGCGGACCTCCCTGGAGGCTTCGTCCCAGTCATAGAAGCGGAAGGATTCCCGCAGTCGGTCCGCAACACCTTCGGGCAGGATGGCGAACACTCCGTTGGATTCCGTCTTCTGGGTGGGCTCCACGCCGTCGATCCCCTCAACGGCTGCGCGCAACCGGGACGCCATCGCGTTGGCGTGCCTGGCCGACCGCAGCCACAGGTCGCCCTCGAGCAGGGCGATGAACTGCGCGGACATGAACCTCATCTTGGAAGCAAGTTGCATGTTCATTTTGCGGAGGTACACCAGGCCGTGCGCTGCCGCGGGGTTCAGTGCCACCACCACCTCGCCGAACAGGAGTCCGTTCTTGGTGCCGCCGAAGGAGAGGATGTCCACGCCGGCGTCGCGCGTAAATGCCCGGAGCGGCACGTCAAGGTGGGCTGCGGCGTTGGCCAGCCGGGCGCCGTCCATGTGGAGCTTCATGCCTTTGGCGTGGACGTGCTCGGCGATGGCGCGCACCTCGCCCGGGGTGTAGCACGTGCCCAGCTCGGTGGTCTGGGTGATGGACACGGCCAGCGGCTGGGCGCGGTGTTCGTCGCCCCAGCCCCACGCTTCCCTGTCGATCAGTTCCGGAGTGAGCTTGCCGTCGGTGGTGGGGACCTGGAGCAGTTTGATGCCGCCGATCCGCTCGGGGGCGCCGTTCTCATCCATGTTGATGTGTGCCGTTGAGGCACAGATCACTGCGCCCCAGCGGGGGAGCAGGGACTGCAGCGAAAGGACGTTGGCCCCGGTCCCGTTGAAAACGGGGAAGCATTCGATGCCGGGGCCGAAGTGCTCCTCCATGAGTACTTGCAGGCGCGCGGTGTAATCGTCTTCGCCATAGGACACCTGGTGGCCCTCGTTGGCCGCTGCCAGGGCGGCAAGGACTTCCGGGTGGACGCCTGAGTAGTTGTCGGAGGCAAACCCCCGGACGGCGGGGTCGTGGAGCCGGGCCGCGGTGGCGGCAGGGGCAGTTTCAACTGTGGTTGTCATCGCTTTGGTCACGCTTTCAGTCTAGGGATGTCCGCGATTAACGGGTAAGGAGCAGCCGCCGGCCGTTCAGTTCCGCTGCGGGGGCGGTGAAAAGTCCGACGGCGGCAGCCGCCAGGTCCTCAACGTCGGTGAAGCCGGGAAAGCTGCGGCCGGGAGACCGCTCGCGCATCCCGGCATCCACGAGGCCCTTCACCACGAAGATGACCGCCGCGCTGTGGGACCCCTGGCTGAAGCCCTCGGCAACTGCGAGGGTCCACGCTTCAGCGGCTGCCTTGGCCGCCACGTAACTTGCGCCGGCCGCTGTCGGGGTTCCGGCCGCGGTGGAGGTCACCATGGCGAAACGGCCGGTCTCCGACGCCGCGAGGTCGTCATAGAACACCCGCGTCACGTTCCTCAGAGTGGTGATGGCGCCCCGTTCCAGGAAGTCCCAGTCCTCGTCGCTCTGGTCCGTGATGCCTTTGGCGCCGCGCCAGCCACCCACCAGGTGGATGACTCCGTCGACCCTTCCGGCTGTGCCGGAAATGGCGGCGTGCAGCGCCCGGACACCGGCGAGGCTGGCGAGGTCGCAGACGAGCGGAGTGACGCCGTCGCCCGCTTCCGCCGCGGCGGCTTTGATCCGGGAACCGTCCGAGCCGACTGTGAATACCTTGTGACCCGCTTCGCGCAGCGCGCGGGCCGTGGCAATCCCGGACGGACTACTGCCGCCTGCGACCACTACGTTCAGTGGGCGTCCGGCGCTCATCCGGCGTTCAGGGCCGTCGTATTGACGGCGGTGCCGCCTGCCGAGAGGTCCGACGACCCGGTGATGCCGGCCGTGGACTCGATGACGGGACGCATCTTCTTCTCGAGGGCTTCATAGAACATGGACAGCGGGAATTCGTCGTCGAGCACCTGGTCGGTCAGGCCGCGCGGCGGTCCGGCGAGCGGCAGCGCGTCCGGACCCTTGGCCCAGACGGATGCCGGGTTGGGGGTGACGGTCCCGGAGATCAGCTGGTACGCGGCCAGCCAGTGGGCTGCCTTGGGCCGGTCGATCGAGCGCCAGTAGAGCTCCTCGATCCGGGCGCCGAGTTCAACCACGACGTCGGCAACTTCGTCCCAGTCAATGCTGAGCTTGCTGTCGGTCCAGTGCAGGACCCGGTGCTGGTGCATCCAGGCGAAGAGCAGCTGTCCGCCGAGGCCGTCGTAGTTGCGGACGCGGCTTCCGGTGATGGCGAAGCGGAAGATCCGGTCGAAGATGACGGCGTACTGGACCAGCTTGGCATGCCGGCGTGCCTGGGGGTCGGCCTCTTCGTCCTTTTCGATCTTCACGGATTCGCGGAAGGCCGTCAGGTCGCAGCGGAGTTCCTCCAGCGAATACAGGAAGAACGGCATGCGCTGTTTGATCATGAAGGGATCAAAGGGCAGGTCCCCGCGCATGTGGGTGCGGTCATGGATCAGGTCCCACATCACGAATGTTTCCTGCGTGAGTTCCTGGTTCTTCAGGAACTCCGCGGCTTCGGCGGGGAGCTCCAGGCGGGTGATCCCGGCCGCGGCTCCGAGGACCCGGCGGAAGCGGGCGGCTTCCCGGTCGGCGAAGATGGCACCCCACGTGAAGGTCGGCGTCTCACGGACCGCGACGGTTTCCGGGAACAGGACGGCTGAGTTGGTGTTGTAGCCGGGGGTGAAGTCGAGGAAGCGGATGGGCACGAAGAGCTTGTTGGAGTACTCGCCCTCCTCCAGGCCGGCAATGAACTCCGGCCAGATGACCTCGATCAGGACGGCCTCCACGAAGCGGTTGCTGCTGCCGTTCTGGGTGTACATGGGGAAGACCACCAGGTGCTGCAGTCCGTTGATGCGGTGCTGCTGCGGCTGGAACGCGAGCAGGGAGTCCAGGAAATCCGGAACGCCGAAGCCTCCGTCGGCCCACCGGCCGAAGTCGCTGACCAGGAGTTCGAGGTACCGGGCATCGTGCGGGAACGCCGGGGCGAGTGCTTCCACAGCCTCGCAGATGGCGCGGACATGCGCGGCGGCGGCGTCGTGGTCACTGGCAGCGGGTACGGAGCCGTCCTGGGCCTGGAGGGCCTGGATTGCCGTGGCGGCAGCCTTGAGCCGCAGCCACTCCGGGTGGTTGCCGGTGAGCTGGGCGGGTGCGGTGAGAGCGGTCGTAGTCATCGTCGGCGATCGCCTTTCTGGTTGCTTGGAGCTTCTACGGTGAGCGTAGCAAGCAATCAGATTTCCTAATGCAAAATAAGCCTGAGCATAAGAAAGACTTGTGCAAGTGGATCGGCCAAACCGCCCCAGCCATAGCTGGGGCGGGGCTGTGCAGCAGCTGCCAGGCGTTCGCCGGGTGGGAAGGGGAGGGGGACTATCCGGCGTCGTCCGCTGAAACCAGGGTCAGCGAGACGGAGTTGATACAGAAGCGCTGGTCCGTGGGGGTGCCATAGCCTTCGCCCTCAAACACATGGCCAAGGTGGGAATCGCAGCTTCCGCACCGGACCTCCACCCGGTCCATGCCCATGGTGCGGTCATGGATGTACCGGACGGTGCCGTCGGCCAGCGGCGCCCAGAATGACGGCCAGCCGCAGTGGGAATCAAACTTTTCCTTGCTGGTGAACAGTTCCGCACCACAGGCGCGGCACTTGTACACGCCCGCCGTGTGGGTATCCCAGTATTCGCCGGTGTACGGCCGCTCGGTCCCGGCCTGCCGGAGCACCCGGTACTCCGCGGGCGTCAGTTCCTGCCTCCATTGCTCGTCGGTCTTTTCGACCCGCGGGGTGGCGGCTTCCCCGGCATATCCGTCCTCCGGGGCCTGGACAGGCGTGACCTTGGGCTTGTTGCTAAAGAGGTTCATAGCATGATCAACGCTCAGGAGTCCCCGATAAATCCCGAGCCCGCGTACAGGTGCAGCACCGGAAGCCCCAACTGGTCCTGTGCCTTGTTGGCCCAGTCGGTATGGAACGTGTCGGCAATGGCGTGGGGGCGGGTAATGACCACCGCCTGGCCGGCGCCGAGTTCCTTGACCTTGGCCACGAGGCCCTGCACGGCGCCGCCGTCCACCACCTCGCCGGTGACTCCGCCGCCGATTCCGGCCAGCGCGTTGAGCGACACCGCAAGCGTTTCGGCGGCGGCGGCGCGCTCGGAGGCAGGGTCCGGAGCGTGGGACGTCAGTTCACGGAATGCCTTGGCGACGTCGAGGAGGGACAGGTTTTCGAGGAAGTCCACCAGCAGATGCCGTTCCGTGTTGGCCGGAACCAGCACAACGAGGGGCGCGTCACCCCCGTCCACCAGGCGTTCGATGTTAACGCGGTCGTCCGCACCCAGCGGCTCTTCTGTCAGAATGACGATTGGATCGCTCATGCCCCCAGCCTAGTCCCGGGCCGACTGTCCCGCACGGATTTCGTCCGGGACGGCACGCAGCAGTAAGAATGGACCCATGGCATTAATTCCGGGGCTGCGCCCGGCCACCACAACGAATCCGCACCGTGCCCTGGACGGGATCCAAGGCACCACAGACGCCGGCATGTCCTCCAGCGCCAAGTGGGCTGTCGGGGGCGTCATTGCCGGAGGGGCCGCCGCCGGCCTGCTGGGCGCAGGATCGTCAGCCCTCGCCCTCTATTTTGCCCGGCGGGTCATCACGCCGGTGCGGGTCCGGGACGAGAACCAGGAAGTACTGGCCGTGATCCGTTCCGCGGGCGGTCTCCAGGTCATCCTGGCCGCCACCGACGACGCCACTGTCGAAGGTACTTACGGGCTGTTCTTCGACGGCGGCCGGGGCCACGCGCGGATCGGCCGGATCATTTCCTACTCACCCGCGGAACGCACTGTCCTTCGTGAGGTGGAAGCCGTCTATTCGGGCGACCTCACCACGGCCCGCCGCGGCTACTGGAGCGGAGCCACCCATCCGGACGCGGCCTCCATCGGCCTGTCAGCCGAGGACGTGGACATTGAAGTTGAGGGCGGGGTCGCGCCGGCGTGGCTGGTACGGACTCCGGGGCGCTCTAAGATCTGGGCCATCATGGTCCACGGCCGCGGCGCGAGCCGGCAGGAATGCCTGCGGGCCCTGCGGCCGGCACAGGAGCTCGGAATGACCAGCCTGGTGATTTCCTACCGCAATGACGGGCTGGCACCCTCGGCGCCCGACGGACGCTACGGCCTCGGCTCCACTGAATGGCGCGACGTCGAAGCAGCCATTAGTTACGCCGTCGCCCACGGCGCCAAGGAAGTCGTGTTGTTCGGCTGGTCCATGGGCGGGGCGATCTGCCTGCAGACGGCGGATCTTTCACGGCACCACAACCTGATCCGCGCGATGGTGCTGGACGCGCCGGTCATCGACTGGGTGAACGTGCTGGCGCACCACGCCCAGCTCAACCGCATCCCGTCCGCCGTGGGACGCTACGGGCAGCTGATGATGGGACACCCTGTGGGCCGGCGCCTGACGGGGCTGGCGGCGCCCGTTGACCTGAAGTCAATGGACTGGGTCTCCCGGGCCGTTGAACTCAGGACTCCGACCCTGATCCTGCACAGCGTCGACGACGAATACGTGCCGTACGGGCCTTCGGCCAGCATCGCCGAGAAAAACCCCGAGGTGGTCACCTTCGAGACCTTCCAGGGGGCCCGGCACACCAAGGAGTGGAACGTCGACCCGGAGCGCTGGGAGGCGCTGGTCACCGCATGGCTGCGGCGGCAGCTTGCGCCGCGGTTCAAGCCGGGCGCCCGGTCCCGGAAACGCGCCGCCACCGGTCCTGCGGCTAACGCTCCGGAGTAGCCCTCGGGCCGGTCCCGATGCGGGCGGTGATGGCGCCGGTAAGCCGGACCAGGTGGCCCGGCGCCAGCTCGATGTCGAGGCCCCGCCTGCCGCCGGAGACCAGGATGCTTTCCTGGCCCAGAGCACTCTCATCCAGGACTGTGGGGGACGGCTGGCGCTGCCCCAGCGGTGATATTCCGCCGAGGACATACCCGGTCCTGCGCTGGGCCGCGGCGGGATCCGCCATGGCGGCCTTCTTGGCACCCAGCGCAGCCGCGATTGCTTTCAGGTCGAGGTTTCCGTGGACGGGGACAATCCCCACCGCGAGCCTGCCGTCGACATCCACCATGAGGGTCTTGAAGACCCTCGCCGGATCCACTCCCAATACTTCGGCGGCTTCCATGCCGAAGCTGGCAGCCGTGGGATCGTGGCTGTACGGATGCAACACAAAAGGAACGCCGGCCGCAGCGAGTGCTGCTGTGGCCGGCGTTCCCTGGGAAGCCTGCTTGCGCGCCATGGATTGCCCGGACCTTCGGGCCCTAGGCCTGCACTGCGGCGGAGGCGGCGACCTTGCGCTTGATGCGCCCCAGCATGGCAGTCATGCCCCGCATGCGCAGGGGAGTGATGGCCCGCGTGAGGCCCAGGAGTTCGGGCATGTCATCCGGGACGGCAAGAATCTCCGGTGCCGTCAGGCCGTCGAGACCCTCGTGCAGGACACCTGCGAATCCCCGGGTGGTGGGTGCTTCAGCCGGCGCCTTGAAGTAGAGCCGCACGCTGTCCGGCGAACCGGCGTCGTGCTTTTCCGTCTCGATGGTCAGGAACAGCGGCGACTGGCACTCGACGACCTGCTCAAGGAGTTCCGGGTGGTCCTTCAACCGGTCCGGAAGCTCGGGGAGCCCCTGGGAGAACTCCAGCAGCAGTTGCAGCCGCTCGGGTTCGGTCAGGGCCTGGAAGTCGTCAACTATTTCCGCCAGCGCGGTGGGAAGGGCTTGGGTATTCATCACGTCCAGTTTACGCCGGTACCGTGCCGCGCTCGGCGCCCTTGGTGATGGGCACGCGGACGGCGTTGCCCCACTCGGTCCAGGAACCGTCGTAGTTGCGCACGGTCTCGAAGCCCAGGAGGTACTTGAGGGCGAACCAGGTGTGGCTGGAACGCTCGCCGATGCGGCAGTAGGCCACCACGTCGTCGCCCTCGGTGAGACCGGCCTCGCCCAGGTAGAGGGCCTCGAGCTCTGCGCGGTTGCGGTAGGTGCCGTCGCCTGCCGCCGCGCGTGCCCAGGGGATCGAGGCAGCCGTCGGGATGTGGCCGCCGCGCAGGGCGCCTTCCTCAGGGTAGGCGGGCATGTGGGTGCGCTGGCCGGTGTATTCCTCGGGGGAGCGGACGTCGATCAGCGGCTTGCCGAAGTGCGCCAGCACGTCTTCCTTGAACGCACGGATGGGGGCATCGTTGCGCTCCACCTCCGGGTATTCGGCGGGGGACGGGACGGTGACGTCGGTGGTCAGCTTGTGGCCCTCGGCGATCCACTTGTCGCGGCCGCCGTCAAGCAGGCGGACGTCTTCGTGCCCGAAGAGGGTGAAGACCCACAGGGCGTACGCTGCCCACCAGTTGGACTTGTCGCCGTAGATGACCACGGTGGAGTCGCGGGAGATCCCCTTGGCTGCGGCGAGTGCCGCGAATGCCTTGCCGTCAACGTAGTCGCGGGTGACCTCGTCGTTCAGGTCGGTATGCCAGTCGATCTTGACGGCGCCCGGGATGTGGCCGGTTTCGTAGAGGAGGACATCTTCATCCGACTCCACCACCACGAGTTTGCCGTCGGCGAGGTCGCCGTTTTCAATGGCCTCTGCGAGCCATTCGGTGGAAACGAGGCGTTCCGGGTGCGCGTACGCTGCGAACTTTTCGTTCTCTTCAACTGGGTAGGACATGGGAATGGCCTTTCACTGAAACGGTCAAACTGAAACGGTCAGGGGCGCCTTGCCGCCGGGGGAGCATCGCTGCGGCCGGGCCAGTTCCAACACTAGCCACGCCGCGGCGGTAATGCGCCACTGCGTTCACAGGGGGAAATATGGGCTTGGTCACGTGCAATCACCGCGTTAATAGGCCGATGCCGCATTGCCGGTATCCTTTCTGGGGACACGAGACCAGCAGAACGGACCACCTTGGTACAGATCGAACAGCTCTCCGCGCGGACACCCTCGGTATCCGTGGATGAACTCCTCAAGGGTTTTTATCCCTCACCGCGCTTCGGTGGGGTGTCCTTTTCCAGCTACCGGCCCGATCCTTCACAGCCGAGTCAGTCGGGCGCGGTGACCGCGCTTGAATCGTTCGCGACCGGCGTGGGATCCAATGGAAGCTCCGGACTGTTCAAGAAGCTGTTTGCGAAGAAGGACGATTCGCGGGCCGGCATTTATCTGGACGGCGGCTTCGGCGTGGGAAAGACCCACCTGCTGGCCTCGCTGTGGCACGCGGCCCCCGGTCCCAAGGCGTTCGGCACCTTCGTCGAGTACACCAACCTGGTGGGTGCGCTCTCCTTCCGCAAGACCGTGGAGGCGCTGAGCAGCTACAAGCTCGTGTGCATAGACGAGTTCGAACTCGATGACCCGGGCGACACGGTGCTGATGTCCCGGCTGATGCGGGAACTGGCCGACGCAGGGGTCAAGCTGGCTGCCACCTCCAACACCCTCCCGGGTTCGCTGGGCGACGGGCGGTTCGCCGCCGTCGACTTCCAGCGTGAGATCCAGGTGCTGGCAGACCAGTTCGACGTGGTGAGGATCGACGGCGAGGATTTCCGCCACCGCGGACTCCCGGCAGCGCCGGCCCCGCTGAAGAATGACGAGCTGACGCACCACATGCAGGCGGAGTTCCACGGCAAAACGGTGGCCCGGGATGATTTCAAGACCCTCATCAACCACCTCGCAGGCGTCCACCCCAGCCGGTACCGGCAACTCCTGGCCGGCATCGAAGGCGTGGTGTGGCGTGATGTTGAAACCATCACCGAGCAGGCAGTGGCGCTCCGGTTCGTGGTGCTGGCAGACCGGCTGTATGACAAGGACGTGCCCATCCTCGCCAGCGGCGTTCCGTTCGACCAGCTCTTCACCGATGAAATGATGACGGGCGGCTACACCAAGAAGTACTACCGGGCGGTGTCCCGGCTGACGGCGCTCGCCCGCGAAGGGCAGAACCACGAGCCGTCGTAGTCTTTGAGCACCGCCCTTAAACGCCAAAGGTGCCGGCGCCGCCTCACGGCGGGACCGGCACCTCGCTGACGTTCCTGGGTTAGAGGCCCTGCTGCCGGGGTTCACCGGTTACAGGGGGCTCTCCGGCGACGGGAGGTTCTTCGACGGGTGCCGTTTTCGGCCTGTTGTCGACCTTGTCCACGAGGCCGGCTGCGCCTTTCTGGACGGTATCGATCTTTCCGGCGTACTTTCCGCCGGTCTTCGAGTCGATGAAATCACCGGCTTTGCCGATGCCGTCCTTGATGGCCTGTTCGTTGCCACCAACCAGTCGCTGAGCCTTGCCCTTTAGATCGTCAAGAATACCCACGGGCACCTCCCTTCTGTCGCGGAGCCAGATCGCTCCTCCGCTATCGATCCTAGCCCGAGTGCCTGGGCGTGCCAAGGGCACGCACCGGGAGTTGTCTAGGGTCCTGATGCCCTATTGCGGGTGAATGCACCGGATCGGGGCAACAAAAAAGCAGCTCCGGAGAGCTGCTTTGTGGTGGGCGATACTGGGATCGAACCAGTGACCTCTTCCGTGTCAGGGAAGCGCGCTACCGCTGCGCCAATCGCCCGGATCCGGGAACCATCCGGCGGGAACTGTCCGGCGTAGCCGGGATTGCGGGATTAAAGAAAAGAGAGCGGACGACGAGATTCGAACTCGCGACATCCACCTTGGCAAGGTGGTGCTCTACCAGCTGAGCTACGTCCGCACATGAAGCACGTACCGGCGGGACCGGCCGTTCAACAACAAGCAAGTTTCCTTGCTCTGGTGGGCGATACTGGGATCGAACCAGTGACCTCTTCCGTGTCAGGGAAGCGCGCTACCGCTGCGCCAATCGCCCAAATGTTCTCCGGGATGAACCGGATACCAAGGTTTTCACCGAGGTGGGTACGGGATTCGAACCCGTGTATACGGCTTTGCAGGCCGCTGCCTCGCCTCTCGGCCAACCCACCGTGTAAGCCAGGTTCCTGGGAACCTTTGCCATGACAGTGTCCTGCGAGCGGACGACGAGATTCGAACTCGCGACATCCACCTTGGCAAGGTGGTGCTCTACCAGCTGAGCTACGTCCGCATTATTGTCAGCATTTCCGTGCCGTATTCGGCATTTCCTCGCGTTCCAACGAGTAAGAACTCTATAGGAGGTTCCGGTAACTTACAAATCGGGGGGTCGTCACGGGCCCCCCATGGCCGTGCTTCCTTGAGATCTAGGGGAATTTTCTAATTACAGGGCTGTAATTCGGCGGTTCGTTTCGGTGCCGGGTCCTTCGATTTCCAAATGGCGCCAGGGTGGGCTAGCATTCAATGGCATTGGGGCGATTGGCGCAGTGGTAGCGCGCTTCGTTCACACCGAAGAGGTCACTGGTTCGAACCCAGTATCGCCCACCAATGAATGGCCCGTTCCGCTGACTCAGCGGGACGGGCCATTTCGCTTTTCCGGCCGTCTCAGCGCAGGCCGCAATCCTGTCAGCCCTTCATGAAAGAGTGTTTGCATGACTGATCCACTCCTTGCCCACGCCACGGAATACGGGCGGATGTATGCACGTTCAACATCCGAGTCATTTTCCGTTCCGTCCATCACCACGGTGATCGGCCAGCAGCCGCACGGCCTCGATGGCTGGTTCGGGTACATGGGGGCCAACAGCCTGGCCAGCGATCCGCTGCTCCCCGGAATCCTGGGAAGCCCTGCCAAGGTGCGGCAGGCGGTCAGCCGTGCAGCCAAAGCCGCGGAGGCGTACCGCGACGACGCCGCCAAGCGCGGCGACCGGGTGCACAGCTACTGCGAACAGGTTGCGCTCAGGGCACTCGGCCGCCCCCATCAGATGAAGGAAATGCGGGAGGCGCTGGCAGCCAACGGCGAGGAAGCCTTCGCGGCGCGCTTCGATGAGTGGTGGGAACTTTTTGGCGTGGAGCCCGTGGCTCCGGAAGTCACTGTCTGGAACAAGACAGTAGGCTACGCGGGCACCCTTGACCTTGTTGCCAGGATCAACGGCAGGACCTGCATCATCGACTACAAGACCAAGGGCACCACCCGGGACGGGACCGTCAAACCGCTGGACGACAAAGTGGTGATGCAGCTGGTGGCGGGGATGAAGGCCGAAGAAAGCCTGGTGGATCCCGTCGCGGGGGAGTGGGAGCCCTGGCAGCACGGGGAATCACCCATCCTGCTGGCGGTCGCCATCGGGCAGACAGAGGTCCGGCCGATGCGGGCCAACCCGGAGGTGCTCAAGCACCACTGGTGGAAGTTCTGCGCCCTCCGGCGGGTCTGGGAAATGTCAGCCGACACCGTCAGTGCAGGAACAGCGCTGCTCCCGGTGGCGCCGCCACCGATGCCTGCATCGTCGGGCTTTGCACCGGCGCCCGCACTTCAGGCTGTGCCCGGCAGGTAGCCGGCCAACTAAACTGGACTGGACCCCCGTCCCGCCTATTCCGTAGAGCTCACCGAAGGACAGATTGCACATGGCCATTTTGAATATCCGCATCATCGGCGACCCTGTGCTCCGCACAGTTGCCGATCCCGTGACGGAATTCGGGCCGGAACTCGCGAAACTCGTTGCAGACATGACCGAGACCATGGAGGATGTGGACGGCGCAGGCCTGGCCGCGCCCCAGGTCGGCGTCAGCAAGAGGGTCTTCACGTACCGCATCGGCGGAGTGGAAGGCCACATCATTAACCCCGTGCTCGAAAACAGCGAGGACTTCCAGCCCGATGAAGTGGAGGGCTGCCTTTCCATCCCGGGCCTTGGCTTCCCCGTCCGCCGGCGCCGGGCCACCCGGGTCACCGGCGTGGACCTGCACGGAAATCCCGTCACCGTGGACGGCGAGGGCATGCTGGCCCGCTGCTTCCAGCACGAAACAGACCACCTCGACGGCATTCTCTTCACCGACAGGCTCGACGGCGAAGACCGCAAGGCCGCCCTGCGTTCCATCCGCAACGCCAACTATGACGCCATCACCGAACGGACGACGTCGAAGCGGGCAAAGACTGTGGGGTCCAGTTTCGGGGGCGGCAGCTTCGGCGCCGGCAGCTTTGGCGCTGCCGAGTGAGGGTTCTCTTTGCCGGCACTCCCGCTGTCGCAGTGCCCTCCCTGGATGCATTGGTGCAGGCAGGCTTTGACGTCGTCGCAGTCCTGACCCGGCCGGACGCGCCGATCGGACGCAAACGCGTGCTCACGCCGTCGCCCGTTGCCGCCCGCGCCGCTGAACTGGGCATTGAGGTGATCCATGCCGCCAAGGTGGACGCGGACGTCACGGCGAGGATCGCGGCCGCCGCGCCGGATGCCGCGGCCATTGTGGCCTACGGGGGCCTCATTCCGCGCGCGGCGCTGGACATTCCCCGGCACGGCTGGATCAACCTGCATTTCTCCCTGCTGCCTGCCTGGCGCGGTGCCGCACCCGTGCAGCGCGCCGTCATCGCCGGCGACGACATCACCGGAGCCGTGACGTTCCTCCTCGAAGAAGGGCTGGATACCGGTCCTGTGTTCGGCACCCTCACCGAGGCAGTCCGTCCGGACGACACATCCGGTGAACTCCTGGAGCGCCTGTCGCACAGCGGCGCGGTGCTGC
This sequence comes from Arthrobacter oryzae, assembly GCF_037911235.1. Taxonomy (GTDB): domain Bacteria; phylum Actinomycetota; class Actinomycetes; order Actinomycetales; family Micrococcaceae; genus Arthrobacter; species Arthrobacter oryzae_E. Next base: position 100,615 of record NZ_JBBLYW010000067.1, read on the forward strand.
TCGCCCAGACACTCTCGGCAATCGAGGCAGGTCGCGCGGTCACTGTTCCGCAGTCGGGGGACGTCTCCCTGGCGCCCAAGCTGGGCATCGACGACGGCCGGATCAACTGGCACGAACCGGCCCTCGCCATCGGGCGACGGGCGCGCGGCGTCACACCCGAACCCGGCGCGTGGACCACACTGGACGGACAACGGGTGAAGCTCGAACCTGTTGTGCTCAGGACCGACGCCCCGGCACTGCCGCCGGGACAGGTCCTGCTCGACGGGAAGAAAGTGTTTGTGGGTACGGGATCCCACGCCGTTGAGCTGACGCGGATACAGCCCTCGGGCAAGAAGATGATGGCCGCCGCCGACTGGGCGCGCGGACAGGCAGCACTGGAAGGCGTGGTATTCGAATGAGTGAGTCCGGCACAAGCGGCAGGGGCCGCGGCAACAATCCCCAGCGAGGCAGTGGCAGCCAGCGGGACGCCCAGGGCCGGGAGCGTAACCGCGGCCCGAAGCGGAACTTCAGCGAGAACGCCCCTTCCCAGCGCACGCGGCGCGCCGATCCCGCCCGCCTGGTGGCTTTTGAGGTGCTGCGAGCGGTCGCATCGGAAGACGCCTACGCAAACCTGGTCCTGCCGGCCCGGATCCGCCACCACGGGCTGGACAAGCGGGACGCCGGGTTCGCCACCGAGCTGAGCTACGGGGCGCTGCGCGGCCAGGGGACCTATGACGCCGTTCTGGCCCGCTGCGTTGACCGGCCGCTGGACCAGCTGGATCCCGCCATCCTCGATGCCCTGCGGATCGGCGCCCACCAGCTGCTGGCCATGCGCGTACCCGCCCACGCGGCACTGGACCAGACCGTGGGACTTGCCCGGGCCGTCATTGGCGCCGGGCCGTCCGCCCTGATCAATGCGGTCCTGCGGAAAGTCTCCGCCCACACCCTTGAGGAGTGGCTGGAGCTGCTCCTCAGCGATGAGCACGACGAAACGCGCGTCGCCTCCATCCGCTACGCCCACCCCGAATGGATTGTCCGCGCCCTACGGCAGTCACTCGTGGCCCACGGCCGCCCGGTCACCGAAATCAACGAACTCCTCGAGGCGGACAACGCCGCACCCGTGGTCAACCTCGTGGCACTCCCCGGGCTGGGGACCCTGGACGACGCCCTGGAAAGCGGCGCCACCGCCGGTGAGCTCGTGGAAGGCTCGGCCCTCTCCAGCGGAGGAGACCTGGGCCGCCTGGCGTCAGTGCGTGAAGGCAGCACCAGGGTGCAGGATGTCGGCTCCCAACTGGTGGCCCGTGCCATGGCCGCTGTGGACCTCAACCGTGCGGTCCTGGCCGGCGCGGACCCGGGGGAGCGGGTCCCGGGGGAGCGGGACAACGCGGATGCGCAGTCCGCAGGCCGGGGCGGCGAGAAATGGCTGGACCTGTGCGCCGGACCGGGCGGCAAGGCTGCCCTGCTGGGCGCCCTTGCCCGCCAGCAGGGCGCCACCCTCCTGGCCAATGAACCCGCACCGCACCGCGCCAAGCTGGTGCGGCAGGCACTGTCCGCCGTCCCGCATGAGGTCTGGCATGTCCGGACCGGGGACGGCCGCGATGTAGGTACTGAGATGGCGGGGACCTTCGACCGCGTGCTCGTCGACGTCCCCTGCAGCGGACTCGGTGCACTGCGGCGCAGGCCGGAATCCAGGTGGCGGCGGACGCCCAAGGACCTTGCGGACCTCGGCCCGCTCCAGCGCGAACTGCTTAAGTCGGCGCTGGACGCTGTCCGGCCCGGCGGTGTGGTGGCTTATGTGACCTGCTCGCCGCACCCGGCCGAGACCACCGCCGTCGTCACTGATGCGCTGCGCAAGCGCGACGACCTCGAACTGCTCGACGCCGGCGCGGCCCTGGACAAAGTCAGCCTGCCCGGACACCTTGACGCCGGTCATGAACTGACGGCCCAGCTGTGGCCCCACGTCCACCGGACGGACGCCATGTTCCTGGCCCTCATCCACAAGAAACCCTGATCGCCCGGCCTTACGTGAAAGGAGCCCACATGGCTCAGTGCTGCATCAACCCCAGCATCCTCTCCGCAGACTTCGTCAATTTGGAGGCGGAGCTGCGCAGAATCAGCAACGCCGATGCCGTCCACGTTGACGTCATGGACAACCACTTTGTGCCGAACCTGACCCTCGGCCTGCCCGTGGTCCAGCGCATCCAGGCCGTGAGCCCGGTGCCGCTGGACGCGCACCTCATGATCGCCGACGCCGACCGCTGGGCCCCTGCCTACGCCGACGCGGGCCTCGCCTCCGTGACGTTCCATGTTGAAGCCTCGATCGCGCCCATCAAACTGGCACGGGAACTCCGCGCACGCGGGGCCAAAGCCGGAATGGCACTGCGCCCCGGCACCCCGGTGGAGCCCTACCTGGACATGTTGTCGGAACTGGACCTCCTGCTGATCATGACCGTGGAACCCGGCTTCGGCGGCCAGTCGTTCCTCGACCTGACGCTCCCCAAGATCAGGCGCGCCCGGGCAGCGATCGACGGTTCCGGCACCGGGGTGGCGCTCCAGGTGGACGGCGGCATCACCGAGGAGACCATTGTCCGGGCGGCAGAAGCGGGAGCCAACGTCTTTGTTGCCGGCTCCGCCGTCTATGGCGCGGAGGACCCGGCGACGGCGATCGACCGCCTCCGGGCAGCCGGGTCCCGCCCCGTTTCAGCCGGAACGGGCTCTGTTTCGGAATCATGACGGCGTCTGACGGGAATAGCAGGACCAACCAGTCAGTTGTGACAGAATAACAACACACACTACGTGCTCCGGGGTCGGTGTAAGTCCGAACCGGCGGTGACAGTCCGCGACCCGCGAGCCGGCACAGATCCTCTCCAGGAGCTGGTCCGGCGGACGGTTGAACCGGTGAAATTCCGGTACCGACAGTTAAAGTCTGGATGAGAGAAGCACGTACAGCTGTTACTGCACTGCCCCTTGGGCGGTGCGGTATTGCGCTGTCGTATACCCCCGGAGCCAACGCGGTTCTCGAGGGAAGGAACGACGAACGCTTTGACGCCGCAGACAACAGCCATGTTCAGTGCAGCCGAGATCGATGCCATGGAGGCAGCCCTCGATTCTGCACTCCTCGGCCCCCGCGGGGCAAACCCGCTGGTGGGCGCCGTCGTCGTCGGACCCGACGGCCGGCAACTGGTGACGGGGTACCACCGCGGCGCAGGGACGGCACACGCAGAAGCTGACGCCATCGCCCAGGCCGGCATGAAGGGCATCGATCTGGCCGGCTCCACCATGGTGGTCACGCTTGAACCATGCAACCACTGCGGACGGACCGGACCCTGTGCCCAGGCCATCATCGACGCCGGCATCACGTCAGTGGTGTACGCCGTGGATGATCCCCATGATCCCGCTGCCGGCGGAGCCGCGACGCTGCGGGCCGCAGGCGTCAGTGTACGTTCAGGGTTGGCCGCCCGCGCCGCATTCGAGCTGAACCGCCGCTGGTTTGAAGCCGTTCTCGGCCAGCGCCCCTTCGTCACCCTTCACATCGCCCAGACCCTGGACAGCCGCATCGCCGCGGCTGACGGCACCAGCCAGTGGATTTCCAGCCCGGAATCGCTCGCTGACAATCACGGGCTCCGCGGCCGGGTCGACGCCATCCTGGTGGGCACGCAAACGCTCCTGGTGGACAATCCGCGGCTCACCGCACGGGATTCGTCGGGCAAGGCGGCCGGCACCCAGCCGCTGCGGGCGGTCATGGGGCTCCGGGGAATTCCCGACGACGCCGCCATCCACGGGGACGACGGCCGTGTGCTGCACTTGGCCACCCGGGATCCGCACGAGGCGCTGGTACAGCTCTTCACGGCCGGTGTCCGCCACGTCATGGTGGAAGGCGGTTCCAGCATCCTGAGCGCCTTCCTCGCCGCCGGTCTTGTGGACGAGCTCATTGTCTATCTGGCGCCCACCCTGCTTGGCGCCGGGACGGCAGCCCTCGGCGACCTCGGCATCACGACCCTGGCCGATGCGCAGGCCTGGGACTGGGACCAGGCATCCGGGGGATCCGTGCAGACCCTCGGCCGGGACCTGAGGCTCCACCTCTTCCCGGGGCATGCCGATGCGGCCCTTCCCGAACTCTTTTCATCCCTCACCAGCTCACCCGAATCCTTACCGCACCGCACCGGCGCGGGCACCGCCACAGGAGGCAACTGATGTTTACCGGAATTATTGCCGAACAGGGCAAGGTCCTGTCCGTCGAACGCAATGGCGACGTCAGTGCCACGGTCCGACTCCATGCACCCGGCAGTACCGAGGGGCTGGCCCTGGGCGGCTCTGTGGCCGTCAACGGCGTATGCCTGACCGCCACCGCCATTGACGGCAAGGACTTCAGCGTCGACGTCATGGGCGAGACGCTGGTCCGCAGCACCATCGGCGAGCTCGACGCGGGCGACACCGTGAACCTGGAACGCTGCGTTCCTGCCGGCGGACGCCTGGACGGGCATGTTGTCCAGGGGCACGTGGACGGCGTGGGGGAACTCCTCGAGCGCGAGGCGCTGGGCAACTGGGACCGCCTGCGGTTCGGAGTGCCACTCCGGCTCGCCCGCTACATCGCTGAAAAGGGCTCCATCGCCGTCGACGGCGTCTCCCTCACTGTCACGGCAGTCAGCGACTCCTCAGAAGCGGCCCCGTGGTTCGAAGTGGGCCTTATCCCCACGACGCTGGCCGAAACCGGCCTGGGTGCCAAGAACCTCGGCAGCCGGGTGAACCTTGAAGTTGATGTGCTGGCCAAGTACACCGAACGCCTGCTCGCCTTTGCCGGCGGCGCCTCCACCGCCGAAGGCGCCGGCAGTGTCGCAGCCGGAACGGGGGAATCCAAGTGAGTCAGGTCAAGAACACGCCCGCGCTGCGGGTGGCTGCAGACCGGGTCCTGGACCCGATCGAAGACGCCGTCCGGGCCATGGCTGCCGGCCGTCCCGTCCTGGTAGTGGACAACGAGGACCGTGAAAACGAAGGCGACATCATTTTCGCCGCCCAGCACGCCACCCCCGAGCTGATGGGCTGGACCGTCCGTTACAGCTCCGGCGTGATTTGTGTGCCGCTCGACGGGGACCGGGCGGACGCCCTGCTGCTGCCGCCGATGGTACAGGTCAACGAAGACGCCAAGGGCACCGCCTACACGGTCTCCTGCGATGCGGCAGTCGGCGTCAGTACGGGGATTTCCGCGACGGACCGGGCCCTCACCGCCCGGGTGCTGGCTGATCCGGCAAGCCGCCCGGAATCGATCACCCGTCCCGGGCATGTTTTTCCGCTGCGGGCCGTTAACGGTGGAGTGCGTGAACGTCCGGGCCACACCGAAGCGGCCGTGGACCTGTGCCGGCTTGCCGGACTGGAACCCGTGGGCGTGATCGCCGAGGTGGTGTACGACAACGGAGAGATGATGCGCCTGGACGGACTTCGCGGCTTCGCTGCCGAACATGGATGCCCGCTGATCTCGATCGAGGATCTGGTGGCATACCTGGACGCAGCACGGCCCGGTGGACAGGCGCCGGTCCCGGCGGGGAATGAGGAGATGTGATGACGGCTTCAAAGGCACAAAAAGACATGACGGCCGGACCCCGGCCGCACCCGGTCAGCGGCGGACCCGTCGTACAGCTGCCCAGTGAATTCGGGACTTTTGTGGCCCAGGCCTGGACCGACCTGGTGACGGGTGCCGAGCACCTCGCGGTCAGCTCCCCGATTCCCCCCGTGGACGGCCAGGCTCCGCTGGTGCGGCTGCACTCGGAGTGCCTGACAGGCGACGTTTTCGGGTCTTATCGGTGCGACTGCGGCGAACAGCTGGCCTACGCCCTGGAAAAGATCAGCGAGGAAGGCGGCACGCTGCTGTACCTGCGCGGACAGGAGGGCCGCGGCATTGGCCTGGCCAACAAGATCAAGGCCTACGCCCTGCAGGAAGCCGGCTTCGACACCGTCGAAGCCAACGAGCAGCTAGGCCTTCCCGTGGATGCCCGCTGCTACAACGCCGCCGCGCAGATCCTGGCCGAGCTCGGACTGCACGAAGTACGCCTGCTGAGCAACAATCCGGACAAGCAGAACCGGCTGGCGGAGGCCGGCGTCACGGTCGTCGAAATGGTTCCCACCGAAGTTCCCTCGCGCGAACAGAACATCCGTTACCTGCAGACCAAGAAGGACCGGATGGACCACCGGCTCACCCTGGACCTCCAGGGCGGGGAACCGGTGACGGCACTGCCGGCCGCCGGCCAGGGCCCCTTCCAGCACGAACAAGACTGACCCCCAACAGGAACGAACCAGGAGACTTTTAGATGAGTGGACACGGCGCACCGGAGATTGACCTCACAACCCTCAACCCGGCGGAGACGTCGCAGCTGAAGCTGGCCATTGTGGCCGCCAGCTGGCACACCCAGATCATGGACGGGCTCCTGGACGGAGCCCTCCGCGCCGCGAAGGACGCCGGCATCAGCGAACCGACCGTACTCCGGGTGCCGGGCAGCTTCGAGCTCCCCGTGGCGGCCGCCCGGCTAGCCAAGCACTTCGATGCCGTGGTGGCGCTCGGCGTCGTGATCCGCGGCGGGACGCCGCACTTCGACTACGTCTGCGAGGCGGCCACCATGGGACTGACGGACGTCAGCGTCAACACGGGCGTTCCCGTCGGCTTCGGCGTGCTCACGTGCGACACCGAGCAGCAGGGACTGGACCGAGCGGGCCTGCCCGGCTCCAAGGAGGACAAGGGCCACGAGGCCGTCACGGCTGCGCTGGCCACCGCGGTGACCCTGAAGCAGTACCGGTAGCCCGTCCCTTGCTTGCTCCGGTGCCGTGTTTGCTGTGTATTGCCTCACATCGGCGCCGTCATGGAACTGCCCGACAGGCGGGGTCAGGCCCGGAGCAAGTAGGCTGGAGGGCGTGAAGAATTTCGAGACGCTGTTCGCAGAACTGAGTGAGAAGGCAGCCACCCGTCCGGCCGGCTCCCGCACCGTCGCAGAATTGGAGTCCGGAGTCCACGGCATCGGCAAGAAGGTCGTGGAGGAAGCCGCCGAAGTGTGGATGGCCGCCGAATACGAATCCGATGAGGCCGCAGCCGAGGAAATCTCCCAGCTCCTGTACCACCTGCAGGTTCTGATGCTCGCCAAAGGCCTGACCCTGAAAGACGTCTACAAGCATCTGTAGCCATGCTGAGCGTGGCCGATTGCCTGTAACCAAGACTTCCTAACCCAGAAAGACCCCTCATGCTGCGAGTTGCCGTCCCCAACAAGGGATCCCTGTCCGAAGCGGCTTCGGCCATGCTGTCCGAAGCCGGCTACCGCCAGCGCCGCGATACCCGCGAACTGGTCATGGTGGACCCGGACAACGACATTGAATTCTTCTTCCTCCGCCCGCGCGACATCGCCGTTTACGTCGGCCGGGGAACGCTCGACGTCGGCATCACCGGCCGCGACCTGCTCCTCGACGCCGAGGTGGAGGCCGAGGAACTCCTGCCGCTGGGCTTTGCTGCCTCGACGTTCCGTTTCGCCGGGCCGGTGGGTGACTTTACCAAAGTGGAAGAGCTCGAAGGCAAGCGCCTTGCCACCAGCTATGACGGCCTCCTGCGGGGCTACTTGGCCGAACGCGGCATCAACGCCAAGGTGGTCCGCCTGGACGGCGCCGTTGAATCGTCGGTGCGGCTCGGCGTCGCGGACGCGATTGCCGACGTCGTCGAAACCGGGAACACGCTCAAGGCGGCCGGGATGGAAATCTTCGGCGAGCCGATCCTGAAGTCGGAAGCGGTGCTGATCCGCCGTGTTGGCCAGGAAGGCGCTGCGAACGGCACGGCCAAGGAAATCGAGGTCCTGATCCGCCGCCTGCAGGGCGTCCTCGTTGCCCGGCAGTACGTCCTGATGGACTATGACATCCGCAAGGAACTGGTGGAGCAGGCCGCGGCGCTGACGCCCGGCCTGGAATCACCCACGGTCTCGCCGCTGCGCGACTCGGAGTGGGTTGCCGTCCGGTCGATGGTGCCCAAGAGGGAAACCAACCGGATCATGGACGAGTTGTACGATCTGGGCGCCCGCGCCATCCTGGTCAGCAGCATCCACGCCTGCCGGATCTGACCCGGGCCCGTATGAGCGCGGCCCGCGTCAGCGGACCCCGCCGAATCTCCCACCAGCGAATCCTCAGGAGAAATCATGGCTGTAGCAGTGCGCGTCATTCCGTGCCTGGACGTTGACGCCGGCCGCGTGGTCAAGGGCATCAACTTCGAAGGCCTCCGGGACGCCGGAGACCCCGTGGAACTGGCGCACCGCTACGACAACGGCGGGGCAGACGAACTGACCTTCCTGGATGTGACGGCGTCCTCGGGCAACCGGGAGACCACCTTCGACGTGGTCCGCCGCACCGCCGAGGAAGTCTTCATTCCGCTCACCGTCGGCGGCGGCGTGCGCGGCGTGGCCGAGGTGGACAAGCTGCTGCGTTACGGGGCGGATAAGGCTTCCATCAACACGGCGGCCGTGGCCCGGCCCGACGTCATCGACGAAATCACCCGGCACTTCGGTTCCCAGGTCCTGGTACTGTCCGTTGATGCCCGGCGCACCCGGCCCGGTTCCGAGCCCACGGCCTCAGGTTTTGAAGTCACCACGCACGGCGGCCGGCAGGGGACCGGGATTGACGCCATCGAGTGGGCACGCGAAGCCGCGGACCGCGGCGTCGGCGAGATTCTTCTCAACTCCATTGATGCCGACGGTACCAAGGACGGTTTCGACATCGAACTGATCCGCCTGGTCCGCGCCGCCGTCAAGGTGCCCATCATCGCCTCCGGCGGGGCCGGCAGGCCAGAACACTTTCCGCCCGCCGTCGCGGCCGGGGCGGATGCCGTCCTGGCGGCGTCGATCTTCCACTTTGGACCGCTGGACATGATTTCGCAGGTCAAGACGGCGATCCGTGAGGCGGGCTTCGAAGTCCGCTAAGCGGAGCTCCCGACCGGCCTGCGGCTGGTCTAGAGCCCGACTTCGGCTGACTGGAGGAGGGCGACGGCGTCCGGCTGGCCTTCGAAGGTCACCAGCGCATGGCGGGTACGCCCGTGGGCGTGCATCAGCAGTTCGCCGGGTTCGCCCACGATGGCCACCGATACGGGCGCTCGTTTGGCGACATGGCGCGGACCGGAGGGGCGCACCAGCACGATTCCCAGGTCCACTCCCCGGTACAGGATGGCCGCACGCTTGATGAGTTCGTCCCAGAGGGCGTCGGAGTATTCCTCATCCAGGGCGCGCGGTGCCCAGCGGTCGACGGCACGGCGGACGTCCTCGGTGTGCACGAAGTACTCGATGAGGTTGGAACTCTCGGCCAGGGCCTTGATCCTCAGCGGCGATAGCGCCGGGGGACCGCCGCGGAAGGTATTCACCAGCCGGGCGTAGTCCTCGGGAGTCTTGAGTTTGGCGGCCAGCTTTGCGGTGGCTTCGTCAGAGGCCTTCGCCAGGCTCTTGATGATCAGGCCAAGCCCCACACCGGCCTTGCGTTCGCGCAGGTAGAGGTGCGCGGCGAGGTCGCGCGTGTGCCAGCCCCTGCAGAGCGTGGGGGAGTCAGGACCGGCCGCCAGCAGGGTTTCGGCCAGGACTTCTCGGGACGGATCGACGAAATGCATCACTTGTGAAACTAGCACGAGAGGCCGCGAGTTGCGCAGTGGAAGCACCGCGAATTTGACCCCTGATCGTCACACTGCGGTGAGGCACTAGACTTGGTCTGATGTCTGAGC
>NZ_JBBLYW010000068.1:0-2319 GCF_037911235.1 Arthrobacter oryzae
TGGACCACCTGTGGATATCTTCTGCGGTGTCATCGATTTTCGGGACACAATGCCAGCATGAAAAAGTGCAACAATTTGCCTGGGCTGTTGGCAACCGCTCCATTCACAGTGGAGTCGGCACGGGCCGCCGGAGTATCCCCGGACAGGCTGCGACGAAAGGACGTGGTCCATATTGGACGCGGACTGTACCGCCCGTCGGACTGGAGCTTTGAACTGGAAGCGGCGGCGCGGGCGCTGTCTGCCGCGTCGCCCGGCGCCTGGATCTCCCACGTCACCGCGGCACGGCTGCGGTGCCAGTTGCTGCCGCCCTGGCTGGCGGGCTCAACGGAGCTGCATTTGAGCAAACCTCGGTCCCTGCCCTCTGTGCGCCGCAAGGGCGTCGTCGGCCATACGGTCTTTGCCCGCGAGGATGAGATTGAATCGATCGACGGCATCAGCATCAGCACCCGGTCGCGGACCTGGCTCGATCTGGCTCGGCGGCTGTCAGTAAATGACCTGGTATGCCTCGGCGATCAGCTGATCCGCATCCCGCGCGTGGACTTCGAGGGCCGGACGCAGCCATACGACACCCTGGACGGGCTCCGTTCCCTGGTCGGCCGCCATCCAAACCTGCAGGGCGTTGTCCGTGCCAGGGATGCCCTGGACCTAATGCGGGTCGGGTCGGACTCCGCGCCCGAATCGCTGCTCCGCCTGGCCATGGCCGATGCCGGCCTTCCTGAACCGGACCTGCAGCTGTCATTGCGCGATGCTGACGGCGTGTCCCCAAGCGCCGATCTCGGATACCGCCACCGGCGGGTCGCCATCCAGTACGACGGCGAACATCACCTTCTTGACGCCCAGTCCCTTAGCGACCGGCGGCGAAACAAGGCGTTCGAATCGGCTGGCTGGACTGTTCTGATATTCGACAAGGACGATCTTGCTGACGACTTCCAAAGCGCCATCGGGAAGATTAAGCGGACGCTGCGCACTGCGTGGCTGGATCATTCCCATGCATCTGGCTTCGCGGACGCGGGGTGAGAGAGCGTCGCAGCCAAACCCACCAAACGTGAGAGAGCGTCGCGCCTAAACGCGCAGGGAGTGAGAGAGCGTTCGGTCTGCTGAACCGCGCACCACGCCCGCACGGCCACCGCGCTTGAGCGAAACGAACGTCACCAGCACCGTCAGCACCACCAGCCCCGCGACGTATGCCGCGGTGGCCGGGTCCACGGCAAGGAGCTGCGGGATGGCCCGCCCGGGCACCGCCACGGCAAAGACAAATGCCACGGCAATGCCGATGTAGCTGCCAATCATGTTGCCCAGGTGCGACGGGATGTTGCGACGGATGGCACTGACAAGGCCGAGGGTGACTGTCACGATGGTGAAGGCCGACAGCCCGTGCAGCCAAGTGAAATGACCGGCCGTCACGATCCAGAAACTACTGAAGCAGACGTAGTACATGGCGGCCACCCACAGGTAGCCCATGGTGCGGTGAATGCCGTCGCGGCGCCGACGAAGGATTTGAAAGGGGCCGATCGCGAGGACAAAGAGTGCGGCGATTACGTGGCTGACCAGCAGTACATTCCAGTGCTCCATAGCATTAGGATAGAGCCACTATCCAAGCCCTGTACATCAGGATAGTGACCGCCGGATCCGCTATCCAATAGCTCACCTCCGTCGCCGGAAGGAATTCGGGAATGCAGCTCAAGGAACTGAGCGAACAGTCGGGAGTCTCGGCTGCCAGCATCAAGTACTACCTGCGCGAGGGGCTGCTGCCTGCCGGCGACGCAATCAATGCAACCCGCGCGCGGTATTCCGCCAGGCACGTCGAGCGTCTCGAACTGATCCATGCACTCCGCCGGATCGTTGGACTGAACATCGAGCAGATCCGCGGCATCCTCAAAATGGCCGACGACGGCGCTCCGCGGCTTGATCTGTTGGCGGCAGTTCAGCGCGTCGTGCTGGAGTTGGACAGCGTCGCCACAGCTGACGGCGGGGTCGGCACACGGGCGGCTGACGCCGTCGTACGCCTGAGGGGCTGGCCAGATTCCCCGAGTGATGCCCGAAACGCACTGAATGCCCATCTGGAGCTGATGGAAAGCCTCAACATTCCGGTTTCCGGAGAACTCCTGGACACGTACAGCAAGGCGATGGACGACGTCGCCGGGGTCGACATTGCGGCCACGACTGCCCCGGACAGCGTCGACGAACTGATCCTTACTGCAGCCGTCGGCATGCACGTGCACAGCCAGCTGGTGCTGAAGCTCCTGGCACTCGCCCAGGCCAGCCACGCCATCCGCCGCTACGAAAGGGACGCTTAAAGCGCAACGCTCCCCCACCGAA
>NZ_JBBLYW010000069.1:0-32966 GCF_037911235.1 Arthrobacter oryzae
TGTGTTGCGGTGTGACTCTGCCTACGACTGACGCCTTGAGAGGGGTTTGTCTTCAAATTGATCTGTCCGCCGCAACACAACTGCAGTAAACGCGGCGGCCAGGTGGACATGACCTCATAGGAGCCTGTTCGAGGAGTCCCATTACTGTCTTGTCTGCCCACCCGGCCGGCGTGCCCCTTCGTGTCCCATCGCACGCAACGGAAGGTCAGGGCAGTTTCATCATGGCAAACGAACATCTGAAAGTCATCGGCGGGATCGATACCCACACCGATACCCATCATGTCGCCGTTATCTCCGAAACCGGTGTGCACCTCGCCGATCAGGAGTTTCTGGCTGTCGGGTCCGGCTACGCCAAGATCATCGAGTTCATCAGCGGCTTCGGACCGGTCGTTGCCGTCGGAGTCGAAGGCACCGGCAGCTACGGCGCTGAGCTTGCCCGGACACTGACGCAGGAAGGCATCCAGGTCCTGGAGGTTATGCGCCCGAACCGGCAGGGGCGCCGGCTGCGAGGGAAATCGGACCCGTTGGATGCCTACCAGGCCGCCGAATCCGTTCTCGCCGGCCGTGGCACCGCCACACCTAAGGCCCGGAACGGGGCAGTGGAGTCACTGCGTGTCCTGCGGGCCGAACGGAACTCCGCGATGCGGGCCCGGGTCGCTGTCATGACCCAGGTCCAGAACATTCTCGTCTCGGCCCCCGAACCGATCCGCGCCAGATACCGGGGCCTGAGCAGCAACTCCCTGATGGCCGCGCTGGAAAAGGCCCGACCGACCGGGAAACTTTCCGAGCCGGCGCAGGCCACCACCGTGGTGCTCAAACGCCTGGCAGTCCGCTACCGGCACCTGCATCAGGAACTGGCACTGATCGATGCCGAACTCGACGCGATCATCACCGTCCACGCACCCATGATCCGCGACCTCCACGGCGTCGGCACGGAGGTCGCCAGCCAGCTGCTCGTCACCGTGGGCGATAACCCCGAACGGATCAGCACGGAAGCGAAATTCGCAGCCCTCGTCGGCGTCGCACCGGTCCCCGCATCCTCCGGAAAGACCACCCGGCACCGGCTCAGCCGCGGTGGCGACCGCCAGGCCAACAAAGCCATCCACCACGTCGCGCTCGTCCGCATGATGAGCGACGCCCGCACCAAAACCTACGTCGCCAGGCGCCGGCAGGAGGGCAAGAGCAGCAAGGAAGTCATGCGCTGCCTGAAACGCTATATCGCCCGCGAAATCTACGAGCAGCTCCTGCACCCGCAGCCCGCCCCGGACGCCGGCGCCCTTCGGGCTCTCCGTAAAACCAAGAAGATCACGCTCCAGTCCGCCGCAGACAGTCTCCAGCTCTGGCCCACCAGGCTATCCCGGCTCGAACGCGGACTCACCCGCGACGACGTCTTGCACCAACGCTACGAAAACTGGCTCAACGAACATTGACACCTATAGGAGCATCAATTTAGTGCCCCGGGGAAGTCTGCCCTGCGTCGGTCCTTGGCTGACGAGCTAGGGCGTGTATCCCTATTGGCGTAACCAGATCAGGAAACCTTACCGGGACGTTCTGTTCGATCCCACTTCCTCTAGTGGAATCACCCCAACGGTGCTTTCGTTGACCTATACAGCTACAGCTGGAGAGTCATATGAAACGTCATCTGGATTCTAAAAATGTTCGCCAGGTTCTTGCTCTCTCACTCGCGATAGTGGCTTCCTTGGTTCTCTTACTGGTTCCCATGTACACCCAGGTAAAACTAACGTCTGGCGGGCCAGAGCAGGTTAGCCATCCGACCATGGTTGAAACAGTAGGGCCATCCATCTTCGTGCCGTTGCTCATCCCCGTGGCCCTGACCGCACTACCTCTCCTGACAAGAGGACGCACGCGGAGTCCAGTATCGGTAGCGACGACTGTCGCTCTTGTTGTCTTCGTAGTCATCGGCTCCGCAAGCATCGGCTGGTTCTACGTCCCAGCCATGGCCGCCGCCGTAGCCGCCGTTGTTACTTCGATGGGTAGCCACGCAGGGCCTCAATCGAACCACTCTACTGCCTAGCCCAAGGACCTCCGGACTGACCCCAGAGGGCGGTCGAACACCTGATTTAGGCGACACACGCTAGTCAACCTGCGGGAAGCCGAGGTCAATCACCGAGGTGGAGGGATCCGGCCAGCGTGTGGTCACCACTTTGCCGCGCGTGTAGAAGCGGATGCTGTCCGGTCCGTACATGTGGGTGTCGCCGAACAGCGAGTTCTTCCAGCCGCCGAACGAGAACGTACCGACTGGAACCGGGATGGGGACGTTGACGCCCACCATGCCGGCTTCGACGTCGAACTCGAACTGGCGTGCCGCGCCGCCGTCGCGCGTGAAGATGGCCACGCCGTTGCCGAACTCGTTGTCGTTCACGAGCTTGACGGCGTCACTGTAGCTGTCCGCGCGGACCACCGATAGCACGGGGCCGAAGATTTCGTCGTCGTAGACCTTCATGCCCGGCTTGACGTGGTCCACCAGGCTGACGCCGATGAAGAAGCCGTCCGAGTCGAAGGCGTGCTCGCGCCCATCCACCACAACCGTGGCGCCCTCGTCCGCGGCCCCGGCCACGTAGGAGGCAACCCTGTCCCGGTGTTCCTTGGTGATCAGGGGTCCCATCTGTGAGGCAGGATCCGTACCCGGACCGATCTTGAGGTCCGCCATGCGCGTTGAAATGGCCTTCACGAGGTCGTCGGCAATATTGCCTACGGCCACCAGCACGGAGACGGCCATGCAGCGCTCCCCCGCAGAGCCGTAGGCGGCTGACACAGCGGCGTCGGCGGCCATGTCCAGGTCTGCGTCCGGGAGGACCACCATGTGGTTCTTGGCACCGCCCAGCGCCTGGACCCGCTTGCCGTGGTCGGCAGCCCGCTTGTAGATGGACTGAGCGATCGGGGTGGACCCCACGAAGCTGACAGCCTTAACGCCCGGGTGTTCCAGCAGGACGTCCACAGCCTCTTTGTCGCCGTGGACCACGTTCAGGACGCCCGGCGGCAGGCCCGCCTCCGCGAAGACTTCCGCGATGAAAACGGCCGACGACGGGTCCTTCTCGCTGGGCTTGAGGAGGACGGTGTTGCCGCAGGCCAGCGCGCTGCCGATCATCCACAACGGCACCATGGCCGGGAAGTTGAACGGCGTGATGCAGGCGACCACGCCCACCGGCTGGCGCACCGAGTGGACATCCACGCCGCTGGACACCTGCTCCGAGCGTTCGCCCTTGAGCATGTGGGAAAGCCCGGTGGCGAATTCGATGTTTTCGAGGCCCCGGGAGATCTCGCCTTCGGCGTCGGACAGCACCTTGCCGTGCTCGCTGGTGAGGATGGCCGCCAGCTCGGACTTGCGCTGCGTCAGGAGTTCCCGGACCCGGAAGAAGATGTTGGTGCGCTTGGCCAGGCTCGTGGCCCGCCAGCCCGGCAGGGCGGCCTGGGCGGCGGCGATGGCTTCCTCCACGCGGGCGGCCGAGGCGAGTGCCACCTCTTTGTCCTGTGCGCCGGTGGCGGGGTTGAAGACGGGGCCGTAACGGTCGGCGTCGCTGATCAGGGCGCCGTTGATGAAGTGCGGAATGCGTTCCATGGGAAAGTCCTATTCGTGAAGCAGGCTGCGGTTAGTTGGAGGTCTCGAGCGAGCCGTCGACGAGTTTGATGATCATGGAGCAGTCCTTGCCGGACTGCCCGGAGTCGATGAGCCGCTGGAAGAGCGTCTGCACGTGTTCGCCGATTTCCAGCGGAGTGCCCGTGTCGCGGGCGGCGCTGATGGCCAGGCCGATGTCCTTGTTGGCGAGTTCGGTGGTGAACGTCGGGGCGAAGTCGTTGTTGGAAGCAGCGGTGGGAACAACCCCGGCCACCGGATACCACGTCCGCAGCGCCCAGCTGTCCCCCGAGGACACCGAGGCGATGTCCCAGAAGACCTGCTTGTCCAGGCCCAGGCGCTCGGCGAGGACTGCGCCCTCGGCAGTGGAAGCCAGATTGATGAAGAGCATGAGGTTGTTGCAGATCTTCGCTGCCTGCCCCGTGGTGGCGCCGCCGGTGGGAATGACATTGGAAGCCATGGGACGGATGTATTCCGTGGCGTCAGCCACGGCGCCCGGCTCCCCGCCGATCATGAAGGTCAGGGTTCCGGCCTTCGCTCCGCTCATGCCACCCGACACCGGGGCGTCCACGAAGCGGAAGCCGGCGGCAGCGGCGGCGTCGTGCAACGCCTGTGCGGAGGCGATGTCAATCGTGGAGGAATCCACCAGCAGCGTTCGCGTGTCTGCATGGGCCAGGACACCGTCCTTAGCCAGGTAAACGGCCCGGGCGTGTTCGCCCTTCGGCAGCATGGTGAAGACGACGTCGGCGCCGTCCACCGCCGCGGCAATGCTCGCCACCGGCTTCACACCGCCGGCTTCGGCGGCAGCCACCGCTTCGGGGTTGAGGTCGAATCCTCGGACGTCATGGCCTGCCTTTGCCAGGTTTGCCGACATGGACCCACCCATGTTCCCAAGACCGATCCAAGCGATTACTGCCATGGCGAAAGCTCCTTTGCTTCGTGTACCAGCCCAAATTGCTGGATGTTCCGTGTCCACCATCACACCCTGCTACAGTGCAATCAAGGGGAAAAATTACAGAGCCTATGTGCATGGATGCACATGGATCCGGGAGGCTGAATGATGGACGTGGAAAAGTGGATTTGAACCGGTTACCGAGTCCGGATGACCTGCTGATCCTGCTGACAGTGGCCAGGCTGGGCCGGTTCAATGCCGTGGCGGAGACGCTGGGCACCACGCACACCACCATTTCCCGCCGGATCATGGCGCTGGACAAACAGCTGGGCGGACGGACGCTGGAGCGCAGTCCGCACGGCTGGGAACTGACCGAGCTGGGCAGCCAGGCCGTTGCCGCCGCCGAGGCGATCGAGGCGACGCTCGGTTCGCTGACCGGCGCCCTCAGCAACGGCGAACACTCCCTGTCCGGCCTGGTCCGGATCAGCACCTCCGATGGATTCGGCGCGGAATTCGCGACCCCGGCGCTTGTCCGCCTGCAGCAGGAGAATCCGCTGTTGAACGTCGAGATGCTCAGTGCCACCCGCAAGGCCAGCCAGAACCGGTCCGGCGTGGACCTGGAAGTGGTGGTTGGCCGCATGGAGGTCACCAACGCCCAGCCCATCTTCCTCACGAACTACTTCCTGCGGCTGTACGCCAGTCCGGGCTATGTCCGCTCCCGCGGGCTTCCGGCTGCCTTGGACGACGTCCGGGAGCACGGCTTTGTCTCCTACGTTGAGTCGGCGCTGCAGGTGGCGGAACTAGGGCACCGGTCCTCGCAGCTGCCCGCACCCAAATTCAGCTTCCAGGCCACCAGCATCTTCGCCCAGGTGGAGGCAGTCCGGCGCGGCGCGGGCATCGGCCTGTTGCCGAACTTCATGGTGGCAGACAATCCGGACTTCGTGCCCGTGCTGCCCGAGTTGTTCCAGCGCCAGCTTCCCATCTGGGCGGTGGCGCGTCCGGAGTCGCTGCGCTCGGCGTCGGTCCTTGCCGTCGTGGAGGCGCTTAAAGCGGAAGTGTCAGACCGCCAGGAACTCCTGGCGGCCTGACACTAACCTGGCCTGACACTAACCTGGCCTGATCCTAGGCCTGGAACAGCCGGCGGACCACCTCTCCGGCGGCCAGGGCATCGAGGCCCTCGTTGATTTCCGCCAGCGGCCGGGTGTCCGTGTGCAGCAGCTCCACCGGAAGCCGTCCGGCCCGCCAGTAGTTAAGGTACAGCGGAATGTCCCGCTCCGGCACTGCATCCCCCATATAGGAACCGAGAAGCCGCTTCCCCGCCCCGGCGAACTGCAGTGCCCCCACCGTCAGTTCCGCAGAGGGTTTCGGCAGTCCGACGGAGACGACGGCGCCGCCCCGCGTCACCAGGTCCAGGCACGAGGCGATCACCCCTGCGGATCCCACTGCCTCCACGGCGACGTCCACGCCGTCGCCCGTTGCGTCAGCGACCAGCCGGGCGGCGTCGTCGGGAGTTCCCACTGCCGTGGCGCCGCAGTCCCGGGCGAGCTGGTGCTTGCCATCGTTGGGGTCGATGGCGATGACGGCGGCAGCCCCGGCCAGCGACGCCGCCATCACGGCGGACAGCCCGACGGCGCCAAGCCCGAAGACTGCCACGGACTGCCCGGAGGTGACCGCCGCCGTGTTCAGCACAGCGCCCATCCCGGTGAGCACCGCGCACCCGAACATTGCCGCGACGGTGTCCGGGACGTCGTCGCCGATCACCACCACGGACTCGCGCGCCACCACGGCGTAGTCGGCAAAGGCCGAGACGCCGAGGTGGTGGTTGATCCGCTCGCCCGACGGCGTCCGCAGCAGAGCTTCCCCGTGCAGCAGGTCACCCGAGCCGTTGACCTCGGCGGCGCGGTGGCACAAGGCCGGGCGGCCGGAACGGCACGCCCGGCAGTCGCCGCAGCTGGGAACGAAGACGAGCACCACGTGGTCCCCCGCCGAGACGTCCCGGACGCCTTCGCCCACTGCCACGACCCGTCCCACGGCCTCGTGTCCCAGCGCCATGGGCAGCGGCCGGACCCGGGAGCCGTCCACCACCGAAAGATCCGAGTGGCACAGGCTGGAGTAAGTGATGGCCACTCCCAGCTCGCCGGGGCGGGGTTCGGGCCGGTCGAGTTCCTGGACCACAAGCGGGCGGGCTTCGGTGTAGCTGGTTCCCGCGGGGACGGTGGAATAGAGGACTGCTGCTCGCATGGACACCTTCCTTGCCGCTACTTCTTGGCCGGCATCTCTTGGCTGTTTGGCTTGGAAGCGGCCAGCAGGTCCACCGTGCCCTGCGCATCCGCGGCATCCACGTCGTGCAGCGAAATCCCGCGGGTTTCCTTGAGCATGAAGACAGCGAACATGGTGACGAGGCAGGCACCGAGCAGGTAGATCGCCACCGGAACGGAAGACTTGAAGTTGCTCAGCAGCGCCGTGGCGATGATCGGAGCCAGTGAACCGGCGACGATCGAGGTGACCTGGTATCCGAGTGAAACACCCGAGTAGCGCATCCGGGTCGGGAACATCTCAGCCATGATCGCAGGCTGGCCGGCATACATCAGCGCGTGGAACACGAGGCCGATGGTGATGGCGGCAAGGATGACCAGATCGTTCTTCGTGTCCATCATCGGGAAGGCGAAGAAGCCCCAGGTGCCGCCGAGGATGGCGCCCGCCATGTAGACGGGCTTGCGGCCGAAAGCGTCCGAGAGCTTGCCGACCATCGGTACGGTGCAGAAGTGGATAAAGTGCGCCACCAGCAGCAGGAGGAGGATCCTGGACGTGTCGGTCTGGACCACGACCTTCAGGTACGTGATGGAGAACGTAACCACAAGGTAGTAGAGGATGTTCTCCGCGAACCGCAGGCCCATGGCCGTGAAGACGCCGCGCGGGTAGCGGCGGAAGACCTCGGCAACGCCGTAGCCCTTGTTCTCAACGACAACTTCCTTGCGTGCTTCGAGGAAGATGGGCGCATCCTGGACCTTGGTGCGGATGTAGTAGCCCACGATCACGATCACCGCGGACAGCCAGAACGCGACGCGCCAGCCCCAGCTGAGGAAGTCGGCCGAGGACAACGTGGAGGACAGCGTGAACAGTACGCCGGTAGCGAGCAGGTTGCCCATGGGCACCGCGGACTGCGGCCAGCTGGACCAGAATCCGCGAGACTTGCTGGGGCTGTGTTCAGCCACGAGCAACACGGCGCCGCCCCATTCACCGCCGACGGCGAAGCCCTGCACGAACCGCAGGAACACCAGCAGGGCCGGGGCCCAGTAGCCGATCTGCTGGAAGGTGGGGAGGCAGCCCATCAGGAAGGTGGAAACACCCACCAGGATGATGCTTAGCTGCAGCAGCTGCTTGCGGCCGAACTTGTCACCGAAGTGGCCGAACACGATGCCACCGATGGGACGGGCCACGAAGCCCACAGCGTAGGTGACGAAGGCGGCAATGATCCCGTCCAGCTCCGTACCGGAATTGGGGAAAAACAACTTGCCGAAAACCAGGGTGGCCGCGGAAGCGTAGAGGAAGAACTCATACCATTCAACAACGGTGCCGGCCATGGAGGCCGTTACCACTTTCCTCAGCCCGGAAGCCTTGACATCAGTCTCATCTACTCGCCTTGCGGCGGACTCGTGTGTGCTCATTGTGAACTCCTTCGGCGTCTCCGTCGACACCATGTGGACCATTCCGTAGCGGCCGCGTGTGATGTGCACCACCAACGCGCGCCGGTCCCCTAGAGTATGGACTCACATTGCCGCAGACTCAACGCCATTTTCTGCAGAACAGCTCTGCAAAAACGCACAACGAGCCTGCGGGGCTATGCGAAGAAGTTCTGCCGCAGCTGATTGCTGAGCTGGCCGATCTCGGTCAGGAAGCCGTCGTGGCCGATGGGAGCATCGATGACGTGCACCGGGACATCACCGGGGAGCGCTGCCGCAAGTTCGCGGGACTGCGCAGGAAAGTACAGCCTGTCCGTATTCACTGCGGCGATGAAGAACTCAGCCTTGGCCTCAGCGAGTGCTTCCGTGAGCGGGCCGCGCCCCCGGCCGACGTCGTGGCTCATGAGCGCTTCAGTGATGGCGATGTAGCTGTTGGCATCAAAGCGGCGCACCAGCTTGGTGCCCTGGTAGTCGAGGTAGCTCTCCACCTGGTAGCGGCCGCGCTCCCCCAGCGACACTGCCTGGAGCGGGGCCTCGCCGCCTTGCGGGCTGCGGCCGAACCGGGTCGCCAGCTCGTCCGCCGAGCGGTACGTAATGTGCGCAATCCTGCGTGCCAGGGCCAGGCCGGCCTCTGGCTCCGGCCTCCCGTAGTAGTCTCCGTCGTTGAAGTTTGCGTCCTGGCGGATGGCGAGGGTCTGCGCCTGCGCGAACGCGATCTGCTCGGCAGTGCTGCTGGCGCCGCTTGCTATCACACCGCAGCGCCGGACGCGGTCGGGATAGGTCACGGCCCATTCCAGGGCGCGGGCTCCGCCCAGGGAGCCGCCCAGGACCGCGAACCAGCTGCCGATACCCAGGGCGTCTGCCAGCCGGGCCTCGGCCGCCGTGGTGTCGCGCAGGGTCACCAGGGGAAAGCGCGAACCCCACGGCTTCCCGTCCGGGGCGGGGGTCGACGGACCCGTGGAGCCGTAGCATCCGCCCAGGATGTTGATGGAAACCACGAAATACTTGTCCGTATCAACCGGGGCGCCCGGGCCGGCCAGCTGCTCCCACCAGCCTTCCTCGTCGCTGGCTCCCCTCGTGACATGGGTGCTGCCGGTCAGGGCATGCTGCACCAGCACGGCGTTGGAACGGTCCGCGTTCAGCGTTCCCCACGTTTCGTAGGCGAGCGTGACGTCCGGGAGGTGCCCTCCGGCTTCAAGGTCAAGTCCGCCGACGCTCAGGAATTTAACGGTGCCGTCAGGGATGGTGGCCGTGAATGACTCATTGTGGCTGCTGGTTGCGGGTACACCGCTGCGGGTGACGGCAATCGTCATGTGAGGACCTCTTCTTCGCGCTTGCCTGCCGCCAACTGGCCGGCAGGCCAGGTCTTCACCCGGGGCACCCCGCCGCGTAAGGAGGGTTGCCGGCCAGCAAGCCGGGGCTGTCGCTGGCACTCATGACCTGTAGAGAGTCTACGAAATGCGTCGCCGCAATGGCGAAGATTGTGACAGCAATATGACTCCCGGCGTCGACGGCGCCGGGAGCCACAGCGGTCAGTCGCCCTTGGCGGCGCGGAAACCGGCGTCGAGGTCGGCGATGATGTCATCGATGTGTTCCAGCCCGACCGAGAGGCGGACCAGCCCCGGCGTCACGCCGGCCACGGCCTGCTGTTCCGCCGTCAGCTGGCTGTGCGTGGTCGACGCCGGGTGGATGACCAGGGAGCGCACGTCGCCGATGTTTGCCACGTGTGAGTGGAGTTCCAGCGCGTCCACGAACCGCTTGCCGGCCTCGGCCCCGCCGGCGATATTGAAGGACACGATGGCTCCGGTGCCCTTGGGACCGTACTTGCGGCCGCGCTCGTACCAGGGGCTGGACGGCAGGCCCGCGTAGGCGACCGATTCGACGTCGTCCCTGGACTCCAGCCACTCGGCGACGCCCACCGCGTTGGCGACATGCCGCTCAACGCGCAGGCTCAGGGTTTCCAGGCCCTGGGCGATGAGGAAGGCGTTGAACGGGGAAACCGCGGACCCCAGGTCGCGCAGCAGTTGGACGCGGGCCTTGAGGATGAAGGACAGGTTCGCTCCCAGGGCACCCTCCGCCCCGAGGTCCCGCGCGTAGACAAGTCCGTTGTAGGTAGGGTCCGGCGTGTTGAAGCCGGGGAACTTCGCCGGGTCCTTGCCGAAGTCGAAATTGCCCGAGTCCACAATCACGCCGGCGATGGCGCTGCCGTGCCCGCCAAGGTACTTCGTGGCCGAGTGCACCACAATGTCGGCGCCCCATTCCAGCGGCCGGATGAGGTAGGGAGTGGACAACGTGTTGTCCACGATCAGCGGAACACCTGCCGCGTGGGCAACGCCGGACACGCCTTCGATATCCAGGACATCCTGCCGCGGGTTGGAGACCACCTCGGCGAGGAAGAGCTTGGTGTTGGGCCGGACGGCGTCCTCCCACTGCTGCAGGTTGTCCGGATCCTCGACGAACGTCACGGTGATGCCGAACTTCTTCAGGGTGTGGGCCAGCAGGTTGTAGGTGCCGCCGTAAAGGCTGGGACTGGCCACCACATGGTCGCCGGCTTCAGCCACGTTGAGGATGGCAAACGTTTCCGCGGCCTGGCCCGAGCTAAGCAGGAGCGCTGCCAGTCCCCCTTCCAGGCTGGCGACGCGTTGTTCCACGGCGTCCTGGGTGGGGTTGCCGATGCGGGTGTAGATGGGTGCCAATTCGGCCAGCGCAAAGCGGTTGGCGGCGCTTTCGGCGCTCGGGAATACGAACGACGTCGTCTGGTAGATGGGCAGCGCCCTGGCGCCGGTGGCGCTGTCCGGCTCCTGGCCGGCGTGGATCTGTCGGGTTTCGAATGACCAGGCATTGGACATCGGGAAGCTCCTTCCGGGAAGGGCACCTGTGCCGGGGCAGGAATTGCCGTCGCAGGAGTGGTGCCGCTGGCGCTCATGGCCTGGCCCCAGTGTAGGAACGGCCGATTGCGTGTGAACAGGTTTGTGACGAAGGACGTCGGCCGCGTAGTTTCAGGCCCTCAAGCCGGACCGCAATGACATCCCACCACGGTTAGGACAGCCTTAGCTGAGAGCTCCATCACAAAGTGCCAAGATGATGGCATGCGCATGGATCACGTCTCTTACGCCTGTGAACAAGATGGCTTGGCTGCCACCACCGAACGTATTGCAACCGCCCTCGGCGTCGAAGCCGTGAAGGGCGGGGTACACCCCCGTTTTGGCACCCGCAACATGATTATCCCGCTCGCCGGGCACAAATACCTGGAGGTTGTGGAGGTCCTGGACCACCCGGCCTCCGACAAGGCTCCGTTCGGGCAGGCCGTCCGGGCACGCTCCGCAGCGGGCGGCGGCTGGATGGGCTGGTGCGTCGAAGTGGACGACCTGGCACCGTTCGAAGAGCGCCTCGGCCGCTCGGCTGTCAACGGCAACCGCAAGTTCCCCGACGGCCGCGAACTCGTCTGGAAGCAGATCGGCATCCTGGGCCTCATCGCGGACCCGCAGGTGCCCTACATGCTCAAGTGGGAAGGCGACCCGGAGCTTCACCCGTCCAACGCCTACCCAAGCAACGTTAAGATGTCCAGCCTCACCATCGCCGGCTCCGCCGAGCGCGTCACGGAGTGGCTTGGTCAGCCGGTCGAGAAGCCCCTGGAGGATGTGGCTGTTGACTGGGTCGCCCCGAAAGGAACGCCGGGAATCCTGTCCGTCACCTTCGAAACCGCCTCCGGGGCAGTAACCATCTAGTCCGCTTCCACCATGTGGTCCGCCACGGACCACGGGCAGCGCGCTGCCCCGAACTTCGGCCGCTATCAGCGGGTGCCAACGACGTCACCCACCGATAGCGGCCGAATCCTTTTTAAGCGGCTGCCGGCTAGCCCAGCCCGATGGCCTTGCCGAAGAGGCTGAAGCCGACGAAGGCCACGATGTCCAGCAGCGCGTGGGCGATCACCAGCGGCATCACGCGGCGGGTCTTCGTATAGATCCAGGCAAATACCACCCCCATGACGGCATTGCCGAGGAACGGGCCGAAGCCCTGGTAGAGGTGGTAGCTGCCCCGGAGCATGGAGCTCGCGAAGATCGCCAGCGGCACACTCCACCCGAACTTCCCGAGCCGGTCCAGCAGGTACCCCACCACGATGACTTCCTCGACGATCCCGTGCCGCACGGCAGAAAGGATCAGCACGGGAATGGTCCACCAATAGGCGTCCAGCGCGCTGGGGATGATGGCCGTGGTGATGCCCAGGGCCCGGCCGGCGGCGTAGAGCCCCAGGGACGGAATGCCGATCAGCGCCGCGAGACCCAGCCCCTGCAGCAGGTCCTTGCCTGGACGGGCAAAGTTGAAACCGAGCCTGCGGAAGGCAGAGGCTCCGGACTCCCCCGCCGGACGGTGCTCGGTAAGGAAATAGATCACCAGGGCCACCGGCACCAGGGCGAAGACGATGTCCAGCAACTGGTAGGTCAGGTCGAAGTATTCGCGGCTGCTCTGCGAGCGGTTGAGGGTGGAGGTGCCTTCCGCCAGGGGTGCACGCGTCATCTTGTCCAGCAACTGCACCACCGAGTACACGGCGGACTGCCCCAGCGACAGACCCAGGACAATCCAGACTTCTATCCGCAGACGACGGCGGGAGGGAACCAGCATGTTCCTATCTTGCCCGCACTTGCTGGTTCTTTCCTGTCCGCCGCTGGCGGATGCGCGCCGTTACTGATGGGACGATGCTTGCCGCCCGCCGCGCAGGCCGGGGCCTATGCTAGGAATTTATGAGCGCGCCCGAAAAAATCATCATGATCCGGCACGGCCAATCGGCCGCCAATGCCGACACCTTCATCTACAACCGGGTGCCCGATTACCGGATACCGCTGACGGAACTCGGCGTGGCGCAGGCACAGGCTGCCGGCGAGCGGATCCGCCGGGAGCTGGACGGGCGTCAGGTGTGTGTTTACGTGTCGCCTTACCTCAGGGCGTACCAGACCCTTGAAGCGCTCAACCTGGGGCCGCTCACAGAACGGGTCATCGAGGAGCCCCGCCTCCGTGAACAGGACTGGGCAAACTTCCAGATCGCCGGGGACATCGAGGACCAGAAGGAACTCCGGAACGCGTACGGCCACTTCTTCTACCGCTTCCGTGAGGGCGAATCCGGTTCGGATGTCTACGACCGGATCTCCTCCTTCATGGAGACGCTCCACCGGCACTGGGCCAGGCCGGACTATGCCCCCAATGCCCTGTTCGTGACGCACGGGCTCACCATGCGGCTGTTCTGCATGCGCTGGTTCCACTGGTCCGTGGAGTATTTCGAGTCCCTCAACAACCCGGACAATGCCGAAGTGCGGACCCTGGTGCGCACCCACAGGGGCAAGTACGAACTGGACAAGCCGTTCAGCCAGTGGGAGGAACGCCGCGTGGACGAGACGGTCCTGGATGCACCGCCGATGGTGTTCTGACGGCCGGTCCTGCCGCCCTGCCGTTAGCGGGCGCGGACTCCCGCCCGCCAGACGGCGTGGGTCAGCGGGATGCCCGGCCGGTACGCCAGGTGGGTGGCGGAGGGGGCATTGAGCATGTGCAGGTCCGCGCGGTGGCCGACGGCGAGCGAACCCACCGCCCGTTCGCCGTCGGCGTCGTTCCCCACCTCCCGGTGCAGCGCCAGCGCGCCGCCGTACGTTGCGGCGCGGACGGCCTCATGGACGCTCAGCCGCATCTGGAGGACGGCGGTGGTGACGCAGAAGGCCATCGAGCTGGTGTAGGAGGTGCCGGGGTTGCAGTTGGAGGCCAGGGCTACCGGCACCCCGGCGTCGAGCAGCTCCCGCCCGGGAGCCAATGGCTGCCGGGTGGAGAGGTCGCAGGCGGGCAGGCACGTGGCCACGGTCCCCCGCGTGCCGGTTGCGCCGTCGGCGTCCGTACCCTGCCACGCGGCCCAGCTTCCTGCCAGGGCGTCGATGTCCGCGGCGGACAGGTAATTGACGTGGTCCACGCTGGCCGCACCGAACTCCACGGACAGCTGCACGCCGGGCCCTTCGCCGAGCTGGTTGCCATGGACCCGCAGTCCAAGGCCGGCGTCCTTGCACGCCTGGAGCACGCGGCGCGACTGGTCTTCGGTGAACGCCCCCTGCTCGCAGAACACGTCCGCCCAGCGGACGTAGGGCCGGACGGCAGCCAGCATGGGTCCGCACACCAGGTCCGTGTATTCCTCGGCATCGGCCCCGGCCGGGACCAGATGGGCGCCCAGGTACGTCACTTCGTCAGCCACAGTCGAGGCGATGCGTGCGCTCCGCGCCTCGTTCTCCACATCCAGGCCGTAGCCGGTCTTGGTTTCCAGGTACGTGGTCCCCTGGGAGACCGCCTCGGCCACGCGGCCCAGGGCAAGCCGGGTGAGGTCGAAGTCGCTCGTCCCGCGCGTGGCGCCGGTGGTCACGGCGATGCCGCCGGCACTGTAGCTCTGGCCCGCCATCCGGGCCTCGAACTCCGCGGTCCTGTCACCGGCGAAGATCAGGTGCGTGTGCGAATCCACCCAGCCAGGGAGCAATGCGCGGCCGCCGGCATCCACGGCGTCGTCAGCGGCCGGAGCGGCCGAGGCCGGCCCGATCCACGAGATGCGCTCCCCTTCAATCACCACGGCGGCATCCTTGAGGACGCGGTGCTCCGCGTCCTGGGTCATCAGCTCGGCAATATTGGTGATCAGGGTGCTCATGAGTCCATTCTTCAGCGCCGGATGGACCAGCGGGTTGCGGCCAGGGCCGCGGCTGTCCGGGATGCCGGACTGAGCCCGGCCTCCCCGTCCCCGGCAGTCTGCCCCGTGGACGGACCCCCCAGGATCAGGTCCGCAGCAAGTTCCGCAATGCCGGACGAGGTCTGGAAACCGTAACCTCCCTGTCCGGCGAGCCAGAAGAATCCAGTGGCTTCGGCGTCGAACCCCACTACCGGGACGCCGTCGGCGGCTTCAGTACGAAGGCCGGTCCACGCAGACTTGACGCTCCTGATGCCCAGCGTGGTCACCGCGTTAAGCCGCGCCACCAGCGCCTCGATGTCGCCCGGGTACGGTTTCGCGTCCTCGGGGCCGCTTGGCACGGATTCCGACGGCGAAATCAGCACGTCGTTTCCTTCCCTGCGGAAGTAGAACGATTCGTCGGCCGCAGCCACCATGGGGCAGGACTCCGGGAGGGAATGGTCGACGTCGACAACCGCCGCAGTGCGGCGGTAGGGCTGGAGCCCGAGCTTCTCGACGCCGCTGATCACAGCAAGTTCGTCAGCCCAGGCTCCGGCCGCGTTGACCACGACGCCGGCCTCGAACGCCTCCTGGCCTGCCCCTATCTCCCACCCTGATCCCAGCCGCTGGGCGGAATGGACCTTGGCGCCCGTGATGATGTCCACGCCGCCCGCCTCGGCCCGCTGCCGGTGGTCCTCCAGCAGCACGGGAGCGTTGCAGGCGAATGAACCGGTGTCCAGGCCGGCCGCGGTGAAGCATCCGGGATCCAGCACAGGGCACAGCTCCAGCGCCTCGGCATGGGAAATCCGGTGCATGTGCCCGCTGGCTTCGTCCCGGACAGTGTCTTCGTCGCCGATCAGCATAAAGCTGCGAGGCGACAGCACAGGTTCCGGCAGCTCCGCGTCCCGCGCCGCGATCAGCCCGAGCGTGCGCAAGGTCAGCTCCTGGACCACCACCGGGCCGTAGCTGGGGATCAGCTGCCGGGCCGAACGCGCTGACGTGTGGTACGCCAGGGACTGTTCGGCCTCAACGAGCGCCACACTGCATTTACCGGCCAGGGCGGAGGCCAGGGACAGTCCGGCGATACCGCCGCCCACAATCACCACATCGTAATTTGCTGACATGACTACATCCTTGCACCCGTCAGCACGTCACGTCAGTACCTTAGGCTCCCACCGCGTCGCGGCTGTCGACGAACGCCCGGACGCACGCCTCAACATCCTCCGTGCTGTGCGCCGCGGAGAGCTGGACCCGGATCCGGGCCGCTCCCTTGGGCACTACGGGGTAGCTGAACGCGGTGACAAACACCCCGTGCCGGAGCATCCGGTCTGCCACCTTGGCCGCCATCACGGCATCCCCGAACATCACCGGGACGATCGCATGCTCGCCGTCGAGGAGCTCGAATCCTTCGGCGGCCATGCGGTTCCGGAACAGCTCGGCGTTGGCGAACAGCTGGGAGCGCAGCTCGGCAGAGTTCTCCACGAGGTCCAGGGCCTTCAGAGTGGCCGCCACAATGGCCGGCGCGAGAGAGTTGGAGAAGAGATAGGGGCGCGCCTTCTGGCGAAGCATGGCCACCACTTCGGCGCGGCCCGAGACGTAGCCGCCGGAGGCACCGCCCAGGGCTTTGCCGAACGTGCCCGTGTAGATGTCCACCCGGTGGCCGACGCCGGCGTGCTCGGGCGTGCCCGCACCGGTGGAACCCATGAAGCCCACGGCGTGCGAGTCGTCCACCATCACCAGGGCGTCATACTTTTCGGCCAGGTTACAGATGGCTTCGAGCGGGGCCAGGTAGCCGTCCATGGAGAACACGCCGTCCGTCACGATGATCTTGCGGCGGGCCGGCTTCTCTTGTGTGGCGGCCTCGACCAGTTTGGCTTCCAGGTCCGCCATGTCGCGGTTCGCGTAGCGGAAGCGCTGGGCCTTGCAAAGCCGGATGCCGTCGATGATGGAGGCGTGGTTCAGGGCGTCGGAGATGATGGCGTCCTCGGGCCCGAAGAGGGATTCAAACACGCCGCCGTTGGCATCGAAGCAGCTGGAGAAGAGGATGGTGTCTTCAGTGCCCAGGAACTTGGAGACGCGGGCCTCGAGTGCCAGGTGCAGGTCCTGGGTGCCGCAGATGAAGCGCACGCTGGCCATGCCGAAGCCGCGCTCGTCCATGGCGGCCTTCGCGGTGGCAATGATGTCCGGGTGGTCCGCCAGGCCCAGGTAGTTGTTGGCGCAGAAGTTGAGGACGTTGGCGCCGGCCTCGCCGATCTGCCCGGCCGTGATGTGGCTGGCCTGCGGCGAGTCGATGTGGCGTTCGGTCTTGTACAGGCCTGCGGTGCGGATCTCATCCAGCTCGTTCTGCAGCTGGTCCTTAATGGCTGAATACATGGGGTGTGCTCCTCAGCTGGGTGAATTCTTTGTTCTGGTGCTGGTCAATACTGGAAACGGGCTAGAAGACGGTCCAGTCGAGGACAACTTTGCCGCCCACGCCTGCACGGGCAACCTCGAAGCCCTTCTCCCAGTCCGAGGCGGGCAGGGTGTCCGTCACCACCGCGGAGATGTTGGCGTGCAGCACCGGGTTGGAGGACAGCATGGCGCTCATCGCGTACCAGGTCTCGAACATTTCCCGGCCGTAGATGCCCTTCATGGTCAGCATATGCGTGACCACCTTGCCCCAGTCGATGTCGATGGACTGGCTCGGCAGGCCCAGCATGGCGATCCGGCCGCCGTGGTTCATGTTGTCGATCATCTCCGGCAGGGCGGTGGGGTGCCCGGACATTTCCATGCCGATGTCGAAACCCTCGCGCATGCCCAGTTCGCGCTGGGCGTCCCGGACGCGCATCTTCGAGACGTCGATGGCGAGGTCCACGCCGAGCTGGCGGGCCAGTTCCAGGCGTGGCGCGGAGACGTCGGTGATGGCGATTTTCCGGGCGCCGGCGTGGCGGGCGACGGCGATGGCCATGAGCCCGATCGGCCCGGCGCCGGTGATCAGCACGTCCTCACCCACGAGCGGGAAGCTCAGGGCCGTGTGGACGGCGTTGCCGAAGGGATCGAAGATGGCGCCCAGTTCGGGAGTGACGGACGGATCCTGGTGGACCCAGACGTTGGTCTCGGGGATCACCACGAATTCGGCAAAGGCACCGTCCCGCTGCACTCCCACGCTGACGGTGTGGATGCACATCTGGCGGCGGCCGGCGCGGCAGTTGCGGCAGATGCCGCACACGATGTGCCCTTCGCCGGAGACGCGGTCGCCCACCTTGACGTCGCGGACATCCTCGCCGATCTCCACCACTTCGCCGTAGAACTCGTGGCCGGCGATCAGGGGCGCCTCGATCATGCTCTGGGCCCAGGCATCCCAGGACTGGATATGAAGGTCCGTGCCGCAGATCCCGGTGGTCATCACGCGGATCTTGACGTCCCCGGGGCCGGTTTCCGGCTCGGGGCGGTCCACCAGCTCAAATCCGGCGTGGGAGCCGGCTTTGTACAGAGCCTTCATTGGCTTCCTAACTCTCGGTATTGCGTCGTGCGGTGCCGGCAGTGTGCTCAGGCTGACTCCCTTCATTAGAACCACAAAGAAGCATTAGCACAACCGAATTCTTCTCAATCGACGATTTAGGATTCGCTAAGCAATAGACTCGGAGGCATGGAAATCCATCAGCTGGAAATGCTCAGGGAACTCGGCGCCCTTGGCAGCGTCAAAGCGGTGGCCGAAACGCTCCTGGTCACGCCCTCCGCCGTGTCCCAGCAGTTGGCTGCACTCCAGCGCAGCGTGGACGTGCCACTGACCCGCAAGGAGGGCCGGAACCTGGTGCTCACCGAAGCAGGCCAGGCACTGGCCGACGCCGGTGCCGCCGTCGTCAGCGCGATGGCGGACGCGCGGATGGCGATCGGCGCGTACCACGGCTCCACGGTGGCTCCGGTGACGGTGAGCGGTTTCCACAGTGCCGGGCAGGCGCTGTTCGCGCCGCTGGCCCGGCTGCTGGATTCACCGGACAAGCCAAGGGTGCTGCTCTCCGACGAGGACGTGGCGCAGCAGGACTTCCCCGCCTTGACGGCGCGCTACGACCTGGTGCTGGCGCACCGGATGGACCACAGCCCGAGATGGCCGGAGGAACGGGTGGCCGTCATCCCGCTCGCGCACGAGCCGCTGGATGTGGCATTGTCCGCGGGGCACCGCCTGGCGGGCAAGGAAACACTGACGGCGCTCGACGTCGTGGGCGAACCGTGGGTGACCAGCCACGCCGGCTACTCCCCCGCGGACGTGCTGTCCGCCGTCGCCGCCGTGTCCAGCAGGGAACTGAACATTGTCCACCGGATCAACGACTACTCCACGGTGGCGGGGCTGGTGGCCACTGGCAGCGTCATCGGGCTGCTGCCGCGGCACACGGCAAAGCCGGTGCTGAACCCGGAGATCGTCCTGCGGCCGCTGCAGGGCATCAGCACCCGGCGCCGGATCGACATCCTGGCCCGGCCGGAAAACCTCAAGCGGACCTCGGTGATGATGGTGTGCGAGGCCTTGGAGGACATCATGGCCGGCCTGGTGTCCCCTTAACCCAAGTGGGTCGCAGTAGATGTCGTGATGGGCGCCCATCACGACATTAACTGCGACCCAGTTGGGTTAAAACGGCTTACTTAGCCTTCGACGCCGAGCTTTTCCAGGATCAATTCGCGGACACGGCCGGCGTCGGCCTGCCCGCGGGTGGCCTTCATGACGCCGCCCACGATCGCGCCAATGGCCTGCACCTTGCCGCCGCGGATCTTGTCCGCGACGCCGGGCTGAGCGGCGAGGGCCGCATCGATGGCTTCCAGCAGGGGGCCGTCGTCGGATACCACGGCCAGGCCGCGCTTCTCCACGATCTCCGCGGGGGTACCTTCGCCGGCGAGAACGCCGTCCAGCACTTCGGCGGCCATCTTGTTGTTGATCTTGCCGGCTTCCACCATCTTGTTCAGCTCAACGATGGTTCCGGGCTTGACGCCCAGCTGGCCGGGGTCCACGTCGGCGTTCTTGGCGCGGCCCACGATCTCGCCCATCCACCACTTGCGGGCCACGTTTGCAGTGGCACCGGCCGCGATGGTTTCCTCGATCTCGTCCATGACACCGGCGTTGACCACGTCGCGGAATTCCAGGTCCGAATAGCCCCAGTCGGCCTGCAGGCGCTTGCGGCGCTCGGCCGGCGGCTCAGGCAGGGTGGCACGCAGTTCCTCCACCCACTCACGGGAGGCAACAATCGGAACCAGGTCCGGCTCCGGGAAGTAGCGGTAGTCGTCGGCGTCGGACTTGGCCCGGCCCGACGTCGTCGAGCGCGTGTCCTCGTGCCAGTGGCGCGTTTCCTGGATGACCGGCTCACCGGAGTCCAGGACGGCGGCGTGCCGCTGGATCTCGTAGCGGACGGCGTGTTCGACGGCGCGCAGCGAGTTCACGTTCTTGGTTTCCGAGCGGATGCCGAAGCGTTCCCGGCCGTGCGGGCGCAGCGAAACGTTGGCGTCGCAGCGCACGTTGCCGCGCTCCATCTTCGCGTCCGAAACACCGAGGTTCTTCACGATCTCGCGAACGGCTGCGACGTAAGCCTTGGCCAGTTCGGGCGCGCGGCTGCCGGCACCCTGGATAGGTTTGGTCACAATTTCCACCAGCGGCACACCGGAGCGGTTGTAGTCCACCAGCGAGTAGTCGGCACCCTGGATGCGGCCTGCGGCACCGCCCATGTGGGTCAGCTTGCCGGCGTCCTCTTCCATGTGGGCGCGCTCGATTTCGACGCGGAACACGGTGCCGTCCGACAGTTCGATGTCCAGGTAGCCGTCGTACGCGATGGGTTCGTCGTACTGGGAGGTCTGGAAGTTCTTCGGGGTGTCCGGGTAGAAGTAGTTCTTCCGGGCGAAGCGGCAGGTCTCGGCGATCTTGCAGTTGAGCGCGAGGCCGATCTTGATGGAGGACTCGATCGCGGTCTTGTTGACCACGGGCAGCACGCCGGGCATGCCGAGGTCCACCTCGTTGACGTTCGTGTTGGGCTCATCGCCGAAGACGTTCGGGGCGGAGGAGAACATCTTGGTCTTGGTGTTGAGTTCCACGTGGACCTCGAACCCCAGGACCGGATCGTACTTCTCCATGGCCTCTTCGAAGCTCAGGGTTGCGTCAGTCATTAGTGTGAACCTCCGTGGCTCGGGACAGTTTCAGTCAGCTCCGGGGCACGGTCCAGCAGCGGGCCGCCCCACTGCGCCTCGAGCAGCGATTCGAGCACGGCACCCACACGGTACAGGCGCGCGTCCTGGCGGGCCGGGGCCAGGAGCTGGATACCGACGGGCAGTCCGTCCTCGTCCGCCAGGCCGCCCGGCAGGGACAGGCCGGGGACGCCGGCCATGTTGGCCGGGATGGTGGCGACGTCGTTCAGGTACATGGCCAGGGGGTCGTTCAGCTTCTCGCCCAGCTTGAAGGCCGTGGTGGGGGCCGTCGGGGAAATCAGCACGTCGGCCTGCGCGAACGCGGCCTCGAAGTCACGCTGGATCAGGGTGCGGACCTTCTGGGCCGAGCCGTAGTAGGCGTCGTAGTAACCGGCGCTCAGCGCGTAGGTCCCCAGGATGATGCGGCGCTTCACTTCGTCGCCGAAGCCGGCTGCCCGGGTGGCGCCCATGACGCGCTCGATGGTGAGCGGCGCATCCTTGGGGAGCACGCGGAGGCCGTACCGGACGCCGTCGAACTTGGCCAGGTTGGAGGAAGCCTCAGAGGGCATGATCAGGTAGTACGCGCCCAGCGCGTACTTGAAGTTGGGGCAGGACACCTCAACGATTTCCGCGCCGGCCTGCTTGAGCAGTTCGAGGGATTCGTTGAAGCGGTTCTCGACGCCGGCCTGGTAGCCCTCGCCGTGGAGTTCCTTGATGATGCCGATCTTCATGCCGTCCACGTTGCCCGTCCGTGCGGCGGCAACGAGGTCTTCCAGCGGGTCCGGCAGGGACGTGGAGTCGTGCGGGTCGTGGCCGCCGATGACCTGGTGCAGCAGGGCCGAGTCCAGCACGGTACGGGAAACCGGGCCGATCTGGTCCAGCGAGGAGGCCATGGCGATGGCGCCGTAGCGGGACACGCTGCCGTAAGTGGGCTTGACGCCCACGGTGCCGGTGACGGCGCCGGGCTGCCGGATGGATCCGCCGGTGTCCGTGCCGAGGGCAAGGGGCGCTTCAAACGCGGCGACGGCGGCAGCCGAGCCGCCGCCGGAGCCGCCCGGGATCCGGTCCAGGTCCCACGGGTTGCGGGTGGGGCCGTAGGCGGAGTGTTCCGTGGAGGAACCCATGGCGAATTCGTCCAGGTTGGTCTTGCCCAGGATGGGCATCTTGGCGTCGCGGAGGCGTTTGACCACCGTGGCGTCGTACGGGCTGTGCCAGCCTTCGAGGATCTTGGAGCCGGCCGTGGTGGGCTGGCCGACAGTGACGATGAGGTCCTTGACGGCGATGGGGACGCCGGCGAGCTCGTGGAGTTCCGCGGCGGCTGCACCGCCTGCGGCGCGGATGGCGTCCACCTCCGCGGCGACGGCGAGCGCCTCCTCGGTGTTCACGTGCAGGAAGGCGTGGACTCCCCGGGGGCCGCCGTCGACCGCTGCGATGCGGTCCAGGTAGGCCTGGGTGACCTCGACGGAGGTGACCTCGCCGGCCGCGAGCTTCTGGGCCAGCTGCGCGGCGGAGAGGCGGATCAGAACGTTGTTCTCAGTCATGTATCAGTCCTCATCCAGGATGGCCGGAACCTTGAAGCGGCCTTCGTAAGCGTCGGGGGCACCGCTCAGGGACTGCTCGGCTGTGAAAGTGTGGCCCACAACGTCCTCGCGGAACACGTTCGTCAGCGGAATCGGGTGGGACGTGGCCGGGACATCATCACCGGCGGCTTCACTTACGGACTTCACTGAATCGACGATGACGGCGAGTTCGCCGGCCATCCGGTCCAGCTCTTCAGCACTCATCTCGATGTGCGCGAGACGCGCGAGATGCGCGACGTCGTCGCGGTTGATCGCAGCCATGGATCTCCCCTGCAATGTAGTTTTGGTTTCCCCCATAGTCTACGTTGCAACAGTGTGCCCGCCTGACGACCCCCAGCGGGCGTCAGACGGGCAGCACCGACCCGCAGCCGGGCTGCAAGCAGCCAGCCGCAGGCAGCTTTACCCTAACCGATACCGATGGCTCCCGTCAGCATTCCGACACCCAGCATGACGAGGGAGACGACGGCACTGCGCCACAGCACCTTCTTGTGGTGGTCGCCCAGGTCCACTTTGGCCAGGGACACCAGGAGCAGGATGGCAGGAACCAGCGGGCTCTGCATGTGGAACGGCTGGCCGGTGATGGAGGCGCGTGCCATCTCGGCCGCGCTGATGCCGTAGTGCGCAGCGGTCTCGCTGAGGACCGGGAGGACGCCGAAGTAGAAGGCATCGTTGCTCATGAAGAACGTCATAGGGATGCTCAGGACACCGGTGATGACAGCCATCAGCGGTCCCATGTCCGCGGGGATGATCTGCACCAGCCATGCGGACATCGCTTCAACCATGCCGGTGCCGGTGAGGACGCCGGTCAGCACTGCAGCGGCCATGACCATGCTGACCACGGCCACGATCGACGGAGCGTGGGCCACGAGCTGCGCGCCCTGGTCCTTGACGTGGGGGAAGTTGACCAGCAGGGCGATGGCCGAGCCCACCATAAAGACGTACGGCAGGGGCACGAGGTCCGCGATGAGCATGCCCATGACGGCGATGGTCAGGCCCAGGTTGAACCACTGCAGCTTGGGGCGCAGGGTCTTACGGTTGGGGTCCAGGGCGGTGTCCGCCATGGCGGTGTCACTGTCGTCCACCAGCAGTTCGGTGCGTTCCAGGACGGCCACGGAGGAGCCTTCAGGTGCGATGCCTGCGGTTCCGGAACCGCCGGTGCCCGGGCCACGGCGGGAGGTGCGGCTGCCGCCGGCGGCCGTGCCGCCGTCGAACGCTTCAGCGGTATCGGGCACGCCCCAGATTTCGGGCTGGGTGGCGCGGAGGCGGTTGCGTTCCTGCAGGCCGAGCACCCAGGCGAAGACCAGGACGACGGCGAGGCCCGCGACCAGGGACGGGATCATGGGGACGAAGACGTCGTTGACGTCGATCTTCAGGGCGCTGGCGGCACGGGCCGTGGGGCCGCCCCACGGGACGATGTTCATGGTGCCGTTGGCCAGGCCGGCCACGCAGGTGAGGACTACGGGACTCATCTTCAGCCGGAGGTAGATGGGCAGCATTGCCGCGGTGGTGAGGATGAACGTGGTGGAACCGTCACCGTCGAGGGAGACGGCGGCAGCCAGCAGGGCGGTGCCGAGCACCACCTTGGCGGGGTCGTTGCCCAGCTTGCGGAGGATGAAGCGCACCAGCGGGTCGAACAGCCCGACGTCGATCATCAGGCCGAAGTAGATGATGGCGAACATCAGCAGGGCTGCGGTGGACGTCATGGACTTCATCGAGTCCAGCACCATGTCCCCGATGCCGAGTCCTGCCCCGGCGAACAGCCCGAAAACGGTGGGGACGATGATCAGCGCCAGCACTGGCGTCAACTTCTTCGTCATGATCAGCACCATGAATACCGCGATCATGGCGAATCCAAGTAATACCAGCACGGCCGGCTCCTTTGTCAGTCAGTGGCACCACTCCGGTGTGATGCGCACTACAGACGTTAGAGTGGCCCGCGTCACGGCAGTGCCTTTGGCTCGATTGATTGGCATACTGCTTATTGGGAGCATTTTGCTCATTTAGCTCAGCAGCCACCACCCCGTCAGCACCACCCCTTCAGGAGGGCAATGAAGCGTCCGGCACCGAGGCAGCCGCTGCGGTTTTCCACGCAGACCCTGCTGCTTCAGCTTGGAGTGGTTTTGCTCGTTGTGCTGCTCAGCGGCGCCGTGCATGCCTGGCTGACGTACGAGCGGCTGGGCCGGGAAGCGGAAAACCAGGCACTTACCCTGGCCCGCACCGTAGCCTCGGATCCTGCGGTCCGCCGGGAAGTCCGCGCCATCAGCCGGGAGGCGGGCACTCCCCCGGCATCCGTGCTGCTGGCCGGCCCGCTGATGGCGGTGGCCGAAGGGGCGCGGACCCGCACCGGCGCACTGTTCGTGGTGATCACGGATGAAACGGGCCTGCGGCTCGCGCACCCGGACGCGGACCGGCTGGGCGAAAAGGTCAGCACTGATCCGTCCGAGGCCCTCTCCGGCAAGGAGGTGACCACCCGGAACACCGGAACGCTGGGACCCTCTGCAGGAGCCAAGGTGCCCGTCTTCGGCCCGGATTCGGACACCGTGGTGGGCGAGGTCAGCGTGGGGTATTCCACCGAGAGCATCGTCCAGAGCCTTGCCCGGGACATCACGCCCATCGCGCTCACCGCGGCGGGTTCGTTGCTGGCCGGAATCCTGGCCTCGTTCCTCCTGCGGCGCCGCCTGCAGCGGCTTACACTTGGCCTGGAACCGGAGGAGATCAGCACGCTGGTCCATGACCAGGTGGCGGTCCTCCAAGGCGTTGACGACGGCGTGATCGGCATCTCGGCCGACGGCAGGATCAGCGTCTTCAACGCCGCCGCCCAGCGGCTCCTTGGCCGGCCGGATCTCGCCGGCACGCCCTGGCAGCACGCTCCGGTCCCCGAGCAGCTGAAGGCCCTGACCCGGCCGGATGCGGCTGAAGGGGACGCCGTCGAGATCATTGCCGGCGCCCGCGTGCTGGTGGCCAGTGCCCGCAAGGCGCTGCACCGCCAGGAAGACCTGGGGTGGGTGGTGATGCTCCGCGACCGCACCGAACTGCAGCACCTCACCCGCCAGCTGGATGCCGTGGGCACCATGTCCACCGCCCTGCGCGCCCAGCGGCACGAGTTCGCCAACCAGCTCCACACCATCGCCGGTTTCATGAGCAT
Source organism: Arthrobacter oryzae (assembly GCF_037911235.1). GTDB lineage: Bacteria > Actinomycetota > Actinomycetes > Actinomycetales > Micrococcaceae > Arthrobacter > Arthrobacter oryzae_E. The sequence goes on from NZ_JBBLYW010000069.1 coordinate 25,719, forward strand.
CGGGCAGCACCAGCAGGCCCGCGATTACCTGGCCCGCCTCGCCGCCACGGGTCCGCTGAAGTTTCCGGTGGACCAGGCCGAGCTGCTTCAGGACCCCTACCTTCAGGCGTTTGTGGGCGCCAAGGGCGTGGAAGCGGACGAACGCGGGGTGACGCTGCGGATCGGCCCGGAGACCCTGGTGCGCGGACAGGTCACCGAGCCGCAGGATGTCACCACGGTGCTGGGGAACCTGATCGACAATGCCGTGAACGCCGCCGTCGCAGGCTCCGGCACGGACCGCTGGGTGGAAGTGGAGCTGCTGGACGAACCGGGACACGACGGCGGCACGCTGCACATCGTCGTCGCGGATTCCGGCGACGGTCTGGCCACCGGGACCGCGGCCGGCGGCGCGGACGGGGTTCTGGCAGACGCCGTGTTCGCCGAGGGATTTACGACGTCGGCACGGCCGGCTCGTGCCGGCGGCGGGCAGGGATTGGGTCTGGCACTGGCCCGGCAGCTTGCGCGGCGTCGCGGCGGAGACGTCCGGGTCCTGGAGCCGGGTTCCCCCGGCGGACCGGGAGCCGTCTTTATGGCGACACTGCCGCGGACCACCGCCGCCGTGGCAGAGACGGTGGCAGAGACGGGAAGCCTCATCGGGAAGGACAGTTACATCGGGAAGGACAAGGATGGCTGAAGATCTGAGGGTGCTCATAGTGGATGACGATTTCCACGTGGCCAAACTCCATGCGGCCTATGTGGATTCGGTGGCGGGTTTTATGGCATTGCCGCCTGCCGGTTCGGCATCGCTGGCGCTGCAGGCAATCCACAGCCTGCGGCCGGACCTGGTGCTGCTTGATGTGTACCTGCCGGATGCGTCCGGGCTTGACCTGCTCGGCCAGCTGGACGTGGACACGATGATCCTGAGTGCGGCGTCGGACGCAGCCTCGCTGCGGGTGGCCTTCCGCCGCGGGGCCCTGGGCTACCTGCTCAAGCCGTTCACCGCCGAGTCGTTGTCGCAGCAGCTCCGCTCCTATGCCCGGTACCGGCGCATCCTGTCCCAGCAGGGCCCGCTGGATCAGGACACGGTGGAGCGCGCCAAACGCTCACTGATCCCCGGGGACGTCACGGCCTCCGCCAAGCCGCGCTCCGCCACCGAGGCAGCAGTCCTCGAATCGCTGGAACCCGGTGAACAGTATTCGGCGGCCGAAGTGGCCGGGCGGGTAGGGGTGTCCCGGGCCACCGCCCAGAGGTACCTGTCCTCGCTGGCGGACGACGGCGCCGTCGACATCCAGCTGCGCTACGGAACCACCGGCCGCCCGGAACACCGCTACGGCCTGCCGGCTAAATAGCGCGAACGGACACTTGGGGCCCCAAAATCCGCGGATTTGCGGGCCCCAAGTGTCCGTTCGCGCCGGTTGGAGGTTGCTAGCTGGCGCTCTTCTGGGCTACCAGTTCGATCTCGACGAGCATGTTGGGGTCCAGGAACGGCAGCACGTGAACCAGTGACAGGGTGGGACGGATCTCGCCGAACACCTCACCGTGCGCGCGGCCGGCGTCTTCCCACTTGCTGATGTCCGTCAGGTACAGCTTCGACTGCACCACGTCCTCGTAGGCGAACCCGGCTTCGGCCAGGACCGCACCCAGCTTTTCGAGGATGAACCTGGTCTGGGTGTAGAAGTCCTCGCCCACGATTCCGTTGTCGCCGCTCGCCGCAGTGGCGGAAATGTACAGGGTGTTGTCCACCTGCACCGCACGGGAATAGCCGAGGGTCTGCTCCCACGAGGAGCCGGAGCCTAATGTCTTGCGCATGGGTGTGCCTTTCGATGGTGCTTGAGTCGGCACCACTTTAGGGCGGCTATACGTCGAGCCGGTAAACCAGCAGCTTTATGTCGGTGTCCGTCACGAACCAGTCGCGTTCAGGAACGCGATGGAAGCCCGTTTTCCGGTACAGCCCGTGTGCACTCTCCCACGTGCGGCCGGTGGTCAGCGCCACGGCCTTGATGCCGTCCAGCGACTTCGCGTGGTCAATGATCGCCTCGACCATGGCCTTGCCGGCGCCGCTGCGCTGGACTGACGGGTCCACCACGAGCATGCGGAATTCGAGTTCATCCGGCAGCGCGATATCCGCAAATGGTTCACCCGCGACGGCGAGCGTCACGGAACCGACGATGCGCCCCGCCCGCTCGGCGACCCAGATGGTGGCCTGGGCGGCCCGTTTGGCCACGTCCTGGATCTGCCGCATGTACGGGTGGTCTGCACTCTCGAAGTAACCCGCGGCAAGGTAGGCGTCCCGCGTAATGCGGGCCACGGCGTCGAAATCGGCCGGGACGGCGGGACGAATGATGATCTGCGAATGCACTTATCCATGGTAGTCGCGGGCGCATCGCGGTTCCCCCGAAAGCGCCGTTTCCGTGACTGAACTATCACTACGCTTATGCGCCCAGGCGTTGCCCTGAGTTGCCCTCCGTTTCGCGGCGTTGCCCCGCGTTGCCCTGTGTGGCCCAGTATTTCCGGGTATTTCCCTGCATTTCCGGGCGTTGCTCCAATGGTCGGCGGCGCTGGCCGGCCGCCGCCGGGCTGTGGTTGATTTGCACCACCGACGCCGGCAACCACCCCGCCCCGACAGACAGGACCCCTCCCATGGCATCCCCTCAGCGCACGCTGCACCTCAACGCCTTCCTCATGAGCACCGGCCATCATGAAGCCTCCTGGCGGCTGCCCGAAAGCAACCCGCTGGCCAGCCTGGACATCAGCCACTACCGCAATCTCGCCCGGATTGCCGAGCGCGGCACCTTCGATTCCATCTTCTTCGCCGACTCGCCCGTGATCTTCGGCAACGTGGGCCGCCGGCCGGCCGGAAAGCTCGAACCCACGGTGCTGCTGACCGCCATCGCCGCAGCAACCGAGAAGATCGGCCTCATTGCCACGGCGTCCACCACCTATAACGATCCGTTCAACCTTGCGAGGCGTTTTGCCTCCGTCGACTTTGTCAGCGGCGGCCGTGCCGGATGGAATGTGGTCACCACTGCAGGGCCCGACGCCGCGCGGAACTTCGGCGTCGACGACCAGCCGGCGCACGCCACCCGTTATGAACGGGCGGCGGAGTTCCTGGACGTGGCAGGCAAGCTCTGGGACAGCTGGGACGACGACGCGGTGGTGGCGGACAAGGAGGCAGGCGTCTGGGCCGACCAGGACAAGGTCAGGCCGATCGACCACGCCGGCAAGCATTTCAAGGTGCGCGGGCCGCTCAACGTTCCGCGGTCCCCGCAAGGCTACCCGCTGATTGTCCAGGCGGGATCCTCCGAGGATGGCAAGGGACTTGCTGCCCTGTATGCAGAGGCCGTGTTCACAGCGCAGCAGACCCTCGGGGACGCCCAGGAGTTCTACACCGACCTCAAAGCCCGCACCGCCTCGGCCGGCCGGGACCCGGAGGGCATCAAGATCCTGCCCGGAATCGTGCCCGTGCTGGCCGGCACGGAGGCTGAGGCCAAAAAGCTGGAACGCGAACTCGACGAGCTGATCCGGCCGGAATATGCCCGGATCGAACTTGCCAAAACCCTCGGTGTCAGCCCGGAGGACCTCCCGCTGGACCGGCAACTTCCGGCGGACCTTCCCGATGAGGATTCCATCCAGGGCGCCAAGAGCCGCTACACCCTGATCGTGGAGCTCGGCCGCCGCGAACAGCTCACGGTGCGGCAGCTGATCGGGCGCCTGGGCGGCGGCCGCGGGCACCGCACCTTCTCGGGGACTCCGGAGCAGGTGGCAGATGCCATCCAGCTCTGGTTTGAGAACGGCGCGGCCGACGGTTTCAACATCATGCCCGCCGTGCTCCCGTCAGGGCTGGAGGCCTTCGTGGACCATGTGGTGCCGGTCCTCCGTCAGCGCGGCTTGTTCCGGACGGAGTACACGGCCGACACGCTGCGGGGGCACTACGGCCTGGAACGGCCGCTCAACCGGTACTCCGGCGCCGCCGGGCTGGCCGGCGTGCACGCCTGAGTCTAGAGCGGAAACTTTCCGGACAACTCAAGGGTCCCGGCACAGGTCCACGCGGCGAGGCGTTCCTCGTCCGAGGGTCCTCCGTCGAGGGGGCTGGTGAGGCGGGGCCGGCGCACCCAGCAGCCGGCCTCCTCGGCGATGAGGGCCCCGGCCGAGAAATCGTGCTCGTTGAGTCCGCGTTCCCCGAAGGCGTCATGGGTTCCGTCCGCCACGAGGCAGAGGTCCAGGGCGGCGGATCCCAGCCGGCGCACATCGGCGAAACCCTCCATAAAGCCGCCCAGGGCCGCGGCCTGCTCGGCACGGACACCGGGATCGTAGCTGAAGCCGGTGGCCAAAATCTGCCCGGCCCGGCCCGGAACGGGGCCGGTGAGCTGGATCCGCTGCCCCCGCTCCTCCAGCCACGCGCCGCCGCCGCGCGATGCGTAGTAGACGCGGCCCAGGGCCGGCGCATTGACGACGCCAGCCAGCCAGGCGCCGTCGGGATCGGCCACCGCCACCGATGTGCCGTAGTACACGATGTTCCGGATGAAGTTGGTGGTGCCGTCAAGCGGGTCAATGGACCAGCGGTAGCCGCTGGGGTTGTCCCGGCTGAGGGTGCCGTTTTCCTCGCCGGTGACGGTGTCCTGCGGCCGGGCGCGGCCGATGACTTCACGGACGGCGTTCTCGGCGGCGACGTCGAAGGCCGTCACCCAGTCCCCCGCGTCCCCTTTGTTGCTGACATCCAGTGCGTCGGCGCTGCGGGTGGCGAGCACTGCGGCCCCGGCGGCGGCTGCCGCTTTGGCCACTTCCAGCAGGTCCGACGGCGAGGCGCTCATTCCGCCCGCCCTTCCTGGTGGTCCTCCGGGTCATCACCGTTGCCGGCGTCGTCCTGGGAGTCGGCAACGTCAGACTCAGCCGAGTCAGCGGAGTCAGCCGAGCCGCCGGGACCGTTGGCCAGGAGCTCGCGGAAGCCGTCCTCGTCCAGCACCGGCACGCCGAGCTGCTCGGCCTTGTCCAGTTTTGTTCCGGCGTTCTCGCCCGCCACGACGTAGCTGGTGTTCTTGGAGACGGATCCTGCGGCCTTGCCGCCCCGGATGAGGATGGCTTCCTTGGCTTCGTCCCGGCTGAAGCCTTCGAGGCTGCCGGTGACCACGAGGGTGAGGCCTTCCAGGGTACGCGGAGTGGATTCGTCCTGCTCATCCTGCATCCGCACACCGTCCTGGGCCCATGTGTCCACGATTTCGCGGTGCCAGTCCTCGGCGAACCATTCCTTCAGGGCAGCGGCGATCACCGGGCCCACGCCGTCGACGTGGGCGAGTTCCTCCTCCGAGGCCTGCCGGATGGCGTCCATCGAGCCAAGGGCCGTGGCAAGCGCCCGTGACGCCCTGGGCCCGACGTGCCGGATGGAAAGCGCCACGAGGACGCGCCACAGCGGCTGGGTCTTGGCTTTTTCCAGTTCGGCGAAGAGCTTTTCCGTGGTGGCCGTGGGCTTGGACGGCGTCTTGGCTGTGCCCTTGGTGTAGAAATACGGCACGAGTTCGAATTCGCCCGTGGCCACGCCCTTCGAGCGCTTCTCACGGCGGATCCGGACATCGGCAAGGTCTTCGCGCCCGAGCCGGAAGAGCGTGGCTTCGCTGGTCAGGGGCGGAGTCTCCGGCTCGGCCGGCTGGGTCAGGGCGATCGCGGCTTCCCAGCCGAGTGCCTCGATATCGAAGGCGCCGCGGCTGGCCACGTGGAAGACGCGTTCGCGCAGCTGCGCCGGGCAGGACCGTGAGTTGGGGCAGCGGATGTCCACGTCCCCTTCCTTCCCGGGAGCAAGCGGCGTCCCGCAGGACGGGCACTCCGTGGGCATCACAAAATCCCGCACCGGCGGATCCTGCTGGTCCCGAAGCGCAAGCACGGGGCCAACGATCTCCGGGATGACGTCCCCGGCTTTCCGGAGGACCACAATGTCGCCGATCTTCACGCCCTTGGCTTTGACGACGTCCTGGTTGTGCAGGGTGGCCATTCCTACGGTGGACCCGGCAACTTTCACAGGTACCATGACGCCGTAGGGGGTGACGCGGCCGGTGCGGCCCACGTTCACGGCGATGTCCAGCAGCTTGGTGTGGACTTCCTCCGGCGGGTACTTGTAGGCGACGGCCCAGCGCGGCACCCTCGAGGTGTAGCCGAGGGCGCGCTGGGTGGCTAAGTCATCCACCTTGACCACGATGCCGTCGATCTCATGCGTCAGGCTGTGCCGTTTGTCGCCGTAGCGTTTGATGAAGTCGAGCACTTCCTTGAGGCTGCCGAGGACCTCGAAGTAGGGGCTGGTGGGCAGGCCCCACTCGGCGAGCTGGCGGTAGGTGTCCGACTGGCTGACGGTTTCCAGCCCTTCGCGGGCGCCGATGCCGTGCACGTACATCCGCAACGGGCGCTTGGCGGTTTCCGCGGGATCCTTTTGCCGCAGCGAGCCGGCGGCGGCATTGCGGGGGTTTGCCAACGGCGCCTTGCCGGCTTCGATCAGGGCCTCATTGAATTCGGCGAAGGCCTTTGACGGAATGAACACTTCGCCGCGGACTTCCATCTCGGCCGGATAGTTCCCGCCGGTCAGCTGCTGCGGGATCTCCTTGATGGTCAGCACGTTGTGGGTGATGTCCTCGCCGGTGTAGCCGTCCCCCCGGGTGGCGGCGCGGACCAGCTTGCCGTCACGGTAGAGCAGGTTCACCGCAAGACCGTCGATCTTGAGTTCGGTGAGCCAGGCAGGTCCGGCAGAGCCGTTCCCGAGTTTGGCCACGGATGCTTCCGCCTTGGCGATCCACGCCTCAAGTTCCTCGAGGGAAAAGACGTCCTCCAGGCTGTACATCCGCTGCAGGTGTTCGACGGCGGCAAAGGCGGCGGCTACTTCGCCGCCCACCTCCTGGGTGGGTGAATCGTTGGCCACCAGCTCCGGGTGCATGGCCTCGAGTGTTTCGAGGCGCCGGAAGAGCTCGTCAAACTCGGCATCCGAGATAAGGGGCGCGTCTTCCTGGTAGTAGGCGAAGCGGTGCTTGCGGACCTCTTCCACCAGATTTTCGTATTCCTCGCGCACTGCCCCGGAGGGCACCTTTTCCTGAAGAGTGCCTTGCGTTTCTGTGTCTGCTGCCGTCTTCCCTGTGCTCACAAACCTATCCTGCCCTAGATCGCCGACAATGTCTGGCTGGCGGTCTGGCTGGCGGTCTGGCTCGCGGCACTGCCGCGCCAGGGCTCACGACCACAAAAGGTCCCGGACGCATTGCTGCATCCGGGACCCCTGTTTCAGCACCACCAGGGGTG
>NZ_JBBLYW010000070.1:0-5499 GCF_037911235.1 Arthrobacter oryzae
TTCGAACCGGTGAGAGAGCGTTTGGCTTTTGGGCGCGGGAAGTGAGAGAGGGTTTGGCTTTTGGGCACGGGAAGTGAGAGAGGGTTTTGGGCAGATCTTTCTGGCCCGCTCCGGCGTAAAATTTGCAGCGTAGGAGGTGGCGAAATGACCCTAGTACTCAATAAAGCCACAACAGTCCTGCCAGTCGATGATGCAGAGCGTGCCCGGCATTTCTATGCGGACACCCTGGGACTCCCGCACCGTGGCGTGGCAGATGACGGAAGCGAATTGTTCGGCTCAGAAGGCGGCCCCATGCTGCAGCTGATGCCGGTCAAGGACGGTAAGCATTCAGAGCACACCGCCTTGAGTTTCGAAGTCAGCGAGATCGAACGCACCGTCCAGGAGATGGAAGCCAAGGGCGTCACGTTCCAGGACTACGATCTCCCGGATCTCAAAACCGAGAACCACATTTGTACAACGGATTCCGAGAAGTGCGCCTGGTTCATGGACTCCGAGCACAACATTCTCTGCGTGCACGAGAACATCAGCACGGTAGCGGATTACCAGCTGTAGAGACTGGCGTCCCGGCTCAGCGGGACGCCTTATCTTTGCCGTCGGGGTGACCCCGTCAGGGTGACGCCGGCGATGACCACGGCGTGACCGGCCGCTCCTGCCTGACGCCGTCCACCGTGATGTCCACGCGTTCGTTGAAGAAGCACACCAGCCCGTGGATCTGGGCGGCGTCACGGAAACGCTGGTCGTACATCCACGCGATGTTTCGCCCGTTCGCGGCGGGCGGGTAGGTCAGGTAGCTGGCCGTCCCCTTGTACGGGCACACCGTTTTCTTGTCGCTTGCGTCCATCAGGTCCAGCCGGACGTCCGACGGCGGGAGGTAGTAGCGCACCGGCAGCATGGTTTCGTACAGCAGCTGCGCGCCGTTCGTGGCGGCCAGTGTAACGTCGTCGAGCGTTACCTCAACGGTGAGTGACGACGCGCGGATGTCCACGCGGTGGAACGGGTCGCGGGGGTGGCCGATGATCTCCTCGTCGTCCTCGAGCCAGTCGAAGGCGTTGAAATCCAGCACCACGTGTCCGGCGAGGTCGGGGTCGGCCGGCCGGAAGGCCGCGCGGGGCAGCCTCGCGTCGGAGGTCACGACGTCGAACTCCTCGCCGTCCGCTGTGTGCCGGCCAAAGCCGGTGCGCGGATCCAGTGCCGCCGGCCCGTCCGCGCCCAGCCTGAAACCGTGCTCCGATACCTCGCCCGGCTGCTGCCCGGGCGGCTGCAGTTCGGCCTGAAGGTCCACTTCGGGGACGGCGTAGACGGGGGTGATGCGTTTGGGTTCCCACACCAGGAGCGCATGAAGGGTGTCGACGACGGCGTTCCCGCCCGCCATGGCACGGACCCTTTTGGCGGTGGGCTGGTAGCGCAAGTCGGGGAATGTGCCGAAGAGGACTTCGGATAACTTCCTGGCCATGACTACAGGGTGGGCGCTGCGTTTCCCGCCGTCAATGAAGGCCCCGGTGGCCTATCCGGCGGCCGCGTGGAAGAACGTGATTAGCGCGCCGCGTGGAGGCCGTTGAAGGCCATTGTGATGACGTCGTCGGCGAGCTTTTCCGGTGACAGCGAACCGCCCGGCTTGTACCACTCGACGATGGAGTTGATGGTGCCGAACAGGAGGCGGGTGACCGTGCGGGGATCGATGTCCTCGCGGAGGGAGCCCTCATCGCGGGCGGCCGAGATCAGCGCCGCCACCCTGTGGTCGAAGGTGCGCCGGCGTTCCATGGCGTCGCGCTCAATGTCCGTGTTGCCGCGCAGGCGCAGCAGCAGGGTGACGAACGGAAGCCGTTCCACCAGCACTGAGATGGTCTCCCGGAGCACGAACTCGAGACGGGCCTCGGCCGTCCCGGACTGGGCCTGCGGCTGCTCCAGGATGGCCTCCAGTCCGCCCAGCGCTTCTTCCAGGGCGAGCTTGAGTAGGTCGCCCTTGGACGGCACGTGGTGGTAGATGGCCGACTTGGAAATGCCCAGGTTTTCGGCAAGGATGCCCATGGACGTGGCGTCGTAGCCGTGTCGGTTGAAGACCTCGACGGCGATCTGCAGCACCGACTGCTGGTCGTATCCGGGGCGGCCGCGCTTGGTGGGTGCATCAGTGGTGGACATACCGGCTATTTTCTCATGAACGTTCGGTCAATTGAGGCAGTCGGGGTCATGTTCCCGAAATCCCTTGCTTGTGCCGTGCTCCGGTGCTAGAAAACTTGTAGAGGAACTATCGGCGCGGGGACCGGTTCTGACTCAAAAATTTCAAGGATCGGGACGGGATCAGGCACGTTGGGCTGCCCGGCTGGCGGTTAGCCATCGGCACGTCACAGCGCTGTCGCGCATTGGCAGTAGTGCACTGAATGCCTCCCGTAAAAGGATGGTCCCCGGCTGCAGCAGCCGGGGACCTTCCCCATTTCGGTGACCTTTCGACGTCGCGCGCTCGTATAGGAGGCGTTGCCAGACGCCTTAGCTGGCGTTCTCTTCCAGCGTGAGATCGCGGTCCTTGGTTTCAGGCGCTTTGATCGCCTGGACCAGCGAGATGCCCACGATGACCATCATGTAGGCGGCGATGGGCCAGTAGGAGCCGGTGGCCCAGGCGAGCAGCGCCGAACAGATGATTGGTGCGATGCCGCCGCCGAAGATTGCCGAGAATTCGCGGGCAATTGCCACGCCGGCGTACCGGAACTTGGAGCCGAACAGCTCGGCGTACATGGCCGACTGCGCCGCGATGCCGCCCTCCACGGCGAAGGTGAAGCCCACCGCGTAGACGAGTGCGATCAGCCAGACGTTACCCGTGCTGCTGAGCCAGAATGCGGGGAAGGAGAACAGGAAGAGGAAGGCGAGGATAAACACGTTCACGGGCTTGCGGCCCCAGCGGTCGGTGGCGCGGCCCGCGACCAGTGCGGCGGGAATGGCGAAGAGGCCGCCCATAGCCAGCATCTGCGGGATGAGTGCCTTGTCGATGTTGACCACGGAGATCAGGAACGTGCCCAGGAAGGCCTGGTAGATGTAGGAGTGGGCGTGCGTGCCCATGTTGATGAGGAACACCTGGCGCAGCGGACGGCGGCCCTTCTTGAGCACTTCCGCGACCGGTGAGGCTGCCTCGACATGTTCCTTCTTGAGCTCGGCGAAGACCGGGGATTCCTTCATGTTGCGGCGGATCAGGTACGCAGCCACGGTCACGAGGGCGCTGGAAAGGAACACCAGGCGCCAGCCCCAGGATTCGAGGTCTTCGCGGGGCAGCAGCTGGACAAGGATCCAGGCACCGGAACCGAAGACGGAGCCGACTGCGGCACCGGCCCACACCAGCGAGGTCATGGCGCCGCGCTTGCCCTTGGGGGCGAATTCGGCCAGCAGCACCACGGCGCTTGCCATTTCCGCGCCGGCGCCGAAGCCCTGGATGAACCGCAGCACGGTCAGGAGGATCGGAGCCAGGATGCCCACGGATTCGTAGGTGGGCAGCAGGCCCATGGCAAAGGTGGCCGTGCCCATCAGGGCAAGGGTGGCCACGAGCACGAACTTCCGGCCGATCTTGTCGCCATAGCGGGAGAAGAACAGTCCGCCCATGGGCCGGGCCACGAAGCCGACGGCGTAAGCGCCGAAGCTGGCGATGAAGCCGACCGCGGGGGAGACGTTGGGGAAGAACAGGGTGTTGAAGATGATGGCCGTGCCCACACCGTAGACAACCATGTCGTAGTTTTCCAGGACGGTTCCGATGAACCCTGCCCAGCCGGCGCGGCGAAGCTCGGTTTTATTGACGGCGGCCGGGTGGAGCGCGCCGTGTGGCTTGGTTCCCGTGGTCGAGGGAGTGTGCGTCATTGCTGATCCTGTTCATGAGAAAGCGTCCACCACTGCGTGGGCGCGGTTTCCAGACTAGGGGCTGTGCCACGGTTTGGCAACCGATTGCCTAAAACTTGGCAACAAGACGCAATGGACGGCCGTCCGGCGGCTCCGGGGAGCGGCGGACACGCCAAGAAGGGCCCGGGGAAAACCCCGGGCCCTTACATGGCTGCTGCCTGCTTGGGACGCAAGTGTCCGTTCGCGCTATGCCTTGGGACGCATGTCGTAAATCCGGCGGAGCTTGCCGTTTGAACGCTCCAGGGAGCCGGGCTCGACGACGTTGACGGTGCAGGAGGATCCGACATGGATCTTGATCTGCTGCTGCAGGACCTTGGCGGCCGAGGCCACACCCTCTACTGAGACGGATTCCCGGCGTTCGATCTTGACCGTGAGCTGGTCCATCCGCTGGCCCTCGGGGCGGGTGAGTTCCAGCTGGAAGTGCGGGCTGAGCTCGGGGATCCGCAACGCGATTTCCTCGATCTGGGAGGGGAACAGGTTCACGCCGCGCAGGATGATCATGTCGTCGCTGCGGCCGGTGATGCGGCCCATGCGGCGGTGCGCGGGACGGGCAGTGCCGGGCAGCAGGCGGGTGAGGTCCTTGGTGCGGTAGCGGATGATGGGCAGCGCTTCCTTGGTGAGCGAGGTGAACACCAGTTCGCCGTGTTCGCCGTCGCCCAGGACCTTCGTGGGGTCGAACGCGTCGATGATCTCGGGGCGGAAGTGGTCCTCCCAGATGTGGCTGCCGTCCTGGGTTTCCACGGCTTCGCCGGCCACGCCGGGGCCCATGACCTCGGACAGGCCGTAGATGTCGCAGGCTTTGATGTTCATTGTGGTTTCGAGCTCGTGACGCATTTCCTCGGTCCAGGGCTCCGCGCCGAGCACCGCGTACTTGAGCGAGGTGGAGGCGGGGTTGATGCCCTGCTTCATCATGGCGTCCGCGATGGTCAGCAGGTAGGTCGGGGTGGCCAGGATCGCGTCGGGCTTGAAGTCCTGGATCAGGGTGATCTGGCGTTCGGTCTGGCCGCCGGAGATCGGGATGACGGTGCAGCCCAGCGCCTCGGCGCCGGCGTGGGCACCCATGCCGCCGGTGAACAGGCCGTAGCCGTAGGCGTTGTGGACCTTCATGCCGGGGCGGACGCCGGACGCGCGGAGGGACCGTGCCACCAGCTTGGCCCAGTCGGCGAGGTCCTTCTTGGTGTAGCCCACCACGGTGGCGCGGCCGGTGGTGCCGGAGCTGGCGTGGATCCGGGCCACCTCGCGCTGCGGCACGGCGAACATGCCGAAGGGGTACTCCAGCCGGAGGTCCTCCTTGGTGGTGAAGGGGAACTTGCCCAGGTCCGCCAGTTCGCGGAGGTCCGTGGGGTGGACGCCGGCTTCGTCGAACTTGCGCTTGTACAGCGGGACGCGGTCATAGGCGTAGGCGACCGTGTGCTGGAGGCGGCTCAGCTGGAGTGCCTCCAGCTCGTCGCGGGATATGGTTTCTTCGCGGTCCAGCACGGCGTCGGTGGCTGCTGCTGGTTCAGTGGCGTGGAGGGTCATCTGGGGTCCCTGTTTCTATTTCTTGGAGATGGTGCGGCTGCGGCCGCGGAACTCGGCGATGAGCTCGCCCGGGGGCATGTCGGTGGGGAGTTGGCCCGGGAC
>NZ_JBBLYW010000071.1:0-221890 GCF_037911235.1 Arthrobacter oryzae
TTCGCGCTGTTGCCGCGCGGAGCCAGTGCCGTTCGGCCCTATCCGGGGCTTCACGCGACAACCTAGCTTGAGGGCATGGCTGCCGGACCCCATGCGGGGTTAGATGGACCCGCATCAGATGCAATGTTGAAGCTGGGCCGTTTCTTCACCAAATGGGACCAGACCGACGACGGCAGGGCGGTGTTCCGGGAGGGTGGCCGCAAGGGCGACATCTTCTACCGCGACCGCTGGAGCCACGACAAGGTGGTCCGCTCCACGCACGGGGTGAACTGCACCGGCTCCTGCTCCTGGAAGGTGTACGTCAAGGACGGCATCATCACCTGGGAATCCCAGCAGACCGACTACCCCTCGGTGGGCCCGGACAGTCCGGAATACGAACCCAGGGGCTGCCCGCGCGGGGCGGCCTTCTCCTGGTACACCTACTCGCCCACCCGCGTCCGCTTCCCGTACGCCCGGGGCGTCCTCGTCGAAATGTACCGCGAAGCGAAGGCCCGCCTCGGCGATCCGGTGCTCGCTTTTGCAGAAATAGCGGCTGACCCGGAGCGCCGCCGCCGCTACCAGCAGGCCCGCGGCAAGGGCGGCCTGGTGCGCGTCTCCTGGCAGGAGGCAGTCGAGATCGCAGCGGCCGCCCACGTGAACACAATCAAAACCTACGGCCCGGACCGCTGCGCCGGCTTCTCGCCCATCCCCGCGATGTCCATGGTGTCGCATGCCGTGGGGACCCGCTTCATCCAGCTGATCGGCGGGGTGATGACGTCCTTCTACGACTGGTATGCGGACCTGCCCGTGGCCAGCCCCCAGGTCTTCGGTGACCAGACGGACGTGCCGGAATCCGGCGACTGGTGGGACGCGCGCTACCTCATGATGTGGGGTTCCAACGTCCCGGTCACCCGGACGCCGGACGCGCACTGGATGGCCGAGGTGCGGTACCGCGGCACCAAGGTGGTCACGGTCAGCCCGGACTACGCGGACAACACCAAGTTCGCCGACGAATGGCTCCCCGCCCAGGCCGGAACGGACGCCGCGCTCGCCATGGCCATGGGCCACGTCATGCTCAAGGAATTCTTCGTCGACCGTGACGTGCCTTTCTTCTCCGACTACGTCCGGCAGTACACGGACCTGCCGTTCCTCGTACGGCTCGTGAAGAACGACGACGGCGGGCTGACGCCGTCGAAATTCCTCACCGCCCAGGACCTCCCGGCGGAGTCCGGGGCCGAGGACGCAGCGTTCCGCACCGTGCTGTTCGATAAAAAGACCGGCCGGACGGCCGTCCCCAACGGCTCCATGGGTTTCCGTTATTCCGGCAGCGGCGAGGGCAAATGGAACCTCGATCTCGAGGGGATTGACCCGGCCCTGTCGCTCCGGGAGGTCTCCGCTGAGAGCGCCGAAATCCTGCTGCCGTGCTTCGAGGACGCCGGCGGCGAGGGCAGCGTGCTGCGGCGCGGCGTGCCCGTCATCGAGGTGGATGGCCACCTGGTCACCACGGTGTTCGACCTCATGCTGGCGCAGTACGGCGTGGGCAGGGAAGGACTTCCGGGGGAGTGGGCCGCCGGCTACGACGACGCGGCGACGCCCTACACCCCGGCCTGGCAGGAGGAGATCACGTCAGTTCCGGCGCAGGCCTGCATCCGGGTGGCACGGGAGTTCGCCCGGAATGCCGAGCAGTCCAAGGGCCGGTCCATGATCATCATGGGCGCCGGGATCTGCCAGTGGTTCCACGGCGACACCACCTACCGGGCCGTCCTGGCGCTCGTGATGCTGACCGGCTGCATGGGCCGCAACGGCGGCGGCTGGGCGCACTACGTGGGGCAGGAAAAAACCCGCCCCGTCACCGGCTGGCTGTCGCTGGCCAACGCGCTGGACTGGTCCCGGCCGCCGCGGACCATGATCGGCACCGGCTACTGGTACATGCACACGGACCAGTGGCGGCAGGACGGGTACTCCGCAGACGCGCTGAAATCCCCGCTTTCCACGGGAGCCCTGGACGGCATGCACACCGCAGACGCCCTGGCCCAGTCCGCACGGCTCGGCTGGATGCCGTTCTACCCGCAGTTCGACCGCAACCCGCTGGACCTCGCGGACGAGGCGGAGGCCGCCGTCGCCGCCGGAACCGCCCCGGACACTCCCGGCTACATCGCGGACGCGCTCAAGAACCGCACCCTGAACCCGGCGATCGAGGACGTGGACGCCCCGGAGAACTGGCCGCGGACCCTCGTGCTGTGGCGCTCCAACCTCTTCGGCTCCTCGGCCAAGGGCAACGAGTACTTCCTGCGGAACCTGCTGGGCACCCACAACAACGTGCTGGGCAAGGACCACGCCGAAGGGCTCAAGCCCAGGGACGTGAAATGGCATGAGCAGGCGCCGGAGGGGAAGCTGGACCTGCTGGTCTCCGCGGACTTCCGGATGACCTCCACCACGCTGCTGTCCGACGTCGTGTTCCCGGCTGCCACCTGGTACGAGAAGCATGACCTGTCCTCCACGGACATGCACCCCTTTGTGCATGCGTTCAGCCCGGCGATCGACCCGCCGTGGGAGACCAAGACCGATTTCGACACCTTCCACCTGCTGGCCCGCGAGTTCTCCCGGCAGGCCAAGGCCCACCTAGGGGTGAGGCGGGACCTGGTCAGTGTGCCGCTGCAGCACGACACCCCGGGCCAGCTTGCCCAGCCCGGCGGGATCGTCCGGGACTGGCGGGACGCGTCCATCCCCGCAGTACCCGGCCAGAACATGCCCGTCTTTTCCGTGGTGGAGCGGGACTATACGGCGATCGCGGACAAACTGGCCGCCGTCGGACCCCTTGCCGACAAACTGGGTTTCACGGTCAAGAACGTGACCTACAAACTTGCCGGAGCCTTGGACCGGCTCAGCCGGTCCAACGGCGTGATGCTGGGCGGCGCCGCGGACGGCCGGCCGGCGATCGACACCGACGCGAAAATGGCCGAGGCCATCCTGGCCTTCTCCGGCACCACCAACGGTGCGCTGTCCGTGCAGGGTTTCAAGGACCTGGAAGTCCGCACCGGCCGGAAACTCGCGGACCTGTCTGAGGGCTCCGAGGAAAAGTTCATCACCTTCGCCCAGACCCAGGCCGGCCCGGTCCCGGTGATCACCTCGCCGGAATGGTCGGGCTCCGAAACCGGCGGCCGGCGCTACGCCCCGTTCACCATCAACATCGAACGGCTCAAGCCCTTCCACACCTTGACCGGGCGGATGCACTTCTTCCTCGACCATGACTGGATGATCGACATCGGCGAGGCCCTTCCGATCTACCGGCCGCCGCTGGACATGCACCGGCTCTTCGGTGAACCCAAACTCGGCCGCGACGGGTCCATGGAGGTGGTGGTCCGCTACCTCACCCCGCACTCCAAATGGTCCATCCACTCCGAATACCAGGACAACCTGCTGATGCTCTCGCTGTCCCGCGGCGGTCCCACGGTATGGATGAGCCCCGCCGACGCCGAGGCCATCCAGGTCAAGGACAACGACTGGGTGGAGTGCCTGAACATCAACGGCGTCCTGGTGGCCCGGGCCATCGTCAGCCACCGGATGCCGGCCGGCGTGGTCTACGTCCACCACGCCCAGGAGCGCACCATCGACGTGCCCAAGTCCGAGGCCACCGGCAGGCGCGGCGGCATCCACAACTCGGTCACCCGGCTGCTGGTCAAGCCCTCGCACCTGATCGGCGGCTACGCCCAGCTGGCCTACGCGTTCAACTACCTCGGCCCCACCGGAAACCAGCGCGACATGGTTGCCACCGTCCGCCGTCGTTCCCAGGAGGTGCAGTACTGATGCGAGTAATGGCTCAAATGGGCATGGTCATGAACCTGGACAAATGCATCGGCTGCCACACATGTTCCGTGACCTGCAAGCAGGCCTGGACCAACCGTGCTGGCACCGAATACGTCTGGTTCAACAACGTGGAAACCCGTCCCGGGCAGGGGTATCCGCGCCGCTACGAGGACCAGGAGCGGTGGCACGGCGGCTGGGTGCTGAACAAGCGCGGCAAGCTGGTGCTCAAGGCCGGCGGACGCGTGAAGAAGCTGCTGGGGATCTTCGCCAGCCCCGTCCAGCCCGAGCTCAAGGACTACTACGAGCCGTGGACCTACGACTACAAGACCCTCGTGGATGCGCCGCTGGGCGACGACTTCCCGGTGGCCCGGCCCAAGTCCCTGATCACCGGCAAGGACACGAAAATCACGTGGTCCGCGAACTGGGACGACGACCTGGGCGGCTCCACAGAGAACGGGCACCTTGACCCGATCGTGGAAAAAGTGCGGCGCGAATCAGAGGACAAGATCAAGTTCGCCTACGAGCAGACCTTCATGTTCTACCTGCCGCGGATCTGCGAGCACTGCCTGAACCCGTCCTGCATGGCGTCCTGCCCGTCCGGCGCCATCTACAAGCGGGTGGAGGACGGCATTGTGCTGGTGGACCAGGACAAGTGCCGGGGCTGGCGGCAGTGCGTCACCGGCTGCCCGTACAAGAAGATCTACTTCAACCACAAGACCGGGAAGGCCGAGAAGTGCACCTTCTGCTACCCGCGGGTGGAGGTGGGGCTGCCGACGGTCTGCTCGGAGACCTGCGTGGGCCGGCTGCGGTACCTGGGGCTGTTCCTGTACGACGCCGACGCCGTCACCGCGGCGGCGGCCGTCACCGACCCGAAGGAACTCTACGACGCCCAGATGGACGTGCTGCTGGACCCGAACGACCCCGCCGTCCAGGCCGACGCCCGCGCCCAGGGCATCCCGGAGGACTGGATAGACGCCGCCCGGCGCTCGCCGGTGTACGCCCTCGCGAAGGTCTACAAGGTGGCCCTGCCGCTGCACCCGGAATACCGGACCATGCCGATGGTCTGGTACGTGCCGCCGCTCTCACCGGTGGTGGATCTGCTGCGGGACCAGGGGCACGACGGCGAGGATCAGGGCAACCTTTTCGGCGCCATTGAGGCGCTTCGCATCCCGGTGGAATACCTCGCGGAACTGTTCACGGCCGGGGACGCGGAGCGGGTCACCGCCGTCTTGAAGAAGCTTGCGGCGATGCGCTCCTACATGCGCGGCATCAGCCTGGGCAACGACCCCGACGACTCCATCCCGGAAGCGGTGGGCATGGACGGCCAGACGATGTACGAGATGTACCGGCTGATGGCGATCGCGAAGTACGACGAGCGCTACGTCATCCCCAAGGCCCACGTGGAACAGGCCCATGACCTCGAGGAGATGGGCTGCTCGCTGGACTTCGAGGGCGGCCCGGGCATGCAGGATACAGCCCACTTCGGCGAGGCCAGCGGCCGCCCGGTCCCCGTGGCGGTGGAAACCTTCAACGCCCTGCGGGACCGGCAGACCTCAGCCGAGGCTCCCGGTGAAACAACCCTGCGGGGGCGCGTGAACCTGCTGAACTGGGACGGCACCGGGGCCCCGCCGGGGTTGTTCCCGGAAAAAGGGTTGTTCCCTGACCAGCGCACGCCGGGAGAGCTGCCTTGAGCCGGCGCCAGCAGGTGGTCTACCTGGCGGCGGCCTGGTGCCTGTCCTACCCGGATGAGGAACTGATCGGCAGGGTGCCGCTCATGCGTTCTGCGTTGGGCGAGTTCCCCGGTGCGTTGCCGGACTTCGCCGGGGTGCTGGATCTGCTGGAATCCACGCCGTCTATGGAAGTGCAGGCACACTACGTGCGCGAATTCGACCTCGGCAAGCGCCACGCGCTCCACCTGAGCTACTGGACCGACGGGGACACCCGGCGCCGCGGTGAAGTGCTGGGCAACTTCAAGAAGACCTACCGGCAAAGCGACATCCTGGTGGACACCCACGGGGAACTTCCGGACTACCTGCCGATGGTCCTGGAATACGCCGCCGTGGTGGACCTGGCGGCGGGACGCGAACTGCTGACCCGTTTCCGGGCCAGCTTGGAGATGCTCCGGTTCGGGCTGCTGCGGGACGAGCTTCCGCACGCCCGGATCCTCCAAGCCGTCTGCGCCACGCTGCCTGGCAAATCGCCGGCGGATGAGCAGGCCGTGATGCGGATGGCCGGCTACGGGCCTCCCGTCGAATCGGTGGGCCTGGACCCGTACGACCCGCGACTCCTGCCCGTGAAGGGGGCCTGACCATGCCGGCAACCGAAGCCGAGCCCGCATCCGCCGTCGAAATTTCCACCATGGACATCGTGCTCTGGGGCGTCCTGCCGTACGTCATGATGGTGGTGCTGGTGGGCGGCCTGGTGTGGCGCTACAAGTACGATCAGTTCGGCTGGACCACCAGATCATCCCAGCTGTACGAATCGAAGCTTCTCCGGGTTGCCTCGCCACTGTTCCACTTCGGCCTTCTGGCCGTGATCGCCGGCCACTTCTTTGGCCTGGTCATCCCGATGGCGTGGACGCAGGCAGTTGGAATGAGCCAGGACTTCTACCACTTCAACGCCCTGTTCGTGGGCGGGATTGCGGGCGTGGGGACGCTCGGCGGGATCATCCTGCTCATTTACCGCCGCCGCACCACCGGGCCTGTGTTCATGGCCACCACCACGAACGACAAGACCATGTACGTGGTGCTCACTGCCGCCATCGTGTTCGGCCTCTGGACTACACTGGCCAGCGTTTTCGAGGGCGAGCACGGCCACAACTACCGCGAGACCGTGGCGCCCTGGTTCCGGTCGCTGTTCATCTTCCAGCCGGACATCGAGGCCATGGCCGGGGCGCCGTTTTCCTTCCACCTGCACACCCTGGTGGGAATGGCACTGTTCGTCATCTGGCCGTTCACCCGGCTGGTCCACGCCTTCACGGCGCCGTTGCACTACCTCTTCCGCCCCTACATCGTCTACCGCTCGCGTGACCGGGACCGGGCCGGAGGAAAAGCAGCCGGCCGGGCGGCGGGAGGGAAAGCACCGGACCGGCCGGCAGGGTCCACCACCTCAGGCGTTCCGGCCCGGCGTGGCTGGTCGCCCGTGGGAACCAAGGACAGAGATACCCGTAACCGCTGAAAGTGGCTAGCTGAATCCGAAGGAGTGAACAGTGGCTGGAACAGCACCGTCCCCAACGTCCGCCTCCACGGGCCGGACCCTGAACCTGGTGCTGGCCACAGCGGCGTCCGTGGCAGGGTTCTGGGCCTGGAACTCCGTGGCAACCCTAGGCGCCTTTTACACGCAGAACCTGCAGTTGAACCCGGCCACCACCGGCGTGCTGGTCGCTATGCCGGTGTTCGTCGGCTCGCTGGGGCGGATCGTGGTCGGCACCCTGACGGACAAGTACGGGGGCCGGGTGATGTTCACTTTCGTGCTGCTCGCCGCCATCCTGCCGATCCTGCTCGTCTCCGTCGGCGGCACCCTCCGCTCCTTCCCGCTGGTGCTGGGCGCCGGCCTGCTGCTCGGCGTTGCCGGAACCGTCTTCGCCGTCGGAATCCCCTTTGTCAGCGCCTGGTACGAGCCGTCCCGGCGGGGCTTCGCCACCGGCGTCTTTGGCGCCGGCATGGGCGGAACGGCGCTGGCCGCCTTCCTCAACCCCCGGCTCGTTGCCGCCATCGGGTACTTCCCCACGCATCTGCTGATCGCTGGCGTCCTAGTCGTGATGGCTGCCCTGGTCTGGTTCCTGATGAAGGAATCCCCGGGCTGGACCCGTAACAATGCCCCGGTGCTGCCCAAGCTCCTGGACGCCGCCAAGACGCCGGTCACCTGGAAGATGTGCTTCCTCTACGCCGTCGTCTTCGGCGGTTTCGTCTCCTTCGCCACCTACCTGCCCACCTACCTCCGGGACGTGTACAGCTTCGATCCCAGCGGCGCCGGTGCCCGCACCGCAGGGTTCGCCCTCGCGGCGGTGCTGGCACGGCCGGTGGGCGGCGTGATGGCAGACAAACTGGGGCCCAAACCGGTGGTGATCGTTTCGCTGTCCGCCGTCGCCGTCCTGGCGTGGGTGGTGAACCTGCAGCCCGACGGCGAGGTCCCGGCGGGCCTGACCTTCGTCGCCATGGCGGCGGCCCTCGGACTGGGCACGGGCGGGGTGTTCGCCTGGGTGGGTGTGCTGGCACCGCAGGGAAAAGTGGGCAGCATCAGCGGTGTGGTCAGCGCTGCGGGCGGCCTCGGCGGCTACTTTCCGCCGCTCGTGATGGGGGCAACGTACGACGCCGCCACCCACAGCTACTCGATCGGGCTGCTCCTGCTGGTGGTCACGGCGCTCGCGGCACTGGCTTTCACGGTGTTCGCAGTGCAGGGACGGACCAAGGCAAAGGCCGTGCCCGCGTAGCTTCGCTCCCACTTGAGCGCGAACGGACACTTGCGGCCCTTCGGAAGGGTGCTCAAGTGCCCGTTCGGGCTTGGGGAAGGGTGCTCAAGTGTCCGTTCGGGCTTGGGGGTCAGCCGAAGGCCAGGTGTGCCACCGTGAAAATGGCCAGGCCGGCCAGGGCTCCCACCACCGTGCCGTTGATCCGGATGAACTGCAGGTCCTTGCCCACCTGAAGCTCGATCTTCTGCGATGTCTCCTCGGCATCCCAGCGCGCCACCGTATCCGTGATCACGCCGGCGATGTCCGAGCGGTATGTCTTCACCAGGTAGCCCGCGGCATCTCCGATCCACGCGTTCACCTTCCCGGCCAGCTCAGGGTCAACCACGAGCCGGGTGCCGAAGTCGTGCACGGCGGCCTTGAACTTCACGGTCAGTTCGCTGTGCGGATCGTCGACGGCGCTGAGCAGCGCCGCTTTGATGGTGCCCCAGGTGCGGGATGCCAGTTCGCGGACTTCGGGGTCGCCCAGGACCTGTGCCTTGATGCCTTCGGCGCGGGCGATCATCACGGGATCGTGCTGCAGGTCCTGCGCCAGCGAGGTGAGGTAGGTGTCGATGGACTGCCGGACCTGGTGGTCCGGATCGGACTGAACGGCCTTGGTGAACTTCAGGATTTCCACGTACACCTTGTCTCCCACGAGCCCGTCCACGAACTGCGGGACCCACTGCGGGGACCGGTCCGAAACCAGCCTGCTGACAGTCTCGTGGTTGTCCCGGACCCAGTCCACGGTCCGGTCCACCAGCAGGTCCACCAGCGTGTGGTGGTGCCCGTCGGCGAAGATCCGCTCGGCGAGCCGGCCCACCGGAGGCCCCCACGGCGGAGTGAGCAGGTGCTTGCGGACCATCGACTCGATCACGGCCTGGACGTCGTCGTCGTTCAATACTTTGAACGCGCCGCGGATGACGGCGGCACCCTCCTTGGCCACGCGCTCGGCGCCGCCGGGACCGGACAGCCACGCCCCTGCTTTCCGCGCGATGTCCACGGAGGCGAGCTTTTCCTGGACCACCTGTTCAGAGAGGAAATTGGTCTCCACGAACTCACCCAGCGAGGCGCCGATCTGGTCCTTGCGGCGCGGAATGATGGCCGTGTGCGGGATCTTAATCCCCATCGGGTACTTGAACAGCGCCGTCACGGCGAACCAGTCCGCGAGGGCGCCCACCATGCCGCCCTCCGCCGCCGCCCGCACGTATTCGAGCCATGGGTACTGCTTCTGCAGGGCGAAGGCAAAGACGAAAATCACCGCCATGAGAATCAGCAGGGCCAGCGCCAGGAGCTTCATTTTCCGCAGCGCGGCGGCTTTTTCGGCGTCACTGCCCAGGTCCCGGTCGACGACGGCGGCACCGGACTCGGGTGCGCCGCCTGGCTTGCCGGCATTCGCCGGACCGGTTGCAGCGGGACGGGTGGTTTGATCACTGTTCACCTGCATGTGCCCAGCCTAGCCCCGCAACCGCCACGGGTGTCCGCTAACGTGTCTCCATGACTACCGACGAGACCGTCTCTTCCCGGCCGCTGGTCTACGCCCACCGCGGAGCCAGCGCCGCTTTCGCCGAGCACACGCGGGCCGCCTATCTCCAGGCCCTCGCGGACGGGGCCGACGGTGTGGAATGCGACGTCCACCTCAGCCGCGACCAGCACGTCGTCCTGCTGCATGACGCGAACCTGGACCGCACCTCGGACGGAACCGGCCCTGTGGCGGACCGGACCCTTGAGGAGCTGCGGCTCTTGGATTTTTCCTCGTGGAAGGGCGCCCGCATCCCCCTCGAATACGGCGGGAAGTTCGACCAGCTGCTGACGCTGCCGGAGCTGCTGGACATCCTCCGGGAGGCGGGCCGGGAGATCGGGCTCGCCATTGAACTCAAGCATCCCAGCCCTTACCTGCTGCAGCTGGAGGACCGCGTGCTGGAGGTGCTGGAAGCTGAAGGCTGGGATCCCCGCACTTCAAGGGTGGACAACATCTCCGTCTCCTTCATGAGTTTCAGCCCGGACGCTGTGAAGCACCTGCTGAAGACTGTTCCGGCCGAGTTCGTCTGCCAGCTGGTGGACGACATCAACGTGGACGAAGTGCGTGAGGAACTGGGGCTGGGAATTATCACGGGCGGGGCCGTGGCGAACGTCATGCGGGCGGCCCAGGTGGAAGGCGAACGGATCCTGAACGACTGCGAAGTGAGGCTGGCCGGACCAGGCATTAACTACGTCCGCGAGCACGCCCGCACCGTGAAGCGCTGGCTGGATTCCGGCCGGAGATTCAGGGTGTGGACTGTTGATTCGGATCAGGACGTGGCGCTGTGCCAGGAGCTGGGCATCCACGAAATCACCACCAACCGGCCGGCGCAGGTGCTGGCCCGGCTCACGGAAAGCAGTCATCCCGTCGGCTGAGCAGTCCGGTCAGGCACTGTCGCTGATCAGCGCAGCTCACGCCGCCAGGTCGCGGCGCCGCCAGCCGGCGTAGCCCAGAGCGCCAAGCAGTGCCGCGGCGGCCGTGAGGGCCACCAGCGCCGGAACTGCTTCAGCGTCCACCGGAAGCAACGGGGTGTGCCGGAACGGCGAGAGGTCCATCAGCCATTCCGGAGCGTTCCACAGCACTCCGAATTCACCCAGCGCGATGAAGCCCAGCAGGAGCACCCACACGGCACCGGCCATCCGGGGCACCCAGCCGAACACCGCCAGCGCGGCACTGGTGAGCACCCAGGCAGCCGGAATCTGGGCCAGCGCCGCCATGGTGGACCGGGCCACCAGCTCCGCGTCATTGACGGCGGACGCGGCCCCGATGCCGATCGAGACGCCGGTCAGCAGCTGCAGCAGCGCAACGCCTGCCAGTGCCACGGCGTAGTGGCTGCTGGCCCAGCGGATGCGGGTGGTGGCAGTGCCCAGCAGGGCCTCGGTGTGCCCGGCAGCCTCCTCACTGCGGAGGTGGTTGGCCGCGGAGATGCCGTACGCGGCAGCGATGACCCCCATGATGCTGATCTCGGCGGCTAGGAACGCATCGGTCAGGGCCTGCCGGCCGCCCAGCGCCCGCATCAGGTCCTGGGCGCCGGGGGAACTCAGGAAGTCCGCCACATTGCCCACCAGCGAGCCGATCACCACTCCGAAAAGGACGAACGCCACGCACCACGCCACCAGGACGCGGTACTGCAGCCGCACGGCGAGGCCCAGCACGCCCGACAGGTGGCCGCGGGCGGGGCCGGGCCGCTCATCGCGAAGGCCGGCGCCGAGGTCGCGCCGCGACCGCAGGAAGAACGCGACGGGAACCAGCGCAGCGCAGAGCGCCAGGGGCAGCGAGAGCACCCACCAGTGGTCGCCGGCATAGGCCCGGATTTGCTGGTTCCACCCGATCGGCGAAAGCCAGGACCACACCGACGGGCCGGGTTCGGCGAGGTCGCCCACCGCCCGCAGCCCGTAGGTCACAGCGATGACTCCGATGCTGAACCCGGTCGCGGCGCGGGCGCTGGCCGTTAGCTGGGCCGCCAGGGCAGCCACCGCGCTGTATGCCATCCCAGTGGCTGCCCAGCCCAGGCCGAAGGCAAGTGACCCGTTCCCCGGCAAACCGCCGACGGCGAGGGCGGCCGCCGAGAACAGCCCGGTCAGGATGCTGGTAGCAAAGCTGATTGCCAGCGCGGACACCAGCGGGGCGTCGCGTCCCAGCCGGCCCCCGCCAAGCAGTTCCAGCCGTCCGCTTTCTTCGTCCCCCCGCGTGTGCCGGATGGTGAGGATGACCATGAGGACCGCAAGGATGGCTGTCATAAAGGCGGTGTATTTGATGAGGGAGAGGGCGCCGAGAGAGGCGGGATCGTAGATCCGGCCAAAGAGCGCCACCATGGATGCCGTGGCATTCAGCGCGGTAGAGGCCTCCACCCGGCTGGCCGCATCCGGGTACAGCTCTGCGCCGGCCACCGCCGTCGAGTAGGCAATCAGGGCGAACCCCGCTATCCAGAGCGGCAGCAGCCAGCGGTCCCGCCGCAGGCCGAGCCGGACCAGGACACCGGTTCCGGCCAGCGTTCCGGTCATGGCCCCGGATGGCGTCCGGGCCTGCGTCCGGGCTGCCGTCCTGGGCGCGGTGCCGGTCATCGCCGGGCCGCTTCGAACGATCCTGCCGGGCCGTAGTGGCGCAGGAACAAATCCTCCAGGGTGGGCGGCTGGCTGGTCAGCGCCTGCAACCCGGCAGCCGTCAGGGCCTGCAGGAACGGCCCCAGCCCCGCGGGGTCCACCTGGGCGGTCACACGGTGGTCGGTCACCACAATGTCGTGGGCACCGGGAAGGAGGTCCAGGCCAGGAGGTACGCGGGCGACGTCGGCCGTGACCGACGTCCGCGTAAGGTGCCGCAGCTGCTCAAGCGGCCCGGACTCCACCACCCTGCCGGCGCGAATGATGCTGACCCGGTCCGAGAGGGCCTCGGCCTCGCTCAGGATGTGGCTGCTCAGCAGGACCGTGCGGCCCTGCCCGCGCAACTCACGGACGCAGCCGCGGAAGGCGTCCTCCATCAACGGGTCCAGGCCGCTGGTGGGCTCGTCCAGGAGGAAGAGCTCGGCGTCCGTGGCCAGTGCCGCCACCAAGGCAACCTTTTGCCGGTTGCCCTTGGAGTACGTGCGCGACTTTTTCGTGGGGTCAAGGTCGAATGTCTGCAGCAGCGCGTCCCGCCGGGCGCGGTCCTGTCCGCCTTGGAGCCGGCCCAGCAGGTCGATCACCTCCCCGCCGGTCAGGTTCGGCCACAGGGCAACGTCCCCTGGAACATACGCCAGCCGGCGGTGCAGGGTGGCAACGTCGTGCCAGGGATCCAGGCCCAGCACGCGGATTGACCCGGAATTGGCCCGCAGCATACCCAGCAGCAGCCGCAAGGTGGTGGACTTGCCGGACCCGTTGGGACCCAGGAAGCCGTGCACCTCGCCCTCCGCCACACTGAAGTCGAGGCCGTCGAGGGCAGTGACGCTTCCGAAGCGCTTCACGACGCCGGTCATTTCCACCACGCTGCTCATAATCACAAAGCTACGCCCGGTTGCCGGTCCTGACCCGGGCGAAAGGTCCTGAACGTGCGCGATGCCCGCGGTTACCGGGCGCGTCTGCGGCTGTGGTTGCATGGATCCATGCCATTCACCTGGTCCGGCCGGGCCACCCAGACCCTCTCAGCGGCTGCCATGGGCGCACTGCTGCTGACCAGCGCCATGAAGCACTTCCGCGACCCTGCGTTTTTCCACCAGGTAGTTCCCGATTTCCTGTGCCGTGACGACTCCGGTGACCGCCCCAACGGCGCGTGGGCCGTGATGACCCGGGATGAATGGGTGGCGCTCAGCGGCCTGCTGGAGGCGGGTGCCGCCGTCGGGCTCATGATCCCGGCCACCCGCCCGGCCGCCGCATGGGGCGTGACCGCAATGTTCACGGTGTTCCTTGCCGGGCACGCCGACGCCCTCCGCCGCGCGTACGGCCCGGCCGGAACTGCGGCGCAGCGGAAAATGCATACTGCGCGGCTGCCACTGCAGCTGCCGCTGATCGCCTGGGCCTGGAGCCTGCGGAAACCGGGCCAGGCTGCCCGGCACCGGCAATGAAGCTCCTGCAGTCCCCGGCCGTGCGGGTGGGGCTGTCCATCAGCATCGCCACCGGGCTGTACGGGATTTCCTTCGGGGCACTCGGCGTCACGTCAGGGCTGGATTTCTGGCAGACCATGGCTCTGAGCCTGCTGCTGTTCAGCGGCGGTTCCCAGTTCGCGTTCATCGGCGTGGTGGCGGGCGGCGGATCAGGGGTGGCAGCCATGGGGGCGGCCACTCTCCTGGGCATGCGCAACGGCATCTACGGCATGCAGCTCAACGCGCTGCTGCAGCCGCGCGGGTGGCGCAAGTACGCCGCCGCCCACGTCACCATCGACGAATCAACGGCCACCAGCACCGGCCAGACGGACCCGGCCGAGCAGCGGCGGGGATTCTGGACCGCGGGCATCGGCATCTTTGTGCTCTGGAACGTGTTCACTGCCGTGGGGGCACTGGCAGGGAGCGCCCTGGGGGACCCCAAACAATGGGGGCTCGACGGCGCCGCGGTGGCGGCCTTCCTCGGCCTGCTCTGGCCGCGGCTCAAGGGCCGCGAGCCGGTGGCCATCGCCGTGGTGTGCGCCCTCGCCACGGTACTGGCCGTGCCCTTCGTGCCCGCGGGGGTTCCCATCCTGATAGCGGCTTTCGTGGCGGCGGCAATCGGCTGGTTCAGCCATGGCCGCAGCGACGAGGGGCTGGAGCCGGATGTGGACCCGTATGCCGAGCACCACCAGCACGAGAGCACTCACGGCGACACTCACGGCGAGCACCGGCACTCCGGCCGGCGCCCCCGTTCGGGTGGTGGGCAATGAATCTTTGGATGTGGCTATTGCTTGCCTGCCTCCTGGGCTACGCCTGGAAATTGCTGGGCTATCTGGTCCCTGCCAGCCTCCTGCGCAATCCGCGGATGTCCCGGATCGCAGGCACAATGACCATCGGACTGCTGGCCTCGCTCACCATTGTGAACGCGGTGGCGTCGGGCCAGGCGCTCGCGTTTGACGCCAGAATGGGCGCCCTGGCTGCGGCGGGAATCGCCCTGTGGCTCCGGGCGCCCTTCCTGGTGGTAGTCCTCGCCGGGGCCGGCGCGGCCGCCGGGCTTCGGCTGCTTGGCTGGAGTTGACGACGGCCACCAGGCCCTAGTGACCCCGCCCGTGGTGTGGCAGGATTCGAATATGAGCGAAGAACAAGCGTCAGCCGTTCCTGCTACCGAGAAGGACGCCAAATCAAGGCCCTACTTGCCCTCGCCGGGATCCGAATCCACCCGTGAAATGCGCGAGATGTCCCGCCGCCGCAGGGACGCCGAGGAGAAGCTCCAGCAGCATCTGCAGGAAGCGGACCACCTGCACGAGGAACACATGAAGGCCCACCAACGGGAGACGCAACTTGCCGATGAGGGCGCGCACCATGAGGGCGGGCACCATGAGGGCGGGCACCATGAGGGCGGGGCGCCCGCAGAAGGGACCGCTACTGAAGGCGGTGCCTCCGAGGGGGAGGCCCCGGACCAGGGGGAAGCCGGCACCAAACCGGCGGAGTGACCCCGGCCCTGGCCGCGCCACAACAAATGCGCGCCACAACAAATGTGAGATCAAGCCGTTGGCCTGTGGGGAGGCTCCGTTGTTTCTGTTTTCAGATTTTTCCGGTGAGACGAGGTATCAGTCGCGGTCCACGAGCATCGGGGGCCGTAAGTGACGGGCACCCGGCTGGGCCAGTACCTTGCGGAACGGCTGCAGGACCTGGTCCTTGAAAGTGCCGATCTGCAGGACTTCCTTCAGGAGCTGTGCCAGTTCTCGGCCGGATTCATCGGGAAGGCAACCGGGCTTCCCGTGCTGTGCGCCGTCACGCTGGTGCGCGCCCGGCGGCCTGCGGCCTCCGCGGGGAGCGGACCCGCGGCAATGCTACTGGGGGAAGTCCAGCGGGCCACCGGCGAAAGCCCGTCCCTGGCGGCACTGGAGTCAGGAACTACGGTTTCCGTACCGGATGCCAGGACGGACACGCGCTGGCCGCGCTACAGCCGGGCCGTGATGAAGACCGGCCAGCTCAGCGCTCTGTCCCTCCCGCTACGGTTGGATCCGGAAGCCGCCGCGTCCGTCTCATTCTTCGCGCCGGAGGCAGGGGCTTTCGACGACGAGGCAATCGTGATTTGCGAGGCGTTCGCTGCCCGTGCCGGCAAAGCCATGCGGCTGGCCGGCCGCATCGCGGCCTCGAAGGACCTCAATGACGACCTCCTTGAGGCCCTGAAGTCCCGCACCAGCATCAATCTCGCCTCGGGCATTGTCATGGGCCAGAGCCGCTGCTCGCAGGCCGAAGCGTTTGCGATCCTGAGCCGGGTCTCCAGTAACCGCAACGTCAAGCTGCGGGTCGTGGCCGAGGACCTGCTGCGTAGGTTCGATACGAAGCCGGGAGCCGCCCATTTCCACGGCTAGGGACGGCCGGCTGCACGAAGACCGGCCGCCCGACGACAGGGAACGGCCGGCGGACGAATCAGGGCAGGATGATTGAATCGAAGGCCGTGCCCGGCAGGGGCGACTGGGGAGGCAGCGGCCGGCGGGGCCGCTCCGTGCGGATGGCGTCCTCCACCAGTGCCACGGGGCGCCGCCAGGCGTCGGATCCGGCTTCCATGGTGTCCACAACGCCGATCAGCATTGCCAGAAGGCGGATGACGTCGGTCATGGAGATGTCGGTGCGCAGCGTTCCTTGAGCCTGGCCGCGGCCCAGCAGGACGGCCACGGACTCAAAGAGGCTGCCGGTGATTCCGGTCAGCAGGCCGCGGCGGCCGGCCACGGCGCCGAGCAGGTTGGCATCCTCGCTGGCCGCTCCCATCAGCGAATCGATCACGCGGAACAGCCCGTCGGCGGCATCCGGTCCGGCCAGGGCGTCGTCGATCACAGGGTCCACCATCAGGCGGAGCTGGCGGTTGAGTGCGGCCAGGACCAGCTGTTCCTTGTCCGCAAAGTTCCGGAAGAGGGTCGCGGGTCCCACGCCGGCGGTGACGGCGATGGTCTGCAACGGCACGTCCGGGCCATATTCACGGAAGCACTTGCGGGCGGCGGTGATGATCTTGTCCACATTGCGCGCAGCATCCGCACGGAGGGGCTTGCGTTCGACTGCGAGGTTCATTTTTCAAGGTTAGCAACGCTGGGGCTGAGCGCCCGGGTTACTGATTGGTAGCCGCGAATGTACCCGTATGTGACGAATGCATCGAGGAATTCCGCTGTGGGAGACTGGGTCCATGTTGCTCGCATTCTCAGTTGCACCGTCCGGCCAGCCGGCCCACCCGGCCGGTGATTCCGGCGCTAATTCCACTGCCGCACCTGCTGACGCTTCGGTCCACGACGCCGTCGCTGCCGCCGTCAAGATCGTCCGGGATTCCGGGCTGCCCAACCATACGGATTCCATGTTCACCACCATCGAGGGTGAGTGGGACGAGGTGTTCGCCGTGGTGAAGGCGGCCACCGAGGCTGTGGGCCGATTTGGCAGCCGGGTGTCGCTGGTGATCAAGGCGGACATCCGCCCCGGCTATTCCGGCGAGCTGGCCGGCAAAGTGGAGCGGCTGGAAAACGCCATCGCCGACGCCGGCTAATTTCCGTTTCCCGTTTCTGCGGCACTCTCCTTCCCACGGAGCATCGCCGGCTGCCAGACTGGGCCCATGATTGAGCACCGGCCCGAACCCCAGTGGGTCTCCGTGGAGAGGTTCCTGACCGACGTCGTGGTCCGTCCCGGCAGTCCGCTCAAGCGGGCGGTCACATCCGCCATTGAGGCCGGCATGCCGCCCATAGAGGTGGCGCCGAATGCCGGGAAGCTCCTCAAGCTGCTGGTGCAGCTTTCCGGCGCCCGGCGCGTGCTGGAGATCGGGACGCTGGCCGGCTTCAGCACCATCTGGATGGCCCAGGGATTGCCCGACGACGGCGACCTCGTCACGTGCGAATACCTCCCCGAGCATGCCCGCGTGGCGCGCGGGAACGTGGACGCCGCGGGCCTCGGGCACAAGGTGGACATCCGGGTGGGAGCCGCGCTGGAAACCCTTCCGGGGCTGCAGGATGACGGCCGCGGACCGTTCGATTTCGTGTTCATCGATGCGGACAAGGAAAACAACCCGCAGTACTTGGAATGGGCCATCAGGCTGGGCCGGCCGGGCACTGTGATCGTGATGGACAACGTGGTGTGGGAGGGTGCGCTGCTCGATCCGTCCATGGACGAGGTCAACGCGCCGGGAATCATCACCGCTCTGGAAATGATGGGAGCGGATCCCCGGCTGGACGGAACGGTCATGCAGACCGTGGGGTCGAAGGGCTGGGACGGCTTCGCGCTGGCGCTCGTCAAGTGACTTCACTCCGGCAAGATGCTAAGTATGCTTAGAATAAGCTAACGCCGGACGAGCCCGTCCGTATCGCCTGCAGTGGAGGAAGAAATGAAGGCTTCACCGACCCTTGCCAGCAATCTTCAGATGGTCCTCACGGACCTGATCGAACTTCACGTACAGGGCAAGCAGGCGCACTGGAACATCGTGGGAACCAACTTCCGCGACCTCCACCTTCAGCTCGATGAAATCGTCACCAGCGTCCGGCTGTTCGCGGATGAAACGGCCGAACGCATGCGCGCCCTGCATGCCCTCCCCGACGGCAGGAGCGCCACGATATCCGCCGACACCCGGCTGGAGCAGTTCCCGGAAGGCCTCACCTCCACCAAGGACGCCGTCAAGCTGATCACCGCCCGTCTGGAGCGCACCGTAAAGACCATGCGTGACGTCCATGACGAGGTGGATGAGGAAGACCCCACCAGCGCGGACCTGCTCCACGCCGGGATCTCGCGGCTGGAGCAGCTCGCCTGGATGGTCAACGCCGAGACCATGACCGCGGCGGCCCCCGTCACGGTGCCTGAAGAAAACTGAACGCAGCGGCAGGCAGAATGGATCCCGACAGGCATGGTTCCAACCAGCCTTTAACCAACCGAAGTTCGCCTCAGCCGGAGGCCCGGGCGGTGCGGATCAGGCCCCGCCCGGACAGTCCAGACGGCCCGGTCGCCTTGGCTCCGCTGCTGGCCGCCGTGCGAGAAGGCACAGGAGATGTGCCGGCGCTGCTTTCACTGGCGCGGGACATCGGACGGACAGCACCCCGGCCGGGGGAGGGTAATACGGCCCGGCTCTGGGAACTGCTGGCGTCCGTGACGTCCGTGGACGTGGCCGCCGGCCGGATCCTCGAACCGCACCTTGACGCCGTCGCCATCCTGGCCCAGGCCGGTTCCCACTCCGGCTCACTGGCCGGCGCTGGGCCTGGTGACGGAACCGCGGACGGAGCATGGGGAGTTTTCGCCGCGGAAGGGCCGGGACTGCGGCTGGAGGCCACTGCGGACGGCTCCGGGAAGTACATCCTGAACGGTTCCAAGCCCTGGTGCTCGCTGGCGGCCCAGCTGGACGGGGCCGTGCTGACCGCCCACGTGGTAGTCGGAGACCATGAGGCCGGCTCCGAAGAGCAGCCCGGCGGCAGGGCAGCCTTTGCCGTCGACCTGCACGCACCCGGTGTTTCCTGCGAGACGCCGCAGTGGACCAGCCGGGGCCTGCGCGAAATCCCCAGCGGCACTGTCCACTTCGACGGCGTCAGCGCCGTGCCGGTGGGCGGAGCGGGCTGGTACTTCCAGCGTCCGGGCTTCGCCTGGGGCGGAATGGGCGTTGCGGCCTGCTGGTTCGGCGGAGCCGTTGCCCTGGCACGTGACTTCAGCTCCGCGCTGGCCGCCGCCGCGGACAAGGGGCGGGAGCCGGACCAGATAGCGCTGGCCCACCTGGGCGAAACGGACCGGATTGTCACCTCTGTGGCCGGCTACCTGGCACGGACGGCCGAACGGATCGACGCCGGCGAACTCTCCGGCTCCGGTGCGTGGAGCGAGGCGTTGCGCGTCCGCGGAACCGTTGCTGCCGCCGCCGAACGCATCCAGGCTGTAGTGGCCCAGAACCTGGGCCCCGGCCCCCTTGCCTTCAACGAGGCCTACGGAAAACGCATTGCGGACCTGTCGTTGTACATCCGGCAGCACCACGCCATGCGGGACGACGCCCAGCTGGGTGCACTGACCTTGAAAGGGGACCGCTCATGGTGACTTTCTCACACGCGGACACCGGGACCGCCGAGTCCGAATGGGAGGCCAGCGGCCTGGCCGTACTCCCCGAACTTCCCCTCAATCCTGACGAGCTCGCGGCCATGAGCTTCATTGTGCTGGCTGCCCATCCGGATGATGAGACGCTGGGCGCGGGAGGACTCCTTGCGCGGCTGAACGCCGCCGGCGCGGCCATCGAAGTGCTGCTGTGCACGGCGGGGGAGGCCTCGCACCCGGAGTCTCCGACGACGACGCCGGACCAGCTCGCCGCCGTCCGGCTCAATGAGTTCAGGGCGGCTGTGTCCGGGCTGGCCCCCGGAGCCGCCCGGCAGTTCCTGCACTTCCGGGACGGCCACCTTGCAGCCGACCGGGACCGCGTCGCCGCCGCCGTCAGGGAATCGATCGCAGCGGCCGGACGCCCGGCGGACCAGGTGGTTATCGTGGCGCCCTACCGCTCCGACGGTCACACCGACCACGACGTCCTGGGCGCCGTGGCCGCCGAGGTGGCGGCCCAGGGCGGCCACGGGCTGCTGGAATACCCTGTCTGGTACTGGTTGTGGGCCTCGCCGGCGGATCCCGCCTGGCAGCCGTGGGTCCGCGTGCAGCTGACCCCGGACGAGCTGCGGGCCAAAGCGGCGGCGCTCCTGGCCCACTCCTCGCAGACGCAGCCGCTGTCCGACCAGCCCGGCGACGAGGCTCTTCTCGCCGGCAGCTTCATCGAGCATTTTTCCCGGCCCTGGGAAACGTTCGCGTGGCACGGTCCTGCCGGCGGGACCAACAGTGCGGAGGACGCCGAGCGGATCTTCGATGCCGTGCACGGCGGGGATGCCGACCCGTGGAGCTACACCACCAGCTGGTACGAAAGGCGCAAGCGGGCGCTGACCCTGGCCATCCTTCCGGAACCTGCCTACGGCTCCGGCCTTGAAATCGGCTGTTCCATCGGCACGCTGAGCGTGGAACTCGCCGCCCGCTGCCAGGAATTCGTGGCAATTGACGCCAGCAGCACCGCTCTGGTCCAGGCTGCGGAGCGGCTCTCCGGCCACGCTGCCGCGCGGACCCTGCACCTAGCCGTTCCGCAGCAATGGCCCGAGGGCAGCTTCGACCTCGTGGTGGTCTCCGAGACGGGGTACTACCTGACACCGGAGGAGCTGGCCGGACTGTTCACGCGGATTAAGGCCTCGCTGAACCCCGGGGGGACCCTGCTGCTCTGCCATTGGCGGCATCCGGTATCCGGTTGGGAACTGGACGGGGACTCCGTCCACGCCATGGCCCGGCAGCAGCTCCGCTGGCCCACGGAAGGGCTCTACGTGGAGAAGGACTTCGTCCTGGAAGTCTTCGCTGCCCCGGCCGGAATCCGGCAGTGAGATGACCGGTGAGATGACGGAACGGGCAGCGCGGTGCCCTGCCGCCGCGGCCGTGCCCGGGGAGGTCTTTGCCCGGCAGCGCATCGACCGGGTAGAGGTGGTGGTGCCCGCCCACAATGAGGACCAGCACCTTGACCGCGCCCTGGCTGCGCTCCGTGCCGCCGCCGACGCGCTGCAGGACGAACGGCCCGAAGTGCAGACTGCCATCACCGTGGTGCTGGACAGCTGCACCGACCGTTCAGCGGACATCGCCGCCGGTTTTGTTGCCTCGGACAGGCGGTTTGCGGCTGTAGCCGTGCGGCTGGGGAGCACCGGGGCCAGCCGCGCGGCCGGGGTCCGGGCTGCCGGAATCACCATGGGGGACCCCGGGCCCGCCGTCCTGGCGGCCACGGAGCTGTGGGCGGGCCGCGTCTGGCTGGCCAATACCGATGCGGACTCCGCCGTTCCGCTGAATTGGCTGGTGCGCCAGGTTGACCTGGCCGATGCCGGGGCGGACGCCGTCCTGGGATCCGTGGAGCCGGATCCCGCGGGCACGGATCCTGCGATCCTGCGCCGGTGGCTGGCGCGCCACCCGTTCACGGAGGACCACCCGCACATCTATGGCGCGAACTTCGGCGTCCGCGCCTCTGCCTACCTTGCAGCTGGCGGGTTTCCCCGGATGCGCGTGCACGAGGACCGGGTCCTGGTGGAGAACCTGCGCCGGCGCGCGTACACGGTGTTGGCCACCGACACTATCCGGGTGCTGACCTCAGGCCGCACGCATGCCCGCGCCCCGCAGGGGTTCGGTGCGTACCTTCGCGCACTGGCGCTAGACCTGCCGGTACCAGACCCCCGCAGTGGTGACCTTTGACCCTAGGACGCTGACCTTCCAGGCCGCATCCTCGATCCATGGGGTTACCCCTCAGGGCCGTGGTTTCGTGTGTCCGGCGCTGCCCGTGAACAACGGGCCGCAGCCGTGATCCCTGGCGCCGGCTCCCTGCCGGAAACTGCCGGCCTCAGCTCCGAGGAGGCTGCCCTCCGGCTGCGGCAGGTCGGGCCGAACCGGCTGCCGGAGGCTCACCCGGTCCCGCGCTGGCGCAAACTCCTGGCCGAACTAACCCACTTCTTCGCCGTCATGCTTTGGGTCGCGGCCGGGCTCGCCTACGTGGCCGGCATGCCCCAGCTGGCCGTGGCAATCGTCGTGGTGATCCTGGTCAACGGTCTGTTCGCCTATATCCAGCAGGAGCGTGCACAACGGGCTGCCTCCAAGCTTCGCGAGCTGCTCCCGGCCATGGTTTCAGTCCGCCGCGACAGACGCATTGTGAAAGTCCACACCACTGAGCTCGTGCCCGACGACGTGGTGGTGCTGGTGGCCGGTGACAGGGTCCCGGCCGATCTCCGGCTGGTGCTGGCCGCCGGCTGCTCGGTGGACGAGTCCATGCTCACTGGTGAAAGTGAAGCCGTAGCCAAGGCCCCGGGAGACTCCGTGCTCGGCGGGACATTCCTGGTCAACGGCGAGGCGGAGGGAACCGTCACAGGCACCGGCGGCGCCACCCGCCTTGCTGAGATCGCGGCACTGTCAGGGAAGGTCGAGGCACCGGCCAGCCCGCTGGCGCGGGAACTGCAGCGGATTGTCCGTGTTGTCGCGGCCGTGGCGCTGGGGATCGGCGTGCTGTTTTTTGTGCTCTCGCTGCTGGTGGGTATTTCCTGGCGCGACGCCTTCCTCTTCGCGATCGGAGTGGCGGTTGCCCTCGTGCCCGAAGGCCTGCTGCCCACCGTGACGCTCTCCCTGGCGGTCGGGGCGCAGCGGATGGCACAGCGCAACGCACTGGTCCGGAACCTGGAAGCGGTGGAAACCCTCGGCTCCACCACGTTCATTTGCACGGACAAGACCGGCACGCTCACTCAAAACAGGATGAACGCCGTCGAGGTCTGGACCCCGGCGGGGCTGCTCAGCATCATCGGCGCCGGCTACGGGCCACAGGCCGAGGTCACCGGGACGGGAGCGGGGGAAGCCCGGCACCTCAGCACCGCTGCGCGGGCTGCCTCGGCGGGGCGCGCGGTGCTCCACGAGGGGCAGTGGATTGCCG
The DNA here is from genome assembly GCF_037911235.1 of Arthrobacter oryzae. GTDB lineage: Bacteria > Actinomycetota > Actinomycetes > Actinomycetales > Micrococcaceae > Arthrobacter > Arthrobacter oryzae_E. Next base: position 23,285 of record NZ_JBBLYW010000071.1, read on the forward strand.
AGGGCGACCCGATGGAGGCTGCCATTGATGCGCTCGCCGCCCGGCTGGCGGGCCCGGGGCAGCCGCCCGATGATCCCGTGGTGTCGCACCGCTTCGCCTTCGATCCCCGCAGGCTGCGGGAGTCGGCGATCGTCGCCACCACGCTCTTCGTCAAGGGTGCGCCGGAGTCCGTGATTCCGCTGTGTGGCGGGGACGGCGCGGACCGGGCCCTGCACATGGTGGACCAGATGGCCTCCCACGGCCTGCGGGTACTGGCCGTGGCCGAGCGAAGCCTGCCCGGCCTGCCCGGGGCCAGCTTCAAGCTCGAGGATGTCGAGACCGGGCTGACGCTGCTGGGGCTGATCGGCCTCCACGACCCGCCCCGGGCCGAAGTCCGCCTGGCGCTCGAAGCCGCCCGCGAGGCGGGGATCAAGGTGGCCATGGTCACCGGCGACCACGCCTTCACCGCGGCCGCCATCGCCCGGGAAACCGGACTGATCGGGTCACCCGAGCTGGTGCTGGAGGGACACACACTGCCGGAGGACGACGCCGTCCTGACCGCCCTGCTGGACCGCGACGGCGTGGTGGTCAGCCGGGTCACGCCTGAACAAAAACTCCGGGTGGCCCGCCTGCTCCAGCTCAGGGGCCACGTGGTGGCGATGACCGGCGACGGCGTCAACGACGGCCCGGCGCTCCAGCAGGCCGATATCGGCGTGGCCATGGGGCTGAGCGGCACGGACGTAGCCCGCGAGTCGGCGGACCTGGTGCTCCTGGATGACGACTTCGCCACGATCATCGCCGCAGTGGAGCAGGGCCGTGCCACGTACGCGAATATCCGGCGGTTCCTGACCTACCATTTGACGGACAACGTCGCCGAGCTCACCCCGTTCGTGATCTGGGCCCTCTCCGGCGGCCGGTTCCCGCTGGCCCTGAGCGTGCTGCAGATCCTCGCCCTCGACATCGGCACCGACCTGCTCCCGGCGCTGGCCCTGGGCAGCGAAGCCCCCAGCAAAGGAACGCTCAAACGGCCGCCGGAGCGGAGGCACCTGATGGACCGTGCCTTGATGTTCCGGGTCTTCGGGCTGCTGGGTCCGGTGGAAGCCGTCTTCGAAATGACCGCCTACACTGCCGTGCTCCTGGGTGCGGGCTGGCGCCCGGGCGCGGAGCTTCCGGCGGCAGACGTCCTGATGGCCGCCTCGGGTGCCGCTTTCACCACAGTGGTCCTGGCCCAGCTTGCCAACGCCTTCGCCTGCCGCAGCGCTTCCGTACCGCCGTGGCGGCTCGGCTGGTTCAGTAACCGGCTGCTGCTCTGGGCGGTACTGGCCGAGCTGGGGCTGCTGGCGGTGTTCCTGTTCCTCGGGCCGCTGGCCACCCTGCTGGGCCACGCCCCGCCGTCGCCCGGGGGCCTGGCCGTGGCGCTCGCCGCGATTCCCGCCGTCGTCGTCGCGGACTGGCTGTACAAGGAGGCCCGGCACCGCCGGACCGGCACTGCCGCTCCGGCGCTGCTTGCCGCCCCGCGGACCGCCCCGCGTGCGGCGCCGGCCGTGCACCGGCAGGTGAGGTCCAAAGCCTCTGACCCGCGGCGGCCAGGCAAACGAGGATCAATCCATGGAGGACCAAGCAGCGGGAGCAGCCATGACTGAAAGCCATGTGGTGTGGTTCGACGAAATCGGGATGGAGCATGTGCCCCAGGTGGGCGGCAAGAACGCGTCGCTGGGGGAGATGACCCGCTCGCTCAAGTCCCGCGGAGTGCGCGTGCCGGACGGCTTTGCCACCACGGCGGCCGCCTACCGAACCTTCATCGAAGTCAACGGCATCGACTCCGCCATGCGGGCCCGGATCGCGGAGTACCGTGCCGGCAAGACGTCGCTGCGGGCCACGGGCGAGGCCATCCGTGAGCTGTTCCTGTCCAGTGAATTCCCGGAGGACATCGCCGAGTCCATCCGCAGCCACTACCGCACGCTGGCCGAGCGGGCCGGACTGGACCGGCTGTCCGTTGCCGTCCGCAGCAGCGCCACCGCAGAGGACCTCCCGGACGCCAGCTTCGCAGGGCAGCAGGAGACGTTCCTGAACATTTCCGGTGAACGTGAACTCCTTGACGCCTGCCGGCGCTGCTACGCATCGCTATTTACTGACCGCGCCATCAGTTACCGGGAGGTGAAGGGATTCGAGCACCTTGATGTGGCACTTTCCATCGGGGTGCAGCGGATGGTGAGGTCCGACGTCGGCGCCTCCGGAGTGATGTTCTCCATCGACACTGATTCGGGCTTCCCCCGCGCGGCCGTGATCAGCGCGGCCTGGGGCCTGGGCGAAACCGTGGTCCAGGGCAGCATCAACCCGGACAAGTACGTGGTGTTCAAGCCGCTGCTGGCGGACAAGGGCCTGGCCCCGATCATCGAAAAGACCCTTGGCTCCAAGGCCCGGAAGATGGTCTACAGCCACGGCGGCCACGCGCGGACGCGGACGGTGGATACGTCCGCGGAGGAGCGGAGCTCGTTCGTGCTGGACGACGCCGAAATCCTGGATCTGGCGCGCTGGGCGGTGACCGTGGAGGAGCACTACGGCCGTCCCATGGACATGGAGTGGGCCCGCGACGGCGCCACCGGGGAACTGTTCATGGTGCAGGCGCGGCCCGAAACCGTCCAGGCGCTCAAAAGCGGGACGCGCTTCACCATCCACCACCTCCGCGGCACGGGAAAGGTCCTGGCCTCCGGTGCCGCGATCGGGGATTCCATCGCGCAGGGCACGGCGTGTGTCATCCGGAGCACCCGGGATATCGACACCTTCCGCGACGGCGCCATCCTGGTCACCGAAATGACGGACCCCGACTGGGTGCCGGTTATGAAGCGGGCCTCGGGGATCGTCACGGACCACGGCGGGACCACCAGCCACGCGGCCATCGTGAGCCGCGAACTGGGGGTACCCGCCGTCGTCGGCACCGGAAACGCAACCAGCGCCCTGGGCGAGGACCAGGCCGTGACGCTGAGCTGCGCGGAGGGGGACCTGGGCCGGGTCTACGAGGGCACCGTGCCGTTCGACACCGAGGACGTGGACCTCGGCGCCCTTCCCGCCACCCGTACGGCCATGATGGTGAACATCGCCAGCCCGGGAGCCGCCTTCCAGTGGTGGCGACTGCCGGCGGCGGGGGTGGGACTGGCCCGGATGGAGTTCATCATCAGCAACCTGATCCGGGTCCATCCCATGGCGCTGGTTCATCCGGAGCGGGTCACGGACGCGGACGAAGCCCGGCAGATCAAGGAGCTGACCAGCGGCTACGCGGACCCCCGGGAGTACTTCGTGGAGGCGCTGGCACTGGGCATCGCCAAGATCGCCGCGCCATACCACCCGCACCCGGTGATCGTCAGGCTCAGCGACTTCAAGACCAACGAGTACGCGCACCTCATCGGCGGCGGCTCCTTCGAACAGCCGGAAGAGAACCCCATGCTGGGCTTCCGGGGCGCATCCCGCTACTACGACGAGCGCTACCGGGAGGGTTTCGCGCTGGAGTGCGCCGCCCTCAAACGGGTGCGGGAAACCATCGGCTTCAGCAACGTGGTTGTGATGGTCCCGTTCTGCCGCACCCCGGACGAAGCGGACCGCGTGCTGGCCGTCATGGCCGAGAATGGCCTGGTACGCGGCGAAAACGGCCTGCAGGTGTACATGATGTGCGAGATCCCCTCCAACGTGGTCCTGGCCGAGAAGTTCGCCCCCAAATTCGACGGCTTCTCCATCGGCTCCAACGATCTCACGCAGCTGGTCCTTGGCGTGGACCGGGATTCCGAGCAGCTGGCCGCCCTGTTCGACGAACGGGACGAGGCCGTGACGGCCATGATCAGCGAAGCCATCCGCAAGGCGCACGCAGCGGGAATCAAGATTGGAATCTGCGGCCAGGGGCCGAGCAACCACCCGGACTTCGCGGCCTTCCTGGTGGGCGAAGGCATCGATTCCATCTCGCTGAACCCGGACAGCTACCTCAAGACCGTGCGGGTGATCGCTGACGTGGAGGCCTCAGCCTGACCTTTGGGCGGTGCCGGGTGCCGGCCCGGGCTCAGCGCGCGCAGCGCATTGAGGATGGTGGCCAGGTCCACCAGCTCCTGCGACAGGGCGCCGGCGATGGCCGGCACGTAGCCCGCCGCGGCCGCCAGCATGAGCCCCACGCTCAGCACTATGCCGATCCAGATGCTTTCCATCGCCACCCGGACCGTGCGCTGTCCGATCCGCACCGCATGCGCCGCCTTGGACAGATCGTCAAGGATGATCACGACGTCGGCAGACTCGCCCGCCGCGGTGGAACCGCGCGCACCCATGGCGATTCCGACGTCGGCCACGGCCAGGACGGGGGCGTCGTTGACGCCGTCACCCACCATCATCACGGGACGGCGCTTCAGGGACTTTACCGCTTCCACTTTGTCCGGCGGAAGACACTCGGCACGGACGTCCGTGAGCCCGACTTCGGCCGCGATGTGCTTTGCTGTGGCAAGGGCGTCGCCGGTCAGCATCACCGTTTCGGTGACCCCCAACTCCGAGAGCTCAGCCAGCGTCCGGCGCGCCTCGGCGCGCAGCGGGTCGCTCATCACCAGGGCCCCGACGTACACCCCGCCCACTCCCACGTAGATGGCCAGCTGGCCGCTGTGGAGGTCCGTTTCCACCACGCCGGGCGCATATCCGGCCACAAAGGAGGGTTTGCCCACCACCACTTCCCGCCCGTCGAACACGGCGCGCACCCCGTGAGTGGCATGTTCCAGCGCCTCACTGGCCGCCTCGAAACGGAGGTCACGGGACGTGGCGGCCTCCATGACGGAAGCTGCCAGGACGTGGGAGGAGTACTGCTCCGCGGAGCCTGCCAGCCGGAGAAGTTCGTCCTGGTCCATGGAGTTGGCCGTCACGATGGCCACCAGGGAGGGCCGGCCGTAGGTGAGCGTTCCGGTTTTGTCGAAGGCAGCGGTGCGGACCTTGCCGAGTTGTTCCAGGACCCCTGCGTACTTGACGATGATGCCGGACTTGGCCGCCTGGCTCATCCCGCCCAGGAATGCCACCGGCGCCGCGATGAGCAGCGGGCAGGGAGTGGCCACCACCAGGACTTCGGCGAAGCGGGTGGGGCTGCCGCTGACGATCCAGGCGATGGCGCCCAGTGCGTAGGCGAACGCGGTGAAGGGGATGGCGTAGCGGTCGGCCAGGCGCACCATGGGGGCGCGGCTCTCCGAGGCCTCCTTCACGAGTGCCACGATCCGGCTGTACTGGGAATCCTCCATCACGGCAGTGACGCGCATCCGGACAGCTGCCTCGCCGTTGACGGAGCCGCTCATGATGCCCTCGCCCGCGGAGCGCTCCACCGGCAGGCTTTCGCCGGTGAGGGACGATTCGTCGAACGTGCCGGCGTCGGAAAGCAGCACGCCGTCCAGCGGCACCACCTCACCGGGTTTGACCAGCAGGATGTCTCCCACCCGGACGTCCGTGGCCGCCACGTCCTCGTGGGCGCCGTTTTCCGCTGGGCTGGTAGCGCCGTTAGCGGGGTCGTTGGGGCTAGTGCCGTTATGGCTGGTGCCGGTTCCGGCGGCGTTGCGCTCCCGGTGGGCGGTCTGCGGTACGCGCGCCAGCAGGGCACTGAGTTCGCCCTTCGCCCTGCCGGCCGCATAGTCTTCAAGGGCCGTGCCGCCGGCCAGCATGAGCACGATGATCATGGAGGCAATGAACTCACCCACCAGCACGGTGCTGACAATCGCCGTCACGGCCAGGATGTCGATGCCCCAGTGCCCTTGGCGCAGGCGCCGCAGCATTCCGAGGGACAGATACGCAGCCACGGCAAGGGCATAGCCGCTCGCGGCAAACCGGGCGATCACTGGCTGGCCGGATGTCAGCAGGACGGCGACAGCCAGCAACGCCAGCACCGTGCCGGCAACGAGCGGATACCGGAGAACAAGTTTCACAGGTAAATCCCGCCTTTGTCTGGACAGTTGGCACGCTGGTTAGCTGATGCGCCAACGGCACCCCCTGCAGGGCACACCTATGGCTAACACTCCATTCAACCCGGGCTGTGGAGCTAGGGGAATAGGTCCCTGATGCACCGGGGAGCGGGCCGGTGGCGGGGCCGCCGGGCCTTTCAGCCCTAGCAGGGTCCGTGCCGCGGCTGTCATGGTTGAAAGGTGTCCAACATGGCCGGGGAGCCGTCCGCTGACCCGCGCACTCGCGACCCGCGCGAACGCCGCCGGCTGGTGGCGATGGCCCTCGTGGCGGCGGCCGCCGTCGCCGCGGTGGTGCTGGCCGTGATCTTGTCCGGTGCGCCGTGGGAAGCGGGCCCGCAAACTGCCCAGCCGATGCAAAGCCAGGCGTCCTCCACTTCGCCGCCTTCGACGCAGGCCGCCCCGGCACCGTCACAAAGCCAGTCGTCGGAGCCCCTGCCGTCGGAGTCCCAGTCCTCTGAAACAAGCCAGACCTCCGATGCTCCGGGCGAAGCGACTGCCCCGCCTCCTGTTGCCCCCGGCCCTACGCCGCCGCCGGAAACTCTGCCCGCGCCGCAGGACCCGCCGCCGGCTGCCCCGTTTCCTCTTGGCCTGGCCGGCCAGGATGTAGAGGTGGTCCCCGGCGCCGGTCCTTCTGTGGCATTGACCTTCGACGCCGGCGCCAACTCGGCCGCGCTCCCTTCGATCCTGCAGACCCTGGCGGGTGCCGGAGTCCGCGGGACGTTTTTCCTGACCGGCGCGTGGGCCGCGGCCAATCCTGCCGGGGTGGCAGCCATCGTGGCCGGCGGACACCGTGTGGGCAACCACTCCCAGACCCACCCGGACTTCACCGGCCTGCCGGACGCCGGAATTGGGGACCAGGTCCGCGCGGCGCAGCAGGCAATCGTTGCCGCCGGAGCGGATCCCCGGCCGCTGTTCCGCTTCCCGTTCGGTGCCCGGGACGCGCGCACCATCGCCGCCGTGAACAACCTGGGCTATGTGCCGGTGCGGTGGTCTGTGGACACGCTCGGCTGGAAAGGAACCAGCGGCGGCGTCACCGCGCAGCAAGTAGCGGACCGTGCGCTCGCCGCCCTGCAACCCGGCGAAATCGTCCTGATGCACATCGGGTCGAACCCGGACGACGGCTCAACCCTGGACGCTGATGCCCTGCCGCAGATGATCGAGAGGATGCGCCAGGCCGGGTACGGCTTCGTCACGCTGGACAGCTTGGTCGCCGGGTAGATTGCAGGATGACCGGCCGGTAGGCGGCCGCAGAGCGTCCCGCCGCCAGCGGAAGACGGGTCCAATGTCACTGGGCAGGCCGGGCAAGCGCTGGTAGGACTGAGCCATGACTGAGTCCCCAACCGCTGCCGCCGCCCTGGCCCCGGTTGACGCCGTGGTTTTCGACCTTGACGGTGTGGTCACGGACACCGCGGAGCTGCACGCCGAAGCATGGAAGGAACTGTTCGACGACGTCCTCCAGGACCCCCGGATTCCGCCGGCTGCACGGCGGGACCCCTTCACGGACGCCGACTATCTGCGCTATGTGGACGGCCGCACCAGGGAGGACGGAGTAGCGTCGTTCCTGCACTCGCGCGGAGTCAAAGTGCCGGCAGGCGGCCCCGAGGACGGCCCGGCGGAGTGGACGGCGGCGGGGCTGGGGGCACGCAAAAACGGAATCTTCGAAAAACTGCTGGGCCTCAGGCCCGTCGCCGTTTTCCCCGGGACTCAGGCCCTGCTTGAACGGCTCAGGGCAGGGCAGGTCCCGGTGGCCCTGGCGACTGCCAGCCGCAACGCCCACGCGGTGCTGGCCGCCGCGGGCCTCAAGGGCGCCTTCGACGTCGTAGTCGATGGGAACACCGCAGCGCAGCTGGGACTCGCTGGCAAACCCGACCCCGCCTTGTTCCTCCACGCCATCAGGGAACTTAAGGTGGAGCCGGAACGGGCGGTGGTCATCGAGGATGCCGTAGCCGGCGTGGCGGCCGGCCACCGCGGCGGTTTCGGCCTGGTGGTGGGAATTGACCGGGCCGGGCACCGGGCTGAGCTGGAAGCCGCGGGCGCCGACGTCGTCCTTGACGACGTCAGTGAACTGGACCTCGGCCTGGTCATCGCGGACCCCTGGCAACTGGTCTACGAGGGATTCGACCCCGCGCACGAAGGCCACCGGGAGGCCCTGACCACGCTGGGCAACGGCTACATGGCCACGCGGGGGGCGGCCCCCGAACACCGCAAGGACGGTGTGCACTATCCGGGAACCTACCTGGCCGGCGTCTACAACCGGCTCACCAGTGTGATCCAGGGGCAGGAGACCGAGGACGAGCACATGGTGAACATGCCGGACTGGCTTCCGCTGGACCTCTGTGTGGAAGGCGGAAAATGGTGGTCCGAGGGCGGACTGCGGCTCCGCAGCGAGCGGCGCACCCTGGACCTGAAGCGCGCCCTGCTGACGCGGGAAGCTGCGCTGGAGGACGACGCCGGGCGGCGGCTGAACGTGGTCCAGCGCCGGCTGGTATCCATGGCGGAACCGCACCTCGCCGCACTCGAGATGACATTGACAGCCGTCGGTTGGGGCGGCCCGGTGGGCATCCGCAGCGGCTGCGACACGGACGTCACCAACTCGAACGTGCCGGTGGAAGCCCTCCTGTCCAACCGGCACCTGGCAGGGGTGACGGTCTCCGGGGGCGATGACGGGCCCGGCGCAGCCACCCAGGTTGTACTGGTCCGGACGAGCCAGAGCCGGATCGGCATTGCAGTAGCCATCAGGACAGAGGTCCCCGCCAGCCTGCATCCGGCAAGGCCCGAAGAGCTTGGCGGACTGTTCGTGCACCGCTTCGACGTGGAGCTGCGGGACGGCGAACCGGCCACTGTCACCAAAACCGTGGCAGTGGCGACCTCCCGCGACCACGCCATTTCTTCGCCCCGGACTGCCGCCGTTGATGTCCTCAACCGCTCCGGGGGAGGCTTCGAGGTGCTGCTGGCCAGCCACGAGGCGGCCTGGGGCGGGCTGCTGACGCCCTTCATCATCGAGGTCGACAACTCCACCGAGTCGCAGCTGATCCTGAACCTGCACGTCTTCCACCTGCTCCAGACCATTTCGGCGCACACGGCGGAGCTGGACGCCGGTGTCCCCGCCCGCGGCCTGCACGGCGAGGGCTACCGGGGCCACATCTTCTGGGACGAACTGTTTGTCCTGCCCCTCCTGACATCCAGGCTTCCCGCAGTGACGCGGGCACTCCTTGACTACCGTTGGCGGCGGCTGGGAACAGCACGGGATGCTGCCAGGGCCGCCGGGTTCGCGGGCGCCCTGATTCCGTGGCAGAGCGGAAGCGACGGCCGGGAGGAGACCCCCAAGCTGCTGTTCAACTCCCGCTCCGGCCGCTGGGTGCCGGACTACTCCCACCTGCAACGCCACTCGGGGCTCACGGTCGCCTACAACGCCTGGCAGTACTTCGAGGCCACCCAGGACCGGGCCTGGCTGACGCACCACGGCGCGGAAATCATCGTGGAGGTGGCGCGGCTTTTCGCTTCGATGGCCGAGTACGACCCTGCCGGGGACAGGTTCCATATCCGGGCCGTGGTTGGTCCCGACGAGTACCACACCGGCTACCCGGACAACCCCGGCGGCGGCCTGGACGACAACGCCTATACCAATGTCATGGCGGCGTGGGTGTGCGACCAGGCGGTGTGGATCATGAGCTCAGTGCGAGGCTTCGACATGGACGATTTCCGGAAAAGGCTAAGCGTCACGGACACCGAAATCGACGGCTGGATGCGACTGGCGCGCAGGATGTTTGTTCCCTTTCACGCCGACGGAATCATCAGCCAGTTCGCCGGCTATGAGAACCTCCGGGAGCTGGATTGGGAGCACTACCGCCGCACGTACCGGAACGTCCAGCGGCTGGACCTCATCCTTGAATCGGAGGGCAGCAGCACCAACCACTACCAGCTGGCCAAGCAGGCGGACGTCCTCATGTTGCTTTACGTACTGGGCGAGGACCAGCTCATTGCTTTCCTGGACCGGCTCGGATACGCCGTAACAGCCGGGCAGATCGCCAGGACCGTTGACTTTTATCTGGCCCGGACCGCGCACGGATCCACGCTGAGCCGGGTGGCGCACGCCTCGGTGCTCGCCCAGATCGATCCGGAACGGGCGTGGGAAACGTTCCGCGAGGCCCTGGACGCGGACCTGGACGACACCCAGGGCGGCACCACGCGCGCGGGCATCCACCTGGGCGCCATGGCGGGATCCATCGACGTCGTCCAACGCAGCTTTGCCGGCCTGCGCATCACGCGGGACGCCCTGGTTTTCTCGCCCCGCCTTCCCAAGGAACTCCGCCGGGTCACGTTCAATGTGCGGTACCGGGACCAGTTGCTGGCGGTATTCCTGGAAAAGGGCCGGCTTCGGGTGTCCGCGACACCGGGGGACGCCTCCCCGGTGCTGGTCCGGCTAGGGACCGAACACGTCCTGCTGCACGCCGGGCAGGATCACGAATTCCGGCTGGGAACCGGATCCCAGGGAGCGGTTGCGCCTGTCATGGACGCCTAAGCCATATGCAGGACGGCGGCCCCGGTAATGCGGTCCGCGGCGAGGTCCTGCAGCGCCCGCCCTGCATTCTCCATCCGGTAGGGGACGGTGGTGGGGCGAAGCGGAATTTCCGCGGCGACGCGGAGGAACTCTTCGCCGTCGTTCCGTGTATTTGCAGTGACGCTCCGCAGCTGCCGCTCCTGGAAGAGCTCCGACCCGTAGTGCAGCGGCGGGATGTCGCTCAGGTGGATGCCGGCCACCGCCAGCGTGCCCCCGCGGTCCAGGGCGCGCAGCGCCTGCGGCACCAGCCAGCCAACCGGTGCAAAAAGGATGGCCGAATCCAGCGGCACGGGAGGTTCGTCGTCGGCGTCCCCGGCGAAAGAGGCCCCGAGCTCCAAGGCGAGGCGCCGGGCCTCCTCGGAGCGGGTCATGACATACACGCTGGCTCCGCGATACATGGCCACTTGGGCGGCCAGATGGGCGGACCCGCCGAAACCGTAGATGCCGAGGCGTCCGCCGTCAGGGACCTGGGCCCGATTCAGGGCGCGGTAACCGATGATTCCCGCGCACAGCAGGGGCGCGGCCTGCTCGTCCGGGAAGATGTCCGGTATCCGGTAGGCATAGTCCTCATTGACCGTTACGCGGTCCGCATAGCCGCCGTCCCGGTCCCAGCCCGTGAAAGTGGGGGACAGGCACAGGTTCTCCCGGGAGCCGAGGCAGAAGCGGCAGTGTCCGCAGGTGCCGCCCAGCCAGGCGACCCCCACGCGTTCCCCGACCCGGAACCTGGCCGCGCCTTCGCCGAGTTCCACCACTTCGCCCACCACTTCATGGCCGGGAATGATGCCGGTCTGGCGGGGCGGAAGGTCGCCTTCGGCCAGATGGAGGTCAGTGCGGCAGACTCCGCACACCCGGACTGCCAGCAGGACCTCGCCCGGCCCGGGGCTGGGATCAGGGCGTTCACCGAATATCAGCGGATGCCCCGATACGGGACCCGGCCTGCCAACCCACCAAGCTCGCACGGCACACTTCCTGTTCTGTTAATCCGGAACGGGCCTCACCCAGGTCCGGGACGGGGCGTCACCTATCCGGAACGGGCGTCACCGCACGATCAGCACGTTGCACAGCGCCCGCTCCAATGCCGAGGAGACGGTGCTTCCCGGATGGCCCTCCCGGTGATGGGCGCCCAGGACCAAAACATCCGCCTGCGCGGCGGCCGTCAGGAGGTCCTTGGGTGCGGGGTGGCGCTCCAGGAGGACGCCCTCCACCGGGACGGCGGGGGCCAGGCTCCGGGCCAGTTCCACGGCCTGGTCCAGCAGTTCCTTGCCGTGGAGCGGTGCGTGGCGACCGTGCGGTGCGTGTTGCTGCTCTTCCGCCATGTGGATTAGTTGCAGCGGCACGTTGAGGGCGGCCGCCATGCGGGCCGCTTCCGCTACCACCTGCTCACGCCGCGGTTTCTCGTCGATTCCCGCCGCTATGGGCTGGCCGGGCCGGTCCGGGTAGCGGACCACCATGAAGGGGCACGGGGCGTGGACGGCGAGGTCGAGGCAGGCGGAACCCACGAGCTGGCCCAGGAATCGGCCCATGCCGCGGTGGCCCACGGCGAGGACACTCGCGCCGTGGGCTGCAGCGCGAAGAACCTGGGCCGGAAGTCCAGGCTCGATCACGCCGTCAATACGCAGCCCGGCCTTTGGTCCGGCGGCCGGTCCGGTCTCAAGCCCGGCCGCCACCGAGCGGGCGAGGTCCACGCCTTCCTGAAGGGTGGCCTCGGCAGCGTGGCGCAGCCCGCTGCCTTCAACGCCCTTGACGGGGCCAAGGTTCTTGGTGAAGACGGGCCACACCCATGCATGGATGACTTTCAGCTGCCGTCCCGTGGCGGCGGCGTACCCGACGGCCCAGCGGACGGCCAGCTGTGACGGTTCGGATCCGTCGTAGCCTACCGCGACGGGTCCGTCCGGATTTCCTGCTGCAGCCGGCATGGTGCCTCCCCTCCTAGGCGGTGGCGGCGCAATGTCCACCTAGTAGAGACCGGACCGGACGTTCGCGCTAGGGGCTTTGGTCCCGTTCCCTGTCCCGGCGCTCGCGATCGTGGCGCTCCCGGAGGTCGCGGCCCCGCCGGATGTCCTCTTCTTCCTTGACCTGCAGCTTGTCGCTCTGCTTGGTGTCCCGGGGCGGGAGCTGGATGGTTTCTTCCGCTTCGATGCCTGCCTGCAGCTGGCGGCCACGCTCGGTCTCGGCGTCGAACTCGGCGCCGAAGAGCAGCGACATGTTCAGGATCCACAGCCAGAGCAACGCGATGATGACTCCACCGATTGCGCCGTAGGTCTTGTTGTAGCTGTTGAAGTTGGCCACGTAGAAGCCGAACGCCAGGGAAGCCAGCAGGAACACCACAACAGCGATGGCGGATCCCATGCTCATCCAGCGGAATTTCGGCTGTTTGACGTTTGGGGTGGCGTAGTAGAGGATAGCGATCGCCGCGATGACCAGCACCAGCATCACCGGCCACTTGGCGATGTTCCAGACAGTCAGGAACGCCCCGCCCAAGCCGATGACGTTGCCGACGGACTCTGCCACCGGTCCGCTGAGTACGAGCATCGCGGCCAGCACGACGACGATCAGCAAATTGACGACAGTGACGCCGAGCATGGTGCCCCGGAGCTTGAGGAAGGGCCTGCCTTCATCGACCTCGTAGACCCGGTTCATGGCCCGGCCGAAGGCCCCCACGTAGCCAGACGCGGACCAAAGGGCGGTGAGGAGGCCGAGGACCAGCGTGAAGCCGGCAGCCGAGGAGCTTGCCAGATCTTCAACCACCGGGCGCATCGTGTTGACGGTGTCGCCCGGCGCGATGCCCTGGAGGATGTCGAGCAGTGCGGCGGTGGTTTTCTGGGCGTCTCCGAAAATTCCGAGCAGGGACACCAGCGCCAACAGCGCCGGGAAGATTGAAAGCACGGAGTAGTAGGTGAGGGCCGCAGCAAGGTCCGGGCACTGGTCCTTCGTGAACTCCCGCAGGGTCTTCTTCGCGATGTACTTCCACGAGGGCTTGGTGACGTCGCCGGGGCTGTCGGGCTTGCGGGAATCATCCGGTGCGGGCGCCGTACGGGCCTTGGCGGTGCTGCTCTCGTCCGTTTCAGCATCGGGGCGGGCTGCGCTGCCATGCTCGGTAGGGGGGTTCTTGGCCATGGGAAATATCCTCAAATCTGCCGGGGCCGGCCTGCCCCGCGACGGGGCAGGCCGGCCAGGATCCGGTTTGGTTAGGACCGCTGGACGTTGTCCTTGGCATCCTGGGCGCGGTACTTCACGTCACCAACGGCGCCCTGGCCTTCGGCCTTGACGTGCTCGGTGGCTTCGGCGGCGGTGGCCTTGACGTTCTCCATGGCGTCCTGCGCCGGTGCCTTCAGGCCCTGGGCAACGTCCTTGGCAGCTTCGGTCAGCTCGGTGGTGAGCGGCTCAGCCTTGACCTTAAGTGCCTCGGCAGCCTCGCGCTCTTTTTCGCTCGCCGGGATCAGGGACGAGAACAGCATCCCGGCACCGAAGGCGATCAGCCCTGCCGCGAGCGGATTGCCTTGCGTCTTAGTGCGTACCTGGCGGGGCGCGTCCCCGATGGCTGCGCCGGCGTCCGACAGGTGTGCTCCGGCACCGCCGGCGCCGGAATGCATCCGGTCAGTGGTGTGATCCGCTGCTCCCATGACTTTCTCCTTCACTCCGAACACGGCGTCCTTAACTTTGTCCGTCTGCCGGTGGACGATGTTCGACGGGGTGACTTTGTCCGCCACGGCGTCGACATTGGTGCCGAGCCGCGCGCGGGTTGCTTCGATGTCGGCGCGGATGGCGTCCGGGTTTTCACTCATCGTGTGTACCTCGAGCTCTCTGTGTACCTGGGTCTAGTGACTGGGTTTGAGGGTGGGGGGTATTTCCTGGAGCGTCTCGGCCGTCTGCGGCATGCCCTTGATGGCGTTGAGCTGCTTGCGGCCGACGGATGCCAGGATGGCGGCGACGATGCCCCAGAGAACGGCGACGACGACGGCGGACCAGCCGAGGCCGATGACCGTACCCAGCGCCCACCACAGGGCCAGGGAGAGGAACAGGAGGACGAAGTGCCCGGCCACGCCGGCCCCCGCCAGCATTCCGGTGCCTTTCCCCGCCCGGGAGGCGGACTGCTTCAGCTCGGCTTTGGCAAGTTCCACTTCCTGGCGCATCAGCGTGGAGAGGTCCCGCGTCACATCGCCGAGCAGGTCACCGAGGGAATTTGTGTCGGCCTTCGCGTGCGCGGCCGTGGGAGGTGTTTCGGGATACTGGCTGCTCATCGCTGCCCTCCGCGGAGGGGATCATCACGGTACGGATCGTCGGCAAGGGGGTCGGTGGCGAGGGGATCCTTGGCCAGCGGATCTGCTGCCCACTCATCCTTTTGCGTTCCGTCGTCGTCCAACGGGTTGGGCGGGTAAGTGTCCGCCGGGTATCCGCCGGTAGCGGTCCGGGAGTCGGCATAAGCCCCGGTGCCTGCATAGGCGCCAGCGCCGGCTCCGGCGGCGGACAGGCCCGCAGTGGTTGCGTCGGGGGCCGGCATCTGCACCGGCGGCGGCGGAACCGCTGTCCCCGTGTCGGCAACATATCCGGGAACGCTGGTGCGGCCGCTGACCGTAGCACTGGTGGAATCCGGTGCCCCTGCACTGAGGCTGCGTGTGAGCCGTCCTGCCAGGATTCCCGCTCCGGCCGCCAGCATCAGGAATGTTCCCGGGCGCTGCCGGGCGAAGGACTTCACTTCGTTGAGCAGCGAGCCGGGGTCCCGGCCTTCAAGCCACGATGCCACCGAGGCGGACCGTTCCGCAGCCTGGCGGATCAGGTCCGTGGCCACGCCGGGCTGGTCGGAGGCGTCAGCCATCGTGCGGAGTTCGCCGGAAATGGAATGGAGGCCCTGGGCTACCTTTTGCTGCTGGGCGCCGGCCTGGTCCGTCAGGTCTGTCCTCGCCTGGTAGAGCAGGTCCTTGGCGTTTGCCTTGACCTCGCCGGCGACGTTTGCCGCCTCGGCCTTGGCCGTTTGCGCCACGTGCTGGGCGGAGTCCGTTGCCTGGTGGGCAATATCCCCGGCCTCATGTTTTGCCGTCTCCGTTTTCGACGGTGTGCCCGGCGTTGCCGGATAGGCGGTGTCGGTTGCCGGCGTCACCGGGACGGCCGTTTGCTCTGTAACCCCAGGGGTGCCGTAGCTACCGTCCTGTGGCCATCGGTTCTCTGTCATCTTCGCGCTCTCTTTCCAGAAGGTCGGCTGCTGATCAAGAACCAGCAAATAACTGGCACTTAGATAGTAAGCATGATTACTATCAAATAGTAAGCACCCTTGGTGTATTACTTTTTGGACCCGGCCTTTTTCGGCGTTTTCCCGGGCCTGTTGGTTTTTTGAATGTGGCTCGTGGATCATGCCCTCGGGTGCAGCGGGGGAGAGCCGGCCGTACCGCGCCCGGCTCCCATCCCCTGCAGTACCTCCCGGATGGCGTCAGTAGAGGAGGTGCGCGGCTCCCAGCCGAGCACCTCTCTGGCACGGCTGGTGTCCATGACGGGGGCACCTTCCGCCATTGAAATCCAGCCGGCGTCCGTTGGCTGCAGGCGAAGCTGCCAGCTGAGGGACGCGGCCGCGCGGATCAGCCTGAAGGAAACGGGAAGCCACCGCCTCGCATGGAAAATCCGCGCCAGTTCCACGGCTGTGATGACGGGTTCGGCCGCAATATTGAACGCACCGGCCGCGCGGCGGTCGAGAACGCGCCAGTACGCGTCCGCGAGGTCGTCGGCATGCACCGCCTGGAAAGCCAGCCCGGGGGGAAGCGGAATGATCGGCAGCCTGAGGTTCGCCGGCAGGAGCCGGGGGATCAGCGGGCCGAGGAAATATCGGCCGATTTCGCTGCCCGCCTCCGCCTGGAACGTGAGCGCAGGACGCAGCCTCGAGACGGTGATGGCCGGATTCTCGGCCGCGAAACGGTCCAGTAAGGCTTCCTGCTCGGCCTTGTGCCGGCTGTAGTGCGATTCCCGGATGCCGGTGGCCGGCCAGTCCTCGGCCCGGCGCGTTTCCTTGCTCGAGGGGCTGTATGCGCCCACGGAGGAAGCGCACACTACGTGTCCCACCCCGGCTTCCTTGGCGGCCCGGAGGACGTTGGCCGTTCCCGTCACGTTGGTCCGGTGAAGGGCAGTCAGGTCGTGGTTCGGCTGGAGGATCCACGCGAGGTGCACCACGGCGTCCGCTCCGGCGAGCGCCGCGCGCAACAACCCGGCGTCGCCGTCGTCCGCAATGTCCACGGAGTGCCATTCCACGCCGGCGTACGGCGCGGCCGTCTGGTTCGGCGGCCGCCGGCCGATGCCAACGAGCTCCAGGGTGTCCGGCCTCTCTACCCGCTGTTGCTGGAGGCGCCGCAGCAGGGCCGTGCCCACATTTCCGCTGGCGCCAGTGATCGCGATCCGCATGCCCGTCCGCCCTTCCGAGAGGCTGGAAAGCACCCGACCGACCTTTCCGGTCGGAGCCGGCCAGCGCGTTGTGGTTCGGCTTTAACGGTACCGGCCATTGTTTAATAAGCAACCTTATGGTTTTCTACTGATCTAAGTCTTGCCACAGGCTTTCGGTCGCTCCACGGGCAAAGGAATGAGCCACCCATGGCGGAATCCCAGTACTCGTCACAGATCCAGCAACTGGAACAGCAGCACAACCACCAGGGCCGGATCCGGCAAACCTTCGAAAACCAGCTGGTACTTGATCACCTGGACCTCGCCGAGGCACTCGCTGCGCGCTTCCTGGCCCGCGGGCGGGAGCGGGCCGACCTCAACCAGGTTGCGTATCTCGGCCTCGTCAAGGCGGCCCGGGGGTTCGACGCCGGCCGCGGACCCAGCTTCCCGTCCTACGCGGCGCCAACCATCACCGGGGAACTGAAGAGGTACCTGCGGGACCGGTGCTGGGTGGTGAGGCCGCCGCGCCAGGTGCAGGATCTGCGTTCGGAGCTCCTGCGGACGGAACCGGCACTGGCACAGGCGCTGGGCCGGCCCCCGACGGCGGCGGAACTGGCCAAGGAGCTGGACGTTTCGCCTGTAGCGGTGCGCGAAGCGATGGTGGCTGCGGCCAGTCTGCGTCCCGACTCCCTTGACGCCGTTGACTCGCACTCTGACGCTGCCCCGCTTTCCGAAACGCTCCCCTCGGGCGAGGATCCGATGGCCCGGCTCGAGGAACTGATCTGCCTCAACCAGGCCATCCACGAGCTCACTGCGGAGGAGCAGGAGCTGCTGTACCGGCGCTATTTCTGCGAGGAGAGCCAGGCCGAGCTGGGACGCCGGTTCGGTGTCTCGCAGATGCAGGTATCAAGGCGCCTTTCGCGCGTCCTGGTGCGGCTCCAGCGGCTATTGCAGGACTGCGACACGCGGGAAGACGGCGTACGGGAAGGAGGAGTTCAGAGCAGTCCCAGCCCGCGGAGTGCAGCGAGCACATCCTGAACGCCCACCCCCAGCAGCGCAGGGTCGGGCTCGTCCGCGAAGACGTCCCCGCGGCGCAGCTCCGCGCGGGTCAGCACCACATGGGGGCCGGCCGGCGGTCCCCAGCGCTCCGGGGGCGCCGGGCCGAAAAGGACAACCGACGGCCGGGAGTAGGCCGTGGCCAGGTGTGCCGCGCCGGTGTCCGCGGAAACCACCACTCCGGCGTCGGCCACCGTGGCGGCGAAATCCGCAAGAAGCTGCGTTCCTGCCACGACGGCTGCGTCCGGGAGCCCGGCCTGCCGGGCCACGCGGAGGGCCCGGTCCCGTTCGTCGGCACTGCCGGTGAACACCACCTCATGTCCCGCGCCGTCCAGCGCCGAAGCTACCGACGCGAATCGTTCTTCGGGCCACAGCCGGCTGCCGTAAGCCGCGCCCACATGCACCACTGCCGCGGGCTGCGCACTGGCCGCGGCCTTGGGCCGCGCCAAGCGGACTTCCAGGGGATCGGCCTCGATGCCGTGCCAGCGCAGGAGGCGGGTCCAGCGTTCCCGCTCGTGCAGCTGCTCCACCCACGGAGGTCCGCCGCCTGCGGTGCCGTGGGCAATCATCCGCCGGGGCCCAACGGACTCCAGCAGCGAGGTGCTTTCCGGTCCGCGGCCATGCAGGTTGACGGCAATGTCCACAGTGCCCGGCGTCACGCCGAGCGGCTTGTCAAGGGCGGCGTTTAGAAGCTCGAAACCTCCCACCAGTTCAAGGATGTCCGCCAGCCACGCCGGACCGGCATACACCAGCCGGTGGCCGGGGAAGGCCCGGCGGAGGGCATGGAGGGCGGGGACAGCCACCAGGAGGTCGCCGAGTTTGAGGGCCCGAAGTACCAGCAGCGTTGGCCGGGCGTCGGGCGCTCCGGTGGAATCCATGTAACCCCTCCTTTCCAGTCCGCGCTGACACCTTGGTTCGGGAGTCTAATCCCGAAAGCTGCCCGTGGGGGTGTTTGAGCGGCCCCTCGGAGGGGAACAAGGTGGGTATGGGACCTTCCAGCAATCCACCCAAGGCTGTGCTCTTCGACCGGGACGGCACCTTGATCCATGATGTGCCCTACAACGGCGATCCCCGCCTCGTGGCACCGATGCCCACTGCCCGGAAGGTCCTGGCGGAGCTGCGCCGCCGGGGCATTGCCACCGGCGTAGTAACCAACCAATCGGGGATAGCCCGCGGCCTTCTCACCCGCAGCCAGGTGGACAGCGTCAACCTCCGCATTGAAGCCCTGCTGGGTCCCTTCGACGTCTGGGAAATTTGCCCGCACGGCACCGAAGACGGGTGCGGCTGCCGTAAACCTGCGCCCGGAATGATCCTCAGCGCCTGCCGGCGCCTCGGCATCGCCGCGGCCGAAGCCGTTTACATTGGCGACATCGGCAGCGACATGGAAGCCGCGGAAGCCGCCGGGTTGAGGGGGATTTTGGTGCCCAACCCCCTCACCCGGCACCAGGAAGTGCAGGATGCCCCGGAAGTGGCGGCGGACCTGTCCGCCGCCGTGGCGCTCCTGCTGGGTCCGGCGCCCGTGGGGCAAGCGCCCGTGGGGAGCCGGCGATGACCCGGGTGCTCGTGGCCAGGCTCGACAGCGTGGGGGACGTCCTGCTGGCCGGACCGGCCGTGCGGGCTGTAGCCAACGGACGGCGGGCCGACGGCGGAGCCGCGAACGACGTCGTGCTTCTGTGCGGCCCGCAGGGTGAAGCGGCGGGGTGCATGCTGCCGGGCGTGTCCGAGGTGTTCAGCTGGGCGTGCCCGTGGATCGTCAGCCCCGCCCCGGCGGTCGACGCGGAGAGCGTGGACCGGCTGGTCACCTTCATCCGACACTCCAGGGTCACCGAGGCGGTGATCCTGACGTCGTTCCACCAGTCGCCCCTTCCGCTGGCCCTGCTGCTCCGGCTGGCGGGGGTCCTGCACATCACCGGCGCCTCAGTGGACTACGCCGGCGCGTTGCTGGATCTCCGGCTCAGGCCCGGGGAAGACTTTTCCGAAGACCAGCCGGAGGCCGAGCGCGCCCTGCGAATCGCCCGGGCCGCCGGATTCGCGCTGCCGCCCGGTGACGACGGCCGGCTCCGGATAACGGACCATCCCGATGCCCGTGAACTCGTGGGCGACGAACCCTACATCGTGGTGCACCCGGGGTCCTCGGCGCCGTCCCGTACCTGGCCCCCGCTTCACCACGCCGCCGCCGTCGAGCTCCTCGAAGGCGCGGGCCACCGGGTGGTGGTGACCGGCGGCCCCGGGGAGACGCAGCTGACGGCCACCGTGGCCGGCCCGTCAGGGCTGGACCTTGGCGGACGGACGGACCTGCGCACCCTCAGCGGCGTCATTGCCGGGGCACGCGCCCTCATAACCGGGAACACCGGTCCTGCGCACATCGCGGCTGCGGTCGGCACTCCTGTTGCCTGCCTGTTTTCGCCTGTAGTCCCCGCGGTCAGGTGGGCCCCTTACGGCGTCCCCCTTGAACTGTTGGGCGACCAGAACGCACCCTGCAGACTGACCCGGGCCCGCGACTGTCCGGTGCCGGGCCATCCCTGCCTCGCGTCAGTTTCCCCGGAAGACGTGGTGGACGCCGTGGAGCGCCTCATCAGCGGAGTTTCTTCCCTGTCCACCCGGCGGAAGGTTCGCCAATGAGGATCCTGCTATGGCATGTGCACGGGTCCTGGACTGATTCGTTCGTCCGCGGACCCCACGAATACCTCCTTCCGCTCCTTCCCGGCGGCGGACCCTGGGGGCTGGGCCGCGCGGGCCGGAACTGGCCCGCGTCCGTCCGGGAGGTTGCGCTGGACAGCCTTGACGCAGACAGCATCGACGCCGTGGTGCTGCAGCGGCCGGAAGAAATAGCCGAGGTGGGCCGCGCCCTTGGCCGGCGCCCGGGGGCAGAGCTCCCCGCGGTGTACCTCGAACACAACACCCCCAAGGGCGATGTGCCGTTTACCGTGCACCCCCTCGCGGACCAGCACGCCATCCCCTTGGTACACGTCACGCATTTCAACGCCCTCTTCTGGGACAGCGGTTCAGCCAGCACCACAGTGATTGAACACGGCGTGCCGGACCCCGGCTACCTCTACAGCGGAGAGCTTCCGGAGCTCGCCGTTGTGGTCAACGAACCCGTCCGCCGAGGGCGCGTCACCGGAACGGACCTGCTCCCGCAATTTGCCTCGGCCGCGCCGTTGCAGGTTTTCGGCATGGGCGGGGACGGTCTCCCCGGGCACACGGGCCTGCCTCCCTCCCGGCTGACCGTCCGCGGCGACCTGGCCACGGCCGCGCTCCACCGGGAGCTTGCACGATGCCGGGTGTACGTCCACCCCCTCCGCTGGACCTCCCTGGGGCTGGCGCTGCTCGAAGCCATGCACCTTGGCATGCCGGTGCTGGTCCTGGCAACCACCGAAGCCGCGCGGGCGGTTCCGCCCGAAGCCGGTGCAATCTCCACGGATGTCCGGGAGCTGGTCCGGCAGGCCGGGATCCTGGTCAGCGACCCGGACGAAGCCCGGGCGCGGGGGCAGGCTGCCCGCCAGGCAGCCCTGGAACGCTACAGCCTGGCTCCGTTCCTCGACGCCTGGGACGCCCTTCTTGATGATCTGGTCTCGCCACGGTTCCGAAAATCCCGGATCCTCATTCCTGCGCACGAAAGGAAGCTCTTATGAGAATTTCCATGGTTTCCGAACATGCCAGCCCGTTGGCGGCACTGGGAGGGGTAGACGCCGGCGGCCAGAACGTGCACGTTGCCGCCCTGTCCACGGCGTTGGCCCGCCTCGGTCATCACGTCACCGTCTACACCCGTAAGGACGACGCCGGGCTGCCGCCCCGCGTCCGCATCCTGCCGCGGCTTGAGGTTGTCCACGTCGCGGCGGGTCCGGCACGCCACGTGCCCAAGGATGAGCTTCTTCCCTACATGGACAGGCTTGCCGACGGGATCGCGGACGACTGGGCCACCACACCTCCCGACATCGTGCACGCGCATTTTTGGATGTCCGGCCTGGCCGCGCTGGACGCCTCCCGCCGCACAGGGACAAATGTGCCGGTAGTGCAGACCTTCCACGCACTGGGCACAGTCAAGCGGCGCCACCAGGGAACGGAGGACACCAGCCCCCAGCAGCGGCGCTGGCTGGAACCGGCCGTGGGACGATCCGCCGACCGCATCATTGCCACCTGTTCGGACGAAGTGTTTGAGCTGAGGGCGATGGGCATCGACACCACCAAAATTTCCATTGCCCCCTGCGGCGTGGACCTGGATCTGTTCCGCCCGTCCGGAGCCGCCGAACACCGGCCGCGCAGCCACCGGATCCTCACCGTCGGCCGGCTTGTTCCGCGCAAGGGTGTGGACCTGGTGATCCGTGCCCTGCCCCTCCTGCGTGAGGCGGGGTTCGCCGACGTCGAGCTTTTGATTGTGGGAGGCGGGGGCGGAGCCGCGGTGCTGGGCGCGGATCCGGAAGCGCGGCGCCTCCACGAACTGGCCCGGGAGCTCGGCGTGCAGGAGCAAGTGACCCTCCGCGGCCAGGTGCCCCGCGAGGACATGCCCGGCATCCTGCGCAGCGCGGACGCCGTGGTGTGCACTCCCTGGTACGAGCCCTTCGGCATCGTTCCGCTGGAAGCAATGGCCTGCGGCGTCCCTGTGGTGGCTGCCGCCGTCGGCGGACTCACCGACACCGTGGTGGACCGGGCCACCGGCCTTCACGTCCCGTCCCGGGATCCTGCAGCCATCGCGCGCGCCGTCGGCGAACTCCTGGCCAGCCGGGAGCTCCGGCAGGAACTGGGACGGGCCGGGCAGCAACGGGCGCGCTCGCGCTACTCGTGGGACCGCGTCGCTGCCGAAACAGAGAAGGCCTACCAGCTTGCTCTTGCGGAAACTGCGGATGCCCGGCTGGAACCTATGGAAGGGGCGGCGCTGTGACCACCGAATGGCCCCTCCGCACGGACGAACTTCCGGTCCTGCCGCCGCGCAGCGCCCGGCAGCCTGCCGTGTCAGCAAGCATCAGGCCCGACTCGGTCTGCGCCGTCCAGGAACACCTCGACAACCTGATTCCGGCGCTGGAGTCCCTGCGCAGCCAGACGTACCACCTGGCGGCATGGGGTGAGGAACTGGCACGCCGGCTGCTGCGGGGACAGCGGTTGCTCGCTGCCGGCAACGGCGGCTCGGCCGCGGAAGCCCAGCACCTGACGGCGGAACTGGTGGGTCGCTTCGACGGCGAGCGGGTGCCGTTCTCCGCGATCTCCCTCCATGCCGAGACCTCCGCCGTGACCGCGATAGCGAACGACTACGGCTTCGAGGAGCTTTTCGCCCGGCAGGTCCGGGCCCACGGGCGCTCGGGCGACGTGCTGATCCTGCTGTCCACGAGTGGAAAGAGTCCCAACCTCCTCCGCGCCGCCGACGTTGCAGCCAAACTGAACGTGACCACGTGGGCTCTGACCGGGCCGGGACCAAACCCCCTGGCATCCCGCTGCGACGAGGCCGTGACCATTGACGCCCTTTCCGCCAACGCCCAGGAGGGCCACCTCATTGCCCTGCATGCTGTCTGCCGGGCCTTCGACGCGGAGGTGGCGAGGCGGGGCCGGAACATTTCCTGCCCGGGGAGCATGCCATGAAAATCGTCGTAGTGGGAGACGTGCTGCTGGACGTCGACATCGACGGCGACGCTACGCGCCTCTGCCCTGACGCGCCGGTCCCGGTGGTGGACGTTTCGAACGTCCGACGGCGGGCCGGCGGCGCCGGGCTCGTGGCCAGGATGCTGGCCGGTGACGGGCACAGCGTCACCCTCCTGACCGTCCTCGCCGACGACGATGCGGCTTTACACCTCGAACGCGCGCTTGAGGGCATCACCGTGGTCGCCGGAGCCTCAGGGGCCCCCACCCCGGTCAAGACGCGGGTTCGGGCCGAGGGCCACCCGGTGGTCCGGTTCGACGAAGGATGCGCCCCGCCGCCACCCCCCGTTGTCTCGCCCGCCATGCTGCACGCACTGGAACGCGCAGCGGTGATCGTGGTGGCGGACTACGGCAGGGGCCTTGCCTCCAACGTGGAGCTGAGGGCCGTGCTGGCTGAGCTCGCCGGGCGTATTCCCATCGTGTGGGATCCCCACCGGGCGGGCGCTCCACCTGTGCCCGGCGTGGCTGTGGTGACGCCCAACCTGACGGAGGCGAGAACCTTTGCCCGAAGCTTCGCCCTGGCTGCGGGCAAGGCCGAAGGCGACGATGACCCCGAGGCACTCGCCCGGGCCCTCCGGGAGCAATGGCAGGGCAAAGCAGTCATGATCACCATGGGCAGCCAAGGGGCGCTGCTGGTACACGGAGGCGACGACGGCCAGCCTGCCCTGCCCATACCGGCGCCGAAGACCACTGTGACGGATCCCTGCGGCGCCGGGGACAGGCTGGCGGCCAGCCTTGCCGTGCACCTGATGGAAGGCCACACGCTCGATGTCGCGGCGGTGGTGGCCGTCCGGGAGGCCGCGTCCTTCCTCCGGCACGGCGGGGTTAACGGAATGGCCGGTGAACCGAAGCCGGTCAAGCTGCACGGACGGTACACGGACGCGCTGGCACTGGCCCGCAACGTGCACGAGGCCGGCGGGATCGTCGTAGCCACGGGCGGCTGCTTCGACCTGCTGCACGCCGGCCACACGCGTGCCCTGGCCGCCGCCCGCAGCCTCGGCGACTGCCTCATCGTGTGCCTGAACTCTGACGATTCCGTGCGCCGGATCAAAGGCCCGGAACGGCCCATCCTCAACCAGGGTGACCGGACGGAGCTGCTGCTGGCCCTGGAGTTCGTGGACGCCGTGATGGTGTTCGACGAGGACACGCCTGAAGCCTGCCTGGCCGCGCTGCAGCCCGATCTCTGGGTGAAGGGCGGCGACTACGACGTCACGCAGCTGCCGGAAACAGCCCTGGTGGAAAGCTGGGGCGGACGCTGCACCACTGTGCCCTATCACCCGTCGCGCTCCACCACCGACCTCGCTGACGCGCTGTCGCGCGTCGGCTGAATCATGAAGCCAACCCCGAATGAGAGGAACACCATGACCGACGAGACTTTCCGCAATTCTGCTGCGTCTGTTTTCCGTCCCGGAAGGGTGCTGGTGACGGGAGGAGCCTCCGGCCTCGGTGCCGCCGTCGTCGAGGCTGTACTGCAGGCGGGCGGCACGCCCGTGGTTCTGGACCGGGAGATCCGGAATGTCGCTGCCGCGAAAGCTTTTGAGGTGGACGTCGCGGACCGCGTTGCAGTCACCGCGGCGGTGCAGGAGGCGGCCGAAACGCTGGGAGGCCTGGACGCCGTGGTGACGGCTGCCGGCATAGACCGCTGCGGCAAGCTGGAGGACGTCCCGGCTGCGGACTGGGAGCAGGTGGTTCTGGTGAACCTGTTCGGCACCGTCTCCGTGGTGCGCGCGGCACTGCCGTACCTCAAAGCCTCCGGCGGCCGGGTGGTCACCGTGGCCTCAACGCTGGGCAAACGGGCCCTCCCCGAAGCATCCGCGTACTGCGCCTCAAAGTTCGGCGTGGTGGGCTTCAGCCATGCGCTGGCCGCTGAAACAGGAGGCGAAATCGGCGTGACCACGATGATCCCCGGAGGCATGAAGACCCGGTTTTTCGACGATCGTGCGGACAAGTACAAGCCCCAGGACGACTCCCGGCTGAACGACCCCGCCAACGTGGCGCAGGCGATCCTTTTCGCCTTGTCCCAACCGCGCGGTTGTGAGGTCAGGGAGATGCTGATCTGCCACGAAGACGAGGGTTCATGGCCGTGAGCAGGCGAACGTCGCTGTAGACATCTGCAGGCCGGACCCCGGCCACCAGCGAACTGTCGTGGGCGCAGCGAGGAGCGGTCCAGCCCACCTGCGTGACGTCCGCCCCGCACTCCGGGCAGTGCGTCAGCCAGGAGATTTGGACGCGATGCAGGGCCCTGCCCAGGGGGCCGGCGTTGATCACGTTTCCTGCCCAGTAGATCCCCACGGTGGGTGTTCCCAGGGCTTGGGCCAGGTGGCGCGGACCGCTGTCGTTGGCCACCATCACGTCACAGCGGACCAGGAGCGCTGCCAGTGTGCCGAGGTCCGCGTCGCCGGCAATCGACCGGACCAGGCCTGGCCCGGCGCCGGCGGACTCGGCGCCGGCCACGATGTCGGCTGCCAGCTGGCGCTCGCTGTGGTCGCCGGTTACCAGCACCAGGCAACCATCTGCGACGCAGGCGGCTGCCAGTTCGGCGAAATGCCCGGCGGGCCAGCGCCGCCGCGGATCCGTCGCCCCGGGATGGATCACGACGACGGGCCTCGCCTTCCAGCCGGCTGTTCCGGCCGCTTCGGCTGCTGCCGCAGCCAGCAGCTCCCCGGCCCCGACGGCGAACCGGGCCAGAGGTCGCAGGCTGGCTTCCAGCACCACGGGCGGCGCACCGGCGAGGCCGGCCACTTCAAGCGCCCGCAGCGGCTCGTGCTGGTAGTACGCGTAGGGCAGATTGCGCTCCAGCGGAGTGGCGTCCGGCGTTTGCGTGCCCACAGTGTGGCGGGCACCCAGCCGCAGGAGGAACGGGTTGGAATACCGGCCACCGCCGTGCAGCTGGAGCGCCAGGTCGAATGCCTCCCGCCGCATGTCGGCGAAGAAACTGTCCAAGGTGGCCGGATCCTCCTGCCCGGGACGGACGCCTTCTGAGTAGGGCAGGACCCGGACGTCGTCGACCGGCCCAGCTGTTCCCTGCACAAGTGCGGCATGCAACGGCGTCCCCAGGACAGTCACCGTGGAACCAGGGTAGGCCGCCTTCAGCGCGGAAACCGCCGGGAGGGCGAACATCAGGTCGCCGAGCCCGCCGCCGCGCAGCACGGCGATGCGGGAGACGCCGTGGAACTTTCCGAGCACGGGACCCACGCCCCGGCGCACCGCATCGTCCGTACTAGTTCCGTCCAAGTCGTTATTCCTCTCCTGCCGCCGGCGCTGCCGCCGGCGCTGCCGCCCGCTGACCGACGACCCCGCGCGCTGCCGTCCGTGGCCTGAGCGGCGATGGTGTGTGGGGGCCACCATAGTTCGGATCAGGGCGCATGGCTATCGCCGCCGTCAAGGCCCGCCGGGCAAAACCGCCGGGCAAAACCGCCGGGCAAACCCGCCGGGCAAACCCGCCGGGGAAAACCCGGGGCGGCCTACGGGTGTAAACGGGACTGTACCGGGGTACGGGACTGCTCATAGGGGCCAGTCCGCCTGTCTGGCCCGGCACCTGCCCGGAAGGGTGCCACGGCCGTCTCTTCGGAAGGAGTCCCATGTCCGCGATCGTCCAGCGCATGCACCATGGCGCCAATGAATTGATAGTCATCCGCGACCCCCGCACCGGTGAGGAAGTGGGTGCCGTGCCCGAAGCTTTGCCCCTTCACGTCCGCAAGGCTGTCAATGCCTCGCGGGCGGCCCTTCAGTCATGGGCCGCCACTCCGCCGGCCGAACGGGGTTCGTCCCTCCGGGCCGCCGCACGTGCGCTGGCCGAAGCGGCACCGGCACTCGCCCGCATGAACAACCGCGAGACCGGACGCCCGGTGGACGAGGCACTGGCCGGAATCGAGGCAGGCATCGCCACGCTGGAACAGTATGCGGAACTTGGGCCGGTCCACCGCGGGCACAGCCTCCGGGGGCACCCTCTTGCGTCGGACTACACCGTGGCCGAGCCCCGCGGAGTCGCGGTGGTGCTGACGCCGTGGAATGATCCCGTGGCAGTGGCCTGCGGGCTCATCGGCGCTGCCTTGGTCACCGGTAACACCGTGGTGCACAAAGCCAGCGAGCGGTGCCCCCACCTGGGGACCATGCTGGGGGACATCCTGGGTGCGGCTTTCCCGCCCGATGTGCTGATTTCGCTGACCGGCGGTTCCGGTGTGGGTGCCCTGCTGACAGAACAGGCCGGCGTGGATGTGGTGGCCCACGTCGGCTCCACTGCGGCAGGTGTGCGGATTGCCAAGGCATCAAACCTGACCGGGGCGCATGTCATCCGGGAAAACGGCGGGAACGATCCGCTGGTGGTGGATGACGACGTGGACCCCGCCTGGGCGGCGGAGCAGGCGGCCGTGGGCGCGTTCAGCAACAGCGGCCAGATCTGCACGGCCGTGGAGCGGATTTATGTACACCGGGCAATCGCGGCCCCCTTCTGTGAGGCCCTCGAACAGGCAGCCCGCCGACGGAACCGGGAGGGCACGCTGGCACCCCTGGTTGACGTCCGCCTGCGCGATGAAGTGCACCGCCAGGTCGAAAACGCGCTCCGGGAGGGCGCGCGCGCCGTCGAGGGCGGGTCGGTGCCGGCCGGGCCCGGCGCCCATTATCCGGCCACGGTCCTGCTGGACTGCACTGCGGACATGGACATCATGACGGAGGAAACGTTTGGCCCGGTGGCACCCGTACAGGTGGTGGACAGCTTCGACGAGGGCCTCCGGCTGGCTGCCGAGGGACGCTACGGCCTGGCGGCAACGGTCCTGACCGGCAGGATCGCGCACGCGCAGCAGGCCATCGCTTCGCTTCCCGTGGGCACGGTGAAAATCAACGCGGTGTTCGGCGGCGCGCCCGGAGGGGCAGCCCAGCCGCGCGGTGACAGCGGACACGGGTTTGGGTACGGGCCCGAGCTGCTGGACGAGTTCACCCGCGTCAAGGTGGTGCACGTGGCGGCGCCGCCCGCCGGCAGCGAAAGCGGACAGCCATGAGCAATCTTTCGCCCGAAAAGGCCGGCGAGGCCACACGCAACGACCAGCAGGGCCTGGCCGGGCAGCGCGCCTTGGCGGACTGGCTGCCGGGGCGGCTGGCGTCCATGGCGCCATCCGTGACGGTGGTTGGCGACGTCATGCTGGACGGCTGGTGGCACGGGTCCATCGCGCGGCTCTGCCGGGAGGCGCCGGCGCCGGTGGTGGACATCAGCCGGCGGGCTTTCGCGCCGGGCGGGGCCGCCAACACTGCCATGAATCTGGCTGCCCTGGGGGCACGCGTCCGCATCGCCGGAGTGGTGGGTTGCGACGATGCCGGCCTGGAACTGCGGCGGCAGCTCCGTGCCGCGGGCGTCAACGTCAGCTACCTCCAGGAACACCCCGGCATGGTC
This sequence comes from Arthrobacter oryzae, assembly GCF_037911235.1. Classification (GTDB taxonomy): domain Bacteria; phylum Actinomycetota; class Actinomycetes; order Actinomycetales; family Micrococcaceae; genus Arthrobacter; species Arthrobacter oryzae_E. The sequence goes on from NZ_JBBLYW010000071.1 coordinate 52,221, forward strand.
ACCACCACCAAGACCCGCATCAGCAGCGCCGGCCAGGTTTTGTTGCGCTTCGACGACGTGGTGCAGCGGGTTCCGCAGGACGCCCTCGCCGCGCTGGCCGTCACCCTCCCCGCAGCCCTGCAGGGGCAGGATGCCGTGGTGGTCTGCGACTACGGCCTTGGCGCCCTGGCCGGACCGGTCCGCAGTGCCCTCATCGCCGCGCTGGGGGGTGCCGCAAGCAGCCGCAAGGGCTCTCCGCTCACGGTGGTCGATGCCCACGATCCGCGGCCCTGGGCGGTGCTCCAGCCGGATCTGGCCACGCCGAATGCGCAGGAAGCTGCCAGGACGCTGGGCCTGACGCTGCCCGCCGGCGCGGACCGTGCGGAGTTCCTGGCCGCCTGCCGGGACGAACTGGCCAAGGCCACCGGTGCGCGCGCGGTGGTGGTCACGCTGGACCGGGACGGGACCCTGCTGCTGCCCTCGGCCGGCGATGTCCACCGCACATGGGCCAGGCCGGCCGCGGAGAAGCAGGCCTCCGGGGCGGGGGACACCTTCGTCGCGGCCCTGACCGTTGCCAGGGCGTCCGCATTGCCCCTGACCACCAGCGTGGACCTTGCCCAGGCCGCCGCGGACGTGGTGGTGCACCACCCCGGGACGTCTGTCTGCAGCTCCGAGGACCTCACCCGGTACCTGGCCAGTTTCGCCGACACGGCCCTCAGCGCCGACGAACTCGCCCGCCATATCGAGGGCGACCGCGCCGAGGGGCGCCGGATCGTGCTGACCAACGGCTGTTTCGACGTGCTGCACCGCGGCCATACGCGCTACCTCAACCAGGCCAAGCAACTCGGTGACATCCTGGTGGTGGCCCTAAACAGCGACGCATCAGTGCGCCGGCTGAAAGGGCCGGAGCGGCCCATCAACTCCGTGGCTGACCGCGCAGCGGTCATCGCGGCACTCAGTTGCGTGGATTACGTGACGGTGTTCGATACCCCGACCCCCATACCGCTGATCGAGAAAATCCGGCCGGAAATCTACGCCAAGGGCGGGGACTACACGCCGGAGATGCTGGCCGAAACCGAGGCGGTGGAACGCTTCGGCGGCAAGGTCACCATCCTGGACTACGTCCCGGACCAGTCCACCTCCGGCGTCGTGCAGCGCATCCGCAATGGCGAGGGAGCGGCAGTCGGCGAGGCGCCGGTCAACTAGGGTTGATGCATGATTATCGCGGTGGCCGGCTAAGTGGCGCGGAAGGGCCGGTCTGCCGGCAGGAACGCTGAACGTTCGACGCCGGGAGTCGTGGAAGTGCCGAAGGGAACCCGCCCCGACGGGCCGGTTGAGGGTGTGTACTACATCGACACCGGGGACTGTGAACTGATCGCGGACCAGGACAATTCGAACGGCTGGCTCCTGCGCATCAATGGCGTGATGAGCTCGCACATCGACCTGGCGGACCCGCTCTTCCTCGACTTCGAGTACATGCGGTGGATGTCGGCGCTGGTGGAATCGCGGTGGCCCCGGGACACAAGGCCCAAACTGCGGGCTTTGCACCTGGGCGGGGGTGCGTGCTCGCTGGCGCGCTACTTCCACGCCGCGTACCCGGAAGCCCGCCAGGTTGTGGTTGAGCTTGACGGCAAGCTGGCCGAGTACGTCCGCGGCTGGTTCGACCTGCCCAAAGCCCCGCTGCTGCGGCTGCGTGTGGGCGAAGCGCGTGAGGTCACGGAATCGCTGACGCCGGCGACGCGGGATGTGATCATCCGCGATGTGTTTGCGGGTGCCCTCACTCCGCGGCCGCTGACCACCGCCCAGTTCAATGAACATGCGCGGCGGGTCCTGGCTCCCGGCGGGATCTATGTGGTCAATTCCGGCGACGCACCTGATCTGAAGAACGCCCGCGAGGATGCGGCCACCATCGCGGCCGTTTTCGAGTACACGCTGATCATCGCCGACCCCGCCATGCTCAAGGGCCGGCGCTACGGCAACATGGTGATGGCGGGCAGCGACCAGCCGTTCGACGACGACCCGGCGCTTGCCCGGAGGCTCCTCGGCGGCGGCGTCCCGGCGCATATCTGGGATGACGCGAAGGTGCGTGCCTTTGCTGCCGGCGCGCCCGTCCGCCACGACCCCGAACCGGCGTCGCAGGGGCCAGCGGACTAAGACAGCCGCCCGGCCCGCAACAAAGGCGCAACGTTGCCTCAAGAATCGGCGTTTGCGGCCGTTCTTGCCGTCCGGACCCTGAGCACGCTGTAAGTTTGTGGAAGCTCTCCGCTTTCCCCCAAGACCGGAGGGCATGAAGCCCCCGCGCTTGAGTTCCCTGACTCGCGCGGGGGCTTCCTTCAGTTTTACCGATATTCCGACTTCTATTCCGACCGGCGGTCCTGGCGGACGTCTCCGCCGGGCAGTTCTGCGCCGGACAGGATATCCGAGGCAATGGTGTGCAGCCTGGCGTTGGTGGCCTGCGCCGCAAGGTGCAGGAGTTCCATGGCCTCATCCCTGCTACAGCGGTTCTGGAGTATCACCAAGGAGACGGCTGCGTCGATAACAGCCCGCGATTTGAGGGCCGACCGGAGATGCTCCGGATAGATCTCCGCCGGATGCACACGGAGCGCAAGGCGGAGGATCCGGGAAATCGAGTCCGTGTGCGCCTCGACGGAGGCGACGGTGGCGTCGTCGAAGGCGTCCGTGCTCCGGGAATAGCAGTTCAGGGCGGCGGCGGAGCCGGCATCGGTGCGGATGGGAACGGCCAGGACGGACCGGATCCCCTCTCCCGAGACGGCCTCCGCATAGCGCTTCCACCGGTCGTCATTCCCCAGGTCCGGGACCAACACCGTGTGCTGCTGCCGGAGGGCCGTTAGGCACGGGCCGTCGTCGAAGACGTACTGCTTCTCGTCCATCCGCAGAGCGTCTTCGTCACTGCTGGCCACCGTTGCCGGGCTGCCGTTCCGCTCCACCGTGATGGCGCACAGCATAGGGTTGGCCCCGCCCAGGCGGGAGGCGGAGATGGTGGTCAGGCCCAGGAGGAACTCCGTGAATCCCGGGCTTTCCAGAAGCAGGTCCTGGAGGTGCTCAATGGTTGGGACGTCGCCTGTGCCGGGAGCCATGACGGCCTCGATCCTTCAGATGCCGGGCCCTTTGGGGCCGGGCGGAAGCCGCGGACTCTTGATCGCCCGCAACCACGATGGTGGATATACACAGATTCGACGCGCTCACACCAGCGAAGGCTCTCCGACATCTCCTTCCTTTGACACTACGCCGTGCCGGAGGTCCTGAACATAGTCCTCAGCGCCGGCCCAGCAGGGACTCCCGCTGCTCCAGCGTCTGGTCCCGGAGGGCCTGCACCAGGGCCGCAACCGCCGGCCGCCGCATGGAATCGGGCCGCAGCACCATCCAGTACGGCAGCCGTTCCGAGAAAACCTCGGGAAGCAGCCGGACCAGGTCCTGGTGCAGGTCGCCCATAAAGCAGGGCAGGAAACCGATGCCCGCGCCGGCGCGGGTCGCCTCCACGTGGACGAACACATTGGTGGAGCTCAGGCCGTCCTTCATGGCCGGGACCAGCCTGCGCGGGGCGTCCAGGTCATCCACCTGGAGCATGGAATCCACGAAATAGACCAGCGGATGTTCCGTCAGTTCCTCCACCGTTGCCGGCGTCCCGTTCTCGGCCAGGTAGGCCCGCGAGGCGTACATGCCCAGCACATATTCGCCGAGTTTGAAGGCCTCGGCGCGATGCACCTGGGGCTCGCCCACCACCACCTCGATGTCCAGTCCGGAGCGCTGCTGAAGGGCCCGACGGGTGACGGTCACGATCTCCACGCTGAGCCCGGGGTGCTTGCGGCGCAGCCTTGCAACCGCGGGCGCAGCGATGTAGGCGCTGAAGCCGTCCGTGGCCGTCATGCGGACGACTCCCGTGATGGGGTCCGGTGCCTTGCCGGGCTGGCCCAGGCTTTGCACGGCCTTTTCCACCTGCTCGGCCACCAGCACCGCCTCCGCGCCGAGCTCCGTCAGTTCCCACGCGCCGGCGGAACGGGAGAGGACCCGGCCGCCCAGCGTTTTCTCCAGGGCCGCTATCCGGCGCGAAACCGTGGTGTGGTTCAGCCCCAGAGCCTGCGCCGCCGTCGTGAATTTTGCCGACCGCGAGACGGCGAGCAGGACCAGCAGGTCATCAGGGTTAGTGTCCATATCTGCAATTCTGCACACAAGGAGTGCCGGTTTGGCCATTGAACCACTGAGTTTCTGCGGCAATACTCATCTGAGCCCATTCAGTGCTGTGGATCACAGCACGTGTCGACGTGGACACTAAAGGAGAAACAAATATGAGCGTAGAACAACGCTCTGCAACACCGGCCGCTTCCGCCCCACAGGGCGCCGGCCTCAAGAAGATCGTCGCAGCCTCCATGGTTGGCACCGTAGTGGAATGGTATGAATTCTTCCTCTACGCCACCGCAGCAACCCTGGTGTTCGGAAAGTATTTCTTCCCCGCCACCGGCAATGAGCTGGACGGCATCATCCAGGCCTTCGTCACGTACGCGGTCGGGTTCGTTGCCCGCCCGCTCGGCGGCATCGTTTTCGGCCAGATCGGCGACAAGCTCGGCCGCAAGCCCACCCTTCAGCTCACTATCGTGATCATCGGTGTGTCCACCTTCCTGATGGGCTGCCTCCCCGGCTTCGCCGAGATCGGCTACCTGGCACCGGCACTCCTGGTGTTCCTGCGCTTCATCCAGGGCTTCGCACTGGGCGGCGAATGGGGCGGCGCCGTCCTGCTCGTTGCCGAGCACAGCCCCAACAAGTCCCGCGGATTCTGGTCCAGCTGGCCCCAGTCCGCGGTTCCGGTAGGCAACCTGCTGGCCACCCTGGTCCTGTTCATCATGTCCAACGTCCTCAGCAGCGCGGACTTCCTCGCCTGGGGCTGGCGCGTGGCGTTCTGGCTCTCCGCGGTGATCGTGTTCGTCGGCTACTACATCCGCACCAACGTCTCCGAGTCCCCGATCTTCCTGGAAGCGAAAGCCCAGCTGGAGCAGGAGCAGGCCGTCAGCTACGGCGTCGGCGAAGTCATCCGGAAGTACCCCAAAGGCATCCTGCAGGCCATGGGCCTCCGGTTCGCGGAAAACATCATGTACTACCTCGTGGTCAGCTTCGCGATCGTGTACCTCAAGAGCGTGCACAAGTACGACACGTCCTCGCTCCTGCTCGCGCTGCTGATCGCCCACCTCATCCACTTCCTGGTCATCCCGCAGGTGGGACGGCTCGTGGACAGCTGGGGCCGGAAGCCTGTGTACCTGGTCGGCGCCATCACCGGCGCCACCTGGCCGTTCTTCGCCTTCCCCATGTTCGACACCAAGAACGCCGTGGTCATCGTCCTGGCAGTGACCATCGGCCTATGCCTGCACGCGTTTATGTACGCGGGCCAGCCCGCCCTCATGGCGGAGCTCTTCCCCACCCGGATGCGCTATGCAGGAGTGTCGCTGGGCTCGCAGGTCACCTCGATCTTCGCCGGTTCGCTGGCGCCGCTCCTGGCCACGCAGTGGCTCAAGGACACCGGATCATGGGTCCCCACCGCCATCTACCTGGTGGTGGCGTGCGCCATCACCACGGTGGCAGTGTTGAGCCTTAAGGAAACCAAGGGCATCGCCCTTGAAGACGTGGACCGGGCCGACGCCGAGCGCGAAGGCCTGGCGCTAGCAGCCACACGCTGAATTACTGGATTTTGGTCGGCTCCAGCCCTGCTGGAGCCGGCCGGCTCGTTGAAACACTCGAACAGGAAGGCTGGTTATGGAAAACACGCTGAACGGCCGCAAGGCACTGGTCACCGGAGGAGCCGGCGGCATCGGCGCAGCCAGTGTGCGGGCCCTCGCCGCACGCGGCGCCAAAGTCGTGATCGCCGACGTCGACGAGGCCGCCGCGGCAGCGCTTGCCGACGAAGTGGGCGGCACCGTCTGGGCGGTGGACCTGCTGGACGTGGATGCACTGGCAACGGCCAGCCTGGACTGCGACATCCTGGTCAACAACGCCGGGATCCAGCGCATCAGCCCTATTGAGGACTTCGATCCGGCCGATTTCCGCCGGCTCATCACCCTCATGCTGGAGGCGCCGTTCCTGCTGATCCGCGCGGCGCTGCCGCACATGTACGCGAACAACTTCGGCCGGATCATCAACCTCTCGTCGGTGCACGGGATCCGCGCATCCCCGTTCAAGAGCGCGTACGTTTCCGCCAAGCACGGCCTGGAAGGGCTCAGCAAGGTGACGGCGCTGGAGGGCGGGCAGCACGGAGTCACGTCCAACTGCATCAACCCCGGCTACGTGCGCACGCCACTGGTGGAGTCGCAGATCGCCGACCAGGCCAAGGTCCACGGCATCCCCGAATCCGAGGTGCTGTCGAAGATCATGCTGACCGAATCCGCCATCAAGCGGCTCGTTGAGCCGGAGGAAGTCGCTTCACTGGTCGCCTGGCTCGCCTCGAACGACGCCGGCATGGTCACCGGCGCCAGCTACACCATGGACGGCGGCTGGTCGGCCCGGTAGTTTGCTGTCGCCCGCAGTTGCGGGCACTACGTAGCGGGTGTTGCGCGGCGGGCACTGCGCGGCAGGTGCTGCGGGAAACGGCGCGGGGGAAGGGCACAGTTAGGCTGGAACCATGCGCAAGGATTTCAGTCCCGACGAGTTGCCCGGCGGGGACTTCTACCGGCTGCTGACGGCCGTGGTTGTTCCCCGCCCCATTGCCTGGGTGTCCAGCACCTCCGCCGATGGTGTGGACAACCTCGCCCCTCACTCCTTCTTCACCGTTGCATCCGTGACACCGCCGATCATCCAGTTCACGTCGGTGGGGAGGAAGGACTCGTTGCGGAACATCCTTGAGCGCCGGGAGTTCGTGGTGAACCTTGCACCCGCGGACCTCATGGCCGAGGTGAATGCGACGGGCACCAACTTCCCGCCGGACGTGAGCGAGTTCGACGCCGCCGGCCTGACTCGCGAAGAGGGCCTCACCGTGACTGTTCCAAGGGTGGCGGAGTCCCCTGTGGCCCTGGAGTGCAGGCTGCATTCAACCCTGGAAATGGGAGACTGCGTCCTGGTGTTCGGGGAGGTCACCCATGCCGCCATTTCCACGGATGTTCTGGAGGGCAGCCACCCCCGGATCGACCTCCTCGAACCGCTGGCGCGGCTCGGCCGGGATGAATGGGGGTACCTCGGTCCGGTTGAGGAACTCGGACGAATCCGCAGGTCCGACTGGCCCGGCCACTTCCGACGGCGGGACGAACCGGGAGCGTGACGCCTGCCGGCCCGAGCGCTTGAGTCCTCTATCGCGCCGCATAAAAAAGGGGCCGGCCATCCTTCTATGGATGACCGGCCCCGTTGCCAGTTCTACTTCACGAACTCGTTCGTGTAAGTGTCGGCAAGCTGGATGTCTTTGTCCCCGACCTCGGGGTTGGCCACGCGCTGGGTCTTCAGCACTGCCTGCACGCCGTCCTCAGTGAAGGCGCCGTCCTTGCTCAGCGTTTTCTTGAGCTCTTCAATCACCCCGGCGTACAAGGCTTTGTCTCCGCCAGCGAATTTCTCCGGCATCTTCGCGGCGATCTCTTCGCCCGAATGTCCATCAATGAATTCAAGGGTGCGTTTAATCGCCCTGGCGAGTTTGCCGGCCGTCTCCTTGTTCTGGTCCAGCCAGTCAGCCTTGGCGTAGAGGCTCGCTGATGGCCAGGCGTCCGCGTCGAACACTTCCTTGAGTCCCTCGGTGGTTCGGACGTCTTCCAACAGCACCGGATCATGTCCGATCCGCTTGGTGAGTACGGAAACGTCGGGTTCGAGCATTACAGCCGCATCCACCTGCCCCTGCTCCATGGCCGCTACGGCCGAGGATCCGGCGCCGATGGCGGACACCGCGGCGTCCGTCTGCTGCAGGCCGTTCTTGGCGAGCAGGAACTTGATGAACATGTCCGTGGAGGACCCGGGTGCTGTCACTCCGACGTTCTTGCCCTTGAGGTCGGCAATGGTCTTGATCTTGCCCTCGTTCTTCGGTGCCACCAGCAAGGCCAGGCCGGAGGACCTGCCCATGTCCACGAAGGCTTTGATCTTCTGGTTTTTCGCCTGCATCTGGATGGTGTGTTCGTAGTATCCGCTGGTCACGTTGGTGCTGCCGCCGATCATGGCGGTCAATGCCTTCGATCCGCCCTGCAGGTCCTGGAGTTCGACGCTTACGCCCTCCTCCTGGTAGTAGCCGAGCTCCTGCGCGAGGGTCGTCGGGAGGTAGGTCAGGAGGGTCTGGCCTCCGACGCCGATGATCACCTTCGAGCCTCCGCCTTCGCCTTGGGCTGCGCCTCCTGTCCCGGCCTGTCCGGGGGGTGCAGCGGACGGCGTGCCGCAGGCCGAGAGGGCTAAGGTTGCAGCTGCGATGATGGCCAGTGGCCGGATGATGCTCCGGCGCCTTTGCCGGTTTTCGTTTCGAATCATCGGGTGTCCCTTCTTGACGGTCATGGTGGTGTGTTCTGGGAGCTAGGACGCTTGAACGGGGCGCCACCGGAGCAGGTGCCGCTCGAGGCGATTGACGAGCAGATCGATAATCAGGACCACTATCATCAGGATGAACATCCCGGCGAAGACGCCCTTGGTATCGAAGACGCCCTGGGCTTGGGCGATCGCGTAGCCGACGCCGGCGGAAGCGCCGAGGTACTCACCCACTACGGCGCCGGTAATGGCGAAACCCACGCTGATGTGCAGGCTGGAGAAAATCCATGTCAGGGCACTTGGAATGAAGACGTGGCGCAAGAGCTGCTTTTCGGAGGCGCCCAGCATCCGGGCGTTATCAACGAGGACACGGTCAACGCTCTTCACGCCCTCAAGGGTGTTGAAGAAAACAATGAAAAACACCAAGGTGAATCCGAACGCCACTTTCGACCAGATTCCCAGGCCGAACCAGAGCAGGAAGATCGGGGCCAGGACAACGCGGGGAAGCGCGTTGAACATCTGGAGGAACGGGTCCAGCAGCCGCTCAAGAAAGCGCACGCGGGCAAGGACGAAGCCGAGCAGTAGTCCGGCGGCGGCCCCCACGACGAACGCGAGGATAGCCTCCTGCATGGTGATCCACAGGTGCGGGAAGACGAATCCTGACGATATCCAGACCCAGACGGTCTGAAAGATATCCGAGGGAAGCGGGAAGAAGAACTCGTCCACGATCCCGGTTCGCACGGAAAGCTCCCAGGCGCCAAGGACTGCGAGGGTAAGGAGGAGTTGGGTGCTTCGCATCGCCAGCGGGGACATCTCGGTCCTGGCGGCACGGCGGCGCGTGCCGCCGTCCAGCGCCGCGGAGAGCCCGTTTTTCTTTGATCCAACGATAGTCATGCGACCTCGCCTTCTTCCGCCATAGCCGTTTCGTAGGTCTTCGAAACTTCGATCTTCAACCTGCCCCAGATTTCCCGGTGCAGCGCTACGAATTGGGGGTCATCGCGGATATCCAGGAGATCGCGCGGCCGCGGAATGTTGATTTCGTAGCTTCCGACGACGGTACTCCCGGGGCCCGCTCCAAGGATCACGACTTCGTCGGAAAGCGCAATGGCTTCGTCCAGGTCGTGCGTGATGAACACCACTGCCTTGCCCGATTCCTGCCACAGCTGAAGGAGTTCGTTCTCCATGATTTGTCGGGTCTGCACATCGAGTGCTGAAAAAGGCTCGTCCATCAGCAGGACGTCCGGGTTGACGATCCAGGCCTGCGCGATGGCAGTGCGTTTGCGCATGCCGCCGCTGAGCTGATGCGGGTAGCGGTCCGCGAAATTCTTCAGGCCGACCTTCTCGAGCCAGCGCCGCGCCTCCGAATGGGCTTCCGATTTCGAAACTCCGGCCATGGTCAGACCCAGGCTGACGTTGTCAATCACCGTCTTCCATGGCAGAAGGGGGTCCTGTTGAAACATGTAGGAGGCGCGTCGGTTCACGCCGCTGACGGGTTCCCCGAAACTCCTCACTTCGCCGGAGCTCGGGTTCAGGAGGCCCGCTGCCATGTTGAGGATGGTGGACTTACCGGAACCGGTAGGACCTACGATCGAGACAAACCTGCCGGGCTCGACTTTGAGGTTGATATCCCGGACGGCGAAGTAGGTCTCACCCCCGGGCGTGGGAAATTGCCTGGTGCACCCGGTGAGCTCCACCGCGTACTTGGTCGTGTCTGCCTGTGCAGCTGGCATCATTGCACTCTTCCCGGCCCGCGCTGGCCGATTTGTTGTCGCTGCTGATTCTGGGTAGGTCGAACATTCTTGAGTCGCACCTTGCCCGCTTCGTCAGCTCCGACGAGTCGGGCAATTTCCACATCGTGGGTTCACCATCAGGATGTGGACCCGATGCTAGCAGTAACCCGCATCACACTCAACGATGTTCGCGAAACCTTGGCGGCGCCCGGGTATGGTGCGGCGCCAATAGGCGGGGCTCATACACTTTGTCCATGAGCCCCACTGAATCATCGGCCACGCCTTTGCTGGTTCTTCGAAAGATCACTGCCATCCTGGACGCTTTTTCCCTTGCGCATCCGGAGCTTTCACTGGCCGCGATCCGCGCTGCAACGGGAATGCCCCACTCGACTGTCCAGCGACTGGTCGCGAACATGGTCCAGGAGGGCATCCTGGACCGGAGCGGAGACCGGTTCCGGGTAGGAGTCCGGATGGCGCACTGGGCTGCGCCTGCCACCCAGGGCCTGGACTTTCTGGAATTACTTACGCCTGTGCTCCGGAGGCTGCGGGATGAACTCGGCGAAACGGCCTGCATCTTCCGGGAATCCCAGGGAAAGCGCGTGTGTATCGCGCTCGCAGAGACCAAGCGCATGCTCCGGAGGGCGGTGCAGGTGGGTGAGATCATGCCGCTCCACGTGGGTGCCGCCGGCCGCGTCCTTCTGGCCTGGAATCCGGATGTGGCGGAACAGGTCTACCGTTCCGGGCTGCATTCGCTGACAGACCAGACCATCACGGACGCTACTAACCTGGAGGCCGCCGTTGACAAAACCCGGGCGGACGGATTCGCCATTACCACCGGGGAGCGGGTCTCGGGCGCCAGCGGGATTTCGGCACCCATTTTTGGGCCCCAGGCCGAGCTGTATGGCGCACTGACAGTCATGGGTCCTGCCATGAGGATGCCCTACGACGTGTGCGCCTCCTGGGTTGAGCCCGTCCTGGCGGCTGCGGAGGAGGCGACGAGGGTTATCGGGGGAGTCATTCCGCCCGAGGGGCTACCCACATCGTGGATTTAGGTCCACAATATGAAATAGTCTGGCGCCCGGGAAAAGCAACTCACTAGGCTCCCCGCTAACCGAATCCGCGACAGAGTTGCCGCGGATGTGCCGGCGCCCGCAGAACAGGAGTCCAAACATGGTGAAGGTTTCCGAGACCGCCGCGCGGGACGACGCGCCCAGCGCTATGTCCCGGCCGCATGTCCCGCAGGAGGCCGGCCCCCTCGCCGGAGTCCGTGTCCTGGAGCTGGGTTCCCTCATTGCGGGTCCATTCGCGGGACGCCAGCTGGCCGACTTCGGAGCGGAAGTCATCAAGATTGAATCACCGGACCGCCCGGATCCCATGCGGGAGTGGGGCCGGGCGCGCGTGAACGGCCACACGCTGTGGTGGTCCGTGCAGTCCCGCGGAAAGAAATGCGTGACGCTGGACCTGAAATCCCCGCGCGGACGTGAGCTGTTTCTGGAGCTGTGCGAGGAAGCAGACGTCATACTGGAGAACTTCCGCCCCGGCACGCTCGAAAAACTGGGCCTTTCCCCCGACGAGGTCTGGCGGGTCAACCCCGGTCTTATCATTGCCAGGGTGTCCGGCTATGGCCAGACCGGACCGGATGCACAGAAACCGGGCTACGCCTCCGTTGCTGAGGCGCGGGGAGGCCTGCGCTACCTCAACGGATACCCGGACCAAGCCCCTCCGCGTACCGGCATCTCGCTTGGGGACAGCCTGGCGTCGCTCTATGCCCTGCAGGGAATCCTGCTGGCCCTGTACTGGCGGGACGCCAGGGGAGGAACAGGACAGGTGGTGGACGTTTCCCTCGTGGAATCATGTTTCTCACTCCTGGAGAGCGCCGTGCCGGACTTTGCGGCTACTGGCGTTGTCCCCGGGCCCAGCGGCTCCGGGCTGAAAGGAATCGCGCCGTCAAATATTTTTCGTTCGGCAGACGGCAAATGGGTGGTAATCGCCGCGAACCAGGACTCGGTCTTCGTGCGCCTGGCTGCCGCCATGGGGCGTTCCGAACTGGCGGCGGACGCGCGGTACAGCAACCATGCGGCCCGGGGTGTGCACCAGGAGGAGCTGGAGTCCCTCATTGCCGAGTGGGCCGCAGGCTACAGCCATGATGAGCTCACCTCGGTGCTGGACCGCCACTCCGTGCCGAACAGCCCCGTCAGCAGCATTGAGGACATCTTCGAGGATCCCCAGCTGCGTGCCAGGGGAATGTTGGTGGAAGTCCCGGACAAGCAGTTGGGCACCGTGGTGCAACCCGGAATCATCCCGAAGCTGACACGCAGCGCAGGGGAGATTGGCTGGAATGGTCCGCTGACGCCGGGCTTTCACAACCGTGACATATACAAGGGACTGTTGGGGCTCTCCGACGAGGACCTGCAGGACGCCAAGGCTGAGGGTGCCATCTGATGAACTACATGCAAGCCTCACGGGCAGTTTCCATTGTGGATGTCAGCCCACGGGACGGGCTCCAGAACGAGAAGGTGCCCGTTAGCACCGACGACAAGCTGCGCCTGATCCATGAGCTCATCTCCCTGGGTGCCCGGCGAATAGAGGCCGTCAGTTTTGTGAACCCCAAAAAAGTCCCGCAGATGGCGGATGCGGATGCGGTCATGGCCGGGGTTCCCAGGGATGCGGGCGCCAGCTTCATCGGGCTGGTCCTGAATACCCGCGGCGCGGTCCGTGCCGTTGATGCCGGCGTGGACGAGATGAACTACGTGCTGCCGGTGACGGACGCCTTCGCTGCTGCCAACCAGAACACCACCGTTTCCGCTGCGCTCGCCGCCTTGGAGGAGGTGTCCGCCATTGCCGCGGCGGCTTCGATCCCGCTCACGGTGACGGCGGCCGTCGCGTTTGGCTGTCCCTATCAAGGTGACGTGCCCAAGGAGCAGACTCTCGCCGTCGTCCGCAGCGCCTTGCAGCGTGGGACGCTGGCCGAGGTTGCCCTCGCGGACACGATCGGCTGCGCTGACCCTTGGCAGGTCGGCGACGTGTTTGCCGGGCTGCGTGCTGAGACGGATGTGCAGCTGCGGGCGCATTTTCACGAGACGCGCCATACGGCGCTGGCCAACACGTACGCCGCCATGGCCGCCGGCGTCGGAGTATTCGACAGTGCGGTAGGGGGCCTGGGCGGTTGTCCTTTCGCGCCAGGTGCCGCAGGCAACATCTCCACCGAAGACCTGGCATGGATGCTGGGACGCGCGGGGTTCGAGACGGCAATTGATCCGCGGCGCGCAATGGAACTTGGCCGCTGGATCTGCGACAAGGTGTCAACGAAGCCACGCTCCGGGCTGTCCGCTGCGGGGGTGTTTCCGCCGCCGGCCTGAGCGCTTGAGTCCTCTGTCGGGCGCCGGCTAGTCCGGTGTCCTCACTTGGCGGTAGTCGTAGTAGACAACCGCGGGCTCCAGGTCAGGGTGGACGTCAGCGGCCGTCCGCAGGCCCAGCGAGGAGCCGCGGATCACGGTCACCACGCCGAGCCGGCGGCCGTTGAACGGGTCGTCGCCGAGAACCACATCCCCGATCCTGAACGGCACAGCGGCTGTGCGGACTTTCTCCGCTGCGTCGTTAAGCCAAGAGATCAGGCGGCGCCGGTCGCGGGGGTAGGCGGGCCGGGGGGCTGGAAGATCCTTCATCAAAACCACTCCTTTGAAGTGCCTGAACAATCAGGATTCGCTGGCGGTCCGGAAGCTTCGGTTCGGGGATTAAATCGTCCGGTCTGCGCCTGTTGACCAACCTAGAGGCCAAACCCCACGCGTCGCATGCGTAACTCCTACCCCTTCTGTACCGTGGAACACTCGAAATTTTTTCTGGACTACTTGCTCCGTCCGCGCGGTTCTACGCCGTCTCGTCCACCAGTTCGGCCCGGGCACGGCCGTGGCCCCGGACCCACAGACGGTAGGCCAGCACCAGCACGCCCAGCCACACCGCGCCCACGTAGAGGGCAAGCCGGGACTCCTCGAATACACCCAGGACCACGATCACCATGGCCATGAAGGCGATAGTCAGGACGGAGGCTGCCGGCCACCAGGGCGACGGGAATTCCGACGCCGGCAGTCCCTTAAGGGCGATCTCCCGTTTCATGGCAACGTGGGAGGCCAGGATCATCACCCACACCCAGACTGTGGCGAAGGTTGCGATCGAGGCGATCACCAAGAAGACATCCTTCGGCATGACGGCGTTCAGGAGCACCCCCGCCAGCAGGACGACGGCCATCATCACCACGGTCATCCACGGCACCCCGTGACGGGAAACCCTGCCGAAGCCGGCCGGAGCGTGGCCCTGGCGGGCCAGCCCGAAGAGGATGCGGCCGGCGCCGAAAATATCGCTGTTGATGGCGGACAGGGCTGCGGTGATCACCACGGCGTTGAGGATGTGCGGAGCGGCGGGAATGCCGAGGCCGCTGAAGATCTGCACGAACGGGCTGCCGTTGGTTCCCACTTCGTTCCAGGGGAACAGGCTCATCAGAACGCCCAGGGTCAGCACGTAGAACAGCAGAACCCGCACGGGCACGGTGTTGACTGCCTTGGGGATGACCTTCTTGGGGTCGGCCGCTTCGCCGGCGGTGACGCCGATGGTCTCAATGCCGCCAAAGGCGAACATCACGACGGCGAACGAGGCCAGCAGCCCCTCGAAGCCGTTGGGGAACATGCCCCCGTGGTCCACGAGGTTGCCGATCCCCGGTGCGACGGTTGACCCGCCTGCCTGGAAACCGAAGATGATGATGGCGATCCCACCGGCGATCATGGCGATGATGGCCACCACCTTGATCAGCGAGAACCAGAACTCCAGCTCGCCGAAGACTTTGACGCTGAGCAGGTTCAGGGCGGCCAGGAAAAAGATGATGGCCAGTACCCAGATCCACCGCTCCACGTCCGGGAACCAGAACCCCATGTAGATGCTGAAGGCCGTGACGTCAGCAATGGCCACGATCGCCATCTCGAAGACATACGTCCAGCCGGTCACGAACCCGGCCAGCGGGCCGAGATAGCGGCTGGCGTACTGGCCAAAGGAGCCGGAAACGGGATGCCGCACGGCCATCTCGCCTAGGGCCCGCATCACCATGAACACGGCCGCGCCGCCGATCATATACGCGAAGAGGACCGCCGGGCCGGCTTTCTGCATGGCGGATGCCGAGCCGTAGAACAGGCCGGTGCCGATGGCCGACCCCAAGGCCATGAACCGGATGTGGCGGACATTGAGTCCCCGGTTCAGGACGGTCTCGACGGCGGCGCCCGCAGCGGCGCGGACGGTGCTGCCGGTAGCTCCGGAGGTCCTGGTGGTGGTTTCGGGCGCGGGGGCTTGTTGCATGCGAATACCTTCTCGTCATTGGGAGGGGGATCGCTATCCAGCAGACCATTTTCGAGCCCTGCGTGATGAGCCTCACGGCGGTTTGATGTCTTTCATTCCAGACTGTCCGCTGGGCATCCGGGATCGTTGCCCAGCGCGAACGGACACTTGCGGCCCCTCTGCTGGGCGCGAACGGACACTTGCGGCCTTGTCTCCTGGGCGCGAACGGATCCTTCTGGCCCCGCTGCTCTGCCCTCAAAGAATGTCGGTGCCTCCTGCGATGCTTTGGGTATGGAAATCAGCGCAGTCGTGGAGACGATGGAGGCCATCGGGGCTGCCGGTGCTGCGTTGGCTGGTCTGGTCCGGCGCGGGACGGGCATTCCGGGCGTGGCTGGTGCTGACCTGCTTCGGGACCGGGCGGATGCGTGCCTGGACGGGATGGCTGAGCTGGCCCGGATGGAAGCCGGAATGGCCGCCCTGAAAGTGCATCTCGCCGCCGGATACGCTGAAACAGCCGAAGCCTTGGCACCGCCGGCCGCGTCCCCGCAGGAACACACAGCCCGGGACATGGCCGTAACTGCCGAGGTCGCGTGTGTCCTGACAGTCAGCGAACGCACCGCCAGTGCGCTGCTTTCCGAGGCCCACGCCCTGACCACCGCCCTGCCGCTGACGCTGTCCGCACTGCAGGCGGGGCGAATTTCGTGGCAGCACGCCCGGGTCATGGTGGACGAAACCACCAACCTCGACAAGGCTGGAGCCGCTGGTTTGGAGGCACATTTCCTGGACCCGGCCGCACCCACGCCGGCGCGGGGCTACCCGGCCGGGGACCTTGTCCCGGCCCGGTTCCGGGTGAAGGTCCGTACGTGGCGGGAACGGCACCATCCGGTGAGCATCGAGGTGCGCCATGCCCGGGGCGTCGCTGACCGGCGGGTGGAGTACATCCCGGACCGTGACGGCATGGCCTGGCTCTCGGCCTACCTGCCCGCCGCTACCGCTGCCGGGATCTGGGACCGCACCACCAGTGCCGCCCGCGCCCTCCAAGGCCCGGACGAGGCCAGGACCCTCACCCAGCTCCGCGCCGATGTCGCCGCGACCTGGCTCCTCACCAGCGGTGGGACCGAGGACGGAATAGCAGACGTCGGGACCGGCAAGGCCGGGGATGTCCCGTCCCCCTTGGCGCAGGTCCTGATTACCGTTCCGGTCTTCTCGCTGCTCGGCGTCACCGAGGAACCGGCCATGTTGGACGGCTACGGCCCGGTGCCGCCGTCCATGGCGCGTGCCCTCGTGGCCGATGGGGCGTCGTCATTCCTCAGGGTGTTGACCGACCCCCGGGATGGTGCGCCGTTGGAGATCGGCCGGACCAGCTACCGGATTCCCAAAGCGCTGCGGCAATGGCTGCGGCTGAGGGACGGAAAATGCCCGTTCCCCGGCTGCAGCAACCAGTCCCTGGACAACGACGCAGACCACCTCCTTGCCTGGGCCCGCGGCGGGACCACCGGGATCAGCAACCTCGGCCAGCCTTGCCCCAAACACCACCGCCTCAAACACAGCACCGCATGGACCCCCACCGGCGCCAGCGCCAACGAACCACCAGGCTGGACTTCACCCGCGGGCCGCCGCTACGCCAGCGAACAACCCGACTGGGAACCGCCCCAGGTGCCAGGTCAGATCCTGGCCCTGGCCGATTACCTTGACCCGGGCCCGCCTGGACAGTTCGACAACTGTCGTGACTTCGCCTTGCCCGCACATCTTGGCGCAGATTCGGACCGCGAATGGGTGACACCCGGGGAACGGCTGCCCGAAGACCTGCTGCCCGAAGACCTGGCACCCGGCGAACGGCTGCCCGAAGACCCGCTGCCCGAAGACCTGCAACCCGGGGAACCGCTGCCCGAAGAACCGCTGCCCGGAGACCTGTTGTCCGAACCCGAGCCAACAGACCATCTGCTGGCCGAGGACCCATTCGAGGACTGGGCACTGTTCCTCACCTCCGAGGCGCACGCGGCCGCCTAGGAAGGTGCGCAGCACATTCTCAGGACTAGCTTTGGAGCCTCAGCGGTAGCCTCTGGCATCCGCCGAGAGCCCTACCTCCTGGACTTCCACGAGGTATCTCCAGCAGTCCGGCCGCGAGCCGTCGGTGTCGGTGAAACCATACTCGTGTGCCAGCCCGCCGGAGGAAAATGAACCGCCGGAGCGACGCTGGACGTCCGGGTCGGCAGCCAGGGCGGCAACGGCACGGCCCACAAAGCGGGGGCTCTCAGAGATTGCGGCGAAATGGGGCTGGGTGGCCGCGGCATCCTGCCAGTTCTCTTCAGTGACGCCGAAATGCTCCAGCATCATCTCGGAGCGCATCCATCCCGGCGTGAGGGCCACCGCGGTGCAGCCAAAAGGTTTCAGTTCCTCCGCCTGGATGAAGGCGAGCCGCAGCACCGCATTCTTGGCGAGGTCGTAGAACGTCGAAACCCGGTAGCGGGCGTTGTACTCGCGGGTGCCGTCGGTCATTTCCACCACCAGGCCGCCGGGGTTCCGGATGAGCAGCGGGAGCGCGAAGTGGCTGGTGATCAGGTGTGTGTCGACGGCTGTGTGCAGCATCCGCAGGCCGTAACCGAGGTGATGGGACCATACGGGAGCGTCCCATTCGATGAGGTTTTCCCCGCCCCAGATGTCGTTCACAAGGATGTCCAAGCGCCCCTGATCGCCGTCGATCATCTGCACGAGCGTCTGCACGGCGGCCGGATCCAGGTGGTCCACTGCTACCGGAATGCCTACTCCTCCTGCGGAATTGACCTGAACCGCCGTCTCCTCAAGGGTCTCCGGCCGGCCGTAATCGGACTTCCGGCCTCCGGCGCTGCGGCCGGTGCAGTAGACGGTCGCCCCTGCCTCACCCAGCGCGACGGCGGTGCCGCGCCCTGCACCGCGCGTGGCCCCCGCCACCAGGGCTACTTTTCCCGCGAGTGGTTTGGTCATGGGTGGGTTCCTAACTGCTGGGTTCCTAACCATTTTGTTGCGAGGCCAGGACGATGATGGCGGCGTTGATGCCGAGTGCGATGAGCCACCACTTATTGAAGGTCAGCAGGAGCAACGCCGCCGAGATTGCCGCTCCGGCTATGGTCACCGGTGCCCACCACGATGCTCCGGCGATAAGTCCCAGCCCTCCGGCCGCCAAAACAAGGGAAACAACCACAGCCAGGGCCGCCGCGAGGCGCCTGACGTTGCCGGCGAAGGAGGAGTGCCCGACGTCGAAAGGGGCTTTCGCATCCGGCTTGGGGAGCCAGATGGCGAGATGGAGCAAGCCGTGGGCGATCAGGAAGAGCCCGGCAATCCAGTTCATGGTGGCCTCCTCGAGCAGTCCGTGCCCTCCATCGAAGCACCGCGCCGGGGAATCGGCATAGGGGCGGAAGTCCCCTGACCGCGCCGACCACTCGTCCGGGAGGGTCTGGTATCCCGGACACCAGTATGATTCGATGGCGATTCCGGACGCGAGGCAGCACGCACGCTTAAGTACGGGATACCGGACAGCACTCACGCGTCCGGCAGCGAACTCTGGAGGAAAAATGGCGGACGGCGAGTCCCCCGCAAGAATGCAAAACGCGGCCTCAAACACGCCCCCAAAAGCGGCGTCAAAGACGGCGGTAAAGGTGACGTCGAAAGTGCCGGCGGCAGAAAACACCCTGCGCATCCTGAAACTGCTGGCCTCCAAGCGCGGCCCCATGGCGGCGTCGAACATTGCCACCGCACTGGGCCTGCCGCGCTCCAGTGTCTACCATCTGCTCGGCGTCATGGAGGCCAACGGTTTCGTCATGCACCTGCACGAGGAGCAGCGGTACGGGCTGGGCATCAGCGCCTTCGAGCTCAGTTCCGCGTATTCGCGCCAGGAGCCGCTGTCACGGCTGGGCCGGCCGATGCTCGCCTCGCTGGTGGACGTCATTGGCGAGAGCGCGCACCTGGCGGTGCTCCATGGACGCGACGTGCTGTACATCGTGGAGGAGCGCGCCAAGAACCGGCCGTCCCTGGTGACCGACGTCGGCGTGCGGCTGCCCAGTCATCTCACCGCCAGCGGGCGGGCCATCCTCGCCGCGCTGCCCAAGTCGCAGGTCCGCGCGCTCTACCCGAATGCCGCCGCGTTCACCGCCCGGCATGAGGTGGAAGGCGCCATCATGAAGTACTCGGCGCTGTCCTCACACCTGGACCAGGTCCGGCAGCGGGGCTATGCCACGGAACACGGCGAGGTGACCCCCGGCTTCGGCTCGATTGCCGCCGCGGTGACGGACCACGTGGGATGGCCGACGGCGGCAGTCGCCGTCACTTTCCTCGAGGACAAATTGCCGGCGGACCAATGGCCGGCCCTCGCCGCGCGGATCCGGAAAGTGGCCGACGAACTCTCCGTCCGCATCCACGGACGTCCCGCCGCGTAGGCACTGGCCCCTCCCAACTGACTGGCACTTAACGTCGCCAAACGGGCGTTTCGCGACGTTAACTGCGAGTCAGTTGGGAACAGGGGGCGCGTCTGGAATCCCGGACAGCACTGGCCTGAACCCACTGTTTCCAAGCCATCGGACAGGCTTTAGTTGATACAGAACCACATTCCCCGGAACCACCAAGACACGAAGGAGCCCCCATGGCACCCGCCGATTTCACCACCGGTGCCCGCCCGGTCAAAGCAGCCCGCGGCACCCAGCTCACCGCCAAAAGCTGGCAGACGGAAGCCCCGCTGCGGATGCTCATGAACAACCTGGATCCCGAGGTGGCCGAACGCCCCGATGACCTGGTGGTCTACGGCGGCACCGGCCGCGCCGTCCGGTCGTGGGCCGCGTTTGACGCGATCACCCGCACTCTCGAAACCATGGAGAAGGACGAGACCCTGCTGGTCCAGTCCGGCAAGCCGGTGGGCGTCTTCCGCACCAACGAATGGGCGCCTCGCGTGCTGCTGGCCAACTCCAACCTCGTGGGTGACTGGGCCAACTGGCCCGAATTCCGCCGCCTCGAGGTCGAGGGCCTGATGATGTACGGCCAGATGACCGCCGGTTCCTGGATCTACATCGGCACCCAGGGCATTCTGCAGGGCACTTTCGAGACCTTCGCCGCGATCGCCCGCAAGCTTACCGGGGATGAGAACGGCACCCTCGCCGGCACCCTGACGCTGACCGGCGGCTGCGGTGGCATGGGCGGCGCCCAGCCGCTCGCCGTCACGCTGAATGACGGCGCCTGCCTGATTGTCGACGTCGACGAGACCCGCCTGCGCCGCCGCGCCGGCAAGCGCTACCTCGACGAGGTGGAAACCGATCTCGACGCCGCCATCGCCAAAGTGCTCAAGGCCAAGGAAGAACGCCGCGGCTGGTCGGTCGGCTACGTCGGCAACGCCGCCACCGTCTTCCCCGAGATCCTGCGCCGCCACAACGCCGGCGAACTCACGGTGGACATCGTCACGGACCAGACCTCCGCCCACGACCCCCTGAGCTACCTCCCCGAAGGCATCACCGTGGAGGAATGGCACCGCGAGGCCGCCGCCGATCCAGAAGGCTTCACCAAGAAGGCCCAGGCATCGATGGCCAAGCACGTCCAGGCCATGGTGGAGTTCCAGGACGCCGGCGCCGAGGTGTTCGATTACGGCAACTCCATCCGCGACGAGGCCCGCAAGGGCGGCTACAACCGCGCCTTCGAATTCCCCGGCTTCGTCCCCGCCTACATCCGCCCGCTGTTCTGCGAGGGCCTGGGCCCGTTCCGCTGGGTTGCCCTCTCCGGCGACCCCGAGGACATTGCGGTTACGGATAAGGCCATCAAGGAGCTCTTCCCCGAGAACAAGCACCTGCACCGCTGGATCGACGCCGCCGCTGAACGGGTCGAGTTCGAAGGCCTGCCGGCGCGCATCTGCTGGCTGGGCTACGGCGAACGCGCCAAGGCCGGGCTGCTGTTCAACCAGCTGGTCAAGGAGGGCAAGGTCAAGGCGCCCATCGTGATCGGCCGCGACCACCTCGACTCCGGCTCCGTCGCCTCGCCGTACCGCGAGACCGAAGCGATGGCAGACGGCTCCGACGCCATCGCCGACTGGCCGCTGCTCAACGCCCTGCTCAACACCGCCTCCGGCGCCACCTGGGTCTCGATCCACCACGGCGGTGGCGTGGGCATCGGCCGCTCCATCCACGCCGGCCAGGTTTCGGTGGCCGACGGCACCGACCTCGCCGCCGAAAAGCTCGAACGCCTCCTCACCAACGACCCCGGCATGGGCGTCATCCGCCACGCCGACGCCGGCTACGACCGCGCGATCGAGGTCGCCAAGGAACGCGGCGTCCGCATCCCGATGAACGAAGGAACCACAAAGTGACCATCACGACACACGAACCGCTCACCGTCACCCTCGGCTCCAGCGGCGTCACTCCCGGGGACGTCGTCGCCGTCGCCCGTCACGACGCCCGGGTGACCATCTCCCAGGAAGCCCTGGACACGGTTGCCAAGGTCCGCGCCCACATCGACGACCTTGCCCACAGCGAGGTTCCGGCCTACGGCATTTCCACCGGCTTCGGCGCGCTGGCCAACCGGCACATCCCCAACGAACTGCGCGCGCAGCTGCAGAAGTCGCTGATCCGCAGCCACGCCGCCGGCATGGGCCCGGCTGTTGAGCGCGAAGTGGTGCGCTGCATCATGTTCCTGCGCGCCAAGACGCTTGCCTCGGGCCGGACCGGCGTCCGCCCCGTGGTGCTCCAGACCATGGTGGACGTCCTCAACGCCGGGATCACGCCGGTGGTCCGCGAATTCGGTTCGCTCGGCTGCTCCGGCGACCTCGCGCCGCTGTCCCACTGCGCGCTGGTGCTGATGGGCGAGGGGGAAGCGGAAGGGCCCGACGGCGTGACGTACGGCGGGCGTGGCGAAGAACCGGTCGCCGTACTGCTTGCCGAACACGGGATCGAACCTGTCACGCTCGCGGAGAAGGAAGGGCTGGCACTGGTCAACGGCACGGAAGGCATGCTGGGCATGCTGCTGATGGCCATCGCGGACATCCGCCAGCTGCTGACGACGGCGGACATCACCGCCGCGCTCAGCGTCGAGGCGCTGCTCGGCACCGACCAGGTGTTCCTGCCGGAGCTCCATGCGGCCCTCCGCCCGCACCCGGGCCAGGCTGCGTCTGCGGACAACATGCTCCGCGTCCTGTCCAACTCGCCGATCGTGGCGTCACACCGGGTGGGCGACTCCAAGGTCCAGGACGCCTACTCGCTGCGCTGCGCACCCCAGGTGGCCGGAGCCGTCCGCGACACCGTGGACCACGCGGCCCTGGTCGCCGCCCGGGAGCTCGCGGCAGCCATCGACAACCCCGTGGTGCTGCCGGACGGCCGGGTGAGTTCCAACGGTAATTTCCATGGCGCCCCGGTGGCGTACGTTTTGGATTTCCTGGCGATAACGGTGGCGGATTTGAGTTCCATTGCGGAGCGCCGCACCGACCGTATGCTGGACCCGGCGCGCTCGCACGGGCTGCCGGCTTTCCTGGCAGCGGATCCCGGGGTGGACTCCGGCTTGATGATTGCGCAGTACACGCAGGCAGGGCTGGTGTCGGACAACAAGCGGCTGGCCGTCCCGGCGTCGGTGGACTCCATCCCCAGCTCGGCCATGCAGGAGGACCACGTTTCCATGGGCTGGCACGCTGCCCGGAAGCTCAGGAAAGCCGTGGAGAACCTGCGCCGCGTCCTGGCTATCGAGCTGGTGACGTCGGCGCGGGCCATCGACATGCGGACGCAGCTGTCCGGGGGAGAACTGACCCCTGGACCGGCCGGAACTGCCGTGCTCACGGCGCTCCGGAATGTGGTGGAGGGGCCGGGAACGGACCGGTTCCTGTCACCGGAACTGGAAGCGGCAGACCGGCTTGTTGCGTCAGGCGAGGTACGCGCGGCAGCCGAATCCGCCGTCGGAATTCTGGCGTAAAAGTGAACATTCTGCAGTAGAAATACGAATTTTCCGGGGCCCCCGAAATACTAAGCGACACAACGCACGGGGCCCCGGAATTTGTAGTAGAACTAAAGATGTAGTGATGAAGTCCACACCAACGATGTTGTGGCGAACGAACATATACAAAGGGGTAGAAGTTCAATGAAAGCACGGGGGACGGTTCTGTCCAGGCGGATGGCATTTGCTGCCACGGTTTCCGACTGGAGGAGCCTCAAAGCAGGCGATCGGGTTGAAATCCTCAAGCACGCGCATGTAGTGGCCGCAGGTGAAGTTGAGGAAATTTCCGTCAGCGGAAACGTGCTCTGGCTGGTGCCCTCGGCTCCGTCGGAAACCCAGCTCTTTATGAAGTCCGACGGTGTCCAGGTCCGCAGGACCTAAGCCCTAGGGCATCCAGCAAAAGCCTCAGCCGCGTAGCTAGGCGGCGATGTCCTCGTAGGTTTCACCGAAGGGGACGGATTCGTCGAGGGCAACGGTGTAGGCTCCCGGCTCGACGCGGGTGACCCGGATGCCGCAGTTGCCGTCTTCGACCGCAGCTTCGATGAGTTCCTTGACGGCGCTGTCCAGGCCGTTGTGGATCTCTTCGGCGGAGGAGAAGGTCAGGTGGATGGACCGGACGTCGGTGGTCTGGGATTCCATGGTTGCTGCAGTCATTGGGGGTCTTTCTCTCAAATAAATGCCAATTGGCCTCAGCCCAGTCTACCGGTGCTGTCAAAAAACGTAAGATGTCTGGCATTTGTCCTTCCGGGGTTCGGTGATCCGAAACCCGGAGGGACAGCCTTTTTTCAGCGTTCTCCGCCGGAAACGGCCACGCCGGGCAAGTACTCCGAAGGCAGTTCCGATACTGGAATAATCACCATGTCCTGGACCTTCCAGTCCAAGTCGATGCAGGCCTGCCGGGCGTCCTCGAGCTGCTTCATGGAGGGCATCTGCCCGTCCACCGGGACCACGAACGATTCGACATGGAATACGTGGCCTTCGTCGCGGATCCGTGACCTGGCGGTCCCGGTCCAGTCCAGGCTGGAAAGGTAATCGTCGATCCGACCGCCCAGCGGGTGGGGTTCGGCATCGTCAAAAGTCCGGGCCCGTTTGTCCATCAGGGCGGAAATGGCGGCGCGGGTGTTGCGGATGCCGTCGTGGAGGATGCTGGCTGAGATCACCAGGGCGGCAACCGCATCCGCCCACCACCAGCCGAAGCCGATCCCCGCCACACCGACGGCGGCCGCCACCGCGGTCATCCAGTCAGCCTTGTTCATGTCGGCGTCCGCGTAAAGGACTTTGTCGTGGAGCTTCTCGGCCAGTTTCATCTTCACGTGGCCCAGATAGACCGGTGGTCCTGCCGTCAGGACCATGGCCAAGATCATCACCCATCCCAGCCAGATGGTCTGGCCGAAGAATTCAAAGCCGCCAATCGTTGGGTGCTCTCCGGTCAGCAGGCCAATGCCTGAATCCACAATCAGGTAGGCGCCCATGACGGTCAGGGCAACCGCGGCCACCACGTGGGCGATGCCCACGGCCCTGTGAAAACCGTAGGGGTGTTCTTCACTTGGGCGTTTGCGGATGGCGCGGGATGCGACCAGGAAGGATAGCGGAGGAAGGAAGGATAACAGGTCCTCCACCCAGGCGGCTTTCATCGCCTGCGAGTTGCCCAGGACCACGTACACCAGCGCGGTAGAGGCGGCCAGGAAGGCGAGGGTGATCCATTCAAACTTCACGGCCTTGCGCAGTGCATCCTGCTGTTCCCCTGGCAGGGTGGTGTGGCCGAAGCGGACGGGTTCGTGTTTCGGCTCGTGTTTCGGGAGAGCTTTCATTTCGCAGCTCCGGAAGCCATGAGGAACCTGTCCAGCTCGAGCAGGAACGCGTTTTCTCCCTTACCCACGAGCATGACGTGTTTGTGGATCTTGCCGCGGCTGTCAGTGGATTCGGCGTAGGCCCGCGTCAGGCCTGCATCTTTTTCCCACGGTGTCTTGTCATTGAGGCCGCCGACCACCAGGTCCAGCTCACCGTGTTTGAGGGCTTCAGCCAGCACATGCTCGGTGCCGTCGACCCACTCAATTTCTGCGCCAAGGCTGGCCGCGAAGGCTCGGACCCGATCAGGCTCGCTCCCTTGGGGTTCGCCGCCGTCCGGGAGGATCACCCACTCGCCGTTGGCGCTGGCCCCGACCCGGAGCGTCCCGCCGGTGACGCGGTCGAGTGTTCTTTCCGGATCGGCGGGAAAGGAGTTCCCACAGGCCGTCAAGGCCAGCGCGCATGCCAGCAGCGCTGCTGCCAAGCTTTTGGGGATCTTCATGCCTCCGGCCTCCGCCACGTGGTAGTGCTGTTTCAGACAGCCTACTTATCGTTTGCCCGATAAGGCGGACAGCAACATCCGGTCTTGTGCATCGTGGCGCAAGCAGGAGAGAAGGCGACGATGTTCGAACCTCCCAGCATCATTTTTGCCGCGGCCGGCCTGGCTGTCCTGACAGCCGCAGTGCTGCCCAAGCTTCTCCGGAACGCCCCGTTTTCCATGCCCATGGTGTTCCTCGGCGCGGGCATTGTCATCTTCAGCGCCCTCGGTGACCTTCCGGACCCGGATCCGCTCCAGTACGGGACATTCACGCTCCACCTCACCGAGGTTTGCGTGATCATTTCGCTGACCGGCGCTGGCCTGGCCCTGGACCGGCCCGTGGGGCGCCGGCGGTGGGCCACCACCTGGCGGATGCTGGGCATAGCCATGCCGGTGTGCATCCTTGCGGTCACCCTTTTGGGAATGTGGCTGCTGGGCCTCGGGCTCGCTGCGGCGCTTCTGGTGGCAGCCGCCGTCGCCCCCACGGACCCTGTGCTGGCCTCGGAAGTCCAAGTGGGGGAGCCGGCGGACAGCGACGAGGAGTCCGACAGGGAAGATGAGGTGCGTTTCGGGCTCACGTCCGAAGCGGGACTCAACGACGGCCTGGCGTTTCCGTTTGTCTATCTGGCCATCGCCATCAGCGCAGCAGGCGCCTCTCCGTCCGGGTGGTTCCCTGAGTGGTTCGCCGTGGACGTTCTCTGGCGGATCGGGATCGGCCTCCTGCTGGGCTTCGGCACGGGCAAAGTCCTGGCCCGGCTCTTCTTCTCGTCACGGCATGACAGCGTCAGGTTGTCCGAACATTCGGAAGGCTTCGTGGCGCTCACGGCGACATTCCTGGCGTACGGGGTCACGGAAATGATCGAGGGATACGGGTTTATTGCCGTGTTTGTCTGTGCTGTGACTATCCGCGCCGCTGAACACACCCACGGATACCACCGGGTGCTGCACTCCTACGTAGAGCAGCTCGAGCGGCTCATGACGGTGGTCATCCTGGTGCTGCTGGGCGGAGCCATCGCCCGCGGGCTGCTTGAGGGCATCGGCTGGGCGGAAGTCGCAGTGGCAGTGGTCTTCCTGGTGCTGGTCCGGCCTCTGTCGGGCGTTCTGGCGCTGGCGGGAGGCAAGACGGGCCCCAGGGAACGGATCGCCATTTCGTTTTTCGGCATTCGCGGGATCGGTTCCCTGTATTACCTCGCCTACGCCCTGGGCAAGGGTCAGTTCACGGACCAGGCCGAGCAGCTGTGGGCCATCGTGGGCCTGGTGGTGGCCGCGTCCGTGGTCCTGCACGGCGCAACCACGGCTCCCGTCATGAACAGGCTCGACCGGCTGCGCCAGCGGAAGGCGGCGGAGAAGTTCGGCGATGAGGACGAGGCGCCGAAGACCGCAGTGTGAGGAACACGCCCGATTTCGCGGCCATTGAGCGCCCGCGCCTCATCCGATATCGTCAAGTCCACAGGACCGGCCCGGGGTCAGCTGGGCGCAGTCACCAGCCACCAGAGAGCAGCCTCCCGTGTCTACCGAGCACTCCGCAACACTGCACTCCGCAACACCGTCCGCCCAGGCGGTATCCGACCAGCGCCCTGCCCTCGAGCGGCGCCTTGATCCGCAGATCCGCAAGCTCGCAGTGGGGGTTTGGACGGCGGAGCTGATCGGGGACGAACTGGCGAACATCAGCTACGGAGGCCGGTCCGTGCTCCGGGCCATCAAGGCGGTGGTGCGGGACCACGAATGGCGCACCCTTGCGCCGTCGGTGCGGGATATCGCGGAACTGAAGGACGACGACGGCATCAGCCTCCGCATCCACGTTGACTACGCGGCACCCGGCGCTGAGGCGAAGGGCACTGAGGCACCCGGCGCAACGCCGGCCTACGAAGGCATGCTGATGCTCCGGATCACCCCGGCCACTGTCGAGGTATCGTTCTCCGGCCGGGCGAAAACGGCGTTCCGGCGCAACCGGATCGGCCTGGTGGTCCTCCATCCCACCAGCGAAGCGGGCCGGGACGTCAGCGTGGTGTCGCCGGACGGCACCGTAGCCAGCGGGGCCTTCCCCACGGACATCCGGCCGGACCTGGTCTTCTCGGATATCTCCTCAATGGAGTGGGCAGACGCCGGGACGGCCTTCGACCTCGGCTTCTCGGGGGACATCTTCGAAACCGAGGACCAGCGGAACTGGAGCGACGGTTCCTTCAAGACCTACAGCACGCCCTCCGCGCTGCCCATCCCGGTGGACGTCGCTCCGGGGGACACCGTGAACCAGTCGGTCAGTATCGAAGCCCTCAGCATCGAGACACCGGACAACCCGATCCGCGAAAGCCATGAACCAGCGGCCTTCACGGTGGGCGAACCGGCCGGAACCGTTCCCGCGCTCGCAGTGTCCGTGGACTCACCACCCGTGGACCCAACGCAAACGCCGGCCGAAGACTCGGGGGAGCGGCCGCAGCTGCCCGGCCTCGACGCAGTCCTGGTGGAGCTGTACGAGCCTCGGGAAGCGTGGCCCGCCAAGCTGGCCGCCGCAACGCGCGAGGCGGACCGGCACGGCGCCGCGCTGGACGTGCGGGTCGTCTCCGATTCGGCCGACGGCGTGGCGGACGCACTCACCAGCGCCCTGGGCGGGCAACTGGCACGGGTTGTCCGGCTGGGACTGTTCCACCCCGCGACGCAGTGCACGGACCCGGCAGCCTTTGGCGCGCTGAAGGCGTCGCTTGTCGAAGCAGGATTTAGCGGGCAGCTGCTGGCCGGCACCCGCTCCCATTTCACCGAACTCAACCGCTGGACTGCCGGCGGCAGTGACGGCAGCGGCACCCCTGTCCCGCAGGACGCCGACGCGCTGACCTTCAGCCTCGCGCCGCAGGTCCACAGCACGGAAGTTCCCCACATTCTGGAGACCGTACCCGTCCAGCGGCTCGCCGCGGCCAACGCCGTGAAACTCGGGGACGGGCGCCCGGTGCATGTCGGCCCCATCACGCTCAAGCCGCGCCTGCACGCCCCGGACGAGCACGCCCCCGGCGACGAACTCCAGGACCACAGCTTCGCCGCCGCCTGGACGCTGGCCAGCCTTGCCGCCCTCACCGTTGACGGCGTCGCCTCCGCAACGTACTTCGAAGCGGGACCGCCGCGCGGCATCGCCACCGCCGAGGGCACGCTCAACCCTGCGGGAGAGCTGCTGCAAAAGCTCGCTGCCTGCAAGGGCGATCCGGTGCTGGCCGTTGCGGAAGCACCGGTGCACCCGCCGGCAGGCAGGAACCCAGTGACGGTCTATCCGGTGCAGTCGGCCGCAGGCCTGCAGCTGTTCCTGGGCAACCTCAGCCCCCGCGAGACCACCGTCAACCTCACGCTCCCCCAGGAGAGCGCCGCAGGTACCGCTTCCGGTGCCGCCTCGGGATCCGCTGACGTGGCGGTCATCGGGGCCGCCGCAGGCGCGCAGGCGCATGCGGCGGCAGCGGAGGCATCATCACCGGACAACGGAGTTCTGACGGTCACGCTGGGACCGTGGGCCACCGCCGTCGTCAGTTTCCGTGCCTGACGGCGCGCGGGAGGCTTAGCCCAGCAGGGTGTTGACCAGCCGCGCGGCCACCTTGGCGGTGCGCTGGTCGATGTCGAACTTCGGGTTCAGTTCGGCCACGTCCGCGTGCAGCAGCTTTCCGCTGGCGGCCACCTGGCGGCACACGGCGCTGATGACGGCCAGCGGAACTCCGAAGGCGGCCGGTGCGCTGACCCCCGGGGCCACGGCGGCGGGCAGGACATCCAGATCGATGGTCAGGTAAAGCACGTCCACGGTGTCCAGGAAGTCGGCCACGAACTGACGGGTGGCTTCCGCCGTGCAGTCCTCATCGAGGAGGTACTTCACGCCCAGCCGTTCAGCGGTCTTGAAGAGTACCCGGGTGTTGTTCGGCTCGGAGATCCCCACGACGGCGTAGTTCAGTGTGCGTTCGGCGGCCTCCTCCGCGCGGGCCATCTGCAGGAAGGGTGTGCCGGAGGAGGGCTCGGGCGCGTCCCGGAGGTCGAAGTGCGCGTCCAGGTTCAGCACCCCCAGCCGCCTGCCGCTGCGGACCGCGTCGGAGTTGGCCACGCCAAGGTAGCTGGCAAACGCGGTCTCGTGGCCGCCGCCCAGCAGCACGGTGAGGTTGCCGGCGTCGAGCATTTCAGACACTGCCAGCCCGGCCCGGGCCTGGCCGCCTTCCAGGGCGTTGTCCTTGACGGTCACATCTCCGGCGTCGAACACCTCGCGGGGGAGATGGAAGGCGAGGGGACCCAGAGCGGTCCGGATGGCGCAGGGGCCCGAGGCGGCGCCCGCCCGGCCCTTGTTCCGCAACACTCCCGCTTCGCTGCTGAAACCGAGAATGACGGCGGGACAGCGGGGGGACGCCTGTGCCTCGGCGTGCGAAGCAGCAGCGGGCCCGTGGTGGTACGGCTTGACGGCCTGCCACCAGCGGCGGTGTTCGGCGCTGTCGCCGTCGAACCGGCCCCGCCAGGTGAGCGGCGGGATATCGACTGTGAGGGCTGTGTGCGGCATACTCCAAGCTCACCGCAGCGGAGCCTCGAAAACCAGCCCCGCCGCCGTCGACCTGTCCCGAATCCCGGACACTTGGCTTAACGCCAGATGGCACGTCGCGGCAATGTTTTCAAGAAACACTGCCGCGACGTGCCATCTCGGCGAGCGGGGCCGGGATGAAGCGCTAGTGGATGCCGAGAGCCTGCTCGATGGGGCCGATGCCGAAGAACAGCAGGAACGCGGCGGCCACGGCCCACATCAGCGGGTGGACCTCCCGGACACGGCCCTGGAAGGTGCGGATCAGCACGTAGGCGATGAATCCGGCGCCCAGGCCGTTGGCGATCGAGTAGGTGAACGGCATGAGGGTGAACGTGAGGAACGCGGGAATCGCAATGCCCCAGTCCTGCCAGTCGATCTTGCCCACCTGGGCCACCATCATGAAGCCCACCACCACGAGGGCCGGGGCCACGGCCTCGAACGGGACCAGGTTGATGAGCGGCGTGAAGAACATGGCCACCAGGAACAGCAGGCCGGTGACGATCGAGGCCAGGCCGGTGCGTGCGCCCTCACCGATGCCGGCGCCGGACTCCACGTAGATCTGGTTGGAGGAAACGGACGCGCCGCCGCCGACGATGGCACCGAGGGCGTCAACCTGCAGCACGCGGTCCACGTTGGGGATGTTGCCGTCCTTGTCCACGGTGCCGGCCTCGTTGGCCAGGCCCACCATGGTGCCCATGGCATCGAAGAAGATGCTGAGCAGGATCACGAAGGCCAGCAGCGTTGCGGCCACAAAGCCGAGGTGTTCGAAGGCCCCGATGGGATTGGCCTTGCCGATCAGCGACAGGTCCGGTGCGGCCCACTCGGTGAACTTCGGTGCCACCAGGGACCAGCCCTGCGGGTTGAAGTTCTTGCCGTCGAAGCTCGGACCGATGTGGAGGGTGAATTCAAGGATGACGGCCAGGATGGTGGAGGCGATGATGCCGATCAGGATGGCGCCCTTGACCTTGCGGACCAGCAGGCCGATGGTCAGGATCAGTCCGAACACGAACACCACCGTGGGCCAGCCCATGAGCTTGCCGTCGAAGCCAAGGCCCACCGGGACCGTGGTGCCGGCGGCGTCCGGGATTCGCCGCACGAACCCGGCGTTGACCAGGCCGATCAGGGCGATGAACAGGCCGATGCCCACCACGATGGCCGTCTTGAGCCCATCCGGGACAGCTCTGAACACCGCCGTGCGGAACCCGGTGAGGACCAGGATCAGCATGGTGATGCCGGAGAGGACCACCAGGCCCATCATGTCCGGCCAGGTCAGGCCCGGATTCGTTGCCACCGTCACCGCCACGAAGGCGTTGACGCCCAGCCCGGTGGCCATGGCGAACGGGTGCTTGGCCCAGGCGCCCATGAGGATGGTCAGGATGCCCGCGGCAAAGGCGGTGACGGCCGCGACGGCGGGGAAGCCCAGGGTCGCGCCGCTGGAGTCGGGCCCGGAGAGAATCAGCGGGTTCAGCACCACGATGTAGCTCATGGCGAAGAACGTGGCAAAGCCTCCGCGGATCTCGCGGGAGAAGTTTGACCCCCGCTCGGAAATCTTGAAGTACCGGTCCAGTGCAGAGCCCTGCTTAAGCATTAGTCCTCCGGGGAGAGTGTTGGGGATTACTTGAATCCTAGTAGGTTGCCGGGATGCAACCTCCCGATTTCGCCTAGTCTGTAAGGAAGCCAACACACAGGAGTAGCCCCGCATGCGTCCCATCCGCCACTTGCTGAGAGCCCTTGTCGGGGCGCTGTTTTTCACGGCTGCCGTGCTGTCCGCTGCGGCGCCGGCCTCAGCCCACGACGCCGCCGAGTCCAGCAGCCCGGCGCAGGGCGCCACCGTGGCCGCTCCCCCCGAGACTGTTTCCGTAACCTTCAACAAGGCCCCGCTGGCCCTCGGCTCGCAGTTCCACGTGAAGGACGCCGCGGGCACCAACTGGGCGGAGGGGCCCGTGGACATCGTGGACAACGTGGCGTCGCAGAAGCTCCGGGCCGGCGCTCCCGCCGGGGAGTTCACGGTGTTGTGGCGCGTGGTCAGTTCCGATTCGCATCCGATCGAGGGCACCTTCACGTTCACCGCCACCGCCGCAGCGGCGGGCTCCGGCACGGCCAGCCCGGCGCCGGGTTCGACGGCGGGTTCAACGCAGGGTTCCACGACGGCGGGCCAGATCCCCTCGGCGGGCACTGCACAGCCCGGCACCCCCACGATCCCTGAGCCCGCTCCGGACGCGTCGGAACCGTTCCCTTGGAGCCTGGTGCTTTTCGCCGGAACCGCCTTGGGCATCCTCGTGGCGCTGGGCGTGCTGGCGAAACGGAACCTCAAGTCCCCTGATGCCGACGCGAGCGATGCCGGCGCCAGTGACTCCGGCGTTACTGACCGCCGCGAGCGGTAGGTCCGGGCTAGGCCGGCGCCGGCAGTGCTGCGAAGCTTCCCGTCAGGATCGACGGGACGCTGTCCGGATAAACCTTCGCGGAGATTGCCTGCCCCACCGCCTTGGCCTGGCGGAGTACTTCCTTGGGCGTGGGAGTAATGAGTTCCCCGACGCCCACGAGGTACATGCCGATGGCCCGCATGGCCGCCGCCAGGTTCTGCCCCAGTGCCAGCCCGAGGTCGGCGAGCATGCGGCGCAGCTGGCTGTGCGCGCCGCGGGTCAGGACAATATGGTGGGCCAGCAGGACGCCGTCCGGCGTGTGGACGGCCCACTGGTGGACGGACGGCTCGGAGAGCCCGGTGCCCAGAAGGTTGAGCTGAACGGCGCGGGTGTTGTTGCGGATGTCCAGGTTGTGGCTGCTGGCGTAGTTCCTCAAGTGCCGGAGGATTTCGTTCCGCTCCTGCATTGTGGCTGAATTCGGCGCGTCACAGCGGGGCAGGGACACGGTGTTGGTGGACTGGATCCCGCCCAGTGTTTCGAGCGCGTCCACGGTGATGGAGTCCACCCCACGCCGCCGGAGTTCGCTGGCAATCGCCAGGCCCGGAAGCCCTGAGCCGATGATCACCGTAGTGGTCTGCTCGGCCCCACCATAAATAGGCATGCTCGACACTGCTCGTTCCTCCTCGAATGGTTCCCTGCGCAGGTCTCGTTCTCCTGCACGCTCCGTAACCCCCAAAGTCCGGCCGCCGCGCATGAAGCTGGATTGTGTTCTGAAACACATATCTCAGTTTCGCAACGCCTCGACAATACAGAACTTTTCGACCTCTGGATAGCCCTTGCCGGACATTGGTTACCCCAACAATCTCACACTTGTAATTCGGCTCATCGGAGGTGGGATCTCTATGTTTCAGCGGGGTAAAAAGTGGTAGCTGGCTCAGGTGTCCAACGCCTCTCCGTGCGCGGCTGATGGCCGCTTGCTTAGTCTTCGGCAACCGAGAATAGTGGTCTAAAAGAGCGGAATTTCGGCCACAATCAGGTCCTGGTCCACGGTTCACCCGGTGGACGGCCACTCGTGGCAGAATAGCGGCAACATCAGGCAGTATCGCGAGGAGGCGGACCCCATGGGCCGAGATCAGGTGCACCCGTCAAGGGATGACGACGGCGGTTCTGCCGCCCCCGAGGGGATCGTCGTCGGTGTGGACGGTTCCGACCATAGCCAGTGCGCACTCGTCTGGGCCGCCCGCGAAGCTGAGCGCCGCCGCCGCCCCCTCCACATCGTGACCGCCTACTCCGTGCCGATCTTCGCCGCGTCCGGCCTGGACGGCGGCTACGCCACTGTGGATGACTCGGTGATCCGCGAGGGCGCCGAAGCCATCCTCAAGCAGGCTTTGGACAAGGTGGCCCCTTACGACATTGACGTTGACGCCTCCGTGGAGAACGGCGACGCCTCAGGTGTGCTGCTGGAGATGTCGGAAACCGCCGAACTGCTGGTCTTCGGCACCCGCGGCAGGGGCGGCTTCGTGGGCAGGCTCCTCGGCTCGGTCAGCAGCGCCCTTCCGGCTCATGCGAAGTGCCCAACGGTCACCGTGCCGCTGATCTGCGCGGACCGCCTGGGGGAGACCACGGACGACAAACACGTCAAGGCCGAGCAGGCCAAGTCCGGCCACCAGCCCGTTGAACACGTTGTGGTGGTGGGCGTTGACGGTTCTGAGCAGGCCCGTGTGGCCGTGCTGGAGGCCGCGGACCAGGCCGAACGGCTGGGAGCGCCGCTTCGCGTCGTCTGCGCCGTGCCGCAGTACAGCGGGTCGCTGGCATGGGTCCCTGCGCCGATGGACCGGGAGGCCCTGTTCGCGGACATCCGGGTCCAGCTCGACGCCGGCGTGGCCTGGCTGAAGAGCCACTATCCCAAGCTGACCGTAGAGACCCAGCTCGTGGACGGTTCCCCCGTGGACGTCCTGGTTGAAGCCAGCCGGCACGTGGAACTGGTGGTGGTGGGAACCCGCGGCCGCGGCGGCTTCACCGGGATGCTGCTGGGGTCGACCTCGGACGGCATCCTCCACCATGCCAAGGGGCCCGTGCTGGTGGTTCCGGACCGGGACGACCCCCGCCTCGCGGACCGTGCCAGCTTCGGGCCCATGCTCGGCGCAGCGTAACCCGCCGGCGCGCGCACCAGAAGGCCAGCGGTGAACCAGGTCAGCACTCCGGACGCTTCGGCGGACGGCCTGGTGCTGGGACTGGAACGGATCGACGCCGGAATGCTGGCACGCGTGGGCGGCAAGGCAGCCAACCTGGGCGAGACCACCGGGGCAGGGCTGCCGGTTCCGCCGGGCTTCTGCCTGACCACTGAGGCGTACCGGCGGGCGGTGGGTCCTGCGGGGCTCGAAGACGTGCACGGCGCGCTGGCCATCACCGGAGACCATGACTTGGCGGCCCTGGCCGCGCTGGCGGCGCGGGCGCGGGAGCTCACCCTGGGGGTGGACGTTCCGCCGGACATTGCCGCTGCAGTCCGGGAGTCCTACGCCGCGCTGGGGCCAGACGTTCCGGTGGCCGTAAGGTCTTCCGCGACGGCGGAGGACCTGCCTTTGGCGAGCTTCGCCGGGCAACAGGACACCTACCTTAATGTGGTGGGCGCCGACGCCGTGCTGGACGCCGTCCGGCGGTGCTGGGCGTCGCTGTGGACGGACCGGGCGGTGGCCTACCGGGCCACGCACGGGATCAGCCCGTCAACGGTGGCCCTCGCGGTGGTGGTCCAGCGAATGGTGGATGCCGCCGTGGCGGGCGTCCTGTTCACGGCCAACCCGGTGACAGGGCGGCGCCATGAGGCCGTCATCGATGCGAGCCCGGGTCTGGGGGAAGCGGTGGTTTCCGGGGCGGTGAATCCGGACCACTTCGTAGTGGATACGGCCACCGGCGAGATTCTGGAGCGGCGGACCGGGGACAAGGCCATTGCCATCAGGCCGCTGCCCGGAGGAGGGACGGAGCGGACGGCACTCTCGCCGGATTCCGGCCCTTCCCTGGGCGATGCCCAGGTCCGGGCACTGGCAGCGCTGGGCAGCAAGGTGGAGCGGCACTACGGCGAGCCGCAGGACATTGAATGGGCCATCGACGCCTTGGACAAGCTGTGGCTGGTGCAGTCGCGGCCCATCACCACGCTGTACCCCCTGCCGGACCCCCGTCCCGACCTGCCCGAGCCTGACGGCACTCGGGTCTTCCTGTGTTTCAGCCTTGCCCAGGGACTCACCCGCCCCCTCACGCCGATGGGCATGGCCGGGTTCCGGCTGATCGCCGGTTCCGTGGCCCGCTCCGCCGGCTTTGACGTGCCCGAGCCGCGCAACGGTCCTGCACCCTACCGGCAGGCAGGTCAGCGCCTTTTCGTCGACTTCACACCGGTGGTCCGCAGCAGTGTGGGCCGCGCCATCGTCCCCCGCGTCTTCGACATCATGGAAGCAAGGTCCGCCGCTGTACTCCGCCGGCTGTTCGCCGACCCCCGGTTCACTGTGACCATGAGGTCCCCGTGGCGGGTCCTCCGGCACGTGGTTCCGGTGGCGGCAAAGGGCAGGGTCCCTGAGTCGCTGTTCCGGGCGCTGCTTCGACCGGAAACGGCGCTCCGGCGTGTAGATAGTTTCGGGCTCCGGCACCGCGCTGCCCTCGTGGTTCCGGCCGATGCCACGGGGCCGGAGCGGTTGAATCATGCCGAACGCATCCTGGGTGGGGAACTCTTCCCGATCGTCCCGGCAGTACTGCCGCTGCCGGCCATGGGGTTCGCCCTGCTGGCGGTCGCCGGCAAGCTGGCCGGCCAGGGTACGGACTCCGGTGCCCTGCAGGCGGTGCTCCGCGGTCTCCCCAACAACGTGACTACGGAAATGGACCTTGCCCTCTGGCACCTCGCCACGGCCATCCGCGACTCCGGCGCAGCCGCCGTCTTTGAGGATGCCTCCCCGCAGGAACTGGCGCGGCGGTACCGCTCCGGCGGGCTTCCCGCCGTCGTGCAGTCCGGGCTGACGGGCTTCCTGGCACGGTACGGCCACCGGGCGGTGGCGGAAATAGACCTCGGCATGCCCCGCTGGTCGGATGACCCCACGCACATCCTCGGAGTCCTGGCGAACTACCTCAAACTCGACGACCCGGCACTGGCACCGGACCGGCAGTTCGCCCGCGCCGCACGCGAGGCGGAGGCCCAGATCGAGCGCCTGATCGCAATCGCGGGAAGCCGGGGTGGCCCGGCTGGCAGGCTGCGCGCCCGGCTGGTGCGGGGTGCGCTGAGGCGGACACGGATGTTTGCCGGGCTGCGCGAACTGCCGAACTACCACATTGTGGAGGGCCTGGCTGCGGTCAGGAAAGAGGTGGCGGCAGTGGGCGCGGAGCTCGCCGCAGCCGGGCGCATCGGCGAGGCCGACGATATCTTCTTCCTCGACTTCGCCGAAGCCCACCGGGCCCTTGCCGGAGCGTCGCTGCGGGAGGTCGTGGCGGTCCGCCGGGAAGCTTACGACGCCGAATTGGGCCGCCGCCGCATACCCCGTGTGCTGCTTTCGGACGGAACAGAACCGGAGGCCCTGCACGCACCCGGCACGGGCGCCGCGGCCGGGGTCCTGTCCGGCACACCGGCATCTGCCGGGACTGTCACCGCCAAGGCCCGTGTCATCCTGGACCCGCAGGGCGCTGCACTGGAGCCCGGTGAAATCCTGGTAGCACCGTCCACTGATCCGGGGTGGACGCCGTTGTTCCTTACCGCCGGCGGGCTCGTGATGGAAATGGGCGGCCCCAATTCGCACGGCGCGGTAGTGGCCCGCGAATACGGAATTCCCGCCGTCGTGGGCGTCCCGGACGCAACCGCCGCCATCAGCACCGGGCAGGTCATCACGCTCGACGGCGGGGCCGGCACCGTCACGCCGGAATCAGGCTGAACAAGCCCCTGCCATGCCAGGACCGGCGAGGTCCCAAGGGGGTGTACCGGACGGGTGCGAAGCGTACTCTGGAATCAATAGGCTGCGATGTTGGAGCGGAGTTGTCATGACCAGAAAATGGCTGCGGTGGATACCCGCGGCCGCAGTGCCGGCCGTTATTGCCGCTGCCGCTCTTGCGGGTTCGTTGCCCGCCAGCGCGGGGGACCCGCTGCCCGCCAAGACGCCCCAGGAGGTCCTGGCGCTGGTGGCGCAGCACGCAGCTCCGTCGCTCTCCGGGACCCTGGAACAGACGTCCCAGCTTGGCCTGCCCCAGCTCCCGAAAACCGGACCGTCGGCCGGCAGTGACGCCGCCTCGGCTCTGGAACTCCTGAGCGGCCCGCACACGGCGCGGGTCTTCATGGACGGATCAAGCAACATGCGGGTCCAGGTGCTCGACCGCCTCGCTGAACGCAATGCCGTGCGCAGCGGAGACCAGGTGTGGCTGTACAGCTCCAAGGACAACACCGCAACCCATCTGACCCTCCCCGCCGATGCCGGCAAGCACAAGGATTTCAGCGAGTACAAGCATCCTGGTGCCGGCACCGACGGTGTGATGCCAACGCCGGAGGACCTGGCCGCACGGCTGCTTGCCGCCGCTGATCCCACGACTGAAATTGCAGTGCTTCCGGAGGTCACCGTTGCGGGCCGGGCCGCCTACAACCTGATGATCACGCCGCGGACGGAAGGCACACTGATCGCTTCCGCTGCAATCGCTGTTGACGGCCAGACCGGACTGCCGCTCAGCGTTGAACTGAAGGCCCGCGGCCAGACGGAGCCGGCCTTCACGCTGGCGTTCACCAGCCTGTCACTCGAAGCGCCGGACGCCTCGCTGTTCGCCTTCAGCCCGCCGCCGGGCGCCACCGTCAAGGAAATCGAAGTGCCGGCCCACGGCACGGACAGCTGGCCCGGACACGCCACGGAAAGCGGCGTTGCACCTGAAGCGGTGGCGCCGGATGTTGCGCCGGACGCGGCCGTTCCCGGTGCGGTTCCCGGATCGAGGGACCCGGACATCGGACACCCTCGGCCTACGGTGACCGGTACCGGCTGGGAGAGCGTGGTTGAGTTCCCCGCAGGCCCCGCGTTCACGGAAGCCGGGGCTATGGTGGCCAGTGATCCGCTGCTGCAGCAGGCCGCTGTTGCGGTGCCGGGCGGACGGCTGTTCAGCACCGCCGTCGTGAACGTGCTGTTGACCGATGACGGGCGCGTTTTCGCAGGGTTTGTTCCCTCGGAGCGGCTGCTGGCCGCTGCTGCCGCGAGGTGACAGCCGCGGGCCGGAGCGTCGAACTGGCCATAGAGACGCGCGGACTCAGCAAGAGATTCGGCCATCAGTTGGCCGTGGACGGCGTTAACCTCGCCGTCCCGAGGGGGTCCGTCTTCGGCTTCCTGGGCCCGAACGGCTCCGGGAAAACCACCACCATCCGCATGATGCTGGGCCTTGCAGGGGCCACGGAAGGTTCCGTCAGCGTGCTGGGGCTTGAGATGCCGGCCCGTTTCCACGAGGTCCTGCCGCGGGTGGGAGCCTTGGTGGAAGGCCCGGCGTTCTACCCGTTCCTTTCCGGGGAGGCCAATCTCCGGCGCCTCGATTCCGCGGACCCGCATGCAGCAACCGCAACGCGGCGTGCGCGGGTGGAGGCAGCGTTGGAACGTGTGGGCCTGACGCACGCCGCTGGAAAGAAGGTCCGTGCGTATTCGCTCGGCATGAAACAGCGCCTGGGCATCGCCAACGCACTCCTCTCGCCCCGGGAACTGCTGGTGCTCGACGAGCCCACCAACGGCCTGGATCCACAGGGAACCCGCGAGGTGCGCTCCCTGGTGCGGTCCCTCGCGGCCGACGGTGCCACGGTTTTTGTCTCCAGCCACCTGCTGGCCGAAGTGGAGCAGATCTGCTCCCACGCCGCCGTCATGAGCGCGGGGCGGCTGGTGGCCCAGGGAACGCTCGCTGAACTCCGCGACGCGGGCAAGGCCCGGATACGCCTGGTAACGCCCGACGACGGCCTGGCCGAAAGTGTTTTCGCCACCTTCGGAATGACCCCTGCAGGAGGCCGGAACAACGGTGCGCTGGTGTATGCGGCGCCTCCC
The DNA here is from genome assembly GCF_037911235.1 of Arthrobacter oryzae. Lineage (GTDB taxonomy): Bacteria > Actinomycetota > Actinomycetes > Actinomycetales > Micrococcaceae > Arthrobacter > Arthrobacter oryzae_E. The sequence goes on from NZ_JBBLYW010000071.1 coordinate 91,847, forward strand.
GGAAACCCTGCTGGCGGAGTTGGAGTGGAGCCGGAAGCGGTGGTGGCCGCCCTGGTGGCGGCCGGGGTACGGGTCCGGGGCTTCGCCGTGGAGCAGGGCAGCCTGGAGGACCGCTTTGTGGCGCTGACGGGGGAGGGGTTCGACATTGCCCAGTAAAGGCGTGACCAGCAGGGACGAGGCGGCGGACGTCAGGGAAGCCCCGCCGCCGGCAGGAAGGCCGACTTCGGGGTGGCCGCTGCTGGCTTCTGAACTGAGCGTCCTGTTCCGCCGGCGCCGGACCTGGGCCATGCTGCTGGCGCTCGCTGCCGTGCCGGTGCTGATGGCCGTCGCCGTCAGGCTTTCCTCGGCCGTGCCGCCCGGCCGCGGGCCCGCGTTCCTGGACAGGTTCACCCAGAACGGGCTGTTTGTGGGGGTGACGGCGCTGCTGGTCTGCGTGCCCCTTTTCCTGCCGCTCACCGTGGGGGTGGTGGCCGGGGACACGATCGCCGGCGAAGCGGGCCTGGGCACCTTGCGTTACCTGCTCGTGGCTCCGGCCGGCCGCGTGCGGTTGCTGCTGATCAAATATGCGGGCGCAGCTGCATTCTGCGTCGTCGCCCCGCTGGTGGTGGCGCTGACCGGGGCGGGCATCGGGGCGGCACTGTTTCCGGTCGGGCCCGTGACGCTGCTGTCGGGCGACGTGATCACCCCCGGGGAAGCTGTGGTCCGGCTGGTGCTGGTGGCCGCTTACCTCACCGTGTCACTGCTGGGGCTGTCCGCCGTCGGGCTTTTCCTGTCCACGCTGACAGACGTTCCGGTGGGCGCCATGGCGGCCACCATCGTGGCATCGGTGGTGTCCCAGGTGATGGGTGAACTGCCCCAGCTGGAATGGCTGCACCCCTGGCTGTTCAGCCATTACTGGTTCGGGTTTGCTGACTTGCTGCGGCAGCCGATCGCCTGGGATTCCTTTGCCGGCAATGCGCTGCTGCAGGCCGGCTACATCGCGGTCTTCGGGGCGCTCGCCTACGGCAGGTTCGTCACCAAGGACGTGCTGTCCTAGCCGCCGGAGCAGGCGGTCCCGCTATCGGGAGGGAGCCCCAGTACAGACAGTCCTAATACCGGGCCTAATACCGGGCAACGGTGGGGTGCAGTTGCATTCCGGCCATCCAGGCCAGATCGGTCACCGTGATGCCGTCGTCCGGGCTCAGGGCCTGGACCACCCGTCCGCCGCCGAGGTAGATGCCCACGTGGTAGAAATCGGGCGCAGATCCCCAGACCAGGAGGTCGCCTGGCTGTGCCTGCGAGAACGGCACGTGCACGGGTGCCTGCGCGTACTGCTGTGCCGCGGTGCGGGGAAGGTACTTGCCGGCAGCGGCGAAAGCGTTCTGCACCAACCCGGAGCAGTCGAAGCCCAGCGGGCCTGAACCGCCGTATTTGTAGAAGTACGGGGAGCCGACTTTGCTCAGCGCCACCGAAATGGCGGTCTGGTTGGAGCCGCCCGGGGACGGTGCAGGAACCCGAGCAGGCGGCGGCGTTGGAACGGACGGTGCCGGGGCCGCAGGCTGGGGTGCCGGGGCCACAGGTGCCGGGTCAGCCGCAGCCGGAGGAGCCGCCGGGGCTGGGGGAGCGGGTGCCGGAGGAACGGATGCCGCCGGCGCCGGTGCCGCAGGCGCGGCCGGCCTGTTCTGTGCTGCCGCGGCCTGGGCCGCAGCCTCGGAAGCCGCTGCAGCTGTGACGGCCGCGAGACGTTCCTGTGCACGTTGGCGGTCCAGGGCATCAACCCGGGCGGATTCGAGGGCCACCGTGGTGTTTTTGAGGGTGGCCAGCTGGTCCACCAGCACGGTCCGCTGGGCCTTCGCCTCGGACACTGCCTTGGCCTGGGCTGCGTTGGCGCGCTCGGCGTCAACCTTGCGGTCTTCCGCGGACTTGGACGCATCGTCGGCGGCACGGTTGGCGTCCTCCGCGGCGGCGGTCAAGGACTTGGCGGCGGAGGCGGCGTTGTCGGCCGCCTCAAATGCCCGGCTGCGGCTCGCGGAGATGGCCTCAAGAGTCGCGGCCTGCTGCAGCACTTCTCCGTTTCCACTCACAAACGTGCTCAGCGCCGGGTTGAGTCCGCCGTTGCGGTACAGGTCCCCGGCCAGGAGGCCCACCTGCTTGCGGGCCTTCGCCTGTTCCGCTTCGGCGGATGCGGCCTTCGCCGAAGCGAGCGCGGCTGCGTCCCGGCGGATCTCGAGCGTGACCAGCGCATCGCCGTAGGCGTTGTTGGCCTGCATGGCCGCGGCAAAGCTGGCCTCCTGGGCAACGGCGGCGTCGGCAAGGATGCGGTCGATCCGGGTGACCTGGTCCGCCGTCGCGCTTTCACTGGCTTTGGCCGCCGCGATCTCTTCGGGGGAGGGCATTTCCGGCGAGGCCGGAACGCTCACGGCGGGCGCTGCGGTGCGTGGCAGCGGCACCGCGCCGGCGGGCAGGGCGAGCGATCCGAGGAGTACGACGGCGGTGCACAGCACAGCCGTTTTGCGGCCGGATCCGGTCAAACCCATCAAGTTACCTCGCAGCAGTCAGGCTGGAGTGAGCGAGGAATTGAAGATTTTCACCGGTGATTTTCACAGGTGGATGCCCCGCCGCGGAGACCCAGCAGACACGAGGCTACGTGCCTAGCTGCAACTTTGGCAACACTAGTCACATCAATAACATAAACAACAACTATGTCATTTGGTCACATTACATGCGGCGTGTCGGGATTCGGCGGCAGGCGGTACCCGCCATTTCCCGGGCTCAGGCGTGCTGGTGGGACTCGTGCTCGGAGTGGCTCTCCGGTTCCAGCTGGAACGTGCAGTGGTCGGTGTCGAAGTGCGAACCGAGGCAGGTGCCGAGCTTGTCCAGCACCTGGTCCGCCCCGCGGGCGCTCAGCACGGCGTCCTCGACCACCACGTGGGCGGAAAACACCGGCACGCCGGACGTGATGGTCCAGATGTGGATGTCGTGCACGGATACCACGCCCTCCACGGACAGGATGTGCTCGCGGATCATTTGGACTTCAACGCCTTTGGGGGTTGCTTCGAGGAGCACGTCCAGCACATCGCGGAGCAGGTGCCACGCCCGGGGGAGGATCATCACGGCGATGACCATGGAGGCAATGGTGTCTGCCGCCTGGAAGCCGGTCACCATGATCACCACGGCGGCCGCAATAACGGCGAAGGAGCCCAGCAGGTCGCCCAGGACCTCAAGGTACGCGCCGCGCACGTTGAGGCTTTCCTTCTGTGCGCCGCGCAGGATCAGCAGGGACACCACGTTGGCCGCAGCGCCCAGGACGGCGGCGTAGAGCATCACGTCCGTTTGGACTTCGGGCGCCGAACCGATCCTCCGGACGGCCTCAGTGAAGATCACCACCGAGATGACAATCAGCACCAGCGCGTTGGCGAGGGCGGCAAGGACTTCGGCGCGCTGATAGCCGTAGGTCCGCAGGTCGCTCGCGGGCCGGGTGGCGATCCACGCTGCCAGGAGGGCGATGAAAACGCCGGCGGCATCGGACAGCATGTGGCCGGCGTCGGCCAGCAGTGCCAGGGATCCGGAAATTACTGCGCCGATGACCTGGATCAGGACCACGGCCAGGGTGATGCTGAGGACGGCAATCAGGCGTTTACGGTGCTTGCCTGTGGCAGTGGCCGAGATGCCGTGAGAGTGGCTGTGGTCGTGTCCCATGCGTACAAGGCTAGCTAGTCCCAGCCGAGTTCGTGCAGCCGCTCGTCACTAATGCCGAAGTGGTGGGCAATCTCGTGCGTCACGGTAATGGCCACCTCCTGAATGACCTCCTCGCGGGAAGAACAGATTTCCAGGATGGGCTGGCGGTAGATGGTGATCCGGTCCGGCAGAGATCCCGCTCCCCACCAGGCGTCACGCTCGGTCAGTGGCACGCCCTCGTAGAGTCCCAGCAGCACGGTGTCCGGGTCCTCTCCCGGCTGCGGGATGTAGTCGTCCTCGATGAACACGGCCACGTTGTCCATGGCGTTGGCGACTTCCGGCGGCACACGTTCCAGGGCGTCGCTCACGGCCGACTCAAAATCTTCCTCGGTCATGGGGAACGGTGCGTCGTCGCCCGCGCCGTCCGGGACGATTGGCAGGCCGGGCGGCAAATTGGCGGGCATACCAAGACTCTAGCGGGATTTACGCCGCGTCAGCCCCACGCCCACCAGGCAGATCACGCCGCCCACCAGCCCCCACACGGTAGGCACTTCGCCGAGCACCAGCCAGGAGATGAGGATGGTGGTGCCGGGGACCAGGTACGTGGTGGCGGCCAGTTTTCCGGCGTCGATGAGGGACAGTGCGTAGGCCCACGTGGTGAAGGCGATCGCCGTGGGGAAGACTCCCAGGTAGACCAGCCCCAGGGTGGCCGGCAACGGGGCCAGCTGCAGTTCGCCCACAAGCTGGCCGCTGAATGGCAGGCAGCAGATGACGCCCACCATGATCCCGAACCAGGTGGCCTGGGCTGCGGGGAACTTCCGCAGCACCGGCTTCTGGACGATCACGCTGACGGCGGCGAGCACAGCGGCAAGGAGGCAGAGCAGCACGCCTGCCACATCCGCCGTCGAACGCTGTCCCGAACTGAGCGCGATCACCGCGACGCCGGCGAACGCTATCAGGCTGCCGATGATCAGCCAGCGCGGGAAACCTTCCTTGAGCAGGATGCCGGCCATCACCGCCACAAGGATGGGATTGACGTTGATCAGCAGGGCTGCGGTGCCGGCGTCCAGCAGGTGCTCGGCGGCGTTCAGGGCCACGTTGTAGCCGCCGAACCACATCACGCCGTATGCGAGTATGGGCCACCACTCCCGGCCCTTGGGCAGCATCCGGAGCTTCGGCAGCACCACCAGGCCCAGGACGACGGCGGCAATCGCCAGCCGTCCCAGCGTCAGGGAGCCGGGGGAGAAACTTGGGCCGACGGCGCGGATGCCCACGAAGGCGGAGGCCCACAGGACCACCGTGATAACGACGGCGGCGACGCCCAGTTTGTTGGCCGGGTTGTTGACCGGCATCGTCCCGCCGGCGTCGCCGGGTGTGGGTGCTGTGCCTTCGGCGGTGGTTGCCATGCTGCCAATCTAGCCCCCGCCGCGGCCGTGCGGCTGGCGGAAATCGGCCACGTCTAGTCGAGATCCTGCCAAAATATTCACCGCAGCACGCGCGCAGCGTCCTGGATGGCGGCGGCGACGCCGTCCAGCACGGCCGAACCGTAGCGCCACTGCTGCCAGTGAAGCGGGACGTCAACGAAGGACCTGGAGGCCATCGTCTGCAGTGTCCCTTGGTCCAGGTCCTCGCCGATCTCAAGTTCTGGAAGCAGGCCCCACCCCATGCCCAGCCGGATGGCCTCGCCGAACTCGTGGGCCGCGGGAACGTAGTGGCGCGGCGGCTGGAGGGGCTTGCGGCTGAACCGCCGCAGGTAGCGGTCCTGCAGGTCGTCCTTGCGGTCGTAGATGATGACGGGGGCCTTTGCCAGCGATTCAGCCGTCGCGCCGCCGTCGAGCCAGCGTGCCCCGAAGGCCGGGGTGCAGACGGGCAGATAGCGCATGACGCCGAGCCTGCGGGAGGTGCAGCCGGGGGCCGGCTTCTGGGTGCCCGTGATGGCGGCCGCCGCAGCGCCGCTGCGGAGCAGCTCCAGAGAATAGTCCTGGTCCTCGCGAAGGATTTCCAGCTGCACCGTGCCGGCAACCGCGGCCAGTCCGGTCAGCGCCCACGTGTGCAGCGAGTCGCTGTTGATCACCAGGGTAAGCCGTGTGTCCGGGTGCGGGGTGCCCGGCTGCAGTTCATCGGCGAGGTCCGCCGAGAGCATCTCGAGCTGCCGCGCGAAGCGCACCACGGCCTGGCCGGATTCGGTGAGTTCAATCGGCCTGGTCCTCCTGAGGACGGGACGGCCGACGGCGACTTCCAGGGCCCGGATCCGCTGGCTGACGGCGGAGGCGGTGACGGAAAGGTGGGCGGCGGCGGCGTCGAAACTTCCCTGCGAGACGATGGCCGCGAGCGTCCGCGCCTGATCCGGATGAATGTCCATCATTAGCTCATCTTATCCAGCCAAAGGATCTTTAACTGGTTTCATGATGGACATTCTCCTACCGTTGAAAGGGTGATCCTTCCCGTGCTTTCAGGCCTAGCCAGCGGCCTGTCCCTCATCGTCGCCATCGGCGCCCAGAATGCCTTCGTCCTGCGCCAGGGCATCCAGCGCTCGCATGTAGCCCTCGTCATTGCCGTCTGCGCCGTCTCGGACCTGGTGCTGATCCTGCTGGGCGTGGCCGGCATTGGCGTCGTGATCGAACGGGCGCCGGGCGTGCTCGAGGTGGTGCGCTGGGCGGGAGCCGCTTTCCTGGCGGGTTACGGCGCCCTCGCCGCCTGGCGTGCCTTCCGCGGCCAGGCGCTCGGACAGCTCGGGCCGGCGCGGGCTGCCAGCTGGATGGCCGTCCTGGGGACCGGCCTGGCCTTTACGTGGCTGAACCCGCACGTCTACCTGGACACCGTGCTCCTGCTCGGGTCGCTTGCCAGCACCCACGGCCCGGACGGCCGCTGGTGGTTCGCCGCCGGAGCGGGCATGGCCAGCATCGCGTGGTTCACGGCCCTCGGCCTCGGCGCACGGTTCCTGGCCCCGGTTTTCCGGCGCCGGAGCGCCTGGCGCATCCTTGACGCCGTCATCGCCGCCGTCATGATGACGATGGCCGTACTCCTGGTCAGCTGAGAAGTGCCGCACAGCTGTGCTATTTCCCCCGCCCCGCCCCGCCGCGCCCCGCCGCAAGACCGGTTGGCCCTTGTCCGCTCAATACGGCGGGTCCACGATTACAGCTATGACAGCATCCGCAGCTTCGGCCCGCGACAGGAAACGGGCCGCGATCGGCACTGCGGCCTTCGCCGTCGAACCCGCAACGGTGGCCGGAGCGGTTCCGTGGCTCCTGACCCGCTGGGAAGTGCAGGTTCCTGTCCCCGGCGGGGTCCCTGCCCAGATCGCGGGCGTCCTGCTGATCGGCGCAGGGGCGGCGGTGATCGCGAACTCCTTTGTGCATTTCGCCGTGGAGGGCCTCGGGACCCCCGCACCGTTTGCCCCGCCCAAGCACCTGGTGGTCGGCGGACTCTACCGCTACGTGCGGAATCCGATGTATGTGGCCATCGCTGCAGCCGTGGCCGGGCAGGGGCTGCTGCTGGGTCAGCCCAAGCTCGTCGTGGCCATGGCCGTCGGCGCCGTCCCGGTGGTCGCTTTTGTCAGGTTGTATGAGGAGCCCGCCCTGCTCCGGAAATTCGGCGCAGAGTACGAGGAGTACCGGCGGAACGTCCCGCGCTGGCTGCCCCGGCTCACCCCGTGGCGGCCGCAGGATTCCGGGACGTCCGGGAGCTAAGGCCGGGCTGGAGCTAGGGCCCGAGCCTTGAACCCCGAGCCAGGTTGCTACTTCCCCCGCCCTGCCCACTCCAGCAGCCGGTCCAGCGGCCACGTGGTGACGATCCGCTCGGCGGGGACGCCGTTCAAGGCCGCACGCGCTGCGCCGTACTGCAGGAAATCCAGCTGGCCCGGCGCATGGGCGTCACTGTCGATACTGAAGAGGCAGCCCGCATCGAGCGCCACCCGGATCAGGTCATCCGGCGGATCCTGCCGCTCGGGGCGGGAATTGATTTCGACGGCGACATCCTGCTCGGCGCACGCCGCGAACACCCGCTCGGCGTCGAACTCCGATTGCGGCCGCTTCCCCCGGGACCCCTGCAGCAGCCGGCCGGTGCAGTGGCCGAGGACGTTCATGTGCGGATCGCTGATCGCGCCCAGCATCCTGGCGGTCATGGTGCTCCGGTCGGAACGGAGTTTCGAGTGGACGCTCGCCACCACAACATCCAGGCGGTCCAGCATGTCCGCGGACTGGTCCAGGGTCCCGTCCTCCAGGATGTCCACCTCGATGCCGGCGAGCAGGCGGAAGCCGCCGCCGCCGTCGTTCATGCCCGCCACGATATCCAACTGCTCCGTGAGGCGTTCGGCGCTCAGCCCGTTGGCGATTTTGAGGCTGGGGGAGTGGTCCGTCAGTGCGAGGTACTCCCGGCCCAGGGTGCGGGCGGCGTCCGCCATCAGTTCGATCGGGGACCCGCCGTCGGACCAGTCGCTGTGGCTATGGAGGTCCCCGCGGAGGGCTGAGTGCAGTTCGGAGCCGCCGTCCGCGAGCGGTTGCTGCCCGCGCTGGCGGAGGCCGTCAAGATAGTCGGGAACGCCGCCGTCGACCGCTTGCCGGATCACCTCGAAGGTTCTGTCCCCGATTCCCTTCATGCTTTTCAGCCGGCCGTTGCGCGCCCGGGCGGCAACCTCGGCCGGATCCAGGTCCGCAATGATCCCGGCCGCCTTCCGGAAGGCCTGGACCTTGAACGTGGGGGCCAGCTCGCGTTCCAGCCAGAAAGCGATCTCATTGAGGGCATCAACGGCATCCATCAGTCCATCTTGCACCCGCCCTGCACCCATCGCGGCCCCCGCACACCGCCGATTTTGGATATTCCCAAGGTCTGCCCTACACTTTTATAGTCCAGTTCGGAGCAACTCGAACGGGCGGAAACGAAAGGCTTCGGCCCTTTATTTTTGCCCTGAATGAGCCGAATTGAGTTCAGGCCCCCATCGTCTAGCGGCCTAGGACACCGCCCTTTCACGGCGGCGGCACGGGTTCGAATCCCGTTGGGGGTACGCAAGGAATGTGGTCAAACCGGATGGAAAAGTCTGGTAGGCTAAAGGCCTTGAAAAATTGCGGTAGCGATACTGCAGATAGCAAGAAAATAGCAAGGCCCTGTAGCGCAGTTGGTTAGCGCGCCGCCCTGTCACGGCGGAGGTCGCGGGTTCAAGTCCCGTCAGGGTCGCTCTGATTGCCAGAAGAAATTCCGGCTGTCAAGGTGACATGTCACCTAGGCTCTGTAGCTCAGTTGGTAGAGCGTTCGACTGAAAATCGAAAGGTCACCGGATCGACGCCGGTCGGAGCCACCACTGGGAAGCATCAGTTCTTCGGAACTGGTGCTTTTCTTCTTTAAGCCGTAGCCGCGGGCTGACTGGGCCTGCGTCACCTATGGCGGAGCCTGGCAGCCTCCCCGCCCATGCAGTTTCGACGCGCAAATGTCCCTGTGACACGCAAATGCTCCCGCGCCCCCCGTATTCCGGTGTCGCCGGGTAATTTGCGTGTCGCCAATCGATTTGCGACTCGTGAGGATTAGGCCGGGCCGTATCCCCTGGTGATATTCCTGCGGCTCGGGCCCCGCACCGCGGAAGCGGCCCAACGGGCCCCCACGCAACGGGCCCCACGCAACGGGCCCCACGCAACGGGCCCCACGCAACGGGCCGCGCAACGGGCCCCAAAAGTCGCCGGGGGAGTAGACCGTCCCGCGGAACTTCCGAAAATTACCCGTTGACAGTGATCAAGTAACGCGCGTAACCTAAATCACACGCTCGAGGTAACGCGCGTTAGTAACTAGGCTTTCGGCTGGCCAAGACGGCCAACGTCGGCAGGATTTTGGAGCATTCGATGGCGAACAGCACCCCCAAAGCGGCGGGCACGGGCCCCGGGCACCGGCTGGCATCCACAGTGCCCGCCCACCGGGGCGTGACCATGGCGGACGTGGCCAAAGCTGCCGGAGTGTCACGCACCGCGGTGTCCTTCGTCCTCAGCAACCGGGAGAACGCCAGCATCTCGGAAGAGACCAAGCACCGCATCCTCGAGACCGTCCAAGCGCTCGGCTACAGGCCCAACGCAGGTGCCCGGGCCCTGGCATCGCAGCGCAGCGACTGGTACGGCATCGTCACGGAGATCGTCACGGCACCCTTCGCCGTCGACATCATCAAGGGCGCGCAGGACCAGGCCTGGCTGGACCGCCGGTTCCTGCTCATCGCCCCGTCCGACCAAGCCGATGCAACAGGACCGAACCACGGCATGGAAGACGCGGCCGTTGAAAAGCTGCTGGAACAAAGAGTGGAAGGACTTCTCTACGCGGCCACTTACCACCGGGCCGTGCACGTTCCGAAGAGCGCCAGCGAGGTGCCCACTGTCCTTATCAACTGCTTCGATGCGGACGGGAAGCTGCCCTCGATCGTCCCGGACGAGCGCGCCGGGGGACGCGTCGCCGTCGAACGTTTGCTGCAAGCCGGCCACTCCAGAATCGGTGTCATCAACCTGGATCCGGACATCCCCGCGGCCGTCGGGCGTTTGGAGGGGTGCCGCGAAGCACTCGCCGAAGCAGGGCTGGAACTGGATCCTGAGCTCGTAGTCTCGGGACACGCGACGGCGGACGGCGGCTATGAGGCCGCCTGCGAAATTCTTGATAAATACCAGGCTGGGGCAGGCAGGCCAACTGCCCTGTTCTGCCTCAACGACCGGATGGCTATGGGCGCTTACGACGCCATCAAGGAGCGCGGGCTCGCCATCCCCCAAGACATCGCCGTGATCGGCTTCGACAACCAGGAACTCATTGCGGCCTATCTCAGGCCCAAGCTGACCACGGTTGCGTTGCCCTTCGAGGAGATGGGTGCGCTGGGTGTCCAGACACTCGCAAGCCTTACAGCCGGACAGCCGATCACTGCACATCAGCAAATGGTCGACTGTCCGCTGCTAGAACGCTATTCAGTCTGACGGCAAATCAACTACTGAACAGCAACCCCAACCACACCTTCACCTTCACAGCGAAGACGAGGAAAGAGATATCCATCATGACACAAGCACGATTCCTGAGGTCTGCCCGCATCGCCGCGGCCGGCCTTGCCGTGGGCGCCCTGGTGCTCACCGGATGCTCCGCAAACGCGGGCAACACCGGGTCCGCCAACGCTGATGCTTCGGCCCAAAGCGCGCTCCTGACCATTCCCCGCGAGGACATGGGCACGTTCGTTCGCAACTTCAACCCGTTCGCCCCCACCGTGGCGCCCATGACCCAGCAGGCCATCTACGAATCCCTGCTGATCTATAACCCGGCCAAGGGCGACACCACCCCGTGGCTGGCCAGCGAGTGGACGGCGGCCGAGGACGGCAAGTCCATCACCTTCACCCTCCGCGACGGCGTGAAATGGTCCGACGGCCAGCCCCTGGTCCCGGCCGACGTGGTCACCACGTTCGCCCTGCAGAAGAAGATCAAGGGTGGCTACGACTACCTGGACACGGTCACGGCCGAAGGCACCAACCAGGTGAAGTTCAGCTTCAAGACCGCCTGGTCCCCGGCGCTGTTCGACCTGGGCCAGCTGAGCATCCTGCCGGACCACATCTGGTCCAAGATCGCCGATCCCGAGAAGGACGCCAACGAAAAGCCCGTGGGGACGGGCCCTTACACCGAAGTGGACACCTTCCAAGCCCAGTCCTTCGTGCTGAAGAAGAATCCCAACTACTGGCAGCCGGACAAGCAGAAGATCGCCGGCATCAAGATGCTCGCCTTCGCCGGAAACGACGGCGCCAACCTCGCTGCCGCGAACGGCGACGTTGACTGGGCGCCCCAGTACATGCCCAACATCGAGAAGACCTTCATTTCCAAGGACCCGGACCACCGCAAGTACTGGTTCCCGCCCACGGGTTCGATGATCAACTGGCAGCTGAACACCACCAAGGCCCCGTTCAACGACACAGATGTCCGCAAGGCACTCAGTATGGCCGTGGACCGGGAGCAGGTCACCAAGATCGGCATGAGCGGCTACACCAAGCCGGCGGACTGCACCGGGCTGTCGGGGAACTACGAAACATGGAAGAACAAGGACGTCCAGGACAGCTGCGACTGGACCAAGCTCAACGTTGACGAAGCCAACAAGCTCCTGGACAAGGCCGGCTACCCGAAGGGCGCGGACGGCAAGCGCACGCTGAAGGACGGTAAGCCCTTCGAGTTCAAGATCTCCGTGGGCGCCGCGTCCTCCGACTGGCTTTCCGTGGCCAACGTGATCGCACAGAACCTCGCCGAGGTGGGCGTGACCGCCAAGGTTGATTCCCCGGACTGGGCCGCCGTGGTGGCAGGCTACGAGACCGGCGATTTCGATTCCGGCATCGTCTGGAGCGCCAACGATCCCAGCCCGTACAAATACTTCGCCGGCATGATGGGTACGGCCACGGTCAAGCCGGTGGGGGAGAAGACCTTTGAGAACTACCACCGCTTCGGCGACCCCAAGGCCGACGCCCTGCTGACCGAGTTTGCCGCCTCTGCGGATGAGGACACCCAGCACGAGATCGTTGACAAGCTCCAAGAGGAGTACAGCGCGGTTGCCCCGGCCATCCCGCTGTTCGCCGGCCCGGAATGGGGCGCCTACAACAACACCCGCTTCACCGGCTGGCCCACGGAAGAAAACCCGTACGCCACCTTGTCGGTCAGGGCGCCCACCACGGTGCTGGTCCTGACCTCCCTGGAACCGGCCAAGTAATCCACGGCCCCTCCGAGGCCGCCCCAGACCGCACACCCGGCGCTGTTTCCGGCGCCGGGTGTGCACCGCCCCACTTCCGCAATTCCCGAATGGAGGGAAACCGTGCGCTTTATCCTGCGCCGCCTGGGTTTCTACCTGATCGCCTTCTGGGTGTCCATCACTTTGAATTTCCTGCTCCCGCGCTTTATGCCGGGGGACCCCGTATCCCGCATGTTCGCCCGCACCCAGGACCGCATGCAGCCTGAACAGATCGAGGCGCTGCGCAAACTGCTCGGCGTCGACGATCGGCCCATCTGGGAGCAGTACGTCGACTACCTTCACAACATGGTCACCGGGCAGATGGGGGTCTCCATCTCCCGCTTCCCCACGCCGGTCACCGAGGTGATCGCCTCGCAGGTGGGCTGGACCCTCTTGCTCGGCGGAACCGCGTTGGTGATTGCCGCCGTCGTGGGCAACCTGCTCGGCATCCTGGCTGCGTGGCGGCGCGGCGGAGCCATTGACTCCGCCCTCCCTCCCCTTCTGATCTTCATCGGGTCCTTCCCGTACTTCTGGCTCGCGATGGGCGCCCTCTACCTGTTCGGCGTCACGCTGGGCTGGTTCCCGATCCGCCACGCGTTCAGCGACACCATTGAGCCCAGCCTCAGCTGGGCGTTCATGTCCGACGTCGGCATGCACCTGGTGCTGCCGGCCCTCACCATCGTGCTGGTGTCGGTGGGCGGCTGGATGCTCGGGATGCGCAACACCATGATCGCCACCAACGCCGAGGACTACATCACCATGGCCGAAGCCAAAGGCCTCCGCCCGGGCCGGATCATGTTCCGCTACGCCGCCCGCAACGCCATGCTCCCGTCCGTGACCAGCTTTGGCATGAGCCTGGGCTTCGTGGTGGGCGGCGCGCTGCTGACCGAGGTGGTGTTCGCCTACCCCGGCGTGGGCTACCAGCTCCTCAACGCCGTCCAGGGACTCGACTACCCGCTCATGCAGGGACTGTTCCTGACCATCACCGCCGCCGTGCTGCTGGCCAACTTCCTGGTGGACATCCTCTACGTCCGCCTCGACCCGCGCGTGCGCGCCAACTAGGAAGGACGGACCATGACCACGTCCATCGCAACCACCGCCTCAACCGTGGCGGGGGAGACCCTCGCCGGCGGCACCGGCACTATCGCTGGAATGCCCGACGGCGGCACGGGCGTTCCGCCCGGAGCCTCCGTCCGCCGGCCCAACCGCACCCTGCTGCACGGGCTGCTGACGAACAAGAAAGCCATGACCGGCGCAGCCATCCTGTTCATCTTCATCGCCCTGGCGCTCCTGGCCCCGGTGCTGTACCCGGACAACCCCTCCAAGATCACCGGCATGGCGTCCCAGGAGCCCGATGCCGAGTTCTGGCTGGGCACCACCGCCAAGGGCCAGGACGTCCTGGCCCTTACCATCCACGGCGCACGCAGCTCCCTGTTCGTGGGCCTGACCGTCGGCTTCGCCTCCACGTTCATCGGCATCCTGGTGGGCCTTGCCTCAGCCTACTTCGGCAAGTTCATCGACGAAGCCCTGTCCCTGACCACCAACGTGTTCCTGCTCCTGCCGGGACTTCCGCTCCTGGTGATCCTGGCCGCGTTCCTGCCGCCGGGCCTGGGCACCGTGATTCTTGTTTTGGTGGTCACAGGCTGGGCCGGCTCGGCCCGGGTGCTGCGTTCGCAGGCCCTGTCCATCCGTTCCAAGGACTTCGTGGCCGCAGCCGTGGTTACCGGCGAACGGCCCCTGCGGATCATGTTCCGCGAAATCCTGCCCAACATGGCCTCCATCGTGATGGGCACGCTGCTGGCCTGCATTATCTACGGCATCGGCGCGCAGGCAGGCCTCGAGTTCCTGGGCCTGGGCGACGTCAGCACGGTCTCCTGGGGCAACAACCTGTACTGGGCCGGCAACGAGGGGGCCCTGCTGACCGGCAGCTGGTGGGTGTTCGTGCCCTCCGGCCTGTGCATCGCGCTGGTGGCGTTCTCGTTGTCGCTGATCAACTACGCGGTGGACGAGGTTACGAATCCCCGCTTGCGGAAAATACAGAAAACCAAGCCGGTGCGCAAGCCTGCACAACCCGGAAAGCGAGCATCGGCATGACCGTCTCCCAGACCTCCTTCGGGTCCCACGAACCGGTCCTGGAAATCAAGGACCTCACCGTGAAGTACCGCGGCGACACCCGGTCCACCACCGCCGTCGACCGTGTCTCCTTCAGCATCGGCACCGGCGAAATCTTCGGCCTGGCGGGTGAGTCCGGCTGCGGCAAATCCACCATCGCCAATGCCATCATGCGGCTCCTGCGCGACCCGGCGGAGATCGCGGGCGGCAGCATCCGCTTCGGCGGCAAGGACGTCCTGGCCATGAAGCAAGAGGAGCTGCGCCGCTTCCGCTGGCAGGACGTGGCCATGGTGTTCCAGTCCGCCATGAACTCGCTGAACCCGGTGATGACCATCGGTGACCAGATCGTGGATATCTACACCACCCACGCGGGCTACACCCGGAAGGAGTCGCTGCGGCGGGCGGCCGAACTGCTGGAACTCGTCCGGATCGATCCCGCCCGGCTGAAGTCCTATCCGCACCAGCTCTCCGGCGGGATGCGGCAGCGCGCGGTGATCGCCATGGCGGTGGCCCTCAGGCCCTCGCTGCTGATCCTGGACGAGCCCACAACCGCGCTGGACGTGGTGGTGCAGCAGGAGATCATGGCCCAGATCAAGGAACTGCAGCGCGAACTGGGCTTCTCCGTCCTGTTCATTACGCATGACATGTCCCTCATGGTGGAACTCTCGCACCGGATGGCCGTCATGTACGGCGGCCGGATCGTGGAGACGGCCAAGGCCAGGGACATCCACGCCGCCCCGCAGCACCCCTACACCCAGGCCCTGATGGGCGCGTTCCCTCCGCTCACCGGCCCCCGGGTGCCGCTGAGGGGCCTTGCCGAGGGCGTGAAGTTCAGCAACATCGCCGATCTTGAGGAAGCCTCGCCCGGGCACTTCGTTTCGCCCCTTCCCGCGGACCAGAAGGCCGCCGTCCTCCAAGGAGCACAGCCATGAGCACCCCCGTTTCAGCACGGCCGGCAACGGCACTGAATACGCCTGACCTCACGAACGGCGAGGCTCCCGCCCTCGAGGTGAAAGGCCTGGTCAAGGATTTCCACAGTGGCGGACTGTTCTCCCGCGCCTCGGTCCGGGCCCTTGGTGGAGTCGACCTCACCATCAGGAGAGGCGAAATCGTGGCCCTGGTGGGTGAGTCCGGCTCGGGCAAGAGCACGCTGGCACGCTGCATCGCACGGCTGGAGAAGCCTACTGCCGGCCGGATCCTGCTTGATGGCACGGACGTGCTAAAACGGGACCGGTTCCAGGCATCCAGGGAGTACCGGAGCCAGTTGCAGATGGTGTTCCAGGACCCCTTCGGCTCCCTGAACCCGGTCCACCGGATCGAGCACTTCCTCACCCGTTCGCTGACCCTGCATGGCAAGGCCGGGACCCCCGCGCAGCTACGCACCCGCCTGGACGGGCTGATGACCACCGTGGGCCTCACCCCGGACATGCTCAACTCCTACCCGCACGAGCTCTCCGGCGGGCAGCGTCAGCGCGTGGCCATCGCCCGGGCCCTGGCAGTTGAACCGGAAGTGATCCTCGCGGACGAACCCACCTCCATGCTGGACGTCTCCGTGCGGATCGGCATCCTGAACCTGATGCGCCAGTTGCGGGACAAGCAGGGCATCTCCATGCTCTACATCACCCACGACCTCGCCTCGGCGCGCTACCTCGCGGACCGGATCGCCGTCATGTTCGCCGGGGAGCTGGTGGAGGAGGGCGAATCGCTGGACCTGCTGGCCAACCCCGCCCATCCCTACACCCGGCTGCTGGTTTCGGCCGTGCCGGATCCCGCCCGCACCGGATCCTACGATCCGCGGGAACGGGCGGCGCTACGCGCAGCGGTGATGGAATCGGCGTCGTGCGCGTTCGACGGCGACCCGGAGCAGCGGTGTTCCGCCGTCGAACCGGTCCGCCACCGTGTGGGCGATCCCGCCAACGAGCACTGGGTGCGCTGCCACCTCTACCGGCCGCCGGCATCGGCTGCCAGCCACGCCCTGTCCGCCGAGCCCCTCGAACCCGCCGGACCCCTCGAACCCCTGGAAGCGTCGCCAACGAACGATTCCCGCACAGAAAACAAGGCTTCCGCATGACCGAATTGACCCACCCCTTGGCCACCGTGCCCCGGGATCAACTCGTGGCACGCGCCGAGGCGGACCCGCACCGGCCGCGGTTCCACTTCGTCTCGCCCGCAGGCTGGCTCAACGACCCCAATGGCGTCAGCCAGTGGAACGGGACCTACCACCTCTTCTACCAGTACAACCCGGAGGGCGCCTTCCACCACCGCATCCTGTGGGGCCACGCCACCAGCCCGGACCTGGTCAACTGGACCGACCAGCGCGTGGCGCTGGTGCCGTCCGAGGGGCCGGACGCCGACGGCTGCTGGTCCGGCGTGATGGTGGACGACGGCGGCACGCCCACCCTGGTGTACTCCGGCCGGCACGGCGCCAGCGAACTGCCCTGCGTGGCTGTCGGTTCCCCGGACCTCCTGAGCTGGACGAAGGCTCCTGAGAACCCCGTCATCCCGGCGCCCCCCGCCGGCGTGGACATCACCGCCTACCGCGACCACTGCGTCTGGCGGGAAGGCCCGCGCTGGCGCCAGCTCGTGGGGTCCGGCATCCGCGGCCGCGGCGGTACGGCGTTCCTGTACGAGTCCGCCGACCTTCGCCGCTGGGACTACATCGGCCCGCTGTTCATCGGAGATGCGTCCTCGGGGGATCCGGCCGCCACGGACTGGCAGGGCACCATGTGGGAGTGTGTTGACCTGTTCCGTGCAGGCGGCGGGGCTTTGGGGGACCACATGCCCGCCGCGGGCACCGACGTCGGAACGGACGTCTTGGTCTTCTCGGCCTGGCACGACGGCGATACCCGCCACCCGCTCTACTGGACCGGACGCTATGCGGGGGATTCGTACTCCCCGCGGGACCTCCACCGGCTGGACTACGGCGGCCGCTACTTCTACGCCCCGCAGTCCTTTGCCGACGGGGCCGGGCGGCGGGTCATGTTCGGCTGGCTGCAGGAGGGCCGGTCGGAGGCGGCCATGGTGGAGGCCGGCTGGTCCGGCGTGATGAGCCTGCCGCGAGTGGCCACCCTGGACGCGGGCGGGGACCTGGCCTTCGCTCCCGTTCCGGAGGTGGCGTTGCTGCGGCGGGACCACGTCCGGATCGGTCCCCGTGCCATTGCCGGCTGCGAGGTCCTGTCCGGCGTGTCCGGAAACCAGCTGGACCTGGAGCTGGAGCTCGAACTGGAGCCGGGGAGCGTCTTCCGCCTGGGTGTCTTGGGCGCGGGCGTCACGGGTTCGGGTGCCAATTTCGGCGGCGGCGCAGCCGAGGAAACTGTCATCGAGGTTGTTCGTCCTGCCGGACAGCCGGCCGCAAGCGCTGCCGTAACCAGCGGGGATTCCTGCTTGCGCCTGGACCGCTCCCGCAGCAGCCTGGACCCCTCTGTGGACGCGGACGAGAAATCCGGCCCGGTGAACCTCCCCGGCGGGAGACTGCACCTGCGCGTCCTGGTGGACCGCTCGGCACTGGAGGTCTTCGCCAACGGCAAACCGCTGACGGTCCGGGCGTACCCGACCCTCGGCGGGGAAGCCGTCCGCCTGTCTGCCGACGGCACGGTCCGGCTGCTGCGGCTGGACGCGTGGCGGATGGAGGGAGTCTTCGGCGGCCCCCGACCGCTGTTCCCCTAGGCCCCGTTCGGGCCGGGGCAGAACGTGAATACCGCGTGGCCGGAGGGTGACATTTCACGCTAAAGCAGATGTATGATGCAACATTTGACTCGAAAATTCCGATGTGGCACGCGCGCGCAATGGGCAATGTAAGCGCTTGCACAAATGGAGCGAAACTAGGCTTTCGGAGCCGTGAAACGCGGTTTGATAAGCAGGCTTCGGCCTGCCTAACGTAGAAACCGGCGCCGGAAAGGAATCCTTTCCGAATCGCCTGCCGGGGCCCTACCCAAGCCCCGACCCCTCGACACAAAGGCGTCCTCGATGACGCCTGCCGTGTCGTCGGGAACGCCGGAGTTTCGGGAAAAGGGCATATGCCCGTCTTCCACGAATGGTCTTACTCCGCGAGAAGAGCAAAAAATGCACAAGCACCCCAACACACCCCGGATGCTGCGGTGGCGCCCCGCCGCCGCAGCACTGGCAGCGGCCGTGGCGGCCTCTGCCTTCCTTGCGGTTCCGTCGGCCCAGGCCAACGAACCCGCGGACCCGCCCGCCGCTGAGCAGATGCCTGCCCCCACCCCCGGCTTCCCGCTGCCCACCGAGCACAGCCAGAAGGCCTATGACCCGGCGGCGGACTTCACCTCAAAGTGGACCCGCGCCGACGCCAAGCAGATTATGGCGCAGAGCGACTCCACTGTGGCCCCCGGCGAGAACTCCATGAGCCCGGATGTCACCATGCCGGAAATCCCCGAGGATTTCCCCGCGATGAACGACGACGTCTGGGTCTGGGACACCTGGTCCCTGACGGATGAGAATGCCAACCAGATCAGCTACAAGGGCTGGGACGTCATCTTCTCCCTCGTTGCCGACCGCAAGGCTGGCTACGGCTTCGACCAGCGCCACTGGAACGCCAGGATCGGCTACTTCTTCCGCAAGACCAACGCCGACCCGGCCAAGGACAAGTGGAACTACGGCGGACACGTCTTTGCTGACGGCGCGTCCATCGGCAACACCGAATGGTCCGGTTCCACCCGCCTGATGCAGGGCAACCAGGTCAACGTGTTCTACACCGCCACCACGTTCTACGACGTTGCCGAGCGCAACGCCGGAGGCGGCGGCATCGCCCCGGACGCATCCATCGCCAAGGCGCTGGGCAAGATCCACGCCGACCAGAACGGCGTGACCTTCGACGGCTTCAAGCACACCAAGCTGCTGGAACCGGACGGAAAGATGTACCAGACCAAGGAGCAGAACCCGGGCTTCGCGTTCCGCGACCCCTACACGTTCGCTGACCCGGCCCACCCCGGCAAGACCTTCATGGTCTTCGAAGGCAATACCGGCGGAACCCGCGGCGAATACGAGTGCAAGCCCGAGGACCTCGGCTACAAGGCCGGCGACCCGAACGCCGAAAGCCTCAACGAGGTCAACAGCAGCGGCGCCTACTACCAGACCGCCAACGTGGGGCTGGCCGTGGCAGACAACAAGGACCTGACCAAATGGTCCTTCCTGCCCCCGGTCCTCTCGGCCAACTGCGTCAACGACCAGACCGAGCGTCCGCAGATCTTCATCCAGAATGAAGGCGGCAAGAACAAGTACTACCTGTTCACCATCAGCCACCAGTTCACCTACGCCGCCGGCATGCGCGGCCCGGACGGTGTCTACGGCTTCGTTGGTGACGGCGTACGCTCGGACTACCAGCCGATGAACAACAGCGGCCTGGCCCTGGGCTCACCCACGGACCTCAACCTTCCGTCCGAGTCCCCGGAGGCACCCACCCCGAGCCAGAACGGCCGCCAGTTCCAGGCATACTCGCACTACGTGCAGCCGGGCGGCCTGGTTCAGTCCTTCATCGACAACGTGAACGGCGTCCGCGGCGGATCCCTCTCGCCCACCGTGAAGATCAACTTCCGCGACGGCGTGTCCCAGGTTGACCGCAGCTTCGGCCAGAACGGCCTTGGCCCGTTCGGCTACCTGCCCACCAACCTGAAGGTTGGCGGCGAGGGTCTCTACAAGTAACCCGCGTGGCGGGACTCACCGCCCGCAGTAGCAAGGCAGGGGCGTCCGGAACTTTCCGGGCGCCCCTGCTGTTTTTTGTACCTCTATATATAGGGACAATTGCGCGACGCCACGTGGAATACCCCAGCCCATCCGGGCTAGACTCGCACGCCGGGGACAGAACGCCATTGCCGCACGCGGCCGGAAACGGATCGGGCGGCGCAATCTCAACCAGAAAAGTGACTTTTGAAAAACCTTGCACGCCCTCTGACCGCAGCCGCCCTCTTCGCCGCACTGGCACTCACCGCATGCTCCGCACCGGAAGCCGGCAGCGCGCCGTCGTCGTCCGCTCCTGAAACGGCCGCTGCAGCGGCGACGCCGAGCCCCAGCAAGAGCTCCGGCCCCCACGGGGACTTTCCGTCCGCGGCGGAGGCGTGCACCACCATCTCCGAGCAAGTCACCGGGGCGTCGCTGTTTCCGCTCTCGGCCGCGCAGGGTAAAACGGCTGAACTGGACCAGCTCAAGGCGGAGCTGAGCGAAACCGCCGAACGCGTTCCGGACGAGCTCAAGGCCGATTTCGCCAACCTCAAGGAGGTGGCCGTCGCCGGGCTGGGCGACCAGTCCGTGTACTCCAGCGGAAAGTTCGACGCCGCCATGACACCGGTTACCGCCTGGCTCGCCGCCAACTGCGCCTAGGGATGTTCGGCTAGCGATTATCACCGGCGTTCGGTCGCTTTTCGCGGCCAAGGGATAGGGTGGTGTTCAAGAGAAGGGGAGTGCCTGATGGAATACCAGAACCCACATCCCGCGCCGGGGGCCCACGCTGATCCAGCCGTTGCCCTGACGGCCGGAACCGGACGAACCGTGATTTCCGAGACAGCTGTCGCCAAGGTTGCCGGCATCGCCGCCCGCGCTGTTCCGGGGGTGTATTCGCTCGGCACCGGTCCGTCCCGCGCCCTCGGAGCCATCCGGGACGCCGTAGGCAGCTCAGACCACGCCGCCGGAGTCCACGCGGAAGTCGGCGAGACCCAGGTGGCCGTGGACATTAACCTCGTGGCCGTCTACGGGACGCCGTTGCATGCCTTGGCGGACCAGGTGCGTGCCGCAGTCTATGCCGCCGTGGAAGAGCTCGTGGGCCTGCAGGTCATCGAGGTCAACGTGGAGATCAACGACGTCTACGTGGCGGGGCCCGCAAAGCCCGGCCTGCCCGTGGAAGCCCCGGTTGAAAGGGAGGCCCTGCAGTGAACCTGACCGTGGTGGGAATTGCGGTGGGCGCCTTCGTGGCGTTTATGTCTTTCCAGTTCGGCGTCTGGGGCTTCCTGGTCTCGCTGCTGTTCATGGGGATCGGTGCCCTTTTTGGCCGTGCCGCGGAAGGGAAACTTGACCTGCGCAGCGTGTTCGATGCCATTACAGGCCGGCGCTCCTCCTCATGAGCAGCACGGCCGGATCCGTGGCCGGTGGCTCCGTGATGGCCGGGCACAACCGCATCAGCACGCAGGCCCTTACCAGCCTGGCACGGGCCGCAGCCGCTGAGGCGCTGGGCGTCCCGGCGCATGACGTCCGGGCCGACTGGTCCGACGACGACGGCCTGCTGGCCCTCTCGCTGGTCCTCCCCATCAGGATCCCGCCGCTGACCACGGTCCTGCGCGACCCTGGCCGCGTCGGCGGCTTCGGCGGATCCATCCGGGAGCGCGCCCTCGCCGCCAGGCCGGTGATCCTGCACCGCGTTGCGGAACTCAGCGGGGCGCAGCTGAGCCGGGTGGATATCCGAATCAGCGGCGTTGCCATCAGCGAAGGGGGAAGGGTCCAGTGAACAACGCGACCGACGTCCGCTCCAACGGCAGCCGCGCGGCGGGCAATGGCGGCTCCGGTCCTGCTGCCGATGCCCTTGCCGGCGCGGGCACCCCGGACTCCCGGGGTGCCGGGATGCGCCGCATCCTGGACCGCGAAACGCGATCTTCCCGGGCCGGGGTGTCCGGGATTGCCGCAGTCCTGGTGATCGTCCTGTGCGGTTACGGGCTACTCGAGGCCGCGGTGCGCGCGATCGGGCAGCCGCCGTGGCTCATCGATCCGCAGACCGCAGCGGAACGCATCATCGCACTCCCGCAGGGCATGCCGCCGCTGCTGCTTGGTGTCATCGGAGCCGTGACGGCCATGGCGGGGCTGTTCTTCGTGCTCAACGCCGTGCTGCCCGGCCGCCGCGCCAGGCACCTGCTTCCGGATCCCCGCGCAGGGGTGGTGGTTGACGACGAAGTCATCGCCTCGGCATTGGCCCGTCGTGCCCGGCTGGCCGCGAACGTCACGCAGGAGCAGGTGATGGTCATCGTGTCGCAGCGCCAGGTGACCGTCAACGTGCGGCCCACCTCAGGCGTCCCGGTCAGCGAGAACGCCGTCCTGGCCGCCGTCCTGGACGAACTGCGCGAGATGGCGCCGGAGCCGATGCCCGAAGTAAGCGTCAATGTGGCCACGTCAGGAGTGATCGGGGCATGAACAACACACCCAGAACACTGAACAGGATCCTGATCGGAATCCTCGGGTTGAAGCTGCTGGTCATCGGGCTGCTGCTAGTCCTGCTGGCCACCGTCCCGGCGGTGGCGCCGTGGTGGCACCAGTGGTCCGCCGGCGTGTGGAACGGAATGAGCCAACTCTTCCGGCGCACCACGGTTCCGGGCCGCGGAGAAAGCTGGTTGTGGGCCGTCATCGCCCTGTTGCTGGCCGTGGTTATAGCCTTGATGGTCGCCTGGGTAGCCCAGCAGGGCAAAGGCCGCTCCGGCCTGATCGTTGCCGAGGACGACGCCGGAGGCTTCCCCGGCAATGTGCGGATCGGCGCCGGCGTTGCCGAGCAGGCGCTGCGGGCAGCGTTGGCCGAACGGCAGGACCTGGCCGGCGCCACCGTGGCAACCTACGAGATCCGCGGCGAGCCCGCGCTGAAGATCCGGCTCCAGCCCCGCCATGGCGTGCCCCCGCACCTACTCGCGGCGGACCTGTCGGCCCTCGTGGAGGCGCTGGATGCCGTCGTAGGCAAGCGCATCCCGGTGCTGATCCACATTGGCGTGGGGGCGCGCTCCCGGTTCAGCAGGGCGGAACGCGTGCGCTGAGCGCAGCAGCACGCTTTGGACAGCACCCTATAAACAGAACCCTCTATACAGCAGGGGCGCTCCTTCCCTCCGGAAGGCGGCGCCCCTGCTGTTCGCGGTCTAGCCGGCTACCAGGTAGACCGCAGAGTTCGGCGCGAGTTTCCGGGCGCCGCCGGGACCCGCCGCAGAGTCGGCCTGTCCGCCCGTCACGGCCTCCCGGCTGCTTGCGACGGCAACCCGGTAACCCTCCGGCAGGGGTGCTGCGGCGATGCCCATGTTGGCGACCACC
Source organism: Arthrobacter oryzae (assembly GCF_037911235.1). GTDB lineage: Bacteria > Actinomycetota > Actinomycetes > Actinomycetales > Micrococcaceae > Arthrobacter > Arthrobacter oryzae_E. The sequence continues at coordinate 115,323 of NZ_JBBLYW010000071.1, forward strand.
AGGACGTCCTTGTTGTGGAAGGCGAGCACGCCTTCCGCCGGCGCATGCACGTCAGCCCAGCGGAAGCTTCCGGCGCCAAGCCGGTGTTTCTTGCGGAGCGCCAGAGCGGCTCGGTACAGCTCCAGGGTGGAACCTTCGACGCCCTCCTGCTGGTCCGCGGCCAGCTCGCCGAAGGACTCCGGCTGGGGGAGCCATGGGGTGGCCGGCGCGCTGACTGCGGACACGGACGCGAAACCGTAGCCGGGCTCCGCGGCTTTCCACGGAAGGGGTACACGGCAGCCGTCGCGTCCCCGCTCCACGCCGTTGGTCCGGAAGAATGTGGGGTCCTGGCGGGCCTCGGCGGGGACCGTGGTGTGTTCCGGCAGGCCCAGTTCCTCTCCCTGGTAAAGGTAGGCCGAACCGGGGAGTGCCAGTGAAACCATGGTGGCGGCGCGGCCCCGGGCCCGGCCCAGCCGGGCGTCGGGCTGCTCGTCCTCGGCGGCTATGCCCTTCGGGAAGGTGGTGGGGTCCTTCAGCCCGAAGCGGGTGGTGTGCCGGACCGTGTCGTGGTTGCTGAGGACCCAGGTGGTGGTTGCCCCCACCGTGGCGGCGGCACGCAGTGAATCCTCAATGGCCGCCGCCGTCCGTTCCGCGTCCCAGCCGGCCAGCAGGAAGTCGAAGTTGAACGCCTGCTGCATTTCGTCGGGCCGGACGTACCGGGCAAGCCGTTCGGCCGGCTCCACCCAGGCTTCGGCCACCATCATGCGGTCGCCGTCATATTCGGCCAGCACGCGGTTCCAGTCGCGGTAGATGTCGTGCACGCCGTCCTGGTCAAAAAAGGGCGACGGCGGGTAGAGCGGCGAGACTGCCTGGTGCTCGTCGTCGGCTGCGGCGCCGGCGCCGGCTGTTGCAGCTCCAGCGGCAGGGGAAGGAGCGTGGTGGGCTCGGTGCGGTTCCTCGGCCTCGGTATGGCCGCCATGGGCTTCGCCCGGCAGGTCGGTGGCTCCTTCCACCATGGCTGCCATGCCGTCCCAGTCCGGCAGCCCCGCTTCCTTGACCATGCCGTGGGCCACGTCCACGCGGAACCCGTCCACGCCGCGGTCCAGCCAGAACCGCAGCACCGAGCGCATTTCCTCCTTGACCTCGGCGTTGTCCCAGTTCAGGTCCGGCTGCTTGGTATCGAAGAGGTGCAGGTACCATTCGCCGGGCGTTCCGTCGGACTCCGTGACCTGGCTCCAGGCCGGTCCGCCGAAGATGGATTTCCAGTTGTTCGGCGCCAGGTCCCCGCTCCCCGAACCCGGGACGGAGTCCTTGCCGGGCCGGAACATGTACCGGTCCCGTTCCCGTGAACCCGGGGGCGCAGCGAGGGCTTCCTGGAACCACACGTGTTCATCCGAGGTGTGGTTGGGAACAAGGTCAACAATGACCTTCAGCCCCAGTCCGTGAGCTTTCTGCAACATTTCGTCGAAGTCCGCCAGGGTGCCGAAGAGCGGGTCCACTTCGCGGTAGTCGGCGACGTCGTATCCGGCATCCGCCTGGGGTGACTTGTAGAACGGGGACAGCCAGACGGCGTCCACTCCGAGCTGGTGCAAATGGTCCAAATGGGCCGTCACTCCGCGGAGATCGCCCATCCCGTCCCCGTTGGCATCGGCAAAGGACCGGGGGTAAACCTGGTACACGACGGCGCTGGCCCACCACGCCGGAATCGAGGAGCCGCCTGTCGGTACTGGGCTGTGTGCCACAGATATCCTTTCCATAAACATCGGTGTAAACGCTTGCATTTCTCACCGCAACGTTACTAGTGTGATGGGCACCACTTCAACCGCACCGCCGATTTTGCTCGACACTCAGCGAGGAGTCTCTTCATATGAAAACCCCTAAAATCTTTTTGCCGGCAGCTGCTGCCGGCGTTTTGGCGTTAACCCTTTCCGCCTGTGGCGGCGGAGGCGGCACTACGGGCGGGGGTGGCGGCGGCGACGCTGAACAAGGCCTCGATGGCCGCGGCCCCATCACCTACGTCCAGGGCAAGGACAACAGCAACGTCGTCCGCCCGCTCATTGAGAAATGGAACGCTGCGCACCCGAACGAGAAGGTCACCTTCAAGGAACAGACCGACGCCGCTGACCAGCAGCACGACGACCTGGTCCAGAATTACCAGGCAAAGAACCCGAATTACGACGTAGCCAGCGTCGACGTGGTGTGGACGGCTGAATTCGCCGCCAAGGGCTGGCTCCAGCCGCTGAAGGACAAGATGGCGGTAGACACCACGGGCATGCTGGAGCCCACCATCGAGGCAGGCTCCTACAAGGGCACTCTCTATGCGGCACCGGTATCGTCCGACGGCGGCATCCTCTACTACCGCAAGGACCTTGTCCCCACTCCGCCCAAGACCTGGGACGAGATGATGGAGATGTGCTCCATCGCCAAGGCCAACAACATCGGCTGCTACGCGGGCCAGTTCAAGAAGTATGAAGGCCTCACCGTCAACGCTTCCGAGGCGATCAACTCCTTCGGCGGTTCCGTGCTGGACAAGGACGGCAAGCCGAGCCTGAACACTCCGGAAGCCAAGACCGGCCTCGAGAACCTGGCGAAGGCCTACGAAAACGGCAACATCCCGAAGGAAGCCATCACCTATCAGGAAGAGGAAGGACGCCAGGCATTCCAGGACGGCAAACTTCTCTTCCACCGCAACTGGCCGTACGTGTACAACCTGGCCACCACTGAAGCGTCGTCCAAGGTCAAGGACGTCCTGGGCATGACCGCCCTGCCCGGTCAGAGCGGCCCCGGCGCCTCCTCGCTTGGTGGCCACAGCGCCGCTGTGAGCGTGTACTCCAAGAACAAGGCCACTGCCCTGGACTTCGTGAAGTTCCTGACGGCCGAAGAGCAGCAGAAGTTCTTCGCCACCCAGGGTTCGCTGGCGCCCGTGCTCGGTAACCTCTACGAGGACCAAGAGCTCGTGGCCAAGCTGCCGTACCTGCCGGTCCTGAAGACGTCCATCGAAAACGCGGTACCGCGGCCTGTGACGCCGTTCTACCCGGCGGTGACCAAGGCCATCCAGGAAAACGCCTACCCTGCCATCAAGGGAGAGAAATCCGTGGAAACTGCTCTGTCTGACATGCAAAAGTCCATCGAATCCGCTAGCGCGGGACAGTAGCCTCTCATGGCTACCGAATTGGGCCCGACGCCGGTAAAAAAGCCGGCGTCGGGCGGTACTCCGGTCCATCACGGCCCTAAGGGCGTCGGTGAGGACAACAAGATCCTGAGCCAGGGCAAATGGGCTTCCTGGCTCCTTGCCCCCACCATCATTGCCCTGGCGGTAGTGATCGTTTACCCGATCATCAGCGCGCTCGTGATGTCCTTCCAAAAGGACGCCGGCCTGGACCCTGTCACCGGGCTTTTCACCGCCGGCGGTCCCGCGGGCGTCCAGAACTACGTGAACTGGCTGGCCCAGCAGTGCTCCGCTCCCGGCGGCGGCACGGTTGCCTGCCCGCCCGGAACACTTGGCGCCCAGTTCTGGTCCGCGACGGCCACCACCTTCTTCTTCACCGTGGTGACCGTGACCCTGGAAACCGTCCTCGGTTTCTGGATGGCCCTCATCATGGCGAGGACCTTCCGGGGACGCAGCCTGGTCCGTGCAGCAGTCCTGGTCCCGTGGGCCATTCCCACCGCCGTGACGGCCAAGCTGTGGCTGTTCATCTTCGCTTTCGAGGGCATCGCGAACAAGCTGTTCAATACCACCATCCTGTGGACCGGCAGTGAGTGGCCGGCAAAGTGGGCGGTGATCATCGCCGACGTTTGGAAGACCACGCCCTTCATGGCCCTCCTCATCCTCGCCGGCCTGCAGATGATCCCCGCAGAGGTGTATGAAGCTGCCAAGGTTGACGGTGCCAGCACCTGGCAGCGGTTCCGCATGATCACCCTGCCGCTGGTCAAGCCGGCGCTGATGGTGGCCATCCTGTTCCGTACCTTGGACGCACTTCGCATGTTCGACCTCCCGTACATCCTGACGGGCGGTGCCAACAACACCACCACGCTGTCCATCCTGGTGATTAACCAGATCAGGCAAGGGTTCAACGCGGCGGCAGCATTGTCCACCATCACGTTCATCATCATCTTCATTGTCGCGTTCATCTTTGTACGCTTCCTGGGTGCGAACGTCGTGGAACAAAGCGGAGCCACCGGTAAGGGGAAGAAATGAGCGCCGGGACAGCCACGACTGCCCTGAGGGCAGAGCAGGACAGGGGCAGGAAAGCCGCCCAGAACCGGGAGAAACTGGCGCAGGGGCGTACCTACATCAGCGCCGCCGTGATCCTCATCTGGTGCCTGGCGCCGGCGTACTGGATGGTGGTGACGGCGTTCCGCGATGTGGACTTCACCTACGACACCTCGATACTGCCGACCCACATCACGCTGGACAACTTCAACACGGCCTTCGATACCTCCTTTGGAAACAGGTTCGGGCAGGCACTGCTCAACAGCGTTTTCATCGGCGTCGTCGTCACGCTGGTGTCGTTGCTGATCGGTGTTTTCGCGGCGTACGCCCTGGCACGGTTGAACTTCCGGTTCAAGTACCTGGTGCTGGGCTTCATCCTGGGCGCATCCATGTTTCCGGGCGTCGCCCTCATCACCCCGCTGTTCCAGCTCTTCACCAACATCGGCTGGATGGGCACCTACCAGGCGCTGATCATCCCGAACATCTCCTTCGTGCTCCCTCTGACCGTGTACACGATGACCTCCTTCTTCCGTGAAATGCCGTGGGAGCTTGAGGAATCGGCGCGGGTGGACGGCTGCACCCAGGGGCAGGCGTTCCGAAAGGTGATCCTGCCGCTGGCCGCACCGGCCATCTTCACCACGGCCATCCTGGCGTTCATTTCCTCCTGGAATGAGTTCCTGATCGCCAGCCAGCTGTCCAGCGACGCAACACAGCCGGTGACGGTGGCCATTGCCAGCTTCGCCGGTGCGCAGCCTAACCAGATTCCGTACACCGCCATCATGGCCGCCGGAACCATCGTTACCATTCCCTTGGTGATCCTGGTCCTGGTCTTCCAGCGCAAGATTGTTGCCGGCCTCACCGCCGGCGCCGTCAAGTGACAGGTTCGGCTGTGCGCGGAGAACAGAACCACGGGCGGGTCCGCAGCGAACACCGACGGGCCCGCTCCGGGGAAGACTTCGACATCATCATCGGATTCCTCGGGTTCTGGGCCGTTGTCCTGCTGGTGGTCACCGTCTGGATGGAGGTGACCGCCCAACCGGCCCTCGGCTGGGCGCTGGGCCTGCTGGGCGTACTCCTGGCCCTCTACGGCATGGTGCGGTTGCGCCGGCGCCTGCCCGCCAGGACCGCTACACGTAAGAAATAGGAGCTGATCAAGAGCTCAAGGCTGGGCGGATTAGACTGGCTTGTTGCCGCAGGGGAAGCACAGGTAGCAAGAATCTGCGAACAGCAAGCAAGGGGAAACTGTGGCACGCACAACTGACAGGGCTCAACGGGGCGGCCATTCCGGCGTCAGCATTGAGGACGTCGCAGCCGCAGCCGGGGTTTCCACTGCCACAGTCTCGCGCGCAGTCCGCGGACTGCCCAGGGTTTCACCGGCCACCAGGGAAAAGATTCTCGAGGTGGCCGGTGCCTTGGGCTACGTGGCATCGTCATCCGCATCGGGCCTGGCGACGGGCCGGACCAAAACCATCGGAGTGCTGGCGCCGTTCGTCAGCCGCTGGTTCTTTTCCAAAGCTATTGAAGGCGCGGACAGGGAACTGCACGCCCGCCAGTACAACCTCTCCTTGTTCAATTTGGGCGGCCACGGCAGTAACCGTGAGCGGCTCTTCAGCAAGACCATGGTCTACAAGCAGATTGATGCCCTGCTGGTGCTTTGTATGGCGCTGACCCATGAAGAACTCGAGCATCTGCAAAAAATCGACATCCCCCTGGTGGTGGTCGGCGGCCATGTGGAGGAGTGCCCCTACATCGGGATTGACGACTACGCGGCAGCGTCCACTGCCGTCCGGCACCTTATCAGCCTGGGCCACAAGGACATCGCCCTGTTGCACGGCGACGACGAAACCGACCTTAACTTCGACGTTCCCCGCGTCCGCATCAAGGCATTCCAGGACGTCATGGCGGGATCAGGGCTGCCCGTACGTCCGGAATGGGATGAGTGGGGTGACTTCACCGTCCGCAGCGGGCAGGAGGCCTTCACCAGGATGTGGTCCCGGCCCGGACCGAAACCCACCGCGATCTTCTGCGCGTCGGACGAGATGGCCATGGGCGTGATCTTCGAAGCCAACAAGACGGGCGTCCGTGTTCCGGAAGACCTGTCCGTCATCGGGATCGACGACCATGATTTTTCGGACGCCATGGGGCTGACCACTGTGGGGCAGCGCCCTGACGAACAGGCCGAACTCGGCACCAAGATGCTGCTGGACGAGCTGGACGGCATGGCAGGCGCCGTTCATTCGGAAGTTGCGCCGCACCAGCTGATCGTGCGGAGGACGACGGCGCCGCCCCCGTCCGCGGGCCAGGCGCCTTCTTCGGCAGCCTAGGACGCGCGCGCTAACTGCCTGATGGGTATCCATCGCGAGGCCAGCCGGCGGTAGGCCGCCGCTGCTCCTGTCATGTCTCCCTCTGCCAGGCATTCGATGCCCAGACGCACGTCCATGGGGGAATCATCGGGGTACACCTTGTCCGCCACTGCCCCGTAATCCAGTTCCACTACTGAACCGGGGTGGAAAAGTTCCAGCCATTCGGTGAGCTGGGTCATGTCGTCCAGCATGTCCAGGTCCGGTGCGGCGAGGGCCAGGTTGGCCACGGCATAGCGGACACGCTCCAGGGCCTCACCGATCCGTGCCCACACGCGGACCGTGACGATCCGCCCGTCGGATTCCACCACGTCCTGGGGATCGGATTCCTGGAAGAGAGAGAACCAGCTGAACGGGATGCCCCAGGTGGAGGCGCGGGTGTGCACGCGGGTGGTGCCTTCGCGGGCCTTGACCAAGTCGATGCGTTCCTGGTGCTTGTCCCGCTGTTCCTCCGGGATCAGCAGCTCCGCGAGCGGACCGTGGATACCTTCCATGAGGGCGTTGGCTGCCAGTCCTGCCCGCAGCACCAGCTGGCTGGGGCAGTACAGCAGTGCCTGGTCCGCAGTTCTGTCATCCGCACTCTCGGCGCCGGTAACGGCGTCACCCGGCCCGCCGGCGTCGGACGTTCCGGACGCCTTCTGCCGCAGCGGCTGCTCAGGCTCCGGGGGCGCCGGAATGACGCGCACGAGGTCAGTGCGCCCGGTGGGGAAGGGATCGCCGCCGGGGCGGGTGATCCGGCCGAGGGATGCCTGCAGTTCAGCGTTTTCCACGGCTGCGCGGGATGCAGTCCGAGCGCCCGCCGCCCGGAGCGCGGCACGCTGCTCTTCAGGGAACGCGGAGAGCGGCTCATAGATCCGCAGCGCGGAGGAGAAGGGAAGTCCTGCCTGGCCCCGGTAAATGTTGCCCGTCATCGCGGCCCCATCAGTCGGCCAGTTCCACGATGACCGGTGCGTGGTCCGAAGCACCCTTGCCCTTGCGCTCCTCGCGGTCGATCGACGCGCCGGTCACGCGGGCGGCGAGTGCGGGGGAGGCGAGGACGAAGTCGATCCGCATGCCCTCCTTCTTGGGGAAGCGGAGCTGGGTGTAGTCCCAATACGTGTAGACGCCCGGGCCCGGAGTGTGCGGGCGGACCACGTCCTGGAATCCGGCGGCTTCGAAGGCGTGGAAGGCGGCACGCTCGGGCTCACTGACGTGGGTCATGGCGTTGGCGCGGAAAAAGTCGATGTCCCAGACGTCGTCGTCCTGCGGGGCGATGTTCCAGTCGCCCATCAGGGCAATCTGCGCCTCGGGATTCTCAGTAACCCAGGTTTGGGCGTGGGTTTTCAGCATGTCCAGCCAGCTGAGCTTGTAGGGCATGTGTTCGTCGTCGAGCGACCGGCCGTTGGGAACGTAGAGGCTCCACACCCGGACGCCGCCGCACGTGGCACCGATGGCGCGGGCTTCCTGGACGGGGTCCTTGCCGTTCTTGCCGAACACCGGCTGGTCCAGGAAGGAGCGTTCCACGTCCTCAAGCCCGACGCGGGAAACGATGGCCACGCCGTTCCACTGGTTCACGCCGAAGTGGGCCACCTCGTAGCCCATGCGTTCAAAGAGCTCCCAGGGGAAATTGTCGTCCTTGCACTTGGTTTCCTGGATGGCCAGGACGTCACAGTCGGTGCGCTCAAGCCAGGCCTCCACACGGTCTGCACGGGCTCGGAGGGAGTTCACATTCCAGGTAGCAATCTTCACAGTCCCTAACTTACCGAACTTGGGCGCCCGGCATCTGGCCAGCGCAGCCGTTTGCCGCCGTCGTGACCCTATTTCGCCCGGAAAGCGTGCAGACACGCGGGGTTCGCGGCGGGTCTGCGAACAGAAGCCTGCAAAAAAGGTCACTACGGCGGCGGGAGTGCCAACGCACGACGGCGGCGGGGCGCCCTTGGGGCGCTGCCCACGCCGCTCTGGAATTTAGTAGGAAGTCCGAGTATATTCAGCAGCGAGGATGATGTAGGTCACATGCAAAGGAGCATTCCGCCATGGTTCGCGAGCTTTCACATTATATTGACGGACAGCGGGTAGAAGGCACTTCCGGGCGCTTCAGCGACGTCTACGATCCGTGCACCGGCCAGGTCCAGGCCCGGGTGCCGCTGGCCGGCGCCGACGAAGTACGCAACGCCATCGCCAGCGCGGAGAAGGCCCAGCTGGAGTGGAGTGCCATGAATCCGCAGCGCCGCGGCCGCATCCTGCTGAAGTTCGTGGACCTGGTCAACGAGCACCTTGACGAACTTGCCGCCCTGCTGTCCTCCGAGCACGGCAAGACCCTCCCGGATGCCAAGGGGGACATCCAGCGCGGCATTGAGGTGGTGGAGTTCGCCGCCGGCGCCCCGCACCTGCTCAAGGGCGAGTTCTCCGACGACGCCGGGACCGGGATCGACGTCCACTCCATGCGCCAGCCGCTCGGGGTGGTGGCAGGAATTACGCCGTTCAACTTCCCCGCCATGATTCCGCTGTGGAAGTCCGGGCCAGCCCTGGCCGCGGGCAACGCGTTCATCCTCAAGCCCTCGGAGCGTGACCCCTCCGTGCCGCTGCGCCTGGCTGAACTCTTCACCGAGGCCGGAGTTCCGGACGGTGTGTTCAACGTGGTCAACGGGGACAAGGAAGCAGTGGATGCGCTGCTGGAGGACGAGCGGGTCAAGGCGATCGGCTTTGTTGGCTCCACTCCGATCGCCCAGTACATCTACGCCACCGCAGCAGCCCACGGCAAGCGCGCCCAGTGCTTCGGCGGTGCCAAGAACCACCTGGTGATCATGCCGGACGCGGACCTGGACATGGCTGTGGATGCGCTGATGGGGGCCGGCTACGGATCGGCCGGCGAACGCTGCATGGCCATCTCCGTGGCGGTCCCGGTGGGCAAGGACACTGCGGATGCCCTGGTGGCCAAACTGGAGGACCGGGTGAAGCACCTCAAGGTGGGCCACAGCCTGGCCAAGGACTCGGACTTTGGACCGGTGGTGGCGGCGTCCGCCAAGGAACGGATCGAAGGCTACATCCAGTCCGGTGTGGACCAGGGCGCCACCCTGGTTGCGGACGGACGCGGCCTTACCGTGGACGGCTGCGAAGGCGGGTTCTGGGTTGGCCCCACACTCTTCGACAACGTCACCAAGGACATGAAGATCTACAAGGAGGAGATCTTCGGCCCGGTGCTCAGTGTGCTGCGCGCGGCGGACTACGACGAGGCGCTCCGCCTCTGCAGCGAGCACGAGTTCGGCAACGGCGTGGCCATCTTCACCCGCGACGGCGACGCCGCCCGTGACTTCGCCAGCCGCGTGCAGGTGGGTATGGTGGGCATCAACGTGCCCATCCCGGTGCCCATTGCCTACTACACGTTCGGCGGCTGGAAGGCCTCCGGCTTCGGGGACCTGAACCAGCACGGGGCTGACGCGTTCCGTTTCTACACCAAGACCAAGACCGTGACCACCCGCTGGCCCTCCGGCATCCGCCAGGGCGCCAGCTTCGTGATGCCGGAAGGCAGCTGATGAGCGCAGGACCTACCGCTGGTACGAACACAGCCAGCCCCGCTGCGTCGCCCAATGACGATGTCCTGTTTGAACGGCGCGGCCACCTTGGCGTCATCACGCTGAACCGGCCCAGGGCCGTCAACGCGCTCACCGCGGGCATGGCGGCCGCCATGCTGGACCAGCTCACGGCATGGGAGGACGACGACGGCGTGGCCACCGTTCTGGTGCAGGGCGCCGGGGAGCGGGGGTTGTGCGCCGGCGGCGACATTGTGGCCATCTACGAGGACATGCTGGCGGGCGGTGAAGCGACGGCGGACTTCTGGCGCACCGAGTATCAGCTGAACGCGCTCATCGCCGGCTACCCCAAGCCGTATGTGGCCTTCATGGACGGCCTGGTGCTGGGCGGCGGCGTGGGGATCTCCGCGCACGGGTCCGTGCGTGTGGTCACCGAGCGCACCCGCACCGGCATGCCGGAGACCACCATCGGTTTTGTGCCCGACGTCGGCGGTACCCTGCTGCTGTCCCGCTCGCCGGGGGAGTCCGGCACCCATGCGGCCCTGACGGGCGCCCACTTGAGCGGCGCGGACGCCCTGTTCCTGGGCCTGGCGGACCATTTTGTGGCGTCCGGCAGCCTTCCCGGGCTGGCGGCTGCGCTGGAAACCGAAACGGCGGAAGCCGCCGTCGGACGCTTCGCGGGGAGTCCGCCGGTATCGGTGCTGGCCGGCCAGCGGGACTGGATTGACTCCTGCTACGCAAGCGACGACGCCGAGGACATCCTTCGCAGGCTCCGCACTTTTGCCGGGGAAGCTGCAGGTGAGGCGTCCGACGCGGCAGACACCATCGAGGCGAAGTCGCCCACCTCCGTGAAGGTGGCGCTGGCATCGCTCCGCCGCGCGCGTGGCCTGACGCTGGAGGAAGTCCTCGCCGAGGAATACCGCGTGGGACTGCGCTTCCTGGCCGGCGCGGACTTCCGCGAAGGGATCCGCGCGCAGGTGGTGGACAAGGACCGGAACCCGCAGTGGAAGCCGGCCAGCCTGCACGAGGTTTCCGCTGCCGACGTCGCGAGGTTCTTCGAGCCGCTGGGGGACAGGGAGCTCAACCTGCAAGCAAAGGAGGCCCGCAATGTCTGAAGAACCGGCAATGTCTGAAGAACCGGCAATGCCTGAACCGGCAGGATCCGGGAAGAAGGAACACGTCGCGTTCCTCGGGCTGGGGCACATGGGAGGACCCATGGCCGTCAACCTGGTCAGGGCCGGGTACACGGTGGCGGGATTCGACGTGGTGCCGGCGGCACTGGACGCGGCCCGGGAGCACGGGGTGCCCACCGTGGCAGCCCCGGCGGACGCTGTCGTCGGGGCTGACGTGGTGCTGACCATGTTCCCCAGCGGCCAGCACGTCCTGGATGCCTACCGCGGAACGGACGGCCAGCCCGGGCTGCTGGAGCTGGCCGGCCCGGGCACCATGTTCCTGGACTGCTCCACCATCAACGTGGACGAGGCCCGCGAGGCGTCGGCGCTCGCCGTTGCCGCAGGCCACCGGGCCGTGGATGCGCCCGTCTCCGGCGGTGTGGTGGGCGCGGAAGCCGGCACGCTGACCTTCATGGTGGGCGCCCTGCCCGAGGACTTCGAGGCCGTCCGGCCGCTGCTGGAAGTGATGGGCAAGCGCGTGGTCCACTGCGGCGCCCACGGCGCGGGCCAGGCTGCCAAGGTCTGCAACAACCTCATCCTCGGGGTCTCAATGATCGCGGTGAGCGAAGCGTTCGTGCTCGGCGAGAAGCTGGGGCTGACCCACCAGGCGCTGTTCGATGTTGCGTCCGCAGCGTCCGGGCAGTGCTGGGCACTCACCACCAACTGCCCGGTTCCGGGGCCGGTGCCCACCAGTCCGGCCAACCGCGACTACCAGCCGGGCTTCGCCGGGGCGCTGATGGCAAAGGACCTCAAACTGGCCCTCAACGCGCTGCAAAGCACCGGGGTGGCCGCGCGGATGGGGCCGCTGGCATCGGAGATCTACGATACGTTTGCGGCTGAGGGCGGCGCGGGCCGGGACTTCTCCGGCATCATCACGGACATCCGGGACAAGTCCGCCCACTAGGCAAGCCAGCAGTTTGAAGAACCACTGTCGAAGCAGAACCACGTGAGGAGTCAGGCATGACGGAACAGTACGGGAACATTCTGGTGGAACGGCGCGGACGAGTGGGGCTGGTGACGCTGAACCGGCCTGAAGCACTGAACGCGCTGAACAAGGCCACCATGGATGAACTTGTTGCTGCCGTCACCGCCATGGACGCCGATCCCGAAGTGGGCGCCGTGGTGGTCACCGGATCCGGCAAGGCCTTTGCCGCCGGGGCCGACATCAAGGAGATGGCCGCCCAGGGCTACATGGACATGTACGCCGCGGACTGGTTCCGCGGCTGGGAGGATTTCACCCGGCTCCGCATTCCGGTAGTGGCGGCTGTATCAGGCTTTGCCCTGGGCGGCGGCTGCGAGCTGGCCATGATGTGCGACTTCATCATCGCCGGGGACAACGCCAAGTTCGGCCAGCCGGAGATCAACCTGGGTGTGCTGCCGGGCATGGGCGGCTCGCAGCGGCTCACCCGCGCCGTGGGCAAGGCCAAGGCCATGGACCTGATCCTGACCGGCCGTTTCATGGACGCGGAGGAAGCCGAACGCGCGGGCTTGGTTTCCCGGGTGGTGCCCGCGGCTGACGTGGTGGAGGAGGCCCTCAAGGCCGCCGAGGTGATTGCTTCCAAGTCCAAGCCGGTAACCATGGTGGCCAAGGAAGCGGTCAACGCCGCATTCGAAACCGGGCTGGCGCAGGGCGTGCTTTTCGAGCGGCGCCTCTTCCACTCGGTCTTCTCCACCGAGGACCAGAAGGAAGGCATGGCCGCCTTCTCCGAGAAGCGCCAGCCCGAATTCAAGCACCGCTAGGGAATTCGGCCGTTAGGGACGCGGCGCCCGGCGGTGTGCGCGGAGCACTGAATCCGTGACGGTGACCGAGCCGCCGTCCGCCTCCGTCACGGACCGCCGGCGGGCCTCGCAGACGTCGATTTCCCACTCGTCCGGATCCAGCCCGGCCGCAATTTCCTCCGGGGTGAAAAGCAGGCCGGGACCGCTGGGGCGGTGGATCCCCGCTTCGAGGTCGGCGGGATGGTGGCCCACGATCAGGAGGGTCCCGCCCGGTGCAACGGATGCGGCCAGCCGGTGGTACAACTCCGTCCGCTCGGCCAGTGGCAAATGCATGAACTGCGCGGACACGAGGTCGAAGGTACCCGCCGGGGGCGGTGAGCTGGTGAGGTCATGGTGTGCCCAGGTGATCCGGGCGGCGGCCTCCGCGTCCTGCGACGCCCTGTCGGCGGCCCGCGCCAGCGCCACCGAGGAAATGTCCACCGCCGTGACCCGCCAGCCCTGGCGTGCCAGCCAGAGGGAATCGGCACCTTCGCCGCTGCCCACGTCCAGGGCAGAGCCGGGGTGCAGGCCGGCAGCCTCGGCCAGCAGGGTCGGGTTCGGATTGCGGCTCCAGACCGAGCCGTGCTGGCGGTAGCGTTCATCCCAGAACGACTCGTCAAACTTCATCCATGGTCTCCCTTGCTGGCCGGCGTTCCCGTCCCGGCTGCGTGCCCTCAGGGGCTGCCCGCTCTACGCCGTGACACTGCCACGATACGCCGTGACGGCGTCCTCCAGCTCCTCGGCCATGAGGTCCGCATTGATCACGACGCCGGTCCAGGCGCCGGCCGCTGCCGACGACAGCACCTGCGCGCGGAGGTCGGTGACGTTGCCTGCCGCCCACACCCCGGGGACACCGGTTGCCCCGTCCGCGTCGGTTTCGAGGTATTCGCCCATCCCCATGGGATGTTGGACGGCTTTAAGCCCAAGGTCCGCGAAGGCTGCAGCCCGTGCCATGAAGCGCGGTGCCGCGGCCACTGCGGCCACGGGCACCAGGCTGCCATCGGACAGCACCACACCGGCCAGCTTGTCGTTGTCCACCTGCAGGGCCCGCGCCGGACCGTGGACCACCGTGATTCCGCGGGCGGCGAGCTGGTGCAGTTCGAGTTCGGTGGGCTCCATCGCGTTATTGAGGAAGAGCGTGACGTTGGCGCTCCACTGGCGGAACAGCAGGGCCTGGTGGGCGGCAAAGGGCCCGGTGCCCAGGATGCCGATGGCTTGGTCCTGAACTTCCCAGCCGTGGCAGTAGGGGCAGTGCAGAACGTCCTTGCCCCAGCGTTCGCGGAGCCCCGGGATGTCCGGCAGCTCGTCCACCAGGCCCGTGGCGATCAGGAGCCTCCGTCCACGAACCACGCTGCCGTCTTCCAGCGCAACAGAGAAGGCGCCCCTGGCCCCGCCGGCTCCCGAGACCTGCCCGCTGATGATCCGGACGCCATAGGCTGCCGCCTCTTCCCGGCCGATCCGGTAAAGCTCTGCAGGGCTGACGCCGTCGCGCGACAGGAAGCCGTGCACTCCCTCGGCGGGCGCATTCCGCGGCTCACCGCCGTCCACCACCACTACGGAGCGGCGGGACCGGCCCAGCATCTGGGCCGCATTGAGGCCCGCTGCACCGCCGCCCACAATAACGACGTCCACCGGTGTGTTGTTCTTTTCAGTCATTTTCCTACCTCCGCTTCCATCGTGGAAGGCAGGTCCCACGCTGGCAAACTTATTTGCCGAAGTGGCAAACTTGAGGCATGGAAGAACTCGATGACGTCCTGGCCGCAGTGGGCCCCAGGTTACGTGCGCTAAGGATGAGCCGTGACACCACGCTGACAGCCCTGTCGGCCGCCACGGGCATCTCGGTCAGCACGCTCTCCCGGCTGGAGTCCGGCCAGCGCCGGCCCAACCTGGAACTGCTGCTGCCGCTGGCCAAGGCGCACCAAGTGCCGCTGGACGAGCTCGTGGGGGCGCCGGACACTGGCGATCCCCGCGTTCACCTGCGGCCCGTCGTCAACAAGAGGATGACCATCATCCCGCTGACGCGGAAACCCGGCGGGGTGCAGGCCTACAAGCTCATCCTGAATGCCGGCCCGCCCGAGGAGCCGTCGCCGCAGGTCCACGAGGGCTACGAATGGATCTATGTGCTCAACGGCAGGCTGCGCCTGGTCCTCGGCGACACGGACATCGTGCTGCCCGCCGGGGAAGCCGCCGAGTTCGACACACGAACCCCGCACTGGTTCGGCCGCGCGGAGAAGCAGCCGGTGGAGTTCATCAGCCTCTTTGGCCGCCAGGGCGAACGGATGCATCTTCGGGCGAAACCCTCACGCCCATAGGCTCAGCTAGGCCGCGCTGATGCCGAACAGCCCGATGATCAGGCCCATGACCACCAGGGTGACCAGTTCGTGGGCGCAGTTCAGTACGGTCAGCCCGGCGGGGCGGCCTTCGAAGGCGTCGTGCGTGATGAAGCGGGCGGCTGTGAATCCGGCCCAGAGGATGACGGCCGTGATCAGCGTGTTGGCCAGGAAGTTCCCGCCGTAGAAGTGCTGGGAGATCGCAGCCGATCCGGCCAGCACCAGGGCGCTGACAAAGCTGACCACCAGCGTAATGAGGATGGGCCTGGCAGCATCCTTTGCCTCGCCGCTGGGCGTCACTTTTGCGACCTTCATCCAGTAGTTGCCGAACATCCTGGGCGTGTACCAGGCGGATCCGACCACCATGCTGGACAGCGTGGCCAGCAGTACGGCCCAAATGTTGATTTCCGGAATCATTGCGCTCTCCTCAGCTTCAGGTCCAGTCCTCCGAAGTCTAGGGCCGGCCGCGGGTTCTTCAACGCAACGCGGGGGTCAGCCGGCGAAGTCGCCCGCCTCCCGGCGGAACTTCCCCAGGATCCGGATGAGTTGGTCCACGTCCTGGCTGCCGAAACCGGACTGGCCGAACACCTCGGTGTTGAGTGCCGCCGTCGCCCGTTTGGCCAGGGTGCGCCCCTCCGTGGTGAGTTCAATCAGGGTGGTGCGCCCGTCGGTCGGGTGCGGGGAGCGGACCACCAGGCCGGCGTCCTGAAGGCGGTCGACGGCGTTGGTCACCGACGTGGGATGCACCTGCAGGAGCGCGCTCGCCTTGTTCATGGGCAGTGCGCCGCTGCGGGCGAAACTCAGGAGTGCCAGCAGTTCATAGCGGGCGAAGGTGAGGCCGAAGGGCTTGAGGACGCCCTCGATCCGGCCCAGCAGGATCTGCTGGGTCCGCATGATCGCCGTGATGGCGGCCATGGGCGCGGCAACATCGCCCCAGCCGTGCCGTTCCCAGTTGCGCTGGGCGTCGGCAATGGGATCGCGCGGCAGCGGGTTTCCCATGGCACCTCCTGACATGTGGGTTGCTCCAGCCTAGCTTTTCAGGTCGGGGAAATCCGTCTCCGAGTACTCGGTCCCGAGGCCTTCGGGCAGCGGGCCGCCGCCGTGCCGGAGCTCTTCGTTGTGCCGGAGTTCCACGCGCCGGATTTTGCCCGAGATGGTCTTGGGCAGCTCCGCGAATTCCAGCCGCCGGATGCGCTTGAAAGGGGCCAGGTGGTCGCGGCAGTAGCGCAGGATATCCTCGGCAAGTTCGGGGCCGGGCTGGTGCCCGGCGGCCAGGACCACAAACGCTTTCGGCACGGACAGCTTGAGCGGGTCGGGGGAAGGGACGACGGCGGCTTCCGCCACGGCGGGGTGCTCGATCAGCACGCTTTCCAGCTCGAACGGGGACAGCCGGTAGTCGGAGGATTTGAACACGTCGTCGCCGCGGCCCACGTAAGTGATGATGCCGCGCTCGTCCCGGCTGGCCATGTCGCCGGTGTGGTAGTAGCCGTCGCGGAAGGCATCGGCGGTCTTCTCCGGGTCGCCGTAGTACGCCTTCATCAGCCCCACGGGGCGGGGGTCGAGGCGGAGGCAGAGCTCGCCGTCGTCGGCTTCTTGTCCCGTTGCGGGGTCAACCAGCACCACGTCGTAGCCGGGCAGCGGCCTGCCCATGGCACCGATCTTGATCGGCTGGCCGGGCGTGTTGGCGATCTGCACGGTGGATTCGGTCTGCCCGAAACCGTCCCGGATGGTCTGGCCCCAGGCGCGGTGCACCTGGTCGATCACCTCGGCGTTGAGGGGTTCCCCGGCGGAAACCACCTTGGTGGGCGGGTTCTTCAACAGGGTGAGGTCCGCCTGGATCAGCATGCGCCACACTGTGGGCGGGGCGCAGAAACTGGTCACCTTCTCGCGGTCCATCTGTTCCATGAGGGCCTTGGCGTCGAACCGGCTGTAGTTGTAGATGAACACGCAGGCCTCGGCGATCCAGGGCGTGAACACGTTGGACCAGGCGTGCTTTGCCCAGCCGGGTGAGGCGACGTTGAGGTGCACATCGCCGGGTCCCAGCCCGATCCAGAACATCGTGGAGAGGTGGCCCACGGGGTAGGAGGTGTGCGTGTGCTCCACCAGTTTGGCCTTGGAGGTGGTCCCCGACGTGAAGTACAGGAGCAGGGTTTCGTCCGCCAAGGTGGGGGCATCCGGGGTGAAGCCGGTCGGGGCGCCGTGGGAATCGGCGTACTGTAGGCCGCTGGAGCCGCTCCGCTCGCCGTCGGCGATTTCAATCAGTTGGTAGTCGCCGGGGACGCCGGCAAACTTGCCGATGTTGGAACTTCCGACGGCGGCCCAGCCCGCCTCGCCGCGCTCCACCCGGTCAGTCAGGTCCGCGGGGCCCATCAGGGTGGTGGTGGGAATCATCACGATGCCCAGCTTGATGCCGGCCAGCATGAGCTCCCACAGTTCCACCTGGTTGCCCAGCATGATGATCATGCGGTCCCCGCGGCGCATGCCCTGGCTTCGGAGCCAGTTGGCTACCTGGTTGGAGCGCGCGGAAAGCTCTGCGAAGCTCCGCCGTGTGGCGCGGCCGTCCTGCTCCACGATCACCAGGGCGGGGTTGGAACCCTTCGCGGGGTCCGCGGCGATCCGGTCGAACCAGTCGAGGGCGAAGTTGAATTCCTCAAAGCGGGGCCACTGGAATTCATCCCGTGCCTGGCTGTAGTCCTCGCGCAGGGCCAGAAGCCTGTCCCTCGCGGCCCGGAAGTCGTCGGTGACTGTCATGGGGCCCTTTCGCCTAGTGATCCATATCACTGTGCAATATACTAGGACATCCAAGGGTTTGGAAGAGCGAAGGGATGCGTGCCGGTGCAGCCACAACGACGTGACGGCGGGGAGGCCAGTCCAGTTCAGGAGGAACCTCCATTCCCGGATGCGGACCTCATGTACATCGTGGACCTGCTGCCGGCGGGGGAGCGCTCACGGTACCTGGAAGTGCGGGACTTCCTGCAGTCCCGTGTTCGCGCGGCGTCCATCGAATACTGGAACCGTGAGGAATTTCCGTTTGGACTGCTGGCCGAGATGGGCAAGTACGGGCTGGGCGGACTGCAGACGGACGGGACCTCGGCGCTCTTCAAGGGCCTGATGTATGTGGAGGTTGCCCGGGCCGACGTGTCATTGTCCGCGCTGGTGGGGATCCACAACGAGCTGATCGTGGGGATGATCGACCAGCTCGGGTCGGAGGAGCAGAAACAACGGTGGCTTCCGGGGCTGAAAGCGTTCACGCAGCTGGGCGCCTTCGCGCTCACGGAGCCGGAGCACGGCTCGGACATTGCCGGCGGCCTGGAAACGTCAGCCCGGCTGGAGCGCGGCGAATGGGTCATCAATGGTGCCAAGCGCTGGATCGGCGCCGGGACCATCGCTGACTTCGCGCTGGTCTGGGCCCGGGATGAGGCGGACCGGCAGATCAAGGGCTTCATCGTGGAGACGGACCGTCCCGGCTACTCCGCTACGAAGATCTCGAACAAGATCGGCCTGCGGATCATGCAGAACGCGGACATCGTTCTCGATGAGGTCCGCATTCCGGCGGCGAATCTCCTGCCCGGAGCCACGGACTTTTCGAAGGCGAACGACCTCCTGCGGGATTCGCGGGCCTGGGTGGGCTGGCAGGCTGCCGGTATCCAGCTGGCCGCGTTCGACGTTGCCCGTTCCTATGCCCTGGAACGGAAGCAGTTCGGCAAGGAACTGGCGCGGTTTCAGCTCGTCCAGCAGCAGCTGGCCGAAATTCTGGGCAATGCCAGCGCCTCCCTGGCGCTGATGGCGCAGCTGGCCCGGATCCAGCAGGACGGCAAGCTCGAGATGGTGCAGGCGGCCATGGCTAAGTCCACTACCACCCGGCTGGCACGCGCCTCGGTGGCAATGGGGCGGTCGCTGATGGGCGGAAACGGCATCAGCACTGACTACGAGATGGGCAAGCTGTTTGGTGACGCCGAAATTCTGTATACCTACGAGGGCAGCTACGAGATCAACTCGCTGATCGTGGCACGCGCGGTGACCGGGAAGTCAGCGTTCGTCTGACCGTTCTCCTCAGTCCTGGCCGCGCTCGTAGCGGAGCTGAACCACCCCGTTGCCGAACGTCCTCGTCCCGGCCAGCTTCAGGTTCAGCCGGACGTCCGGTGACTCGAACAGCGGCCGGCCGTTGCCCTGGCCCAGGACTACGGGGTGCACGTAGATCCGGTATTCGTCAATGAGGCCGAGCCGCATGAACGTTGCGGCCAGATTGGCGCCACCCACCGCAAGGTCGCCGCCGGGCTGCGCCTTGAGCTCCGCGATTTCTTCAGGCACGACGTCGTGCATCACCGTGGTGTTCCAGTCCGCTGTGGTGAGGGTCCGGGAGAAGACGAACTTGGGCATGTCGCGCCAGATTCCGGCGAACTCCACTTCGGCGGGTGTGCTGTCAGGATCCTGGTCGGCCGTGGGCCAGTACCCAGCCATCAGCTCGTGGGTGATCCGTCCGTCGAGGAACGCCCCCATGGCCCTGCACTCGTCGTTGAAGTGTTGGTGCAGTTCCTCGTCCACCAGGTGCCAGCTGATGTCGCGGTCCAGCCCCTCGAAGTATCCATCCACCGACACTGACGCCATCAGAATGATCTTCCGCATGTGAATCCCTCCGTGGGCCGGCGGTCACCCGGGCGGAACCGCCGCCGTGTCTTCCAGTGAATCACTCAAGGATGCGTTGGAACAGGACATGGTCCTGCCAGGAGCCGGCAATCTTGAGGTACGCCGGGGCCATGCCGATCTCTTCAAAGCCTGCACGGCCCAGTATCTTGCGGGAGGCCGCATTGTGTTTGAGCGTGGCCGCCTGGACCCGGTGCAGCCCCAGATCGTCCTTCGCGGCCGCGAGGACCCATCCCATGGCAGCGCTGCCGATGCCGCGCCCGGTGAATTCCTGGTCCACCCAGTAACCAACGTTGGCGCTAAGGAACGGGTCCACGGACTATTCCCGTCAGGGTAATTGCTCCGATGATGCGGCTGCCGGCCAGAAGCACCCAGGGAACCTCCTGGCCCGCCGCCTGCGAAGCGAGCTTCGATTCGATCACGGCGCGCTGGCCTGCCGGCGTGAAGAACTCCTCAGCCCTGGCGGGTTCCCAAGGGGCCAGGTAGTTCCGGTTTTCCCGGTACGCGGCGCTGAGCGGTCCGGCATCAGATGCCCGGAGTGCCCGCATTTGAACAGCGCCCATCAGTGTGGTGGCCTCCGTAGTCATCCTCCGACCCTATCTGTGGGCGGCAGTCCTAACGCGGGTGCCTCGTTGCCGGGGCGGCCGTCGCGTTGCCGCAGACGAGAACGGGTCCTTTGTCCCTTACGGAGGACCCGAGGAAGGGCCAGAGTTGCCTCAGGGGACTGCGCTCAGGCAGTCCCCGCGTAGAGGCACAGCAGAAGGAGTAGCCGTGAAGATCGAATCCTGGATTTTCGGAGGCCTGGCCCTGTTCTTCGTACCCGTTGGTGTGGTTTACGGACTGATCACCAGCTGGACGGAGCCCGTGGGCTTCCTTGCCCTGTGGCTGGTGGGCGGCCTGGCGGGGATGATCGGGCTCTACCTCGGTTATACCGGGCGGCGGGTCGGCATGCGCCCGGAAGACCGCCACGATGCGGAGACCCACGAAGGCGCGGGAGAACAAGGGCACTTCAGCCCGTGGAGCTGGTGGCCCATTGCCCTGGGATTTTCCGCAGCAACGGGGTTCCTGGGCCTGGCCATCGGATTTTGGATCCTCTACCTTGGTGCAGGATTCGCGCTGGTTGCGCTTATTGGCTGGGTGTTTGAGTACAGCCGCGGGGACCACGCCCACTAGTTAGGCGACGTGCGCGTCGGCGGCCGGAAGTGGCCGCCGAAAAAAAATTCACCCATCGACTTGAAACTAAGCCTACTTATGATTAGAGTTGAAGTCATGAAGGGGTGCAGCGTTATGCGCACGGAAGTTGTGCGCACGGACGCCCTTTCGCAAGGTCCGAAGTGGACCGCGCAGCGCGGGAGAGATGCCTGTTCCATAGGTACTCCCGTTGCCCATTGAGGCTTAGTGCTGTTAGCAACCAAAAAGAGATGCAGTGAACCGCGGCCTGAAACCGGGCCGGAGCTACCGTTGCGGCCGTCTTGGCCGCAGTCCGGGGGCGGGGTTTGCGCGCATCAAAATCGAGGGAGCGAAACATGTCAGTTATGAAGAAAGCCACCACCGCAGTTGCCGGATCCCTGTTCCTGGTAGGTATGGCCGCAGGGCCTTCCATGGCCGCGGACAACAGCACCGTGAACGATGGCCTGGTAAACGTCACGGTCGGGGACGTCACAATCCTTGAGGACGTCAACGTTGGCGTAGCCGCTGATGTGACAGCTGAGATCTGTGGACTGGAAGTTGGGCCTGTCGCCGTTCTGGGCGAGGCTGTCGACGCCACGAGCACCGAGTCTGTGGTCTGCACGGACAACGGCGGTCCGATCACCATCGTTCAAAACTGAGGTTTTGAACTGGCACACTGCGACGTGCGCGCCTTGTAGCGTTAGCTGAACGCAGCCGGCGGCGGGACCACATGGTCCCGCCGCTTTTTGCTGCCCGCACAACCGGTGTACGGAGTACACTCGTTGACAAGTATCGGCCAGATAAGGTGCCCCCATGACTCAGCAGGCGGAAGCCACGCGCCGGATCCCGCTCAACCGGGAGCGTGTGCTGGCTGCCGCCGTCGTACTGGCCGATGAGGCGGGTATCGAGTCACTCAGCATGAGGCGGCTGGCACAGGAGCTGGGTGTGGTGCCGATGGCGCTGTACAAGCACATCGCCAACAAAGAGGAACTCCTCGATGGGATGGTCGACGTTATTGTTGGCGAAATCGATCCTCCCGTCCGCGATTCCGGCTGGAAGAGCGCGGTGCGGCTCAGGGTGCTCTCGGCGAGGCAATCCCTGCTGCGGCATCCGTGGGCCCGCCAGGTGCTTGAGTCCCGCACCACCAGGACGCCAGCGGTTCTCGGGTATATGGACTCGTTCATCGGGATGTTCCTGGCAGGCGGCTTCTCCGTCGATCTCACCCATCACGTGATGCATGCCCTCGGCAGCCGCATGTGGGGGTTCACCCAGGAGTTGTTCGAGGACTCGGCCGGCGGTATGCCGGCTGACCTCCCGCCTGAAATGCAGGCAGCCATGATGCAGGAAATGGCAAGGCGGTATCCGAACATTCTGCAGGTCGCCATGGCAGCCAATCACGACGACGGCTCGGTGGTCTCGCAGGGCTGCGACGATCAGTTTGAGTTCGAGTTTGCGCTGGATCTTCTCCTGGACGGCTTTGAGCGGTTCCACCAGCAGGGTTGGACGTCGGAGCGGCCGAAGCTGGAGCGTTAGCTCCCCTGGTGCTAGCTTGTGGGGATGGAGGCGCTCGACTGGCTGCTCGACTCTGACCCGGCGATCCGCTGGCAGGTCCTACGCGACCTCACGGACGCGCCGCCTGCGGAAGTGCAGGCCGAACGTGCCCTCGTCGCAACCCGGGGCTGGGGTGCCCGCCTACTGGCGCTGCAGGACGAAGACGGCCAGTGGGACGGCGGCACTTACTTCCCGGCGCAGTTCGACGAATCGGAGCCGGGCCAGCCGTGGACAGCAACCACCTACAGCCTGTTGCTGCTGCGTGACTTCGGGCTCGACCCCCGCAGCGGGAAGGCCCGCACCGCCGTCGCGCGCGTTCGCGAAAACAGCCGCTGGGAGGAAGGAGACCAGCCTTTTTTCGACGGAGAAGTGGAGCCGTGCGTCAACGGCATGGCGGTGGCGCTTGGCGCCTACTTCGGCGAAGACGTCGACGGCGTGGTGCAGCGCCTGCTCGGGGAGCAACTCGCCGACGGCGGATGGAACTGCGAGGCCGAACGCGGCTCGGTGCGTTCATCGTTCGGGACAACCATCAACGTGCTCGAAGGGCTGCTGGAGCACGAGCACGCCACCGGAGGATCACCGGGCTCAATCGCTGCGCGGCAGCGTGCCGAGGACTACCTGCTGGAACGCGGACTCCTTCGGCGCAAGACCACGGGCGAACTGATCGACAGTGACTGGCTGGAGTTTTCATATCCGCCCCGCTGGTTTTACGACGCGCTGCGCGGCCTCGACTACTTCCGCGCCGCGGGCAACCGCCCGGACGAACGGGTCGCCGAGGCGGTGGAGATGCTGAGCTCGAAACAGCAGCCTGATGGCACCTGGCTGCTGGAAAACACCCACCCCGGCCGAGTCCATTTCGCCCTGGAGGACGGTGACGGACACCCGAGCCGGTGGAACACCCTCAGGGCGCTCCGCGTGCTTCAGTGGTACGGGCGCCGGTAGCCCTCACCGGGGCCCCGCCGGGGCCGAGGCTGCTCGGCCGTCGCCGGCCGGACGCGCTCAGCCGAGCAGCCTCGCGACCAGTTCGCCCCGGCTTCCCACTCCCACCTTGTCAAAGAGGGACTTCAGGTGGTCGTGCACCGTATGCGGAGAGATGAACAGGCGGTCGGCGATTTCCGCCGTCGTCGAGCCGGAGACCACCTGAAGGCACACATCCCGTTCCCGGGCCGTGGCACCGTAGGCAGCGAGCAGCAGGCCGGCCATTTCGTGCGTGGTTGCGGGTTCCACCGTGACCACCATCTGCCCGGGATCGTCTCCGGTGATGAGCCGGCTGGCCTGGAGCACCACCCAGTTGTCACCGGCGTCGCGCATCCTCATGCGGGCCGTCCCGGACGCAGCCGCCTTCGCGGCAGCCACCACGGCATAAAGTGTGATGCTGAAACGGCCGGGAGCCTGATCGTCCAACTCCGCAAGCCAGCTGGCAGCTGCCTCCGTGGCGGCGCGCAACTCACCGCGTGGTCCCACCAGCACGATCACCGGACCGTCCGGTCCGCGCATCGCGTGCCGTTCCAGGCGCACCGCGACCCGCGTGGCCGCGGCCAGGGACGCCGCGATGGAAGTCAGGAATTCCATTTCCCGGTCAGTGAAGTCCGGACCCGGCTCGCGGAAGAGGCCGCCCACGGCCCAGCACGCGTCGTCGCTCCGAAACACAGCACGCAGTTCGTGCTCGAGGCCCTGGGGACGGAGCAGGTCGTTGAGCCGCACGCTCCTGATAACGTCACGGTGGGGCGCATCAGACAGGCGTGCGGCGGGCAGCGGCCGCCGGGTCAACTCCGCGAAGGGATTCGGCTCCGTCCCGGCGTATTCGGTCTCGGCGAAGCGTGCGGCGTATTCGTCCGGTGCGGGCCAGGGCGGCCAGTTGGTGATCGACGTCATGATCAGGGAGTCGGGGTCGACGCCGGCCCAGCAGGCCTGCTGGAACGGCACCGTCTGGTGTACGACGGCGAGCGCTGCGGCGTGCAGGTCAGCCACACCCATGCCGGTGGCCGCCATCGCTGAAATCTCGCGTCGGGCTCGTTCTGCGCGATCTGCCCACATGCTTCCAGTATCCGCCGCCGAAGGGGGACTGCAATCCCCTCGGCGGGGGATCTTTGGAGGCCGGCGGTACCCCTTCGCGGGGGATGGGAGTGCGCTCGATGACCGACGTATTCTTCGACCATGAACGCCGTATCCCAGCTGTTTGCCCTTCTTGCAGCCCTGATCTATATCGCGGTTTTTCCCCTTGAGGCGTTTTTCCTGCGCCGGCCGGCAGTGCAGAGGTTCCTGAGTACGCCCGCCGAAAATGTCCGGGCCGTCATGATGTGGGCTATCCCGGTCGGTTTCCGGAATCTCCTCATAGCCCTGGGGGTCATCGCAGGACTCGTGGCCCTGAACACCGGCAACGACGTCGTGGGGCGGACCCTGGTGACGTACTGCTGCGCCTACATGGTCCTGGGCGGATCCACCATGGCTCTGGCCGACGCGCTGGGGCACTACCCCAGGAAGGGCGACAGCATCCCCGGGACCCTGGCCGCCACGGTGCCGGCACTGATCGCGCTCGTTGCATCGGCTTTCTGAAAAAGGCCGGGCCCGGTGCTAAATCGACACCAGGAACCAGCGCCAGGAATAACGAAGGCCCGCCTATGGGGGACAGACGGGCCTTCGCAATTAAAACGGTACAGCGCTTCTAAATAGCCATCGAGTGGACTTGCTACGGGCGTTCCGCGGATCAGGGCTGACCACCCAGGGCGCGCCGGCGGTCATGCAACACCAGCAGGATGGTCATCCCCATCATCACTCCCAGGACGATGCCGGCCTCGCCGGTCAGGACGCGCGCCACCGGGTACTCGGGAGAGGGCTGCGCGTCGGCGCGGGTGGCGGACAGGCTGCTGTAGAGGTTCTGGGCAAAGAGGACTCCCGACGAGGTCCACGCAGCCGCCATAGGTGGCAGGAACCGGCGCGACCCGCGGCGGATGGCCAGCATGAGCACGCCCCAGGCCCCCGCGAGCGCCCACGCGCCGGTGCTGAATGACAGGAGGTGCCACCACACATCGCGTTTAGCCAGCAGGGTTGGATCGATGCCGAGGGTGCCGCCCGTCGCCCAGTAAACCTTGGTCACGGCGAGCAGGACGCAGCCGCCCGCGGCGAGCCCTGCGAGGGTGACTTGCAGCTGCCGGGTGTTTCCCGCGGGTTCCGTGCAGGGCGTCCTGCCCCCAAGTGCCTCCGGCCACCTCGCCTTGGCGTACCCGGCCAGGCAGAGCGGCAAACCGATGCCGACCCCGACCAAGGACACCATGATGAGTGTCTGTTCGTAGGCCCAGATGCCGGCGGCGCCGGCCGCATTGTCTTTGGCCATGGCGGCAGGGCCCAGCACCGGTGCCAGCAGGACCATGGGAACGATCAAGCCTGTTCCCACCCAGACAGGCAGGACCACTAACCACGCGGGCAGCCGCTCACCCCACGGCATGCAGAACGCCATCGCCAGCATGATGGCGACTACGGCCAGAACCACGGTTGCCGCATTGATCGTGCGCCAACTGGATTCGCCCATTTGTTCGGTCGGCAGGAAGAGACCGAAGGTCCAGAGAATCTTGATCGCGAGGTATGGCATCACTGCGATGGCGACACCATAACCGCTGATGCGACGCATTTTCAGCAATGGTGACGTGACCGGCCCCGTGGACAGTGGGTCGGCGTTCAGTCCTGGGCGAGCTGCATCGGTGTTCATGCTGTCCAGTCTGCCCACGGTCCGGCCGGTCCGGATCCCCCGAACGGGCCATCGCGCTCCCCCTGAAGAGGGAGGCGGACAACGCAGGCGTCGTGGCAGACTGGACGACGTGGGGGTTCTCTGGCGGCGATGGTTGTTCCTGGTGCTCGGAGGAGCGCTGTTCACGCCGTACGCGATCTTCGCGGGCATGGCAGTGCCGCTGGCTGCGCCGTCCTTGGCACAGACAGCTGACGGCGCCTTCGTCCCCGTGATGACGGCGGTTGTCTTCCTCGCGATCGCAGCCACCTCATTGCTGCCCGTTGTCCGCACGCTTGAGGGAACCCTGGCGCCCGTGCTGCTTGGCGGCGCGGCGGCTGGCCTCGTCATCACCCCGGCGCACACCTGGCAGGAACGGGGACGAACGGCAACGTGGTATCTGCTGCACACCATTGTCGGCGCAGCCATCTCGCTGGTTTCGGTGCTCACGCCGACGACGGTCATTCTCATGCTGTCCTCATGGAACCGCGGGGACGCCGTCGTCCCGGCAGGGGACCGCGAGATCTCGATTCCCGACGAATGGGTGCCGTTCCTCGCTACCTTCCTGGTCGTGATGATGCTGGCCGCAATCTGGGGAGCGGGCGCGGCCGCGGCACGCATGGCCCCGTGGCTGCTCGGTCCCGGCCCGGCTGCACAACTGGCCGAGCTGGAACGGCGGACCGCCGAGCTCACCGAGCGCAACCGGCTGGCCCGCGAGCTGCACGACTCCATCGGGCACGCCCTGACGGTGACCACCCTGCAGGCAGGCGCGGCCCGCACCGTGCTGCGCAGCGACCCCGGTTTCGTCGAGGAGGCCCTGCTGGCCATCGAGCAGACCGGCCGGACGGCCGCCGCTGAGCTCGACACCTTTCTTGGACTTCTCCGCGAGGACGTGACCGCGCGTGCACCGCAGCCAGGTCTCGGTGATGTGGAGACGCTTGTTGCTTCGCACCGCAAGGCGGGCCTTCCGGTCACACTCATCGTCGAAGGGGACCTCGCAGCCGTTCCGGCGGTCCTCTCGCGTGAGGTCTACCGGATCATCCAGGAAGGGCTGACCAATGTGCAACGGCACAGCGGCGCGGTGCCGACTGAAGTCCGGCTGGCCGTCGCCGGCGATGAGCTGACGGCGGAGGTACTGAATGTGGCCGGCCGCCTCCCGCGGGCGCTCCGAGGCCGCGGTGGCGGCCATGGCCTGGACGGGATCCGCGAGCGAATGAAGCTGCTGGGCGGGCGCGTCGAGGCCGGAAGGACCGACGACGGCTGGCGGCTTCTGGCCGCTGTGCCGACGAGGGCGCGACGATGGCGATAACCACCCTGCTGGTCGATGACGAGCCGCTGGTGCGCAGCGGACTGCGGGCGGTACTCGCCGGCGCCGAAGACATCGATGTGGTGGGCGAGGCCGGAGACGGGGCCGAAGTGCCGGCGCTAATGGCACGACTACGTCCGTCCGTGGTGCTGATGGACGTGCGGATGCCACGGATCGACGGCATTTCGGCCACCCAGCGCCTGATGGCGGCCGCTGATCCGACCAAGGTGCTGGTGGTGACGACGTTCGAGAACGACGAGTACGTTTACGCCGCGCTGCGCGCAGGGGCCAGCGGCTTCTTGCTCAAGCGCTCCCAGCCAGACGAAATCGTGCAGGCGGTGCGCACCGTCGCCGCGGGGGATTCGCTCCTATTTCCGGCCGCGATCCGGCGGCTGGTGGGTTCCTTCGGTGCCGGTACGGAGCCTGACTCAGTCAAGCGCCTGAGCAGGCGTGAGCGGGGTGTGCTGCTTCTGATGGCACGCGGGATGTCCAATGCCGAGATCGCCGGCGAACTGTTCGTCACCGTGGAGACCGTCAAAACGCACGTCGGCGCGGTTCTGGGGAAGCTCGGAGCCCGCAACCGCACCCAGGCCGTGATCCACGCCTACGAGTCCGGCTTTATCTCTTCGGCCCCGCCGTGAACACCTGCTAGCTTCACTGGCTTCGTGGGGAAGAGCGATGGGGTCCAGCCACACATCGCCGGCGAACTGCTCGGGCGGGTTCTTGCCGGTGGGGTTGGTGGGTTCAATGTTCATGCGTTCTCCTTGTTAAAGGGGCCGCGGCCCCTTTAACAAGTGGAGGATTGCAACCGCCTTCTCCGGGGGTGAGTTTTGCCCGCCGTTGTCGGCTGGGGCCGTTTCTCGTATCGTTTGAGGTGAGTCAAGCAGTGGCTCCCGGACATGTCTATTGGAGAATCCGTGGACCACAAACTGCACCTGACCGACCGCGTGGACCCGCGCACCGGGCAGATCAACGTCGACGCCAGGGGATGCCTGACCCAGGAGAACTACCCCGACCTGTTCCGGAACCTTCGCGGTGCCGCCCGCATCGCCGCGGGCAGCACACTCGTCCTTGACCTCAGCCGGGCCACCCATCTGGATCCGGGTGTGCTGCTCGCACTCCGGCGTCTGGAAATCCCTCGTTCTCACGTCACCGCGAGTACCAACGGTCTGTCCGGCCCGAACGAAATCCCCGTGACTCTGGTGGAACCGCAGGAACTGCCCATCTGCCTGCTGCATGTCGGCGCCGACGGGGAAGTCCTGGCGGAACTCGATGCCGTACCTGGGGATGATGCCCATGCCGCAGGCTGCGTTATCAGCCGGTGCACCGAGGACCGCGCGATCGCCGACGGAGAAGGGTTTTCCGAGTTCTACGACGGAACCTTGGACCCGGGCACGACCGTCCACGCCCTTTCGGATCGTGCACTGGAACAACTCACCGACGCGCTATACCGGCACCTGGACTCCCCGAACCCCACGTTTTCCGCCCAAACATGGTTCGAACTGGCCACCGAAGAACTTCAAAAACGCCGGGATGGGCAACCCCGCCCGCCGATTACCGCCTCGCCGGGCGGGCACGCCCCCGACGCCCGGACGGAAGTTTCGTCGGTCTGACATGGTTGAGCGCAAGACCCATTGCAAGGGACGGAGACCACTGGGAGGCGCTTAGGGGCGGCGCAAAAGCACTGTCAACCGCTCGACCACAGGCGTAATCTGGTACGGAATTCACCTCAAGACAAGCCGGAATGGAAGGGTACGCAGGCGTATGAGCCTCAAGGACGAGTGGGACGGCCTCGACTCCGAGACCCGGACCTGGCTTCTGGAAAATCCGGGATGCCTGGTTTTGCCCCGTACTATGTCGAGCAAAATCAGCAAGGAAGCCCACGAGGACATTGAGCGTGATCAGCACGGGCAGGTTGTACTGTCCCGGGCCGACCACGATTTCATCCGGGAGAAAGCAGAAGCCGCCGGAACAATCCGAGTTCCCGCGACGGATTACCAGTTTTTCGACACTGCAGCTTTACCCGTTATCAGGAGAGCGCCGTCCGGAAGGCATGCCGCAGCTTCGCAGGATGAGGCCGACTAGGACCAGTCGTCTAAGGCCGGCTCTCGACGCCGGTTCGTCAGTACTCGCCCTTGATCACAAAGAAGGAACCGCGGATAACGCCTGCCAGCTTCGACTTCTGGCGAGCGAATTTGAAGCGTGATGCCAGTTCCTCCGGAATCTCCATGCCTTCGGCGAGCTTGAATCCGACCGCACGCTTACCGCCGTCGTCGATGCTGTACATGACATTGACCGACAGCCCGGACTCGTAGAACACGTAAGCCATCTGCAAGCCGTCCACTTCGAAGGCGGTCGCTTGGAGCGGGCGGGAGCCGATGACGATGTCGCGCTCGTCCTTGAGGATGCGGCTCACCCGCTCGACCACCTCCGGAACCTCGCTTGCAGGGCTCACAGTGAAGACGTGGTCATACTTGTTCCGGTAGTAGCGGCCCTCGTTGGCGCGTAACCCGGCAAGGGCCTCGGCGACGGGAGACGATTCCAGTCCGACTGTGGAAACGTTCTCGAAGTCAACGATGTACGGCATGCGGCCTCCTGGCAAACGAGTTGGGACCAAGGATAACGTGAGGAAGTGCTGCGCGGGCGGCGTTTTCGGAGCGTTGGACTCAGGCAATGCCGCCGAGGCGTCTAGTGCAGCACCCGTATCCAGGGATCGCCCTGGGAAGTGCGGTGCCATGTCTGCCGGGGGTCATCGGATTCGCGTGCGACGTCCGTGAGCCAGAGTGTAGTGTCGGGGGCCCATCCGGCGATGACCGTTGCAGTTTCGGCGTCGATCTGGAGTGCGCGCGTAGCGCCGCTGAGGTAACCGAGGACTGTGAGGTGCGCGGCGTCCCATTCGCCCGCGACTTTTTCCCAATCCGGGATCACCCATCGGCCGTGGCGTCCGGTCGCGCGAAACCAGTCGTGCCGTCGGGATGCGGTGACTTCAATCGGGAACTTGCGGCACAGCGATATCCAGTCTTCTGCTGTGCGGATCTCAAGCGTCCGGCCCGCTCCCCGAATTGGAACGGTGGTGGCATGCTCCCATCCCAAGGAATCTTCCACGAGGTTCAGCGCGGCAGGGATTCGCCCAGCGGTATGGATCAGCCCGTGCGGGACCGACCACCATGTGCCTGACACGTTCGCGCGAGGGTCGAGCGGGCGGTCGCGCGCAGCTCGTATTTCTTCGGCACGTTCCTTGCTGCCCCACTTTGTCAACGTTTGTCGCGGATCATTGGGCAGCGGTGCCGGGTCGCTTGCCGGCCGCCAGTCGATGGCCCACTGCTGGACGCTACGAGACTGCCAGAACCATTGGATGCCGGGTTCTGCGATGAGCTGTTCAGCAATGGGGGCTAGGGCGGCGCTGATGATCGGGAGTCCGGCGAGGACATCTTCTCCGTCAGGCTCCTGCCAATACCGTGCAGTGTCAACGGACCGTTCAAGAGCCGCCTGGATTAGCTCTGTTTCGAGGTTGGCGAAGTCCAACGAAGCGAGCCCTGCCGCCAGCTGCTCGGGTGACGGAGCGGCGAGCGGACCCGCAGTGCCACCGGAGGCGCCGGCTGTCAGTAGGATCCTCGACGTCCCGGTCCCAGTATCGAGTTCGTACCCCAACCAGAACACGAGCGTTTTGACATCCGGATCCAGTTGCATCGCAACCTCGAGACACAGGCGACGCCCCCGAGGTCCCTGCAGAAGTAGGTCGACACCTGGCGTCATCAGATCATCCTCGCACCATCGAACCCTCAACGGGACACTCTCGTCTCCGACCCGCAGGCTCAGCGGCCAGGTTTGGCGGAGAGCCGATGCTTGCTCGGGATGTTTAGGGCAGACTGGTGGCGTGAGCGGAATCCGGTGGGTGCTGCACGTCGATCTCGACCAGTTCATCGCGGCGGTCGAAGTGCTCCGGCGGCCGGAGCTTGCTGGCAGGCCGATCATTGTCGGCGGCCGGGGCGACCCCACGGAACGAGCTGTGGTGTCGACCGCATCCTACGAAGCCAGGGCGTTCGGCGTGGGTTCAGGAATGCCCTTACGCATTGCGGCCCGGAAAGTGCCCGACGCTGTGATCCTGCCCGTTGATCAGGAGGCTTACCTCGCGGCATCTGAAACGGTCATGGCTACCCTGCGCGCGCAGCCCGGCGCCACCGTGCAGGTGCTCGGTTGGGATGAAGCCTTTGTGGGCACCGAGACAGAGAATCCGGAGGCCTACGCCCGGCAGGTGCAGGCCGCTGTCCTGGAGCGAACGCAGCTGCATTGCAGCGTGGGCATCGGCGACACCCTGGTCCGAGCCAAGGTGGCCACCGGTTTCGGCAAGCCGGCCGGCGTCTTCCGTCTCACTGCCGGGAACTGGCTGGACGTCATGGGCAGCCGGCCCACCAAGGACCTGTGGGGCGTCGGAACCAAAGTGTCGGGCCGACTGGCCAAACTCGGCATCAACACAGTCGCCGAGCTCGCCGCGTGCGACCCCCAAGACCTGGTCCCGGAGTTCGGCCCCAAGATGGGCCCTTGGTACGCGGGGCTCGGACGCGGGGACGGCGCCAGCGTTGTGGACGACACCCCATGGGTTGCCCGCGGGCATAGCCGGGAGACGACCTTCCAGCGGGACCTGACCGAGCCCGCCCAGGTGGACGACGCCGTGAGGGA
Organism: Arthrobacter oryzae; assembly: GCF_037911235.1. Taxonomy (GTDB): domain Bacteria; phylum Actinomycetota; class Actinomycetes; order Actinomycetales; family Micrococcaceae; genus Arthrobacter; species Arthrobacter oryzae_E. Next base: position 147,716 of record NZ_JBBLYW010000071.1, read on the forward strand.
GTTGACAGCGCGTGTCCTTGAGGATGTTGTGGCCGAAGGACGGCCCGTGGTTGGGCTGACCCTCAAGGTTCGGTACGCGCCCTTCTTCACCAAGACCCACGCGAGGAAGATTCCCGAGACATTCGACCGGAACGAAATCCTCACACGGGCCTTGGACCTAGCAGCCGCAATCGAAGCGGGCCGTCCGATCCGACTCCTCGGCCTGCGGGCCGAAATGGCAATGCCCGAGGATGCCCGAAGGGGACATACGCCGACGCGCGGCGGTTGGTGACGGCGCAAGAGCGACGTGCTCACCACCCGGCCGTGCCCGGACCACCCTTGAACGGACCAACGATCTGCTTGGTGATCCAACCGCCGTAGAAGTTACCTTCCTGGAAGGTCACCTGCTCGCCGTCGACCTCGCAGGAATCCATGTGAGCCGGGTAGAGGGCCACTCGGGTGCTGAGTGCCTCGAAACCCCGGGTGGGTTCCGGGTAGGTCCACCCGGCACGGGGAACGACGACTCCGCCGGCAACGACGTCGAAGTAGTGTGCTTCTCCCTTGAACTCGCAGAAGCTCGTGCCCTCGACCGGGACTAGTGCACCGGCAGGGAATGCGTCCAATGGCAGGTAGTAGACAGGCGGATGACTCGTCTCCAGGACGCGAACTGCATCGGTGGTGTCGGCAATCACCTGACCGCCAAGCCGGACGATAACCCGTTCCGATCGCGGCTCGACCCTTGGCGGCCGCGGGTAGTCCCACACCGATTCTTGACCGGCTTTTGGCTTGATGGGGTGGGGACGCCGGAAGAAGCCGGGAATACCGCGAGCAGGAGTCATGCCCCCATGTTGCCATGGCGTCAGCGCCAGAACTCGGTGAGCTGCTCGGCAAGGGCTCTGCCTTGGTCGTAACCAGCCCGAGCAGCGGCCGGACGCAGCGACGGATCCATCGCATTGGCACCGAACATGTGCTCGGAGTTGCTATCCGGGAAGACCGTTTCGACTCTGGTGCCGCGGACGCGTCCGGGACACGGGACAGTCCGGGACGAAGACGAGCACAGCTAGCTCTCCGGGTCGTACATGAACTCTCGGAGCTCCTGCGGGCAACGGCAGGACGCCGCGATCTTCCTCGCCCACTCGACCGCGTCCTCCCGCGTGGGCAGCTCCAGCACGGTGAACCCGCCCTTGAGCTCGCTGCCCGGGTAGGTCCCGGTGCTCACGGAACCGTCGGCCGAGACCAGCACGGGGTCCACAGCTTCGTCGATCCCGCCGCCGAATACGTAGACGCCGGCGGCCTTCGCCTCCGCGATCACAGCATGGGATTCGGCGACGACGACGGGGAACTCCTCGGCGGTGACAACCATGGCTTCGCTCGGGAAGGAGATGAGGTATTTGGTCATGTATCGATGGTGCCCCGCGAGCGGGCCGGACTGCAACGGTTGCGGATCGTTAGCCGGGCGTTCCGTGGCTGGTCGATCCGTGCGCGTACCTGATCAGCTCCGCCGATGGACCCGTGGCCAGGGACGAGGACATCGACGTCGCCCGCCACTCCCTTCGAGCAGCAGCAGCGCGGCGAGGTAGTCCTCGATCGGGTCAGCGGTGTCGTTCAAGTCGAGCATCGGAATCAAGACATCAGAAAGCATGTCTCCGGCGACGAGAACCCCGCGTTCCTCAAGCAACAGAACCGCATGACCCGGGGCACGCGCTTGATGCTCGATAATCCGGACATGAGGGCCATCCCAAGGAATCTGTGCCATCCCGGCAGGCAGGCCGGTAATGAGGCCGAGCTGGTCCAGCGGTACCTGCTCGGGGATGCCGAGCCGGCGTGAATCGACGCCGTCCGACAGTCGATCCCGGGCAGTAGCCGCGCAGCGCGCGGTGCCGTAACGAGGCGCCGCGCCGAGCCCAACGTGCCAGAGCAGATGATCCCAATGAGGATGCGTCGAGAAGCCGTGCACAACAACGGTGTTGCTCTGGCAGAACTCGCTCTCGTGGAGCAGCACACCATCCGCGACCTGCCTCAGCACCGGGCTCCTTCCGCTTGTGGTTTGCAACCGCTTCTCGAGGCTGTAGGACCTGGCGGTGGCGGATTGCAAGCACTATGGACGAAGCGTATGAGCCGCGGTGGGTGTGCCCGGACGACGCCACCATCGAGATGTTCGGCGATCACTACAGCCTGCCGTAAACTCCGTCTTGGGCCGTTCTGAAGCGAGCATTTGGAGGTGTTGCTCATGACACGAGTCATGCGGTTCGACCACGTTGGCGTGACTGTTCAGGACCTCGACAGGGTGACGGCATTCTTCGTGGGACTCGGGCTCGAAATCGAGGGCCGGACGTTCGTAGAGGGTGAGTTCATTGACACGGTCATAGCAATCCCGGGCTCCCGCACAGAGATCGTCATGTTGCGAACGCCTGACGGAGGTACAGGCGTGGAGCTTTCCAGCTTTATCCGGCCCGATCCCGATCCCGGATCGCCCGCCGCCATGGCAAACGAACTCGGACTGCGCAGTTTGTCCTTCGAAGTTGACGATCTCCAGTCTCACGTCGATCGGCTGGCCGCGGAGGGATACGGGCTGGTCGGCGGCATCGGCCGGTACGAGGATGCGTGGCGTATGGCCTACGTGCGCGGTCCGGAGGGAATTATCGTGGCGTTGGCTGAGCGGATTAGCTGACCCAAGTCTCGGCCCGACAAGGCAACCTGGGGCGCCCTCGACGACCGCACAAGCCAGAGTCGATGGTCGAACGCCTACTGGGACCAGTCCTCTTCAGAGCACCTCACGGCTAGATCTAAGCACGACGGGGATAGCCCCTGACTTGGGGGAGTTATGAAGTTGATCATTCTTGCAATTGCGGCTTGGGCCCTTACCCACCCCTGACCATTGTCGGCACCCGGCACCCGGCACCCGGCACGCCGGCCAATAGGCATGTCCGGCTTGCCACCTCCGGCGGGAACGCAACAGCCCCTCCGAACCGGATGGCTCGGAGGGGCTGTTGTTGGTGCAGGGTGGTCCGGCTAGGTGCCGGGAACCGTAACCCTAAGCCTTTAGAGAGGGCGGATGTTCTCTGCCTGCGGGCCCTTCGGACCCTGCGTCACATCGAATTCGACCTTCTGGTTCTCATCGAGTGAACGGTAGCCGCTGCTAGCGATCGCCGAATAGTGGGCGAAAACGTCAGCTGATCCGTCATCGGGGGCAATGAAGCCAAAACCCTTTTCGGCGTTGAACCATTTAACTGTGCCTGTTGCCATGGCTGCATTCCTTTATGTGACTCTGATTTTCTCTGCAAACACGGCGGCCCGCAGAGCGGAGAACGTCCCCCGCTGTCCCCAACGTACGGGGCGGACGCCCTGCTTGCAAGGGTATAAGTGCCCTTGCGACATTATGTGTCTGGTTCAGGTGCCCGCGGCGTACATGGCGAGCAGGTCCCGGCCGAACTGGTGCGGTGATGTTTCGGAGGGGCTGTGCCCGCCGCGATAGACCGAAATGCGGGCGCCGATGGACTGTGCGAACTGGCGGTGCAGGGCCAGCGGCCAGAGATCGTGCTCGCCCACGGCCACGAATTTCGGTACCTTGGCGGCGGCCAGGGTCTGCCTGAGGTCCGGGACATTTTTCATCAGCTCATAGATGTCGCGGACGGACTGGCGCCGCGTGAATCTGAACCGGTTGCGCACAAACCGCAGCCGGTTGGGGGAGACCTTGTTGACGTTCCGGCGGATGCCCCAGATCATCAGCGCGGCGCCCACCCGGCCGTTGGCCCAGCCGGTGAAAGGCCCGATCCTGCTGAGTCCCCGGAAACACTGCCCGGTCAGCGGCGGGCAGCTCAGGAGCGTAAAGCTGCGGAACAGCTCCGGGCGCTGCGAAAACGCAACCTGGGCCACGATTGCGGCAAAGGAGTATCCCACCACATGGGCGGGAACGTCGCCGGCCTCCAGCACAGCGATGAAATCGTTCACGAAGAGCTCGTAGTCATAGTGTTTTCGGGGCGGGACGAGGTTCTCCGGCCCGGCGCCCGCGGATTCGTACTGGCCGGCCAGATCGTAACTCAGCACATAGAACCCGGCCTCGGCGAGCTCCGGCATCATCACGGCGAAGTCCTCTTTGGAGCCTGTGGCTCCGGGAACCAGCACCACCCGCGGGTTATGCGGCTTGCCCATGGACACCATTGCCAGGCTGCCGCTTGGCGCTGAAAACCGGGTGCTCACGGCCCCTTCGGGGAGGACCGCCCAGTTCCAGTCGCGGATCTCCGCGTCCTTCAGCGTCGCGTCGTCCATCACCATGTAACTGTACCGGCGGCCCCGTCCACCGTGATGCTCTGGCCATCGCGCAGCCGCGTGGTGGCATCCGGAACACCCACCACGGCCGGGATGCCGTACTCGCGGGCCACCACCGCCCCGTGGGAAATGACGCCGCCCATCTCCATCACCAAGGCGCCTGCCGTCATGAAGAGCGGCGTCCAGCCGGGATCCGTGGACGGGGCCACCAGGATTTCCCCGGGTTCGAGGTGGGCGCCCACCGGATCCATGACCACCCGGACCTTCCCGGTGGCGGTGCCGGCAGAAGCAGGCGTCCCTGTCAGCCTGTCCGCCGCAGCCGGGTGGGGCAGCGCGGCGGCCGCCGCCATCATGGCGGCCTCGACGTCGGTGCCGTCCGAGAGCAGAAGGCGCGGTACGCGCCGCCGCCGGAGTTCGACGTCGTAAAGCCGGCGGCGGCTGACGACGATGCCTTTCAGGTCCGCACCGCGAAGGCCCACACGGAGTTCATCGAAGTCCAGGAAGAACACATCACCGGCGGCCGCGACGGTTCCGGTCCTCACCAGTTCGGCGCCCACCGCCACGAGCTGCCGGTGCATCTCCGCGAGCGCTGTCACAATACAGAACTTGGGCAATTCCCGCAGCCCGCCCAGCTGGCGTGCCCGGCGCAGGCACAGCGCCACCAGGCGCCCCCGCAACCGGCTCTTGCTCCCGGCCCGCTCCACCAGCTCGCTGATCCGGGCCTCCGCGTGGTCGGCCGCCCGGGCGAACTGCCGGTCCGGCGCCTGTTCGGGATCCTCCACCCGCAGATAGTTCGAGATCATTCCCAAAAGGTGGTCCGGTTCCTCAGACCACCGCGGCATGCCCAGGTCGATCTCCGCCACGGCCCGGTGGCCGTACTTTGACAGGAACTTCCGCAGCCCCGCCTGGGCGGAAGCTGGCAGCGTGCCCGCCTTGTAGAGGGCGGCCAGTTCCCCGGGATTAAGTTCCGTGAACGCCCGGCGGGCCTCCGGATCCCTGCCCAAGGACACAGCCAGGTGCCACAGTTCAAGGTCCATAATGGTGGTCACGTTGTGGGGAAGCCCCCGAAGGACAGCCTCAAGTTCGCGCGGCTTGGCAATCCCGCGCAACAACCTGCGGGCCGCCGCCAGCATCAGGTACCCCACGGACGGTGCCGGCAGCGTGGCCCGGATCAACCCGTTGACCGTGGTGACCAGGATGTCCTCGGCGTGCTGGAGCCGCCTGGCCGCAGTGGCAGGTAGGGGGAGGACCAGCTGGGCTGCAAGACGGTCCTGGTACCGCCGCGCCCTCCGCAGTTCCAGGTCCGGCCACAGCAGGGCCCGGACCATGGCCGGGAGGAGCCCTAAATACAGGCCCAGGCTCTGGCTACTTTCAGTGCTCTTGGGCTGCGTCCGGGCAGGTGCGTCCTTGCCACCGGACGCCTTGCGGCTTGACTTCCTGCGGGCCGGCTTGACGATGCTGAACCGCGGGTCGTCCAAGAGCGCCGGGAAGACGGCCGCCGACCTTCCGTCCGCGAGGGGCAGCATCCTCATCATTGCCTTGCGGCCGGATTTGTTGCGGATAAACGGTGTCAGTTCGACGTACATCCGCAATCCCGGGTTCACGTATTTCCACGGCCCCTTGGTGCCCCTCATGAGGCCAAGGACGGAGAGCCCCATCGGCGTGATGGGGCGCGTGAGGCCCTGGAGCAGGGTGCCGCACAGGTAAACGCGGGTATCTGCGTCCGCCGCGCGGTCCGTGCCGGACTGCCTGTCCAGCGGGTCCTCTTCCGGCAGCGGGTACAGGGTGGTGATGGGGCGCGACTGGGTCAGCCACGCCTTGCCGCCGGAGTCGATCACCCACTCCACGTCCTGGGGCGCGCCGAACAGCCGCTGGGCCGCGCCACCGAGGGCCGTGAGTTCGCGAAGCTGCGCCTCCGTCAGGCTCGGCGCCCGGCCCTGCGGCCGCTGCAGGATCCGGCCCGATGCCGAATCGACGACGAAATGGTCCGGATTCACCGCACCGGACACCACGGCCTGTCCGGGCCCGTGGCTGGCGTCGATGACGGTCTGGGTCCGTGTGCCGGTCACCGGATTGGCGGTGAACAGCACGCCGGCCGTCCCGGCGTCGACCATTCGTTGAACGACGACGGCGAGCCCCACTTCGCGGTGACTGATCCCGTTCGCTGTGCGGTAGGCCACGGCGCGGTCCGTCCACAGGGAGGCCCAGCAGCGCCGGACGGCCGCGACGACGGCGTCGGCTCCCACAGCGTCCATGAAGGAGTCCTGCTGCCCTGCGAAGCTGGCAAAGGGCAGGTCTTCGGCGGTGGCCGAAGAACGCACCGCGACCGGTCCGCTGCCCATTGCGGCGTAGGCGCCGCGGACGGCGGCCTCGACGTCGGGAGGCACCGGCGCTGCGGCCATCGCCTCGCGGCCACGCCGCGCGAGCCCGTCCCGGTCTTCGTCCGGAAGTCCGCGATCGCCGTCGGACCGTTCCGCCCCGTCCAGGCCGGTGCCGTCCAGTCCGAGGCCGTCCAGGCGGGCGGCGATGGCGTCCAGTTCCGCGGGTGCGGCCGTCCGGTAGGCCGTTGTTGTCAGGCAGAACCCCGGCGGCACGGGAAAGTCCGCAGCGGCGAGCCTGCCGAGGTTCAGGGCCTTGCCGCCCACGAGCGCCAGCGGCGCCGACTCCAGCCGGCCCAGGTCAGCAACGAGGCTGCCCGCACCGGAGCCCGGCTCCGGAGCGGGACTCACGGAAGCCATGGCATGTTCCTAGCCGTTGTCCGCACTTTCTCCGGTGTCCTCCCACATAACATCCAGATTGTGGAAGATCACGGGTCCGTCGCACAGCGCCGCCATCTTGGCCGCGAATTCCGACGTTTCCGGACGGTCGGAATTCTCCATCGCCGAGTCAAAGGAATCGAAGTCGACGATGGTGAAATAGGTCCCCGGCCGGTCCCTGTCCGCCGTCGCAACAATGCGGCGGAACGTGGGCGGAGTGCTTCCCTCGGTTCTTGAGGGACGGCCCAGCTCTTCGATCTCCTTGATGCGGGAGGTCTTGAATTCCATGATCTGCACAAACCCGGCCATGACGGCTCCTCGACGGCGGTGGACGCTGATGCGGATCACCCTAGACCCGGCGGCGGGCGGCGCAAAGGGGAGAAATGCCCTACTTTGGGGCCTACGGCGCGCGGACTCCACGGACGGTGCGGTTGCGGCCCAGGGATTTGGCCCGGTAGAGGGCGGCATCCGCCGTCGCGATCAGCTCATCAAGGCCGGACGTTCCGCGGTCAATGGGCGCGATGCCGTAACTGACGGTGGGCATCCGGGACCCGTCCGGACCGCGGACAGCCTTCAGATGCCGGTTGATTTCCTTCGTAATGGCCTCGGCCCGGTCCGGACTTACGCCCGGCAGCAGGAAAATGAACTCCTCGCCGCCGTACCGGCCCACGAGGTCGGTTGACCGGACAGTACCGTTGCACGCGGCGGCGAACGACTGCAGTGCTGCGTCCCCCGCAGCGTGGCCGTAGGTATCGTTGACTGCCTTGAAATGATCCAGGTCGGCCAGGACCAGGGAGCCCAGTGCACGGGTGTGCCGCAGCCGCTCCAGCTCACCTGAGGCAAGGTCCAGGAAGGCGGCCCTGTTGAGCAGCCCTGTGAGGCCGTCCTGGGTTGCCACGGCCCGGAGTGCGCGCGTCTGCTGTTCGCTGCTGAGGGCGGCCATGCTGAAGGAGACCACCACCAGCAGCACCATGGTGACCAGGGTGGTGACGGCAGAGCCGAAGTACGTGACAAAGACAGGGCCGTCCGGACCCTCAGCAACGTAAACGATCAAGCGGCAGAGGTAGTAGAACGAGAAGAACGCAGCGGCGATGGCCAACGGGATCCGCACCCGTGAGTAGCCCGGCTCCAGCCGCCAGAGTTCGCGCGATGCCAGGCCCAGCATCAGGCCCATCAGGGCAAGGAAGACCGCGCCTCCGGCCCAGATGTTCGTGCCGGGGTTCTCCAGGGCCGAGGACACTGTGACCACGGCCGGTCCCGCCGCCAACTGCCAGGAACTAGGCCGCGATGCCCGCAACGACCGGGCGCCGGCCCAGACGCAGGCTCCGCCGGCAACCAGCATGCAGTTCCCCAGCGGATTGGCCCATACCTGGTGCGGCGTCCCGTTGAGGAGATAAGCCGCGGAACCGGCCAGGAAAAGCGTCAGGGCCACGCACCACCAGGCGCTGTAGGCGGACCGCGTACTCCGGAACGAGGCAAAGTAGAACAGCAATGCCAACGTGAACGCGACAATGGCGAAGGCAACCCTGAGGGTTAGCGTGTCGAGTTGCATTCAGTCCCCCCGGTTCGCAACCAAGCGAGGCCCCGGACCGAACTCCGACCGGGACCATACGCAGACTTAGTATCGCATCCGCTAGCGCATCCCCTCGCGCCGGATTGCCGTGGCGATCGCCGCGGCCCGGGTTTCCACGCCGAGCTTGGCGTAGATGTGGGCCAGGTGAGTCTTCACCGTGGCCTCGGAGATAAACAGCCGCTGGCCGAGCTCCCGGTTGCTGAGTCCCTCGATGAGCAGGCTCAGCAATTCCGCCTCGCGCGGAGTGAGGACCTCGTCCGGGTTCCGCAACTGCTGGAAGAGGCGCGACGCCACCGGTGCGCTCATCACGCTTTTGCCCTGGACCGCGCCCCGGATCGCGGCGAAAATCTCCTCAGGCGCCGCGTCCTTCAGCAGGTAGCCCATGGCTCCGGCGTCCACGGCCCGGACGATGTCCGCATCCGAGTCGTAGGTGGTGAACACGAGCACGGCCTGCTTGGCGTTGCGCCGGCGCAGCTGTTTGATGGCCTCGATTCCGTCCATACCGGCACCCATGGCCAGGTCCATCACCACCACCGCGGGGCTGTGCTGCTCCGCCAGGGCCAGGCCGTCCTCTCCGGAGGCCGCCTCAGCCACCACCTCGATGTCCGGCTGCGTTCCCAACAGTGCCTTGAGTCCGCTGCGGACCACCAGGTGGTCATCCACCAGCAGCACGGTAATTCGGTTCATTGGTGGTCCTCCCCGGTGGGCAGCTGCGCGGCCACGATCGTCCCTTCCCCGGGGGCGCTTTCCACCGAAAACACACCGCCCAGCTGCTCCACCCTCTGGCGCATGGCCCGGAGTCCGTAGCCTCCGGCGTCCGACGGCGGCGCCAGCGCCTGCGGGTCGAAACCGGCGCCGTCGTCGTACACGTCCAGGGTGACGGCGCCCGGCAGAAATCCCAGCGTCACCGTCGCGTTCGCCGCCGCAGCGTGCAGCTTCGTGTTCGCCGCCGCGCTCTGGACCACGCGTAGCAGGGCGTGCCGGACATCTGCCGGGACGGAGCGAGGCTCGCCGGTGACCAGCAGTCGCATACCCGGTATGTACTGGGATGCCGCGTGCAGGAGGGCATCCGACAGGGGTGCGGTGTCCAGCCCGGGGGAGGCGAGTTCGTGGACGAGGCTCCGGGTGTCTGCAAGGTTCCGGCGAAGCATCCCGCTGGCGGTGCGGACGTCCTCCCGCGCGGCCGGGCTGGGCCACGACCTGTTCGCGGCTTCCAGCAGGAGCAGGCTGCTGGCCAGGCCCTGCGTCACGGTGTCATGGATTTCGCGGGACACCCGCTCGCGTTCCTCGACGGTGCCGGCCCGGCGCTCGCTGGCCGCCAGCCGTCCCTGGGCCAGCGAGACCTCGGCATGGAGGCGGCGCTGCTCCGAGGCGTCCTGCTCGATCCGGTCGTAAATCAGCGTCAGCATGACGCCCACGGCGAGGGGTCCCAGGAGCATGGCAATATCGCTGCCGCCGCTGAGCCGGAACAATCCGACGGCGGTGGCTGCCGCCGTCGCGCCTCCCGCCAGGTACGCCACCCAGCCGGTGAAGGCCGTCCGGCACAGGAAGAACAGCGCAAACGAGCACCACGCGAAGCTGGGCGCAGCGACCACCAGCACCGCCCACAACGCCACCAGGACGAACATCCATACGGCCCACGGCCGTCGGCGCTGCGAAAGCACGGCGATCACGGCATAAAGCGAACACACCGCGGCGGCCAGCGCCAGCACCCACAGGTTGTCTGCGGGGCTGTGGCGCATCACGTACCGCACCGCCGACGCCACCAGCAGCACGGCAAAACCAAGATGGACGACGGCGTCAATGCGGCCCAATGGTGTCCGAGGGGCTGGCGGTAAGGAGGGCATGGGGGTCCGGTTCCGGTGGAGGGGTTTTATCCACCATGCTAGGGCCCGCGCCGTTGCTGGTCTCTCAGCCTTTTGGCTGATACCTCCAGCCCGATGGGGGAGGCTGCGGCAGACCAATGCCCGATGCCCGGCCGGGTCCCCGGCCGGAAGGATGGATTTGAGGCCCGGGACGTGGCTCCGGGCGGTCCCGGGGCACGTCCCGGAAAAACCCGTATCCAAGGAGAACCCCATGAAGAAGTCCAACAAGATCGCCGCCGCTGCTGCCGCAGGAGCACTGCTTCTGACCGGAGGGCTGACCGCTGCGGCCAACGCCGGTACCTCAACTGCTGCCCCTGCACCCGTGGCCGTCGCCGCCGCAAAGCCCGCGGCCGTGCCCGCCGTCGATGTCCAGCCGGCGCCCGAAACAGTGGTGGCGCAGAACCGGATCAGCGTGGGTGCCTCAGCGGACGCCGTCAAGGCTGCCCTCGCCAAGTGCCAGGCCGACAAGCTGCCGTTCGTCACGGTGGCCCTGGTGGACAGGTTCGGCACCGTCCAGGCACTCCTCCGCGGCGACAACGCAGCCGAGCACACCATTGAGGCGGCGCAACAGAAGGCCTACACCGCCGCCGCGTTCGGCACGCCCACCAGCGAGCTCGCCAAGCGCGTCAACGGGAACGGCCCCAGCATTGCGGACCTCCCCGGCACGCTCTTCCTGGCCGGCGGCGTCCCGCTCAAGGTCAACGGGGTGTCCGTGGCCGGCATCGGCGTGGGCGGCGCCCCGGACGGCGCCCTGGACGAAGCCTGCGCAACCGCCGGAGCCGAGGCCATCGCCGCTGGCTCCGCGAAGTAGGCTCTCGCCGCAAACCACCCCACCACCCACCCGGGTGGCCGTCCAGGCCCCGAATAGTCCACCCGGTCAGGTGGTTGCGGGCCACTCCGGCTGCTGAGCCACACTGAGGTCAGTCCTCAATGTGGCTTGGATCACAGTCGCATGTTGAGGAATACGCCGCTGGTGTCACCGCGCCTCAACATACAAAGGAGTATCAATGGAACGGCTCATTAACATCGACAACGGTGGGACGCTGACCGATATTTGTGTCTGGGACGGTGAGAATTTTTCGTTCACGAAGACTCTCACCACACCCTTTGACCTCTCCCAGTGTCTCTTCGACGGCATGGCCAAAGCTTCCAAGGAAATCTTCGGCGAAGAGGATCTCCCCGGGCTTCTGCACTCAACCCGCCACATCCGGTACTCCACCACCCAGGGAACCAATGCCCTCGTGGAACGCAAGGGTCCCAGGATTGGCATCCTCACAGACGGCCCCACGCTGGCTGGCGAGCTCCGCAACGGCGAGGCGGCAGCTGAGCTGTTTGCAGACCTCGTCGGCACGCGGGTGGCAGTCATCAACGCTGAACAGGACGTGGAGGAGCTCTCCCAGGAAATCGTCAAGCATGTCAACCGCCTGACCACCGACGGCGCCGCGCGGCTTGTCATCGCCATGGCGGACCGCACCAAGGAGAAGGCCGTCAAAGGCGTTCTGCTCCGGAAGTTCCCCCGCCATCTGCTGGGCTCGGTTCCCATGTTGTTCTCCTGGGAATTTACGCCCGACACCGTCCAGGCCCGCCGGGTGTGGTCCGGAATCATCAACTCCTTCCTGCATCCCACCATGGAGCGTTTCCTCTACAGCACCGAGCACCGGCTGCGGGACCACAAGGTCAAAAACCCGCTCCTCATCTACCGCAATGACGGGGCGTCGTCACGCGTGGCCAAGTCCGTCGCGTTGAAGACCTACTCTTCCGGCCCCCGCGGCGGGCTGGAAGGAACGAAGGCCCTCTCGGAGGCCTACGGACTCGCGCACGTCCTCATGATCGATGTCGGCGGCACCACCACGGACGTCGGCTCCGTCAAGAACTCGACCATCTCGACGCACCGCAGGGGCTCCATTCAGGGAGTTCCGGTGTCATTTGAGATGAGTAACGTCCACTCCAGCGGCGTGGGAGGCAGTTCCGTCATCGCCGTTCGCAACGGCGTCATCACCGTCGGCCCCGAGAGCGTCGGAGCTGCACCGGGCCCTGCTTGTTTTGGTTTTGGGGGCAAGCAGGCCACTATCACGGACGTAAATCTGCTACTCGGCGTGCTCGATCCGGACACCTACCTCGATGGAGGCTTCAGTCTTGACGCGGATCGCTCCCGCGCCGTAATCACCGAAGTCATCGCAGAACCTTTGGGAATCACCCTGAACGACGCCCTGATTCGGATGGAGGCCGCATACTTCGAACGCATGTCGTGGTCCTTTGCGGCCGACGTCGAGGATGCGGACGCCACAACGGTTGCCGCGTTCGGCGGTGCGGGCCCCATGAGCGCCTGCGGCGCGGCACGGATCGCCGGCGTTCGCCGTGTCCTGGTGCCCAAGATGGCCGCGGTCTTCTCAGCCTTCGGAATCGGCTTTTCCGACATTGCGCAGACCTATGAGGCGAATGTCGCGGGAATGGACGCGCAAAACTTCGGCGCAGCCAAGGCGATGCTGCTGGCCCGGGCTGCGCGGGACATGTTCCAGGAGGGCCACGAAATTGACGAATGCCGGCTCGAATGGAACGTGGTCCTGGAAGACGCCGAAGGCCAGCTGGTTTCCGAGCTGCCGTACCTGGCTTCCGATCCGCAGCCCGGCGCCAGCGAACACAACTCCATGCTGACCCTGACCGCCCGGTACGAACTGCCGCACGCATCGATCAAGCGGGCCGAATCAGTGGCGAAGACGCCCGCCGTCGCCGGCTCCACCCGAAAGGTCCGTTCCGCCGTGGACAAGGTGGACGAGGTTCAGGTCTTCGAACTGGACAACCAAACGGCCGGGGCCTCGGCGGCGGGCCCCGCAATCGTCGAAGGCCCCTACTTCACGGCCCGCGTGCCGCATGGCTGGGTCTTCGATGTAACGGTCTCCGGTGACCTCATGCTCACAGACACTCTCCAGAAGTGACCCCACACCCCCATCAGCAAGAAAACAGGTGAGACACGTTATGCGAATTCCAATGACGGAATATCTGATCATCGATCTCGACACCGAGCGGTGGAACTGCAAGGTATGCGACCAGGACCTCGGCGACGCCAGAGGCAACTACAAGGAGGGGACCCTGGTCTACGACCGGGACCCCACCGAAATCCACCAGTCGATCCTGGACCCGGAGAAGTACGAATTCACGTTCGCCCCGGACCCCACGTTCTGCCGGATCCTCGAGTTCTACTGCCCGGGGTGCGGAACGCAGCTGGAAACGGAGTACGTACCGCCGGGACACCCGCCCACAGTGGACATGCTGTGGGACATCGACTCGCTCCGCGAAACCTGGATCAAGCGGGGCACCAAACCTGAGGTCGTCATCAACTACGGACCCGGCGAAGAGGCGGTTGCCGATTTCAGCCCGGCCCTCGGCTCATACAACACCCACAACCATTCCCCCCATTCGTTCAGCTAGTACTTGGAATAAAGGAGACCACTGGTCATGAAACGAATCTCCGTCGACATCGGCGGCACATTTACCGACTGTTTCTTTGCCTGGGACGACCAGTACGTTGAAGCAAAGGCGCTCACAACGCACCACAACCTGGCCCAAGGCTTCAATGAAGCACTCGATCTCGCCTGCTCACGCGCCGGATTGGACCGGGACCTCGTCCTGAAGGAAGTCGATTCCGTACGCTATGCCACCACCCTCGGCACCAACGCCCTGATCGAAGGCAAAGGCCCGCGTGTGGGGGCGCTGGTCACCCACGGCTTCGAGGACACCATCCCGCTGTCCCGCGGCCGTGGCTACGGCGAAGGGCTGGACCCTTCCAAACAGCAGAACATGCCTGATGCCACCCGTCCTGATCCGCTCGTGCCCCGCGCCCTGATCCGGTCGGTGAAGGAGCGAATCAACTCGGCCGGCAAGGTGGTCGTTTCGCTGATGGAAGATGATGTCCGCACCCAGGTGCGCGAACTCGTGGATGCCGGAGCGGAAGCGATCGTGGTCTCCCTGGTCAACTCGACCGAAAACCCGGTCCATGAGCAGCAGATCCTGGAGATCATCCTGGACGAGTACCCGGCCCACGAGCTCGGGGCCATCCCCGTCCTGTTGGGAAGCCAGGTGTCGGGCCGAAAAGGCGAGTACGTCCGTGCGACGTCCACGATCGTGGATGCGTTCCTACACGAGATCATGTTCCACGCGCTGGGGCAGCTGTCCAACAACCTGCGTTCGTCCGGTTACGACAAGCCCATGCTTGTGATCCACAACTCAGGCGGCATGGCGCAGTCCAACTCCACGGATGCCCTGCAGACCATCCACTCCGGACCCATCGCCGGCGTGGGCGCTGCCCAGCACCTGGCTGACAGCACCGGTCTGGGCAACGTGATTTCGACGGACATGGGAGGCACGTCCTTCGACATCGGCCTGGTCCCGGAAGGCGGCGTCAAGCACTACGACTTCCAGCCGACCATCGGCCGCTGGCTGGTATCCGTTCCCATGATCCACCTGTTGACGCTGGGTGCGGGAGGCGGCTCGATTGCCAGTTATGACCGCATCCACCACGCCGTACAGATCGGGCCGGAATCGGCAGGCTCGGATCCGGGCCCGGCCTGCTACGACCGCGGCGGCCTCCGCCCGACAGTCACGGACGCCGACCTGGTCCTGGGGTACCTGGATCCGGACAACTACGCCAACGGCTACATCAAGCTGAACAAGAAGCGTTCCGTCTACGCCATCGACGAGGTTCTCGGCGATGAGCTGAACATGGACACCATCCAGGTTGCCAAGATCGTCAAGAATGCTGTCGACGAACAGATGGCGATCGGGATGGCGAAGGAGCTGCGGGTCCGGGGATACCTTCCGGAAGACTTCACCATGCTGGCCTATGGCGGCAACGGCCCCCTGCACGCGTGCGGGATTGCCGACCACGCCGGCATCCGCAGGATCCTTGCACCGCCCTTTTCGTCGGTATTCTCGGCCTGCGGCGCCGGCAACATGAAACCCCTCCACATCCATGAGCGCGGCTCCCACGTGGTGCTTTACAACCCCACGGACCGCAGCCTTTACAAGAGCTACGACGAACTGAACAACGTCATCCAGGAGCTGGAAGCCAAGGGCAAGGAAGACCTGATCCGCCAGGGGTACGACGCCGCCGACATCCGCTACAGCCTCGAAATGGACATGCGCTACGGCAACCAGCTGGTGACCACGGCCGTCGTTTTCGACATCAACCGTGTGAACGGCGTCGCGGACGTGCTGCACCTGATCAGGACGTTCTCGGATATCTATGGCAAGCGCTACGGTGCCGGCAGCCAGGCTCCCGAGGCCGGCATCCGGGCCCAGACCGTGAGGGTGTCGTCCTATGTGGACGGGGACGTCGTCAAATTTGATTCCATCGACTCCGGACATGACAGGACCATGCCCAGCCCGGTCGGCACCCGCCAGGTCCACTTCGTGAAGATCGACGGAGCCGTGGATACCCCGGTGTACGACGCCGAGGCCCTCCACCACCAGCACGTCATCCACGGCCCGGCCATCGTCACCACGGAAAACACCACATATCTGGTGGAACCGGGATGGCGCCTGGAACCGACATCGCAGGGAGCCGTGTGGTTCCTCAAAGACTGATCCCGTGCCTCACGGATCCACATCCAGACCTTCCAGCTCATCCCATTGAAGGAGCTCGACAGCAATGACGCTTACAGCAAATGAAACCAGCACGACCGGCCCAGCCGAAGAAGGTTCCCAGCCGCTGACTGCCCAGGAGCAGCAGTGGGTGGACCAGTTTATGGACGAAACGACCCTCTTCCTCGGCCCGGACCCGGCCATCATGCGAAGCCACCAGATTACGTCCCGCTCCGCCTACGAGGACGAGTGCATCTCCAAGGGCGTGGACCCCATCAAAGTGGACCGCATCCGCAAGCGCCTTGCCGGCGCCCTGGATGAGGGCTACGAAATGTGCGAGGCCATGGGTGCCGCTCCGGGCGCCAAATGGGGGGACCTGACGACGGCGATCTACACCGCCGAAGGGGACGTCACGTACCTGTCCTGCCACGGCGTGATCGCGTTCTCGGCGATCCTGCATCACCCGATCCGCTACATCATGAAGTACTGGAAGGACGAGCCGACGGTGGGGATCAACCCCGGCGACGGATTCATCCACAATGATGCCCGGTACGGAAACGTCCACAACACGGACCAGTCCATGATCATGCCGATCTTCCGCGAGGGGAAGATCATCGCCTGGGTCGCCGCGACCATTCACGAAGGCGAGAACGGGGCCTGCGAGCCAGGCGGAATGCCGTCAGGCTCCGAAACCCCGTTCGACGACGGACTCCGGATGTCCCCGTTCAAGATCGTTGAAAAGGGCGATCTGCGCCGGGACCTGCTGACGTTCCTGCAGCACTCGGTCCGCGACCCCAAGCTGCAACTGGCCGACCTCAAGGTCAAGATCGGTGCCGTCCAGCGCATCCAGGAACGCGTCGACAGCATCATCGACGAGGTGGGAGTGGAGACCTTCGTCGCCGCCCTGCGGGTCACCGTTGAAGACGTGGAGCAGGAAGTCAAGCGCCGCATCAGTGAACTGCCGGACGGGACCGTGTCCTTCAACCAGTTCATGGACTCCACGCTCAAGGAGAACATCCTGATCAAGTTCGCCTGCAAGGTGACGGTCAAGGGTGACAAAATGACGGTGGACCTGAGGGGGACCGGACCGGAAATCCTCAACCGGGCCATCAACTCCCCGCTGTGCTCGGTCAAGTCGATGATGATGCAGGCGATCCTGGCGTTCTGGTGGCCGGACCTGCCACGGTGTACCTCGGCGATGTCGCCCATCGACATCATCTCGGATGAACACACCTGGGCCGACGCTGGTTACGATGCCCCCATGGGGCAGTCGCTGCAGGCGTCGTTCCGGGGATTCTCTGCCCTGCAGACAGCCTTTGCCAAGATGCAGTTCTCCAATCCGGAGAAGTTCTCCAATGTCCTGGCTCCGTGGTTCAACCAGATCAACACCTTCCTGTGGGGAGGCCTGACCCAGCACGGCGACCAGGTGGGAAACCTGTGTGCCGACCTCAACGGCATGGGCGGCGGTGCCAAGGCATTCCGCGACGGCGAAGACGCCGTCTCACCGCTGTTCTGTGCCATGGCTGACACCGCTGAACAGGAAGTCATGGAAGAGGAAGTTCCTTTCATGCAGCTGGTCAGCAAGCGGATCGTCCGCGACAACCAGGGCTTCGGCAAGAACAGCGGTGGCATGGGCTACGAGATGATCGTCGCCGCCGAGGGAACCCCGATGTGGGGATTCATGACCGTTACCTCAGGGTCAAAGTTCTCGTCCGTCACGGGAATGTTCGGCGGCTACGGCTGCAGCACCACACCGCTGGCGATGGTCAAGGGCATCAACATCTACGACGTGATCCGCAAGGATTCCAGCAAGTTCGATCTGTCCATGGAACGGATCATGAACGAGCAGCCCTACGAGGGCGGTAAGTACACCACTTCCCATATGGGGCTGCAGTTCGACGTCGCCAAGGACGGCGAGATGTACATGATCGCCCAGGGCTCCGGCGGGGGCTACGGCGACGTACTGGAACGTGATCCGGAAGCGGTGGCCAAGGACCTGGAACTCGGCCGCATTTCACCGAAGGTCGCCACCAGCATCTACGGCGTCGTCTGGGATCCCGAAACCTTCGTGGTGGACCAGGAGGCAACTACCCGGTTGCGCCACGACTCACGGCAGGCACGGATCGCCCGCGGCAAGCCCTACAAGGAGTTCCTCGAGGGCTATGTGAAGACCGAGCCCCCCAAGGACCTGCTCTACTACGGGTCATGGGGCGACGACACGGAGGAGCTCACCGCCACCCACTTCACCAACAACGGACCGGAACGGGTCAAAGCGACCATCGACAAGCTGCCGCTGATCATGCTTCCGGACCGCAGGGAAGTCAAGATCAGCGCACTGGAGGATCGAATCCGCGAGCTCGAAACTAAGCATGGGGAAGTCGTCCACCGTAAGTCCTAGCCCGTCACGGTACGTCCCCGCCTGGGCGCAGCAACTCAAGAAGCCTTCAGCGCCGCATCCTCCCAACCCAGGACGGTGCGGCGCTGAAGGCCGTTATAAAACCCAAGTTTGGAGAAAGACGTCATGACCACTTCCACTGCCACCACCCTCGCCAACGTTGTTGCCTCCCCTCCGTCGGGGCGCCCGAAAGCTGTGGTGTTCGACCACCACGAGTACGCGGCTTCCGTCATTCTTCGCGGCAGGCCCGTTCCCTGGGACAACGCCACTGCATACGCGGCTTCCTTCGCCCAGGCACAGGGGCTGCTCCGGCCGGACGTGGCGCTCCTGGACCTGAACCGGCTGTACGGTCATCTGACCACCGGTAACGCCCGGCTCGAGACCGCCATGGCGGCCAGATCCCGGACGGGTTTCGCGCTGAGGACTTTGCTGGGAGACGAGGACCTGAACCGTGCGGTGCTGGACTTCGTTACCGTGTTCGCCAAGACAGCCCGCCAGCCTGTGGTGCTGCGCTTCAAGTCGCCGATGGCGTGGCTCATGGAAACGCACCACTTCTCGGGCTCGGACGACACCAGCGGCCTCGACGCCGACAATGCCGAGAATGCCTCCATGTATGTCAGCGACTGGTTGCGGGCGTTCGCGGGGCTGCCCGTCGCGGGACTCTTGCTGGACAACCGAACGCCTGCCGGCGCCTCCCGCGGCGTGCACGTTCCGCTGGAGGCCTACACTCCGATTGCCAATCTGGCCGGCAACTACCGCTGGACACTGGGGCAGCTCGACGACGACCAGGCGCGCCTGAAAGGGGACGCTGCGGTTGGCGCCTATATTCCTGCAGGGTTCTGGCTGGAACCGGACGTGGAACTCCCTGCCGGGGACTTCTACCTTGCCGACATCCCCAGCGCCGCTTCGCCGGAGTGCGTACTGGCCAGGCTGGAAACCCTGGGGTGACTGCCCTCTGGCTACTTCGACGGGAGCAGGTGCCGGCGTCGGGCCTCCATGACACAGGCTCTTCGGTCGCTGACGCCGAGAGTGTTGAACAGGCTCTTGAGATACCACTTGACGGTATTGATGCCCAGATGGAGCTCCTGGGCGATTTCGCGGTTGGACCGTTCCTTCTCCACAAGGCGCAGGATCATCTGTTCGCGCTGCGACAAGCCCGGTTCCGGAACGGTGGTGCCCGCGCCGGTGGTGGGAGAGACGGCCTCTGCTGACCACCCGGCGTCGCGGTTGGTCTTGGCCTGGGTGTCCAGCCGGATGAGGATACTGAGGAAACGCGGTAACTCGTGGCCACCTTCCTGGGCAGGCTCCCGCCGCAGCCTGGCCGAGATAGCACGGACCAGCTCCAGGCAGCTTGCGCCGCCGTCGAGCACGGGTCGGACCAGGCCCAGCCGGGAGCACGTCTCCAGGGCGGGCCGGAGCGTCGTCTCGGCTTCCTCCCGGTTCCCCGCCTGTTCGAGGGCGGCCGCCAGCAGGATACGGGCATTCAGCTCTGCCCTCGGCCCCAGATAGGCCGCAGCCCGCGACAGCAAGCGGCGGGCGCCGTTCACCGTGTCCAGCCTGCCGGGGGAGTCCGGGCCCCCGTGCCCGGCGTCAGCCATGGCTGACCGCAGCTGCGTGGCCAGCTGGATCTGGTGCTTGGTCTCGGCCAGCCCTTCCAGCCGTGGCCTGGTGGCCGCTGCTTCCTGCGCCGCAGCCGCCCCCGGAAAGTCACCGTGGGGTTCCGCGTCGCTGGCCCGGGGGCTGATCCCCAACTGCACGCGTTCCAGGTTCATGACGAGTTTGAGCCGGTCCAGGCCGAGACTGTCGGCCACAAGATCGCCTTCGTCGAGTATTTCCCGGGCCCGCGGAGTGTCCCCCCGGAGTGCTTTGATTCTTGCCAGCGTGGCGTATGTGGACAACATGAAGTCCACCACCCCGCCTTCGGAGCCCAGCTCGCGGGTTTCTTCGAGCAACTTTTCGGCCTTGTCGAGTTCGCCGCGTTCATAGAGGAGCTGGCCCATCATCGCTCCCGCAAGGCGCGCCGCATGCGAGTATCGCCCGGCCTTGCGCCGGCCGAGTTCCACGGCGGCAGTGAAGTGCTGGTCCACGCTGTCCAGATCGAGCAGGGCGTAGGCGGCAAGACCCGCGAAACAGTGTCCGTACACGCCACTGAAGGGTCCCGAGGTGAGGCCGTGGAACTTCGCGGCCCAGCGCTGTTGTTCCAGGGCGAGCGGGTACTCGCCGTCGTGGATCTTCTTGAACGTTGAGACGTTCGCTGCCACTGAGACGATCCAGGGCCGGAGCCGGTCCGCCTGGGCGAAGCACTTTTCGTCCAGTTCATCCACGTGGTTCACTCTGTCGCCGTACATGTCGATGCAGCTCTGAACAACGAGCCCTTCGACGCCCAGTTCAAAGCGGTCGTGTTCGGTCAGGGTCGCATCGGCGGGCATCACGGTCTCGGCCCGGTCCAAGGCACTCTGCGCCGCTGCCGATTGGTGAAGCAGCGTATGGGCCCAGGCCACGGCCGTCTGGAGCCGGGCTTGTCCGGCCACATGGTCTGCCGGGATCTTGCCGACAAGAGCCAACAGGGTGGACATGCTGGAGTGTTCCACCAGCCACATTGCCCGGAATTCGACGATCTCCACGGCGAGATTAACGTCGCCGGCAGTGAGGGCATGATCCACCGCATCACTGGGGAATCCGTTGTCCGAATACCAGCGTGCCGCGATCAGGTTCAGTTCCTTGGTCCGGCCCGGGTAATCGCGCTCCAGGCGGCGGCGCAGGTAGTCCTCAAACAGGTGGTGATAGCGGTACCACGTGCCGTCCTCGTCCAGCGGCTGCAGGAAAAGATCCTGCGCCTGGATTCTCTCCAGCATTGCCTGGCCCAGTTCCACCCCCGAGAGGGCGGACGCCAGTCCCGCGCACAGCCGTTCCGGAACCGACGTCAGCAGGAGGAAATCCAGCGTTTCCGGGTCGAGGGTGTCGAGGACGTTTTCGGCCAGATATTCACCAATGGACGCGTGCCTGCCGGAGAGCCGTTCGATCAGTTCCGAGGCCTCGCGGTGGTCCCTGAGGGACAGGGAGACCAGTTGCAGCGCAGCGATCCAGCCCTCCGTGGTCCGGTGGAGGCTGGCGACGTCTCCCGCATCCAGATCGAGCCGGTTGATGCCGACCAGGAAATCCTGGGATTCGTTTTCATCGAACCTCAGGGCAACGGCATCCACTTCGAGTAGCTGGTCCCGCACCATCAGCCGGCCCAGTGGCAGGCCAGAGCGGTTGCGGCTCGTGATAACAAAGGACAGATGTGAGCCGCCGGCATCCAGCAGCCGCTCCACTACCGCCCTGGTTCTGGGCTCCGTGACCAGATGCCAGTCATCCAGGGTGATGACGATGTCCTGACCGCCCTCATCAATGGCGTTGATGAGGGCGGGAACCACGTATTGCTCAGCGTCGTCGGGCCGCTCCTCCAGCAACTGCTGGAGTTCCTCCTCGAATCCGGGCCGGGCTTTGCGGATTGCCTGAAGCAGATGGGAAAGGAACCAGATGGTGTTGTTGTCATCCCGGTCCAAGGACAACCAGACAGTCACGAGGCCCTGGGACGCCAGGTTTTCCATCCATTGGGCTGCAAGGGTCGACTTGCCAAAACCGGCCGGGGCGTGGATCAACGCGAGCCGCCGTTTCCGGTCCGAGTGGAGCATCTCGGTCAGCCGCGCGCGGTGAACCCACTGGCCAACCGGCTCGGGCGCGCGGAACTTGCTTGACGCACTGGGCGGTCCTGTCGGCATCCGCCACCTCCTTGTGGTCCGGCGGTCGCCGGGAAATGCATGTGGCCCTCTGAAATCCTATGGGAACCGCAGTATCAAAAGACAGTGGTGACCCCTGCCTGCTCCTCCCTGCGGTTCCCGGCCCATCGCGGGTTTTCCTAGACCGCCTCGAGCACGCTGACATAGTTGGCGATGCCGACGCCGCCCATGTTCTGCACCGCGGCGCGGCGGGGATTGGCGAGCTGCATGCCGCCGGCGGTTCCGGTGAGCTGCATGGCTGCTATGACATGCTGCGATACTCCGGTGGCACCGACGGGGTGGCCCTTGGCCTTGAGTCCGCCCGAGACGTTGATGGGCAGCCTGCCGTCCTTAAAGACCCAGCCTTCCTGCACGGCCCGGGTGCCCTGGCCCGGTTCGGTCAGCCCCATGGCCTCGTACATGAGCAGTTCGGCGATGGTGAAGCAGTCGTGCACTTCGGCAAAGTCAAGGTCCTCAAGCCCGACGCCGGCCATCCCCAGCGCGCGCTGCCAGGAGGCCCGCGTCGCGTTGAAGGCGGTGGGGTCGCGGCGCTCGGTGGGGAAGAAGTCGTTCGCATGGCCGAATCCAGCGAGCCGCACCGGGGCGGTTGCCCCGCCGGTGGGCGAGACGGAAAGCACGACGGCGGCGGCGCCGTCGGACACGGGGGAGCAGTCGGTGCGGCGCAGCGGATCGGCCACCATCGGGTTCTTGTCCGAGACGGTCCGGCAGAACTCCTCACCGAGATCCTTGCGGAGCTGTGCATAGGGGTTGTCCACGCCGTTGCGGTGGTTCTTCGCGGCGATGGTGCCCAGCACGTCCGAAACGGGTCCGTAGCGCTTCTCGTAATGCTTGGCCACCTCGGCAAACAGGCCGGTGAAGCCGGTGCTGGAAGCTTTGCCGGCCATGTCGTAGTCCGCGCCGAGCAGTGCCGCTCCGACGACGTCGGCTCCGGCGTGGGTCATCTTCTCGGCGCCGATCACGAGGACGGTCTTGGCGGTGCCGGCCAGCAGCGACTTGGTGCCCTGCTGGAACGCGGCCGACCCGGAGGCGCAGGCGTTCTCCACCCGGGTGGAGGGGACGTTGGCCAGTTGCTCCGAGACCTGCAGGGCCAGCGAGGACGGGAAGGCCAGGGGCATCATGCCGGAATTGAACTGGCCGAGGTAGATTTCGTCGATCTGGCCGGGCTCGATGCCGGCGTTGCCGATCGCCTCCGTGGCGACCTGCACGATCAGGGATTCCAGGGTCTCGTCAGTGAGTTTGCCGAAGCGGCTGTGGCCCCAGCCGGTGAGCAGGACGTCCTTGCCAAACTGTTCTTTGAGGCTCATGCTGTGGCTCCTTCAAGGGTGGGTGTTGCATCGAGGGATGCGGCGACGTCGAAGCGGGCTTCGGTTTTCCCGCGGAGTTCCTCCACGGTGACGCCGGGTGCGAGGCGGGTCAGCGTGAGCCGCCGGCCGCCGTCGTCCGTCTTTTCAAGATCAAAAACGGCAAGATCGCTGATGATGCGGTCAACACAGCTCAGCCCGGTGAGCGGGAGGGTGCATTCCTTAACGATCTTTGCCGTGCCGTCTTTCGCGTTGTGCTCGGTCAGGACCACGACGCGCGGTGTCCCGGCCACGAGGTCCATGGCACCGCCCATGCCCTTGACCATCTTGCCGGGGATGGTCCAGTTGGCGAGGTCGCCGTCGCCGGACACCTGCATGGCGCCCAGGATGGCGACCTTGACGTGCCCGCCGCGGATCATGCCGAAGGACGCGGCGGAGTCGAAGATACTCCCGCCGGGCAGGACCGTTACGGTCTGTTTGCCGGCGTTGATGAGGTCGGCGTCCTCCTCGCCTTCGTAGGGGAAGGGACCCATGCCGAGCAGGCCGTTCTCGCTCTGCAGGACCACGCGGACGCCGTCGGGCAGGTTGTTGGCCACCAGCGTGGGGATGCCGATGCCCAGGTTCACGTAGTCGCCGTCGTTCAGTTCTTCGGCCGCGATGGCAGCCATTTCATCCCTGGTCCAGGCCATGGGGTTCTCCTTGGGGTCTTGAAATCTTCGGGGGCTTAAGTGTTCGTTCGGGCCTAGGCTAGGCGGAGACGGGCTCCGCGGTGCGGGGGCGGACCGTGCGCTGCTCGATGTCCTTGACCCGGCTGCTCGCCTGCACCAGGCGCTGAACGAACACGCCGGGGGTGACAATGTGGTTCGGGTCCAGCTGCCCGGGCTCCACGATTACCTCGGCCTCAGCGACGGTCACCGCGCCCGCCGTTGCCACCACGGGGTTGAAGTTCCGCGCGGTGTAGCGGTAGATCAGGTTGCCGTCGGTATCGGCGGTGTGGGCGTGGACGAGGGCAACGTCGGCCTTGATGGCGCGTTCCTGGACGAAAGTTTCGCCGTCGAACTCCGCGAGCGGCTTGCCCTCTGCGACGAGGGTGCCCACCCCGGTCTTGGTGTAGAAAGCCGGGATGCCGGCGCCACCGGCGCGGAGGCGCTCGGCGAGGGTGCCCTGCGGGGTGAACTCCACCTCCAGCTTGCCCGCGAGGTACTGCTCGGCGAAGAGCTTGTTCTCGCCCACATAGGAGGCGATCACCTTGCGGACCTGTCCGGCTTCGATCAGCACACCAAGGCCCTTGCCGTCCACGCCCATGTTGTTGGAGACGACGGTGAGGTCTTTGACGCCGGAATCGCGGACTGCCTCGATCAGGTCTGCCGGGATGCCGCTGAGGCCAAAGCCTCCGACGGCGAGCGTCATGCCGTCCCGTAGCACGTCCTGCAGCGCGGCGGCCGCGCCGGATTTTACCTTTGACATTGCATCTCCTCATTGAGCCGTTGGCGCAATCCACTTTGTGGACTACTCCTCTGCTGTTGGAGCCTACGGCGCTGAAATGGGGGCTGTCAATGGACGTTTTCGGCCGGAACTATGCCTTTTTTATAGTGTGGACGGTAGACTGGCAGCTGTCCATAATATGGATGGTTTGGCAGGTCAAACACAAAGTCCGAGGAAAAAAGATGTCTTCATTACCGGTCCAGGGCGCACAAGTCGTCAGCCGCGTCGCGTCCCTGCTGCGCATTGTCGGACGCAAGCCGGAAGGCTCACCGCTGGTCGAACTGGTCCGCGAGTCCGGCCTCACCCGCCCCACCGTGCACCGGCTGCTGAGTTCGCTGGCCTCCGAAGGGCTCCTGGACCAGGACCCCCAAAGCGGCAATTGGGTGCTGGGTCCGGAGATCCTGCTGATGGGGTCCGTGGCCTCTGCCCGTTTTCCTCTGGAGGACATCGCCCGGCCCAGCCTTCGCAGGCTGGCCGAAGAGACCGGTGAAAGCGCCTTCTTCTCCATCCGCCGCGGAGCGGAAACGGTGTGCCTGCTCCGGGAGGAAGGCAGCTTCCCTGTTCGCTCCTTCGTGCTGCACGAAGGCGTCCGGTTCCCGCTGGGCGTGGCATCCGCCGGAACCGCGATCATGGCGTTCCTGCCCGAGGCGGAGCAGGAAGAGCTACTGGCCGACTGGGCCGCGCACGCCGGCACCTTCGCCGCAGGCCACACCGAGGCCCTGGTCCGGGAGAACCTGGCCAGGACCCGGCAGGCCGGATACTCGGTGAACCCCGGGCTGGTGCTGGAGGGCAGCTGGGGGATGGGGGCGGCGGTGTTCGACCAGCGCGGGCGCCCTGCCTGGGCATTGTCGCTGACCGGGATCGAGCCGCGCTTCCGCGGCGACCGGCAGGAAACCCTGGGCCGCCTCTTGATGGAAGAGGCGCACCGGATCTCCACGCTGCTGACGCGGTCACCGGGCGGCGCCTGAGGGTTTGGAGAGGAGCCGACGACGGCGGGCGCTGGTCCTGTCCGGCGGAGCCAACCGGCCGCCGTGGGGCACATTGACACGGACACGCCGGCATTTGGGGCCGGAAAGGGCCAGCCAAGGTTCAAAGTGCCCCGGTTTGGCCCGCCGCCGGCCGAAGCGCAGTGCCGCAGGTGGGCTTCAGCGCGGGTGCCGCCCGGCCGGGCGGCTAGCCCAATCTAGGGCTATTTCCACCAGGTGTCGAAGATGGTGACCGGGACCGTGCGCTTGTGGCGGGTGCGGAGGTACTTCTGCTCGATCGACTCGGCAACGGCGTCCGGGACGTCGCGGCCTTCGAGGTAGTCGTCGATCTGGTCGTAGCTCAGGCCGAGCTCGTCCTCGTCGGTGCGGCCGGGCTTGCCGTCGAGGAGGTCGGCCGTGGGGACCTTCTCCCAGATCCGGGCCGGGGCGCCGAGCTCAGCGAGGAGTGCCCGGTTCTGGCGCTTGTTCAGCCCGAACAGCGGCAGGATGTCGGCGCCGCCGTCGCCGTATTTGGTGAAAAACCCGGTGACAGATTCAGCGCCATGGTCCGTGCCGATCACCAGGTAGTTGTGCTCGCCGGCAAGGGCGTACTGCGCGATCATGCGGGTGCGGGCCTTGGTGTTGCCCTTGTGGAAGTCGGAGATGCCGTTGCCCACGGTCTTCTCGAATTCGTCCTCGAAGCCGTCCACCGCTGCGGAGATGTTGAACGTCCACTCTGTCTTGGCCTTGATGAAGTCCAGGGCGGCCTGGGCGTCGTCCTCGTCATGCTGCACGCCGTACGGAAGGCGGACCGCCACGAAATTGGCTTCCGTGCCTTCCGCCTCGAGCTCTTCCACGGCAAGCTGGGCCAGCCGGCCCGCGAGCGACGAATCGAGGCCTCCGGAGATGCCTAGGACATAGCCCTTGGTGCCCGTCGCCTTGAGGTACTCCTTCAGGAAAGTGACGCGTTTGCGCACCTCCCCGGCGGGGTCGATCCGGGGCTGGACGCCCATTTCTTCAATGATCCTGGCCTGGAGTTCGCGCATGTGATCCAGACTAGTCAGCAGTGTCAACCATGCTCAACTGTGTCCGCCTGAATCAGGCCGGGAATTACGCCGGCGGGGGAGCCGGAGCCTGCGGCCCGGCGCCCGCGCCAGCAGCCGATCAGGACAACGGCGCAGGCCCGGTGGAGGCGCGGACCGTGAGGTGGGTGGGCATGACGGACCGGCTGCGGGTGCCGCCGCCGGCCAGCGGGTTCAGCTGGGCCAGCAGCATGGACACCGCCACGCGCCCGGCCTGTTCGATCGGGGACGCCATGGTGGACAGCGGCGGATTGCAGAAGTCGGCGCCGAAGATGTCGTCGCAGCCCACAATGCTCATGTCCTCCGGAACCCGGATGCCGCGTTCGCGCAGCCGCTGGAGCATGCCGATGGCGATGAGGTCATTGAACGCGATGCAGGCCGTGACCCCGCTGTGCACGGCGGCGTCCGCGGCGGCCGCACCGGACTGCGTCTTGGGAGCGAACGGCCCCAGCCGGCGCACTTCCACCCCGCGCTCCTCGGCTGCGACGGACAGGGCAGTCCAGCGGCGTTCGCTGGACTGCGACGTGGGCGGTCCGGCCATGTAGGCGATGCGGGTATGGCCCAGCGAGATGAGGTGGTCCAGGGCCTGGCTGGTGGCGGACGGGGTGTCGATGAGGACTGCGGGGACGCCGGGGACGTCACGGTTGATGGTGACCATGGGCATTTTCGCCGCAGCCGCGAGCAGGGCCTCGTCAGTCAGCCGGGAGGCGGCCACCACGATTCCGTCGGCACTTTTGCGCAGCTGTTCCATGGTGCTGGCTTCCACCTCGTCGGATTCCTCCGTGTCCACCAGCAGCTGGGTGTAGCCTGCCGCCTTGAGCTGGAGCTGGGTGCCCCTGATGAGGTCGAAGTAAAAAGGGTTGGTGATGTCCGGGACAAGCACACCCACGGCGCCGGTGCGGCCTGAACTCAGCGCCTTGGCCTGGCTGTTGGGAATGTAGTGCAGCTGTGCCGCGGCCGCCTCGATCCGCTGGCGCGTCCTGATGTTGACCCTGTCCGGCGTGGAAAGCGCCCGGGAAACGGTGGAGGCCGCCACACCGCAGAGCGCGGCGATGTCGTGGATGGTGGGCGGGCGGTCCACTGCTGCTGGTTGCGTCGTAGCCACGGCGCTCCTCTCTGAACGTGGTGGCCGGGCCGTGACGGCCGGGTCGGTTGAACAGGACTGTGACTGCCGACACAGATCCGCTCTGCCAAGAATGCCACAGATTGTCAAAGAATGGCAACCGGTTGTCACAAGCCGTCACGCTGGCTAAACTGGGCGGGACACCGTTTGTGAACTGCGTCACCGCACTGAGCCGAATGAGGGCTGCCCGTGCGGCGGCCGCGAAACCCAGGAGATCCGCGTGAGCGAAACAACAACCGCAGTCTGGCCGCTCTCAGGCTTCGGCGATGAAATTGATCCGGACCCGGTAGTGCAGGCCGCCGTGTTGCTGGCCCTGGGCGCCAGCCACATCGAGGTGCGCAGCGCCTGGGGCACCAATGTTTCCGAGCTGGAACCGCAGCAGGTTGCCACGCTCAAGGACATTCTCGCCGAAAAGGGCCTCAAGGTGTCCGCGGTGGCCAGCCCCATCGGCAAGGTGGACGTGAGCCTGCCGGTGGAACACGAGCTGGAGCGCCTCCGCCAGATCATTTCCGTGGCCAAGGGCCTCGACACCAAGTACATCCGGATCTTCTCCTTCTACCGTGCGGACGGCCAGAGCGCTGAAGACATCCGTGACGACGTCATGGCCCGCATGGGTGCGCTGGCAGCGCTGGCTGACGAGTCCGGCGTCGTACTTTTGCATGAAAACGAAAAGGGCATCTACGGTGACACCCCCGAGCGCGTCCTGGACATCATGACGACGGTGGGTTCCCCGGCGCTGCGCATCGCCTGGGACAACGCCAACTTTGTGCAGGTGGGCGTCAAGCCCTACACCGACGGCTACGCGATGCTGCGGCCGTACCTCGAGTACTTCCAGGTCAAGGATGCGCTGTCCACCACCGGCGAAGTGGTGCCCTCCGGCGAAGGCGACGGCGAGCTGGATGCCACCATCGCTGCCCTGAAGGCGGACGGCTTTAAGGGCTTCGCCTCGCTGGAACCGCACCTGGCCAGCGCCCATGAACTGGGCGGCTTCTCGGGGCCGGTGGCCTTCGGTATCGCGGCCCGGGCCTTTGCCGCGCTGGCCGCGAAGAACGGGGTTGAACTCTCTTGAGTACGACGGCGGCGGTCATCGGTTGCGGCGACGTTTCAGCCGTGCACTTCGAGGCATTGGCAAAGCTCGACGGCGCCACGCTGGTGGCGGTATGCGATGCGGATCCGCAGCGGCTGGCTGCCGCGGTGGCCGCCTACGGCGTCCCCGGCTTCGCCGACCACCTGAGCCTGATCGACGCCGTGCGGCCGGATGTGGTGCATATCTGCACCCCGCATGACCAGCACGCCGCGCTGGCTGCGGACTGCCTGGAACGCGGCGTCAACGTCATCGTGGAGAAGCCCCTGGCCCACACCCTGGCCGAAGGTGCGCGGCTGGTCGAGGCGGCCTCGGCGGGCAGGGCGAAAATCGCCGTGTGCTTCCAGAACCGGTACAACGCAACGTCGCAGGCCATGCACGCCCTGCTGCAGTCCGGCGAGCTGGGGTCCGTGGTGGGTGCGTCCGCAACCGTGCTGTGGCAGCGCTCGGCCGAGTACTACCAAAGCCGGCCGTGGCGCGGCACCTGGGCCGGTGGCGGCGGCGGGCTGATGATGAACCAGGCCATCCACACCGTGGACCTGCTCCAGTGGCTGGTGGGGGACGTGGTGGCGGTCAGCGGCAACGCTTCCACGCGGTTCCTGGGCGAAACGATCGAGGTGGAGGACACCGCTGAATTCGTGGCGGAGCACGCCAACGGTGCCCGGAGCGCGTTCTACGCCACCCTGGCCAATGCGTTCAACGCGCCGGTGACACTCGACGTCGTCACTGAGAAAGCGGTGCTGAGCCTGCGCGGCGACCTGACGGTGACGCATGCGGACGGGCGGGTGGACGTCGTGCCGGAGCGCAGGAGCGACTCCGGCGGCAGGTCCTACTGGGGTGTCTCGCACGAGCTGCTGATCAAGGACTTCTATGCCCGGCTGGAGGAGCCGGAGCCGTTCTGGATCAGCCCCGCGGAGGCGGAAAAGTCGCTGCGCATCATCAAGGACGTCTACCGGCAGAGCTACCCCGAAGCTGCCGCAGCGGTCTCCTGACGCGCGCCGCAACCGTTTGTAAGGGCCCGCGATCGCAACCGGTTGTATCCCGTAAAACGTGTTAGAACGTTTCATTTCTGAACGCCACAAGGCAACATTGCAACATCTTTGACAATCGGTTGCCAAATAGGGCAGTAATGCGTACTCTGAATCTCACAAGGCCGGTGTGGTCCACGCCACACCGACCTCTTTCCGAAAGTCTCACGTTCCACAGATCCAAGGAGCCAACAATGAAGTTAGGTCCCAAGGCGGCAGCGACCGCCCTCACCGTCAGCGCGGCGCTCGCGCTGACCGCGTGCGGAGGCACCGCAAAGTCCGGCCCCGGCGCGGGGGCTGCTGCCACTGCCCTGACCATCGGAACCATCCAGGACGTACGGTCCTGGGATCCGGCCCAGGCACATGTTGGCCACGTTTTGCAGCCCTACCAGGCCGTCTACGACACGCTGATCCTGCGCGAACCGGACGGAAAGCTCAGCCCGATGCTGGCGACCGAATGGAAGTACAACGAGGCCAACACCAAGCTCACGGTTGACCTGCGCACCGACGTCACCTTCAGCGACGGCGCCAAGTTCGACGCCGAGGCTGCCAAGGCCAACATGGACCACTTCAAGAAGGCCAACGGCCCGCAGATGGCCCAGCTCGCGTCGGTCTCCGATGTTGCCGTCGTGGATGCGGACACCATCGACATCAACCTCTCCACGCCGGATCCGGCGCTGGAGTATTTCCTCAGCCAGGCCGCCGGCCTGATGGGCAGCCCCGAAGCCCTCGGCTCCGAAGGCATCAAGACCGAGCCGGCAGGTTCGGGCCCGTATGTCATGGACAAGGCCGCGTCGGTCAAGGATTCGCAGACCGTGTTCAATGCGCGCAAGGACTACTGGAACAAGGACCTGCAGAAGTACCAGAAGCTCACGTTCAAGATCCTGGCGGACATCACGGCGCGCACCAACGCCCTGGTCTCCGGCCAGGTCGACGCCACCATCCTGGATCCCAAGACGGGCAAGCAGGCCGAGGGCGCCAAGATGAAGCTCGCCGCCAACGAGGTGGACTGGCAGGGGCTGCTGCTGCTGGACCGCGACGGCGCCAAGAACCCGGCACTGAAGGACGTCAAGGTCCGCCAGGCCATCAACTACGCCTTCGACCGCAAGACCATCCTGGACCAGGTCATGCTCGGCCAGGGCACTCCCACGTCACAGCCGTTCGGCAAGGCCAGCGGAGCCTGGACTGAAGAGCTGGAAAACCACTACAGCTACGATCCGGCGAAGGCCAAGCAGCTCCTCAAGGAAGCCGGCTACGAAAAGGGCCTCACGCTGGACATTCCGGCCGTCCCGAACTTCGAAACCCAGATCTCCGTGGTGAAGCAGCAGCTGGCTGACGTCGGCATCACGCTCAACGTCGGTGCTGCGCTGACCAACACGTTTACCTCCGATGTGGCTGCGCAGAAATACACCACCATGTACTTCTCCCTCTTCCAGGGCGAGCCCACGGTGGCCATCAACCAGATCATCTCCACCAAGGCGCTCTACAACCCGTTCAAGAACGCCAATCCGGAGCTGGACGCCAAGATCGAGGCCGTGCGCGGCGGTGGAGCCGACGCCGGAAAGCTGGCCCAGGACGTCAACAAGTACGTGGTGGAGCAGGCCTGGTTCGCACCGCTGTTCCGCGTCAACCAGATGTACTACCACAACTCCAAGGTTGACGTGACGCCGCAGATCCAGCAGGCCGTCCCGTCCATCTACAACTACTCACCCGCCAAGTAGGACACCATGATCAGGTTCATTGCGAAAAGGCTGGGCAGCGGGGTGGTGGTGCTGCTTGTTGTCTCGGCACTCACTTTCTTCCTGCTGTACATGTCCAGCGGCAGCATCGCCCGGAACATCCTGGGCGATCAGGCCACCGCTGAACAGGTGGCCTTGAAGGAACAGGAACTGGGGCTGGACCAGCCCCTCGTTGTCCGCTATTTCGCCTGGGTGGGCGATGCGCTGACGGGGAACCTTGGTGCCTCATGGTTCACCTCCGAGCCGGTGGCCAACTCCCTGGCCAGCCGGATTCCGGTCACCATGACCATGGTCTTCGTTGCAATGATCCTGATCGCCATCTGTGCCGCACTCATAGGTGTGGCCGCCGCAGTCAAGCGCGGCTGGGTGGACAGGGTGGTCCAGGTTGGCGCCATCATCGGCGACTCCGTCCCGGGGTTCGTCATCGGCGTCATCCTGGTCACCGTCCTGGCCATCCAGCTGGGCCTCTTCCCCGCCACGAGCACCATTTCACCGGACTCCGGCGCGGACGCCTGGGTCTATTCGATGTCCCTGCCGGTGATCGCCCTGCTGATCAACGGCGTCACCGGCGGCGCGCAGCAAATCCGCAGCGCCGTCATCAAACAGCTTGAGCGGGACTACGTCCGCACCCTGCGCAGCCGGGGCATCGGCGAGCGCGAGATCCTGTTCAAGCACGTGCTGCGCAGCTCCGCCCCGGCCGGCCTGACAGTGCTGAGCCTGCAGCTGATCGGCATGCTGGGCGGTGTGGTGATCATCGAGCAGATCTTTGCCCTCCCGGGCATGGGACCGCTGGCGGTCACGGCAACCACCCAGACGGATCTTCCGGTGGTGATGGGCGTCGTGATGTACACGGTGGTCGTCGTCATCGTGGTGAACCTGTTGGTGGACATCCTTAATGGCTGGCTCAATCCGAAAGTGCGTGTGTCATGAGCGATTCTGTAGAAACGGTCGCGGTCACCGCAGCTGCCTCCCCGATGCAGGCCGGCCAGTCCGGCACGGTGGTCCGCTCCAACGTCTTCAAGCGCCTGGTCAGGAACCCTCTCGGCATCGCTGCGCTGCTGATCCTGCTGACCATCTCCCTGCTCGCGCTCCTGGCCCCCGTCCTGGCGCCGTTCGACGAGAACTACGCGAACATTGCCAAGACCCTGGCCGCGCCCGACTCGGTGAACATCCTCGGCACGGACAGTGCAGGCCGCGATGTCTGGAGCCGCCTGCTCTTCGGTGCACAGCTGACGCTGCTGTCGGCTTTGCTCTGCGCCGGAGTCGCCATCGCCATCGGCCTGCCGTCCGGGCTGATCGCCGGCTACTACTCCGGCACGTTCGAGGCCGTCTCCAACTGGGTTGTCAGCATCACCATGAGCCTTCCCGGCCTCATTGTGCTGCTCACCATCCGCGCCGCCTTCGGCCCTTCGGTCTGGATCTCGATGATTGCCTTCGGCATCCTCATCAGCCCGGCGTATTTCCGGCTGACGCGCACCGCCGTCCAGTCCGTCCGTAACGAGCTCTACGTTGACGCCGCCCGGGTGTCCGGGCTTTCGGACTGGAGCATCATCGCCCGCCACATCTTCTCCGTGGTCCGCGCCCCGATCATCATCCAGACCGCGGCCATTGCCGGTGTGGCCATCGCCATCCAGTCGGGGCTCGAGTTCCTGGGCCTGGGCGATCCTTCCAAAGCGACCTGGGGCGTGATGCTCTCCGAGGGCTTCAAGAACGTCTACCTGACCCCCACCCTGCTCTTCTGGCCGGCGCTGGCCATGGCGCTCACCATCGGCGGCCTGGTTTTGCTGGGCAACGCCATCCGCGATGCCCTGGAGGACGGGGAAAAAATCAAGCACCGCAAGAAAAAGGCAGCGCCCGGCACGGGAGCGAGTACGACGGCGGCATCCGCCCCGGTGCGCCCGTCACGCAAGGCGGCGGTTGCCGCCGTGGACGCCGGCACCGAGCACCACCTGGTGAAAGTGACCAATCTCGGCGTGGGCTACCCGCAGGCTGACGGTTCCATCAAAAAGGTGGTGGACGACGTCTCCTTCCACGTGGACCGCGGCGAGATCCTTGGCATCGTGGGGGAGTCCGGCTCCGGCAAGTCCCAGACAGCCTTCTCCATCCTGGGCCTGCTTCCGGACAACGCCCGCATCGTGGCCGGCTCCATCCAGTTCGACGGCAACTACACCGTGGCCCCGGGCGACGAACGCGTCAACCAGGCGCGGCTGTCCACGCTGCGCGGCAAGCGGATTTCCTACATTCCGCAGGAACCGATGAGCAACCTGGACCCCGCCTTCACCATCGGCTACCAGCTGGTCACGCCCATGGTGCGGGTGCTCGGCATCAGCAAGGACGAAGCCCGCAAGCGGGCGCTGAAGCTCCTGGCCGACGTCGGCATCGCCAATCCGGAACGGACCTTCAACGCCTACCCGCATGAAGTCTCCGGCGGGATGGCCCAACGGGTGCTTATCGCCGGCGCCATCAGCTGCGAACCGGACCTGGTCATCGCGGACGAGCCCACCACCGCCCTGGACGTCACGGTGCAGGCCGACGTGCTGGACCTCCTGCGCGAACTCCAGCAGCGCCTGAACATCGGCGTGATCCTGGTGACCCACAACTTCGGGGTGGTGGCGGACCTCTGCGACAGGGTGGCCGTCATGCAGAACGGCCGGCTCGTGGAGGAGGGCTCCGTCCGCGACATCCTCCGCAACCCGAAAGAGCAGTACACGCAGACCCTCCTGGCCTCCATGCTTGAAGGCAAAACCCCCATGTCCATGCTTGTATCCAGCCAGAAGGAGCCGGTCGCGTGAGCACTGTGGAAGTCAAGGAAACCACCCCGCTCCTGAGGGTGGACAATCTGGTGGTCGAATACCCCAGCAAGAAGTTCCGCGCCAAGCCGTTCCGGGCCCTGACGGACATCAACATCACCATCGGCCAGGGCGAGACCCTGGGCCTGGTGGGGGAGTCCGGTTCCGGCAAGACCACCCTTGGCCGGGCCGTCCTGGGCCTTGCCCCCGTGACCGGTGGAAAGATCATCTTCGAAAGCAAGGACATCAGCCACGCCACGCGGAGGCAGCGGCGCACCCTGAGCCGGGACCTCCAGGTGGTGTTCCAGGACCCCTACACCTCGCTGAACCCGGCACTGGAGATCGGCGACATCCTGGCCGAACCGCTCGGCGTGCAGGGCATGGAACAGGCGGCGGCCAAGAAGCGGGTCAAGGAGCTGCTGGACCAGGTGGGGCTGCCCTCGGACGCCATCCACCGGCTGCCGCGGGAGTTCAGCGGCGGGCAGCGCCAGCGCGTGGCTATTGCCCGGGCGCTGGCCCTCTCACCCAAGCTGATCGTCTGCGACGAACCCGTCAGCGCACTGGACCTGTCCACCCAGGCGCGTGTCCTGGACCTGTTTCTGCAGATCCAGAAGGACACCGGCGTGTCCTACCTTTTCGTCTCCCACGACCTGGACGTCGTACGGCACATCAGCCACCGCGTTGCCGTGATGTACCACGGCGAGATCGTGGAGCAGGGTCCGGCCGACGTCGTCACCCGGGAACCGGAGCACCCCTACACCCAGCGGCTCCTGCTGGCTTCCCCGGTACCCGATCCGGACCGGCAGGAACAGCGCCGGGCGGACCGCCACCGGCTGCTGGAAATCCAGCGGCAGCAGCTGGAACAGGCCGGCGCTCCCGCCTAAGGGCGGGTGCCTGATGCAACACAACACGCATAACTACGGAGGAACACAGTGGCCAAAATAGGCGTACAAGCGATGATGCTGAAAGGCAGCTTCAGCGAACTCGGGGCGTTTGAAACGCTCCGCAAGGTCAGCGCGATCGGTTACAACGCCGTCGAGATTTCCCAGATCCCGATGACCCCGCAGAACGTTGCGGAGCTGGACCGTTCCCGCAGTGAACTGGGCATGGACATTGCGGCACTGTCCGTGGCGATGGAAACCCCCAAAGGCATGCCGGCCGATTCGCTGAAGGACGATTTTGACAAGATCGTGGACGACGCCAAACGGCTGGACAGCAGGCTCCTGCGGATCGGCATGCTGCCGTTCCCGGCCATGAAGTCGATCCACGCCGTGGTGGACTTCGCCAAGCAGGCCAACGAGTACGCGGAGCGGCTGCAGGAGCAGGGCATCGGACTGTATTACCACAACCACCACATCGAGTTCGCGAAGTTCGACGGCAAGTACATGCTGGACGTCATCGCCGAGAACTCCCCGGCCATGGGCATGGAAATCGACGTGCACTGGGTGCAGCGCGGCGGCCTGGACCCGGTCCGCACGCTGGAGAAGTACGCCGGCCGCACCGCCATGGTCCACCTGAAGGACTACAGGATCGGCCAGATGCCGGAAGCCTCCTTCGGGATGCTGGAAAGCGGCGACTTCGCGGGCTTCATGGCGGAGTTCCGGAACGTGGTGCAGTTCGCCGAAGTGGGCGAAGGCAATCTGGACTTCCCCGCCATCATCCCGGCCGCGGAGGCTGCCGGCGCCCGGTACATGCTGGTGGAGCAGGACGAGCTGTACGGCCGCACCGTCTGGGACGCGCTGCAAACCTCCTACGACAACCTGGTGGCACTGGGCCACGCCGACCTTTTCTAATACGCAACGACTGACTATGGAGAATTCACATATGAGCAGGAAAGTACGCCTCGGCATCATCGGCCTGGGCCAGCAGGGCGGCGCCTACGCCAGGTTCATCACGGACGGCATGGTCCCCAATATGGAGGTCGGCGCCATCTGCGACACCGATCCCGCGAAGAAGGAACTGGCCTCGGCCACCTACCCGGACGCGCCGTTCTACGACGACTACATCGCCATGCTCGAAAGCGGCGACGTCGACGCCGTCGTCACCTGCGTACCGCATTTCCTACACCCGGAAATGGGCATCGAGACCCTCAAGCGCAACATCCACGCGCTCGTGGAGAAGCCGGCCGGCGTGTACACCAAGCAGGTCAAGGAGCTGAACGAGTTTGCCGCCAGCAAGCCCGAACTGTCCTTCGCCATCATGTTCAACCAGCGCAACAACCCGCTGTACCGGAAGCTGAAGGAAATCGTCGAGAACGGCGAGATCGGCGCCATCCGGCGCACCAACTGGATCATCACCAACTGGTGGCGTCCGCAGGGGTACTACAACTCCAGCGAATGGCGCGCCACGTGGGGCGGCGAAGGCGGCGGCGTCCTGGTCAACCAGGCTCCGCACCAGCTGGATCTGTGGCAGTGGATCT
The DNA here is from genome assembly GCF_037911235.1 of Arthrobacter oryzae. Taxonomy (GTDB): domain Bacteria; phylum Actinomycetota; class Actinomycetes; order Actinomycetales; family Micrococcaceae; genus Arthrobacter; species Arthrobacter oryzae_E. Next base: position 184,930 of record NZ_JBBLYW010000071.1, read on the forward strand.
GCGGCGTGCCCAGGTCCGTCTACTCCAAGGTTGCGTACGGCTTCCGCCGCGACATTGCGGTGGAGGACGAAGTCACCGCGGTGGTGGACTACGGCAACGGCGCCACCGGCGTCTTCGTCACCGCCACGCACGACCTCGTGGGGACCGACCGCTTCGAGATCCTGGGCGACCAGGGCAAGATCGTCGTCGAAAATTCCAAGACCGCCACCGTGACCCGCCTGAAGAAGCCGGAGCGCGAACTCAGCGACGCCATGGACATGGACGATGTCCGCAAGCTCTTTATGGGCGAGCTGAACCCGGAGCAGTACTACACCACCGAAGTCATCGAGTTCGAATCGGTTTGGGGCGGCCAGCACGCCGGCGTCCTGGAGAACTTCGCGGCGAACATCCTGGACGGCACCCCGCTGCTGGCCCCGGGATCGGACGGCATCAACGGCGTCCGGCTGGCCAACGCCATCCACCTGTCCAGCTGGACCGGCACCGAAGTGGGGCTGGACTTCGACGAGGACGTGTTCCTGGCCGAGCTGAACAAGCGCATCGCGGACGAGGGCAAGTTCGCCGAGCGCTCGTAACCCGGGCCCGCCGGCGGTGGGCTGCGGCAACCGCTGGCCATCTCACCCAACTGGGTCGCAGTTAATGTCGTTATGAGCGCTTTTGACGACGTTAAATGCGACCTAGTTGGGCTGTTTCATCGTTAGGATGGGGCGGTGACTGAACCCAAGACGCCGGACGCCGCCGCACCAGCAAGCCCGGCCAAAAAGCACGCCCGCGACGGAAAATCCCACGCCACGATCTACGACATTGCCAAAGTTGCCGGCGTCAATCCGTCCACGGTTTCCCGCGCGCTCAGCAAGCCGGGCCGGGTCAGCGCCAAGACGCAGAAGCTCATCGAGGACGCCGCCGCCGAGCTGAACTACCAGGTCAACCCGTTCGCCCGCGCCCTGCCCACCGGCCGCACCAACACCTTCGGCCTGATCGTCGCGGACATCACCAACCCCACGTTCTTCGACATCATCCGCGGCGCGCAGACCACCGCCACCCTGCGCGACTACACCCTGGTGCTGGCCGAATCCGCCGAGTCCGGGGTCACCGAGCTGACTGCAGCCCGCCGGATGATGGCCACCGTGGACGGCCTCATCCTGGCCAGCCCGCGCATGGACGACGACGACATCCGCGCCCTGGCCCGCGACAAGCCCGTGGTGGTCATCAACCGCGAGGTGGACGGCGTGCCGTGCGTGGTTCCCGACGTGAACAAGGGGATCAGCGAGGCCGTCCGCAGCCTGGCCGCCAACGGGCACACGAAAGTTGCCTTTGTGGCCGGGCCGCCGCAGTCCTGGATGTCCGCCCGGCGCTGGGAAGGCGTGCAGGCCGCCTGCGAATGGTCCCGGCTTGAAGCCGTACGGCTGGAATCGAGCAAACCCACCGTCGACGGCGGCAGGCAGGTGGCGCGCGACGTCCGGGCCACCGGGGCGACGGCCGTGCTGACGTACAACGACCTCCTGGCGATCGGGCTCATGCAGGAACTCCAGGCCGCGGGCCTGGTGGTGCCGGACCAGATCAGCATCGTGGGCTTCGACGACATCTTCGGCGCGGATTTCACGACGCCGCCGCTCACCACCGTGCGGTCGCCGCTGGGGGAGTGCGGCTCGGGCGCCACCACCCTGCTGCTTGACCTGCTGCACGGAACGGGGGAGCCGGCGGGCACCCTGCGGGTCGAAACGGAGCTGGTGCTGCGGGGCTCGAGCGGACGGCTCCTTCCCGCGGGCTAGGTCCCAAATCTGCGTCACTAGCCCGCAACTTAATGGCAATTAATGGCAACCGGTTGACAAAGCCCTAGGGCAGGCCGGACCATTGATCTATGTCACAGTCGATTGCCGCCAACCCAGACCGGCTCCTGCCCGCGGACCCCGGAACGCGCAGCATTGCGCGCGACCTCCTGCAGCGCGTCCAGGACCTCCCCATCATTTCCCCGCACGGGCACGTTGACGCCGCAGTCATCGAGCACAACACCCCCTTCCCGGACCCGGCAGCGCTGCTGGTCAGCCCGGACCACTACGTCACCCGCCTGATCCACGCCAGCGGTGTCCCCCTGGACCGGCTGCGGCCCTCAAACACCACCCAGCCGGACTCCCGCGCCGTCTGGCACGAGTTCTGCAAGGCCTGGCCCCTGTTCGAAGGCACCGCCTCCGGCTACTGGCTCCGCACCCAGTTCAGCAGCGTGTTCGGCCTGGCGCAGGAGATCGGCGCCGAGACCGCCGATGCCAGCTACGACGCGATTTCCGCCAAGCTGCTGGAGCCCGGCTTCCGCCCCCGCCAGCTCTTCAAGGACTTCAACATCGAGGTCCTGGCCACTACGGACGATCCCCTGGACAGCCTGGCCAGCCACAAGGCCATCGCACAGGACCCCACGTTCCACGGCCGCGTCCTGCCCACGTTCCGCCCGGACCAGTACCTGAACATCGCGCACCCCGAGTGGTCCGCGAACGTTGACCGGCTCATCGCGGCAGCGGGCGACGGCGCCACCGGCTACGCCGGCTACATCACCGCGCTGGAGAACCGGCGTCGTTACTTCGTGGAACACGGCGCAGTGTCCGCGGACCACGGCGTCCGCACGCCCGCCACGCTGAAGCTCGACGCCGGCGATGCGGCGAAGCTGTTTGACCGCGCCCGCTCGGGCCAGGCCACGGCGCAGGACCGCGAAGACTTCGAAGCCCACATGATGTACCAGATGGCGCGGATGTCCGTGGAGGACGGCCTGGTCATGACCATCCACCCGGGGTCCTACCGCAACCACCACGGTCCTACGTTCGAGAACTTCGGCGCAGACACCGGCCACGACATCCCGTTCGCCGTCAACTACACCGAGGCGATCCGCCCGCTGCTGCAGGACTTCGGCACCGCCAAGGACTTCCACCTGGTGCTCTTCACCCTGGACGAGACCGTGTTCTCCCGCGAACTCGCGCCGCTGGCAGGCTTCTACCCGTCTGTCTACCTGGGCGCCCCGTGGTGGTTCCTGGACGCACCGGACGCCATGCTGCGCTTCCGCTCGGCCGTCACCGAGACCGCCGGCTTCTCCCGCTCGTCCGGTTTCATCGACGACACCCGCGCCTTCTGCTCCATTCCCGCCCGCCACGACGCGTCCCGCCGGATCGAGGCCTCCTTCCTGGCCCGCCTCGTCGCGGAACACCGTGTCAGCGAAGAGCGCGCCCATGAACTGATCGTGGACATCGTGGACGGCTCTCCCCGGAAGGTCTTCAAGCTGTGAGCATCGACCTGCAACGCGAAGCAGAGCCCGCTGTGGAATTGCCCCGGCTGAACCGCCGCCTGCACCCGTCGGCCAAGGCACCCGTGCGGGTCGTGCACCTGGGGCTGGGTGCCTTCCACCGCTCGCATCAGGCCTGGTACACGCACCAGGCGGGCGACGCCGCGGACTGGGGCATCGCGTCCTTCACCGGACGCCGCCCCGACGCCGCCCTGGCCCTGGCAGAGCAGGACGGGCTGTACACCGTGGTGGAACGCGCCGACGCCGGCGACTCCTTCACCGTGGTGGACAGCATCGTGGAAGCGGTTGACGGAGCCGACGTCCAGCGGCTGGCGGAGCTGCTCGCGGCCCCCGCCACCGCCGTCGTCACCCTGACCATCACTGAGGCCGCTTACCGGCTTGGCGCCGACGGGCAGCTCGACCGAAAGGCGCACGACGTCGTCGGCGACCTCGCGCTGCTGGCCTCCGGAGACGGACAACCGGCGACGCCGCTGGGCCGGCTGGTGCTGGCCCTCGCCGCCCGCCGTGCTGCCGCAGCAGGACCGCTGGCCGTGGTCTGCTGCGACAACCTCTCCAACAACGGCACCGTGGCGCATAACGCCGTGGTGGGCATGGCCGGGGCCTGGGACGCGGGCCTGGCTGACTGGATCGACGGCAACGTCAGCTTCGTCAGCACGTCGGTGGACCGCATCACGCCGCGCACCACGGACGCGGACATCGCCGCCGTTCAGGCCGCATGCGGCTACCGGGACAATTCCCCCGTCGTGGCCGAACCCTTTTCCAACTGGGTGCTCAGCGGTGACTTTCCCGCCGGACGTCCGCGCTGGGAAGACGCCGGAGCCGTGTTCGTTGCCGAGATCGAGCCGTACGAGAACCGCAAACTCTGGCTCCTGAACGGCGCGCACTCGCTGCTGGCCTACGCGGGCCAGCTCCGCGGGCACGCCACCGTGGCCCAGGCGCTGGCGGACCCGCTGTGCCGACAGGCCGTTGAAAGCTTCTGGGACGAGGCCGAGGCGAACCTTTCCGGCGCGGAAGGGACGGCAGACCTGCAGATCCCGGCCTACCGGCAAGCGCTGCTGGCGCGCTTCAGCAACGCCCGGATCGCCCACCACCTCGCGCAGATTGCCATGGACGGCAGCACCAAGCTGCGGATGCGCGCCGTTCCGGTGCTGCAGGCCGAACGTGCCGCGGGCAGGTCCGGCGCGGCCGCCGCGCTCATGATTGCCGCCTGGATGGACTACTCCGCGGCCGCGGACGAGCTCCAGGATCCGCTGGCCAGCCAGGTAGCTGAAGCCAACCGGCTCAGCGGCACCGAGCGGGTCCGTGCCCTGCTCGCGCTGGTGGATCCCAACCTGGCCGGGGACGCCGCCGTCGTGGCCCTGGTTGAAGACCTGTGCGGAACGTTCGGGGAGCGGGCTGTCTCCCTCTAGCGTCCTCCGCACACGCGCTGCTGCCCGGCTCCCGCATCGCGGGGGCCGGGCGGCAGTGTTTTCAATGAACTTTCAATAAAATTATGGCAACCGCTTGCCATTTGATTGCCAAGTGACTAGGATTACAACAAGAGCAAAACCGGCGCCCGCCCCGGCCTCCCCTGAATCCTCCTCCCGGCACCGCCCGCAAAGACGCGATAGGAACCCCCAGATGCTGAAGCCCCAATCCAGCGAAACGCGCGAACTCGTCAACCTTGACGGCCTCTACGCGTTCAAGGTGGACTTCGACCGCGCCGGCCACCGGGAAGAATGGTTCAAGGCGCCGCTGGACACCGGCCTGGAGATGGGCGTCCCCGCCAGCTACAACGACGTCTTCCCGGACAAGGCCATCCGCGACCACGTGGGCTACGTCTGGTACCAGCGCGAAGTACGCGTCCCGCGCGGCTGGGCAGGGGAGCGCATCCACCTGCGCCTCGACTCTGCCACGCACGAGGGCATGGTGTGGGTTGACGACATGCTCGTGGCACAGCACACGGGCGGCTACATGCCCTTCAGCGCGGACATCACGGACCATGTCAGCCCGGGCAAGACGTTCCGCCTCACCATCTCGGTCAACAACGAACTCACACAGGCCACCATCCCGCCGGGCAGCATCACCGCCACCGAGGACGGCCGCCGCCAGCAGGCCTACCTCCACGACTTCTACAACTACGCCGGCCTGCACCGCAGCCTGTGGCTGTTCAGCACCCCGGCCGTCATCGTGGACGACATCACGGTAGTGACCGGTTTCGACGGCGCCACCGGCACCGTTGACTATACGATTGCGACGGCGGGCACCGCCGCCGGCGGGACGGGCACTGAAATGGTGACCGTTACGCTCACGGACGCCGACGGCGTCGAGGTTGCCACCGCGGACGGCGCCCAGGGCGCGCTGGTGATCAACGACGTCGTGCTCTGGAAGCCCGGTGCAGCCTACCTTTACAACCTCACCGCCCAGATCCGCGACGGCGGCCGCCTGCTGGACAGCTACACGCTGCCGGTCGGGGTCCGGACCGTGGAGGTGCGCGGCAAGGAATTCCTCATCAACGGCGAACCGTTCTACTTCACCGGCTTCGGCATGCACGAGGACCACGTCACGGTCGGCAAGGGCCACAGCAACGCCCAGATGGTCAATGACTTCCAGCTCCTGGACTGGGTGGGCGCCAACTCCTTCCGCACCTCGCACTACCCCTACGCCGAGGAAGTCATGGAGTTCGCCGACCGCCACGGCATTGTGGTCATCGACGAAACCGCGGCCGTGGGCCTCCACCTCGGCTTCGGGGCAGTCTTCGGCGGCATCTCCAAGAAGACCTACGTGGACGGCGGCGTGGACGCCAACACCGCCGCCAACCACCGGCAGGCGATCACCGAACTCGTGGCCAGGGACAAGAACCACCCGTCCGTTGTCATCTGGTCCATCGCCAACGAACCCAACGGCTCCGAGGAAGGCGCCCGCGAGTACTTCCAGCCGCTGGTGGAACTCACCCGTGAGCTGGATCCCACCCGTCCCGTGGGCTACGTCAACGTCATGTTCGACACCCCGGACAAGGAACTGCTCGGTGACCTCTTCGACGTCATCATGCTCAACCGCTACTACGGCTGGTACCTGAACAACGGGGACCTGGAAACAGCGGAGCAGGTCCTGGAAAAGGAACTGCGGGAATGGGAGGCCAAGTACGGCAAGCCCATGATCATGACCGAGTACGGGCCGGACACCATGCCCGGCTTCCACTCCATTTACGAGCAGCCCTGGAGCGAGGAATACCAGGCAGCCTTCCTGGCCATGTACCACCGGGTCTTCGACCGCGTGGACGCCATGGTGGGCGAGCAGGTCTGGAACTTCGCCGACTTCCAGACGTCCAACGGCATCATGCGCGTAGACGGCAACAAAAAGGGCGTCTTCACCCGCGACCGCCGGCCGAAACCGGCCGCGTTCGCGCTGCGCCAGCGGTGGACCGCGCTGGCGGGCACCAAGGCCCGCAGCACCGCCCCCTAGCACGTGACCATTTTCCGCCGGCTCCACGGGGCAGGCATCGGGTAAAGGAGCCCACATTATGAAGAAGCTCAGCAAGCTCAGCATCGTCGGCTACGGCGCCGGGGATGCAGCCAACAACCTCGCCTTCACCACCGCCACCATGTTCCTGCTGGTGTACTACACGGACGTGGCGGGTATTTCCGCGGCCGCGGCGGGCACCCTGCTCCTGGCCGTCAGGATCTTTGACGCCTTCGCGGACGTCTTTGCCGGCCGCGTGGTGGACCGGGCCTTCAGCAAGCGCTTCGGCAAGTTCCGCCCTTTCATCATGTTCGGCTCCATCCCGTTGCTGCTCCTGAGCGTGGCAACGTTCTCCGTGCCGCAGCTGGGCGAATCCGGCACCCTGCTCTACGCCTACGTCACGTACGCGGCCCTCGGCCTGGCGTACAGCCTGGTCAACATCCCGTACGGCTCGCTGGCAGGCGCCATGACCCAGGACCCGGGGGAGCGGGCCAAACTCGGCTCCGCCCGCCTGATCGGCGCCCTGCTGGTGGGCTCCGGCTTGGGAATCTTCGTGGCACCGCTCATCAAGCCCGGAGCCGACCTCCAGGGAACCTTCACCACCATCACCCTGGTGTTCGTGGTCATCGGTGCGGCCCTCTACTTCTTCACCGTCCTGACCGCCAAGGAACGCGTCCACCGCGCCGTCCCGAACGTCACGCTGAAGCAGAGCGTGGACACCCTCAAGGGCAACAAGCCCCTCCTGATGCTCTGCCTGAGCTCCTTCTTCTTCCTCTCCGGCTACCTCGCCCTGACCTCGGTGCAGCTGTACTACCTGCGCGACGTGCTGGGGCGGCTGGACCTGTACCCGGTGCTGTCCATCACGCAGCTCGTCCTCACCTTCGTGCTGGCCGGGTTCATGCCCAAACTGGTCCGTACCATCGGCAAGAAGCGCGTGTACATCTACTCGTCGCTGGTCACCGTCGTGGGCGGAATCATCATCTTCTTCACGCCCGCCAGCCAGGTCTGGATCGGTTTCAGCGGACTCCTGATCAGCCTTGTAGGCGTCCTCGCCGTCAACATCGTGGTGTGGGCCCTGGAAGCCGACACTGTGGAATACGGCGAATGGAAGACCGGTGTCCGCACCGAGGGCATCACCTACGCGCTGTTCTCCTTCACCCGCAAGACGGGCCAGGCCGTGGGCGGTGCGCTCGCCGCTTACGCCCTGGCGCTGGGCGGCTACAAGTCCGGCGGAGCACAGACCGCCGACGCCATCTTCGGAATCCAGGTCGCCGCCGGTGCCCTTCCGGCCGTGCTGACCATCCTGGCCGTGCTGGTCATGTCCAAATACAAGCTCACCGACGCCATGCATGCCGAGATCCTCACGGAGATCCGGGCCCGCCAGGCAGGCGGCCAAGCCGCCGGCACTGCAAGCGCCGGCACCGAAGGCTCCACAACCGCAGGTTCCGGCACTGCAGGCGCCGGCAAGCCGTCCGCTGCCAACTCCAACTAACTTTCCCATTACTCCCCGCCTCAGCCCCGCTCGAAAGGAAAAGCTGTGAAAATCATTGCCGCGGAAGTCTTCGTGACAAGCCCTTCCCGTAACTTCGTAACCCTCCGGATCACCACGGAGGACGGCGTAACCGGCATCGGTGACGCCACCCTGAACGGCCGCGAGCTCGCAGTGGCCGCCTACCTCAAGGAACACGTTGCACAGCTGCTGATCGGCAAGGACCCGCACCGGATCGAGGACACCTGGCAGTTCCTGTACCGCAGTTCCTACTGGCGCCGCGGCCCCGTGACCATGGCCGCGATCGCCGCCGTGGACATGGCGCTGTGGGACATCAAGGGCAAGATGGCCGGCATGCCGGTCTACCAGCTCCTCGGCGGTGCCTCACGCAACGGCCTGCGCGCCTACGGCCACGCCTCCGGCGCGGACATCCCCTCCCTGTTCGACTCCGTCCGCGAGCACCTGGAACTCGGGTACAAGTCGGTCCGCATCCAGACCGCCGTCCCCGGCATCAAGGCCGTCTACGGCGTCGCAGCCCAGGCCCAGGCCTCCGGCGAGCGTTACGACTACGAACCCGCCGGCCGCGGCGCGTTCCCCGTGGAAGAGGACTGGGACACCCGCGCCTACCTGCGCCACCTGCCCACCGTGTTCGAAGCCGTCCGCAACGAATTCGGGCCGGAACTGCCGCTGCTGCACGACGGACACCACCGCATGACGCCCATCCAGGCCGCCAAGCTGGGCAAGGCCCTGGAGCCTTATGACCTGTTCTGGCTCGAGGACTGCACCCCGGCCGAAAACCAGGAGGCCCTGCGCCTGGTCCGCCAGCACACCACCACCCCGCTGGCCATCGGTGAAATCTTCAACACCGTGTACGACTACCAGACCATCATCAAGGAACAGCTGATCGACTACGTCCGGGCAGCCTCCACCCATTTCGGCGGCATCTCCCCGCTGAAGAAGGTCATGGACTTCGCCGCGCAGTACCAGATCAAGTCCGGCTTCCACGGCCCCACCGACATCTCCCCGGTGGGCTTCGCCGCCCAGCTGCACGTGGGCCTGGCCATCCACAACTACGGCATCCAGGAATACATGCAGCACTCGGACAAGACCAACGAGGTCTTCGAGCAGTCCATGACGTTCGTGGACGGCTACCTGCACCCGGGCGACAAGCCGGGCATCGGTGTCGAATTCAACGAGGAAGCCGCAGCCGCGTTCCCGTACCAGCAGGCCTACCTGCCCTACAACCGTCTCGTTGACGGCACCGTCCATGACTGGTGAGGCGCCGGCAGTGAACAGCAAACACCGCATCATCGTCATGGGCGTTTCCGGCTGCGGCAAGACCACCATCGGCGACCTCGTGGCCCGCGAACTCGGCGTACCGTTCCTTGACGGCGATTCCCTCCACCCCGTGGAGAACGTCGCCAAGATGGCTGCCGGCACGCCGCTGACGGACGAGGACCGCTGGCCCTGGCTGGCCACGGTCGGCAGCGAACTCGCGGCCGCCGGAAACGGTGGCCTGGTGCTCGCCTGCTCCGCCTTGCGGCGCAGCTACCGGGACGCCATCCGCGAACAGGCTCCGGACACCGTCTTCCTGCACCTGCATGGCAGCAAAGAGGTGCTGCGGGCACGGACTGAAGGCCGTTCCGGCCACTTCATGCCGCCCGCCCTCCTTAATTCGCAGCTCGCCACACTGGAACCGCTCGACGCCGATGAAGCCGGCGTCGTGGTGGACATCGCCTCTCCGGTACAGCAGGTGGTGACCGAAGCGCTCGCCGCCGTTGCCGCCGTCGTGAACGCCGCCGGAAACGGCGCCGGTGACGCGGGCACCCAGCCGCGCCAGTTCGACGTCGACCTTCAGGCCGTGCCGTTCAACCTCGACGACGACGCCGTGGCATGGGTGGATTCCACCATCGCCGGGATGAGCCTCGAGGAAAAGATCGGGCAGCTGTTCATCAACCACAACAACGACTACTCCCCGGAGTACCTCGATGGCGTGCTGGAGAAGTACCACGTGGGCGGCATGCGCTACCGGCCGGGCCCCTCGGCTGCGGTGCAGGAACACATCCGCTACGCACAGTCCAAGACCCGGATCCCGCTGCTGGTGGCCTCCAACCCGGAAATGGGGGGAGCCGGAAGCTGCGACGACGGCACGTTCGTGTCGACGCACCTGCAGGCCGGCTCGCACCCGGACAAGGGCATCGCCCGGCAGATGGGTCAGGTGGCCGGCGTCGAAACCGCGGCGCTGGGCTGCAACTGGGCCTTCGCGCCGATCGTGGACATCCACTACAACTGGCGGAACACGGTCATCTCCACCCGGGCCTTCGGCAACACCCCGGACGTCGTGGTGGAGCGCGCCAAGGAGTACTTCGACGGCATCAGCGAGTCACCCACCGCCTGCGCCATGAAGCACTTCCCCGGCGACGGCATGGACGAACGCGACCAGCACGTGGTCACCTCCTACAACACCCTCGGCTACGAGGAGTGGAACCGGAGCTACGGGCACGTGTACCGGGAAATGATCGGGCACGGCGTGCAGTCCATCATGATCGGGCACATCGGGGCGCCGGAACTTTCCCGGCATTTCCGCCCGGGGATGGCGGACAAGGACATCCTGCCCGCCACCCTGTCACCCGAGCTGCTCCAGGACCTGCTCCGCGGCGAGCTGGGCTTCAACGGGCTGATCCTCACCGACGCCTCGCAGATGATTGGCCTTACCCAGGCCATGAAGCGCAAGGACCTGGTGCCGGCCACCATCGCGGCCGGCTGCGACATGTTCCTGTTCTTCCGCAACCCCGCGGAGGACTTCCAGTACATGATGGACGGCTACAAGTCCGGCGTCATCAGCGAGCAGCGCCTGCATGACGCATTGCGCCGGATCCTGGCCCTCAAGGCCTCGCTGGGCCTTCACCGGAAGGCACGCAACGAGCTTGTTCCGCCAGCGGACGCACTCGCTGTGATCGGTAGTGAAGCGCACCGGGCCATTGCGGCAGAGATCGCGGACAAGACCGTCACCCTGGTCAAGGACACTGCGAACAATCTGCCCATCACGCCGGAGACGCACAAACGGATCCGCCTGTACGGCATCTCCGGCGGTGCGGACTTCACCCGCGCGGACCCGCTGGCCTACCTGGACACCGTCAAGGCGGAGCTGGAAAACGCCGGCTTCGAGGTGCACCTGTTCAAGACGGCGGACCAGCGCGAGGCCGCAGGGGAGACCGGCGTGAACTTCATGTCGGTCATCTCGGAGGAAGCCACCGGCGACTATGCGGACAAGTACGACGCCGCCTTCGTGTTCGCCAATGTGAAGGGTTTTGCCCAGGAGGCAGCCATCCGGATCAAGTGGTCCACCCCGATGGCCGCGGAGATCCCGTGGTACGTCACCGAGGTCCCCACCGTGTTCGTCTCGCTTAATCAGCCCAACCACCTGATTGACGTGCCGATGGTGAAGACCGCCATCCACGCCCACGCGGGGTCGCCCGAGGCCATTCGGGCGACCATCGAGAAGATCATGGGCAGGTCGGAATTCCAGGGGACGTTCAACGAGAACGTGTTCTGCGATTCCTTCGACACCCGGCTCTGACGCGGCAACAGCGCGAACGGACAGTTGCGGCCCGGGGATCCGGGGCTTAACTGTCCGTTCGCGCTCTGTGCTCGCGCATGCCCGGAGGCGTAGCTTAAGTGCATGGAGCGAACGGGGTGCGTTGTTGTGGGCGGAGGGCCGGCAGGCATGATGCTGGGCCTGCTGCTGGCCAGGGCGGGGGTCGAGGTCACGGTCCTGGAGAAGCACGGCGACTTCCTCCGCGATTTCCGCGGCGACACCGTGCATGCCTCCACAATCAGGCTGATTGACGAACTCGGCCTGGGCGACGGATTCCGCGAGCTTCCGCAGAGCCGGCTGAACAACGTCGCCTTTCCCATCCCCGGCGTGGGGCTGGTCACCCTGGGCGATTTCGCGTCCTTGAAGCCCCCCTACAACTACATCGCCATGATGCCGCAGTGGGACTTCCTGAACTTCCTGGCCACCGAAGCCGCGCGCGAACCCACGTTCACTCTGCTGATGGAGCATGAAGCCACGTCGTTAATGTTCGACGGCGGTCGTGTCACCGGCGTCCGCTACCGGACTCGCGGGGATGGCGAAGGCACAGGTGCGGAAGGTGCGCTGCACGCTGACCTCGTGGTGGCCACGGACGGGCGGCACTCTGTGCTGCGCCGGGCTGCTGGCCTGCAGTCAAAGGAGTATCCCGTTCCCTTCGACACCTGGTGGTTCAAGCTCCCGCGCCACGCTTCGGAAAAAGGCGCCGTGGCCGGCATCGTTCCGGCATTCCGGGGCCGTGAAGCCATGATCGCGCTGTTCCGGGACGACTACTACCAAATGGGGTACCTCGGCCCCAAGGGAACAGATGCGCGGATCCGCTCCGAGGGAGTGGAACGGTTCAGGGAACGCGTCGCGGCCCTGCGTCCCGACCTGGCGGACCGGGTGGACTCGATCCGATCAATTGATGATCTTCACTGGCTGGATGTGCGCCTGGACCGGTTGCGGCGCTGGTATGTGGACGGACTGCTGTGCATCGGCGACGCCGCCCATGCCATGTCGCCGGCGGGCGGCGTGGGCATCAACCTGGCCATCCAGGATGCCGTGGCCGCAGCCGCGCGGCTGGCGCCGGCCCTCCTCCGGGGCCAGGTATCCGTGAAGGATCTCGCTGCGGTGCAACGGCGGCGTCTCATGCCCACGGTTGTTGTCCAGGCCGTGCAGCGCATCATGCACCGGGCCGTGTTCGTTCCATTGTTCGCCGGAAGGAGGACCGGTGCTCCGCCGATCCTGCTGTTTTTTGTCCGGCATGCCCCGGTGGTCAGGCGCATCATGCCTCGGCTCGTTGCCTTCGGCCCCCTGCCCGAGCATGCGCCCGGATTTGCCCGCCGCGCTCAGCCGCGGGAGACGACGTAGTCGATCAGGCCCTTCACCGTGGCCACGGTGTTGTAGTCGCGTTCAGGGATGTCCACGCCGGTGGATTCGTCGATGGTCTCCACGAGCCTCAGGAAATCCAGCGAATCCAGTTCCAGGTCCTGCCGCAGCCGGGAATTTTCGTCGAGGGCGGCAAGGTCCACGTCCGGCGCAACCTGTCCGATGGCCGAGTGCACGGCCTGCCGTGCGTCCTGCTCGTTCATAGCTCCTCCGGTTTTTGCAGCAGTTCATCGATGCGGGCCAGGAAGCGGGCGCCCCGGAGCCCGTCGCTGACCCGGTGGTCGGCGGACAGGGTGGCGGTAACAGCGGCCCGGACACCCAGCATGCCGTCGTGGGCCCAGGGCTGCTCCATCACCTTGCCCAGGCCCACCATGGCCACCTGCGGCGGATAGATGACGCCGTAAACGGCCTCTACTCCGAGATCGCCCAGATTTGTGACAGTGATGGTTGGGTCCGCCATTTCGGAGCGCTGCAGCCGTCCGGCACGCGCCCGGCTGACCAGGTCCCGCAGCTTCTGCATCAGCACGTCAACGGCCAGGGTATCGGCGTCGTGGATGGCGGGTGCTACGAGGCCGCCATGTCGCAATGCCACGGCAACGCCGAGGTGCACGGAGCTGCTCGGCCGGAACACCCCGTCGGTGAAGAAACCATTAACTTCCGGAACCTCCCGGGCGGCCCGGGCCGTTGCCTTCAACAAAAGGGCCGAGGGAACCAGCCGCGAGGCCACCGGCCGCTGTTGGTTTGCCAGCAGCATCCAGGCGATGGCGGCACGCAGGTCCAGCGTGGTGCTGAGGTAGTAGTGCGGGATGGTCTTCTTGGACCGGGTCATCAGCGATCCGACGGCCCGCCGAAGGCTGGACAGGCGGTCCTGCGCTTCCGACGGCGGCGCCTCCTCGGCGGGAGCCGCTCCCTCCGCGGGCAGCGCCTCTTCGGCGGGCAACGCTTTCCCCGCGGGCAGCGCCTCTTCGGCGGGAGCGGGCGTCCCGCGCCCACGCACGGCACGCTGGATGTCCCCCTCCGTGACGGCGCCGTCCGGTCCCGTCCCGGGCACAGTGCCGATGTCGATGCCGAGCTGGTCCGCCAGCCGCCGGGCCCGCGGAGAGGATCGTATCCGGCCGCCCGCCGGCGGAGCTCCCTCAGCCCCGAGACCCGGCGGAGCCGTTGCACCAGGCGGAGCCGGTCCGGGCCGCGCCGGTCCGGGCCGTGCCGCCGCAGCGCGTTCGACGTCGGCGCGGGTGACTGCACCGTGCTTTCCCGTTCCGCGGATCCCGGACGTATCCACCCCGAGCTGGTGCGCCAGGTGCCGGACCGGGGGAGGAACCTGCGCCTGTTGGCTCGGGGGCTGATGTCCTGCGTGACCGGCGTCGTCGTCGGGGGTCTGGGTGATCCGGGCCAGCGGAGTGCCGATCGGAACGGTGGTGCCGACGTCCACCAGGAGCTCGGCCACCACGCCCTCTTCGAAGGACTCCACGTCCATCACGGTCTTGTCCGTGTCCACCACGGCCACCACATCGCCGCGGTGCACGAAGTCGCCGGGCTTGACCAGCCACTCCACCATCTTGCCGTGTTCCATGTCCGCGCCCAGGGACGGCATCCTGAAATCACCCACGGGCGCCTACCGCCTCGCGAACCGCAGCGACAATTCGTTCCGCCGTGGGCAGCGCCGCCAGTTCCAGGTGTTTGGCATACGGCAGCGGTACTTCGGCGCTGCACACGCGGCCCACGGGGGCGTCCAGGTCGAAGAAGGCATTTTCGGTGATTCGTGCACTCAGTTCCGCGGAGATACTGCCGCTCCGCCAGCCTTCGTCCACCACAACGGCACGGTGGGTTTTCGCCACGCTGCCCAGGATGGCGGCGTCGTCGAGCGGGCGCAGCACGCGCAAATCGAGCACCTCGGCGTTGATGCCGTCGCCCGCCAGCTGAGCGGCGGCGTCGAGCACTACCGGCAGGGTTCCGCCGTAGGTGATGAGCGAAATGTCCTGGCCGGGACGGCGGACCGCTGCCGTGCTGATATCCACGGGGCCGGCGTCGTCAGCGAGGTCCCCGGCCACGTTATACAGGGTGCCGTGCTCGAAGATGAGTACCGGATCAGGGTCCTCCAGCGCCGTCCACAGCATTCCGCGGGCATCCTCGAGGGTTGCAGGGGTGAGAATCCGCAGGCCCGGGATGTGCGCGTACCACCCCTCCAGGCTGTGGGAGTGCTGGGCACCGAGCTGCCGGCCGGCACCCGTTGTCATCCGGATGACAAGCGGCACGTTGAACTGGCCGCCGGACATGTGCAGCAGGGTGGCCGCGTTGTTTACCAGCTGGTCCAGCGCCAGCAGGCTGAAATTGACGGTCATGATCTCCACGATGGGCCGCATCCCGCCCAGTGCCGCTCCGATCCCTGCGCCCACGAAGCCGGATTCGGACAGCGGAGTGTCCCTGATCCGTTCCGGACCGAACTCCTCGAACAGGCCAAGGCTCACGGCGAAGCACCCGCCGTACGCGCCAACATCCTCCCCCATGAGGAACACCCGCTCGTCGCGCTGGAGGGCATCCCTGATGGCTGCCCGCATGGCCTCGCGGTAGGTGGTCTTCATTGCGGGCTCCGCTCGCTGTAGACGAACCGGGTCAGATCCTCCACCGGCTCCAGCGTGCCTGCCTCGGCAAATTCCACCGCGGCCTTCACTTCGGCCTCCACGTCCTGCTGGATGGATTTCCAGTCCTTGTCCGACAGCTGCCCGGCAGCTTCCAACGCCTTCCGTAGCTTGTCGATCGGATCGCGCTCCATCCAGCGCGAGACCTCCGCCTTGTCCCGGTACCGTTCGGGATCGAACATGGAGTGGGCCCTGAAACGGTACGTCCGGAGCTCGAGGAAATGCGGCCCGCCGCCTGCCCGGACGGCATCCACCGCGCGCCGGGCAGTTTCTTCGACGGCGAGCACATCCATCCCGTCCGCGGACCACGAGGCGATCTCGTAGCCGGCCGCCTTGAGGGCGATGTCGGTCTGCGATTCGGAGCGGGCCAGCGCCGTTCCCATGGCGTACAGGTTGTTCTCGCAGCAGAACAGGACGGGCAGTTGCCAGAGTGCTGCAAGGTTCAGGCTTTCGTGGAATTCACCCTCGGCCACGGCGCCTTCGCCGAAGAAGCAGGCCGTCACCCGGGAGCGCCCGGACATCTTGTCCGCCAGTGCCAGGCCCACAGCCAGCGGCAGCCCGCCCGCCACGATCGCGTTGCCGCCATAGAAGCGGGTGGCGGCGTCGAACAGGTGCATGGAGCCGCCGCGGCCCCGGCAGCAGCCCTCCACGTAACCGTACATTTCGGCCAGGATGGCTCCCGCCGGCACGCCGCGCAACAGCGCGTGGCCGTGTTCGCGGTACGTTGCCACCACGGCGTCATCCGGACCCAGGGTGCTCATCACCCCGGCGGCCACCGCTTCCTCACCGATGTAGACGTGCAGGAATCCGCGGATCTTGGCCGCGCTGTAGAGCTCCACACACTGCTCCTCGAGCCGCCGTACCCGCAGCATCTGGTGGAGGAGGTGCCGCGTATGGTCGGAGTCCCCGCTTCCCGTTCCCCGCGCTGATGTGCCGGTCATTCGGGCGCTCCAGGGCGGGGGCCGGCCGGTGACTCGATGGTTGACGTGTCACCCTCGGGGAGGCCGAGTTCACGGGCCTTCAGGAGCCGCCGGAGGATCTTGCCGCTCCGGGTCCTGGGCAGGCCATCGGTGAAATCGAGCAGCCTGGGAGCCACTGCGGCCCCCAGCCGTTTGCGGGCAAAACCGATGATGTCCAGCTTGAGCGCCTCCGACGGCTGCCAGCCGGTGCGAAGCTCCACGAAAGCCTTGACCACCTCGCCGGCAACGGGATCCGGGACGCCTATTACCCCGGCCTCGGCTACGGCTTCGTGCTCCATCAGCGAACTCTCCACCTCAAACGGGCCGATCAGGTGCCCGGAGGACTTGATGACGTCGTCGCCCCGGCCGACAAACCAGAAGTATCCGTCGGCGTCCGTTTTCGCGAGGTCGCCGGTGAGGTACCAGCCGCCGGCGAAACAGCGCCGGTAACGCTCGTCTTCGTGGAGGTAGCCGCGGAACATGGAAGGCCAGCCCGGCCGGAGGGCCAATTCGCCCACCGCCTCCGGTTCGGTCAGCAGCACGGCCTCGCCGTTCCGGAGCACCGCATTGCCGTCCTGGTCCCGGGCCACGATCGCGGCCTCCACGCCGGGCAGGGGCCGGCCCATGGAGCCGGGCCGGATCTCCATGGCGGCGTAGTTCGAGATCATGATGCCGCCGGTCTCTGTCTGCCACCAGTTGTCATGGACGGGCTGGCCGAAGGCTTCCTGGCCCCACACAACCACTTCGGGGTTGAGCGGCTCGCCCACGCTGGCCACAAACCGCAGGGCGGACAGGTCGTGGCCTGCATCACGGCGGTGCCCGGCACCGGCCTTCATCAGCATGCGCAGGGCGGTGGGGGCTGTGTACCAGACGGTGACGTGCTGCTCGGCGAGGATCCGGTACCACCTGTCCGCGTCCATTTCCTCTTCGTCCACAATGGTGGTCACGCCGTGGGTGAGGGGAGCGATCACGCCGTAGGAAGTGCCGGTGACCCAGCCGGGATCCGCCGTACACCAGTAGACGTCCTCCGGGTGCAGGTCCAGCGCAAAGAAGCCGGTGGCGCGGTGGGCGGTGACGGCGTCGTGCACATGGATGGCCCCTTTGGGGGTGCCGGTGGTGCCGCTGGTGAAGTGCAGCAGGGCCATTTCTTCGGCGCGGGTTGAGGCGGTTTCCCGCGGCCGGGCGTCGCGCATCAGCTCGGCCAGGTCAAGGGTTCCCGGGTCCGGCCTGCCTTCGGCATCGATCAGCAGGATGTGTTCCAGCTCCGGCAGCTCGTCGCGGATCTGGGCAACCTTCCGCCGGTACAGCGCACGCGTGGTGACCAGGGCGCGGCCAGCCCCCAGGTGCAGGCGTTGACGGACGGGTTCCGGGCCGAAGGCGGAAAACAGAGGGCAGAACACGCTGGCGTTCTTGAGCGTTCCCAGAACCGCGACATATAACTCCGGGCTGCGGCCCATGAGCGAAAAGACGCGTTCCCCGCGGCCGATACCCAGACCGTGCAGGACGCCGGCGAACCGTCCGGTCTGTTCTGCCAGCTCTGCGTAGGTCAAAGAATGCGCGGTGCCGTCGGCGCGGATGAAACGCAGGGCTTCGTGGCCTGCCCGTTCGGTGGAGGCGTGGCGGTCAACGGCCTCATAAGCAATGTTGACGCCGCCGTCGGGCAATCCGGAGAGTGCGCGCCGCGCCTCGTCCCAGGAAAAGGCGGCGCGGCCGGTATCGTAGTCCACCATGTTCGGGCGGACGGCGAGGCCGCGGATGTCCTTGGGAATTGCGGGCCAGCGGGTGGATGGAGCGGTTCCGGCCGTCATGATTCAATCGGACTCCTCGCCGGGAAACATTCATAGAGTAGAAAGTCCCGTGGCGCTCGCGGGCTGGTTCTCCCGCCCGTTCCCCCCGGCGGCGGGGACGACGTCACACACTGCGGAGCCACTAAACTGGACCCCATGACTGCCACCAGTTTCCCTGCAGCTGACGCTGCCGCCGCCCGTGCCCGACTGCTTGAACTCATCAAGGAACTCGCCGTTGTGCGAGGCAAGGTGATCCTGTCCAGCGGAGCCGAGGCCGACTACTACATCGACCTCCGCCGCATCACTTTGCACCACGAGGCATCCAAGCTGGTAGGCCAGGTCATGCTCTCGCTGATTGACGACGCCGGCATCGACTTTGAGTGCGCAGGCGGGCTCACCATGGGCGCCGATCCTGTGGGCACCGCCGTGATGCACGCCGCCGGGGACGCCGGCCGGACGGTGGACGCTTTTGTTGTCCGCAAGGCGCAGAAGTCCTACGGCATGGGCCGTCAGGTGGAAGGTCCTTCGGTGGAGGGCCGCAAGGTGCTGGTGCTCGAGGACACGTCCACCACGGGCGGCTCCGCGCTCACCGCCGTCGAGGGTGTCCGTAAGGCCGGCGGCAACGTTGTGGCTGTCGCGGTGATCGTGGACCGTGACACCGGCGCCAAGGAAAAGATCGAAGCGGAGACCGGTGTTCCGTACCTGTTCGCTTTCGGCAAGGACGAGCTTGGCCTGAACTAGCTTGGCCTGATCTAACGGGGCAGGTACCGGCGGGGGCCGGCAACCGGCAGGGACGGCACGATTCAGCCGGAAGCTAACCCCGCTTGGATGGCTGCGAGGCGTGACCCTACAATTTGTGTAGTTCAAATTCAAGTCACGCTCCTGGAGAGAACGCGCCATGCCTCCGTTGAACCCAGCTCCCACCACCGTCGACCAAATCCAGAACCTCATTCTGGAGAGCGCCGATTTCGAGGACTTCCTCAACGAACTGGCGCGCTTTTCCGCGCACCAGATGGCGGGCGACGGCGACGACGCACTCTGCGGCATCACCCTGCTCCGGGACCGCAAGGCCGCCACCATCGGCTGGAGCAGCGATTCCGCGCGCGAGGTGGACGAGATCCAGTACAGGCTGTCGCAGGGACCCTGCCTGACCGCGGCGCAGGAGGAACGGGAAGTCCACGTCCCGGACCTCTTCGACGAGGACCGGTGGGGTCCCGACTACGCCAACGCCGTGGCCTCGCACGGGCTGCGTTCGGTGCTGTCGCTTCCCTTCAGCCTGCAGGGGGAAGCCAAGGCGGCTCTGAACCTCTACTCCGATGTCCCGCGCAAGTTCGACGAAAAAGCGGCGGCCCGCGCCAGGGAATACACCCGCGAAATCTCGCAGGCGCTCCGCCTGGCCGTCAGGTTCTCGTTGCACACGGACAGTGCCACCAACCTCCGTGCCACGCTGGAATCCCGGACCACCATCGACATTGCCGTGGGCATCGTGATGGCGCAGAACCGCTGCAGCCAGGAGGCGGCAGTGCAAATCCTGACCGACGCGTCCAGCAACAGCAACGTCAAGCTGCGGGACATCGCCAAGTCGCTGGTGGATTCTGTTGGCGGGGCAGGCACCCGCACGCACTTCGAGGAGCCGGGACATGGTCAGGACCGCGGCCAGGACCGCACTGACGTCCGAAGCCAGAACCGCCGCGAAGGCCGAAGCCAGGCCGGGTAGCGGAACCGGGCAAACCGCAGGCTTGTGGTGCCGCCCTGCGGAGGATACGCTGTGCAAGGTTGAGCCGTCGGCCATAGACACCCTTTTTTGGAGTACCTATGGACCGCAAACTTCATGCCCTCGTTAAGCTGGACGTCACCGCCGATATTGTTCGGATCGATGTCCGGGGCAGCCTCAACCAGGATTCCCGACCCGCCCTGGTGCACGTCATCCGCCGCATCCGCCGCATGGGCATCACCGCCCACATCCGCGTGGACCTCTCCCAGGCCGCCTTCGTGGAGTCGCCCGCCCTCGTGGGGCTGCGCAACGACCTCAACGCGATCGACGGCGGCGCCGGCGACGGCGGCCTTTCGGCTGCATCAGGCGTTTCACTCGAATTCATGCCGCGGCCGGCGGGCTCGGCTGCTGACGCCGGCGCGGGCTTGAAAACCATTGAAATAACCGGGGAGTTTGCGGCCTCCATCGACCCTTCGGGATGCGGGCCCCTGGCCCAGTACTCCGACGACGAACTCCTGGCAGCCAGCGACTCAGTCTTCGGACTGCTGGATGATCCTGCCGCGATCGCCGGCACGGAACTGCTGGCGCAGTACGACGCCATCGGGATGGAGATCTCCCGGCGGAAGAGTGTTGAAGCCGTCCGGAAGGACTCAACGGACGCCCTGCCGGCACTTCCGGCCGAGCCCGTAATCTAGCTGGTTTCGCGGGTTTCATATCCGGCTTCCGCTGTGGCTACGGTAGAGGTGTGCCGTATGTCCAGGAGCCACCACAGCCTGAGGGCGGCCCCGGATCAGCCGAGGGCCGCCTCCTCAAGCATGCCGCCGAACTCAAGAGATTTTCCCGGCGAAACTTCCTGATCGGAGCCGGTGCGGCCTCCCTGCTGGCCACCGACATGTTCTTCACCCGGCACGTCCAGGCGGAGCGCCGCACCAACAAGATCCTGACCATGAGTGATGACTTCGCGGAGAGCTACTACCCGAACGCCAGCTGGATCCTGTTTCCCGGCTACAAAACCAGCTGGGAGGAGGCGCAGTGGATCCTTGGCTCCCTGCGCGGTGCCCTGAACCAGCGCGGCCAGCTGGCCGCCGTCGGCTATTCCAACCAGGGGTTGGACATTGACCAGATCGTGATCGCGGTGATTGAACACGTTCGCGCTAAGCAGCTGACCAGCCTGTATTTTTACGGCCACAGCTTCGGCGGCATGGTGGCAACGCAGGTTGCTGCCCGCCTGCGCGAACTGCACGGCGTGGAAGTGGAATTCATCCTGTTGGACTCCAGCCCGTACAGCAAGTTCGATGTCCTGGACCAGAGCTGGTTCGAAGGCGTGGTGGTGCTTTACGAGGGCGGATTCCGGGTTCCTACCGTGCTGCGCGGCGGGTACGAGTTGGGCGAGCGCATCGTGCACAAGGACGAACGGTCCTGGCGCCAGGTGGTGGACCAGAGCATGGAGCAGTTGTCACCGATTGCCCCGTCCAGCGTGCTGATCCAGTCCGAGTCCGCCTACATCTACCACTTTGACGCCACCCGGTTCGCCGGCAAGCTGGGCGGAACAAGGATGGCCTTCATCGGCAACCCCCGTGACGGCACCGTGAATTACCAGACGGCCCGCGAGTCGTGGGCGCGGACGTTCGCAGCCAACATGGTGTCCAACGACCGCCGGACCGACGACGCCCTGCCGGCGCACGCCAGCCCGCAGTGGAACCCGTTCGTTTACCGGCCGATCCTGCAGGACCTCCAGGATGAGATCTTCCCGCTGCCTTCCGGCGGGCCCAGGATGACCGTTTATTAGCCTGCGGGCCGGGCCGGCGCTAGCCTGCGGGCCGGTCCGGCGCTAGATCTGGCTCTTGAGGTCAGCCACCGAGTTCAGGATCTGGTTGGGCCGGAACGGGTAGGCGGCGATGTCGTCCTTGTGCGTGATCCCGCTGAGGACCAGCACCGTGTGCAGTCCCGCCTCCATGCCGGCGATGATGTCGGTGTCCATCCGGTCGCCGATCATGGCGGTGGTTTCGGAGTGTGCATCGATCTGGTTCATGGCCGAGCGGAACATCATGGGGTTCGGTTTGCCCACAATGTAGGGCTCCCGGCCGGTGGCCTTGGTAATCAGGGCCGCGATGGCGCCGGTGGCGGGCATGGGGCCGTCCTTGGACGGGCCGGTGGCATCCGGGTTGGTCGCGATGAACCGGGCACCGGCAAGGATCAGCCGGATGGCCATGGTGATGGCCTCGAAGGAGTAGGTTCGCGTTTCGCCGAGCACCACAAAGTCCGGGTTCTGGTCCGTGAGGATGAAGCCGGCCTCATGCAGCGCCGTCGTGAGTCCCGCTTCGCCGATGGTGTAGGCGCGGTTCCCGGACTCGGATCCGCGCACCTGGTCCTTCAGGAACTGGGCGGTGGCCAGGGCGGAGGTCCAGATGTTCTCCTCGGGGATCTCCAGTCCGGAGCTCTTCAGCCGGGCGGCCAGGTCGCGGGGCGTGAAGATGGAGTTGTTCGTGAGCACCAGGAAGCGCTTGGAGGTGTCCACCCAGCGCTGGATCAGTTCCGCTGCCCCGGGGATCGGCTGGTTTTCGTGGACCAGGACGCCGTCCATGTCGGTGAGCCAGCACTCGATCTCCTGGCCGCTCCGGTAAACCGCTGCCGATGAACGTACTTCGTCTGACTCTGCCATGCTGATCCTCCAACGCTGATGGGCCGGTTCCGGCTCCCAGTCTGTCATTTTTCGGGCGGCGGAACATCCGGGGGCCGAAGAATGACGGACCCGGCCGCGGCGTCCCCGGGCTCTCCTTTCCGTTAGGCTCGTAGCTGGCACCAGCGTGCCAGCGGCCGCGGATCGGGGGATATCTGCGGCGGTTTGTTGTGCCGGCATGGGCCGGCAGGTCCCCGCAGCCGCACATCGCCAGGCATCCGGGGAACCACAGGATGCCTGCAAGCACCTGAAAGGGCCCACCATGAGCAACAACCACAGCGCACCGCCGCCGCTCCACCCGCAGCAGCCCTACCCCACACAGAGTTTTCCGCCGCCGCAGCAGCCGCAGCCGCCGCGCAACAACAAGAACCTGATCATTGTGCTGGGTGCCATCGCCGCCGCCGTGATCATTGCCCTGATCGCCGTGTTCGTTTGGGTCATTCCGGCGTTCAGCAAACCGCAGGCAGAGGACAGCCCGGCACCAGTCGAGCCCTCGGCAGCCGCATCTTCGGCAGCGGCGGAGGAGAGCGCTGCTCCCGAGGCATCCGCCGCACCGTCCGAGGATTCAGGCTCGGACGACATGCCGGCCGGGGCGTTCCCGCTTCCCCAGGGATGGGACGAACTGCAGGGACCGGCAAACGTTCCGGCCGCCGACGACCCGCTCTTCAAGCGCTTTGTCACCGGGGAATCCTCCTTCACCTACCTGGGTTCGTGGAGCAGCGACGAAACCTTCGGGATCACCACGGACCCGGCCACCGGCGCCCCCATGCAGCAAGTCGCCAAGGGCACTGAAGAGCGTGACGGTGACGGCATCTCCACGGCCTTCGCCTTCTTCGCCGAAGCAGAGGAGGGGAAGTACGGCAAGGAGCCCGCAAAGGTTCAAGCAGCCATCAAGGACATTGAGGCAAAGCTCAAAGCCATCCCCGCCGCTGAACTGCCGCAGCACCTCGTAGGCCACAAGTGCGCCAGCAATTTTGCGGCGACAGCACCGGAAATCCGGGAGTTCCGCCGCGCGGCGGCCGTCGTCGTCGGCTTCACCTGCACCAACGCCGGGGGTGACGCCATCCGGGCTGTCAACCTGTTTACCGTGACTCCGTGGGGCACGCCGCAGATGATGGGCGTCAGCGGACACGAAAGCTATTGGCGCGCCAACCCGGAGTTGCTGGAGAAAATCGGCAACTCCTACCGCGCCAACCGCTGGAAGCTGGACGGCTAAGCCGCGGCTAAAGTTGAAGCGTGACTGACCCCGAGACCCCAGCCCAGCCCGTCCTCCCTCACGGTTCCCGCCCAGGGGAGGAAGCGGAGCCCAAGGCGGAGGTCGGCGTCGGGCCCTGGGAAGGTGAGCTTCCCCAAGGCGAGCACTGGGATCCGGACCTCCTGGCCGACGGGGACCGCCGCAATGTGGTGGACAAATACCGCTACTGGAAGCATGAAGCCATCGTGGCGGATCTGGATTCCAAGCGCCACGAGTTCCACATCGCCATCGAAAACTGGCAGCACGACCTCAACATCGGCACCGTGGTGCGCACCGCCAATGCGTTCCTCGCCAAGGAGGTCCACATCATCGGACGACGCCGGTGGAACCGACGCGGGGCCATGGTCACCGACCGCTACCAGCACGTCCGCCACCACCCCACCGTGGAGGACTTCGTGGCGTGGGCGCAGGGGGAGGGGCTCGCCATCATCGGCATCGACATCTTCCCCGATTCCGTGCCGCTGGAAACCTACGACCTGCCAAAAAACTGCGTCCTGGTGTTCGGCCAGGAAGGTCCCGGTCTGACTCCGGAAGTGCACGCCGCCGCCCTGGACACGCTCTCGATCGAACAGTTCGGCTCCACCCGGTCCATCAATGCGGCGTCCGCGGCGGCCATCGCTATGCACGCCTGGATCCGCCGGCACGTGTTCAGCCAGCAGGTCTGAACCTCTGCCGAGATGACAGATCGCGGCAGTCGAAGGGCCTGGAAGTGCCGCGAAGTGCCACCTCGACGCAGCGGTCCCGGTGCAAACTGTTACCCGGCCAGTGACCCGAAACACTGCCCCCGCGCAGAAATGGCTAGGATGGGTGCTAGCCGACGAGGTTCACTCCAGGGTCAACACAACCCGTAGACGAAATTCACTTTAGGAGTCAGCATGCCCATTGCAACCCCAGAGATCTACTCCGAGATGATCGACCGCGCAAAGGCGGGCGGCTTCGCTTTCCCTGCCGTCAACGTCACGTCCTCGCAGACGCTGAACGCGGCCCTCCGTGGCTTCGCCGAAGCAGAGTCTGACGGTATCGTCCAGGTTTCCACCGGCGGTGCGGCCTACTGGTCCGGCGCGTCCACCAAGGACATGGTTGCCGGTTCCCTGGGCTTCGCGGCGTTCGCCCGTGAAGTGGCCAAGAACTACGGCGTGAACATCGCGCTGCACACCGACCACTGCCCCAAGGACAAGCTGGACGGCTTCGTCCTGCCGCTGCTGGCAGCTTCCGAGGCCGAGGTCAAAGCCGGACGCAACCCGATCTTCAACTCGCACATGTGGGACGGCTCCGCCGAGACCCTCCAGGAAAACCTGCGCATCGCCCGCGAATTGCTGGCGCGCACCGCGGCCGCCAAGATGATCCTCGAGGTCGAAATCGGTACGGTCGGCGGCGAAGAAGACGGCGTCGAGAACGAGATCAACGAGAAGCTGTACACCACGGTGGAAGACGCCCTGGCCACCATCGATGCCCTCGGCGCCGGCGAGAACGGCCGCTACATCACCGCCCTGACCTTCGGTAACGTGCACGGCGTCTACAAGCCCGGCGGCGTGAAGCTGCGCCCGGAGATCCTCAAGGACATCCAGGCCCAGGTGGGTGCGAAGATCGGCAAGGACAGCCCGTTCGACCTCGTCTTCCACGGCGGCTCCGGCTCCTCGGACCAGGAAATCGCGGACGCCGTTTCCTTCGGCACCATCAAGATGAACATCGACACCGACACCCAGTACGCCTACACGCGTCCCGTGGCGGACCACATGTTCAAGAACTACGACGGCGTGCTGAAGGTTGACGGCGAGGTCGGCAACAAGAAGACCTACGACCCGCGCGTCTGGGGTGCCTCCGCTGAAGCCGGACTGGCCGCCCGCGTGGTTGAGGCAACCAAGCAGCTCGGCTCGGCCGGAAAGACGTTCTAATCATGTCCGACGAGTTCCGCAGGAACCTGATGGGCCCGGAGCCCACACTCCTGCCCGCGGAGCCTGAGATCTACCAGCACCTGGCCCTCGGCCAGGAGGCACTGGATCTCGTGGCGAAGCACCCCACCTCCTCGCTCCTCTGGGCCATCCTGGCCGAGGAAGCCTGGAATGATGGCCGGATTGTCGATTCGTACGCCTATGCCCGGGTTGGCTACCACCGGGGCCTCGATTCGCTGCGGCGCAACGGCTGGCGCGGAGTGGGGCCCATCCCGT
The DNA here is from genome assembly GCF_037911235.1 of Arthrobacter oryzae. Classification (GTDB taxonomy): domain Bacteria; phylum Actinomycetota; class Actinomycetes; order Actinomycetales; family Micrococcaceae; genus Arthrobacter; species Arthrobacter oryzae_E. The sequence goes on from NZ_JBBLYW010000071.1 coordinate 211,308, forward strand.
GGGAGCACGAGCCCAACCGCGGCTTCCTGCGCGCCTTGTACTCCCTGGGCCGTGCAGCGTCCGCCATCGGCGAGGCAGAGGAACCGGAGCGCATTGAGAAGTTCCTCAATGACTCCGATCCCACTGCCAAGGCAGCCATCGGCGAAAACCTCAACTGAATTAACGACGGCGGCTCCCCACCTTTCCGGGTGGGGAGCCGCCGTCGTTGTTGGTTCAGGCTGTTAGTTCACCTTCGTGAGGCCTGTGCGGGCCATGGCGTCAGCGTACACAACGTGCATTTCGTCGAGGTACTGCTGCTGGCGTGCCTCGGTGCCGGCGAACGCGCGGCCGCTCAGCGAACGGACCTTGTAGGTCTTCAGTCCGCGGCGCCAGATCATCGGAACTTCGGTTTTCAGCAGCAGCTGGGCCAGGCGGTTGGCCTCGGTGCCGTGGGCCACGATCACGGAGGCGCGGGGCACCAAGGCAAGGAACTTCAGCAGCGGCTTGAGGCCTGCCGAAATCTGGTCCGGGGTGAACTTGCCGTTGGGCTCGCCGGGGATGTGCCACGGGTGGACGTTCCAGGGCATCACGAATTCGGGGCGGAGGCCCAGCTTCCACTGCACGCCGAGCATGCGGGTGGCTGCTTCGCTGTCGCCGGCGGTGATGAAACCGGACTCATCGGCGGTGCCGATGTTGGAGTACAGGCTGATGATGCGGCACTCGTCGACGTCGTGCATCGGATCCACGTACGGGACCACGGTGTCCGGCTTGAGGCTCTGGAAGGTGTCGCACAGCTCATTGACAGCTGCGACGTTGGGTTCGTAACGGCGGCTCAGAAGCTGCTCGCGGAATGATTCAGTAGCCAGGGCTGTCATATATTGCTGGGTCTCCTGCGGGATCGGTGACGCTGCCACACCGAAAGCAGGCATGCCAATTACCGGGCACGCCAGTTACGGTGTGGTTTGAAAATGTGGTGAGTGGACCGATTCCTGATCGATCTTTATCAGTCTATCAAGCCCAGCGAAATGCCGGGCCTGCCGGCAGCGGCAGGCCCGGCATCCCGGACCGGGAAGTGAGGGAAAACTCGCTAAGCCGTCACCACAGCTGCTTCGTGGCGCGGCGGGCGCCTTCGCCCAAAGACTCCAGCTTGGCCAGGGCGATCTGCGGGTGGACGCGGCCGCCCAGCCCGCAGTCAGTGGACGCGATGACGTTCTCACGGCCCACCAGGTCAGCGAACCTGACGAACCTGTCCGCTACGAGGTCGGGGTGCTCCACAACGTTGGTGGCGTGCGAGACGACGCCCGGGATGATGACCTTGCCCTCGGGGAGCCTGGTGTCTTCCCCAGACCGGCCATTCATGTTCGTGGCGGACACTGGCGGCTTCGAAGCAGTAGGCGCCGGCGTTGACCTGCAGCACTGACCCGATGATGTCCGCGAACGGGATGTCGGTCCCACCTTTCGGCCAGGGAAGGATCGTCCAGCCCGCCTCCAGTCAGCTTTTGTTGAGTTTATTGACAGGACTCGTTGAGCTTGGTTGGCTGTTGTCACGGACCGCGATGGGGGACATGGCGGCCAGCCGCATCAACGCACTCGAAAGAGGTTTCGCCCGTGAGAAAAAACCTGTCGACTTTCAGGACCCTTGCCGTTTCCGGTGCCCTGGCTCTGGCCGTCGTGGCGGCGCCTGTTCCGCTGGCCAATGCCGTTGGCGAAGGACCCAACTATGACGGCAACGGCCAGATCACCACTTCGAAGCTGGCCACTTACGAAGAAATGGTCTCCTTCCTCAAGGACCAGGACGCGCGCCAGTCCGCGATGGAGCTGGAAGTCATAGGTCAGACGGTCAAGGGCCGGGACATCCACCTGGTGAAGTACATCTCGGACCCGGCCAAGCCCACCATCCTTTACCTGACGCAGCAGCACGGCAACGAGCAGCTCACCACCGAAGGCGCCCTCGAATTCGTGAGGCATCTGGGCACGGGCAAATCGGAGGACATCCTTGACGGGGTGAACATCCTGATCGTCCCCATGCTCAATTCGGACGGGGCCATGGGGGACGTTAATTTCCCGCTGGATGACTACCAGGCCAAGGGCGACCGCAACCTCACCCGCTACAACGCCGAGGGGGTGGACCTGAACCGCGACCACGTAGCCAAGGTCCAGCCCGAGACCCGGGCTCTGCATGACAACGTGATGCGCAAGTACAACATCGATTACATGATCGACCTGCACCACCAGGGGACCCGCAGCGAACGCGACGGGGAGCTGGTGTCCGGCTCGATTCTGTACCCCACCACCCCCAATGCCGATCCGGCGGTGGTTGAGAAGTCCAAGCAGCTGGGGGCCGTGGTGTTCGACAATGTGGACTCCACGGGCTGGGGCCACCTCGGCAAGTACGTGGGCGGCAGCGCCGAGACCATCAGCCGCAACGGCATCGCCGTGGAGTACGGGATAGCCACCCTGCTCTTTGAAATGCGGGGCATGTCTGACCATTACCTGGACGGCTACGCCCTCGGCCTCCGCAGCAACGGCTACCTGATCAAGCAGACGGTGACCACGCTGACATCCACTGCGGCTGCCATCGCTGACGGATCAATCGCCGACGCCGACACCTCCTTCTGGGACACCCTTGACACCCAGACCTCCCGCCCGGGCGAGGAGGCCGACGACGAGTAGAGGCGCCTTCGTCAGGCCGCCGCGGTCCTTTACTCCGTGCGAAGGGCCGCGGCGGGCCATCAACGGGGCAAAGGCCGTCATCGGCTAAACTTGGGTGGTAAGAGCCCCGGAACTCTTGCGTCGCTGCGCTGCCCCGCGGACCAGCGAAGGCCGGTACGTTCGGGGCATTCTCATGAACGGCGCTGTCCCTTGGCGGATCACTTTGGTGAACCGGCTGCGGTCCAGCCCGAACGAATGGGGGAGGATCCCATGCCAGCAATCGTGATCGTCGGAGCCCAGTGGGGCGACGAAGGCAAAGGTAAAGCCACTGACCTGCTTGGCGGCCGCGTCGACTACGTGGTCAAGCCGAACGGCGGCAACAACGCCGGGCACACCGTCGTCGTAGGCGGTGAGAAGTATGAGCTCAAGCTCCTTCCTGCCGGCATCCTGAGCCCGAACGCTGTTCCGATCATCGGTAACGGCTGCGTGGTGAACCTCGAAGCCCTGTTCCAGGAGATCGACGGTCTCGAGGCCCGCGGCGCGGACACCTCCAAGCTGCGCGTCTCCGCCAACGCGCACCTCGTGGCGCCCTACCACCAGGTGCTGGACAAGGTCACCGAGCGGTTCCTCGGCAGCCGCGCCATCGGCACCACCGGCCGCGGCATCGGCCCGGCTTACATGGACAAGGTGGCCCGTCTCGGCATCCGCGTCCAGGACGTCTTTGACGAGTCCATCCTCCGCCAGAAGGTTGAAGGCTCGCTGCGCCAGAAGAACGAACTCCTCGTCAAGGTGTACAACCGCCGTGACATCGAGGTGGAGGAGATCGTCAGCTACTTCCTCTCCTTCGCCGAACGCCTGCGCCCGCTGGTCATCGACAGCACCTTCGTGCTGAACAAGGCATTGGACGAGGGCAAGGTGGTCCTCATGGAGGGCGGCCAGGCCACGTTCCTCGATGTGGACCACGGCACCTACCCGTTCGTGACGTCCTCGAACCCGACCGCCGGCGGCGCTTCGGTGGGCTCCGGCATCGGCCCCACCCGGATCTCCCGTTCGATCGGCATCATCAAGGCGTACACCACGCGTGTAGGCGCCGGCCCGTTCCCCACCGAGCTGTTCGATGAGATGGGCATGTACCTGCAGAAGACGGGCGGCGAGTTCGGCGTCAACACCGGCCGGCCCCGCCGCTGCGGCTGGTACGACGCCGTGCTGGCGCGCCACGCCTCACGCGTCAACGGTTTCACGGACTACTTCGTCACCAAACTGGACGTGCTCACCGGCATCGAGCAGATCCCGGTCTGCGTGGCCTACGACGTGGACGGCGTCCGGCACGATGAAATGCCCATGACGCAGACCGAGTTCCACCACGCCAAGCCCATCTTCGAATACTTCGAGGGCTGGACCGAGGACATCACCGGTGCGCGGACCCTGGAGGACCTCCCGGAGAACGCACGCAACTACGTCCTTGCCCTCGAGAAGCTGTCCGGGACGCGCTTCTCGGCGATCGGCGTCGGCCCGGACCGCGACCAGACCATTGTGGTCAACGATTTGATCCTGGACTGAAAACTGACTGACGCTCACTGACGTCCGACGGCGGCGGGTCACCCGGAAAGGTGGCCCGCCGCCGTCGTCGTTATAGTGATTACCGGCTACCCGGCGGACTGCTTGTTGCGGATCTCGAGTAGGTGCTGCTGCAGTTTCGCTTCGGCATCCCGCCGCCTGCGGGCCTGCTCGCGCATGGCCCGGGTCGCGGCGGAACCCTGGGGATTGATCAGTCCGGTCACATGTTTGGGGGTCGCTGCCGGACCGGCGGCAGGGACGGCCATCACTTCCTCGCTCATGCCGGTATCCTGACACCCCCGACCGTCCCGCGTAACCCCCGGCGCCGGAGCGTTACAGGATCGGGACCTGCAGGGCCGCCGGGAAGTTGATACGTAGTGGCACCCATGTTGCAGGTGGTACCGGGTGTGAACCGGGTACCGGCCACTCGTGACCGGCGCGTCGGTGCTCCTTATGTTGGAGTCACCGGCGCATCGCCTGGAGTGGGGCTCCCACAGGGCAGTCGTCGGACCGCTAACGGGAGGGATGGACATCATGGGTCTCAGCTTGAAGTCACAAAAGTACAAGTCCGGTCCCGCGTCAGGGCTACCGGACCGGGCCGAAGCGCCGGATCAGGGGCCGCGCCGGTACCGTGCCCGGATCAACCGGGCACCGGTCCTTGACCGCATGCGGGTGCAGGAGCTTGCCGGGGGTGTCCACTCCCAGAGCCGGCTTATTGAATTCCTGAACCTCTTTTTGGTCCTGCTCCCGTCCAGGGTCAACAACGTGGTTTCTGCCCTGGACAGCGGAGACGTTGAGGCTGCAAGTGCCGCAACCCAAAGCCTGGCGTCGTCGGCTGCCATGGCGGGGGCCTCCCGACTCGAGCTGGTTGCCTGGCTCGTGGACAGCGACCTCCGTACTGACCGGCTGGATCGGGCACGTGAAACGGGCCGGCGCCTTGGCCCGGACGCCGCCGAGCTGGCATCAGCCCTGTCCCGCCTGCTGACGGGCCGCTGACGGCAACCCGGAGATTCCCGGAACTTTGGTGCCGCTCGCGCTGCGGAATCTATTCGAAGCGTGTAGCCGTCACCGCCGTGCTGCTGCGGATGAGACTGAATGTCGCGATGACCGCTCCGAGAGCCAGAAGCAGGCTGATGCCCAGGGCCATGAAGTAACCGGGCGACGGCCAGGTCACCCGGTAGGTGTCGTCAATGAACGTCACCATTAGCCAGGCCACGAGGAACCCCAGGCCGACCGAGAGAAGCAGAACGGTCAGGAGCGGGACCGCTGCTTCACGGGTGATGATCCGGCGCAGGACAGACACCGGCATCCCCATCAGCCGCATCAGGCCGAGGACTCTCTTCCGGTCCAGGATGGCAGACGCGGTGGCGACGGCCAGGGACAGGCCGGCTATTGCGATCGCGACAAACATGCCGAGGTATGCGAGCACAGCCAGGCCCTGAATCAGGCGCGTGGTGGACTGCAAGTTGAGGTCCAATGGGGAGTTGGCCGGGATGGCCGTGATGCCTGAACCGTTCAATGCCGTCCGGGCACGGTCCATGGCCTCGGGGGTCCCGTCGGTGCCGAGCACAATCACGATCGGCACCATTTCGTCCAGGCTGGCGGAGGGCGCCGGGTTTAGGGCAAGTGGGTGCGTCGTCCAGAGGAACGACGTATCAACGGCGACGGTCTCTTCAGCTGGAATGTCTTTGAAGCCGAGGCCGGGAGCGTCCTCGGCATGAAGGTAGATCTCAGGGCCGGCATCCCTTTCGGAGAGGGCTGCCGGGCCGTAGCCGACGACGGCGTTCCGGATTCCCGGCAGTTCCTTCGCCTGGCGTGCGGCGTCGGCGACCTGAGCAGGGGTACTTCCGGCGCTCACGGTCGCGTGGAGGCTGGTGGGCTGGAGCAGACCGGGCCGAGTGGCAGGTGCCTCAGTTGATTCGATGATGCTGGATCCCCCAGCGAACACGGACACGACGAACACGGCAATCACCAGACCTGATACGGAACGGAAGGTCGCCACCGGGGTTTTTTGGATCCGGCTGGCGGCAATGACTCCTGCCGCGCTCCGTGCCTGGCGCAGCCCCATCCGGCTCACCAGCCGGGTAAGCCACGGGCCGATGGCTACGATGCCGACGAGGATCAGCACGAAGCCGCCGATAAGGAGCGGTGATTCCAACCACGGCAGCCGCACCCCCATTACGCGGATAATAAGTACAGCCGTGATCATGGCGGCCAAACCGGCCAGCAAGGGAACGCTCCGCCACATGGTGGGTGTCTTTTCGTGCACCGCCCTCGTCACGCCCAAGGGGCCAGTGCCTGCATGGGCCGTGCGGTGCGCGGCGACCAGTGCCGAGGCCGTGACCACCACGGCGACGACGGCGGCGGCCGACGCCGGGCCGGTGGCCAGATCCGCGGCGAACATCCGGGTGCCGTTGACCGGTATCTGTGCGGCAGCCGGCCTCAGCACGAGGGCCAGCACGACGCCGAGCACTGCCCCGATCAGGCTGGGGACAGCGGTTTCGACGGCGGCGATCCTGGAGATCACCTGCGGGGATGCGCCAATGAGTCGCAGGGTGGCGAAGCGTTCCCTGCGCTGGGCAGCACCCAGGCCGGTGACAATGCTGATCAGCAGCAGAACAGGGAAGAACACCGCAATGGCCCCGATGGACAGCACCGTGTTGTAGGCGGCCGCGCTGCCACCATAAGGGTTGGTCGTGAAGCCTGACACCAGGAAAGCCCTGCCGTTCTGGCGGAGTTCGGTTTCCGTTGCTCCCGTGACGACGATCAGGGAATCAGGTCCGGGCAAGGCAGCATCGTCAATCGTGCCGGCAAACGTCCCGAAACGGTCGCCAAGCTCGTTCCGGGGAGTCGCCTCGATCAGACGCTGCAGCGCCGGGGACGCATAGTAGCGGCCCGGTGCCGGAGGGCTGCCGATCCCGGGGATCTTGACGGTGGTCGGGTCCAGGGCCGCGACGTCGCGGCGGTTGATCAGCCGGTCGCGGAAGACCTCCACCGGGTTGGCCTCCATGAGCACCGTGTCCGCGGTAAGCGGCACCGGCATCGCCGGCCCCGAAGCGGTCGGATCGGCCGTCAGGGGCGCGGCCACGGAGGGCAAGCCGGTTTCGCGCAGCCAGGCGCCGCGGTCATCACGTGCGCTAAGCCCGTTGGCGCCGCCCCACAGCAACAACAGCAGGCATACTCCGACAGCGACTCCTCCGGCGATTCCGCCGAGCCTGCCATAGGAGGAGCGACTGCCGACGACTGCCAGTTTGAGCAATGCGGGATTCACGCTGTCACCCTGTATCCGGCCCCAAGTCCGCCGTCGCGCACGATGACTTCCCGGTCCGCATAAGCGGCGGTGCGGGCATCGTGGGTGATCATCACCACGGTGGTGCCCGCTTCGCGGACAAGCTCGAGCAAAAGAGTCAGCACATTTTCGGATGCGAGGGAATCCAGCGAACCCGTGGGCTCATCGGCGAACAACACGGCAGGGGATGCCACCAGGGCACGGGCAACGGCGACGCGCTGGGCCTGGCCTCCGGACAGTTCACCAGGCAGCTTGGTGCCCATCCCGTTCAGACCGAGGCGTTCCAGCAGTTCCGTGGACCGGCGCAGCGCCTCCGGCCGCCTGGTCCCGGCCAGCAGGAGCGGGAGGCTGACGTTGTCCGCCGCCGTGAGCTCCGGCAGTAGTTGGCCGAACTGAAACACGAACCCGAAATCGGTCAGCCGCAGCCGTGCGCGTTTCGGCTCCCCAAGTGCACTGGTCTCCATCGGTGACCGACCGGCGGGACGGTAGGTCACCGAACCGCCGTCGGGGACAAGAACACCGGCCAGGCAGTGCAGCAGCGTGGATTTGCCAGACCCCGAGGGACCCATGACGGCGAGCACTTCGCCGCGCTGGACGTCGAGGTCGATTCCGCGCAGGGCCTTGGTCTGCCCGAAGGAGTGGTGCAGGCCGCGGGCACTGAGAACAGATGACGTGGTGCTAATCGTGCTCATGCGTTCTGGAGCTCCTTCTTGAGTTGGGTCAGGCGGGCGCCCGTGAGGTCGATCCAGCGCAGATCGGCTTCGATGTGGAACAGGCCGTGGTCGCACATCAGGACCTGCATCAGGTCCGCGTCCTTTTTCAGGCGGGTCAGTTCACGCATGCGGGTCATGTGTTCGCTGCGCTGTACATCGAGCAGCCGTTCGGCGTCGTCGTCGAGCAGTAAAGCGATCACGGTCTTGGCAAACAGGTTGCTTTGGAGGGACTCCGAGGGAACGTCGGGCGTGAACAGCCACTCGTGGACCTTGACCTGGCCGGCGGAAGTGATTTCGTACTTCTTGCGGTCCGGTCCGGAACCGGTCTCCCCGCCCAAGGCGCGGATCAGTTCGTCACGAACCATTCGGGCGAGGGTGGAATATACCTGGCCGAAAGCCAAGGCCTTCCCGGTTCCGAAGTAGCGGTCGTAGGAATGCTTGAGATCGTAGCCGTAGCTGGGCTGGCGGCTGAGGAGGCCCAGCAAGGCGAGGGAGTTGTTCACACCCCATCTATACACTGAGTGCATACTGTGATGCCAGCTTCCGATGTGGCAGATCCGGCCGTGTCGCGGGCCCGTTATTCCGCCCGGATCCAGCCCCTGATCCGGTACCGGAACGGCCCTGAAAAACTTTCTTAAAAGTTTTTTGGATTCCGCGTAACCCTCAACCGTGCCGTGGCGATTACCACTATGAAAGCGCCGGGTTCGAAGTTGTCCCCCATCAGGTTCGAGCCTGGCGCTTGACTGCAAAAAGAGAGCCGGGCTGGAACTGTCCCCCATCATGTTCCAGCCCGGCCCTTTTTTGTCCGAAGCCGGTTCAGCAGACAGCTGGCCCAGGAGTGTGCGGTCTCTGACGGCTTTTTCCCTTGGTTACCAGGGGTAAAGTTATGGAGAGGGTTCCACCCCAGCCGCCACATGATGGCCATACAATGATGTAGCCATCCCCCTTGAACGAAAGCCACACGTTCGTGACCGAAGCACTGACCGACGATGCATTGCGGGCCCTTAAGGGCCGCGACGGCGAGTTGTTCAATCTGGTCTATCGGAGCTATGCGTCGCAGGTGCTGGGCTACCTGACCGCCCGTGGCGTCGAGGACCCGGAGGCCACCATGCAGGATGTCTTCCTGGCGGTGCTGCCCCGTATAGAAACCCTCAGCGGCGGTGCCAGCGGACTGCGCACCTTCCTGTTCTCGGTGGCCCATGCGCGGATGGTGGACGATCACCGGAGGCAAAGCCGGACGCCGCCGAAACAACCCTTCGAACCGGAGTTTGACCGGCGGGAATCGGCTTCGGCGGAAGCCGCGGCCATGTTGCTGGTGGCGCCGAGGGAAGTGCTGGCACTGCTTGACATTCTGGGAGAGGACCAAAAAGAGGTCCTTACCCTGCGGATCATTGCAGATCTCACCGTGGAGCAGGTGGCCGAAATCATGGGGAAAAGCGCCGGGGCCGTTAAACAGCTTCAGCGACGTGCTTTGGACAGACTCCGTGAACATTCGGCCGTAAAGGACTACGTAGCGCCATGACAACCAGGGATGACTCTTCTGGTGGAACCGTTGACCGGCTTCTGCTCGACGCCGGCCACGCGGACGTGCCCGAGCTCAGGGCCGCGCTCCTGTCCATAGCCGCACTGGCGCAGATGCAGGTTCCTGCTCCCGGTCCTGAACTTGCGGCCATGCTGGCCGGACCGCGGGATGAGCTGACCAAGAAGCGTTGGCTGCGCCAGTACCGTCCGGCAATCGTGGGCCTGGCAGTCCTTGCCGGCATGGGCCTCGGGGTCAGCGGTGTCGCCGCCACCAGCCAGGTATCGGAGGGCGGCTCCGGGCTTTGGTCCATCCAGGACCTGACCACGGACTGGACCCCGGACTGGACGCTTCCCCTTGCGCCGGCAGGTTCGGACCAGGACGGACGGCCGGCGTGGGTTTCGCCGCTGTTCCTGCAGCTGGACGAGGCTCTTTCTTCAGCCGATGACCAGGCTGCCGGCCCGGATACCCTCCCGGCCGGTCCAGGCAACGCCAACGGCCAGGCTTCGACGACAGCACCGGACGCGCAGGTACTTCCGACGGCAAAGGGACACGACGGGGCACCCGGAGCCGCTTCAGGCAACGGCAAAACGGGCAGGCCGGACGCTGAAACCTCCGGCGCGGGCAGGTCCGAATCGGCGCCGGAGGAGCTGTCCGGAACGGACTCCGCGGATCAGCCCGGCGAATCCTCCGACCAGGCCACTCCGTCGCCGGAAGAAAACAGCGCCGAGGACCGCGGGCAGAAGAGCCGGAAGAATGACGAATCCGGCACGGGCCTGCTCGACTCCACTGTGGATTCCGTTGTCGAACCCGTCAACAGCTGGCTCAGGAAGTTCCGGCCGTAGCCCGGGCCGCCCTCATGCTGCGCTTCTGC